>CAWGKS010000007.1:0-1044344 GCA_963823235.1 uncultured Gammaproteobacteria bacterium | reverse complement strand
CATGGCAGCGCCTCCATCGGTTCCGGGCTCGCGGAGCGCAGCAGGACGGAGACCGGCTTGCGCCGGTCTCCGTCTGCCTTGCGACTCTTGCGAGTCCGATCATGGTTCTCCTTACCGTTAGCCAGTGACTCTTACTGCAGCAGCTTCAGCACGCTCTGCGGTGAGGCATTGGCCTGCGCCAGAATTGCCGTACCCGCCTGCTGCAGGATCTGCGCGCGCGTCAGCTTGGCCGTCTCGGAGGCGAAGTCCGCATCCTGGATGCGGCTGCGCGAGGTCGAGAGGTTCTCCGACGCGGTCTGCAGGCTGCTGACCACCGACTCGAAGCGACTCTGCATGGCGCCCAGGAGGCTGCGCAGTGAACTGACCGAGGTCAGGGCCGCATCTATCGCGTTGATCGTGGCATTGGCCTTGGCAACCGAGGTCACCGCAGCGCTGTTGAGCGCCGCATTGCCCAGTGCCAGGGTGGCGGCCGTGAAACCCGCATCCGCAGCACCGGCGCCGCTGAGCGTAATGGTGTCCAGTGCCACCAGGTGCACCGTGCCGACAGCCGTCTTGGTCGCGCCAGCGAAGCGGCCGCGGCGGTATCGAAGTTCAACGCGGCATTGACCGTGTTGTTGGTGCCCGCGCCCGCGCCGTGCAGACCGAGGTTGGCCGTACCCGCGCCCAGCGTCTGATCGACAATGATGTTGCGGCCGTCGGAAGCCGACAGCGTCAGCACGCCGGTGTCGAAGGTCGCGGTCACGCCCGTGGCGCCCGTGTTGGCATTGATCGAGGCGGCCGCGGCGTCGCCCGTCAGCGTGGTGGTCGCGCCGTCATAGTTCGACTGGATCGTCACGCCGTTGATCGACAGGCCGTAACCGGCGGTCGTGACATCGGCCCAGGCGACCTGCAGGTTCGACTGAGCGCTGGCGGTCAGGTTGGGGATGCCGGCTGAATTGATGGCCGCGGCCTTCGCGTAGGCACTGCCCGCAGCCTGGCCCGCGCCAGATCCGGCGGCCGAGGCGCCGACCGATATGGCCGCATTCGAACCGATCGCGATCTTGAGCGAACCGGAGGTCAGCGCGTTGGCGGTAGTCACGCCGGCGCCCTGCTGGCCAACCGCTATGGTCGAATCATAGACCGTGCCGTTGCCAACGTAGTCGGCCGTGCGGCCGATGGCGCTGGTGCGCACGCTGGTCGAGAGATTCACGCCGATCGACTCGCCGACGTTGGCGCCGATCTGGAACGTGGCATTGCCGAAGGAGCCGTCAAGCACCTTCTGGCCGTTGAATGAAGTCTGCAGGGCGATGCGGTCGATTTCCGCGAGCCGCTGCTGCACTTCCTGGTCGAGGGCCTGGCGATCGCTGGAGCTGTTGGTCGCGTTGGCCGACTGCACAGCCAGCTCGCGGATGCGCTGCAGGTTGTTGGTGACTTCCTGCAAGGCGCCTTCCGTGGTCTGCGCCAGCGAAATGCCGTCGTTGGCATTGCGCTGCGCCTGGTCGAGGCCGTTGATCTGCGTGGTCATGCGCGAGGCGATGGCCAGGCCGGCTGCGTCGTCCTTGGCGCTGTTGATGCGCAGGCCCGAAGACAGCCGCTGCAGGGCTTCCTTGAGACTGCTCTGCGATGTCGTCAGATTGCGCTGGGCATTCAGCGACATCGCGTTGGTATTGATCATGAGTGCCATTGAAACTTCTCCTGTTCGGTTACTCTGGCGCCCGGACTTCTGCCCATAGCGCTGTGCTTGACGTGAGCGGCAATCTGTCGATCGCTATCCCGTTCGGTTGCTGTATCGGAGCGCAAGGTGGAAAACTTGAGCCGCCCCCGGATCAGACCGCAGAAAATTGTCGATTGCGTCACAGTGGCTCACAGGTAGTTGAACAGCGACAGCTTGCCGATGCTGGCGAAGGACTGCTGCGCGGCCTGCAGACCCAGGTACTGCTGGCTCATCTTTGAGACCGCGGCGGCGTAATCCAGGTCGCCGAGCTTTCCGGAAGCGCTTTCCAGGTCTACGAGCTGTGTGCTGCGGGCGCTGTCGCTGTCCTCGAGCATCGACAGGCGGGCGCCCACCTGCGAGCGCACGTTCAGCAGCTGGTTGGTGGCCTGGTCGAGCTGCTGCAGCGAACCGTTCAGCGTGGAATTGAACTGGGCGCGTTGTGCGTCCGTGCTGGCACCACTTTCCAGAGCGGTGATGATGCCATCCAGAGTGGTGAAGACGTCCTGGGTTCCCGCGCTACTCACCGTGAACTGATCGCCCGGCCGCCGGCGCACCGTTGATGCCGACCTGCACGCCGTTGAACGCGATGGCGCCACCGCTGGTGTAGTTGCCGCTGGCGACCACGGCGCCACCACTGTCGTTCACCTGCCAGGTCGTGGGCGTGGTGAAGCTGACCGTGTAGTTGTCGGGCACCCAGGCCGCCCGGCTGACTGATCGACCCGGCGTCGATGACGCCGCTGCCGGTGTTGCCTGAGCTGGCGCCGGTGACGAACAGGCCGTTGCCGGCCGGGATGTTCATGAACAACTGGCTGCCCGGATCGCTGTCCTGCACCTGCAGCGTGGGTTCGACTTCCACGCGCCGCGCGCCGCTGTCGCCGGCGTACTGCACGCTGCCGCTCGCGCCGCGCGCGAAGGGCTGCGAGGCGGTCGAATAGCCGGCGAACAGGTACTCGCCATTGGCGTCCTTGCGATTGCCGATGCTCAGCAGTTCATCGAGCCTGGACCTGAGTTCCGTGGCAATGGACTTGCGATCGCTGTCGTTCAGGGTCGCGGTATTGGCCTGCACCACCAGCTCACGGGCGCGCTGCAATACCGTGCCCGCGTCGGCCAGCGCCTGCTCCTCGATCTGCAGCCGGCCAGTGACTGCGGTACTGTTCTTGTCGTACTGCTGATACTGCGCCTGCGCCCGCGCCAGCTCATGCAGCTGCACGGCGGCCACCGGATCGTCCGCGGGCGTCTGCACGCGCTTGCCGGTGGCGATCTGGTTCTGGGTTTTCGCCAGCGCGGCCTGCTGGTTAAGCAGGGCCTGGGTGGCGAGTTGATAAATGGTTGAGGTAGCAATGCGCATGGCACTCACCTGGTGGCATCGAGCAGGGACTGGAACATGCTGTTGGCGACGCTGATCACCTTGGCGGCGGCCTGATAGGCCTGCTGGTAGCGCACCAGGTTGGCAGCCTCCTCGTCGAGATTGACGCCAGATATGTTGCTCATGGTCGTGGTGGCATCGCTCAGGACCAGCTGCTGCGCATCACGGCTGCTTTGCGCCTGATTGGTCTGCACGCCAATGTTGCCTACCAGGCGGCCCACCGTGTCACTGACTGAAACCGTGGCGCCGTTGAGTATCGGCTTGTTGAGCAGTGCGGCGATCTGCAGGGCATTGCGATTGTCACCCTTGCCGTTGGCGTTATCCTTGATCTGGAAGCTATCGCCGGTCGCCGCCGTGCCCGTGACAGCAACCTGGATGCCATTGAAGCTGATCGGTGACCCGGAGCTGTAGCTGCCGCTGGCCACGATAGTGTTGCTGGCATCGGTAACCTGCCAGTTGCTGGCTGAGCTGAAGCTGAGCGTGTAGTCGCCGCGCACCCAGGCAGCGGTACTGGTCACCGTCCCGGCATCGATGCTGGCAGTGCCACTGTTGGCAGTAGCGCTGCTGGTGAGCAGCGCCGCCGCGGCGGCAATCTTCTCCGGCTGCGCCAGCAGCACGGACATGCCCGAAACCGCGGTACTGGTGGGTTCGATCAGCAACCGGTCGCCCGCCTGGGCGGCACCGCTCACCACGATTGACAGGCCATCGGCCACGAACGGGTCGACGCCGCGTGCCCGTGCCAGTCATGGCGACTGCCGCTCCGGTATCGACACGCGACAGCTGCCACGCGCTGCCGTCATAGAGCAGCTGATAGTCTGCGGTGGTAAGCGCCGTGGGATCACTGCGTGTCGCGCTGGCATTGGCGGTGCCGGCGTTGAGATTCGAGGAGCTGACCCTCACGGCGCCGACCGCGAACAGGTCGCCGCCGACCTGTCCCTGCAGGTCCAGCCCGGCGGCCTGCTGGCTGTTCACGAGGTGCGCGAGCGTGACCGCGACCTGGCCCACGCTATTACGGCTCGGATCAAGCATGGAACTGCGAAATTGCAGCAGCCCGCCCACCGTGCCGCCGCTGAGGGCATCGGTGACGTCGGTCGCGAAATTCGCGGACTGCAGTACCAGGCGCGTGCGCGTGGCAGCGTACTGATCGCCGGCGGTGCCGAGCTGCGCCGCCGCGTAGTTCATGACCAGCGCCTGTCCATTGCCGATAAAGACATTCACCGCACCGTTGCTCTGCGTCACGGTACTGATTGAGAGGTGGCTTGCCAGGTCGCCGAGCAACTTGTCGCGCTGATCGAGCAGGTCGTTGGCTGGCTGCTGGTTGACTGCCTGGGCCGCCACGATGCGCTGGTTGAGCGTGGCAATGCTGCCGGCGATGGTTGAAATCGTCGACGCCTCGCTGTTCAGTTGCGAATTCAGCTGATTGTTGATGGCGTCCAGGCTGGAGTTATAGCTCTTGAGGCGATCGGTCAGTGCGCCGGCCTGGCTCAGCAGCACCTGGCGCGAGGTGATGGATGCCGGCGCATCCGCCACCGCCTGCACCGAATTGATGAAACTCTGCAGCGTCGTTGCCAACCCGGTGCTGGTATCGCTGAACAGATTGTCGAGGCGCCCGGCATAGGTGCTGAAGGTGTCGAGCTGCTGAAAACCGCTGCCGGCGCTGCGCACCTGGCCCGCCAGGACCGTGTCATACAGGCGACGCACGGTTGAGACGTCGACGCCATTGCCGATCCAGCCGCCGCCGAACGCATCGGCGGGCCGCGTCAGCAGCTCGGCGCGCTGCCGGCTATAGCCCTTCGGTGCTGGCATTGGCAATATTATGACTGGTCGTATCGAGCGATCGCTGAAAGGCGAGCAGCCCGGAAACGCCGGTAGAAAGCATATCAGCCATTGTGACTCCCGCACCCGCGGCTACAGCCGTTCATCAGACTGTTCCTGCGGCCAAGGTTGTCGGCAGCACGGCGCCATTCTTGAGCTCAGCCTGCGCGGCCAGTTCGCGCACCGCTGCAACCGTCGTCACCAGCTTGTGAACATAAGCGGGGTCGGTGGCATAGCCGCCGCGCTGCAGTCCGAGCGCAAAGGCCGTAGCATCATTGCCATTGTTGAGTGCCGCAGCAAAGCGCGGATTGCCGGTCAGCAGATCAGCGTAGTCGCTGATGCCGGCGGCAACGGAAGCGTAGCTGCGAAATGGCGCGTGTGTGGCTACGGTTTCGCGGCCATTGAATTCCTCGGTAACCGAAGCGGCGCTGGCGCCGTGCCAGCTGCTGCCCGCCTTGAGGCCAAACAGGTTGTTGCTGTCACCACTGGCACCGGCGGGCAGGTGACGACCCCAGCCGGTTTCGAGTGCGGCGTGGGCAACCACAGTCTCGATGGCGACACCGATGCGCTGCGCCGCCTGCGCGGCATATGGCCAGATGCTGTCGATGAAATTCGCGCGCGTTTGATTGCTCACTCCCTGGTCTGCTGCCCCGGCGCCTGCAGCGATGGGTGCAGCCGCTGGCGTCTGGGCAGCCGCTGGTGTGAGCGCCGGCGGCGACAGGCCGGTGCGCTGCAGCTGCTGCACCAGCCGTTCGGCCAGGCCCAGGCCCTTTCCCTGCGACATCTGCACGGCCAGCTGCTGATCGAACATGTCCTGGTAGAACTTCGTCTGCTCGCTGTCGCCCATCCCCTCGCCGAGATTCGCCGCGCGCATGCTCTTGAGCAGCATGTTGGTGAACAGACTCTCAAACTGTCGCGCAGCTTCGCGTATCGCCGCCGGTTGGTCCTGCCTGGCGGTCTTCTTCAAGGCCTCCAGGCGACCGAAGTCGGCGTAGTAGCTGCTGGCAACAGGTGGCGCGCTCATGGGCGGATCGCTGCAGGCTGCTAGATGACAACCAGCTCGGCGCGCAACGCACCGGCTTCCTTGAGCGCCTCGAGTATGGCCACCAGATCGCCCGGGGCCGCGCCCACCTGATTGACCGCGCGCACGATCTCATTGAGATCAATGCCGGCGCTGAACACAAACATCCGCGCCGGTGGCTGGTCAATCGAGATGTCACTGCGCGGCGAGGTCACGGTGTTGCCGAAGGAATACGGATTGGGCTGGCTGACATCCTCGCGTTCGCGAATGGTGACTGACAACGAACCATGCGCCACGGCCGCGGGCATCACCCGGACGTGTGAACCGATCACCACGGTGCCGGTGCGCGAATTGACAATGACACGCGCCGGCGCGTCACTGGGCTCGATTTCAAGCTCCTCGAGTGCTGAAATAAAACTGATGCGCGAGCCTTCGGCGGCCGGCGCAGCCACCCGCACTGACACGGCGTCCAGCGCCTGCGCAGTGCCGGCGCCGAGCAGTGCATTGATTCCGGCCGTCAGGCGCGTCGCGGTAGTGAAATCCGGGCTGTTCAGATTGAGCACCACGAAGGGCTCGGCGCCGAAGGTGCTATGCACTTCGCGCTCGACGGTGGCGCCGTTGGGCACCCGTCCGCCACTGGGCACGTTGACACTGACGCGCGAACCATCCTTGCCGCTGACGCCGAAGCCCGCCACCATCACGCTGCCCTGCGCCATGGCGTAGACCTCGCCATCGGCGCCGTGCAGCGGGGTCATCAGCAGGGAACCGCCACGCAGACTGGTGGAATTGCCGATCGAGGCCACGGTCACGTCGATCGACTGGCCGGCTTTGGCAAACGCCGGCAGATTGGCCGTGACCGTGACCGCGGCAACGTTCTTGAGCTGCGGTATCACTCCACCCGGCGTGGTAATGCCGAATTTCCTCAGCATGTTCATGATGCTTTGCACGGTGAATGGCGTCTGACTGGTCTGATCACCGGTGCCATCGAGCCCGACGACCAGGCCGTAGCCCACCAGCTGGTTGGTACGCATGCCGGAAACTCCGGCCAGGTCCTTGACGCGCTCGGCAAATACCAGTCCCGGCAGCAACAGCGCCGCAATGATGAAGGCCGCAACCAGTCGCGGAACTATGAATGGCGATCGATACTGCGACATATATAAGGCCTTAGAACGGCAGCCATTTGGAATCAAAGAAACGGGCCAGCCAGGACTTGGCGTTGGCAGAATCCAGCACCCCCTGTGAGCCGTAGGAAATTGAGGCATCGGCAACCCGTGAGGACGATACCGTGTTATCCGGCGCGATATCGATGACGCGGACGATGCCCTGCAGGCGCACGAATTCGCTGCCCTGGTTGATCGCTATCCACTTCTGGCCACGCACCAGCAGATTGCCGTTCGCAAGGCGCTTGGCGATGGTCACCGAGATGCTGCCAATGAGCACATTGCTCTGCTTGCTGTCACCCGAACCATCAAAACTGGTGGCGTTATCGACACTGGCGGCCAGCACCTCCTTGCCATTCACCGTCACCGGTGCGCCAAAGAGTGTGGGGCCTGGCAGGTCTACCTTGGTCTTCTTGCCAGTGGTGGTGCTGGCGCTCTTGCTGGCGTTGGTCCGTTCTTCGAGCACGATCGTCAACACATCACCGACATGATGGGCTACGGTGTTTTCAAACAGCGGCACTTCGTAGCCCGCCTGGAAGATGGCGCCGTTGGTGTTGGGCGGTGGCACGCTGGGTTCCGGATCGCTGGCGCCAAAATTGTCGATATGACGGCGGCGCGGTACGGCAGGCCACCAGCAACAGCAGCAGCGGCACCAGCAGGCTTGAGCGACTCTTGATCACGATGACTCCGGTCAGACGTTGTTACTGAGGTACTGCAGCATCTGGTCAGCAGTCTGAATGGCCTTGGTATTCATTTCGTAGGCGCGCTGGGTCTCGATCATGTTGACCATTTCTTCCACGACGTTGACGTTTGAGCTCTCAACAGCGCCCTGCTCCAGCGTGCCGAGCCCCGATTGACCGGGATTGCCCGCCTGCGCGGTGCCGCTGGCGGCCGATTCCACCAGCAGATTCTCACCACGCGGCTGCAACCCTGCGGAGTTCACAAAGTCGACCAGTTGCAGCGAACCGACCTGCGAGGTTGACGACTGACCTGCCAGCTGCACCGAGATCACACCATCGCCGCCGACCGTCACGCTCTGCGCGCCCGACGGAATAGTGATGCTCGGTTGCACGACGTAGCCACTCGAGGTCACGAGCTGACCCTGATTGTCGAGCTGGAAATCTCCGGCGCGCGTATAGCCGAGCGTGCCATCCGGCAGCAGCACCTGGAAGAATCCGCGCCCCTTGATGGCCAGGTCCAGTGAGTTGCCGGTCTGGCTGAGGTTTCCCTGGGTATAGATCTTTTCGGTGGCGACGACGCGCGCGCCAGTGCCGAGCGATAGTCCGCTGGGCGCCTGCGTATCCTGTGAGGTTGCCCCGCCCACCTGGCGTACGTTCTGGTAAAGCAGATCCTCGAACACGGCGCGACTCTTCTTGAAGCCGGTGGTATTCACGTTGGCAAGATTGTTCGACACCACAGCCATTCGGGTCTGCTGCGCGTCGAGTCCGGTCTTGGCGGCCCATAATGCTGGATTCATGACTGCTCCTGATATTTGCTAATGCTGTCAGCCGGCCTGCAGCAGACGCGCCGAGGAGGCGGCATCTTCTTCGGCCGTGCGCAGGGCCTTCACCTGCAGATCGAACTGGCGCGCCAGCTCGATCATCTGGGTCATGGCCTCGGCGACATTGACGTTGCTGCTCTCGAGCGCGCCGTAGGCAATCTGCACATTGGCATCAGCCGGTGCATCGCTGCCGCTGCGCAGGCGGAACAGGCCATCGGCGCCGCGCTCGAGCGTGGCGGCCGGTGGATTCACGAGTTTGATACGCCCTATCGTGGCGATGGTGGTGACGGCCTGACCCAGCGGTACGATCGCCACCGAGCCATCGCGCGCCAGGCTGATCGCACTGTGCGGTGGAATGGCGAGCGGTCCGCTGTCGCCCAGCACCGCCTGGCCGGCGGCGGTAGTCAGCTGGCCGTTGACGTCGACACGCAGGTCGCCGGCCCGCGTATAGGCCTCGCGCCCGTCGGCGCCCTGCACGGCAATCCAGCCCGGTCCGTTGACCGCGATGTCGAGATCGCGTCCGCTCTGCTGCAGCTGGCCGCTGGACGCGTCCCAGCCGAGCGTATGATCGGTGGCATAGACGCGCGTCGGCAATCCAGCGCCCTGCACCGCCTGACTCTGGAACGCCGACAGATCGGCGCGAAAGCCGACCGTGCTGGCATTGGCCAGGTTGTGGTTGTTGGCGGCCTGGGCGCGCAGCGTTTCCTTTGCGCCCGACATCGCCACATACACCAGACGATCCATGTTTTATTCCTGCGGTCCGATCAGCGGATGTTGATGATGCTTTGGGTAATCTGATTTTCGGTCGAGATCACCTGCGCGTTGGCCTGGAAGTTGCGCTGGGCGATGATCATGTGCACCAGCTGCGCGGTGATATCCACGTTCGACGCCTCGAGTGAACCGGACTGAATGAGTCCGAAGCCGGAGTTGCCGGCCTGGCCATGCAGGGCCTGGCCGGAACTGAAAGTCTCCGACCAGTTGGTGTTACCCAGCGGCTGCAGGCCCTGCGGGTTGGCGAAGTTGGCAATCGCCACCTGCCCCAGCGAGACCGAGCGTCCGTTGGTGAAGCGCGCCTGCACCACGCCGGTCGCATCGACATTGATGCCGATCAGGCGGCCGGTCGTGAAGCCATCCTGTGAGACAGCCGTGACGCCGAAGGTGTCGCCATACTGCGTGCTCTTGCCGTAGTCCATGGTCAGGTCCATGCCCGCAGCGCCCGTGGCAGGGGTGTAGGTCGGCAGGACAACTTTCCCGGTGGCCGGCACTGCCAGCGCGCCAGTGTTGGTGTATTGCAATGTCGCGGCCGGGCCTACCGCTGTGCCGTCCACGTAGGTGAGTGTGTCCCAGGTGTTGGCGACAGCGGTCTTGACAAAGTAGAGGCTGGCCGTGTGCGCCGCGCCCAATGAGTCGTAGACCGTCAGCGAAGTCGAGTTGTTGTAGCTGTTGTTGTTGGCCGGGTCGAAAATAGCGACCGTCGGTACGGTCGCGTTCGAAGGCAGGTTGAAATTGACGTCGGCGCTGGTGGTCGCCTGCGGTGCACTGTCACCCGATACCAGCTGCAGATCCGCGAGCGAAGTGGTATTGAAGGTGCCGGTGGTAGTGGGCGCATAGGCCTGCAGACGCTGCCCCGCAGAGTTGACGACGTAGCCGGTGTTGTCAGTCTGGAAGGCGCCTGAGCGCGTATAGGCTGAGGCACCAGCGTCGCTGAGTATGAAGAATCCCTGGCCACTGAGCGCCAGATCCAGGCTGTTGTTGGTGGCCTCGATGTTGCCCTGGGTAAACTGCCGCGCCACGTCAGCGACCTTTACGCCGGCGCCGGCCTGCGCTTTGCTGACGCCCTGCGCCGAAACCGCGAACAGCTCCGCGAACTCGGTGCGCGACTGCTTGAAGCCCGTGGTGCTCGAATTGGCAATATTGTTGGCGGTGACGTTCAAATCCGCTTGCGCCGCACTGATGCCGCTTAGGGCGATACCGAATGACATGGTTAAGCTCCTGCTAGGGGTTCAAATGATCTGCTGTACTTTGCTGAGCGCGACCGCACCCAGCTCCGGAGTATTGAGCGTCAGGGCGGCGCCGGCCTTGTCGAGGCTGACGCTGGTCACGCGTGCGGCCACCGCGGTCTCCAGGGCCTGACTGGCGCCACCGACGTTGGCGATCGCGGCGATCGCATAGTTGCCGCTGGCCGCCTGGCCGCCGCCATCCGTGCTGCCATCCCAGGCAAAACCCTGCTGGCCACTGGCGGCCGCCACCGCGATGTGCCTCACGACCTGACCACTGCTGTCGGTAATCGTCACCGTCACCGTGCTGCTGCCAGAGGGCACCTGAACCGTGCCGACCAGCGGCTGCTGGGCGTCGTATTTCGCCGAGCTGGCTGGAGCGATGATCTCGTGCCCGACCATGGTTGCCCCGGACAGGGCCTGCGAGGAGCGCAGCGAATCTGAGAGTGCTCCGAGCGTGGTGTTCATGGACTGCACGCCCGAGACGGTGCCGAACTGTGCCAGCTGCGACACCATTTCGGTGCCATCCAATGGCTTGAACGGATCCTGATTCTTCAGCTGCGTAGTCATCAGCGTCAGAAAATCGCCGATGCCCAGGGTACTGGCGCTCTTGCGCGTGCTCGCCGCAGGCGTGCTGGTCGTGGCTGGGTTCGGTGTGATCGGATTGGTGGTACTCATTGCAATGTTCTCCTGGTGGCGGACCATCAGCCCTGTCCGAGCTTGAGGGTCGCCAGCATCATGCTGCGGGCGGTGTTCATGACCTCGACGTTGTTCTGATAGGAGCGCGAGGCCGAAATCATGTCGACCATTTCCTCGACGGTGTTGACGTTGGGCGCGTAGACATAGCCATTGCCATCGGCGAGCGGACTGGCCGGATCGTAACGGCGCTCTGGCGCCGCCTGGCTCTCGACAATGCCGCGTACTTCAACGCTGGCACCGGTCGGATCGTCCGCTGGTGCAGCGCTGGCCTGAAACACCGGATGACGCGCGCGGTACGCACCCGCGACGCTGCCACTGATGCTGTCGGCGTTGGCAAGATTGCTGGCCACCGTATTGAGGCGCACCGACTGCGCGCTCATGCCGGCCCCGGCGATATCGAAAATTCTGAAACTGGACATGGCTGGTGCTCGCTGTTATTGGCCGGTTATGGCGGTCATCAGGGAACGCAGGCGGCTGTTGAGCATCGTCAGCGTGGCCTGGTAACGCACCGCGTTTTCCGCAAACGCAGCCTGTTCAAGCTGCGGATCCACGGTGTTGCCATCCAGCGCCGGGGCCAGCGGCACGCGGTAGAGCAGTGTCGGGTCGTTGTCGCTGACGCCGACGCTGGCCTGCTGATGCGCACTCTGCGTCAGTCGCAACGGCAGGCTGCCCTCGCGCGGCTCATTGGCGCTGGCCAGGGCCGCTTTGAAATCCACATCGCGCGCCTTGAAGTTCGGCGTATCTGAATTGGCCAGATTCGCGGCCAGCAGCTGCGAGCGGCGTGATTCAACACCTAGTGCCTGGGCGTGTACGCCAAGGTAGTTATCAATGATGCTGGCCATGCTGCCTCCACAAAACTGCTGTCCGGTCACGGCATGAGGGAGCAAGTGCTGTGCCATGTGGCATGGAACGCGGCCGGCTGCCCTCAAAGCGTGACTCGTGTCGCAGCTCGGGGCGCCTACGCCGTGCCTGGCGGCAAGGGCTTGCCACTGTGCGGCAGACAGCCGCCGATGCAGCGTCAGTCTTCTGACGCCGGCACTGGCACGCGCCTTGCTCCTTCAACTTCAAAGCAGGAGAGTCCCGATGTCACACCAACTCAACAAGGCTGTCTATCGATTCGCCGCCACGGCCATTGCCATGGTGCTGCTCAGGCCCGTGCATGCCGCGGATGCCGGCTACACCGAACTGAGCAAAATCCGCGCTGCTGCCGAGCAGGCGGTGCGCACAGCCGCGGGCAACCCGGGCACCGGGTTGATCGTGACTATCGACATGCCCGATGCGCGCCTGCGGCTGGCAGCCTGCGCCGAACCGCTGCGCGCCGTGATCGCCGGCGATGGTCAGTTGCGGGAACGCACTACCGTAGGGGTGCGCTGTGAATCGGGCGCACGCTGGGCCATCTACCTGTCGGCCGTATTGGCGAGTGAATCAACGGTACTGGTAGCGCAACACGCGCTGGCGCGCGGCGCGGCGCCACTGCCCGGCGATTTCACGACTCTAAGCCGCCGCCTGCCCGGTCTGTCGAGCAACTATATCCGCGACGTTGCGCAGCTTACCGGCCAGCATCTGCGCCGCCCGGTGGCTCAAGGCGAGGCACTGACTGCCGATGCCCTGGTTACCGCGGCGATCGTACATCGCGGCCAGCAGCTCACACTGTTGGCGCATTCCAGTGGGATGGAGATACGGGTAACGGTGGTGGCGATGGCCGACGGCAAGCCTGACGAGCTGATCCGGGTGCAGAATATGACATCGCAGCGCATCGTCGAGGCCACCGTGCGCAGCGCACAGCTGGTGGAGGTATCCTTATGACAAACTCTGCCCGGGCTAAAGATAACTCAGCTATGGCCGTTACAGCCACTGTAAGAGCCTGAATCAGGAGATCATCGTGACCACGCGCATCAAGGGCACCGACACCAGCGCCGTCGACACCGGCGCCAGCCGCACCGTTGAACGCGTGCGCCGTGCGTCGCCTGCGGGATCAACGACGGCGTCTACGCCCAGCGCGCAGACCGAGAGCGTCAACATCACGGATACTGCACGCCGCCTCGCGGTATTGCAGGAAACCATTGCCGGCATGCCGGAAGTCGACGCCGCGCGCGTTACCGAGCTGCGCCAGGCGATCGAGCGTGGCCAGTACCACGCCGACCCCGAGAAGATTGCTGACCGGCTGCTGCAACTCGAGCGCGACCTCGCCGATGCGGGCCAGCGCCGCAAGCCCTGATTTATGAGCGTGCAGCCCGCCGATATCAGGCGGCACCTCGAACGGGTACTCAATGACGAAGCCCGACTGCTCGCCGAGCTCGAGCAGATACTGACACGCGAGACCGATGTGGTGCGCGGCGAAGATGCCGTGGCAATAGAGAACATCGGTGGCTCGCGCCAGCATTGCGTCGACGCCCTGAGCAGACTGGATGCCGAAAGGACCACCACCTGCCGCATGCTCTCCTATGGTGAGGGCCGCCAGGGCTTCGAGCGCCTGCTCAGCTGGTGCGACCCAGGCAATGCGCTGCATGCGCGCTGGCAGCGCAATCTGCAACTCGCCCGCCACTGCAGGAACCTGAACGATCGCAACGGCGCGGTGGTGGCCCTCAAACTTGGACAGGTGCAGAAGCTGCTGGCAACGCTGCGCGGCGGCACTGTCGAACCGGCCTACGGGCGTCAGGGCGCACGCTTCGATGGCTTTGCACGGCGGGAACTGGGGCAGGCCTGAGGGCTGCGATCGCCGGCCATTTGCAATATGATCCGCACTTCGTCTGCGGAGATTGCCCACCATGCGCCTGTCGATTTCTACCCTGTTGGCGTTCACCACCCTGATCAGCGCGTCGAGCGACTGTCATTCCTCAGCCACGCACACGGCCGGCACCGGCCCGACCCTGGCGGCCGTGGTTGCGGATCCGGCGCGCACCGCCAGCGCTGTCGCCAGGGACGCAGCCCGTCACCCGGTTGAAGAGCTGACCTTCTTCGGCCTTGCCCCCGCGATGACGGTAGTCGAGCTGTGGCCCGGCGCGGGCTACTGGACCGAGATTCTGGGCCCTTACCTGGCTGGTCGGGGCCACTACATCGTGGCCCTGCCCGCGCACGGGGATGAAGAAGACGAGGCGGTTGTGCGCTGGCGTGCGGGAATTGCCGCGCAGGGCTCACGCCTCGGCACCATCGCCGAGACCACGCTGGGGAAAGGCCAGTTCGATATCGCCCCGGCCGGATCCGTTGATCTGATTGTGACTTTTCGTAATCTGCACAACTGGCTGGGCAGCGGCTACGCCGATCAGGCGCTGGCTGCGTGCTTCAGCGCGCTCAAGCCTGGCGGCATCCTCGGCATCGAGGATCACCGAGGCCGCAGTGATCGCCCGCAGGATCCCAAAGCCGCGAGCGGCTATCTGCGCGAGGATTACGCCATCGAGATGGTGAAGCGCGCCGGCTTCGAGCTGGCAGGCCGCTCGGAGATCAACGCCAATCCGCGCGACACCAAGGACTGGGTCGACGGCGTGTGGACACTGCCACCGACACTTTCGCAGGGCGACAAGGACCGCGCTCGCTATGTAGCCGTCGGCGAAGCCGACAACTTCGTGCTCAAATTCCGCAAGCCGACGCGCTAGCAAGGCGACGACGACCGGCACATTGGCTGGCAGGCAGCTGGTCGGGCGGGCCCTTTTGAATTCTGTCCGTCGTCATTTCACGCTGTCGATCACCGACCTGCTGCGCGACGCGGTCTATCGGCGCCTGTGGATATCAATACTGATCTCCTCCTTCGGTGGCCAGGTAACGATGCTGGCGCTGCCGCTGACAGCGGCGGTGCTGCTGCACGCATCGCCCACGCAGATGGGCGCGCTCACGGCCATGGAGCTGCTGCCGTTCGTGCTGTTCTCGCTGCCAACCGGAGTCTGGCTCGATCGACTGCGCAAACTGCCGGTGTATATTTTCGGCGAGCTGTCGATCGCGATAGCGGTCGCCACCGTGCCGCTGGCCTGGTGGTTTGGCCTGCTGTCGATGAGCTGGCTGTATATCGTCGGTTTTGCAATTGGCGTCGTCAACACCACGGCGGGCAGCGCCGCGCAGATCGTGCTCACGCAGATCGTACCGCGCGAACGGCTGGTCGAGGCTCATGCCAAGAACGCGCTCGCCTCGTCGACGGCGGAAGTCGCCGGCCCCGGCGCCGCCGGCGCACTGATCAAGCTCACCGGCGCACCGCTGGCGCTGCTGGCCGACGCAGTATTGCTGATGATTTCGGCCTCGATCCTGCGCGGTGTGGTGGTCAGGGAAACGCCCAGCGCCAGCAACGCCGCGTTCTGGCCGGCGCTGCGCGCAGGCCTGAATTTCGTGCGCAGCAATGCGTTGCTGGTGACGATGGCGAGTTGTGTAGGCATGTGGCAGCTGTGTAACCAGGCGGCCAGCGTAGTGCAGATTCTGTTCGCCACGCGCCAGCTGGGCCTGAGTGAACGCGCGGTAGGCTTGAGCTACGTGGCCCTGGGTGTAGGCACGATTGCCAGTAGTGCCATCGGCCACCGCATGGCGCGGCGCATCGGCCCGGGCCCGACGCTGGTGCTTGGCTTCGGCATCTGCGGCGCCGGCTGGCTGTTGCTGGCCCTCGCACCGATCAATGCCGCGGGCATTGCCGCCTACGCGCTGATGCTCACGCTGTTTGGCATCGGCGCCGTCTTCATCTTCATCAACTTTCTTTCACTCCGTCAGGCCGTCACTCCGGGACGCATGCTCGGGCGCATGACCAGCACCATGCGCTGGTTGATTCTGTTGCCGGCGGTACCCGGTGCACTCATTGGTGGCTGGCTGGGCGAACACTTCGGACTGCGCGTTACACTCGGCTTTGCCGGTGTCAGTTCACTGCTGCTGGCGCTGGTCGCCTGGCGCCTGCCGATCATTCGCAGTATCAGGACTCTGCCGACGCTCAAGGCCGAAGCCGTCACGCCCTATTGCTCGGACCCATAGCTGCAGTTCAAGCCACATTCGCGGACAGCGCATACGCCCAGGCTAAGGAAAGCATCGCTACTGCCACCAGGCCGCTCAGCCATTGCGGCACGCGGTTCAGCAACGCCTCAACACCACGGGTAGCAATAGTGGCGCCCAGCAGGCAGCCCACGACAAAGCCCAGCGCATGCGCGACCAGATCCGTGCCCTCACCCGCTGAGCCAAACCAGCCCAGCAATACGACCCCGGCAATCAATGGCGCCCAGCGCAATGCCCAACGCTGCCGCAGGTGGTAGCGGCTGCGCCATGAATGCGCGGCCATCAGGCCGAGTGCCGTGAACACCGCAGTTGATGCGCCCACCGATCGATAGTCGGCCGGACCGAAATGAGCATCAAACAGATTGGTCGCTGCCGCACCCATCACGATCAGCAACCAGGCCATGCCGGCACCAAGTTGTCGGGCGGCAAGGTAGCCGAACCAGACGCCGGCGCCGAGATTGGCCAGCAGATGCGCGCCATCGCGATGCAGCGTGAGCGCAGTCCAGGCGCGCCACCATTGGCCGCCTTGCACCAGGGTGGCGTTGAGTTCACCACGCTCGAAGGCATCGACCCGCCAGATGCCATTCGACACTGTAAGTGCGATGCCAAATAGCGCCACAACGTAGACCGTACAGCCCAGCCACGCGCCACTGTGTACGCGTGCCGGCGTGTACACTTCGGCAACGTGAGTAGCACGCCGCTCCATGGCGTAGGCGTGCAGATGAGCCAGAGCATTGGGCACCTCGGCAGGCTCCACGCCCAGCAGGAACTTTGAGCCATCGAAGCCAATGCTGCTGGCAATGCCCGCGGCGGCGAGCACCAGCGAGCGTTCATCGCAATCCGAACGCTCTGCTGACTGGAAGATTTCCGTGGGCGTGTCCGGCACAAAACTCCCTCACGAGGGTAGCAGTCCGCTGACAATATTGGGATCGCAGCAGTGCTTTGCAAGCGGCGGCCAACGCTGCCATATCAATAAGGTGTTGCCGTCGAGCCGCCTTTCGTCGTAGTCTTCGCAGCGCTTGATTGCAGACAGGTGGCGCTTCCGTTAGTCCGCGCTTGCCTGTCGATGACCTCGACGTTCAGAACCCGGGGCATGCTCATTGAGCTATTCGGGACGGATCGTTGGTCGAGGCGATCCGCCCTATCTCCCACCCGGCGTTAATACCGGCCAGGGAGTGACTCACACTATCAAGAGACCTAAGCCAGCGAGGACGATCATGACCGAAGATAAACAGCAAAAATTTACCGCGAAGGTTCGCCGCGGCCTGAACTGGGTCTATACCCAGGCACACGGCGAACTGGAGCGCACCAAGGCCGCCAACGGTGGCAAGATGCCTGGCTTCAATGCAGCCGATCTGGCTGATCTTGATGCAGCGTTGCTCTGGATCGACCAGAACAAGGAAGCGAAGACCGGCGCCTGAAACCCAGTGCGGGCTGTCAGAGAGCCCGCGTTCGCCAGCGAAGGATTTATGCGCATAGCACTCCTGTTATTGGTTTCGCTGTACTCCTGGCTCCCCGCGGCGGCGGCGGAAACCGCCTGGACTGAAGGCCAGCACTACTTCGTCATCAAGCCCGCACAGGCCACCCATGTACCTGCGGGCAAGGTCGAACTGGTGGAGGTATTTTCCTACGCCTGCCCGGCCTGCAATCTTTACAACCCACTCATCAACAAGCTCAGGGCGCAGCTACCGGCCAAGGCACAGCTGACGTATCTGCCCGCCTCCTGGCATCAGGAGGAAGACTGGAAGACTTTTCAGCGTGCATTCTTTGCCGCGCAGTCCCTGGGTCTGGTCGAACGCACCCACGACGCGGTGTTTGATGCCATCTGGAAAAGCGGTGAGCTGGCCATCATGGATCCTGAAACCAGCCGGCCCAAGCAGCTGCTGCCCACCATCGCGGATGCTGCCAGATGGTATGCAAAGACAACGCAGATTACTCCCGAGGCGTTTCTTGCGGCCGCGCAATCCTTCAGTGTTGATGCGCTCATGCGCCAGGCCGACGAGCAGATCAAGGCCTATCAGGCCGACGGTACGCCGACAATTATTGTGAATGGCAAATATCGGCTCACCCCGCGTTCAGCAGGGAGCGATGAACAGTTCATCAGCCTGGTGAACTGGCTGGTGGTCAAAGAAATGAGTCGTGGCCTGGTGCAGGCGCACGAGGCGTATTAGCGATCGCCTGAGAGATTCGTCTCCCTACGGCTTGCCGCGCGATCCGTTATTCCCGGCCTCGGGAGCTCTGTCCTTGACAAGGCTTTCGGCGAAACGCTCGATGGGCCCGCCAATGACGAGTACTGCCAACGCTACGACCAGGCCCATGAGCACCAGAGTGTAACGACCGAGACCACAGGCGATTCCCAGTGCGGCCGTGAACCAGATGGCAGCTGCCGTGGTGAGTCCGGCCACGCTCTTGCCCTGCTCACTGTGAAATATGACGCCAGCGCCGACAAAGCCAATGCCAGTGAGGATGCCCTGGATCACGCGACTGACTGAACTGCATCGGCCGGCATCAACTGCGCTGCCACCAGGGTCACCAAAGCCGCGCCCACGCTAACCAGGCTGAAGGTGCGTACGCCGGCTGGCTTGTGGTGCAGGTCGCGATTCAACCCCAGGCACACTCCACAGGCCAGGGCCAGCAGCAGCCTGGGTATCGCTTCATTGTCGCTGAGCATATTCATTGGGAGCGCAGTAGATCACGCCTGGCACCGCGGGTCGACAGCCACGAGCCCAGCAATATCAGCGCGAAGGCCAGCACGCCTCCCAGTCCCAGCGGCTCGTGCAACACCATGACTCCCAGTAACGTTGCCACCGCAGGATTGATATAGGTTATTACCGCTGCGCGGGCTGCGCCGGCGCTGCGGATGAGGAAGAACATCAGCTGCATGGCCAACGCGGTACAGACCGCGCCCAATACCAGCAGTGACAGGAGTACCTGCGCGCCCGGCAGCTGTCGCGGCAAGGTGAATGCGGCGGGCAGCGACAGTACCAGGGTAGCGACACCCACGCTTGCGGCCACCGGACCCACGGCATCGAGGCCCGCCATATAGCGCTGCACAATCAGTGGGCCGACGGCATAGCCCAGCGTCGCGAGCAGCATGCAGCCGACGCCGACCCAGCCCATGGTTCCGGAGACCGTGCCGAATCCAAGCAGCGCGGCTACCCCAACCAGCCCGAGCACCAGTCCAACGCTGCGCCACAGACCCAGCGGCTCGTGCAGCCCGAAAAAATGTGAAATCAGTGCGACGCTCAACGGCACCATGGCGATGAGCATACCGGCGACCGACGAGCTGATCCATCGCTCACCCAGCGAGATGGCCGAAAATGGCACGACAAATTCGATCAGCGCAAAAGCAATGATCGCGCCCCAATGGGCACTGATGGTATGCAGTGCGCCGCGCTGCCAGGCAATGGGCAGCAGAATCAACGCGGCCAGGAGCAGGCGGCCCCAGGCCACAACCAGGGGCGAAAGCTCCTGCAAGGCAATCTTGATGAAGAAATAGGGGACGCCCCATATGACGCCCAGGGCAGCAAACGCCAGCCACGCCCGTGCGCTCATCGCTGCTGCCCGAGTGCAACGGCACGCTGCACCATGGGCCCGGTCACCAGGCCCACGGCCTGCAATTCCACGATTTCGGCGTCGAACGGGAGCATGGACACCAGTATAAGCTGGTGTCAGCTATGCCTGCCTGATGCCGCCTGGCTGGCCCTTCTTGACTTCACGCGAATGCACCAGCTTCGGTCGACGCAGGGCGGCGTTGCTGCGATACAGCTCGATGGCAAGCTGCGGATCGATACCCATGTGTTCGGCCTGATCCAGCAGGAAGCGATAGAGCGCGCCCAGATCTACAGCCAGCTGAGTCTTGTCGGCGTCACGACGCGCGAGTACGAACTGGTGCAGCAACTCTTTGATCACACCCAACGGCAGGGCTTTACGTCGGTGGGCCAGCGGTTGTGCGTCAACGGCACGCAGCCAGCGTCCCGCCGCGCGCAAGTTGGTAAATATCGCGATGGTCGGCCCGTGCATCACCGCAGCGCGCAGCCGCTCAACCTCGGCAACGCCGGACCTGTCGAACACCAGTGCGGCGCGCGCCTCCTGCGGCAACCTAAGTTGCCGCAGCAGCGTCTGCTGCCAGTCGGGCGCGATCTGTGCCCGGTTCAGGTCGAGCTTGCGGCAATCAATCAGGATGCGCCGGCACGACCCGAGTCGGGCAAAT
Organism: uncultured Gammaproteobacteria bacterium; assembly: GCA_963823235.1. Lineage (GTDB taxonomy): Bacteria > Pseudomonadota > Gammaproteobacteria > Steroidobacterales > Steroidobacteraceae > FEN-1191. The sequence goes on along the minus strand of CAWGKS010000007.1, from coordinate 1,023,920 downwards.
TCCTGCGCATCGAAGCTGAGCGACTCGACACCACCGTGTTCAAGCGCCAGCGGGTCGTGCAGGGTTGCCCAGACCAGGCTGCCGTTGAACTTCAGGTTGACCGCATCGTGCATTGTCGCGTGCTCACCGCACTGTGAAAATACCATGGCTGTCAGAGTCTATGGTCACCAGCCGCTCAGGTGCCGGTATGAGTGGGTTCTGGCGCAGGCCGGAAAGGTTCTCTGCCCAGGAAACAAATGCGATGCGGTAGCTACGACCCCGTCTCCAATGGCTCGTTTCCCTGTTCATTACGCTTGCACTGCGCCAGATGGTTCACGACTATCTGTGTTGCTGGACATATACGATATGCAGGATGCGCATGTCAACCAGCAGGTATCCTGCGATTCCAGGACTTAGGACATATTGAGCGCAACACAGATGAGCACGTTGCGAAGTGTCCTGCTGCCGCAAGCTACTGGAAGTTTCAGGCCGCTCGGAGCTTTCGCGATCGCAGTGAACGACGGCTGCAGAAGCGCTGTCGTCGCCGGTGCGTTGCGAGGGAATTTCCACCGGGGCGTTGCCCCGTCAACCTGGCGGTCGTGAATTGCGTGAACGCTTCAGCGTTTGCCGCCGTGAACGACCTGGGGCAAAGTTCTGGCGCGGCGCTCAACCTGTCGCTGCCCGGCGCGAATCAGATCGACGCCTTCCTTGTCAGCCAGGTGAATCATGAACAGCAGCAAATCGCCGAAGTCAGCTTCCAACTGAGCATTCGATTCCCCCGACCGGTCCAGCACAAAACTGGTCAGCAGTTTCTTAACGCTGGTTAGATTCGCTTTCTCTTCTCGCGCCATCCTGACTCTCCGGCCTCGATGGATACCCACGCTCCTAGCGTAATGCAGCGCCTCCCATTTGCGCAATGCGGCGCTATAAGCTCATAAGAACTACTTAACAATAATCCGAATGCCGTTATGCGGTACTCGCCCGGGCTAAGATGCACGCCGACGTCGGGCTTCAGCAGGTATGCGCGTGTACGATTTCTTACAGGCCGTGGTCTTGGGCATTATCGAGGGTATCACTGAGTTTCTGCCGGTCTCCAGCACCGGCCATCTGCTGATCGCCGAACACTGGCTCGGCGCCCGCTCCGAATTCTTCAATGTCGCGATTCAGTCAGGTGCCATTCTCGCGGCTGTGCTGATCTTCTGGCCGCGCATCCGCCAGCTGGCTACGGGTCTACGCGAACCCGCGCAACGCGACTACTTCGCCAAGCTGCTGCTGGCCTTCGCAATCACCGTAGTAGGGGGTCTGGCCGCCAGGAAACTGGGGGCCGCTCTGCCGGCCACAATAGGCCCGGTAGCCGGCGCACTCATTATCGGCGGCGTAGTCATATTGCTTATCGAATGGCTGGTTTCCGGCCGTGCCATCAGCACGGAGCTCACCTGGTCGGTCGCCTTCTGGGTGGGCTCCTGTCAGATTCTGGCGGCTGTGTTTCCGGGAACCTCACGCTCAGCAGCGACAATTTTTGCTGCCATGCTCGCGGGCCTGACTTCACGTGCGGCTGCCACCGAGTTCGCCTTCCTGGTCGGCATTCCCACCATGTTCGCTGCCACAGCATATGAATTCCTGCAGGCGCGCGGCCACGCAGCAGCCAGCGAAGACTGGGCAGTTTTTGCCGTGGCCTTTGCGGTATCTGGACTGGTCGCATTCGCGACGGTCAAGTGGCTGCTGCGCTATATCCAGACGCACCGCTTTACGGCGTTTGCCTGGTACCGAATTGCCGCTGGCGTCGCCTTGCTCGCCCTGACTACATAATCCCGGGCCAGCGTTTTTCGCCGGCACACGTCAACCGCACTCTCCCGGCAGCGTTGTGACAGGCAGGGACCTACTCCCACGCTGCAACCACTTCGATGGAGAGCAATATGACGACTACCCCACCAGGCATGAGCGCGGTTACGCTGAAGATCTGGCGCTCCAGATTCCCTGCTGCGCTCAGCGCCGTACTGGTGGCTGCATGCACCACGCTGCTGGTGGCCTGCGGTGGCGGCGGTTCGGCCGGCATTGCCGGCAACAGCAGCAACAATGGGGGCCTGGGCAGCTGCGGAGCTGACTGCGGTGCGGCACTCATTACACTGCAGGATGCCGCCGGTGATTTCCAGAGCTACACCGTTGACGTCGTTTCACTGAAACTGCGCAAGGCCAGTGGCGCAGTGGTCGAGACCCTGCCGGCCACGGCGCGCGTTGATTTTGCACAGCTCGTGTCGCTCTCGGAACTGATCAGCGCCGGTCAGATTCCCTCGGGCGACTATGTCGCCGCGACCGTAACGCTCGACTATGGCCATGCCAGCATCGCGGCTGACGACGGTGCCGGCGGCAGCGTTGCACTCACGCCAGTCGATACCCATGGCAACGCGCTAACGGGTCGCATGGACCTGGACGTGCGCCTCGACAATCGTCATCACCTGACCATCACGCGCGCGCGCACTGCGCGTCTGGCGTTTGACTTCAACCTGGCGATTTCGAACGTGGTCGACCTTGCCAGTGCCACCGTACAGGTCGCGCCCATGATCCAGGCGAGCGTCGTGCCACCGGCGGATCTGGGCATCCGCGTACGTGGTTCACTGGTTGCGACCGATACGACGGCGGCAACCTATACGGTCGACGTGCACCCCTTTCACCTGAACAATGGCGACCTCGGGCAGGTCGAGGTACACACCACCGGCACGACCAGCTATGAGATCGACGGCATGGCCTACAGCGGCGCCGCGGGGCTGGCGCAGCTGGCCACGCTTCCGGCCGGAACCGTGACGGCCGCTTTTGGCACGCTGCAGACCAGCGATTTCACTTTCAGCGCTGATCGTGTACTCGCCGGCAGCAGCGTTGCCAGCAATATGAGCGATCGGGTGCAGGGTGAGGTGACGGCGCGCAGCGGCAATACCCTGACGGTGCGCGGCGCGACGCTTGAACTGCGCGACGGCAGCTTCGAATACCAGCGCGGCGTGGTCACGGTGACGATCGCCGATACTACCCGCGTCACTGAGGCAGGACAGACCGGCAACTTCGGCATCGGAGATATTTCGGTCGGCCAGCGCATCGCGGCGACCGGCACGGCCTCGATCGACAACGCCACCGGCGCGACCGCCCTCGATGCCAGCAGTGGCCGTGTGCGCCTGGAAATTACGCCGCTGTGGGGCCTGCTCACGGGTGCGCCCACCAATCCACTGGTGCTCGACCTGCAGGCTATCAGCGGCCGCAATCCCCAGGCCTTTGACTTCAGCGGCACCGGTGCCAGCCCCGCGAGCGATGCCAGCCCGGCGGCTTATGCGATCGACACCGGCGCGCTGCCCTTGTCCGGCCTGCTGGTCGGAGCGCCCACCCGTGTGTTCGGCTTCGTCGTGCCCTTCGGCACCGCCACCAGCAGTGATTTTCGCGCGCTCAGCGTGGTGAGCTACACCGCACTCAATAACGAACTGGTGTTGAACTGGGCCCACGGCGGCGCCAGCGGCGCATTCCCTGGCCTCGGCACAGGTTCAACCGCGCTCAACCTGGATCTCAGCGGCGTTGGCCTGCGGCACTTTCTCCAGGTGGGACCGGAGCGCATCAATCTGCTGTCACTGTCCGCGGCGCCGCAGATCGTGGCACCCGCCGCGGCGAGCGACAGCTGGTATGCCATCGGCCACGTGCACAGCCGCGCGATCGAGAACTACTCGGACTTCGCGCAGTTCATCGACGCGCTGGCAGGCGCAATGCAGGGCTCGACCACGGCGCTCGGACTGGCTGCCGACGGCAAGTATGACGCCAGCGGCAACGTGTTCAGCGCCCAGCATATGGCGGTGCTGGTCAGCGACTGAAGGCGCTCAGCCAGGCGAATCCCGGTGGACCCGGTGAGCGCATCTGCTCAGAACGCGTATACCAGGTTGACCGTGGTCACCGTGTCCACCTTCTCCTTGCCGGCCGGAGGCTTGGTGTTTTCCCGTACATCCAGGCCCACGGACATGGCCAGCGCATCGCTCATCTTGACTTCCAGGCCGAGGAAGTTCGTCAACAGCGTATTGCTGGAGCCGGATTCAGTGTGAAACTTGTCGACCACTTTGGTGGTAGCCGTCAGCTTGTTTTCGTAGTCCATGCCGGCGACGAACACCAGCTCACCCGTCGATTCTCCGGTCACGTTGTTACTGAGCTGGCGATAACCTGCGCCCGCCTGCGCTGAGAGCTTGATCTTGTCGGTGTCGTAGAACTTGTAGCCCATACCGGTACTGGCGCTGGCCTGATAGTCAAAACCACTGAACTTGTCGTTCTCATAGCGCAGGCCACTGAACCAGAAGGTGCGCGCGCTGAGCTTGTAATCGGACTGCCAGCCCGCCATGTAGCGCTCGGCACTCTCGACACCATCGGTGCTGGCGCGCAGCGCCGACATTTCGAGCGCATGCTTCCACTGCTCCACTTCCTTGCTCATGCCGAGCTTGAAGTTGATGGTGTCAGCAACCGAATTGCCGCGCGCGAAAACGAGGCCGGCTTCGCCTTTACCTTTCCAACCCGTCGGGGGGGCGGTGGCAACCGCAGCAGTTTCAGCCTGGGCAGCTGCGGCGGCCAGCGTCAGGACGATGGCGGCGGCAATCTGTCTGTTAAGGGTCATGGGTACTCCAGGTACTATTGAAAGCGCGCGGATTATCCGGAGCGAGGCACCGCAAGACAACCTCTAAATCAAGGAACTGCCGGCTAACCCAGGCGGATCGCCCGCCACGGCCGAAGGCCCTTGAAATTGCTGTGCGACTATGGAAGCCACGGTCGTGCCAGTGAGTCTGGCTGCGGAGCGGAGGCAAATACTCCCTATAATTGGCCCGCCAGGAAGTGCCTGGACCCAGATTCACAAGGATAGCGAAGATGATCAAAGGCAGCAGCACACGCCACAGCGCCCATCCGCTGCACCCGTTATTCCTCGATCGCTGGTCGCCGCGCGCCATGTCGGGCGCAGCGCTGAGCGAGGCGGAGCTGCTGTCGCTGCTCGAGGCGGCGCGCTGGGCGCCCTCGTCAGGAAATTTCCAGCCCTGGCGTTTTCTCTACGCGCGGCGCGACACCGATTTCTGGCCGACCTTTCTGGATCTGCTGGTGCCTGGCAATCGCGCCTGGGCGGAGCGTGCCGGGGCGCTGGTGCTGTGCATTTCGCGCACCCAGCTTGACGATGGCCGGCCGTGCATCACGCACTCGTATGACACGGGCGCGGCCTGGGAAAACCTGGCGCTGCAGGCCTCGCTCAACAATATTGTCGCGCACGGCATCCAGGGCTTTGACTATGCACGTGCGCGGCGGGTGCTGCGAGTGCCGGAGGTCTTCGCCATTGAAGCGATGGCGGTGCTGGGCAAACCCGGCAACATCGCCGATCTGCCAGAGCGCTACCAGCAGCGCGAGCAGCCGAGCGATCGGCGCCCATTGGCGCAAACGGTCTGCGAAGGGCCGTTCGCCCTATAGTCAGCGCCCAGAGGGTCGCTCGAGCAGCAGCACGTGCCGGGGTTGCGCCGCCACTCGCTGCAGCCAGGCGCGCAGCTGCGGGTACGGCGCCAGATCGTGGCCACCATCGGCGGCCACGTGCGTGTAAGCGTACAGGGCGATATCAGCGATGCTGTAACGCTCGCCGACAAAGAACTGGCGCGTGCCCAGATGCCTTTCCATTACTGCCAGGGCTTCGCGCCCGCGCGCCAGTCGCTGCGGCAGTTCGGCGCGGCGCGGGCTGTCGGCCGGCAGGTGACGCATGATGAATCGCGGCGTGGCAACGTAGGGCTCGTGGCTGTACTGTTCGAAAAACATCCACTGCAGTACCTGGGCGCGCTCGAAGCGCTCGTCGGATACCAAGCGCGTACCCTCGGCCAGGTACCAGAGTATGGCGTCGGACTCCGCCAGGCAGCGGCCATCTGCCAACTCCAGCAGCGGAATACGGCCATTCGGATTCCTGGCCAGAAATTGTGGCGTGCGCGTCTCGCCCTTGATGATATCGAGTTCCAGGTAGCGGTAAGGCGTGCCCAGCTGTGCCAGCAGCAGCCGCACCTTGTAGCCATTGCCGGAATCGAGGTAGTCGTAAAGCGTGATCACGTGACGATCCCCGAATTCATGCCTGCTGCGATCGCGGACTATAGCGCTGTTGCTTCACTATAATCTTAGCTGAGCCGCGTCTGCGAAGTCACGATCGGTGTATCGGCTCGCCCGCCCCACTCGGTCCAGGAGCCGTCGTACAGCGCGCCTTCCGGCAGGCCGGCCACGGCCAGGCCCAGGGTCAGTACCGCAGCCGTGATGCCTGAACCGCAGCTGGTCACCACGGCGGTATCAGCATTGACGCCGGCACGCGCGAAGCGCTCGAGCAGTGCGGCGCGTGGCAACAGGGTCTGATCAGCAGCCAGCAATTCGGTGTAGGGAATATTGCGCGCGCCCGGCACGTGCCCCGCCCTCAGGCCGGGACGCGGCTCGGGCACGCGTGCGTAAAAGCGCTCACTCGAACGCGCGTCGAGCAGCAACTCACGCGGCGCGCGGATGTTGTCCAGCATGTCGCCCAGTCCGCGCAGGCGCTGGGCGCGCAGCGCGGCGCGGAATGGCGGCGGCCCTTGCGCGCTCTTCGGCCGCGGCGCTGCGCCAGATTCCAGGGCTCGTCCCTCGCGCTGCCACTTCGGCAGGCCGCCGTCGAGCACCGCGACAGCATCGTGCCCAAACAGACGCAGCATCCACCAGGCGCGCGCCGCAGAAAACAGCCCGAGCTGATCGTAAAACACCACGCGACTGGCATTGCCGATTTCCAGCTCACCCATCAATCGCTCAAAGCGGCCGACGGCGGGCACCATGTGCGGCAGCGCACTGTCGATATCGGCAATGACATTGATATCGAAGTAGCGTGCGCCAGGAATTCTCGCCGCGGCAAACAGGGCGCCCGCCTGGCGCACATCACCCGGCATGTAGATCGTGGCATCACAGATCAAGAGATCCGGCTTGCCCAGTTCAGCCTCGAGCCAGTCGCCGGTAACCAGATGATCCATGGCTCATCATGCAATTTGCCGCAGCGCAGGCGCAAGCTCGCTGCAGCCACCACACACACGTTATGATATGTCGATGAAGTACCTCAACATTGCCATCACCATTGCCGGCGCCGCACTGCTGCTGGTTGCCTGCCAGACGGTGAGCACGACCGCACCGGGCGCAGTCGGCGTTGAGCGCAAGCAGCACATGTGGGTCTCGGAAGCCGAGGTGGAACAGGGCGCCGAAAAATCCTATGCCGACGAGCTCGGCAAGGCGCGCGGCAAGGGACAACTCAACGCCGATGCGACACTGGCTGGCCGGGTGCGGGCTATCGCCGATCGCTTGATCAAGCAGACTACGGTATTCAGACCCGATGCCGCCGCCTGGGCCTGGGACGTGAACGTGAAGACCACGCCTGAACTGAATGCCTACTGCATGCCCGGCGGCAAGATCATGGTCTACTCGGGACTGGTCGAGAAGCTGAAACTCAGCGATGCCGAGCTGGCCACGGTCATCGGTCATGAAATGGCGCACGCACTGCGTGAACACAGTCGCGAGGCGGTGTCGCGCGCCTATGCCGAGCAGCTGGGCCTCGGCGCGCTGGGCGCGCTCACGGGCATCGGTGACGCCGGCGTGCAGGTCGCCGGCATGATCACCCAGGTCACATTCGAGCTGCCGCACAGCCGCGTGCAGGAAGCGGAAGCCGATCGCATTGGCCTCGAGCTCATGGCGCGCGCCGGCTACGATCCGCACGCGGCGCTGACCCTGTGGCAGAAGATGGCACAGGCTGACAGTGGCAGCACACCGGCATTCATGAACACGCATCCTTCCAGCAGCACGCGCCAGGCCGATCTTTCAGCTTTGCTGCCGCGCGTGCTGCCGCTGTACGCGGCGGCCGTCAAGCCGTAGCGCAGAGCGTTCTGGTGCATTTCGAATTGCAACCGACGCTGAGCAGCGCGCGGGTTCATCTGGCGCCATTGCGCGCCGATGACTTCGCCAGACTTTACGCGGTAGCCAGCGATGCGCTGATCTGGGAGCAGCATCCAAATCAGAACCGCTATCAGGAAACCGTGTTCCGCAACTATTTTAAGGGCGCAATGGAATCAGGCGGGGCGCTGTTAATCACTGACGCGATCACAGGCGAGGCGATCGGCAGTTCCAGATTTTACGATCTGGATGGAACAGCCGGCACCATTGCCATCGGCTACACCTTTATCGCCAGAAAATACTGGGGTGGAGCGACCAACCGTGCGCTTAAAACCCTGATGCTGGATCACGCCTTCGGCTTCGTGGCGCGCGTCATATTTCACGTCGGCGAGCACAACATACGTTCACGCACGGCCATGGACCGGCTCGGCGGTGTCATCATCGGCAGGACGCCGATCGCCTATTACGGCGAGGCCGCCTCAGTCAATGTCATCTACGCGATTGATCGCGATGGCTGGCGGCGAACAGCCGGCAACAGCTGACAACCGCGCCGCGCCCAGCGACCACAGTGCATGAGCGCACGGCGCGATCTGACCTCAACGCCGATCGTGATCGCCATAGCGATCGCCGCGCTCAACATGATTATTCGGCATGGGCGCCGGCGCCGAGGCTGGCGGCCCCTGCACCTGGGACTGTGAGTGCGGGTACTGGTGCTCAGGCGGCGACGCAACCCTTGGCGCAGTCTGCGGCGCAGGGGCCGGCTGCGGATTCACCATGATCGGCCGCAGTGGCGGTGCGTAGGGCTGCGGCCCCCCTCGCGCTGGCGGAACATCGTGCACCGGCGAGGCTTCGTGCACCGGCGGCTGCCATTCACGCCGCGGCGACGCGGGTTCGTGCGGCACAGGTGGCAGGTACCGCGGTTGTGGTGCGCGCTGTTCCACTGGCATGGTGCGCGGCGAGTGCTCCACCTGGTGGGCAGCCGAATTTTCAGCCGGCCGGTCCAGTGGCTGTCGCGCTGGCCCGGCTGGCTCGACCTGGTGCTGCTGAAACGGCGCATGAGTGCGTGGCAGCGCGTCGCGCACTTCGTTCGATAAGGTTGATCCCGGCGAGGAGCGTGCTGCGGGCGACTGGCCCGTTGCCGACATCGGCCGCTCGAATAGCGCGCGGTCGGGCCGTGACAGCGGACGATCACGCGCTGGTTCGCGACCGAAGCTATGCGCGCCGGGTTTGATATCCATCACTCCGGTGCCAAGCGGCACACCGCCCGGCCCATTGCCATCGACCTCCAGCCGGTTGCGTCCCACTGGCCGTGCTGAAACAAAGGTATCGTGCGACACCGAGGTCAGCGCGCCGGGCACCGCCTGGTGCACATAGCGATGCTGCCCGCGCTCAGCGCCCGGCAGGTCCGCATCGCGATCCTGATCAAGCGCGCGTGCGACTGCGCCGCGGTCCAGATGCGTGTTGCTCGAGTTGGCGGCCTGCAGATAGCTGCGGCTGGCGTGATAGGGCGGGCGATAGACCTCGTTGTAGCCCAGCGGTACCCAGCCGACCGGCCGCGCATCATGCGGATCGCGCGCATCGTGCCGCTCGTCGTGTCGCCCGTGCCCAGGGTGCGGATCTACCCAGGCGACCAGTGCGGGCGCAAATACCGGTCGGTGTTCATGCACCGGCCCCGGTGCCCAACCCCAGCCATCGTAGCGATGCACCCAGCGCCCGTAGTGACAGGGCGCGAAGCCCCAGGGCGCGTCATCGATCCAGGTCCAGCCCCAGGGGCCGATCCAGTTCCAGTAGCCAAAACGGTACGGCGCCCAGCCAATGATCACATGCTGCGGTATCCAGACCGACCCGTACAGCGGATCGACGACCCAATTGCCATAGCCATCGAGCTCTTCATAGCCGACGACGTCGCGTGAAACGTAATGCGCCGATCGCGAATTGTCTTCACGCCAGTCGCGATCCTCTGCCCACAGATCCAGGCTGTCGGTGGCGCCAGCCGCAGCCAGCTCCAGGCCAGGTTGATCGCCACCAAACAATTCGGCACTTTCATTGGCATGCAATACCTGCGTGCCACCCGTGCCCTGGACACGAGCGCGCCCGCTCCAGACCGCCACACGCGTCCGCTCGTCGCGATCGGCGACATTGAGGCGGTAGCCGCCCGCGTCGAGCAGCTCAACGTCGCCGGCCGGCGTGTCGATATTGAAGACTTCATCGACATCGAGCTGCCGCACCCGCACGCTCAACGATCCGGCGCTGAGCCGCAGACGGATGGTGCGATCATCGAGAGCAATGAACTGCAGAGCGGTACTCGCGCCCAGGCGCAACACCGCCGAACCAATGTGCACTTCGGCGCGCGCGCCGGATTCGATCCAGAGCTTGTCACCACCCGTGAGTGGGCGATTGAGCAGATCATCGACCCAGGTTTCGCTACCTGCCAGCTGCAGCGAGCCACGTCCCTCGAGCAGATTGACGCGGGCCACGCGACCGGGAGGATCGTCTGCCTGGACGGTATCGGCTGCCGCCAGCGTTCCGTACCACAGTGCACCACAAATGAATAACAGCGCCGACAACCAGGGCCGCACCGGCGTTGCGGTCGGAACTGATTTGCCAAGTGACATGTTCGTACCCTCGCGTTGCAGCATCAACCAGCGCCGCTGCGCTTGCGACCGTACCGGGTCGGTATGCTCTTTGAGGTCCAGGCAGGCCTATAGTGCCGCAAAAAACCGGGGATCAGCACATGCTGAAAAACATATCGCTGCCGGGCACACAGTTCAGCGAGGGTTAAGGAGCGCTCGGCGCGGCAGCCGTGCCGCCGGGGTACTTGGCGAACATCACCGTGACCGCTTCGTTGATGCGCTTCTCAGCCGAGGCACCAGTCAGGTGCGTTATGTCCACGTCGACAGAGGCGTGCCACAGGGCATCATGCGTGCGGGCATTGAAGAGATTCACCGAAACGCGATCTTCACGATAACTGTGCGGGCCGGAATCCCAGGCCAGCGCTCCGTAGGCTCCCGGGTAACCCCATCCCCAGCCCATGCCCCAACCCCAGCCGCCGTACCCGTAGCCATCATCGATGGCCAGGCGCGAACCGATCGCGTAACCCACGGTGCAATCGGCCGCGGCCTCGGCTACCGGCTGCAGGCCGTGAGCTGCCAGATGGCTCTGGATCGCCTCACGCAGGCGTTTCTCGTTGAGGGGATTGGTAAAGGCGGGCACGGAATCGGGCTGCTTCTGCTCCCCCTCGCCAAAGGCGTAATTGTGGCAGATGCCCACTGACGCCCTGGCATCGACGTCGGAGCGCGCGTGCAGCGCACAACCCGAAAGCCCCAGCACGGTGGCCGCGGCCAGAATTCCCAGACTGCTATACGGTGACATCGAACCCTCCTGCCCAGACGCGAGCCTGAGCCCGGTCCCCTATCCTAGTATAGAGTCCGGCACCGCAGATAAAGTTCTCTGCTGGATGCGGGAATCAGGAGTGCATGCGCACGATCAGCGCCAGCGCGCCAACCACAACGATGGAGCCGATAACGACGAAGCGCATGAAGGTGTCTTTGGTTTCCATGGGCGCCAGCATGCCGCCTTTGCGGCACCGCTTTCCATGATGGCGCTCACGCAAATTGCGCCGCAGCCTGTCAACGCACCGCTGATTCAGGCGTTATGGAATAAGCGGGCCGATTATGCCCGGCGCAGCAGGCTGCAGGCCAGCGCCGCGGCCACCAGTAGCGCGCCGATCGAGATCACCAGTACGGCGGCAGCGGCGCAGTCCTTGACCATGCGTATCTGCGGGTGCAGATCGGGATGCAGATGGTCGGCAAGACGCTCAAGTGCCGTATTAAAAAGTTCTGCGGCGATCACGGCGCAACTGACCAGAAGTGTGAGCGCCCACCACACGGGCGCCGGGCGCAGCGCGCACAGCGCCGCGATCACCAGCACCACTACGACCAGCTGCGTCCGCAGACTGTGCTCGCTGGACCATGCATGCCGCAGGCCCGCCAGGGCAAAACCGAGACGGGTCGCGAAGCGCTTGTTCTTAAGGGAATTCATAGCCACAGGCAGTTAACATCCCGGGTCCAACACGCGCCGCTATACTAACACCCGATCGCACACCGGCATCCAGAGGGAATTCAATTGCAGATACGCTCACAGATCGGGGCGGGCGTGCTGGCTGCAGCCCTGCTGTTCGCGGGCTCCGCACGCGCCGGCGGCGGATTGCTGGGAATCGATCACCTGGTACCCCTGGACGATCACGGCATCTGGGCGCGCAGCAATCAACTGCTGCTGATCAATGCCATGCTGGTGGGTGAAGTCGGGGTGGCGCTCTGGGAGGGCAATGACAGCCGCCTCGGGCATACGATGTGGCAGTCGATCGACGCCACAGTGGTCGGCGGCGTGGCAGCGCAGGGCATGAAGCTGGCATTTTCGCGGTCCCGGCCCAACCAGTCCCCCGATCCTGACCTGTGGTTTCAGGGCAGCGGCCACGTCAGCTTTCCGAGTGGCGAAGTAACCGTTATCAGCGCGATCGTCACGCCAGTCGTGCTGGAATACCGGCATGATCACCCCTGGGTCTACGGGCTCGAAATACTGCCCCTGTACGACGCGATAGCGCGGGTGAAGGTCCATGGCCACTGGCAATCCGACGTACTGGCCGGCTACGCGCTCGGTACCGCGGCAGGCTATTACATGCGCCAACGCCAGAACACGCCGCTCGTGCTCAGCGTCCTGCCGGACGGTTTCTATATCGGGTTCAAGAAACGCTTCAATTAATTGCAGTGCGTGCCAGCGATCAGCACGCGCACCGCGGCTTCGATGCCCCGCTGATCCTGAAGATTGAAGCGCGCGGGCTGTGGGCTGTCGAGATCAAACACACCCAGCAGCGTGCCGTCACTGCGCAGGGCGGGCACCACCAGTTCCGAGCGCGAAGCCGCGTCGCAGGCGATGTGGCCGGGGAAAACATGCACGTCCGGCACCAGCAGCGCGCTACGCTGCTGCGCCGCCGCGCCGCATACCCCGCGACCCAGGCCGATGCGCACGCAGGCAGGCTTACCCTGAAACGGACCGAGCACCAGTTCATCGCCACGCAAAAAATACCAGCCGGCCCAGTTCAGGTCGGGCAGCGTCTGGTATACCAGCGCCGACAGATTGGCCGCATTGGCGATCAGATCGTGCTCACCGGCGAGCAGCCCTGTCAGCGAACGCTGCAGGTCGGCATACAGTGCTGTGCGATCTGTGCTGCTGCTCGGTGTAGTCGCGGGCATCATGGCCGCATCATAAAGGGAAAGTCAGGCGGCTGCCGCCTTAGCCGCAAGGCGGACGCAGTTGCGTCCCGCATTCTTGGCCTGATACAGCGCCTTGTCGGCACGATCAATGGCCTGTTCCAGGCTCTCACCTGCCAGCGGCGTCGCCACCCCGATGGAAATGGTGACCTGGGCAATCACCTCATCACTGCCGCTGCGACGTATCCGCAGCTTGCCGAAGGCGCTGCGAATCTGTTCAGCGAGCGCCAGCGCCCCCTGCCCCGGCGTATCAGGGAGCAGCACCATGAATTCCTCGCCACCAAAGCGCGCCACGACGTCGCGCCCTTTCACCGCTCCCTTCAGCACCTGGGCTGTGGCGCGAATGACCTGGTCGCCGACCAGATGTCCATAGGTATCGTTGACGCGCTTGAAGTGATCGATGTCTGCCAGCAGTAGTGCCGCGCTCGTGAGCCCATTGCTGCCTCCAGCGTACAGTTCCGCCAGCGTGCGTTCAAAACCGCGGCGATTGTGCAGACCGGTGAGCGGATCAGTAAGCGCTTCGGTCTGCAGATCACCCAGGTTGGAGCGCAGTTGCGCCATTTCTGCGCGACTGGCAGCGAGCTCAGCCTCGACTTTCTCGGTGGTACTGCGTGCCGCAGTCGTTGAGTCGACCAGCGACCTGATAACCCGTTGCAATCCTGCGGCATCGCTGATTGCGCCCAGCTCCTGCTCGGAGGCTGCCAGGGCGCGCGCATAATCTGCCGTGCCGGCGCCGGAAGTTGCAGCAATCTCGCTCAACTTGCGCAGCAGCTCGCCCAGACCCTCCTGCACCACTTCTGCGGCACGGGCCTCGCGCGCCGACAGGTGTCGCTGGTGGAGCTGCTCAATGTGCGGCTGGCCAACGGCCTCCGGGGTCTGCAGCAGTGAATTGAGTTCCTCGGTCAGGGGTTTGTTGAGACCGGCAAGATGCTCATACCAGACCGCGTAAGCATCGGGTCCGTAATGCCCACCATGTTTTGCAATGCGCGGCAGCACCAGCCGTAGGAGCTCGGCGCTTTCTGCTGCAGTCTGCGGATAATGCATAGTAGTCCCTGGTCACATTTTGGTGCATCTGCCGACAGTATCGTCACCAGCTGAAAATACTTTACACTGCCGGGGGCGTCGTCAGTGACCACCCTGCACAAACAGACCCTCCAGACGCAGAGCCGCGCCCAGCTGCTCTTCAATATCGGCCGCTTCGCCGCGGGCTAGACCCTGCAAATGGAGCGTCGGGCCAGCGAGCAGCTCCAGGCCGCGGCGCGTTACGCTGCCGGCAGCCCGAATACCGGCTTTATGCTGGTCAAACCGCACGGCAGGCGGGTAGCTGCTCATACCGACATAAACGCCATAGGGCTCAGGGCGCGAGTCGCTGTAGTCGAGTAAAACCAGGTAGATATTGGAGCGTCCGCGGCGCCTGGCCTGGAAGCGCGCCGCAACCTCATACGCCAGGGGCAGCCATTCCACGTGACGCATGGGCAGCCAATCGGGCACCGACGACGCCGCTGCCTGCCACAAAACTGTGAGCCACTGCTCAATGTGTACGGCCATGGCACCGCGCATCCAGAACTCATGAATGCAGTGTGCGCCCGTCACACCGTCGCCCGCCCGACAGGCCGCCCGCAGCCGCTCGCCCAAGTCACGCTCATTTAACAAGCGCATGGGTCGCTCGGCGGGTGAGACCGCGCGCGCTTCTACAGGTGTTTTTCGACGTCTGGCCGGCACGGGCGCTAGAATAGCGCGCCCAAGACAGCCTGCCGAACGCACTTTTTCCACCGGACACTGGAGACCTTCATGACCCGCATACTGCCACTGATCGTGCTCTGCACCCTGAGTGCTGCTGCCTGGGCCGCCGCGCCTGCCGCACCTGCCCCACATGCCGCACATGCTGCCCCGCCCGCGACGGCTGGCGGCCCGCAGACTGAAGAAGAAAAGACGGCCTATGCCATTGGGCAGATTGTCGGCAGCAATCTCAAGAGTTTCTCATTCAGCGAGCACGAGATGCAGATGGTGGAATCCGGTTTTGCGGTCGGCCTGCAGGGCAGTAAGCCTGCGGTTGACGTCGATAGCTATCGCAGCAAGGCGCAGGCCCTGCAGGTAGCACGCGCCGGCGTGCTGGTCGAGAAGTCGAAGCAGGCTGGCACTGACTTTCGTGCCAAGGCGGCCGCCGACAAGAACACTGAAACCACGTCCACGGGCGTCGTCATCACGACGCTGAGCGCGGGCAGCGGTGCCGCGCCGACGGCGAGCGATCAGGTCAAGGTGCACTACGAAGGCAAACTGATTGATGGCACTATTTTCGACAGCTCGATACAGCGCGGCGAACCCATGACATTCAAGCTCTCCGCGGTTGTGCCCTGCTGGACCGAAGCGTTGCAGCATATGAAGGTGGGCGGCAAGAGCCGCATTATCTGCCCCTCTGACGTCGCCTATGGCGATCGTGGCTCGCCGCCCAAGATTCCCGGCGGCTCGACCCTGGTGTTCAACGTGGAACTGCTCGACATTGTGAAGTGATCATGAAATATCTGCACACCATGGTGCGGGTTACTGATCTGGCCGCCTCGCTGCGTTTTTACTGCGAGGCGCTGGGTCTGCGCGAACTGCATCGACGCGACTATGAACAGGGTCGCTTCACGCTGGTGTTTCTGTGCGCGCCGGGCGACGACAGCGCGCAGGTGGAACTCACCCACAACTGGGATCCGGAGAATTATGGCGGCGGCCGCAACTTTGGGCACCTGGCCTACGAAGTCAGCGATATCTATGCCACCTGTCAGCGACTGCTGGACCACGGCGTTGCCATACTGCGCCCGCCCCGCGATGGCCGCATGGCCTTCGTGCGCTCACCCGATCAGATCTCCATAGAGCTGCTGCAGCAGGGCGAGCGGCGGCCAGCGCGTGAGCCATGGTCGTCGATGCCCAACGTCGGGAGCTGGTGATGGGTATCAAGTTCACACTCAGCGCAGCCGAGGCCCGGGTGATCGGCTGCCTGATAGAAAAGCAGATCACCACGCCCGATCAGTATCCGCTGTCGATCAACGCGCTTACCAACGCCTGCAACCAGAAGAGCAATCGCGATCCGGTGCTGAATCTCACCGAGGCCGAAGTCCAGCAACTCATCGACGGCCTGGTGCGCAAACACCTGATGATCGAGCGCAGCGGCTTCGGCAGCCGGGTTGCCAAGTATCAACATTGCTTCTGCAATACGGAATTTTCCGGGCTCAAATTTACATTGCAGGAGCTGGCAATTGTCTGCGAGCTGCTGGTGCGCGGCCCGCAGACTCCCGGTGAACTGCGCACGCGTGCCGCGCGCATGACCCCGTTCGTCGATAGTGGTGACGTTGAGAGCGCCCTGGCGGCGCTGGCTGCCCGTGCAGAAGGCGCACTGGTAGTGCAATTGCCGCGCGAACCGGGGCGCCGCGACTCGCGCTATGCACAGCTGTTCACAGGTCCTCCGGACCTCGCTGCGGCGACGCAAGGTAGCGAGCGCGCCCGACGGCGCCGCGCGGACCGCCATGCCTGCAGGCAGCCTGACGAATCCGGGTCTGGCCAGCGAGCGACTTGAGCGGCTCGAACAACAGCTTGGCGAACTGCGCGCCATGGTGGAAGAATTGCAGATCGAGTTGCAGACCCGGCCGTGAGCCTGAAGGGCGCGAAATGAAAATCTTCGGCAAGAGTACACCCGGAAAATCCAGAACACCGAAGCAGCCCTGGCATTCAGTCAGCATTGTTCCGGGCCCCACGCCCTGCGATGCCGTGCTGACCAATCCGCGCCGACGCCTGCTGTCCAGCGACGCGCCACGCCTGCCGCTGAAAGACTGCAGCGACCCGGATCACTGCCAATGCAAGTTTCAACATCATCCCGATCGCCGCAGCGGCCCGCGCCGTGCGGATGACAGTGGCGGCGGTGGCCAGGCCAAAGCGCCTGGCAGCAATCGGCGTCGGCCCGGCGAGCGTCGCGCCTAGCGAACCACCCTGCGCACCGGCTGACCGAGGCGCACGGCAGCATCGACCAGCCACGGCGCATGTCGATAGATCCACACCAGAAACCGGCCATGCCCGGTCACGACGCGCTCACGTTGGCGTCGATGGACCGCCCGCACCACAGTGCGCGCCGCCCTTGCGGCCGACACCAGCAGCCAGGAGGGCACCGTTTCCGGTGCGTTGGCGTGCCAGCGACCGGCATTGTCGATCTGGCGAAATTCCGAAGCTACAAAGCCTGGTGAGATCAGAGTCACGCTGACCCCGTAGGGTCGCAGTTCGCCGCGCAAGGCGTGGGCCAGCGCGCGCACCGCAAACTTGCTCATCGAATACGCGGAAATGCCAGGCAGGGAAATGTGTCCAGCGACGCTGCCAAGAATGACCACGCTGCCGCGACGCGCACGCACGTCGCCGAGCGCCGCCTGAATGGTGCGCAGCACACCGAACACATTGGTGTCGAATTGACGCTGATAGTCAGCCAGCGTCAGCTTCTCGAAGCGGCCGGCCACCGCGAACCCGGCATTGGCGACCACAATATCAACACTGAGGCCCGCGGCGTGCACCTGATCGAGTACCCGCTCGGGATCGCCCGCCCGGGTGATATCACAGCTGCAGGCCAGCGCCTGACCACCGGCGCTGCGGATTTCCGCCGCCAGGGCTTCGAGCCGCTCGAGCCGGCGGGCCGCGAGCACCACCCCTGCACCCTGCGCCGCAAATTCACGCGCCAGCGCGGCGCCGATGCCGGAGGAAGCCCCGGTAACCAGCACCGTGCGGCCCGCGAAACCTGCACGATTCAAGGTGCGCCTGCGCTCAGGCCGCGATATTCCAGCAGTGGCGCCACGTCCGGCGCCCGGCCATAAAACTGCTCGAACAGGCGCTGCGGGCTTGTGGTGCGGCCACGGGAAAGTATCTTGTCGCGCAGCACCGCGCCGTTGGCGCGCGTCAGGCCACCATGCTGATGCAGCCATTGCCCGGTGTCACGGGCCAGCACTTCGCTCCACAGGTAAGCATAGTAGCCAGCTGAATATTCGCTCGCGAAGATATGACGGAAATATTGCGCGTGGTAACGCGGTGGCACCACCGCCAGATCGAGGCCCAGGCGCTGCAATGAGCGGTGTTCAAACGCGGCAACGTCGCTCGCTGCCGGTGCCTGGCTGGCGCTCACTTCATGCAGGGCCAGATCAATGGCCGCCGCCGCGATAATCTCGCCGTGCCATAGCCCTGGTTGAACTTCTGTGCCGCCAGGACCTTCTGCAGCAACGCCGGCGGCAAGGCTGCGCCAGTCTGATAGTGGCGCGCATAGTGAGCGAGCACGCCTGGCTCGCGCGCCCACATTTCGTTGTATTGCGAAGGATACTCGACAAAATCGCGCGCGGTGCGCGTGCCGGCCAGACTTTCATACCTGACGTTCGACAGCAGACCATGAAGCGCGTGACCGAACTCGTGAAACAGATCGCGCACTTCACTGAAGGTGAGCAATACCGGCAGGCCGGGTGCCGGCTTTTCAATATTGATATTGTTGACTACTACCGGCCGGTGCCCGAACAACTGCGATTGCTCGACATAGTTATCCATCCACGCGCCACCGTTCTTGTTGTCACGCGCGAAGTAATCGGTAATAAACAGGCCCAGGGCGGAACCGTCGGCGTCAAAGACTTCGTAGATGTCTACGTCCGGGCCGTAGACCGGCAGATCCTTGCGTTCCTTGAAACTCAAACCGAACAATTCCTGCGCCGCGTAGAACACGCCGTCGTGCAGCACGCGGTTCAGCTCAAAATAGGGCCTTACCTCAGACTCGTTGAAATCGTACTGCGCCTTGCGCACCTGCTCGGCGTAAAAACCCCAGTCCCAGGCTTGCAGGGTAATGGGCCTGGTATGCGTGGCTGCAGCCTGCGCGCCGATCAGCTTGCGAATCTGCGCGGCCTCGCGTTGTACCGCGGCACGTGCCGGCCCCGCCAGCTGGCGCAGCATGGCATCGGCCGCTGCCGGCGTGGCGGCGGTCTCATCCTCCAGCGCGAAGGCCGCATGACTGGCGTAACCCAGCAACTGCGCCCGGGCGGCGCGCAATTTCACCAACTGCGTCAGCACTGGCAGATTGCTGGTGTCGCCGCTGCTGGCACGTGTGACCGAAGCGCGATAAATGCGTTCGCGCAAAGCACGATTGCGCAGCTGCGTCAGCAGCGGCTGGGTCGTGGTGTTTTGCAGTGTCAGCAGCCACTGGCCGCTCAGGCCGCGGGCCTTGGCAGCTTCCGCCGCGGTCGCAATCTGCTCGGCTGACAGACCATCGAGCTCGCCCACTTGTGCGACGATCACGCCACCGTCACGCGCCGCCTTGAGCAGGTTCTGGCCAAAGCGTGCCTCCAGGGTGGATATGTCGGCGTTGTACCCGCGCAGCTGCGCCTTGGCCGCTGCGGGCAGCCGGGCCCCGGCGCGCACCATTTCCAGATGCTGACGCTCGAGCAGCGCCAGCGACTCGGCGTCCAGCCCGAGCGCACTGCGACGTTCATGCAATTGATCGAGACGCGCGAACAGGACTGCGTCCAGATTGATGGCATCGGCATGCGCGGCCAGGAGCGGGGCCAGCTCGGCTTCGGTCTTTTGCGAGGCCTCGCTGCCATGCGATGCATTCAGTGCGTTGAACACCCGGCTGGTGCGCTCCAGCAGGCGCCCCGAGCGCTCCAATGCCAATGAAGTATTTTCAAAGGTGGCAGGCTCGGGATTGGCCTCGATCGCGGCCACTTCCGCCAGTTGCCCGGCCATACCCGCAAGGTAAGCGGGCATGAAATCGCTGTCCTTTATGCGATCAAATGGCGGCAATTCGTAGGGCAAGGTGCTGGCAGCGGCGAATGGATTGGCCGGGTCGAGGGCCGTCGCTGCCGTGTCCGCCAACGCACACGGCGTCGCCGCTGCGGCAGCCAGTGCCGTCAGTGTCGCCAGCACCCCGCGCACAGTAGCGGGCCCCTTGTGGATCCGTGACATGACATGCCCCCGTGGCAGGAATGGGGCATTATTGCACTTTCTGATTCGGAGGATTTCTGGGCAGCACGCCATCATCCGCAGACCGGCGTCGGCCCGTCGCAAGGCGCAGGCAGGCAACTTTTGCGCTGCTGCTCGCTTGCGCAAGTGTGCAGGCCGGCGCCACGCAGGATCTGGCGTCGATCGCCCGCCACCTGCTGGGCGCTGGCCAGGGCGTTTATGTCGAGACCAGTGATGGCACCGTGCTACTCGCCCAGGCTGCCGCCACAGCGGTGCATCCGGCTTCCGTTTCCAAAATTCCCACGACCCTGGCACTGTTGCGGCGCCTGGGACCCGATTACCGGTTTGTCACGACCGTGGCCGCGACCGGTCCGTTGCACGATGGTGCCGTGCAGGGTGATCTGCTGTTCGAGGGCAGCGGCGACCCCTACTTCGTTGACGAAAATGCGTTGCTGATCGGGGCGCGACTGCGCGCACTCGGCGTGCTGCGTGTCGCAGGCACACTGCGGCTGACGGGCACCCTGATGTTCGACTGGCAGGATGACGCCGCCACCACGCGCCTGCGCGCCGTGCTGGCGGGGGCCGCACCAACGGCGGCGTGGCTGGACGTGCGCAGTGCCTGGCCGGACCTGGCCGGTGCCGATAGCGAACGCGCACCCGCGTTGCAGTTCGACGACGGGCACTTCGACAGCGGCACGGCCGCGGCACAGCCGCTGCTTATACACCGCTCACAACCCCTGTTGCCGCTGGTCAAGGCACTCAATGATTATTCCAACAACATTTTCAAGCCGCTGGCCGACGCCGCCGGTGGCGCCGCTGCCGTGCAGGAAATCGCCCGGGCCGCCGTGCCGGAAGCAATGCACGCCGAGATCATACTCGGCGACGGTGCCGGCACTGACGCACGCAATCGCCTGAGTCCGCGCTCGGTCGTCAAGCTGCTGCGCGCGCTCGAGCAGGAGTTGCTCCTGTCCGGGCACACACTGGTGGATATACTCCCGGTAGCTGGCGTCGATGAGGGTACTTTGCGCGCGCGTCTGAATGCCGCCGCAGACAGCGGTCGGGTAGTGGGCAAGACCGGCACCTTTGGAGACTACGGCGCCAGTGCCCTGACCGGTGCCATTCGCACCAGTGATCGCGGCACGGTCTATTTTGCCATACTGAATCATGGCGTGCCGGTGGCCATGGCCCGACGCCGTCAGGACGCCTTCGTGCATGCTCTACTGGCGAACCTGCACAGCCTGACGTGGGCTTACGTACGCGACGATCGCCCAGCCGTCGCGCGCGCCGAGGTGGTGCGCATCGATGCAACGCCGACCGCAATGCAATCCACTCACTAGCCTGTTGGAGCCTCACATGGTTGCGAAGATTGCCGAACAGAATGTTGTTGTTGTTACCGGAACCAGATACCCGCCACCCTACGACGCACCCTGCCTGCAGCGGCAACGGGCGCGGCTGGGTGACGCGGCGGGCCTTACACAGTTTGGCGTCAATCGCCTGCACCTGCCGCCCGGCTGCTGGTCCAGCCAGCGCCATTGGCACAGCGCTGAAGACGAGTTCATCTATGTGCTCAAGGGCGAAGTCGTGCTGGTCACCGATGCCGGCGAAGAGCTGCTGCGCCCTGGCGAGGCTGCCGGCTTCAAGGCGGGCGTCGCCAACGGACACCAGTTGCAGAATCGCAGCGCCAACGAAGTCGTGGTGCTCGAAGTGGGTTCGCGTCGACCCGAAGAAGACGCCACCGACTATCCCGACATCGATCTGCAGATTCCAAAGGGCCAGGGTGTCTTTGCCCATCGTGACGGACGACTTTACGACAGCGCGCCACCGCGCCGATGAACGGCAGCTTTACCGGGCTCGCTCTGCAACCACACGCAACCAGCGCCTGGTCGCCCATCCAGGCTATTGCCGCCTCAGGGTCCATCGACGCGGTCGGTCTGCTGACACTGGAATTCCTGCTGAATGGCGATCTGCACAAGCTCAAATTGCCGCAGCAGCTGCCTGCGCCAGCACACGGTCCGACGCGTCGCAATGAGCTGTGGCAGCACACCTGCCTGGAGTTGTTTGCCCGGGTAGGCGCTGCAACCCGGTACCTGGAGTTCAATTTTTCACCCAGTGGCGACTGGGCCGCCTACGAATTCGACGACTATCGCAGCGCGCGTCGCGATCTCGAGGCGACTGCCTGCACTGTGCTTGCAGTCCCTCAGGGTAACAGCCTGCGCGTGCATGCCGCGCTGACTGTGCCGTCAATGGCGGCCAGGCGGCAAGCCGTTTCCTGGCAGCTGAATCTTGCCGCGGTGGTCGAGAGCTGTGACGGGACCTTGTCCCATTGGGCGCTGCGGCACCCGCGTGCGCAACCTGATTTTCATGATCCGGCAGGTTTTAGCTGCACGCTGACCGTTCCCGCCAACTAGAATTCATGCCAGCTTAGCGACCACGCATGACTCACGTGAAATTCGGCATCGACAGGCTCATAGAAGACGCGACCTTGCGCCGTCCGCTGGCCGGCCAGCGCCTGGCGCTGCTCGCGCATCCGGCTTCGGTGACAGCGAATCTGGGCCACTCGCTCGATGCGTTGTGCTCCCTGCCGGACCTGCGCGTGTGCGCAGCGTTTGGCCCGCAGCACGGGCTGCGTGGCGACAAGCAGGACAACATGATCGAGTCCGATGATTTCCATGACCCGCGCCACGGCATCCCGGTGTACAGTCTCTATGGAAATGTGCGCCGACCCACCAGCGCGATGCTGGACGCCTTTGATGTGCTGTTGATAGACCTGCAGGATGTCGGTTGTCGCGTCTACACGTTCATCACGACGCTGAGTTACCTGCTCGAAGCGTGCGCCGCACATCACAAGGCGGTGTGGATCCTTGATCGCCCGAATCCTGCCGGACGCCCGGTCGAGGGTCTGCTGCTTGAAGCCGGCTGGGAGAGTTTCGTCGGCGCTGGCGCCATGCCCATGCGTCATGGCCTGAGCATGGGTGAACTGGCGCGCTGGTTTGTATCGACACGACATCTGGACCTGGATCTGCGGGTAATCGAAATGCAGGGTTGGCAACCTGATGCGGCGCCGGGTTACGGCTGGCCGCTGGAGGTACGCGCCTGGGTCAACCCGAGTCCCAATGCTCCGAACCTGTCGATGGTCCGCTGTTACGCCGGTACCGTTATGATCGAAGGCACCGAACTCTCGGAAGGCCGCGGCACGACTCGCCCACTGGAAATCATCGGCGCGCCCGATCTGGATGCCCCTGCCCTGATCGCGCACATGCACACAATTGCACCGCAATGGCTGACCGGCTGCACGCTGCGCGAATGCTGGTTCGAGCCTACCTTTCATAAACACGCGGGCAGACTCTGCCACGGTGTGCAGATACATGTCGCCGACAGCGGCTATCAGCACCGGTTGTTCCGCCCCTGGCGGGTGGTCGCGGCCTTACTGAAGGCGGTGCGCACCATCCACCCGCAATTTCATCTGTGGCGCGACTTCGCCTATGAATATGAGCATAGCCGACTCGCCTTTGACGTCATCAACGGCGGGCCACGGTTGCGTCAGTGGATCGAAGCCGCCGGCGCGAGCGCTGCGGATCTCGACGCGGTGACGACAATCGATGAACAGACGTGGCGCGAACAATGTCGGGCGTCGATGATCTACGCGGGCTGATCATGCACCAGCGGCCGACGCCGCGATCAGCCAGCAGTGATCCCTGACAGTCGCTCAGCCACCTGGTCCCACTGCAGGTTGGCGAAGAAGGCGTCGATGTATTTCGCGGCGGCCGCGCCGTAGTCCATCTGATAGGCATGCTCATACATGTCCATCATCAGTAGCGGCGTGACGCTCGCAGGCGCCGTGGCGTGATCGCCCATGCAGTAATTTTCCAGCAGCTTGAGACCATGGTTATACCCCAGCATCACCCAGCCCGAGCCGCCGCCCAGCCCCTGGCCGATTTTGCGAAACTCGGTTTCCCAGGTATCGAAACTGCCAAACGCGGCAGCCAGCGCCGAGCGCACCCTTGCCGGCGCCTTGCCATCGCCACCCAGGTTCGCGAAATAGAGTTCATGCAGTACGACTGAGCCTGAGCGTAGCTGCTGCTCACGCTTGAGCGCGTTGTAGAGGTAAGGCGGTGTCGTGCTGTCGGCCAGTGCCTGGCTCAGGCGCGAACGCACCGTGTTGAGCGCTTTGACTGCGCCGCTATAGTTGTTTTCCCAATGAGATTGCAGCAGACGCTCGGACAGACCGGCGAGCTTGCGGGGATCAAAGGGCAACGGCACCGGAATGCTGACGTGGTCAAATGCGCCGGCAGCATTGCCGGGTATGGCGGCCGGGGCTGCTCCCGTGGTCGCCGCTGCGGCGCTGTGACCGCCGGCAATCGCTGCCATGCCGGCAAGCTGTACGAATTGACGTCGCGTGACTGTGCTCATGGCTATGGCTCCGGTGTGGCCTGCAGATCGCGGTCTGCTGCAGCTTGATGTCTGTATCAAAACGAGTGTCAGTCCTGCGCGCCCGCCCCCACGGCCACCCAGGCCAGATCAGCATTCGACACTGACTCGGTCTTGAACCCCTTCGCCGCGGCCGTCATGCGTGTCAGCGCCTGACCGATCGGCATCAGTGGCCCCTTGGCGCCCTTCGCTGGCTTGATGAAGCGCACCGGGTTGATGCGCGCCACGACGTAGTTGCGCAGGTAGGGAGACTTGAAGCCCTTGAGCGTCAGGGCGGCAATTATTTTCTTTACCTGCACATCAATCTCCCTGAGGCGCGAGGCGTAACCGGCGCGTTCGCGCAGGCTGACACTCAGGGTGCGATCGCTGAAGCGATCGACCTTGCGCAGGAACGAACTGTAGGCACCGCCGGCAAAGCGCAGGTTCTCCTCGTAGAGTATGCCGAGCGTGAGCAACTCCGGGGCCTCGAACTGCTGCGCGTACTGCAGCTCGCGCCCTGTGGGTTCACGGCGTGCCAGATTGCGCGCCATGCGGATCACTTCCAGGCTGCGATCCTTAAGGTTGTGTGCCTTCTCGGTGTTGAGCGCGAGGATGCGATAGGCGAGCGCTTCATCCGGACAGATCAATGCCGTGATCTGCCGCAGGCCCAACAGCCTGGCGGCGGCGAGCCGATGGCGGCCGTTCGGAGTCCAGAAGCCGCCCTCCTGGCCCTGCACCACAATCAGTGGGTCGAGAAACGCCCCGGCCTGCTCGATCTTTTCCGCCAGCCGCTTGCTATGCGTGGGCGACAGATCGCGCTGAAATGGCGTGGGCTGCACGGCGCGCAGCGGCAGTGTGGCGAGCAGCAGGGCCCGGCCGCCGAGCGGATCGCGATAGGCTCCAATCACCGCGCCACCGGCCTGCCCGACCAGGGTCACCAGCCTGCTCAGCTCCGGATGCTCGCGCGGCAACGCAATCTCGGCGCTCGCCAGCCCACGCTCACTGCCCGCCATCTTCAGTCGCTTGCGGCTGGAGGAACTGGCGCGTGGGCGAGCGGATTTAGCCGTTGCGCGCGCCGCTGGCCTGACCGTCTTACTGCGCGTCGCCATCTGCCGCCCTCAATCCACCGCAACTCGGGCAAGTTTGTGCGATCGCCGGCTACAGCGCAATCCGCGCGCTGCGCTCATGCACACGCACTGACGCTCAGGGTTCGGCAGCTGGGAGCGGAAGTTGCCGGCTCAGCGCCCAGAGCCGCAGGTACTTGCGCCGCACGTATCCGGCCTCGACGATATGAAACATCAGGCCGCGCCAGCCATCCAGCGCGCCAGCCTTGATGACCAGGCCGCGAAACAGGCGCCAGGCCGGATTGAATACTACCGGCAGGAATCCACAGCGTCGGCCAGCGCGAAACATCTCCGTCGCCATGAGTGCGGCGTAGCGATCCATCCGGGCGAGATGCTCATCGAAACTGCGATAGGCGAAGTGCTCGAGCGGACCAGCCAGCCTACCTACCGTACCCTGCACGGCAATTTTCTCGTGCACTTCGTAGCCGGTCCAGCGGGCGGCGCGACGATCGTACAGGCGGATCTGACGATCCGGCCAGGCATTGCCGTGGCGCAGGAAGCGGCCAAAGTATTCAGTGAGCCGCGGGATGCTCCAGCCGCGCGCGCCGGCAAAACCACCGCCGCGCAGTGTCTCGATTTCGGCGCGCAGCGCTGGCGTGACGCGCTCGTCAGCATCGACGCACAGCACCCAGTCGAACTGCGCAGCATCGCTGGCAAACTGCTTCTGCGAGCGGTAGCCCGGCCAGTCACGCTCGATGACGCGGGCGCCCAGGCGGGCGGCGATCGCGCGCGTAGCGTCGGTTGAATGCGCATCGACTACCACGATTTCGTCGCAGAAGCGCAGCGCCTCGAGGCACGGGCCAATACGATCGGCCTCGTTGTAGGTGATGATGCAGGCGCTGAGCGCGGAGCTATTCACAGTGGCGATCCTGCGCTACGGCAGGTTGCTGCGTCCCATCAGATAGCGGTCGCATTCGCGCGCCGCGCCGCGACCTTCATTGATCGCCCACACCACCAGGCTTTGGCCGCGCCGGCAGTCGCCGGCTGCGAACACGCCCTTGACGCTGGTCGTGAAGCTGCCATGTTCAGCGGCGACGTTGCCGCGGGCATCGAGCGCCGTACCCAGTTCCTGCAGCAGCGCCGGCTCAGGCCCGGTGAATCCCATCGCCAGCAACACCAGCTGCGCGGGTAGTGTGCGCTCGGAACCTGGCTGTTCGACGGCAGTGAATTGACCGGAGGAACTCTTTTCCCACTTGACCTGTACCGTGAGTACCTGCGCCACGGCGCCATCGGCGGCAGCGATGAATTTCTTCACCGTGGTGACGTAGGCACGCGGGTCGGCGCCGAAGCGTGCCGCCGCTTCTTCCTGGCCATAATCGAGCTTATAAACCCTGGGCCACTCGGGCCAGGGATTGTCGGCCGCGCGCTCATCGGGCGGGCGCGGCAGAATTTCAATCTGGGTGAGACTCCGGCAACCCTGGCGCATGGCCGTACCGACGCAGTCGGTACCGGTATCGCCGCCACCAATCACCACGACATCCTTGCCGCTGGCATGGATGGTGGCATGCTCCGGGCCGCCGTTCAGCAGGGCCTGGGTGCTGAGGGTGAGGTAGTCCATCGCCAGATGCACGCCGCCCAGGGCCCGCCCCTCTACCGGCAGGTCGCGCGCCTGCGTGGCGCCGGTGCACAGCACCACGGCGTCGAAATCGCGCAGCAGCAGCATGGCCTCGACGTTTTCGCCGACCTCGGCGTTGCACAGGAACTTGACGCCTTCGCGCTCGAGCAATTCGATGCGCCGCAGCACGACCGCGCGCTTGTCGAGCTTCATATTGGGAATGCCGTACATCAGCAGGCCGCCGGGCCGGTCAGCGCGCTCGAGCACCGTCACCGTGTGACCAACGCGATTGAGCTGTGCGGCAGCGGCGAGGCCCGCCGGCCCGGAACCCACCACCACCACTTTTTTGCCGGTGCGCCTGCCCGGCACATGCGGCAGCACCCAGCCGGATTCGAATCCCTGGTCGATAATGGCATTTTCAAGGGTCTTGATCGTGACCGGCGGACTGTTCATGCCCAGCACGCACGAGCCCTCGCAGGGCGCCGGACAGACACGCCCGGTAAACTCGGGGAAATTATTGGTCAGGTGCAGGCGCTCGAGTGCTTCGCGCCACAGGCCGCGATACACCAGGTCATTCCATTCCGGAATCAGGTTGTTGACCGGGCAACCGGAAGCCATGCCGCTGATGAGCTTGCCGGTCTGGCAGAACGGCACGCCGCAATCCATGCAACGGGCACCCTGCTGACGCAGATGCTTTTCTTCCATGTGGTGATGGAATTCGCTCCAGTCGCCGACGCGCTCGAGCGGCGTGCGATCGACCGGCAACTCACGCAGGTACTCGATAAATCCCGTAGGTTTACCCATGTGCTGTGTGCCGTTGGCTGCGAGTGCTGCGCATTGTTCAGTTGCCGCCGACGCGCGCCAGATCACGGGCGTTTTCTTCAAAGGCCGCCATGATCGCCTCATCGCCCGAGAGCCCCTGATCGTGCGCACGGCGCACGCAGGCCAGCACGCGCTTGTAATCCTTGGGCATCACCTTGACGAAGTGTGGCACCACGGTATCCCAGCGCTCGAGCAGCGTGCGGGCGCGGCTGCTACCGGTGTACTCCAGGTGCTGCTGCACCAGCGCTCGCACCGCAGCGCTCTCCGCGCTGTCGTCAATGCGCTCGATGCCGACCATCTGGGTGTTCACTCGTTTGGGGAAGTCACCGACTTCATCGAGCACGTAGGCCACGCCCCCGGACATGCCGGCGCCGAAATTCCGGCCGGCGCGGCCCAGCACCACCACGCGACCACCCGTCATGTACTCGCAGCCGTGATCACCCACCGATTCCACCACGGCATCGACGCCGCTATTGCGCACCGCGAAGCGCTCGCCCGCCATGCCACCGATGTAGGCTGCACCACTGGTGGCCCCATACAGGGCGACATTGCCGATGATGATGTTGTCGGCAGCTGCGAAGGACGAATCGGCCGGCGGATAAATGATCAGCTTGCCGCCCGACAGACCCTTGCCCACGTAGTCATTGGCATCGCCTTCCAGTCGCAGCGTCATACCTGGCGGCAGGAAGGCACCGAAGCTCTGGCCGGCGGAGCCAGTGAACTTCAGGCGGATGGTATCGGCCGGCAACCCCCTGGCGCCGTAACGACGTGTGAGTTCACTGCCAGTGATCGTGCCCACCACGCGATTGACGTTGCGAATCGGCAGTTCAGCGCTCACCGGCTCGCCACGTTCCAGCGCCGGACGGCACAGCTCCAGCAGCGTCGTGACATCGAGTGCCTTGTCGAGGCCGTGATCCTGTATGTCGCGCTGAAAACGACCGACCTCATCGCCGACATCGGGCTGGTAGAGGATATTGCTGAAATCAAAGCCACGCGCCTTCCAGTGATCGATGGCCTTGCGTGGTTCGAGTCGATCGACACGACCGACCATCTCGTCGACTGTGCGGAAGCCGAGCTGCGCCATCAGCTCGCGCATGTCCTGGGCGATGAAGCGCATGAAGTTGATCACATGCTCCGGCTTGCCCGTGAAGCGCTCGCGCAGGCGCGGATCCTGCGTCGCCACGCCCACGGGACAGGTATTCAGATGACAGACCCGCATGAGGATGCAGCCCACCGAGACCAGCGGCGCGGTGGCAAAACCAAATTCCTCAGCGCCCAGCAGCGCTGCGATGATCACATCGCGGCCGGTCTTGAGCTGCCCATCTGTCTCTACCACGATGCGGCTGCGCAGATTGTTGAGCACCAGTGTCTGGTGCGCTTCGGCCAGCCCGAGTTCCCAGGGGAGACCTGCGTGCGCAATCGAAGTCTGCGGCGCGGCGCCGGTGCCGCCGTCATAGCCGCTGATCAGCACCACATCAGCGTGCGCCTTGGAAACGCCGGCGGCAATCGTGCCGACGCCCACCTCGGCGACCAGCTTGACGCTGATGCGCGCCTCGCGATTGGCATTCTTCAGGTCGTGAATCAGCTCGGCCAGGTCTTCGATGGAATAGATATCGTGGTGCGGTGGCGGTGAGATCAGGCCGACACCGGCGGTCGTGTGGCGGGTCTTGGCGATCCACGGATAGACCTTTGAGCCGGGCAGCTGCCCGCCTTCGCCGGGCTTGGCGCCCTGCGCCATCTTGATCTGCAATTCGCGCGCGCTCACCAGGTATTCGCTGGTGACGCCGAAGCGCCCCGAGGCCACCTGCTTGATGGCAGAATTCTTTGAATCGCCATTGGCCATGGGTCTGAAGCGCTCCGGGTCTTCGCCGCCCTCGCCGGTGTTGCTCTTGCCGCCGATGCGGTTCATGGCGATCGCCAGGGTCTCATGCGCTTCCTTGCTGATCGACCCGTAAGACATCGCGCCGGTCTTGAAGCGCTTCATCAGTGCCTCAACCGGCTCGACCTCTTCAATCGGCACGGCATCGCCGGCGATGAGATCGAGCAGGCCACGCAGGGTGCACAGCTGCTTTGACTGGTCGTTGATCAGCGCAGCGTACGATTTATAGGTGGCGTAGCTGCCGGTGCGCACTGCTTTCTGCAGGCGATGTATCGATTCGGGATTGAAGAGATGGTATTCACCCCCGGCGCGCCATTGGTACTGGCCACCTGCCGTCAAGGGCTCGTGCTCGCCCGAACGCTCGGCGAATGCGGCGCTGTGCCGCATCAGCACTTCCTTGGCCACGACATCGATGCCGATACCGCCGATGCGCGAGGTTGTCCAGGTGAAATATTCGTCGATGACATCCTGGCGCAGGCCCACGGCCTCGAACACCTGCGCGCCGTGATAACTCTGGATCGCCGAGATGCCCATCTTGGACATGACCTTGATCACGCCCTTGGTCGCGGCCTTGACGAAATTCCTGCAGGCCAGCTTGTGATCGACGTTGGCGAGCATGCCTTCGGCAATCATGCCGTCCATGGTCTCGAAGGCCAGATACGGGTTGATGGCGCTGCAACCGTAACCGATCAGCAGCGCGAAGTGGTGCACCTCGCGCGCCTCGCCGGTTTCGAGCACCAGGCTGACACGGGTACGCAATCCTTCGCGAATCAGATAATGGTGCAGACCGGCAACCGCCAGCAGGGCCGGCACCGCCGCGAAATCCCGGTTGATGCCGCGATCGGTGAGGATCAGCACCGCGACGCCGTCTTCCTCGATCATGCGGCGCGCCATGATGCGCAGCTCTTCCATCGATTTGACCAGGCCCAGTTCGCCGCGCGTGACGCGAAACAATATCGGCAGCACCCCGACTTTCAGTCCGGGCAGCTCCATGCGCCGCAGCCGCGCAAAGTCCTCATTGGTGAGAATCGGGCCGCTCAGCTCCAGCTGCCGGCAGTCGGCGGGCCGTGGCTGCAGCAGGTTGCCTTCCGAACCGATCAGCATTTCGCTGGAAATGATCAGCTCTTCGCGGATGCTGTCGATCGGCGGGTTGGTGACCTGTGCAAACAGCTGCTTGAAATAGTCGTACAGCAGGCGTGGTTTGGACGACAGCGCCGCGAGCGGCGTGTCGTTGCCCATCGAACCCACGGCCTCGACACCACTGCGTCCCATCGGATCGATGAGCAGGCGCTGATCTTCGAAGCTATAGCCAAACGCGACCTGGCGCTGCAGCAGCGTGTCGTGATCCGGTCGCGGCAGTTCGCCGGCTGCCGGCAGCTGCTCGAGCCTGACCAGGTGTTCATCGAGCCACTGCCGATAGGGCCGCTCGGCGGCCACCGTGCGTTTGATCTCCTCGTCCTCAATGATGCGACCCTGCTCGGTATCGACCAGGAACATGCGCCCGGGCTGCAGACGCCCCTTGCGCACGATCTGCCCGGGCGGAAAATCGAGCACCCCGACTTCGGACGCCATCACCACGAAATCGTCCCTGGTGACGTAGTAGCGCGAGGGCCGCAAGCCATTGCGATCGAGCACCGCGCCGATCTGCCGGCCATCGGTGAACACAATTGAGGCCGGGCCATCCCAGGGCTCCATCAGGCAGGAGTGAAACTGGTAGAACGCGCGTAGTCGAATCATCCATGCTCTCGTGCGCCGACCAGGGTTCCGGGATCATCATCATCACGGCGTGCGGCAAAGAGCGGCCCGCGAGTACCAGCAGCTCCAGCGTGTTGTCGAACATCGCCGAATCGCTGCCGTTCGGATTGACCACTGGCAGGATGGCGCGCATCTGCTCGCCGAACAGCTCCGACTCGAACAGCGCCTCGCGTGCCTTGATCCAGTTGATATTGCCGCGCAGGGTATTGATCTCGCCGTTGTGCGCGATGTAGCGATACGGGTGGGCGCGATCCCAGCTCGGAAAGGTGTTGGTGCTGAAGCGCGAATGCACCAGCGCCAGCGCGGTGATCATCGCCGGGTTCTGCAGATCGGGAAAATACCGTGGCAGCTGCTCGGTCAGCAGCATGCCCTTGTAGACTATGGTCTTGCACGAGAGGCTGGCCACATACCAGTATTCGGCGCCGTCGATGGTCGAGGTGCGGATCTCGCTGTAGCCGCGCTTGCGCACCACATAGAGGGCGCGTTCGAAGTCCATCTCGGTCTTGATCTGCGGCCCGCGACCGATGAACACCTGGCGCACGAAGGGTTCACTGGCGCGCGCAGTCTCACCCAGCGTCGTGTTGTCGGTAGGCACGGTGCGCCAGCCCAGCAGCGTGAGGCCAGTCGATTGAACGATATGGCCGAGCTGCTCTTCGAGCTTGCGCCGCTTGGTGGGGTTGCGCGGCAGAAACACCAGGCCGCAGCCGTACTGGCCGGGGTCGGGCAGCGCGATGCGCACCTTGTTGCAGGCTTCGAGCAAGAACTCGTGCGGCATCTGCAGCAGCACACCGGCGCCATCGCCCGTGTTGACCTCGCAGCCGCAGGCACCGCGATGATCGAGGTTGCGCAGCACCTGGATGGCCTGCTGCAGTATGCGATGCGATTTACGACCCTTGATGTCGGCGACGAAACCCACGCCACAGGCGTCGTGCTCGAACCGCGGATCGTAAAGACCCTGTTTCGGCGGCGGGCCGAGTCGCACTCTCTTATAGGCCATGACTACCCTCTAACCTCGTACCGACGCGGTGCCGGCACACACGACACCAATCCTTCGCCGCGCTGCGAAGGATGATCCTTATATAATACAAAGACTTAACGTGGGGAGCCCCAGGTTGACCCCCCCAGGACAGCAGCTCAAGCTTCAGGCCTCGTTCGACGGCCCTCGCACCAGACACCCGATTGCACGCATCAGCCCTACACCCGAATATTACCGACCTCAGCTTTCCGGTCAATGTACTACATGACATCACTAGTTAACGCCGTGCCACCGCTCGCCGCCTTCACCTTCGTCATGGCGATCACCCCTGGTCCCAACAACTTCATGCTGCTGAGCTCCGGTGCGCGTTTTGGCATGCGCCGTACCACTGCGCATCTGCTCGGGGTGACGAGTGGATTTCTGGGCATAGTCTTGATCGCCTATGCGGGAGTCGGGACGCTGATCGAGACCTATCCGATTCTCAAGAGCGCACTTACCGTGGTCTGCGTGTTGTACCTGGCCTGGCTCGGATACCAACTGCTGCGCGAAGGCTTCGCCCGGCAGGTCACCATTGATGCGGGCGCGTCCGAGCCGTTGACCAGCGCCCCGCAAACCTGGCTGCAGGGGGCTCTGTTTCAGTTGGTGAATCCCAAGGCCTGGGGCGCGGCGGTGGCGGCCGTCGGCATCGTGGCGCGCAACGCCCTGCCGCCAGCGACCAGCCTGCTGCTGCTGCTGGGCGTCACCGCGGCCATCCTGCCGCCGTGCACGGTGACGTGGGTGCTGTTCGGCGCCGGCCTGCGGCCGTTCCTGCGCGTACGCTGGATCCGCATTGCCTTCAATATCTCGATGGCCGCGCTGATTCTGGTCACGGCCTGGTGGATGGCCGAGCCGCTGTTGCACCGATGAGTACCGCCACCGTGAATCTGCACCGCCGCCCCCACGAGGTCCTGGAGTTCTGGTTTGGCACTCGCCCGTACACGCCCGAGGCCGTGGCGCAGCGCATGCGCCGTTGGTTTGGCGATGCCACCGCACCTGAGCTGCAACCGCAGCATGATGAGCAGATTCGACTGCGCTTTGCGGAACTGGCGCGACGGGCCGCAAACGGCGAACTCGCCGCCTGGGAATCAAGCCCACGCCGACGCCTGGCGCTGATCCTGCTGCTCGATCAGCTGCCGCGCAACCTGCACCGCGGCAGCGCCGCGGCCTATGCGCAGGATCGCAAGGCGCTGGAACTCGCCGTCGGTGGCATGCAGCTGGGTGCTGATGCGGCACTCGACCCGGTGGAGCGCATCTTCTTCTACCTGCCGCTGCAGCACGCGGAATCGCGCGACATCCAGGAGGAATCGCTGGCGGCCTTTCGCCGCCTGGCTGCCGAGGCGCCGCCGGCGATGGCCGCGGTGTTCGCCGACGTCAGTCACTACGCGCAGCTGCACTACGACATCATCGAGCGCTTTGGCCGCTTTCCACACCGCAATCGCGTGTTGGGCCGCGACTCGCGGGCCGACGAACTGACCTGGCTGGCCGCCGGGGGAGTCAGCTTCGGGCAATAGCCGCGCCGGCGTGGTCAGCCAGCGACGGGTGTGTGCCCGGCCAGTACCTGCAGCATCCGCGCACGCTCGATATTGCCGCCACTGAGGACGACCGCAACATTGCGGCCGGCCATGCGCTGCCGCTCCTGCAGCAGCGCCGCCAGCGGTGCGGCGCCGGCGCCTTCCGCGATCTGATGGACATCGTCGAAGTAGATGCGCATGGCCTCGGCGATTTCATCTTCGCTCACCTCCACGAAGCGCGCCGCGCCCTGACAGATCGTCGCGATGGCGACGGCGTTCGGCTCGCGGGTCGCAATGCCGTCAGCGAAGGTGAGTGCCGTGTCTGTCGATATCGGCCGCCCGGCCGCAAAGGACTTCGCAGTCGCAGCTGCCTTGAGCGCCGATACGCCGACGATCTCGGTCTTCAGCCCAAGCAGGTCGCGGACCAGGATCAGGCCGCAAATGCCCGAACCCATGCCGACGCCGACATACACCGTGTCGAGATCTGTGACGGCACGAAACAGCTCGAGCGCATAGCTCGCGACGCCCACCACCAGATCGCGGTGGAATGAGGGCACGAAGTGCAGTCCGCGTTGCGCTGCAACCCGATACGCCTCGTGCTTCGCGGCGTCGAAGTCCCGGCCGAATTCAACGACCGTCGCACCGAAGGTGCTCATCGCAGAATTCTGGTCGGGTGAATTGCCCTGCGGTACATAAATCGTCGCGGCGACCCCGGCGCGAGCGGCGGAAAATGCGATCGACTGACCATGATTGCCGCGCGTTGCGGTAATGAGGCCCGGGACCTGCGGCTGCGCCCGCATCAGGCGGTCGAGATAAACGAGACCGCCGCGCACCTTAAATGCGCCCGTTGGCGTGTGATTCTCGTGCTTGACCCACACCGTGCAGCCGACGCGTCGCTTGAGCTTCGGCCACGCGTACTGCGGCGTCGGCGGCACGGTGGCGTGCACGAGCTCCGCGACGCGCTCGAGTTCGTTCAGATCAACCGACAGCTTCGACTCGTCCATGCCCAGCTCCTGATTACGACTATCCGGTGCACGCTGGTTCCCAGCATACTCACCGTTGCGACCGGCTTCGAGTCACAGCCCTCGACCTGCTGCTGTTTGCGCGCAGCGCGCAGCTCACTGCCCTGACGCTATTCGTCATCATGGCCCTGCAGATTATTACTGTCGGTGCATCGGTCTCAGGGGTACTAAGAGTTGGCTTTGATCTTGCCCGCCAGCACTCTCCTGGTAAGCGACAACAAGACCAGGGCTATGCCGGTCAGCATCACCTGAATGCCAAGCAGGGTGCTGAGTCCAACAGCACCAGTGCCGAGATTGAAGATCATCATGATGGCCGCGGTTGCCGAGAGCACGCCGACACCCACCATGAACCATCCCGAAGTGTTGCGCTCTTTCAGCGACCACCCGGAGCGGGCAATATGCACGCCCGTGATCAGCATCCATAACCCAAAGATCACGGTTATGGCTTTCATCGTCGCGAGCATATTGGACAGCATCACCAGGCCGAAAACGGCAGTCAGGATGCTCCACAACAATGACTGGTCGGCCCGTGCCAGCTTATCCGCCACCAGCCACGAGATGAATCCCAGCAAGCCGGTAACAAGGACCAGGATACCGAACCAGAACGAAATCCCGGCCAGCATTGCCACCGGGTTGCGAAAAATGTAGACGCTCAGGACGATCAGCAACACGCCCTGGAGCGCAATCACCCACCATTTCCTGAATAACAGTTGCAGGGCACTCATGGCAATTCTCCCGTTAGTGGCGTTAAATTACTGGTGTACACGATCGTCGTCCTGGCGATTGCTTCCGTCAAAGGCGGACGGGCGCCTGGTCATGGTAGTCGAGCGACACAGGCGAATCCAGATTGATAGCGCATGACATTCACTGCAGCGACAGTTCCAGCCGCACCTGGCCGCCCTGCACCGTGCCCTTGTCATTGACCACCAGAAATACCCGCGTCGGGTCAATCTGCCCGTCTGCCAGCAATGATTTCTGCATCGACTCCGCGCGCTGTTGAGCGAGGCCACGAAGCTCGGCGTCCGATACCACGATCGCCGCGCGCAAAGACTTGACGAGGAACTCGTGCTTCCGGGCCAGCGCGGCATCCTTCGATTCATCTTTCAATTCATCTTTCGGGATCTCGGGGTATTGCGGTGGCTCACCAGTTTGCTTCTTGTACATCGCGGCCAGCATCTTGACCTGCCCGGCCGCATCGACGACATCCAGCTCAGCCGTTGCAACGCGAAAGCGCGCCTCGATGATGGCCTCACGGTCAAGCGCAGGCACGGCCGCAATCGGCAATTCAATTTTGAGCTGCGGGCGTTCCGTCAGCGCCTTGCCCACAGCTTTGATCTTGGTCTGCGCTGCGCTGTCAAGATCGGCGACGCCAGGTGCAAAATCGATGAACTGCAGGTCCGGTCCGCCACCGAACAACGAGCCCAGCAGCGCGAACGGCGCCGTGACCGCCTTCAGCAGCAGGTTCACCAGCACCTTCCAGATAATCGGCCCGAGCCTGAATTGCGGATCATCGAGCGTGCCGGTGACGGGCAAATTGAGGTCGATTACACCGTGCCGATCCTTGAGCAGCGCCACCGCGAGTTTGATCGGCAGCGTGACCGCCTCTTTGCTGGCGGTTTTGGCGCCGAATTCCAGCTGATCGATTACCACGTGATGCCCGGCCTCGAGCTTGCGGTCATGCACCTGGTAGCGCAATTCCGTGGTGAGCTTGCCTTTCGAAATACTATAGCCGGCGAATTTTCCCGAATATGGATTGAAGGTAGTGAGTTCCATGTTCCTGAAACTCAGATTCAGATCTGTAAAGAGCGCCGCACTGAATATATTGATCTCGCCATCAATTGCCACAGGCGAGAACTGATTCACCTCACCGCTCAATTTGACATTGGCCCGCGATTCCGGATCCGACGACAGGCCCAGCACCGTGCCATCGAGCGCCTGTATGCCTGCCGCGAAATTCGGCTGTATGGACAGATCCGCGAAATTGACCTCACCACTGTCGATCGTAACCCTGCGGATCGCGATCGCCATGGGCTGCGGCGCCGGGCCGGCAGGCACGGCAGGCTTGGTGGGCTCGGCCACAGGAGCCCCGGCCGCTTGCGCCGACACCGCCGCAGCCACGTCGTTTCCGGCGAGCACGCGCGCAATGTTCAGCGTCTTGTCGGGCGCAATGATCACGCGCGCGTAGGGTTTGTGGAAGCTGACCTGCTCAATGCTCAGTTTGTCGGGTTCGGTTTGCAACCTCAGGCCGCGCACTTCGAGCCGCTGCCAATTGATGAGGTCGTTACGCAAGGTATTGTCGATTGTGTGCAGATTGTCGATACCAAGATTGCCAGTGAACCCTGAAGATCTTCGCGCCTGACCCCTGACCTGCCTGACATCTGTCTTCAGGTCACCGCTCAGCTGCAGCCGACCGCTTTGCAGACTCATCGCTGTCCGCCGTGCGATATAGGGTTGCAGTGCTTTGAGGTCGATATTTCGGACCTGCAGGTGCAGGCTTGCGGCGCCGGGGTCGGGGCTGACTTTTCCCTGCACCGACACGCTGCCGGCGCCGTTCACTCCAGCATCGAGCAGCACATCGAGGGGTCGACCGAAATCCGAGCTGATTCCCTTTATCTGCAGGTTGACGGGAGCCAGGATGAATGTTGCCGCTGGCTTGAGGCTGCGATCCTCGGCCGAAATATTTGCGCCAGCAACTTTGAGTTCACCCAGTTCCAAGCGCCAGGGCCGACCCTCCGGGCCCGCCGGCGGGCTGGCGACTTCCTCTGACGGGGCCGCCAGACTGGCAAGATTGACCTTGCCGTCAGTGTCTAACCAGGCGAGAACCTTAAGCCCGCTCAGTTCAATGGCGCCGACCCTTACAAGTCTTTGCGCCAGATCCAGTGAGGTCGACTCCACGGCCAGCTGCGGCAGCGATATCCATTCGGCTGCGGCTGCACTGGGGCCGATGGCAAGATCGCGCGACGCGAGACGCGCGATCTCCAGCTGAAGTTCGACGGGATCGCTCAGGACGAAGTGGTAATGACCGGCGACGTCGATAAGTCCTGACTTGACTACGAAGTTCAGGCGGTCCTTGAAGTAGTCCCAGACTGTGCCTGCGTGCAGGCCTTGAACACTAAACTCGCCGCTCGAGGAGATCGGCTGCACTGATACGCTGCCGTGCCATTCGAGCCGTTCGTCGAGCCTGGACGCGCCTGAAAAAGTGAAACGGCCGCCTTCCACGCCAGTCGTAAAGTCCGTGAGTACGAAATCGATAGGTTGCAACTTATCCGCAAATGGCGTGCGGCGACTGGCATCGGCATAGCTGAGCGTCCCCCCGCTGACCCTGAAGGTCGCCACCTGTATCCGGGGCAGTGGCTGGTCGGTGGCCGCGCTCGACTGCGGGGGTCCCTTTGGCTGCAGGGACAGCAGATTGAGCGCGCCGCTCGATGACACGGCGGCGTTCACGAAGGGCGCATTCAGCCCGATGGCTTTGAAGACGAAGGCCCGGTGCCAGAATGATGCGAGTTCAAAATCGACGAACAAGCGTTCGAAGCCAATCATCGCCTCGCCGCCATGGCCGGACAGTGAGCAATCCTTGAGTTCCAGTTGCAGGAAAAAGGGATTGAAGCCGATGTGGCCGACGCGCAGGTTTAACGCCGATTGTCTGCCAGTTCTTTCCATCAGGGCACTGCGCACCAGCTTCGGCACTGCCCAGAATCCGCAACCCGCATAAAGACTGGTGAGCAGAGCCAAGCGTGCCAAGGATCCAGAAGAGCCTTTTCTTATTATTGAGCCAGGCCATCTGCTCATTCTCTGCGCCGCATACCCTGCCCGTCAAATGAGGGGTGGGCGGCCTTTCGCAGCTGTTCTCGTATCAATTTTATATAAGATGAGAGGATGCGTAGCGTGTTGACGACCGGCGTCGTGGCGGTAATGGGGTGCGTAACCGGCGTCGCATCGGCACAGACTACACCCAGCACCACACAGATCATTCGCACCGAAGAGCGCCTCAGCACCTATGCGTACGCCCATGAATTTGGTTCGGGCATCTACGATCTGTCGGGGCGCACGCTGCAGGTATACCGACTGCCATTTGCGCGCATGCTGCGCGAGCCGTCGGCAACGAAGGCAGGTATTCGCCTGACACTGCCCGTGACCCTGGGATTCCTCGATTTCAAATCCAGGGAAATTCTCGGCGCGCAACTGCCGCATCGTATTGACTCACTCAGTTTCGTGCCGGGCATCGAGTGGGTATTGCAGCGCGGCGACAACTGGCGCCTGTACCCATACTTCAAGGCGGGCGTCAGTTTCGCGACCGGAGCCAGCGTCGATACGACCCTATATGGCTTCGGAATTCGCGCCGAGTACAGTCGCGTTGTTGGCCGGTGGAAGACCGTATGGCGCAATGACCTCATATATTCGGGCGTCAGACTACCGCGGCGACTTGCCGAGCGACCATTTTGTGCGCTGGCGCCAGGGAGTGGACGGCCTGCGGCCACTGGCTTCGAGTGGCGCGGTCGCACCCTGCTGGCTGGTGCGTTTGCGGTGTCGACGTGTACCCGGAAGCGCCCAGAGGTGCCTTGATCGGCACGCAAATGCCGGTCGTAAATTTCGAAGCTGGCCTCACATTCAACTGGTCACCGTTGCCGCGAGTCTGGCGATTCGACTGGCCACGACTCGGCGTTTCTTACCGCGAAGCCGGGATTGTGTCTGGTTGGAGGATCGTGTTCGGAGCGCCGTTCTGACCCCGGCGGCTGGCGGCAATTGCTGCCACGAACAATTCTCCCGGCAGGATTTCTGGCGCGTCTGTGACTCTGTTCTCAAGGGACCGGTCGACCCCGGCGTATGGTCGGGTGCACAGCCGACAGGAGTTCGCCATGAGTCACCCGGTCCGAGCCACGACTGAGCGCGTCTCGCTGCTCGGCCCGAAGTCCACGCTGACAGGCAACTTCGCCACCACGGAAGAACTCGTGATCCTCGGCCAGCTCGACGGCGGGCACGTCCAGGCACCTGACATTACGATTGGTCCGGCGGCGCGCGTCACCGCGCAGATTCATGCGCAGACGATTCGCATCGAGGGCGTACTCGTCGGTGACGTGTACGCTGAAGTGGCCATAGTCATACATTCCTCGGCCACCGTGCACGGCAATATTCACAGTCCGCAAGTGACAATTCAGGAAGGCGCCCTGGTCAATGCGAGTTGAACCAGGATGCGGCGCCCATTGCCACGCACCACGACGAGCTGCCGACAGTGTCGCCGACGCCGAGATCTGTCGCATGAAATGCCGCAGAAACAAGTCTTCAAAGGGTGCGCGACTGCGCAACCGGAAAGCGGTTGCCGCGAAGGTGACCGCGGCCGAGCCGCCCCGAGCGGCCGCAAACGCGGCTGAACCGGTGCCCAGCGACAACCACGGCATTGTGCCAGCAGTGGAATTATCAATCGACGGCCACACCGAAGGATCGATTCGCTATGCGGGGACCGTCAGGGTTGGGCCGCGAGGCAAGGTCACCGGGGATATTCACGCTCACATGATCATCGTCGAGGGCGCGATCAACGGCGACATTCATGCAGCAGAAATTGTGCGGATCCTCGCCAGCGCGCGGGTAGTGGGCGATGTGCAGGCGCCGCAGGTGGCCCTGGTACGCGGTGCTCGGTTGCGGGGGCGGATCATGACGCGTCGCGCACTGGCAGCGGAGTCGGCCCTGGACCAATACGCAGTAGCAGCCATGCTGGCCGGCGCGCACCAACCCTGATCCGATCGCTTCGCACAGTTGCCAGGCAAGCTTCGCTAACCGCTCGCGCGACCACTGGCGTGCCAGGCTTTCAGGGTCTCTGCCTCGCGCTCCGGTTCCATCAACAGGCGTTGCTTCGCCCGCCGCTCGGCCGGCAGGGACTGGAACCACGCCAGCACATCGGCCACCGAGTTTCGCAGCGGGCGTGTGCGCAATCCGGCCTTGAATGCCCGTGCGCTTGAGGTCAGGGAATCGGCAGCGCTGTCGCCGCGCATCGGAGCCCAGGGTGGCAGGTCGGTCTGCGCCGGCGTCCAGTGCTGCAGCAGAAAATCTTCCGGCACCCACGTCACCTGGGTGCCGGCCTGCGGTGCCGCGTGTTGGCACGCGGCGATGAGATCGCCCATGGTGAAGGCGCCTGCCGGCGACACTGCATTGAAGATGCCGGTCGTGTGCGCTGCGACCAGCTGCACCAGCCAGGTGGCAAGATCACGCACATCGATGATCTGGATCGGATCGCGCGGCGTCCCTGGGGCCAGCATTTCCCCGCCCCGTGCCGCACGCACCGGCCAGTAGGTAAAGCGGTCGGTGGAATCGAGCGGCCCAACGATGTAACCCGGACGTACCACGCAGGCGCGAGCGCCGAACGCATCGAGCGTATAGCGTTCGCACAAGGCCTTCATCGGGCCATAGGTGTCATCGGTTACGATCTCCTCGTCGGGATCGGCAAGCACCGCAGTGGGCGAATTCTCGTCATTCGGCCTGGCAAAGCCAGCGTACGCCGAGATGCTCGAGACAAACAGGCAATACCCGCTGAGTGGTGCGAGCAACTGCGCTGACATCCTGACGAATTTCGGGATGTAACCCGTGTCGTCCACCACGGCATCCCAGCGACGCCCATGCAAAGCGTCGAGCTGGCCGGCGCGATCGCCGATCAGGGTTTCCACCCCGGGCACGCTGCTGCTGTGCTGGCCGCGATTGAAATGTGTCACCTTCCAGCCGCGATTCAAAGCGGCGCTTGTCAGGTGTGGGCCGATAAAGCCAGTACCACCGAGGATGAGCAGCGACCTGGGCGCGGCAGCGCTGAGCTGGCCTTCAGCGGCCAGGCTGGCCGCTGCCAGGGCGGCACCGGACTGGAGCAATTTTCGACGCGTGATCATCCACCAGAATACGGCAGGCGAGTCAGGAAAACACCTCCAGCTCATTGGCGCGAACGCCGGAGCATCCGGAAAAACTCGCCCAGCTGTATAGCCTCAAGTAAAGTAAGGACATTGCGTTGGGCGTAGCCTGGGAGCTGTCATGGCAGGTGTATATTCCGTATTCAGCATCATCGCAGCCCTTGCGTTGTTGGTGTCAGGTACTGA
Source organism: uncultured Gammaproteobacteria bacterium (assembly GCA_963823235.1). Taxonomy (GTDB): domain Bacteria; phylum Pseudomonadota; class Gammaproteobacteria; order Steroidobacterales; family Steroidobacteraceae; genus FEN-1191. Next base: position 981,637 of record CAWGKS010000007.1, on the reverse strand, counting down.
CCTGCACGCAGCCGTCACTGCTGCCGCCGAGAAACCCAAATCCGAATACGGCGCGCTGAAGTTCCGCGCACTGGGTCCGGCGATCACGGGCCGCGTCGATCGGGTCGTGGGCGTACCCGGCGATCCACTCATCTACTACGCCGCGTTCTCGCAGGGCGGTGTGTGGAAGAGCGAAAACGCCGGCCGCGACTGGAAACCGGTTTTTGACGATCAGCCCACCAACTCCATCGGTTCGATCGCCGTTGCAGCCTCGAATCCGAACGTTATCTATGTGGGTAGCGGCGAAGCGAATATTCGCGGCAACGTGGCCATGGGCACCGGTATCTTCAAGTCCGTCGATGCGGGCAAGAACTGGACGCAGGTATGGCAGACGCACGGACAGATCGGCACTATGGCGATCGATCCAAGGAACGCCAACACTGCCTTCGCAGCGGTATTCGGCTCGCCCTTTGGCCCCGGCAAGGATCGCGGCATCTACCGCACCACCGACGGCGGCAAGAGCTGGCAGCAGGTGCTGTTCGTCGATGAGCACACCGGCGCCTCCGATGTGGCCTTCGATCCCAACAATCCGAATATTCTGTTCGCCGGCATGTGGCAGGCACAGCGCCAGCCCTGGACCATGACCAGCGGTGGGCCGGGCAGCGGCCTGTATCGATCGGCCGACGGTGGCGAGACCTGGCAGCGCCTGAAGGAACAGGGGCTCCCCGATGGCGAGTGGGGCAAGGTGGGTGTGCGCGTCGCGCCATCCAATTCGCGCGTGGTGTACGCAATGATCGAGGCGAAGGACGGCGGCCTGTTCCGCTCCAACGATGGTGGCGAAAAGTGGGAGCACGTCAGCGCCGCGCGCGTGATCCGCCAGCGTGCCTGGTACTACACCTGTCTGGCGATCGATCCTGCCGATGCCAACATCGTCTGGGTGCCGCAGGTCAATCTGGTCCGCACCATCGATGGTGGCAAGAGCTGGCAGTCGATCAAGGGTCCCGCGCATGGTGATCACCATGATGTGTGGATCGATCCCACGAACCCGCGGCGCCTGCTGACGGGCAACGACGGCGGCATGGCGCTGACCAGCGACGGCGGCGCCACCTGGGCGGCGCCTGCGCTGCCAACGCCGCAGTTCTACAACATCGACGTCGATGATCGACTGCCCTATCACGTCGGCGGCACCATCCAGGACTGGGGCACGGCCAGCGGGCCGGCCTATACGCTGCGCAGCGGCGAAGACGGCAGTGGTGGCCCCAATATGGGTGATTTCTATGCGGCTGGCGGCGGCGAAGCGGGCGACTTCGTCTACGATCGCGCCGAACCTGGGCACAACTACGCCGGCGAATATTCCGGCGTTATCACCCACTACCAGGAAGGCAGCGGCCAGTACCGCCAGATCTCGAGCTACCCGCGGAATTTTTCCGGAAAAGCGGCGCAGGAGGCCAAGTACCGGTTTCAGTGGACCGCGCCGATCGCCCCGTCACCGCACGACTCGAAGGTCTTGTATCACGGCGCCAACGTCCTGTTCCGTACCACCGATCGCGGTGCGCACTGGGATGCGATCAGTCCCGATCTGACCCGCAACGACAAGTCGAAACAGCAGTGGACGGGCGGGCCGATCACCGGCGATATCACCGGTGTCGAATACTACGACACGATTTTTTCGATTGCGGAATCACCACTGACGGCGGGCGAAATATGGATCGGCACCGACGATGGCCTGGTGCAGCTGACGCAGGACGGTGGCAAAACCTGGAAGAACATCACGCCCGCGAAGCTGCCAGAATGGGCCACGGTCGAGGCCATCGAGCCTTCACACCGCGACCGCGGCACCGCCTACGTGGTAGTCGATGCACGCCGGCTTGACGATGTACGCCCCTGGCTGTTCCGCACCCGTGATTTCGGCAAGAGCTGGGAGCAGCTCGGCCAGTCGCTGCCGAAAGATCAGCATCTGTACGTGGTGCGCGAAGACCCGACCGACCCGAACCTGTTGTACGTCGGCAGCGAACGTGGCCTGTATTTCTCGCGTGACGCCGGTGCCAGCTTTCACGACCTGCGCAACAACCTGCCGGCGGTCGGCGTCGCCGACATCGAAGTCAGGCACGATGATCTGATCCTGGGCACGCGCCGTGGCATCTGGATTCTGGACGACATCAGCGCACTGCGCGCCTTCACGCCTGAAATCAGGAGCGAAGCGCTGCACCTGTTCGCGCCGCGGCCGGCCTATCGTTTCCGGCGCGACGCACGCTGGGACTACAAGCGCGAGGGCGAAGCCGCCAACGCACCTCTGGGCATGAACATCACCTACTGGCTGAAAGACGAGATCAAGGACCAGCCCGGTACTGCGCCGCGCCCGCTCAAGCTCGAGATATTCGATGCGCAGGGCCAGCTGGTGCGCACGCTAAGCTCCATCGTGAAGCCGAATCGCTACGGCAAGGACGATGCCGATCAGCCGGAGGATGAGGCCAAGCCCGAGCTCAGCACCGAGGCCGGCATCAACCGCGTGCAATGGAACCTGCGCCATGAGGGTTCGAAGCGCCTGCAGCAGGCCAAGATCGATTCCGGAGATCCGGACGATGGCCCGATGGTGGTGCCCGGCGTCTACACGCTGAAGCTGACGCTCGATGGCAGGACCCTGGCCAGCAGCGGCGTAGTGCTGGCCGATCCGCGCAGCCCCGTTACGCCCGAACAACTGCAGGCCAACGTCGCGTTTTCACTGCAGGCGCGCGCCGCGCTCGATCGCCTGGTCGACGACATCGATGAATTGCGGGCAATTCGAACGCAGACGCAGGACGTCAGGACCCGTACCGCCAGCCACCCGGGAGCCAAAGATTTGCAGGATGCCGCCACTGCGGTTATCAAGCGCTGCGATGACCTGGAGCTGCTCATGCACAACCCCAAGGCCAAGGTGGTCTACGATGTGCTGGCCGGGCGCGAAGGCGGCGCCAAGTTGTACTCGCAGATCGCGCCACTGTTCAGCGACATGCAGAGCTCCGACTACGCGCCGACGCAAGGCCAGTCGGAGCAGCTGCAGGACGACCTGGCGGAACTCGGACGGCTCGAAGAACAACTGGGCTCGCTGCGCAGCGAGGATCTGGCGCAGCTGGAAGCGCAGGCCAGGGCCCTGGGCCTGCCGCGTGTGATCCTGCCCGAAAGAAACTGAGGTGCCCATGCGCCGACTGATCAGCCTGTTCACCGCCCCGCTGCTGCTGGGGATGGCCGCCACGGCGGCGGCACAGGATGCCAACATCACGCGACCGGTTGCGGAGCTCGAGAAGCTGCTCGCCGCCGAACCGCTGGTCATCACCCAGGCGCAGATCAGCCGGCCCAGGGCCAAGGGCGACATCACCTTGCGGGCCCAGATGTCCTTCGGTGGTGCGCCGCCGCTGACCAGTGAAGCTGCGCCAGGCCGAACCCGGCGCGGACTCCTTCAACAATGTGCCGCGCTACGACCTGGCGGCCTACGAACTGCAGAAGCTGTTTCTCGATCCTGCCGAGTACGTGGTGCCGCCCACGGCGCTGCGGATGGTGCCGCTGGCGGAATTCGCGAAGTATTCGCCCGATGTCGCAGCGCACCTTTCCGTGCGCCGACCAGGTGCTGGCCGTGGTGCAGTACTGGCTGAACGACATCAAGGTGATCGCGGACGTCTACAGTCCAGAGCGCTTCGCCGCCGACCCGGTCTATGCGCGCCACATCGGCCAGCTGAACGTGCTCACCTACCTGATCGAGCATCGCGACTCGAACGTCGGCAATTTCCTGATCGGCAAGCAGGAAGTCGGCGCGCGCGTCTTCTCGATCGATCACGGCGTGGCGTTCGGCTCGCCACGACAGTGATCGCGGCGAGCTGTGGAAGGAGATGCGCGTGAAGCGCTGCCGGCCGACACCGTCGAGCGGCTGCGCAAGGTCACGCCGGCAACTGCTGACGGACGACTGGGCGTGCTGGCGCAATGGCAGCTCCAGGGCGGCAGCTACGTTCCCGTGGCGCCCGGCAAGAACCTGGCGGAGAGTCGCGGCGTGCGCCGCGACGGCGACGCAGCTGCAGATGGGCCTGACCAGGTCGGAGATCGTCGCGGTGCATCGCCGGCTGCACGGAACTGCTGGAGCAGGTCGACCACGGCAAGATCATCCGTCGTGCCGGCGCCAGCCACCTGAGGAGCAGACCCGTGATCCAGGTCGCGCTGCTCGCGACTCGGATTGGTGCTGCGGGTATTGATCGCCGCCATCGCCTGCAGCGGCCCGCGGGCGACGCTGCGCGCAATCCGCGCAGCTGCAGTGGAACGGACATCGAGCGCGTGGTCGCTTTCGCCGACGTGCACGGCGCCTACACCGAACTGCATCACGCTGCTGCGCGAGACCGGGGTCGTCGACGAGCAGGACCACTGGTCGGCCGGGCACACGCATGTCGTGAGCCTGGGCGACCTGCTGGATCGCGGCGCCGATTCGCGCAAGGTGATGGACCTGCTGATGCGCCTGCAGGGCGAGGCACAGGCGGCGGGCGGGCAACTGCACGTGCTGCTGGGCAACCACGAGGCCATGAATCTGCTCGGCGACCTGCGCTATGTCGTGCCGGCGAATTCGCCGCGTACGCGGACCTGGAATCGTCGGCCGAGCGCGCGCAACTGCGCGCGGCGTGGGAGGCGGCACATGGCGCAGGATCCGGCCAGACTTCGACCACAGGTTTCCGCCCGGGTACTTCGGGCAGCGCAGCGCTTTTTCGCCCAAGGGTAAATACGGCCAGTGGCTGCTGACGCTGCCAGTAGCGATTGTGATCAACGACACGCTGTTCATGCACGCCGGGCCCGCGAATGTCCTGCGCGACATGACCCTTCAGGAACTGGACCTGCGCTACCGCACGGCACTCACCGACTACCTCGGGCTCGTCGCGCAGCTCGAGCAGGCGAAGCTGCTGCAGGTCGGTGACGAATATCGAGGACCAGCCGCAGCTCGCGCGGGAGCGCCTGGCGGCCACTGCGACCGCGAACGGCGGCAGGCCGGATGCGGCCTTGACCGACACGGCCGCGCGCTTCGAGGCGGCAGCCAACAGCGCCCTGCTCTCGGAGGACGGCCCCAACTGGTACCGCGGCGCCGCGTTGTGCAACGAGGTGACCGAGTCCGACGTGCTGTTGCCGCTGTTGCAGCAGTTCGGCGTCGCCAGGCTGGTGATCGGCCATACGCCGACCCGGGATTCCCGCGCCGTCACGCGCTTCGACGGCCGCGTCGTCAAGCTGGACACCGGCATGAATCGCGCGGTGTACAAGGGCCGGGCCGTCGCGCTCTTCTCGAGCCGACCGGACTCAGTGTCCGCTATGCAGGAGAAGCCGAGGCCGCGCCGCTGCAGCCCGAAGGCCTGTTCGTCGCGCCCAATGAACTCGATGACGCGAGCGTGCTGACGCTGCTGCGCGACGGCGAGGTAACCGTAACAGGTCCGCGCGGCCCGAATGAACTGAGCGTCTCGGTGAGTTCCAGGGGGGCAAGCGCATTCCGGCCGTGTTTCAGGTTCGTGAGGAAAGCGCGGCCCACAAGGAGGTGGCGGCCTACCGGCTCGACCGCCTGCTGGGGCTCGGGATTAGTGCCGGTCACGGTCGAGCGCGAGGTGCAAGGCCAGCGCGGCGTGCTGCAGGGACGCCCGCTCAAGTGGGTCACGCAGGCTGACGTGCAGCATCAGGCGTTGCGCGGCGGCGGCTGGTGCAGCGCCGAGCCGCAGTTCCAGCTGATGTATGCGTTCGACACGCTGATCGGCAACGAAGGCCGCCCGGCCGAATCGACTGCTGTTCGATTCGGACGACTGGTTCGTCTACGGCACCGCGCACGAACGCGCCTTCGGCAACGCCGTGGGCCTGCCCGCGTACCTCAAGGCGCACCCGCCGACGCCGGGCGCGGAATTTCGTCGCCGCCTGGGCACGCTCAACGAGGCGATCTTGCAGGCAGCGCTGGGTGACCTGCTCGACGCGCGCGAACGCAAGGCCATCCTGGAGCGTCGGGACGCATTGCTGGCTCTGCCCACAGCGGCAGCGACGGCGAACTCACCCTGAAGGAGTGCGGCGGCAGCGCGGGCCTCAGCCCGCCTGGCGCCTGACCACGAAAGTGCTGCGCGCCTCCAGGCCATCCAGGTTGCTGGCAATGACGGCGACGCGCAGCTCCGTGAATTCGAAGTGCAACGGTGCTATGCCGACAAAGGTCTGCTGCCGGGCGTCAAAGCGCAGCCAGCGCGGCAAGGCGTCGGCCATCGTCGCAACAGGCCCGCAGGACCACCACGTCGCCAGGGTCGGCGTCGTGGAATGCTGTCGGCGAAACCGGGTGCGCAGAACAGCCGGCCCGGCGCCAGCTGCAGATCGGGAATCGGGTCGACCGCCTCGGGCGCCACGTTGGTCATGTTCTCCTGCGCCTTGCGCGTGTAGCCGCGCCCCATGGCCACGGCGAGCGCAATCCACGCGAGCGACAACAGGAGGTTCAGCAACGCGAAGTGATGTGCCTTCCACGCCAGCAGATTGAGTCCGACGTACACGCCGACCGCCGTGATGAGATCGCCGAAGCGCCAGAAAAATGTGTCGATGGCCGTCTTGCCGTCGTATTTCGAATCGCGATCGGTCGGCAGGAACAGCGCCTGCCGCGTGGTGTTCATCAGCGAATAGTCGAGGCCGTTCTCGGCGAACTTGATGCGGCGGATCATCGAGAAGATTGGTATGAAGCCGCCGACCAGCGGCGCGAACACCAGGATGGCGTAGCCCGCCGCGACGATGACCGGATGGAGCAGCAGCGCGCCACGCACGCCCACGGCCTGGTAGATACGTGCCACCAGGAACAGCTGGATGGCGAGGCTGATCAGCGTCACCCAGAAGTTGAAATTGCCGTAGAACGCGGCGATGAGCGTGCCCATGTCGAGCGCGCTGCTGCTCGCCGCGACGCGCGCCACGGCATCGGCCTTCACGAAGTCGGCCAGGATGAATTCGCCCGTGGTGTTGATCCAGTTGAGCAGTACCACGAACAGCGCCATCAGCAGCAGGTAATGGTCACGCAGCACCAGGCCGATGCCGCCGAGTAGCTGCGGCACGGGCCGGGCACGCTCGACCAGGGCCGCGCGTGATCCTGCCGGGATGGCGGCACGTTCAGGCGCGGCGAGGAACAGCGTGGCGCCCAGGGTGCCGGCCGCGAGCAGCATGAGCCCAATGGGCGACAGCTCTGCCACTGCCAGCTGCGTGACCTTGGCGCCGGCCAGCGCACCCACATTGGCGCCCAGCATGATCACCACGAACAGGCGCTGGCCGCTCTTGACGTTGAACGAGTCGGCCGCAAAGGCCCACATCTGCGACACCACCATGACACCGTAGATGCTTACCCAGATGAAGAACGCGAACGCGATGGGCACGTGAAAATGGGCGAGCAGCGCGAACAGCGGCAGCGTCACCACGAAGAAAATGGTCACCGCGCGCAGCAGTCGTGCGCCATCGAGATGGTGCCGCAGCATGCCGTACAGCGGCACAATGAGCATCAGCAGCAGCGCCTGGACTGCTACCGCGTAGGTACGCGTCTCGGCCGAGAACTTGGCGAGCATGAAGGCTTCGCGCAGCGCCTTCACTACCTGATAGGAGGCCAGCAGCAGGAAGCCGTGCAGGAAGAACAGGAATGCGGTGCGACCTTCGCCGGGCCGCACCCGCGTGACCAGCGACAGTAGTCGTTCGAAGTAGCTCAGGCTGGTGCGTTCGGAGGTCAAGCGGTCGGCGCCTCGGCAGGAAGTTCCCGGCAGTCAATGGACATGGCATGGGAATAGTAAACACGCTTCCTGGCATTAGCCAGCGTACACTGCTGGAGGCAGTAGCGGCCCCATCATTCACTCGCCCGCAGACACGGTGGAACTTCTTGCAGACAGCGCCTGAACCCGGGCCTTCGTATCGCGATCGCGACGGCTTTCGCCTGATCGAGATCACGCTGCGCGAACCGCGCCAGCTGTTCAACAATCTCGATCCTGCTCCTTTCCATGAAAAGGACCTCGAGGCCAGCGCCGAGGATTACATCGTCACCGCGGTACGGGAGATCGGCTTGACTCGCCCCACGAAGCTGGCAATTTACCTGCCGGCGGCGGCGTTGCTGTCTGACGACGCACAGAATGTGCCGGCCGCCATACACAATTACTTTGCCTATCGGGAGCAGCACACCCGCCGGGAATTGCATGACCTGCTGCGCACGGGTCTGATCATCCTGGTTATCGGCCTGGTTTTCCTGTTTGCCTGTCTCTGGGCGCGCGGCGCGGCGCGGGCATTCGCGGCACCCTGGGCCGCAATTCTCAACGAGGGTCTGCTGATCATGGGCTGGGTGGCAATGTGGCGACCGATCAACGTGTTCCTCTATGACTGGTGGCCCGTGCGCCAGCGGCAGAAGACTTTTGCACGCGTTGCCGTGATTCCGGTCGAGCTGCATCAGCACGAGTGAGTGATGGCGGTGGTCACCCGCCACTGGCAGGTGCGCCACGCATCAGCTGCTGACCGCCACTTCCACGCGCGCATCGTTGTAGCAGGCGCCATCGGCGAGATCGGCTTTGTGGGTGGGCGCCAGTGCCGACACCGTCTGCCCATTCGAACTGGTGCGCAGCCATGCGCCCTTGGCCGAGCTGACCACACCGGGGCGGACTGCGGCCGTGACACTCAGCGGCAGGAATACCTCACCCAGATCATTCCACATTTTCACAACCACACCATCCAGCAGGCCACGCGTGGCGGCGTCGGCAGGGTTCATCTCCAGCACCGGAGTGACATCGTTGACTGCGAGACCGCCAAAAGTGGAAGTGATGCGCTGGTCCGAAGCCGGCGTGATCAGCGCCAGCGGGTAGCGGGAGACCAGCGGTCGGTAGCCAGGCAGGGCCGCGCCGTAGCGCGCAGCGAGCGTCGCTGATTCCAGCTCGATCTTGCCGCTGGGCGTAAGCGGCAACACGCTCTTGAACAACACGGGCTCGCTGCCGGCGAATTCCATGCTGATGGCCCGATCGAGCGGAATCTGGCTCGCGCGCATCCCCTGCATGCGTGGATCGTCCGCGTCCAGCGCGGCGTCCATCAACTCAAGGTCAGTTGCCATGAACGCCGGATCATTGAAGCCAAAACGGGCCGCCAGGCGCCGGAAGATCTCGGTATTCGGCAAACTCTCGGCAACGGGCGGGATCACCGGCTCAGCCCGCTGCAGATACTGCTGGCCGTAGGCAGCGTACAGATCCGCATGTTCGAAGTGCGTGCAGGCGGGCAAAATCACATCCGCGTACGCCATGCTGTCGGTCATGGCCACTTCGATGCCAACGATGAACAGATCTTCGCGCGCCAACCCACGCTTCATTCGATTCTGATCGGGATGAACGATAAGCGGATTGTGGTTGTAGATGAACAGCGCTTTGAGCGGTGGATTCAATTCTTCATCGAGCAACAGCCTGCCGACGTCGATGATGTTGATCGTGCGTGTGTTGGGCGGCACCAGATCGTCGCGCGTCAGTCGCTCTGGCGTATCTGGAAAGGCATGACCCGCACCAGCCACCAGGCCGCCGCCGGCGACGCCAAATTTGCCGGCCAGAGCCGGCAGCGCCGCAATGGCGCGCAGCCCGGAGCCGCCATTCTGGTTGCGCTCCAGACCGTTCCCCCAGGCGATGACTGCCGGTGTGGCGTCGCGATACCAGCGTGCCAGCAGGCGGATATCTTCCAGCGGCACACCACAGATTTCGGCGGCGCGCTCAGGCGGCCAGGCACGCGCCGCGTGCATGTAGGCCTCAAACCCCAGCACGTGCTGTTCAATGAACGCACGATCCAGGCCGCCGATCCGTTCCAGCTCCACCGCGATGGCCATGGCGAGCAGCACATCCGTGCCGGGTTGCACGGCCAGATGCAGATGCGCCTGCTCAGCCACCTTGATGCAGCGCGGATCGATCACGACCAGTCGCGCGCCAGCGCGCTTGGCGGCGTTGATCTGCCGCATCAGGTGCAGGTTGCAGGTGGTCGCGTTATTGCCCCAGACGATGATCAGCCTGGCGAGGCTGACCTGCTGCAGTGGCGTGCCCGGGGTTGCACCGTATGTGCCGGCGTAGGCTGCGCTGCGGATGCCACCGCATAGGGGAGTGCGACTCAACAGCGAGGCGCCCAATTTATGGAAGAAACGCAGCGACATGGAATCACTGGCCAGCATCCCCTGGGGGCCGGCGTAGTTGAACGGCAGCAGCGCCTGCGGGCCGTAGCGATCGATGATCCTGCTCACGCTGCCATGAATAGTGTCGAGCGCCTCCTCCCAGGAGATGCGCTCAAACCTGCCGGCACCCTTTGGACCCACGCGCCTGAGTGGATGGCGCAGGCGATTCGCGCCGTGCACGAATTCCGGATAGTGATTGGCCACTTTGGCGCACACCGCGCCATGGGTTATCGGATTGATCTTTGAGCCGCGCACGGCGAGCACCTGTCCGTCGGCAACGGTCACTGCCAGGCTGCAGGTGTCGGGACAATCCAGGGGACAGACGCTGGCTTTTACGGTGCTCATATCGATACACGCTCCCTCGCAGAGTCAATGGTAGGCGCAATTGCCACGAGGTACACTCAAACAATGATTGCGCATTTTGACAGCTTGCAGCAGCTGCTGCAGGGGAAAACCTCGGATCTGCCCGTGTTCTGCTTCTATCCGCAGCGCTTCCGCGCCGCGGCACAGCACTTCGTCGCGCATTTTCCAGGGAAGGTACTCTACGCAGTAAAGGCCAACAGCCACCCGGAAGTGCTGCGCTGGCTGGTCGAGGGCGGGATCAACGCCTTCGACACCGCTTCGCTTGCCGAGATTGAGCTCGCCCGGCGAATCCTGCCCGCTGCGCACTGCTCGTACAACCATCCGGTGAAATCCCGCGCGTCCATTGTCGCTGCCTACCACGACCATGGCATTCGCGATTTCGTGGTCGATCACCCTGCCGAACTCGACAAGTTCACGGCAGCAGTCGGGACGGACATCATCGTGCAGGTGCGGGTGGCAGCGTCGAATCCGCATGCGACGATCAGCTTCAACTCGAAGTTCGGCGCCAGCCCCGAGCAGGCGCTCGTGCTGCTGCGCACTGTGCGTGATCGCGGCATGACGCCGGCGGTGTCGACGCACATCGGCTACCAGACCACTGACCCGGAAGCCTACGTGCAGGCGCTCCAGCTGATCGCGCAACTGGTGGCGAGCGCGGGCATTCGTCCGGCCTATATCAATTTGGGCGGCGGATTTCCGAGCATCCTGATGCCCAAGGGCCTGGTGCTCGACGATTACTTCAGTGCGATCGCCAGGGCTCATGCCGCGCAATCCGGCGTTGCCGGAGTGCCACTGCACTGCGAACCGGGCAGCGCGCTCACGCACGCCGGCGGCAGTGTGCTCACCCAGGTGCTGCTGGTGAAGGAAAACTCAATTTTTGTGAATGACGGTCTGTACGGTGCGCTGGCGGAATTCATTCACACCAGGGTTCAGCCGCCGACCCGGGTGCTGACCGGCACTGGAGTCGAACGACAGGGCAACCCTGCCCGGTTCACGGTGTTTGGTCCCACCTGTGATTCATATGATGTCCTGCCGGTGAGCTTCACCCTGCCGGAAACCATTCGCGAGGGTGACTGGCTCGATCTGGCCATGATGGGGGCCTACTCGAACGTGCTGATTACCGACTTCAACGGTCTGGGCGCGCACGAATATGCCATCGTGTCAGCGCGCTGACTTTGCTGGCGAGAAGTCCGTGGCGGCCAGCGCCATCTCGGTTACCGGCCCTAGCTGTGAAGCCGCGGCGCGGATTTTGGCGGCGTCACCAATCAGCACGATGGCAAGGTTATCCGGAGCAGGATAGGCACTGGCAATCACTGACTTGAGCACGCCGGCATCGGTGTGGGTAAGCTCGGTGCCAAATTCACCAATGTAGCTCTCGGGCAGGTCGTAGAGATCAAGATCGCCAAATGCACCAGCCCAGTCGGCGCTGGTCTCAAAGGCCAGCGGGTACTGGCCCAGCAGATAGGCGCGAGCTGAAGCCAGCGTTGTGGCGTCGAGCCCTTCGGCGCGCAGTCGGCCCAAAGTCGCCAGTGCCAGCTCGAGCGCCCTGGCGGTACTGTCAGTCTGTGTAAAGGAGCTGATGGCAAAATCGCCGGGCACCGTGCCGCGGGTAAAGGCCGAACTGGCGCTGTAAGTAAGGCCCGTCTTGACGCGCAGTTCCTGATTGAGCATCGAACCGAAACGGCCGCCGAAGGCGGTGTTGCTGATCTGCAGCGCGGCACGTTGCGCGTAGCGGCGTGCGACCCCGACGTTGCCGAGCCAGAAATAGGTTTGCGCGGCGCCGGGTGCGTCTACCAGCAGCACCTGCCGGCCGCTTAGCTGCGCGGGTTCGGCCAGCGGCGGCAGCGCCTGTGCTGCCCGGTGCCAGTTGCCAAATGCTGCGACAACTGCTTTTTGCATCTGCCCAGCGGCAAAATCACCGGCAATGACCAGCGTGGCGCGGTCGGCGCCAAATTCGCTGGCGTAGTAGTGGGTGATGTCTGCAAGCTGAATCTGCGCCAGACTCGATTCGCTCCCGCCCACTGCGCGCCCATAGGGGTGGCCGGCAAACAGCAGCGCCCGGCCGTAGTTGCCGAGCAGGGCCTGCGGCGAGGAGTCTTTTACGGCCTTGAGCTCTTCAATGCGCCGATCACGCAGTTTCGCGAATTCCTCTGCCGCAAACCGCGGACGCAGGATGGCATCGCTCAGCAGCTGCAGCATCAAGGCGCTGTCGCGCGCCAGGAACTGACCGCGCACCAGGATCGCTTCGCCGTGCGCGCCGGCATCCAGATTGCCGCCCGCGCCCTCGACCGCATCGGCCCAGCCATGGGCATCGCGCACCCCGGCACCGTAGGTGAGCAGGTCAGCGGTAAGTGCCGCCGTGCCGGCGCGACCCTCGGGATCGAGTCGCGCGCCGCCACGCAGCACCAGGTTGAAAGCCACCAGCGGCACGTCGGCACGCGGCACCAGTATGAGTTTCAGGCCGTTGGCTAGCGTCACACGCTGATGCGCCGGCACCGGCACATTGATGTGCGCCTCGTCCACTGCAGCGCCAGCCGCAGAAATTCCAGCCAGCAGGGTCACCGCGAGCATCAACATTCCCCTCATTGATCAGTGCTCCGCAGCGGCGCGCGGCTGCAGGACGCCGACGGTGCGTTGCCGGGAATTGAAAACTTCGCGCGCCACGCTCAGCACCTGCGCGGCCGTCACTGCCTCATAGACAGCCGGTGCTGTAAACAACTTGCGATGATCGCCATGCAGCACGGCAAATTCGCCCACCAGCCGCGCTTTGCCGTCGAGCGTTGCCACGCCGCGCCAGAACTGTGCGGCCTGCTGATTCTTGGCACGCGTCAGCTCGGCCGCAGTCACGCCGTCCTTGATGAGGCGCGCCAGTTCCGCATTGAGCGCGGCCTCGAATTCCGCTGTCGAACCCGCTTCCGGCAGGGTCGCCGAAATAAGGTAGAGATTGGGGTCATAACCTTCCGACCAGCCGCTGCTGATGTCGACGGCCAGCTTCTGATCTTCAACCAGCGTGCGGTGCAGGCGCGCGGCGTCGCCGCCCGTGAGTATGGTCTGCAACAGATTGAGGGCCGGCGCGCGGGCGTCGTCTGCGGCCACGGCGTGATAAGCCAGCAGCACCAGCGGGTTCTGACCACTGCGCTCGACGGTCAGGCGCCGCTCCCCCGACTGCTCGGGCTCCGTGGTGCGTACCGCTGGCGTGCTCTGACCCCGCGGGATGGCGCCGTAGTATTTTTCCACCAGCGCAAAGGCCTGCTCCGGATCGAGATCGCCGACCAGCACCAGGGTGCAGTTATTGGGTGCATACCAGGTGTGATAGAAATTCTGCAGGTCAGCCAGAGTCCACGATTTGATATCCGCCGGCCAGCCGATGGTCGGGATGCGATAGGGGTGCGCCACAAAGGCCGCCGCCTGCACCTGCTCCTCGAGCAACGCCGGGTTGCTGTCTTCGACGCGCAGACGGCGCTCGGAATACACCACCTCGCGCTCGCTCTCGACTACCTTGGGCACAAAAGCCAGGTTGGCCAGCCGATCACTCTCGAGATCGAGCACCAGTTCCAGGCTGGAGCGCGGAAACCAGTCCTGGTAAACGGTCACGTCCTGCGAGGTAAAGGCATTGTTGCTGCCGCCACTGGCCTCGAGCAGGCGGTCAAACTCGCCCTGCGCGCGACGCGCAGTACCGTTGAACATCATGTGTTCAAAAAAATGGGCGAGGCCGGTGGTGCCAGAGCCCTCGTTGCGACTGCCGACATGCACCCAGTTGTACAACACCACGCTGGGAATCTTGTGATCCGGCCAGATGATGACCTGCATGCCGTTGCCCAGCGTGCGGGTGCGCACCACCTCACCGGCAGCGGCGAAACTCACCGGCAGATCAACGCGCGGCGTACCACTGGCACCGGCATACGCGACGCCCAGTAAACCGAAGCTGAGCAGCGCTGCGGCCGCATTCAACTGAGCGGCACGCACGGCTGTGATTTCTTCTTCAGCGCGGCACACAGATCGCGCGCATGCTGTGCCGATGACAAACCCACCTGCAGCCGTACTACCGTCTTGCCGTTACTCTTGGCCGTGACGTAGTGGGGTTGCAGTGATTTCAGTTCGCCAGGAAACTGGCTGTCGAGCTTGTGCCAGGCCGACTCGGCGCTGGCATGCGTGCTGTAGGCGCCGAGCTGCGCCATATGCTTGCCGCTCTTGCTCGTGGCCGGCGCGGATTTCGGAGCGGCGGCAGGCTTCGGGGCCGCCGCGCCGGTGACGGGCGGCGCGCTGGCACCTGGAACCGACGGTGCAACCATGCCAGGGACAGCGCTCGTGGAAGTGGGCGCCTGACTACTGCCGTTGAGCTGGAAGTTCTCAATGCGCACACGCGCTTCCTGCGCCCATTTGCCGTCGGCATGGGCGGCGACAAACTGCTGATAGGCATCGAGCGTGTCGGCGGTAGCGGCCTGCTGCCAGTCGCGATCTTCGGCCAGCTGCTTGATGCGCTCCTGGGCGTTGACGCCAAATTCGCTATCCGGGTGCTGGCGCAGGAAATCCTGGTAGCCCTCAGCGGTATCGGCGCTCTGCGCCGCTTTCCAGTCGTCGGCGACATGGCTGCAGCCGGTAATGCCAAATGTGACGGCCGTCAGCATCGCCAACAGCACAATATGTGACTTGCGCATCCCTTTCTCCCTTTGCAAGTCGGATATTGTAACAGCGATGCGGCGTGGTGCCGCTATCTTAAAGTCCGGCAACGGTCCGGCCACTTTGCACGGGAGCCCGCTGCATGTCCGATCTGCCGCGCCGCCGATTACTGGATCGCCTCGGATCCACGCCTACGCTGATCGCGCAGCACACCGTGCTGCGCGGTGATATCGAAACCCAGGGCGCACTACTCGTCAATGGCACCGTCCTGGGCAATGCCCGTGTGGGCGGCGAGATAGCCATTGCCAGCGGCGCACATTGGGAGGGCAACATCCGCGCCCGCCGTGCCGTCATTTCCGGTGAAGTGAGCGGCGATGTCTCGGTGGATGAAAAACTCGAGATCGGCGCCAGTGCCCGCATCCGTGGCCGGGTCGCGGCGCAGCTGATCGCCATAGCGCGCGGCGCTCTGGTGGAGGGCGAGATTGTCTGCACCGGCAAGGAGCCGGTGATCGTATTCGAGGAAAAGCGCGCCGCGGTAGCCTAGCGCGTCGCGGTCAGATAGCCTCGAGGCGATACAGCCCGCCGTTGTAGTCCACAATATAGATCTCGCCCGCCTGGTCCTCGGCAAACGCCGCGGGCATTACCCCGGTGCCCGGATCGCCGGCCGAAACCTCGAGCGTACTGTCAGCCGGCGTCGCAGCATCAATATTGAAGAGCAGGCCGGTGATATAGTCGCCAAAAACGTAGCGGCCCTGCAATGCTGCAAACCTGGCGCCGCGATAGACGAAGCCGCCGGTGATTGACTCCCCCAGCGGGTGCGCATATTCGGCAACGGGTTCGGTCAATCCGGTGCCCGGACCACAAGCCAGCATCCGGTAATCATGTGCGCCTTCGCGGCAGCGCCAGCCGAGGTTTGCGCTCGCAGTGATGCGGTCGATCTCCTCCCAGGCGTCCTGTCCGACATCGGCAATCCAGAGTGCGCCGCCGGTGCGATCAAAACTGAATTTCCAGGGATTGCGCACACCCGAGGCGTAAATTTCCGGACACGGTGCGCTACCGGTACCGCCAACGCCGCACAGCGCGTTGCCGGCATAGGGATTGCCAGTGGGCGGTATGGCGTAGGGCGTGGCGTGATCCACATCGATACGCAGCAGTTTACCCAGCAAGGTATTGGCATCCTGTCCGTTCCCGTTCGTGCCGTGCGCATCGCCAGCGCCACCGCCATCGCCAAGGCCAAAATACAGGTAACCATCCGGACCAAAGAGCAGGTGACCGCCGTTGTGATTGGCTTCCGGCTGATTTACCGTGAGCAGAATCTGTTCGCTGGCCGGATCGAGCGTCGTACCGCCATCAGCGGTTCGAAACTCTGCAAGGCGAGATACCAGCTGCGGGCCCACCCGCGCCGTATAGGCCAGGTAGGCGCGCTGGTCGCTGACCGGAAACCCGGAATGAAACGCCATGCCCAGCAGGCCGGTTTCGCCACCGTCGGGGCTGACGCGTGCAACGATATCGATGAAATTGATCGGTGTGTCGGCACTGTCCACATTGTCGAACACCCGCACCGTGCCGGCCTGTTCGACGACGAACCAGCGGCTGTTGTCGCCCGGCGCCTGCAGCAGCTCCACCGGATGGGTAAAGCCGAGAGCTGGAAAGGCGCGAACGGCGCTCAGGGTCAGCGACCCCGGAGGTGGCGACGGACTGCCCGAGCCGCTGCCCCCACCGCAGGCTGCCACGAGCAGCACCGCTGCCAAACCCAGGGTGGCGGGCCGCATACGGCGCCGGCCCCGCGGTGGGCTGGCGCATGCTCGGGTGTCATTCTTCATGGCGTCGCTCTCGCTATAATCCTGCCTCACTGACGGGCTCCCGATCGTGTCACAGGACTACCTCTGGCGGGAGTGAATTTAACGTCGGCTCTCGGCGACAGGACAGGGACGTCATCACTTGAATTCACCCCGGCTCATTCATCTCGTGGCGCACCGCGGCAACGCCGTGGAGTTTCCGGAAAACACCCTGCCGGCGTTTTCTTCCGCCCTGGACCTGGGCGTGCGCTTCATCGAATTCGACGTGCAACTGAGCAAAGATGGCGTGCCCGTCGTCATTCACGATCATATCCTGGCGCGCACCACCGGGCTGCCCGGCAGCGTCTTCGATCATGAGGCGGTGGAACTGAACCGCATGGAAGCGGCCGAGGCCCGGCGCTTTGGCGAACGCTACCGTGGCGTGCGCATCCCGCTGCTGCGCGACGCGCTGACGGTACTGAAGGGGCACCCGGAGATCACTCTGTTTGTCGAACTCAAGCGTGCCAGCCTCCGGCAGTTTGGCCACGATCATGTGGTCTCGCAGGTGCTCGAGGTCATCAAGCCGTGGCGCGCGCAGTGCGTGCTGATCTCGTTCGATCTGGTTGCCATTCACAAGGCGCGCGCGCTCGCCGGGTCGCCGATCGGCTGGGTGCTCAGCGATTATGACGAGCACACGCGCCTGAAGTGCGAAGCGCTGCAGCCGCAATTCCTGTTCTGCGATCACAGCAAGCTGCCGAGCGCCGCCCGGCTGTGGCAGGGTCCGTGGCGCTGGTGTATCTACGAAGTCGCGTCACTGCCGCTGGCGCTGGCGCTGGCGGCGCGCGGTGCCGACTACATCGAGACCATGGCGGTGCGCGAACTGGGTGAGGCGCTGCGCGACCTGAGCGCCGGACCGTGAAGCGCGCCTTTGATGTCGTGATCGTCGGCGCCGGCATCCATGGCGTGGGTATCGCACAGGCAGCAGCGGCCGCGGGCCACTCGGTGCTGGTGCTCGAACAGAGCGCCGTGGCCGCAGGCTCTTCCAGCCGCTCGAGCAAATTGATACACGGCGGCTTGCGTTACCTTGAGTCCTGGCAGTGGCGGCTGGTGCGCGAGAGCCTGCACGAGCGCGCGCTGATGCTGCGGCTCGCGCCGGATCTGGTGCATTTGCGAAAATTTTTCATCCCGGTGTACCGGCACACGCGCCGGCGACCGTGGCAGTTGCGCATCGGCCTCAGCCTGTACGCCCTGCTGGCCGGTTGTGATCGCACGGCGCACTTTGGCACGGTGCCGCGCAGCCAGTGGAGTGAGCTCGATGGTTTGGACAGCCATGAACTCGAGCAGGTCTACTGGTACCACGATGCCCAGACGGACGATGCGCTGCTGACCGGCGCCGTGCTGCGTTCCGCGCAATCGCTGGGCGCCAGGCTCGAACTGCCGGCACGCTTCATCGCCGCCACGCTGACGAGCGACGCCGTGCAGGTACGCTACCAGCAGGGTAACGCCGTCAACGGCACCGAATGTGAATGCCGCGCCCGCGTGCTGATAAACGCCGCCGGGCCATGGGCCGAGGGCGTGGCGCGCGCGATCAGCCCCGCCATTGATGTGCCGACACTGCAACTCGTGCAGGGCACGCATATCGTGCTCGACTATGCACCGCGCGCCGGTCTCTACTATCTGGAGAGCCCGCGCGACGGCCGCGCCATATTTATCCTGCCCTGGCACGGGCGTACGCTCGTGGGCACGACCGAAGTACGTTTCCACGGCGATCCGGCCGTGGCGACGCCCGCCGCGCATGAGATCCACTATCTGCTCAGTGTGCTGCGACACTATTTCCCGCGCTGGCGCGGCGACGCCATGCCGCAGGTGGTGAGCGCCTTCGCCGGCCTGCGGGTACTCCCGGGGAGCGGTGGTCACGCCTTCCATCGTTCGCGCGAAACCCTGTTGCACAAGGATCGCGACCATCAGCCGCGCGTGCTGTCGGTGTACGGTGGCAAGCTCACCACCTGGCGGGCGGTGGCCGCGCGCGCGCTACAGACCGTGGCTGCCTCGCTGCCGCAGCGGCGCGCGCTGGCGCGCACCGATCGTTTGCTGCTGACGTGACGCGCGCGGTACTGGCGCTCGATCAGGGCAGTCACGCGAGCCGTGCCTGCATCTACGACGAGGCGGGCGCGCTGTGCGCGACACACACCGTGCCGGTGGCCACCCGGCACATCGATGCGAGCCATATCGAGCAGGATGCCGACGAGCTGCTGGGTTCGCTGCAAAGCGCGGCCCAGGCGGCGTTGCGTGCCGCGCTGAAGGAGCGGCCGCAACTGCAGCTGGTGGCCGCCGGCCTCGCGGTGCAGCGCTCCACGATCGTGTGCTGCACGCGCGCCGGTGTGCCGCTGGGCCCGGCATTGTCGTGGCAGGACCGGCGCAACGACAGCTGGTTGCAGACGCTTGCACCGTACCAGCCGCGCATCCGCGAAATCACGGGTCTGCCGCTCTCGGCGCACTATGGCGCCAGCAAACTACGTTGGTGCCTGGAGCAGTTGCCGGCGGTAACAGCTGCGGCGCAGCGCGCAGATCTGCTGGCAGCGCCACTCGCCAGTTTTCTGGGTCTGCGCCTTTGCGCTGGGAGCGATGCGCGTATCGACCCGGCCAATGCGGCGCGCACCCTGCTGTGGGATTCGCGCCAGCTCGATTGGTCAGAGGAACTGCTGCAGCTGTTCGCGCTGCAACGCTCCTGGTTGCCGCGTTGCGCATACACCTGCGATGACTACGGCACGCTCGAGATCGACGGCCACCTGCTGCCGCTGCGCGCCCTCACGGGCGATCAGTCGGCGATGCCATTTGTCAGTGGCGCGCCAGACAACGACACGCTATACGTCAATCTCGGTACCGGCGCATTCATCCAGCGGCCGCTGGCGGCGCGCCCGCCGGCGCCGGCGCCACTGCTGGGCAGCGTGCTCTACAGCGATGCTGCCGGCGCCCGCTACACGCTGGAAGGAACCGTCAATGGTGCCGGCAGCGCGGTCAGCTGGTTCTGTGCCAACGAGAAGCTCGACGAAGCCACGCTCTGGGCTGCGCTCGAAACGCTGGCGGCGACGGCGCCGCTACCGGTATTTCTAAACGGCGTCGGCGGCTTGGGTTCACCCTGGTGGCGTTCACAGCTCGCATCGCACTTCATCGGCGCCGGCACAGTGCTTGAGCGCTTCGCCGCGCTCATCGAGAGCATTGCCTTCATGATTGCAGTCAACGCACAACTGCTGGCGCAACAGGCCGGCAGCGCGCGCGCCCTGTTGCTGGCCGGCGGCATGAGTCGCTCCGCCTGGCTGTGCCGCAGGCTCGCCACGCTCCTGCAGCTGCCCATCAATGTGCTGGCGGCTGAAGCCAGTGCGCGCGGTGTGGCCGCGCTGGCCGCACCGGCATTGGCGGCACAGTGGTCGGCTGGTGTAGCACAGACCTATCACCCACATGCCGACAACGCACTGCAGGCACGTTACCAGTTGTTTCTGCAGCACCTGGACGCGGCACTGCACAACTCAGCGCACTGAGAAATGCTCGAACTGCTCGAGCACATACTGATCGCAGTAGGCAGGCCCGAACAGTGAAGTGAGAAATCCGCAATGCCCGCCGTGCGCCGTGCGCGCCACCTGCAGTAGTGCCGTAGGTGCCAGGCGTGCCAGATCGTCAGCCGGGATGATGGGGTCATCGACTGCTGCCAGAATGCGCGCCGGCACGCCGAGCGTGAGCAGCCGACCACCGGTGATCGCGTAGCCGCCCAGGTAGCTGGCCATATCGGCGAAATCGGTGTGCGCGCGCACCAGTTCGTCAGTCATGCGCCGCAGGTTGCGGCTGCGCATGCGCGCCGAAAACTCATAGTCGCCCGGCCAGCAACGTTGCTTGCGGCGCAGCGATGCCGACCATTTGTTCACAAAATAGTCGTGATAGACCCGCGATCCGTCCTCGAGCGCATCGAGCGTGCGCGTGGGCTCGAGCACCGGTGAGATAGCTACCACGCCGACCACGCTCGCCGGCAAGGCCGGCTCGGCAGCGGCACGCAACAGGAAATTGCCGCCCAGCGAAAACCCCGCCAGGTACAGCGGCGCCGCGCCAGACTGCAACGCAATGGCCCGCAGCGCACCGGTGACATCACCCAACCGACAGGAATGAAACAGGCCATGGTTGAGCGCGTGGGTGTCGCCGTGATCGCGCAGATTGAGCCGCACCAGATCGTACCCTGCCGCCAGCAGGCGCGTGCCGAGCGACAGCACATAGCAGGAATCTGCACTGCCCTCCCAGCCGTGCAGCAGCACCGCCGTGCGCCCGCAGGGTTCGGCACTGCGGCTGTGCCAGGCCTGCAAGCGTACGCCCGCGCCGCAGTCGAGCAGCCACGGCTGCGCAGTGCGCCGCAGGGCGCGCGCCCGGTAACGCGTATGGCTGCGTCGCGGCAGCAGGCTCGGCAGGATCGATTGCAGATGCGCATTGCGCAGCCAGGCCTGGGGTCGGAATTGTGCAGCCGCAATGTCGGTCGCGGCCAGAGGTGGTACCGCTCTCAAGGCGTTGCGCGCCAGTGCAGCTCGATGCGATTGTTGGCGGCCGCCGCCCGATTCCATTCGCCGGCAGTGAGCTGCTCGCTGACGACGGGATAGGGCACGCTGAGCTCGTCAGCCGCAGCTGCCACTACCTGCACATCCAGTGCTCCGGCGCCGCGGCTGCGCAGCGCGGCGAGCATGTTCGCAAAAGCCACTGATTCGCGCGCCGCGGGACCGGCCGGATCGAGCGGATTGCCGATCTGGTCGCAGCGCGCGTAGCTGCTCTCGGCGGCGGCCAGCACCAGAGCCTCGCGGTTGCCCTGCAGACAGTAGCGGCCCGGAAAGCTGCGGATCTCCACCACACCATGAAAACCGCTGGCAAGCAGCCGCTCCAGTACGGCCTGCACATGGTCTGTGCGTGCCCCTGAGAGCGGCGATTCGCCCAGGGGCACGACATCAACGAATACGTCGGCAGATGCTGCCTCCGCGCCAACGGGTACCGCGAGCGGGAGGACCGGCGTCAGCGCGGACCGGTGCGCGGGCGCTGCGCTGGCATTGACTGTCAGCAACCCACGCGCGTGCTCATCGCCGCTCAGCCACAACGAGCCCAGCCACAGCGTCCCGGCCAGCAGCGCGATCAGGGCGGCCGCCGCACTCAACCATAGTACCGTGGACCGGTTGCCGGGGTTCGACGCGGACACCGCGCCCGGGGTCTCAGTGCCGGAAGTGCTGGCCCCAGAAGTACCGGCGCCGGCGCTGCCAGCACCCGGGAGCAATGCCGCGCGCAATTCGGCCACGACCCGCGCGCTCTGCTTTTCCAGGTTCTGATTCATGAGGCGGCGCATCTCGCGCGCATGATCGTGCAACAATAACTCGATCTCGCGTCGCACTTCAGGCGTGAGCCCGCCAGTGACCGGCGCCCCGGAGGCTGAACCGGCAGCGACGGACGGCAGTGACCCGGCCGCGGCACTGTGGACACGAGCTGGCTCGACTGCCAGGCTGCCGCCGGGCACCGGCTGTGCATGCTGGCCAGTCGCTGCCAGCGGCACCGACTCACCAAGCAGGTGCAGTTGTTCAAGTGCGCGGCTCACGTCCATGGGCTTGGTCTGCTTCGGCAACACGCCAAGCGCCCCCAGTGCGCGCGCCTGGCTCAGGTACAGCTCACCTTCCTGCGAGGTGTACATCATGATCGGGATCATCGCGGTGCGCGGATCGTTCTTGATCGCCGTGAGTGCCTGAAAACCATCCATGCCCGGCATCAGATGGTCCATGAAGATGACATCCGGTTGTGCGCGCGTCAGGTACTCGAGGGCTTCCTCAGCGGACGCCGCGCTGTCGACCTGCAGGTCATAGCGCTCGAGTATGCGGCTCAGAAAAGCGCGTGCCGATCGCGAGTCGTCGACAATCAGTGCCCGCTTGGCGCTCATGTGCTTCCCGTTGGCGGCCACTCCAGGCTGGCCTGCCGGGAATCTTAGCGCAGGCCGCCATAGAACTCCCGCAATCGCCCCGCCATGCTCGCTGACGACCAGCCCTGCGCGTAGTGGCGGCCCTGTGCGCTCAACTGTGCTGCCCGCTGCGGGTCATCCAGGATGCTGGTGGCGGCGGCAGCGAAGGCCGTCGCCTCCTCGGGGGCTACGCGCGCTCCGCAGTTGGGCTGCAGTATCGAAGCCGTACCCAGGTGTGAGGTCGAAACCACCGGGCAACCCTGCGCCAGTGCCTCGAGCAGCACCAGTCCCTGAGTTTCGGTACGCGAGGCAAAGACAAATACCGATGCCGCTGAATAGCAATCGGCCAATTCCTGGTCGCGATCGAGGTATCCCACAAAGGCCACATCGCGCACCAGCCCGAGCCGCTGCACCTGCTCACCCAGGTGTTTGCGCGCTGGCCCCTCCCCGGCAATCACCAGCATGGCGTCCGGGCGCGCGCGGCGCACCTCCACGAAGCTGGTCAGCAGGAAGTCGATGTTCTTCTCATGCGCCACGCGGCCCACATAGAGCAGCAGCGGTCGATCGGACGGCAACTGCTGCTGCGCCCGGAAGCGCGCACCATCGCCGCGCCGGAAACTCAAGGCCGGCAACCCGGTGGGGATCACCTGTATCGGTGTGCTTACGCCATAGTCGACCAGCATGGCCTGCATCGGTTGCGAAGGCGCAATCAGGGCATTCACTGCCGCGCACTGTGAACGCGTCACGCCCCGCGCCAGCGACCGACCCAACATGCGTGGCAGCATCGGTACGTAGTGATGCAGATACTCTTCGAAGAATGTGTGGTAGGTCTCGACCACCGGAATTCCCCTGGCGCGGGCGTAGCGCACGCCGGCGTAGTGCGCCAGGAACGGCGTGTGCACATGCACCAGGTCAAATTCCCGGGTACTCAGCGCCTGCAAGGTCTGCAGCAGCGCGCCCCAGTGCATGCGCCGGTCCTCCGGGTCGCGCGGCACTGATCCCGAACGCACGCGAATCACGCCGGCGTCATCGGTATTGGCGCGCGCAGCGTATTCGGGCGCCACCAGTACGGTCTCGACGCCAGCAGCAGCCAGGTCGTCGCGAAACGTGGCGATCGATGTGGAGACGCCGTTGACGCGTGGAAAGTAGACGTCTGAAATGAACAGCACGCGCATCAACACACTCCAGGCGTTGGCCAGGATTCAGACACTCAGGCGAGCGCCACGCCGGCGCAGGCCAGCGCGGCGCCGACGCCGGCGCCGGCGATGACATCACTCGGATAGTGCAAGCCAAGCACTACGCGTGAGGCCGCTATCAGCGCCGCCATCGGCACCAGCACCCATGCAAGTGCCGGGAAGTGTGCCACCGCCTGCCAGGTGAAGCACACCGCGTGCAGCGTGTGACCGGAGGGAAAGCTGTAGCGATCGAGCGGCGGCATCGCCAGGGTGATGCCAGGATGGCGGATGAACGGCCGCTCACGCTGCAGTGCCTGCTTGAGTGCCTTGTAGATCAGCAGGCCCAACACGCCGGTAGCCGCCATGATCGCCACGGGCCGCAGTGCCTGCGCACCGTAGATCGCCGGTAAGGCTGCCATCAGCAGGTACCAGAGCGCGCCATCGCCCAGGCGACTGGCCACACGCATCATCAGGCCCAGTCCCTGCAATGCGGCGCCGCGATTGAGCTCCCGACATAACCGGTACTCGGCCAGGTCGAAGCGCTCCATGACTGTCTGTGCCCTGTTCATGCCAGCAAGAATGAGCGCGCGCTACTACTGGCACGCTACAGATTCATGACAGCCATGTGAAAGCGTGACGTTGCGCACGCACGCGTGGACGGTGGGCGCGGGGCGACTGTCGGGCGGCTCCGTGGTTGCGCGCGGGTCGATTTCATCGGGCCAGGAGGCCCGATGAAATCGCCGTTCCCTCGCGCGGGCTGGCGCCTTGGCCCAGGTAGCCCGTAAAGGGACTGAACTCGCGCACTGGACGGCGCCGACGCCCGCGCTCGGCGCGCAACAACTGCACCGCCCGACAGCCACCCCGCACCCACCATCCACGCGTGCGACCCCACGCTGGCACATGGCCGTGATGAAGATGGGCATGCGCAAATGCGAGCTCGGCGGGTGATCGTTCAGGCGGGTGGGTCGCCGCGTCGGGCCCGGCAGCGGAGCTGTTGCACGCCGAGCGCGGGCGTCGGCGCCGTCCAGTACGCGGCATCTGACTTCGTGCGACCAAATTGGGCCAAGGCGCCAGCCCGCGCGAGGGAACCTTGTTTCAGCGGGCTTCCTGGCCCGCTGAAACAAGGCGTGCAACCGCGAGCAGCCGGGACCGACGCGACGGCCCACCCGCCTGAACGACCGCCGGCCTCACTCGCGTATCCCCACGCCCTTGTTCATCAAGCCCAGCGCCACCGCAAACAATCCCACCGCCAACCCAATCATGATGGCAAACGCCTGCGGCACACTGACATCGCTGGTGCCCAGAAATCCGTAGCGAAAGGCATTGACCATGTGCAGGATCGGATTGAGGTGCGAGAGCGTCTGCGCCCAGGGCGGCAACATCGAGATCGAGTAGAACACGCCGCCAAAATAGGTGAGCGGCGTAAGTATGAAGGCCGGGATCCAGTTCACCTGGTCGAAATTCTTGGCAAACACGGCGTTGATGAAACCGCCGAGCGAAAAAATCATGGACGTCAGCACCACCGCCAGCACGATCAGCCCCAGGTGATGCACGTGCAGCCGGGCGAAAATCAGTGATACCACCGTGACCACAGCCCCGACCATCATGCCGCGCAGCATACCGCCGGCCGCGTAGCCGGTGACGATGATCCAGTTGGGTTGCGGCGACACCAGCAGCTCTTCAATGTGCTTGCCAAACTTGGCGCCAAAAAATGAGGCCACCACATTGGCGTAGGAATTGGTGATCACCGACATCATGATCAGGCCGGGAGCGATGTACTGCATGTAGTCGTAGCCGCCCAGCTGACCGATGCGCCGGCCGATGAGGCTGCCAAAGATCACGAAATAAAGCACGGCAGTCACTGCCGATGGCAGCAGCGTCTGGCCCCAGATGCGGACGATGCGGCCATATTCTCTGATCAGAATCGTGCGCAGGCCGGTCCAGCGAATGGCGTTCAGCGAGAGCTCGGTGGCAGGCGCATTCATGCTGCCCCCCGGTTCTCGACCAGGCGCATGAACACCTCTTCAAGCCGATTGACCTTGTTGCGCATCGACACCACCTCGATGCCGAGCGGTGAGAGCTGGGCAAAAAGTTCGTTGAGACTCTGGTCCTTGGAAACCTCAGCCTCGAGCGTGGTGTCATCGACGCGCGTCAGTGCAAAACCCGTGACCTGCGGCGCCGCCGCCAGCGGGCTACGCACGTTCAGCACAAAGGTTTCGTCATGGAGACGCCGCAGCAGATTGCCCATGCGATCGCGCTCGATGATCTGTCCCTTGTCGATGATGGCGATGTTGCGGCACAGGCTCTCGGCTTCTTCCAGATAGTGGGTGGTCAGGATGATGGTCGTGCCGTGAGCGTTGATGTCCTGCAGGAACTCCCACATGGAGCGACGGTTCTCGATGTCGACCCCGGCGGTGGGTTCATCGAGCACCAGCAGGCGTGGCTCGTGCATGAGCGCACGCGCGATCATCAGGCGACGCTTCATGCCACCCGAGAGTGCCCGCGCCTGGCCGTTGCGCCGTTCCCAGAGCTGCAGCTGCCGCAGATATTTCTCGGCGCGTACACGCGCCACGGAGCGCGGGATGCCGTAAAAGCCGGCCTGATTGACCACGATCGTCAGCGGCGTTTCAAACTGGTTGAAATTGAGTTCCTGCGGCACCACGCCGATGCAGGATTTGGCGCGCTCCAGCGCGCTATCCAGATCGTGACCGAAAACACTGGCCGTACCCGCGCTCTTGCTGACCAGCGAGGTAATGATGCCGATCAGGGTGGTCTTGCCGGCACCGTTGGGGCCGAGCAGGGCGAAAAAATCGCCCTGTTCGACATCCAGATCGATGCCCTTGAGCGCCTGTACTCCGTTTGCGTAGATCTTGGTCAGACCCCGGACTGAAAGTGCCTGCATGCGGGCGCGGCAATCAGCGCGCGAGCTGGAACAGGCTCGAAGGCACCCAGCCTTCGTTGCCCAGTTCGTCGGTGACTTTCCACCAGATGCCTTCCTTGTCGCCGGTCGGGTACATGGTCATGCCGATATCGAGGTCACGTACCACGGTAGCCTTCAGGTTGGGCTTTTCGTAGAGCTTGCCGGGCTTGGCCATGGATACCGACTGCCCGACATTGTCGGCCTTGGCGTCGGGCTTGATCTGTTTGATGTCTTCCACCAGCTTGGTGTAAGCCTGCAGATAAGCCATGGTCACGACCTGACCGATTTCCGTGTTGGCGTAACCGCTGGCGCCACCAGCCGCAAAGCCTCCAAAAAAGCCCAGGGCCCCGCCCCCGCCCCAACCCAGATCGGTCTTCTTGGCGTGCCCTTCCTGCAGTGAAACCTGCTCGGTAGAGCGTACGTCGGTCAGTGTGAGGACCACGTCGGCGGTCTTGCTCTTGAAGCTGACGCCGCCCAGCAGTACCCCGCCTAGACCAGGCACCAGGCCACCAAGCATGCCGCCGATCTTGCGCCCGCCGGAATTGTTGTTGCGGTTGATGACATCGGGCACCAGCACGTAATCGGCCGCCTTCATCTGACCCTTGCCGATGTTGGAGCCGCCGCGCATCTCACCCGACCCTGCGAGCGCCCGCTCCTTTTCGGCCGCTGCCAGGCCCTTGCCGCGATCGACCAGCGTGAAGCACTTGGACTCAGAGACAAAGACCTTGATGAGCGCTTCGGGCGACTCGAGGTTCAGCTCTGTCCACCAGTGATTTTCCGGCTCGGTGACCGCCAGCGTGCCAATCTTCTTTTCGCAGGTGGGCATGACCGGCTCTTTGGTGTCTTTCTCGGTGGCCTGGACGCCGCCCGTGAGCGCAGCGCCCGCCAGCGCCACCGCTACCCAGAATATTGTTCCGTTGCGCAACATGACTAACTCCCACAGCTGGTTTCGGGCACTGCGTGCCGGACGGCCATGATATTAGCGCAGCCGGGCACCGAACGTCACAGCGGCGGGGGTCAAACTCAGGGTTTCGGCGGCCAGCATCTGCAGGCCCCAGCTCTGCAGGCGCTCAAGTTCCTGGGATTTCTCGAGCGCTGCGGCAGCCATCAGCGCGTGCCACAGGGCGGGCCGGTGCTCCCAGCGCGGGCGTATGAAGTCAGGTCGTTGTTCTGCGTACCAATCGAGATCGGCCAGTCGGCAGCGCGCCAGCAGTTGCGCGCACTCGGCGCTCATACCGAGCGTTAGGCGTGCTGTGAGCCGGTTGGCACGCGCCAGATGCCAGGCCAGCAGCAACACCCGCCGGATCAGGGATGTAGGCATGGGTTGCGGACGGGTCGTGAATTCGCGCAGCGCTGGCACCTCGTGGACCGAGGCGCGCGGCAGCGCCGCCCACAATTCGGCGTGCCCGAAGCCGGCATCGAGCAGCAGGTAAGGGCAGTGCACCAGCCGCCGGCGCGCCGGTGCGCCCAGCGCCTGCCAGCGCCAGCGCAGTCCGCCCATGGCCGGCCCATCGCTGCCGGCCGGCCGGCCGGCGCAAGTCAGCGCCTCCATCACCTCTTCATTGATTTCGGCCAGGGGCTCGAGCACTGAGCTATCCCAGCGCCCGGCCAGCGCGATCTCGAGAGATTGTGGCTCGCTCATGCATTCCTCCCTGTTCCCGCGACATATTGCTGGCATTCGGGACTGGAAAGCCAGATGTAAATTTGGGATATTTCACACAAATTCACCAGGATGCCGGAAACACGGCAGATAACAGGGGCACCCATGCGCATCTCCGACGACCGCTACAGCCGCGACCGGCTGCGACTCGACATCGCGATACACTTCATCCGCCACGAGGCCCGCACCCACACCATTCGCCAATGGACCGGCCTGACGGACGACCGCATCCGCAAGCTCTACCGCTCCTACCTGCACAGTGGCGGTGTGCAGGTGACGCGCCATCGCGGCAAGTCGCCGCAGCAGGCGAGCTACTTCCTGCGCACCGCGCGCGTGCGCCAGGAGGCGGCGGTGCTTGCCTCGGTCTGCTGCCTGCTCGGCATGCTCAAGGTCGCCGATGGCGCGCCGGCACGCCTGGCACCGGGCATCGGCCGCGCGGCCTCGCTCTGCCAGGCCTACGAGGCCTATTGCGCCGTGGTCGCGCAACCTGCCATTGCCTTTGAACACGCGGTGCTGTTGATCGTGGCGTTGAGCCATGGCACCGAACTGGCGTTGCACGGCTGCCATGAGTGTGGAGCGCTGCTGATCGCCGATGCCCTGGCCCTGCAGCCACCGCTATGCGTCATTTGCGCTGCCGAGGGCCTGCGAACCGTGCCGCGCAGGCCCGGCAATCACTGACGAGCCGCGGCCAGCTGCTAAGATCGGGTTCCACCATGAGCGAACCGATGACCGCAGCAGCAAGCGACAACCCTTTTTCGGGCGCCGGGCTCGACCGCCGCTCGGCCACCCGCGCAGCCAGCGACTGGTTGCCCGAAGCGCTGGCCGACACTACTACGCGCTTCCTGCTCACCAGCGGCACGCAACATCTGATACGGCGTACACCCGAACCAGTCATTGCCTTCCTCGATAGCGCGCATCCGCTGGTGCGCGACAGCGAGCCGCAGCGGCTGGTGCTGCTGGGTTGGTACCAGGGCGCCCGCTGTGTGCTCATCGACGCGCCAGCCGGGCACGCCGCAGCGCCGCCCGGAACGGTGCTCGAAGAACTGCGCCCGCTGCTCGGAATTCTCCCGGAAGATCAAGGCGCCATCCTGGCCTGCGCGCGGGCGCTGGTGATCTGGCGCTCGCGACACCGCCATTGCGGCGCCTGCGGCGCGCCGACCACGCCGCGCAGTGCCGGGCACAGCCTGACCTGCAGCAGCAGTGAATGCGGCGCGGAGTTCTTCCCGCGCATCGACCCGGCCGTCATCGTCGTGGTTACCGACGCTGATCGCGTGTTGCTTGGACGGCAACCGAGCTGGCCGGCGGGCCGCTATTCAGCGCTGGCCGGGTTCGTCGAACCCGGTGAAACGCTGGAAGATGCGGTGCTGCGTGAAGTGCATGAAGAAACCGGCGTGCGCGTCAGCGCGCCCCGCTATTTTGCCTCGCAGGCCTGGCCGTTCCCCTCCTCGCTGATGCTTGGCTTCCACGCCAGCGCCAGGGTCGGGCCCCTCGAGCTCGATGGCGAACTGGAAGCGGCGCAATGGTTCGAGGCCGGGCAGATCGCCGCAGCATCCGGCCTGCTGCCGCCGCACCACACCATTGCACGACGGTTGATTGAATCCTGGTATCTGCGCGCCACGGGCTCGGCGCTCGAGGCCGGGTAGGTGGTGCGCAGCCGGCGCGCGGGAACCTCAAGTCACGGTCTGACTCCCAGATAGTGACAATGAGATTCAATGTTGCACCGCTGCTGGCGCTCCTGGCCCTGCCACTGCTGCTGGCACGGCCGGCTGCGGCCGCCATTCGTATCGAAATCACCGGCATTGATGCCGAGCTGCACCGCAACGTGCAGGCACTGCTGAGCCTGGACCGCTACAAGGAGCGCGAGCGACTCGAACCCGACGCGGTGCAACGTCTGTACCGGCGGGTGCCCGGCGAAGTGAGCGATGCGCTGCGCCCCTATGGCTACTACGCGCCCAAGGTAACCAGCAGCATCAGCGCCGACGAACGGCAACTCAACTGGCGGGTAGTGATCAGCATCGAAGTGGGCGAACCCGTGCTGCTCGAGTCAGTGAGCGTGGTGGTGCATGGTGCGGGTGCCAGTGACGCCACGTTTGCACGCCTCGCTGCGGCGCCAGGCATGCGTCAGGGCGAGCGCCTGCAGCACGCCGCCTATGAGAAGCTGAAAACCGACCTGCAGGCCGCGGCCGACACCTACGGCTACCTCGATGCACGCATGCTGCGCAGTGAGCTGCGCGTTGACCCGCAAACCCTCAAGGCCAACGTCTTTCTCGAGATCGACACCGGCGAGCGCTATGCCTTTGGTGCGACCACTATTACGCAGAGCGCGATACGCGAGACCCAGATCCGTCGCTACCTGCGCTATAACGAGGGCGAGGGATACGATGCCGTAAAACTGCTGCGCACCCAGTTTGCCCTCGATGACAGCCAGTTCTTTTCTTCGGTTGAGGTGACGAGCGGGGCCCGCGACCCGGCGACCCACCTGGTACCGATCGAGATTCGCGCCACCCGCGCGCGCAACAGCTATTCCTTTGGCGCCGGCTATGGCACCGACACCGGCGCGCGCGGCACGGTTAGCTGGCTCAACCCGCGCGTCAATGATCGCGGTCATCGCATGCGCGTGCAGGTGCAGGTCTCGCAAACGACGCAGAATCTGAACGCGCGCTACGATATGCCGTTCGGCGATCCGGTGCGTGAGAAATTTTCGATTCAGGCGCTGACCCAGGAACAAGATCTCACCAGCACCCTGCACACGCGCGAACTGTCGATTCGCCCGGGCATCACCCAGAGCCTCGGCAACTGGCAACGGGTGCTGTCGGCGAGCTTTGCCCACAACGTTACCACCGACAGCATCCATGGCGTGCAGAAGGACGACCTGATCGTGCCAGGGGTCACCTACTCCGCCGTGCCCGAGGGCTATCTGGGCGAAGACCTGTTTTCCCGCAAGCTGTACGCTGAACTCATCGGCTCGCACAGGGTGCTCGGCGCCAATTCCAATTTCCTGCGCGTCGATATATTGTCCGAACGGGTGGTGGACCTGACCCTGCGCTGGCACCTGCTGCTGCGCGGTGAGGTTGGCGCCAGCGCAGTTGGTGATTTCCAGGAACTGCCGGCAGCCTATCGCTTCTTCGCCGGCGGTGATCGCAGCGTGCGTGGCTTCGCTTACAATTCACTGTCACCCCGCGAACTCGACCCGGCCACCAACACGCTGGTCGGCACCGGCGGCCGGCATCTGCTGACCGGCACCATTGAACTGGAGCGCGATTTGCCCCATAGCCTCGGCGTGGCGCTGTTTACCGACTTCGGCAATGCCTTCAATCGACTCGGCGATCCGCTGGCCTACTCCGTCGGCCTCGGCTTCCGCCTGCGCCTGCCGGTGATCACGGTCGGATTCGACATCGCCAAACCGCTGCGGGCGCCGGGGTTCACGGAATTGCCAGGCCCGCGCCTGCATCTGAATATCTCACCGAAACTATGATGCGCCGCCTGTTCCACAGTTCCTGGATCGCGCTGCTGGCGCTGCTGCTGCTGGTCGCTGCGCTGATCTGGTACGCGGGCTGGACGCAGGCGGGCCTGCAGCGACTGGTGTCGCTCGCCAACCGGCGGCTGGGACCGGTGAGCCTGCAGATTCAGGGCGCGCGTGGCACCTTATATAGTGGCCTGCACATCGATGCCTTTACACTCGATCACCGGCGCGTGCACATCAGTGCCACCGATCTCGACGGGCGCGTGGCCCTGTTGCCGTTGCTGTGGCAATCGATCCATGTGCGTGAGGCACGCATCGGTACCGTGCAGATTCATGTGCTCACGCCCCCCGACGATGGCAGCGCGCCGTGGAAGCCGCATTTCCTGGTCGGACTGCTCAACCTGCAGGCCGACCGGGTAACGATCAATCACGTTGAACTGCTGACCACGAGTGGTCGCAGCCTGAGCTTCGATCAGCTGCACGGCACGGCTGGCCTCGATGCACGGGACATAAAGATCTATGATAGTTCAGTGCTGTATTCCGGGTTTCTCGTGCAGGGCAAGGGCCGCCTGCGCGCTGCCAATCCGCTGCAGATTGCGGGCACGACGCGCCTGACCCTGCACGCTGCCGGTCAACCCTCCTGGCTCGCCAATGCGCAGCTCGATGGCGATCTGGATCGCCTGAACATCGCCGGCAATCTGCTCACGCCCTTCAGCGCTGATTTTCGCGGTGCGGCGCTGGCGCTCACCGGCAACTGGCACTGGCAGGGTGATTCGCAGGTGCGCTCGCTGGATCTGCGCGCCTGGCACGCCGGCGGTGCGCTGGGCGTGATCAGCGGCGCCCTGCACCTGCAGGGTGATCACAACGGCTTTGGCGCTGCCGGCGCGCTCACGCTACCCGGCATCAACAGCGGACCGTTGGCCGTGGATTTCTCCGGCAACTACGCCGCGCAGGTGCTCAGCGTGAGTCGCCTCGATGTGGCGCAGCGCGCGTCCGGCATGCAACTGCACACGGCCGGGACCGTGGGCGTCGTCGATGGCGGGCCGCGCCTCGATCTGCACGGCCAGTGGAATTCCTTTCGGTGGCCATTGAGCGACAGCGCCGCACCTGTCAGCAGTGCCACCGGCGAGTATGCACTTGCCGGCCTGTGGCCCTACGCATTGCAGGCCAGCGGTCAACTGCGGGTGCGCGACCTGCCGCTCATGTCCTTCACCGCACAGGGCAGCTTGCGCCATGACGGCGTCGATCTCGCCGCGGCCACACTTGGCGCCTTTGGCGGTCATGCCCAGCTGCACGGCTACGCCAACTGGACGCCAGCGGAAACCTGGTCGCTTGCCGGCACCATGTCGCATCTGGAGGTCGCGGCACTGCGCCCGGCGATCAGTGGCCGGGTCAATTTCGCGCTGCAGGCCGCGGGTGAGAAATTCGGCAAGCAGGCCACGTTGCAGGCCAGGCTCAGCGAGCTCAGCGGCGAGATTCGTGGCCAGCGGGCCAGTGGCCACGCGGGCATTGCGCTCGCGGGCGATGACTGGTTGCTGCAGCAGGTGCACCTGCAGCTGGGCGCTACGCGCCTCGATCTTGATGGACAGCTGGGCGAGCATCTCGATCTGCGCTTTGGCATCGATGCCAGTGACCTGGGTCTCCTGCACAGCGGCGCGCGTGGCACGCTGCGCGCCCAGGGTCAGATACGCAGCGACGCGGCGCACCTGCTGCTGCAGGGCACGCTGCACGGCGCCGGCATCCAGTGGGATAGCACCAAGCTGCAGGAGCTTGAGGCCAAGCTGGACTTCGATCCGCAGGGCTCCGGGCGCGCCGATGTCTCGGTGCAGCTGAACCGGCTGCTGCTGAACGGGCGCCAGTTCGAGGCCGTTCACTTTGACACCAGCGGTACCGCGGCTGCGCATCGCTTCGAGTTCAAATTGCAGGCGCCCGCGTTGACCGTGCAGGCCGGTGGCACCGCGGCTTTTGCCGATAACCGCTGGCACGCGCAATTGAGCCAGCTCGAGGCCAGCGACCGTGCTGAAATCCAGCTGACGCTCGCCGCACCTGCGCTGGTGACACTATCCGCGGACGAGCTGAAACTGGAGCCACTGTGCCTGCATGATGTCCGTGCCCGGCTGTGTGCGAGCGGCGAGCACGACGCCGCGCACAGTCACTTTGAAATCAGCGCCAGCAACGTACCGCTGCGCACGCTGACCGCGGGACTCACCACCGACACCGACTTCGAGGGCACCCTGACCCTGGTAGCACACGGCGACGCTGCTGGTGCTACCCCTGGAATGGTGCCTTCACCGCCACTCTGGCCAATGCCGGACTCAAGCATCATCTGCTCGGGGGTCGGGTGGAATCCTTCAGCCTCGGCAACGGCTCGGTGCAGGCGAGCCTGAGCGCCGAGGGTCTGCACTCGGAGGTCGCGCTCGATGCCGGCGCGCAGGGGAGCATCGGTGGCCAGGTCGACGCTCACAGCAATGGTGCGGCCTGGCGCAGCTGGCCGATAGTCGGCGCGCTGCACCTGCAGACCCAGGCGCTCGGCTTCATCGATTCCTACGTGGCGCAGATTGATCGCGTCAGTGGTCGACTCAAGGCCGACCTGACCCTGGCCGGCAAACTCACTGAGCCCACGATCAATGGTGAATTGAAGGTCAGCGATGCGCAGGTCGACGCCTACCAGATCAACCTGGCGCTACGCGATCTGAACTTCGATGCCCTGTTGCGTGACAGCACCCTGCAACTTGACGGCAGCGCCACTGCCGGCACGGAGGGCCACGCCCACTTCGACGGCACGCTCACCTGGCGCCAGGCATTGCCTTACGGCCAACTGCACCTGAGCGGTGAGAATCTGCGCGTGGTCAACATTCCGGAGGCGCGTGTCCAGATCTCGCCCGACGTCAATATGAAATTCAGCGGGCGGCGAATTGACGTCACTGGCACCATAGCGCTGCCGTACGCGCGTCTCGCGCGCCCCGATCAGCTCACCAATGCGGTGCGCGCCTCGGGTGATGAAATCATCGTCAGCTCCAGCCAGGCGGCACCGGGTGCCGGTTTTACCGTGTTCAGTGACGTCACGTTGAAACTGGGTGAACGTGTCACCATCGACACGCTTGGTCTCGTCGGGCGCCTGAGCGGCAGCCTGCGCACCGTAACCGATGACACCGGCTTCGAGCGCGGCACCGGTGAACTGCAGGTCGAGGAAGGCAAATATACCGCCTACGGCCG
Source organism: uncultured Gammaproteobacteria bacterium (assembly GCA_963823235.1). GTDB lineage: Bacteria > Pseudomonadota > Gammaproteobacteria > Steroidobacterales > Steroidobacteraceae > FEN-1191. Next base: position 946,339 of record CAWGKS010000007.1, on the reverse strand, counting down.
CAAGCTGGATATCGAGCGCGGCCGCTTGCTGTTCAACAACGGCCCGCTCTCCGACCCGGCGATTGATCTGCGCGCCATCAAGAAATTTCCGGACATCACCGCCGGCGTCAATGTGCGCGGCACCCTGCGCAAGCCGCGCATGACGTTCTTCTCCGACCCGGCAGTATCGCAGGCACAGATAGTCTCGCTGCTGCTCGCCGGCGGCTCGCTCGAAACTGTGCAGAACAGCAGCGACAGTGCCGCCCGCGGCAACGCGGCGCGCGCCAATCTGCTGCTGCAGGGCAGTGCCATGCTGTTCCAGCAATACGGCAGCAAGGTCGGGTTGGACGACATCAGCGTGGAATCCGACCTCAACAACGACACTTCACTGGTACTGGGGCGCTATCTCTCGCCGCGGCTGTACATCAGCTACGGCATCGGCATAGTCGAGCAGATCAACACCGTCAAGATGCGTTACACGATTGGTGATCACTGGACCATCAAGACCGAGGCGGGCACGGACCTCGGCGCCGACCTGGTCTACACGATCGAGCGCTAGGCGCGCCCGCCGCACCCGCCATTGCTGGCCACTACCTGGCGCGCGTCACCGGCACCACGCGTTCGATGCGCCGGTCGGGAAGCAGCCAGATGATGGCCACGGCAACATAGAGCGCGGCGGCCAGCCACGAGCTCACCGCGGCCAGGGCAATTGCCGCAACGTAGATCACCAGCGACACCTTGCCTTTGAAATCTGTGCCCAGCGCGCGCGCCAGCAGCGAATCACCTGCGTGCACCCGCAGTAGCGTGAACGTCAGGATCGAGTAGGCAAAACCTGCGCACAGCAGCACGACGCCGTAGGCCGCCATCGGCAGTTGCGCAAACCCGGTTTCGCCCACCCACCTGGTGACGAACGGGATCAGTGACAACCAGAACAGCAGGTGCAGATTGGCCCACAGCACGGCGCCGTTCACCTGCTCGACCACCTGCCACAGATGGTGATGATTGTTCCAGTAGATGCCCACGTAGATGAAACTCACCAGGTAACAGGCCAGCACCGGCCACAGTGGCTGCAGCGCCGCGAGCGTTGCCCCGTGCGGAACTTTCAGTTCCAGCACCATGATGGTGATGATGATGGCGATCACACCATCGCTGAAAGCTTCAAGTCGCGATTTCTTCATGGCGGCTGCTACCCCAGGCTGCTCCGATTTACCTGCCATTGCGCGCGTGTCTGACCCCAGATTTCGACAGGTTCCTGATCGAGCGGCGCCGGCAACCTGCCCGGGCCGCGATTGACCGAGCCGAGGCGGCGCGCGACCGACTGGGAGCCCAGGTTTTCCGGCGCAATGCAGTGTATGACATCACTCCAGTTCAGATTGTCGAAGGCCCAGTCGATCGCGGCACTGGCCGCCTCCAGTGCATAGCCCTGGCGCCAGTATTCACGCCGTATGCTCCAGCCCACTTCGGTACCAGGCCAGCCGGCGGGCTTGACGGGCCCGACGCGCCCGAGCCAGACCCCGCTGCGCCGATCGAGCACGGAAAACATGCCAAAACCCTGCGTGGCCCAGCTGCCCGCCGCGGTCATGAGAAAGCGCCACACCGACATGCGCGGCTGCGCACCGCCAAGGTAGCGCATGCTCTCGGCGTCGAGCATGAAAGCGGCCCAATCGTCGAGCTCTGCAAGGCGCGGTTGGCGCAGCAGCAGGCGCGCGGTCTCTATTTTCAGGTTGGTGTCGTACACAGCGGTGCCCCTGCGCCAGGACTCAGGTCAGCCGGGCCTGACGCGCAGGCCCATCAGCACCAGATCGCGCTCAATGCCATCGAGCAGTGCCACGCCGGGCAACGTTCCCCAGCGCTCATAGCCGGCACGCGCGAACAACTGCAGGCTGGGCTCATTGTGACCGAATATGAATCCCAGCAAAATGCTGATGCCCAGCGCCGGCGCCGAGCGCGCCGCCTGGTCCAGGAACGCGGCGGCAAGGCCACGTCGCCGGCAGTGCGCGGCTACATAGACGCTGATTTCGGCACTGCCGGCATAGGCCGGACGCCCGTAGAAATCCGAGAAACTCAGCCACGCCGCCAGGCGCCCCTGCAGCTCGAGCACCCACAACGGTCGCGTCGCACCGCAGTGTGCGGCGAACCACGCCCGCCGGCTATCGACCGACACCGGCTCGAGGTCAGCGGTAACCAGCCGCGAGGCGACGGTGGCGTTGTAGATCGCCACGATACCAGGGAGATCTTCCGCTCTTGCCAGCCGGTATGGGTAGCCGCCGTTATGGGTAATCAGGGCGTCTGGATTCATTTGCACCCCATCGTAGCAGAGACGATTATGTGACCCAGCTAACACCGGGTGCCACCGCGCCCTGCGAAACTGCCGCAGCTATGAACGAACCCGTGGGCGAACAGAGCGTAAGAGCCGACGACTACCTGATCGTCACGCAGGATGAAGTGCTGTGCGCGCAATTGCACAGTTCGCTGGCTGTCTGTTGCTACGACGCCGTCGAGGAAACCGGCGCGCTGCTGCATATGCGGCTCGCGATACCGGGCGGCGCACGCGACCCGAATCTGACCGATGCCACACTCTCCAACGATCTGGCCATGCTCGATCGACTGCTGCGCAGCCTGCATGCGGTCTGCCCGCGCGCGCAGCACTGGCAGGCCAAGCTGATCGCACAACTGGAGGACGTGGCCACGGCCCGCGAGCGCTTCGATGGCCTGCAGGTGTTCTTGAATGCATTCCTGCAGGATGGCGGCATTGCACTGATCAGCACCGAAGTGCACGTCGAGCCGCAGGTGCAGGTGCGCTTCCGACCGGCCATGGGCCAGGTGCACACGCTCGTCGGGCGCTGATCGCGCCGTTTACGCGCTGATGAGCGCTTCAATGCGCAGCATGCGCATCTTGGTATTCAAGCCACCATGCGCTGAAAATCCGCCGGGTCGCCCGCCGGCCGCCAGCACCCGGTGGCAGGGCACGATGATCGGAAAAGGGTTACGGGCCATGACTCCGCCGACCGCGCGCGCGGCCCCAGGCTTGCCCAGTTGCGCCGCCAGCGCGCCGTAAGTGAGCGTCGCACCTGCGGGAATGGCGCGCGAGGCTTCGCAGACGCGGCGGCTGAACTCACTGATGCCGCTGTAGTCGAGTGGCAGCTGCGCCAGATCGCTCGCCTTGCCGTTCAACAGTTTCACGATTGCCCTGATCGCCTGACGAATGTGCGGCGGTGGTGTCCTGGCTGCCGCGCCGGGAAAACGACGCTGGAGCCGGGCGCGGCTGGCATTTGCATTGGCTTCAGGCAGCTGCACCGCGCAAATACCGCGCACATTCCAGGCGAGCGCGCACTGGCCGAGCGGCGTGGCAAACAGGGCGTAGGCCGTATTGGCCTGGGAAGCGATCGCGTCCATGGCCTTAGCTTCTCACAGGTCGGCGCCATATTGCAGCCGTACAAAATAGTACCCGGCCAACGCCAGACCCAGCACGACCACCAGCCGTCGCAGGCTTGCCGGCCGAACCCGCGTTGCCAGTCGCCCGCCAAGATAGCCACCCAGCGCGGCACACGCGGCCAGCAGCGCCACGACCGGCCAGTTGACGTGTGCGCGGGCCACAAACAGCAGTACCGCACCGGCATTCGCCGCCAGCGCCAGAGCCTGCTTGAGAGCGTTCAGGCGCAGGAAGGAATCTGCAAAGGCGAAGCCGAGGATGGCCAGCAGCATTACGCTCACGCCGGCGCCGAAGTATCCGCCATACACCGCAGCCAGAGTCACAGGCACAAGGACTGGCCAGCGCAACCTCGCCACGGACCTGGCCGGCGGCGACGTCGAAGCCGCGGCGCTTTGAGCGCCGCGCCGCACGAGTATGCTGGTGAGTCTTTCCTGCAAGCCGAGCGCCACGCTGGCCAGCACAATCAACCACGGCACGGCCAGCTCAAAAGTGCGCTCACCCGCTCGCAGCAACCACCAGGCGCCGAGCAGGCCGCCAGCCACGGCGAACGGAGTCAGCATCAGCAATCGCGCCCACTGTGCTCGCAGTTCCTGCCGCTGCGCCAGGGCAGCGCCCAGGTAACCAGGGCAGAGCGCAATACTGCATTGCAGATTGGCCGTGATCGCCGGAAAACCCAGCGCGATGAGTGCCGGATAGAGCAGCAGCGTACCGCCACCGGCCAGAGCATTGAGTGCGCCAGCGGCCAACGCGGCCGCGGCAGCGATCACCACCCGACTAGTCCCTCGAGTTCATAGAGTCGGCGCCAGCTCGGGCGCGCGCGCACCAGATCGGCCAGGCGCTTCAGCGCCGGCCACTCGAGCGCGGTGCGCGGCATGTTGCGCGACCAGCGCATCAACATGATCATCAGCAGATCGGCGCCGGAAAACTCCGTGCCCAGCAGGTAGGGACCACGCGCTGCGAGCTGCGCGTCCAGTCGCGTCCACACGGCCTCGATGCGCGCCTGCAGGGCGGCACGCACGGCGGGCGGATGCTCGGCGGCACCGAGATCAGGCGGGTAGAACCAGTAGCGATAGGTCGCGGCCAGCGAATTGCTTAAATTGACGACGCTCTGGTACCACTCGTTGCGCAGCGCGCTGCCAGGGAGCGGCGCCAGTTTCGCCTCCGGGTGCCGATCAGCCAGCATCAGCAGTAGCGCCGCCGATTCCATGTAGGCGTGACCATCGATGATCAGGGTCGGCACCACACCCTGCGGATTGAGGCGCAGGTAGTCGCCGCTGCGTTGCGCACCGCGCTCAAAATCTACCAACTCGAGCTTGTAGGGTGCGCCGATCTCCAGCAGCGCCAGATGCACGACCATGCTGGCAGTGCCGGGGGAGTAGTAAAGGGTGTACATGATCAATCCTTGCCGGCAATCAGACTGCCGACAGTGTACGAGCCGTGACGCGCCGCTTCACCTCAGCGGCGCTGCCAGATCCCGGGTGACCTCCTCGATCGCATTCCCGAGCGTGTCGACGATGAAATCCGCCTCCGCGATGGTAATGATGAGCGGTGGCGACAGTATGTCCAGGTGCCCCACCGGCCTGACCAGCAGCCCGTTTGCTTCGCAGACATCGGAAATCCGCTTTGAGATATTCAGGCTGTCAGGCAGCTGAGCCTTGCTGGCCTTGTCCGCTACATACTCGACACACATCATCATGCGCTTGCCGCGCACCTGCCCGACCAGCGGCAGGCTCTCCAGCTCTTTCAGGCGCCGTTCGAAGTGGTCGCCAACCTTCGTGGCGTTGTCCAGCAGCTGGTCGCGTTCGATGAGTTCGATGTTTGCGAGTGCCACGGCACAGCACACCGGATGCCCGCAGTAGGTGAAACCGTGCGCAAACCACGCATCCGGGTCGGGCGCGCTGATGACCTCGTGAATCGCCGCCGAATAAATGGTCGCCGCCAACGGCAGGTAGCCGGACGTCAGGCCCTTGGCGCAGTTGATGATATCCGGCTCGATGCCGAATTCACTCTGCGACGCAAACCAGTGTCCGATCCTGCCAAACGCCGTCACGACTTCGTCCGCAATGAATAGAATGCCGTGTCGGCGGGTGATCTCGCGCATGCGCTGCAGGTAGCCCGGCGGTGGCACGACCACACCGCCAGAACCCTGGATCGGTTCAGCCACGAATGCGGCGATGTTGCCCGCACCGAGTTCCGCGATCTTGGCCTCGAACTCATCAGCCAGGTAGTCGGTGAACTGGCTCTCGCTCAGACCGGCTGGCCGCCGGTAGGGATAGGGGGCGGAGAGGTGATGAATAAAATCACTGAGGTAGTGAAAATGGGGCGTTCGGTCGCCATCGCGCATACCTACCGAGATCCCGAGAAATGTTGATCCGTGGTAGGAGTTGCGACGCGAGATGATGTGCCGCCGCTGCTGCTCGCCGCGTCGCGAATGGTAGTAGTGCGCGAGCCGGACCGCGGTATCGATGGCGCTCGAGCCCGAGGTCGAGAACATCACGTGATCCAGCGATCCGGGCGCAAGTTCCGCCAGCTTCGCCGCCAGCCGCGTGGCAGGCACGTTGGTCATGTCTACAAAGGTATTGGAGAAGGAGAGCCGGCGCGCCTGATCGGTCATCGCCGCAATCAGTTCCTCCCGGCCATAGCCCACGTTTACACACCACAGCCCGCCGATTCCGTCCAGGTAGCGCTTGCCGTTGCTGTCGACAATATAGGCGCCGCTCCCCTCTACCATGATGAGCGAACCGTTGCTGCCAAAGCTGTCGTGATGAGTCCATGGATGCAGGAAATGATCATGGTCCATTTGCCAGATCTGGTCCGCATCGAGCCCGCCTGCGCCGGGAATGCTCATGGGTACACTTGCCTCGGTCGCGACATCAACTCCCCCCCGATTTCCCCGTCCATTTCACCAGCGCATCCGGCATGCTCGGGAATGGTCTGCAGCGATCATTGCAGAGTGTTCTTGTAGACCTTCCCGTCCTTCATGATCACGACAATATTCTTCGCCGGATCCGCGATCAGCTGGATGTCGCTCAACGGGTCACCGTCGACGAGCAACAGGTCGGCGAGCGCACCTTCGGCAACGACGCCCAGCGTGCCGGCGTAGGGACTGCGCTTACCGGACAGCGCGAGCAGTTGCGCGTTGTCGGCAGTCGCCATCTTCAGCACCTCTGCCGGTGGGTACCATCGCACGAGCATGGCGAGCTGAGCGCCCTGGGTCGCTGCAGCCTCGGCGTCGAACAGGATGTCGGTACCGAACGCCGTCCTGACCTTGTACTTCCTGGCAAGCCTGTACGCCGTGTCGGTGCCGGCGAACATCTCGAGCTGCTTGAGGCGGTTGGGCGACCCCTCAGCAAAGGACGAGCGACCGTCATCGTGGAACGGCTGCAGGCTCCACCAGATGCCCTTCTCCGCCATCAGCTTCACGGTTGCCTCGTCGAGCAACTGCCCGTGGTCTATGCACCTGACACCCGCCTCGATCGCCTGGCGGACGGCGCGCGGCGTATAGGCGTGCACGGTCACGTACGTGCCCCAATTCTCGGCAGCCTCGACCGCCGCACGCAACTCGGGAACCGTGTACTGGGTCACGTCGAGCGGATCGTAGTTCGAGCTCACGCCGCCGCCGGCCATCAGCTTGATCTGCGATGCGCCGAGCGCCAGCTGCTCGCGTACCCGCACGCGGACCTGATCAGCATTGTCGGCAATCATGGCGGCGCCGATGCGCTCGCTATAGGGGTGATCTCCCGGCGCCGCCGGCAACTCGTTGGGCAGGCGGAAATCGCCATGACCGCCGGTCTGCGAGATAAAGGCGCCCGATGGCCAGATCCGCGGTCCGACCACGAGCCCCACGTCGATCGCCGCGCTTCAGCCCGAATACCGGACCACCCAGGTCACGGACACTGGTGAAGCCCCGCATCAGCGTGTCGGTTGCGGCCCTGCCGGCGGCGAGATTCACAAAGCCAATGTCACTGACGAGCAGCGCCTGCTGCGGCACCGTCGCGAACATCAGGTGCGTGTGCGCGTCGATGAGGCCCGGCATGAGGGTGCGCCCGCCACCCTGAATGCGTGTCACCGCTGTCGCGGCGGGATCGGCGATCGCGGCGACGGAAATCGTCCTGATCAGATTGCCGACCACCAGCACATTTGACGGTGCCGAAAGCTGCTCTGAGGTCCCATTGAAGATGCGGACATTCTCGATGATCACGGCGGTCTGCTGTGCAACCTGCGCAACCTGCGCAGCTGCTGCGGAGTCGTTCATGAATGCCAGCAACCCCATGGCGAGCGCCGCTGCGTTGCTGCGTCCGAATTCAAAAATCATCAAACACCTCCAGGCAAGCAGCGCAAGGTACCGTCCAGGATATCGGCAGTCCAGACAATTCGCCTTGTTTAAATCTTCAGCTGCGCGCCTATTGGCAACTCGCGTATGCGCTTGCCGGTGGCCGCGAATATCGCATTGCAGAGCGCCGGCAGAATCGGCGGCACACCCGGCTCGCCCACGCCGCCCAGTGGCTTGCTGTAATCGCCAGGCACGATATGCACGCGGATCTCGCGCGGTGCTGCCGGCATGCGCATCACTTCGTACTGATGAAAATTATCCTGCTGCGCCCGGCCCGATTTAAAGGTGATCGCTCCCGACAGGGCCGCGCTCAGACCCATGATGCACGCGCCCTCCAGTTGCGAGCGTACCCGCTCCGGGTTGACCGTCGCTCCGCAGTCGATCGCCATATCGACGCGCGGAATGCTAAGCGCGCCGCGGGCATCAACCGCGACCTCCATGACCACCGCGACGTAGCTGACGAAGCTGTAGTGCGCGGCGATGCCGAGCCCGCTCCCCTTGGGGAGCGATCGGCCCCAGCCGGCCGCTTTCGCGGCGAGTTCCACCACGCTGCGCAGGCGTCCGGTATCCACGGGATAGCGTTCAGGCGATTCGTTCTCGTTATACGTATCGCTGAGCATCTGGGGTGTCACGCTACGCGCCGGTCCGATGACCTCGAGGAGAAACTCCTTCGGATCGCGGCCCGCTGCCGCGGCCAGCTCGGCGACGAAGGATTGCACTGCGAAGGCGTGGGGAATATTCGACACCGAACGGAACCAGCCGATGCGCGTGTGCGCGATGGCCGGCGGATTCTCGATGCGAATGCTGGGAATGGCGAAGGGCACGTTGATGACGCCCATGCCGAGTTCATAGTTGGCCTGCTGCGTGGCGCCGGCATCGAAGGTCGAATCGATCGTCGGCGCGACCGTGCGGTGCAGCCACGCTACCGGCAATCCCCGGGCATCGACGCCGGCTTCCAGGTGCTCGACGGATACCGTGTGAAAATAGTCATTGTGCAGATCGTCATCGCGCGTCCAGAGGACCTTGACGGGCTTGCCGTCCATGGCCCTGGAAAGCATCACCGCCTCGAGGCCAAAGTCACCCATGGACTTGCGGCCGAATCCGCCGCCAAGCAGGGTGACGTGCACGGTGACATTGTCGGCTGCCACGCCGAGCTGCTTTGCGACCTGGTCACGCACGCCCTGGGGTGACTGAAAGCCGCCCCACACCTCGCACTTGCCCTGCGCAATCCGGGCAGTCGCGGCCGGAGGCTCCATCGACGCATGGGCAAGGTGCGGAAGATAATATTCCGCGCTGATACGCTTTACGGCAGCGGCCGCCGCGGCGGTGTAGTCCCCGTCATTGCGCACCACCTTGCCGCTCTTGCGCGCCGCCACTTCGAGCGTAGCTTTGTAGGCATTCGAATCATAGCTGGCATTTGCACCGCGCTCCCACACGATCTTCAGTGCCGCGCGTCCCTGCATTGCCGCCCAGGTGTTGCGTGCGATCACGGCAACGCCGCCCAGCGGACTGGTCTGCGGCGGTGCTGGCGTGGACTCGATCTGCACGACACGCACTACGCCCGGGACCTTCAGTGCCGCGGTGGCGTCGAAGCTGCGCACCTTGCCGCCGTACACCTGCGGCCGCGCTACCACCGCATAGAGCAGGCCGGGCAGTCGCGTGTCGATGGCGTAGTGCGCCTTGCCGCTGGCAATGTCCTGCGCATCCACCAGCTTGACCTTGCCGGTGCCGATGTAGCGAAACTGCGCCGGATCCTTGAGTCGCAGCGCCGCGGCAGCAGGTACCGGCAGGCTCGCCGCGGCTTTTGCGAGCGCTCCGAAGCCCAGTCGCCGGCCCGTGGCGGTATGCACGATCTCGCTGTTCTGAGCGCGCACTTCAGCAACGGCTACCTGCCAGCGCGCGGCAGCAGCCGCTTCCAGCATCTGCCGAGCCGCCGCGCCGCAGCGACGCATGGGCATGAAAAAATGGCGCGTGCTGCGTGAGCCGTCAGTGTCCTGGTTGCCATAGCGCGCCTCATCGCCCGTGGCCTGCACCACGCGCACGCGGGTCCAGTCGGCTTCCAGTTCATCGGCGATGATCATGGGCATGCTGGTACGCACACCCTGGCCCATCTCCGAGCGATGGCAAACGATGCTGACGATGCCATCCTCGCCGATGGCCACGAACACCAGCGGGTTGTCGACCCAGCCGTTCGGCATGGCGTCGGCGCCATACTTGGGCGGATCTTCGCCGCGCACCGGACCCGGAAAGCCCACCGCGAGCACCAGGCCACCAAGTGCGGCTGCGCCCTGGAGGAATTCCCTGCGGCTCACGTTGGCGATCAACAGCGACTCGTAGGGCTCGACGTTGCAAATCAGTCTGGTCACTTTGATCACCCCATCGTTCGGCGCATACGCAGTATTTGCTGATCGACACTCACATGTATATCGTGAGATGCGTCGCCGCACAACGGCGCAATGGCGACTGGCGACTCCAGGGGGCCCATGAGTTCAAAGCCCGAGACCGCACATCTGGCACGCGCGCTCGGAATCCGGGACGTCGCTTTGTTCATGGTGACCGCCGGCTGCAGCCTGCAATGGGCGGCGAGCGCGGCGGCGGCGGGCCCGAGCTCGCTGGTGGTGTGGGTAATCGGCGCTCTGGTGATGTTCCTGCCCCTGTCGGTATGCGTCGTATTCCTTGCCTCACGCTATCCCGATGAGGGCGGCCTGTACGTGTGGAGCAAGCGGGCTTTCGGGCCGTTCGTTGGATTCATGAGCGGCTGGACTTACTGGACCAGCAATCTACCCTTCCTGCCCAGCATGCTGTACTTCGCCGCGGGCAGCAGCCTGTACTGGTCCGGCGGCCACGGCGCGGCGGTGAATGCCTCGCCCGGGTATTTCATCAGCTTTTCAGTGATTGCTCTGGGCATAGCTGTCGCGCTCAACCTGCGCGGGCTGGCGGCCGCGAAATGGCTCAATAACGGGGGCGCCGTCGCCCGTTGGGTGCTGACGATCGTGGTGGTAGTGCTGGCGTCTTCAATCTGGTGGCGCTTCGGGTCGGCGACGCCAATCAATCGCCAGAGCATCGTCCCGAGCTTTCACCTCACGGACCTGATCTTCTGGGGAACAATCGCCTTTGCCTGGACGGGCCCTGAGGCCGCGTCATTCATGGGCGGGGAGATCCGCGATCCGCAGCGCACCGTGCCCATAGCGCTGGCGATTGCTGCGCCCATGATCATCACAGTCTACCTGGTGGGCACTGCCAGCCTGCTGATCGCAGCGCCGCCGGAGCGCATGAACGCACTCTACGGCCTGATGGAGGCGATCCGCAGCGCTGCGCTGCGCCTGGGCATCGCGTGGCTGATTCCGGTAGCGGTAACTACCATGATCCTGGAGATTGTCGGGAGTGTCGGTGTATGGCTCGGTGCCGTGGCGCGCATTCCCTTTGTTGCCGGCATCGATCGTTACCTGCCGCGCAGTTTCGCGAAACTCCATCCGCGCTATGGGGTACCGACCACCGCCATCTGGACCCAGGCGCTGATCATCGCGCTGCTGGCGATCATGGGACAGGCCGGCACCTCGGTCCGCGGCGCCTATTCCGTGCTGGTTGAAATGATGGTCATCGCCACGATGCTGCCGTTCGTGCCCCTGTACGCGTCGGCGATCAAGCTTTCCGGTGGCGCTCCGGTGCCCGGCGAGCGGCGGATTCCCGGCGGCCGCCTGACGGTAGTTACGCTGGCACTTATCGGTCTGGCGACGACCATCGGCGCGATGGCGCTGGCGTTCGTACCGCCCGCCGATGAAGCGAACCCGGCGCTGGCGGCCTGCAAGATCGCGGGCATGACTGCCATACTGTTGCTGGCTGGAGCCGGAATCTATTTCACCGGCAGCGCCCGCGCGCGACGACTGGATCATTGTTCATAAAGTGGAGGACCAGCACATGTCGATTCTTGCCAGAGGGATGATCCTGATCGCAACAAGCATTGCGGGTACCGCGGTAGTGGCCGGACCCGCGTCACCGCCAGGCGCGCAGTACTACCGCGAGACGGATCCAGCCGCGATGCAGCTGCCGTTTTCAGAGGCGGTAAGGGCAGGCAGCATGCTGTACCTGTCCGGTGCCATAGGTACGGACGAATCAGGCAAGCTGGTAGCCGGTGGCATGGAGGCGGAAGCGCAACAGACGATGGACAACATCGGCGCGGTGCTGAAACGTCACGGCTCAGGTTTCGACCAGGTCGTGCAATGCACGGTGGCACTCGCCGACATCAAGGACTGGCCTGCCTTCAACGACATCTATCGCCGCTATTTCACGCTGCACTTCCCGGCGCGCATGGCATTTGCAGCGCCGGGCCTGGCGCTCGGCGCGCGCGTTGAAGTGCAGTGCAACGCGACGCTGGCAACGAACTGAAGCGTTTGACGCGCAGCAGCTGGTTGCGAGCGGATAGGCGAATTCCCCGCCGCGCCGCGCGTGTTAGTATGAACAACGCGCGGCCACTGCATTGACAGGCCTCTGAGCAGGAGACAATGTTATGCGCCCTTCGAATTTGGCATACCTGCTGTTTCTCTATGCGCTGTTTGCAGCGCTGGCTGCGGGCGCCGCGGATCCGCGCGCACCCGCGGGCCTGGTGGGCACGTGGCGCCTGGTGTCATTCGAGGATTTCGAGAACGGCCAGTTGATCCATCGCTACGGCGCAAAACCACTCGGGCTATTCGTCTACACCGCTGACGGGCATGTGGCCATTCAGATTGCCAATCCGGCGAACCCGGTGTGCGTTGCCCCCGGCAAAAAGGGCGGGCCCACAAGAACGGATGATCCGCGTGTTCCCGCCTGCAGCCCGGAACAACTGCAGGCGCTGCTCAATGGCTACATCGCGTACTGGGGCACTTACACGGTGGATGCGGCAGCTGGTGTCGTCATCCATCACGTCAAGAGCGACATCAGCAATGGCTATGCCGGCACCGACCAGCGCCGGCCGTTTCGACTCGAGGGCGACCGCCTGGTGATCGGCGACGGCAAGACCTGGACCCGGGTGCTCGAAAGGGTGCGCTGACAGCGTCAACGCACTGCGGCGAGGTCGAAGTGCGGGTTCTCAATGATGCCCAGTCGATTACCAAAGGGATCGAGCACCGCCGCCACGCGAATACCCTCGCCCACATCGTGCACCGGCTCGAGCGCTGTGGCGCCCAGCGCCAGCAGTCGCTGCCAGGCGCTATCGGCATTGCTCACTCCCCAGAGCGGCTGCGGCCCGCTCGAGCCAGGCTGGCCATCCGGCAGCAGCCCGAGCTCGAAGCCGCCCACCGCGAAGCCCACGTAAAAGGGCTGGTCGAAGTACGGTTCGACGCCCAGCAGCTCGCGATAGAAGGCCTTGGCCCGCACCAGATCGGGGGCCGGATAGATAGCGGTACGCAATCCAAGCAGCATGGCGCTTACTCCCGGTGAACGCAGTGGCGATTGAACACGCCGACCTGCCCGGCGTCAACGCCAGCCAAATGCCGCGCCGCCGGCCAGGCCCTTGACCGCCTCTGCATTTTTATGCATGATGCACGCATATTTATGCAGAGGCGAGCATGCTCCACGACCATCACCTGCAGAGCCGGCGCGAGGCGATCCTGGGAATCCTGCGCGCCAGCGCGGTACGCGGCCAGGCGGAATTGACGCAGCTGCTCAAACGCAAGGGCTTCGCAGTCACGCAATCATCGGTGAGCCGCGACCTGCGCGAGCTCGGCGTGCTCAAGGCCAGCGGCCGGTATCTGCCGCCGCCCGCCGACAGCGCGCACGCCAACGGCAACTTTGGCGCACTGGCGCAGTTTGTGCGCACTGTCCGGCCGGCGGGCGCCTCGCTCACCGTCATCCGCACCAGCACCGGCGCAGCGCAGAGCGTTGCGGTTGCCATCGACAAGGCGGAGTGGCCCGAGGTGGTGGGCACGATCTCGGGCGATGACACGATTTTTGTCGCCACGCCCGCGCCGCGCGCGCAGCAGCGCCTGCTGGCACGACTGCACGAACTGTTCGGCATCTGAATCATGAGCACGGCTGGCGACGCGGGCGCAGAGCCCATTGTATTGGCCTATTCGGGCGGCCTGGATACCTCCTTTCTCGTGCCCTGGGTGGCCGAGCAGTATCAGCGGCCGGTGATCACGGTTACGGTCGATACCGGCGGCATCGACGCCGCGGCCGCCATCCTGCTGCGCGAGCGGGCGCTCGCCCTGGGCGCAGTGGCGCACCATCAGGTCGATGCGCGCGCCGACTACTTCGAACAGGTGCTGCGCTTTCTCATCATGGGCAATGTGCGCCGTGGTCAGCTCTATCCGCTGTGCGTCGGCGCCGAACGTGTCATGCAGGCGCAGACCATTGCCCACATGGCACACAAGCTCGGCAGCCATTCGATCGCGCACGGCTGCACGGCAGCGGGCAATGACCAGGTGCGCTTCGAAGTGGCGCTGCGCACGCTGGCACCCGATCTGGAAATCATCGCGCCGGTGCGCGATCACGCCTTCACGCGCAGCGCCGAGCTCGAGTACCTGCAGGCCCGCAAACTCCCGGTGCCGGCCTACGGCGCGGCGTATTCAACCAATCGCGGCCTGTGGGGCGTGACCATAGGTGGCACGGAGACGCTGACCTCCAGTGGCAGCATTCCGGAGAGTGCCTGGGTGCTTTCGAAAAATGCCTTCGAAAATCCGGCCCTGCCGCAACATCACACCCTGCACTTCGAACAGGGTCGGCCGGTCGGCCTTGATGGCAAGGCACTGCCCGCCGTGGCGCTCATCGAGCGGCTGGAAGCGCTGGCGGCGCCATTCGGCATTGGTCGCGGCATACACCTGGGCGACACCATTATCGGCACCAAGGGTCGCGTGGCCTTTGAAGCGCCCGCCGCTGAAGTGCTGCTGAGCGCGCATCGCGAACTGGAAAAGCTGGTGCTCACGGCGCGCCAGCAGCGCATCAAGGAAAGCGTCGCCCTGCCCTACGGTGACTGGGTGCACGAAGGCCAGCTGCTCGATCCGGTGTGCCGCGATATCGAGGCGCTGCTGCTCTCTTCGCAGCAGCGCGTCAGCGGCGATGTGCATGTGCTGCTGCGTCCCGGCACGGTCTTCATTGAAGGTGTCGAGTCACCCTATTCGCTGCTGGCGGCCTCGAAGGGCGTGTATGGCGAAGCCGCTGGCGAGTGGACGCCAGCCGACGCCCTGGGCTTCTCGAAGATTGTCGCCTTGAGCGGCGTGTTTCATGCACGCGCCGGCGAACTGGCGGCCGCAACACCGGCACCGGCGCGCAAATGAAAAGCGTAGTAGTCGACAAGGTCGCCTCGATCACCCAGGCCTGCTCACTCGGCCATGAGCTGCGCATCAGCGCCGAGATTCCGGCTGAGGAAGGCGTGGTCATTGTTGCCGAGATTCTCAACAACAAATCGACCTACAACACGCTCGAGCTTACCAGTGGGCGCATGGCCAAGGTGGCACGCGGCGATATCGTGGTGGGCGCACTTGGGCCCCGCAAGGCGCTGTTTGGCTATTCGGGTCACGTGCCGGAAGCGCTCAAGCCCGGCGATATCGTCCAGATGCTCAATATCGGCGGCGTAATGGGCATCTGCGATTCGGCCACGCCCGACAAGGGCAAGCCCTTCGATTGCCGGGTGCTGGGCGTAGTGCTGCAGTTCCCGTATCTGGGCGAGCGCATCGGCGTGCCGGCACGCGTCGGCTATCGCAAGCTCAACTACGAGGCCACGCTCGAGGTGCGCGGCGTGCCGGTGGTGGCGCTGGCCGGCACCTGCATGGAGGCAGGCAAGACGGCAGCGGCAGCGGCCATCATCTCGCGCATGCGCCATCGCGGACTCATCGTCGACGCCTTCAAGGCCACCGGCGTTTCCCTGCGGCGCGACATCATGGCTTTTGAAGATGCCGGCGCGCGCAAATCCATGATCTTCACCGACCTCGGCGTGGTTACCACATCGGCGCGCACCGGGCCGGCGCTGACCCGCACCATGCTCACCGACCTGGCAGCCGGCAAACCCGATGTCATCGTCTTCGAGCTCGGCGACGGCCTGCTCGGCACTTACGGCGTCGACGCCATCCTCAACGACGAGGACATTCGCCGCGCGCTCACCGGCCTGGTGCTCTCGGCCAATGACCCGGTCGCGGCCTGGGGTGGAGTGAAACTGCTGCGCGAGCGCTTCAAGGTTGATCCCTGCATGGTCACTGGGCCGGCCACCGACAACCAGGTCGGCGTCGACATCATTCGCCAGCAGATGAATGTGCCAGCCTGCAACGCCATCAGCAACCCGGCCGCCCTGGGTGACGCCGTCATCGACGCCGTGGGCCTGGGTGCGCGTGCGGCGGCTGTCGGCGCCGCCGAGCCGATATCGTGAGCAGGGTACCCACCATTGTTCTGGGCGGTACCGGCTATGTAGCCGGCGAGCTGCTGCGTCTGATCGCGGCGCATCCACAGCTCGAGCTGACCGGCATCATGTCGGATGGCAGCCCGGGTGAGCCGGTGGCGGCGGCGTTCCCGCATCTGGCGCAGATCTACGCCGATCTGACTTTCAAATCGCAGGCGCAGATCGAGCAGCTACTGCGTAGCGAGAAAGCGCCGGCCATCCTCGCGGCGGCGCCGCATGGTGTCTCCGCCGCGCTGATCGACAGGCTGCTCGGCATCGCGGAAGCGGCGGGCAACGCACCCCGCGTCGTGGATATCTCTGCGGATTTTCGTTTCGCCAGCGTCGCGGCCTACCAGGCGGTGTACCCACACCCGCACGGTGCGCCGGCTCGCCTGGCGCAATTTTCCTGCGCGGTCCCCGAGCACCTGCGCACCCTCAGGACCACGCACGTTGCGCATCCAGGGTGCCTGTCGACCGCCACCCTGCTGGCCGCTGTGCCGCTGCTCGCGCTCGGACTGATAGAACCACAGGTATTTGTCGCCGCCATCACCGGCAGTACCGGCTCGGGACGCAAGCCCACCGACGGCACGCATCATCCGACGCGTCACAGCGATCTGTACGCCTATAACGCACTGACTCACCGTCACGCGCCGGAAATTGCCGCCTGCGCGCTGAGCGCCAGTGGCGTGGCCGCTCACTTCGCCTTTGTGCCGCACTCCGGCCCGTTCGCGCGCGGCATACACGCCACTGTGCAGGCGGTGCTGAAGCAGCCGCTCGCGGCCGCACAGCTCAACGCGCAACTACGTGATTTCTACGCTCACTCGCCTTTCATAAAGGTGAGCGAACGGGCGCCACACGTCAAGGAAGTCGTCGCCAGCAACTACGCGCACCTCAGTGCCGCAAGCGATGGCCGCACGGTGGTGGTGATGTGCGTGGTGGATAATCTCACCAAAGGCGCGGCTGGCGGCGCGGTGCAATGGCTCAATCGCCTGCTGGGTTTTGCCGAGGATACCGGCCTGACGGCGCCGGCGGCGGGTTGGACATGAGCACGACCAGCATTTCCCGGGCTGCGGCTGCGGACGCAACGGCCAGCGCCGGCGCTGATTTTCTGGCCCCGGTGTTCGCGCAGTATCCGCTGGCCGTGGTTTCGGCCGAAGGCGTTTGGCTGCACACGGCCAGCGGTCGTCGGGTACTCGATCTGTACGGCGGTCATGCGGTGGCCGCGCTCGGCTATCGCCATGCAGGCTGGACGCGTGCCCTGAGCGCGCAGGCGCAGACCCTTAATTTCCAGAGCAACGCCGTGCCGCTGGACGTGCGTGCGCGCGCCGCTGCCCGTCTCGTGAAATTCTCGCAGCTCGACTTCAGCAGCGTGTTCTTCGTGAATTCCGGTGCTGAGGCGAACGAGAACGCGCTCAAGATGGCTTTCACTGTGACTGGCCGCAGTGAAGTCGTGGCGCTCGAACACGGTTTTCACGGCCGCACCGCCGCCGCTGGCGCAGTCACCTGGGGCGCGGCTGGCAAGTGGTACGGCTTTCCGCGTCCACCCTTCGACGTGCGCTTCATCGCGCGCCGTGACCTGGCGGCGCTGGCAACTATCAGCGCGCGCACGGCTGCCGTCATGGTCGAGCCGGTGCAGGGAGTGGGTGGTGCCTTCGACCTGGGCGCTGAGTATCTCGCCGCGCTCCGTCTACGCTGCAATGACACCGGCACGGTGCTGATATTCGACGAGGTGCAATGCGGCATGGGTCGCACCGGCGCGCCCTTCGCTGCCAATCTCTATGGCGTGCAGCCCGACATGATTACCACTGCCAAGGCGCTCGGCAATGGTTTCCCGTGCGCGGCCCTGCTGATGAGCCCGCGGGTTGCCAGTGCCGTGAAGCTCGATGCGCTCGGCACCACCTTTGGCGGCGGCCCGATGGCCTGCGCGGTCATCGAGGCGGTGATTGAAGCCATTGAGTCAGGGCAACTGCTCGACAATGTGCGGCGTGTAGGTGCATACATACGCGCGCGCTGCCTGGTCGGGCCGGTGCGTGATTACCAGGGCGCGGGCTTCCTGGCCGGCCTGATCTGCTCACGACCCGCACAGCAGGTGCAGCGCGCCCTGCTCGAGCGCAACATTCTCACCGGCACCAGTGGCGATGCCCAGGTGCTGCGACTGTTGCCACCCTTCATTCTGCAGGAAGCCGAAGTCGAACTGCTGCGCGCCGCGCTGCTCGACATCGGCCAGTGACAGCTTCGCCATGAAACGCTTTGTCGATCTGGCGGAACTTGGTCGCGAGCAGGTGCTGGAACTGCTGCGGCTGGCAAAACGACTGGAAGACCACCCGGAACCGCAGGCGCTGGCCGGCAAAGTACTGGGACTGCTGTTCCTGAATCCATCGCTGCGCACGCTCGCCTCCTTTCAGGCCGGCATGGCGCGCCTCGGCGGCGCTTCCTTCGTCATCACCCCGGGTCAGGGCACCTGGCAACTCGAGACGCGCGATGGCCAGATCATGAACGGCGCCGCGGCCGAACACATCCGTGAAGGAATACCGGTACTGGCCTCGTACTGCGACGTACTGGGCATCCGCGCCTTCGCCGAAGGCAGGGATCTGGCCAGTGACCTGGCGGACGAGCGATTCAACGCCATGGCCGCACTGGTGGCGCGACCGCTGATCAATCTTGAATCAGCCATGAGTCATCCCTGCCAGTCGCTGGCTGACTGGAAAACACTCGACGCAATGGCGCTGCCGGCGCGCGCGAAATTTGTGCTCAGCTGGGTATCGCATCCCAGGGCGTTGCCGCTGGCAGTACCCGCTTCAACCGTACAGATGGCGGCCATGCGTGGGATGGAAGTCGTGGTGCTGCGTCCGGAGGGTTTCGCGCTGCCTGAACCCGTCATGGCGCGGGCGCGCGCGGCCTGCGCTGCGAACGGCGGCTCACTGCGCGAAACCAGCGAGCGCGCTGACGCGTTGAGTGGCGCGCAGGTGATCTACGCCAAGGAATGGGGTTCAACCACTCACTATGGCGACGAGGCGGGCGACCAGGAGCTGCGGCGCGGGCATCAGGACTGGTGCGTGCGCAATGACTGGTTCGAACGCACCGCCACCGACTGCCGCCTGATGCACTGCCTGCCGGTACGGCGCAATTGCGCCATTGCCGATGAGGTGCTCGACGGCCCACGCAGCGTGGTGCTGCGCCAGGCCTACAACCGGCTTCCGGCACAGATGGCTGTGCTGCATCGACTACTGCTATCCCAGAATTAAGCGCCAGGAGCACCCGCCATGATCATGCACCGGGCCGACCAGCTCGCTACCATAAGCGCCCTGCGCGCCGCGGCACCTTACATCCGGCTCTACAAGGGCAAGATCTTCGTAGTCAAGGCAGGTGGCGCCATATTCGGCGACGCCGCAATGACGCGCTCGCTGATCGAGCAGATTGCCATCCTGCATTGCCTTGGCGTGCGCGTAGTCATGGTGCACGGCGGCGGCCCGCAGCTCACCGAAGTGACCGAGGCGCTGGGCGTGCCCACTCGCATGGTGCAGGGGCGGCGCATCACTGATGAGAATGCCATCGATGCCACCTCGATGGTGCTCAACGGGCTGATCAACACGCGCATCCTCGCCATCTGCCGCGATCAGGAGATCGACGCCGTCGGGCTCTCCGGAGTGGACGCGGGTCTGGTGCGCGCTCATCGCCGTCCGCCCGTGAGACTCCAGCCTACCGATGCAGAAAGCGTTGATTTCGGTTTCGTCGGCGACATCGATCGCATAGACACCAGCGTGATTCGCAAGCACCTGGACAATGGCCTGATGCCGGTGATCAGCCCGCTCTCGGCGGATGAGCGCGGCCAGCTGCTCAATATCAATGCCGACACCGTGGCGGCCGCCATCGGCGCGGCGCTGCAGGCGGAAAAGCTGATTTTGTGCACCGGTGCGCAGGGCATTCTCGACAACGTCGCCGATTCAGGCTCGGTGGTGTCGTATACGGATCTTGCCGGACTGAAGCGCATGCGCGATGCGGGGAAGATTGTCGATGGCATGTTGCCCAAGGTCAAAGCCATCGAAGACGCGATCCGCGGGGGCGTGCGCCGCGTGCATGTCATCTCCTACAGCGCGCCTGACAGCATTCTTACCGAGGTGTTCACCAACGAGGGCACCGGTACGCTGATCGTCGAGGATATCAAGGCGCTGACCACGGCCGAGCAGCAATCACCGGGCTGAAGCTAGCCCCAGGCCGCGGCGTCGAACTCGAAACTCTCGCCTGCCGCGCCCGAGCGCTGCAGGCGCACGCCGCCGCGGGTGCTGCGGCACACCCAGGTCTGCATGGGTGAGGTGCGGCTCAGGGTGAGCGCCGCGGCTTCGAAAGCGGCGCCGCAGATGCCCGGCTCGACGCGTGCCGACTGGTAGCGGATCCAGGCGACGCGCTGCGCGCGTGCCGCGGCGGCGAGTTCGTGACAGGCGCCATAGTCGCGCGGATCGCACCAGCTCTGCTGCGCGGTGCTCCAGGGCGCACGCGTCAGATCGAGGCAGCGGCCGCGCACCTGCGCCCGAAAGAAACTGTGCGTCGTGTGCAGCGCCTGCGAAGCAAGGCCATCGCTGTCACTGAGGAAGCGCCAGCGCCAGTAGCCCGCTTCGGCACAGGCGGTGCGCAGCTCCTCGGCCCCGTACCACGCGCCCGGCTCCTGTGCACGACGAAAGCGCGAGGCCACGGGCGAGCGATAGCGAAACGGCGTGGTCAGCAGATAGTGGCGCGAGTGCGCGTGCTGGGGGAGCGGCGGCTTGCTGTGCTCCAGCAGCTCTTCAAGCAGGCGATGATCGGCGGCAGTTTCAGTCAGCCGCAGCGTGGCGACGAGATGCTGCGCTTCGACACCGCGCCACAGCAAGGCACTGCGCGAGCGCAGCCCGGCGAACCACGCCCCCTGCCACAAGCCGCTCACAGTGGTGCGCGCATGCCATCAAGATAGGCGACCACGCCGGCCAGGCCCTCGGCGCGCTCGATCAGTTCCACCGGCCGGCCATTGACGCCGCGGTTGTAACTCTCGAGCCAGCGCAGTCGCTGCGCGGCATCGTTGCCTACCAGGGCATCAAGGGAGCGGTACAGGCGCACCAGCAACAGGGCCAGCTCACCCTCCTTGCTGGCGGGGTCAATGGCGCGCGCGCCGTTGGCCAGGCGCGAGACCCCGGCCTCACTGACGCCGAGGACGCGGGCCAGTGCGGCGCGCGACAGTCCCAGCAGTTCGCTGCTGCGCAGCACCGCACCGGACAAGACGCGGGCCGCGTCGCCCACCGTTGCCGGCGCGGCAGCATGGGTTTCCCGGAGTTCTGACTGGGGCATTGGGCTTCCTCTCAATTGAAAGATTATCATAGTTATCTTTCTCCTGCAAGCGGACTGCGGCCCAGGACATCGGCGCGACTGGCGCCGCGCGCACGGCTATGATTGTCATCACTGCCGCTACCGAGGTCATATGAGCAGACTCTGGGACCAGGGCGCACCGCTCGATCAGCGTGTGCTGCAATTCACCGCCGGCGAGGACTACGCGCTCGATGAACGCCTGGTGCGTCACGACGTGCGCGCCTCGATCGCGCATGCACAGATGCTGCACGCGCAGCAGCTGCTCACGAGCGCCGATCTGCAGGCCATTGAAGCCGGCCTCACTGCCCTCGGCGCTGCGCACGAGCGCGGCGAGTGGCATATCGAGCTTGCCGATGAAGATGGACAGACCGCACTGGAAAAACGCCTGACGGCCAGCATCGGCGCCGCTGGTGGTCGCATACACCTGGGACGCTCGCGCAATGATCAGGTGCTCACGGCCTTGCGCCTGTACCTGCGCGACGCCAGCGAAACACTGGCGCTGCGTGCGGAAGCAGCCGCCACGGCCCTGGATCGACTGGCGCAACGCCAGGGGAGCCTGGCCCTGCCGGGCTACACGCATATGCAGCAGGCCATGCCGAGTTCAGTTGCCTTGTGGTCCGGTGGTTTCGCCGCTGAGCTGCGCGACGACGCTGCCGGACTGCGTGCCGTCATGCGCCGCGCGGGCCGCAACCCCCTGGGGTCAGCCGCCGGTTACGGCACGCCCGGCCTGCCGCTCGATCGCACCGCAACCACGCGCGCCCTGGGCTTCGAGAGCATCCACGAGCCGGTGACTGCAGTGCAGCTTTCGCGCGGTAAAGCCGAGGCCCAGCTACTGTTTGAAATTGCCCTGACGATGCAGGACCTGGGTCGCCTGGCTGCCGACCTGCTGCTGTTTTACACGGCCGAATTCGCCTTCGTCGCGCTGCCCGAGGCCCTTACCACCGGCTCATCGATCATGCCGCAGAAGCGCAACCCGGATGTATTCGAACTGCTGCGCGGCCGTTCCGCGAGCGCCCTGGCCTGCCTGACCGAGGCACTGGCGCTCTGTGCCAAGCTGCCCTCCGGTTACCAGCGCGACCTGCAATTGCTCAAGGTCCCATTATTTCGTGGCATCGACCTGTGCCTGCAGAGCCTGGATATTCTCGTGCCGGCGCTTGACGGCCTGGAATTCAGGCCGGAGCGCATACGACCTTGATCCGGCCATACACGCCGCCAGCGCAGCCTACGCCCTGGTGCTGAAAGAGGGCATCCCGTTTCGCGAAGCCTACCGGCGCGTCGCCGCGCAAGTGAAGCGCTCATGAATGATACCCACAGCAACCCGACGCAAGCGCAACCCGCCAGCGGGCTCGTCACCTATACGCACCTGATCTACGCCCTGCACTCGCTGGCCGTGCTGACGGGCCTGCTGACTTCGGGCACCGTCGCGGGTCGCTTCGTATTCAGTTTGCCCTCGATCATTGCCGTGATCATGAATTACGCGCGCCGCCATGAAGCGCACGGCAGTTACCTCGAGTCGCATTTCCGCTGGCAGATTCGTACCTTCTGGTTGGCACTGCTGGGCCTGGTGATTATCCTGCTGATCTCAGCGCCACTGATATTGCTGGTGGGCCTGGGTGTACTCACCGCCTGGGCCGGATTTGGTCTGGTTGGTGTCTGGGTAATCTATCGCGTGGCGCGCGGCTGGCTGGCACTGCGCGCGACGCGCGCACTGCCGATGGCGCCGGCGTGAAGACGGCGATGAATATTCTCACTGGCCGCTTTTGCCTGCGCACGGCCGCGGTAATCGCTGCGCTGCTCGGCGCTGCCGGCTGCGGCCAGAAGGGCCCGTTATATCTGCCCGATCACGCACCGCAGAGCGTGCCGGCCGGCGCCGGCCAGAAAACGGACACCAGACCCGGCGCCACCAAAGGTGATAAGGC
Source organism: uncultured Gammaproteobacteria bacterium (assembly GCA_963823235.1). GTDB lineage: Bacteria > Pseudomonadota > Gammaproteobacteria > Steroidobacterales > Steroidobacteraceae > FEN-1191. The sequence goes on along the minus strand of CAWGKS010000007.1, from coordinate 922,994 downwards.
CAGCGGCGATTCGGGCACCGACCCGGCCAAGCGCAAAGATCCGGCCACAGTGCCGCCGGAATCCTAGGCCGCCTTGCACTCCATGACATCGGACCTGTCGCAGCTCGGCTTTCTCCTGTTTGTCTCGGCGATGGTGGCGATGCTCATGCGTCGCCTGCGACTGCCTTATACCGTGGGCCTGGTGCTGGCCGGCATGGGCCTCTATTTCTTTGATATACGTATCCACTGGCACCTGTCAAAGGACTTGATTTTCTCGGTCTTCCTGCCGCCGCTGGTGTTCGAAGCGGCGTTGTTCATCGACTGGCAGGAGTTCAAGAAGAGATCTGCCGGTGCTGGGACTACTGGCCACGCTCGGAGTCGTGATAGCGGCGGCGGTCACTGCCACCGGCATGCACTACGCCCTGGACTGGGAATGGAGCAGCGCCATCGTCTTTGGTGTGTTGATCGCGGCGACCGATCCGGTCTCCGTCATCGCCACGTTCAAGGAAGCCGGCGTGCATGGACGCCTGCGTCTGCTCATCGAAGCCGAAAGCCTGCTGAATGACGGTACCGCCGCAGTCATGTTCGTGGCGGCGCTCGGCTTCCTGTCAGGTGGGCAGCACGGCGTGGTCTCGATCGCCGGCACGCTGCTGCTGACCATAGTCGGAGGTGCGCTGGTCGGCGCCAGCGCTGGCTTTGTGTTCATGTACCTGGCCGGACGGACTCGCGACTATCTGGTCGAAATTACCTTTACGACCCTGGCTGCCTACGGTTCGTTTTTTGTGGCCGAACACTTCCACCTCTCCGGCGTGCTCGCGGCACTCACGGCTGGCCTGGTCGTCGGCAACTATCGCAGTTCGCCCTACATCTCGGATGCCGGCCGCCAGACATTGGGGCCATTCTGGGAATACGTCGCATTCATCGCCAATTCGCTGATTTTTCTCCTGATCGGCGCCCAGGAGGCCCAGCAGCATTTCAACGATCTGTGGCTGGCGGCACTGACGGCCATCGCGCTGGTGACCGTAGGTCGCGCGGCAGCGATCTATCCTCTGTGCGGGGCATTTGCCCGCGGCCCGCTCAAGGTCGACAGTCGCCACCAGCACATACTGGTCTGGGGCGGATTGCGGGGCGCCCTGGCCCTGGCACTGGCCCTGGCACTGCCCGACAATCTTCCCCAACGCGACGCCATCATCACCGTTACCTTTGCGGTCGTGGCGTTCTCAATATTCGCGCAGGGCCTGACGATCACGCCGCTGCTGCGTCGACTCGGGCAACTGGCGGACCACCAGGACCCTTAGACACCTGACGGATGGCAGCGGGCCCTAGCGCTGTGCCGGCACGAATTCTTCCATCACCGCACTGCGCAGCAGCTTTGGTGGCAACAGACCCTGTGCCAGTACGAAGTCGTTGAACGCCAGGCGATCGAAGTGACCGCGCAGCGCCAGCTGTGCGGCCTGGCGAGTCTCCATCAGGCGCTGGTAGCCATAGAAGTATGACGTCGCCTGGCCCGGAGCCCGGAACACGTAACGCTGCATTTCCTGCGTCGCCATGCCCTCGGACAGGCCGACCTCGTCCATCAGGAAGCTCTTGACGTCCTCGGGCGCGATCTGGCCGAGGTTGACCATCGGATCGAGAAAGGCGCGCGCCGCCCGCTGGGCGCGCGCCTGCAGCGCAAACAGCTGGCCGTCGAGCGGCTCATACGGCTGCATCTCGGCCTCGGCGTACAGCGCCCAGCCCTCGACGTTGACGCTGTTGAAGGCAAACACCGCGCGCGCCGTCGATACGCCGGACTCGATCATCTTCGCGAACTGCAGCTCGTGGCCGGGACGCGCCTCGTGCGCCGTCAGCGTCCAGACCGCGGCCTGGTGCGAGAAGTCGTCGAAGCTGAGCCCTTTGCCGGAGGCGTCCGGCGCATGCCGGTGGTCAGCACGAACTCGCCGTACTCGCCATTGTTGCCGATCAGCCGCGGCGGGCTCATGTGCGGCGCCGGCTGCTGGGCGTTCTCGGCCGGCGTAGCGACGCGGATCGAGGCGCGCGGTCCGGCAGCGAGACGATGTGTTGCGCGCGAATGGCCGCCTCGATCTCGCCCAGGCGCTCCTTGTACAGCGGCAGCACCTGATCCGCGGGGATCTGCTGCTCCTTGAGTTTGCCGATCACCGCGTGATAGTCGGCGTCGGCCAGCCCGCGCTGCTTCGCGACCAGGCCCGCCGTGATCGCCAGCTGATTGCGAATCTCGGCGAACGACGTGAGCGCTTTCGCGATCAGCTCCTCGGGCGGAATGTCGACGCCGTACTGGTGCAGGTTGTCGGCGTAGACTTCCGGCGGCAAGCGATGATCGGTGCGAGCCTTCGGCAGGATCTCACTCTTGAGCCAGTTGTTGTAATCGGTGAGCTGCTGCGCGAGCAGGCTGTAGCTACGCTGCCAACCCTTGACCTTGCTCTTGGCGAGCAGATCCTTGATGCCGCCGAGGTAGGTAGGCAGATCGCCGATGGCCTGCTCGACTTCACCGCGAAAAGGCCCGAGCAGCATCGGGTCGGCGTGCATGCGCTCCAGCGTGCGCTCTTTGGCGAGTTCGCTGATCGGCCGGTAGCCCTTGGTCAGCCCGGCGTACTTGCCGAGGCGCACCGCGATCGACTGCTGGCGGACCAGTGGCACGCGCGGGTCGAGGGTCTGCTGGACAACACCAAACACCAGGCCCGTGACGTCTATGAACGGCCACAGATACTTGCGGTTGACGGTATTGCTCGAGACGTTATCGGCCGCCGCGCCAATCAGTATCTGCAGATCCTGGCGGACTTTGGGATCGGTCTCGCTGGCAGCGCGCTGGCGAAACCCGGCAATGGCGGCGGCGAAATCCGCCTGCTGCGGCTCGTACTGATCACGCGACAGGTCAGTGATCGCCTCGTCAAAGCCGTCAACACCGAGCTGACTGGCGGTTTCGGGACTGTAGCGGGCGAGCACCAGCAGCAGCTGCCTGGCATCTTCGTTGCTGCGCGTTACCCAGGGGGCTTCGGTGGCTCGCGCTGTGACGACACCAACCAGCCCTGCTACGAGGCACAGCGCCAGTGCGCGGTATTTGTTCTTCATGCGTTAACTCTCTGGTCGATGAGGCTGCATTGCCAATGCGGGATAATACCGCGCCTGTCATCCGCGCGGTGCGGCGCGCTGCGCCAGGCTGTCACGCAGACGCGGTGCCGCAAAATCGAGGAACGCCCGTACTTTGAGGGGCAAGCGCCCCTGATTCGCATGGACCAGGCTGATCGGCACCGCTGGCGGCTCGAAGCGCTTCAGCGCGCTGACCAGGGTGCCGGCGTTGAGTGGCTGTTCGACCTGATAGGAGAGCACTCGGGTAAGCCCGGCGCCGGCGATCGCCGCGTCGATGGCCGCTTCGGCCGTGTTGACGATGAGCCTCGGCCGGATCGGGATTGAAAGGTTGGCGCCGCTGGCGCGAAAGGTCCAGCTGTCGGCGGAGCCGAGTGTTTCAAACGCGATTAGCGCGTGGCGGGAAAGTTCCGCTGGATTCCTGGGCGTGCCGGCGGCGGCGTAGTAACCAGGACTTGCGCACACCACGCGCCGCGTGGCACCGCAGCGCGTGGCGATCAACTGGCTGTCGGCAAGTTCGCCGATCCGCACCGCCAGATCGACGTGATCCTCAAGCAGGTTGACCAGGCGATCACTCTGCACAAAGCGCACCTGCACCTCGGGATAGGTCTTGAGGAAAGCGGTGATCATCGGCAGCACGTGCAGGCGTCCGAACACAATGGGCGCTGAAATGACCAGATCGCCTTTGGGCGTACTGAACTCCCCGGCGGCTGCACGCTCGGTCTCACTCACATCTTCGAGAATCCGTTTGCAGGCTTTGAGGTAAGCCTGGCCGGGTTCGGTCGGCGTGAGATGTCGCGTCGAGCGATTGAACAGCCGGGTGTTCAGGTGCGCCTCCAGATTTGACAGCCGGCGACTCACCGTCGGCAGCGGCATGTGTAGGCGCCGGGCGGCCGCTGACAGGCTTCCGGCCTCGCCAACCGCGACTGCCACCGTCATGGCATCGATTCGGTCCAATTTAGGTATTCCATTATTTGCAATAGTGTTTCCACATAATAGCCCCTAGTTGCGAATATTGAAATGACCTAGTCTGCCCGCACCCGGCCACCACGGCCGCATTCGTGCCCTGAACAACTCAAGGAGATTTCCATGTCGCGCATCCCTGTCCCCGCCACGATTGAAGCCGCTCCGCCCGCGTCGCAGCCACTGCTGCAGGCCGTAAAGAAGCAGCTCGGCGTGGTCCCCAACCTGTTCCGCCTGGTTGCCACCAGCCCGGCCGCCCTTGATGGTTATCTGGGCATGTCCGGGGCGCTGGCCAGGGGCGCGTTGCCGGCCGCGACCCGGGAACGGATCGCGCTCGCGGTCGCCGGGATCAACGGCTGCAACTACTGCCTGTCGGCGCACACTTATCTCGGCAGGAACGTCGCGAAACTCGACGACGCCGAGCTCGCCATGAACCGTGTCGGCCGCTCCAACGACGCGCAAGCCGACGCCGCCGTGCGTTTCGCGGCTCAGGTGACCGGGCAGCGCGGACACATCGGCGATTCGGATCTGCAGGCGGTCAGGGCGGCCGGTTACAGCGACGCACAGATCATCGAGATCGTGCAGCACGTCGCGCTCAATACCTGGACCAACTACCTCAACGAGGTCGCGAAGACTGACATCGACTTTCCGATGGTCGGCGCCCGCGCCGCGGCCTGATCATGGACGCGACCCTGGCCTACCCCAGCGACATCGCCTTCACGCCGGCCGTGAAGGCGCAGCAATCGCGCCAGGGATCGCGTCCGGCCTATGAGCGCATGGAGGCAGGCGGCTCGTGGGACACACAGATCACGCCCGAGCTCAGGGAGTTCATTGAAGACCAGACCAGCGTTTTCCTGGCGACCGCGAACGCGGCGGGGCAGCCGTACATTCAGCACCGCGGCGGCCCTGCCGGTTTCCTGCGCGTGCTGGACGAGCAGACCCTGGGCTTCGTCGATTTTGCCGGCAATCGACAGTACATCACGCTCGGTAACCTGCAGGAGAATCCCAAGGCGCATCTGTTCCTGATCGACTACGCGCAGCGCCGGCGGATCAAACTATGGGGCGAGCTGAGTGCCGTTGAAGACGATGCAGCGCTCACGGCCCGGCTGATGCCGGCCGGCTACAAAGCCCGGGCGGAGCGCGTCATGATCTTCAGGGTAGCGGCGTGGGATGCCAACTGCCCGCAGCACATCCCGCGGCGCATTGACGCCGACAGCGTCAAGGCCGCGCTGGCCGAGCGCGATCAGCGCATCGCGGCGCTCGAGGCTGAGCTCGAGCGGTTGCGACGGACTACGCAACGATCGTAGCGCTAGCCCTCGATCCCCTGCGACTTGAGGTACTCGTCGTACGTGCCCCTGAAGTCGGCGATGCTGCCGTCCGCCTGCAGCTCGATAATGCGCGTGGCGAGGCCGCCAACGAACTCGCGGTCGTGTGATACGAACAGCAGTGTGCCCGGATATTTTTCCAGGCCGATCTGCAGCGACTCGATGGTTTCCATGTCCATGTGGTTGGTCGGCTCGTCCATCAACAGCACGTTGGGTTTAGTGAGAATCAGTTTCCCGTAAATCATCCGGCCCTTCTCGCCGCCGGAGAGCACCGTGACCGGCTTCTTGGTTTCGTCGCCGGAGAACAGCAGCCGGCCGAGCGTGGCGCGCACGATCTGTTCGTCATCCGCCTTGCCGGTGTACTGCGACATCCAGGAAAACAGATCCATCCTGGTTGCGAACTCCGCCTGCGGATCCTGTGGCATGTAACCGGGCTGGGCGTTCTCGACCCAGCTGATGCGGCCGGCGGAGGGCGCAAGTTCGCCGGCCAGAATGCGCATCAGCGTGGTCTTGCCGATGCCATTGGGCCCGATGACGGCTACCCGTTCGCCGGCTTCAATGGCGAAGTTGACATTGCGCAGCACGGGGCTGTCCGAGCCCGGATAGCTGAAACCGAGCTTTTCAACGGTGACCGCCGAGCGGTACAGCTTCTTGCCCTGCTCGAAACGGATGTATGGGTTCTGCCTGGAGGATGGCTTGATCTCGGTAACCTTGATCTTCTCGATCTGCTTGCGACGCGAGGTGGCCTGGCGCGCCTTCGAGGCATTGGCGGAGAAGCGCCGCACGAACTCCTGCAGATCCGATATCTGGTCCTTGGCCTTGGCGTTCGCGGCCTCGACCCGCTGACGCGCCTGGGTCGATGCCAGCATGAAATCGTCGTAGTTGCCGGGATAGATATTGAGCTGGCGGAAATCCAGGTCTGCAATGTGGGTGCAGACCTGGTTGAGAAAGTGCCGATCGTGGCTGATGATGACCATAGTGGCGTCGTAGTCGTTGAGCACGCGCTCCAGCCAGCTGATCGAATGAATGTCGAGGTTGTTGGTGGGCTCATCCAGCAGCAGCACATCAGGCTTGGAGAACAAGGCCTGGGCAAGCAGCACCCGCAACTTGAGGCCCGGCGCCACTGCGCGCATCGGCCCGAGATGCAGCGCTTCAGGAATGCCGGCGTCCAGCAACACGCTGGCGGCGCGGGCGTCGGCGGTATAGCCGCCGTACTCTGCGAACTTGCCCTCCAGCTCTGCGGCCCGCATATATTCCTCGTCGCTGGCCTCAGCCTTGGCGTAGATGCGATCGCGCTCCTGCATCGCCTGCCACATCTCCCGATGCCCCTGCATGACGACATCGAGCACGCGTTCCTCTTCATAGCCGAACTGGTTCTGGCTCAGCTTGCCCAGCCGCATGCCCGCCTGCAGCATCACGTCACCGGCGCTGGGCTCCAGCTCGCCGCCGAGAATCTTCATGAGCGTCGATTTGCCACAGCCGTTGGCACCGATCAGGCCATAGCGGTTGCCATCGGCGAACTTGACGGTGACCTGTTCGAACAGGGGCTTGGCGCCAAACTGGACCGCGACGTTGGAGGTGGCAAGCATGGGTGTGGATCAATCTGGCGCCATTCAGGGGGGCGGCATTCTAGCCGAGGCGGGAGCCGGTGATCAGCCCATCGCAAGCGCCTGATTGTGCTCCCGTTTCAGGCCACCCGGATTGTCCGGCCCGCTGTAATCGGACGCGTCGTTGCTGTCAGCTTTGCCGCTTATTTTCCTGCAAGTTCCGCTACCAGGATCTTCCAGTGCACTACATCGTCATCCAGCGCTTTCACCGGCAGCCGCTCATCCTTGCCGTGAGCGCGGAAATCGACCGGCACCACCACCCATGTGCCATCGGCCCCATAAATTGGGATACCTGCGACCCGGAATGGACGGGCATCGCTTGCCCCCGTCGACATCTGCGGCGAAATCGGTGCCCCAGGATGCAGTGCGTGTACCGCCCTGGCAAAAGCTGCAATCACGTCGGGACGCAGCGGCGAGGACAGCGATGCACTGTAACTGTCATTGCGGGACACGATCACGCCAGGGTCGGCCACGATGGTGGTCAATTCTTTCTGCACATCATTGGGATCGATACCAGGGAAGATACGGCAATTGATCATCGCCGTTGCCAGCTGCGGCAAGGCATTGTCAGCATGGCCGGCAAATAATCGGGTCGGCACACAGCGTGTCCGCGTCATGCCGACTTCGCTGTCATCGGCCTCAATTGCGTCAGCGGCGGCGCCGTCCGCAGGGTTCGCCAGCCAGGCCCGCATCGCATCGCCGAGCGCGCCCTGCTCCTGCTTCTGCCGCTCGGTGAAATAGGCCCGCGTGGTTTCACTCAGCATCGGCTCAAAGCGGTGCGCCTCGATCCTGTCCAACGCATGGGCGAGGCTGTAGATCGCGTTGTCCTTACGCGGCTTCGACGAATGCCCGCCGCGATTGCGTACCGTCAGCGTGTATCCTGCAAAGGTCTTTTCTGCCGTTTGCATCAGGAAGCTGCTGGGCCGACCGTCAGGAAAGAATCCACCGCCGCCGCCATCGGCATTCAGGCCATATTCGACATCAAGGTCCTGGTGCCACTCCTTCGCGCCCTTGTCAGCACCAATGCCATTGGTTTCCTCGTCGCCGGTGAGAAATACCACGATATCGCGTGTCGGCTTGAAGCCAGCGGCCCTGAGATCGAATAGCGCCTGCGAAATGCCGACGATGCCATTCTTCATGTCGATAGTGCCGCGCCCATAATAGTAGCCATCGTGTTCAGTCAGAACGAAAGGATCGGTGGTCGAATCCTCGCGTCTGGCTTCTACGACATCCATGTGCCCCATCAACATGATCGGCTTGCCCCCCGGCCTGCCAGGTGCGCGCCAGCGGACCATCAGCGCAGCGGTTTTTTCGGTGAATTTAGCGACTGGGTCGGTGCTGTCATACGGAACCACCTGGACATCGGCAGCCGGAAAACCTGCTGCCCGGTATTGATCGGCGAGATAGTTCGCCAGGGTCGGCACCTGGCCGCGACCAAATACGCTCGGAATATTGACCAGATGCCCGAACATGTCGTGCGCGGCACGATGCCGGTCGGGCGAAAGTTTTTCGACCGCGGCGGGCGCCGCCATCACCGGCATGGCGACCAGGCAGGCGGCCGCAATCAACCAGCTCGATACACGCATCTTTAATCTCCCGTATTCACCCGAGCCATGGCAATGCGCCCGACAGCCTGCGGACTGCATCGCCAGCAATCGCAACGCGTGCCGGTCAATGGCACACCGACCGTCACCCTCAGGATAACGAGCATCTGGCAAAGTGTCGGCGCTGGCAAGCCGCTTTCAGGCCGGCAGTTCGATATATCCAGTGGCTGGGCGCCACCTGATGCCAGACCCGCAGCAGCGACGGCCACGCCTATGAGCGACTATACATGGCCTGACTACTCATTGCGGCGCCATGCGGATCGCACCGTCCAGCCTGATGGTTTCGCCATTGAGCATCGCGAGCTCGAAAACATTCTGCACCAGCTGTGCGTACTCGCCGGGCCTTCCCAGACGCTGCGGAAACGGTACCTGCTTGCCGAGCGAAGCCTGGATGTCCGGCGGAATCTGCTCGAGCATCGCCGTCTGGAAGATTCCGGGGGCGATCGCTACGCAGCGTATCCCAAACCTCGCCAGCTCCCGGGCGACAGGCAGCGTCATCCCCGCCACCGCGGCTTTGGTCGCCGCATACGCCACCTGCCCGATCTGGCCCTCAAAGGCGGCCACTGAAGAGGTGTGAATGATGAGTCCACGTTCGCCATCGTCACCAGGTGGATTCTTCTGCATGATGGCGGCCGCAGCCTTGTCGCACAGGAATGTACCAATCAGGTTTATCTGTACGACCCTGGTAAAGAACTCGCCCGCCATCGGACCTTCCTTGCCCAGCATGCGGCCAGCGCCGATGACTCCGGCACAATTGACCAGCAGATTGATGCCGCTCAATCGTTGGCTGGCGGCTGCCATCGCGGCATTGACTTCGGATTCGCGCGTAACGTCACACTTCAGGAACGACGCGCGCGCGCCCAGCTCTGCTGCCGCAGCCTGGCCGGCCGCGTCCTGCAGATCCAGCATCACGACCTGACCGCCGCTTGCCACCACCCGCGCCGCCACGGCCCGACCCAGGCCGGAGGCCCCGCCCGTCACCACAGCCCTTGCATCCTGAAACTTCACATGATTCTCCCGATAGTGTTCTTCCACCTGACAGCACTTTAATCCCAGGCGCAGCTGGCGTCACATCTGGCAGCTGAACACCTGATCAATTCAGGGTGCCGACACCGCCAACTCCCGAGCGCGCTATCATGGCAGCAGGAGTACCAGACAATGCCCAGGCGCGCTACTTCAAACACCGACCTGCCGTTGGGGCGCGCGGTTCGACAGCTGTTGTTCGGTATGATGCTGACGACCAGCGCCGCAATGACGCCGCCGGTCCACGCCGCGGACAGCGCGGGCCGCGATCTGGGTCTGGCCGTCGACTTAGCGCCGGTGCGCGAACGCGGCGGGTGGCATGCGCCGCGTCTGATCCTGGTCACACCCGAACTGCACGGCAACCTGCAACAACTGCAACGGGTCGCGCCGCAGGCCCGCATCGTCGAGCTGTCCCCGGACACAGCGCCGCAGGACATCGCCGCTGCCGAAGTCGCCATTGGCATCTGCACGCCTGAAGTTCTTCAGCAGGCCAGCGGCCTGCAGTGGCTGCAGTTGCTGTCCGCAGGCGTCGAGAAGTGCGTGCAGCAGCCCCTGATTCGCGAGCGCCGCCTGCTGGTCACGAACATGCAGCGTGTGTTCGGCGCCAGCATGGCGGAGCATGTACTGGGCATGATGCTGGTGTTGAGCCGGCATCTGGATTATTTCCTCGACCAACAGCAGCACGCCCAATGGGATACCGCAGCCGGTGGCGCGCCGCAGCTGGAAGATCTGAAGGGCCAGACCGTCCTGATCGTGGGCCTGGGTGGCATCGGCACCGAGGTGGCGATGCGTGCCCACGCCTTTGGCATGCGGATCATTGCCACCCGCGCCAGCGGACGAACCGGGCCGGACTACGTGAGCTATGTCGGCCTGCCCACAGAGCTGCTGAAGCTGACGGCGGAGGCCGACTATGTCGTCAATTGCACTCCGCTGACGGCGCAGACCACCGGCATTTTCGATAAGGCTTTCTTCGCCGCCATGAAACCCACCGCGAGATTCATCAGTGTCGGTCGCGGGCCGAGCACAATTACTGGCGAGCTCATTGCCGCGCTGCGTGAGCGACGCATCGCGGGCGCCGGGCTCGACGTGACCGATCCGGAACCGCTCCCCGCCGACAGCCCGCTGTGGCACCTGCCCAATGTCATCATTACGCCGCATATCTCCGCTGCCACGCCTGCCTCCGGTAAGTTCGCCTCTGGAAGTGGTGCTTGAAAATCTGCGCCGCTATGTGGCGGGTGACGCCATGCTGTCGGTAGTCGATATCGCACACGGCTACTGAGCGAGCCATCGGATTCGCGTATGAGCACCCCGCCCGATCTCATTCTCGTCGATGGCTTCTCGTATCTGTATCGCGCCTTCCACGCGCTGCCGCCGCTCGCCAATTCGCGCGGCGAGCCGACCGGCGCCGTACACGGCGTGCTCAACATGCTGCACAAGCTGTTGCGCGATTTCCCGGGCACGCGCCTCGCGGTAGTGTTCGATGCGCCGGGCAAGACCTTTCGCGATGAACTGTTCGCCGAGTACAAGGCGCAGCGCCCGCCGATGCCCGATGATCTGCGCTCGCAGATCGAGCCGCTGCTGCAGGCCGTGGCCGCCATGGGCCTGCCGTTGCTGCGCATCGACGGCGTGGAGGCTGATGATGTCATCGGCACCCTGGCGCGACGTGCGGCCGCGGCGGGCGAGCGGGTGCTGATCTCCACCGGCGACAAGGACATGGCGCAACTGGTCGATGAGCACGTCACGCTGATCAATACCATGAGCGACACCCTGCTGGATCGCACCGGTGTCAAGAGCAAGTTTGACGTCTACCCCGAGCAGATCATCGACTACCTGGCGCTGGTGGGCGATAGCGCCGATAACATTCCCGGCATCGACAAGGTGGGGCCGAAGACCGCGGCAAAATGGCTCAACGCATACGGCACGCTCGATGGGCTGCTGGCGCACGCGGCCGACATTCCCGGCAAGGTCGGCGAGAGTCTGCGCGCCGGCACCGATATCCTGGCGCTCTCGCGCCAACTGGCAACCATACGCTGCGATGTGGAATTGTCGGTGGACGAAGCGGCCCTGCAGCCCCGCGCGCGCGATACCGAGGCACTGCGCGCACTCTATACGCGCCTTGAAATGCGCACCCTGCTGCGGCAACTCGACGCACCGGTGAGCGGACCAAGCGCCGGCAGTACTACCGCTGGCAGCGCTGCGCTTGCCGCGCCCGCGCCCGCGCCTGCCCGCTGCTGCCGCTGCGGCCCGACACCGTGACGCGCCACTACGAAACCATCACTACCTGGCCAGCACTGGAACAATGGCTCGCGCGCCTGCGCGATGCCGGGCTGTTTGCCTTCGATACCGAAACCACCGGGCTCGACTACATGCAGGCGCAGATTGTTGGCGTCTCGTTCTGCGTTGAACCGGGCAGCGCCGCCTACGTGCCGCTGGCGCATGATTACGCCGGCGCGCCCGAGCAGCTCGAGCGCACACGGGTGCTGGAGGCGTTGCGGCCGCTGCTCGAAGACCCGACACATGCCAAGCTCGGTGCGCACCTGAAATTCGACATGCACATCCTGGCCAATCACGGCATCACGCTGCGCGGCCAGCGCTACGACACCATGCTTGAATCCTATGTGCTCAACAGCACCGCGACCCGCCATGACATGGATTCGATGGCGGAAAAATACCTGGGTCTCAGGACCATTCACTTTGAAGACGTCGCCGGCAAGGGTGCGAAGCAGATTACTTTCAATCAGGTGAGTGTCGAGGTCGCGGCCGAATATTCGGCCGAGGATGCCGACGTCACGATGCGCCTGCACCGCTGCCTGTGGCCACAGCTGGCGGCACTGCCGGCGCTCGCCAGTCTCTACGAGCAGATCGAGCAACCCCTGGTGCCGGTGCTGCAGCGCATGGAGCGCAGCGGCGTGCTGATTGACCGCGCCATGCTGCAGACCCAGAGCCTGGAGCTGGCCAGGCGCCTGCATGAACTCACGCTCGAGGCGCAACGCGAAGCGGGCTCGGATTTCAACCTGGAATCGCCCAGGCAGCTGCAGCAGATCCTGTTTGAGCGCCTGCAGTTGCCGGTGATGCGCAAGACGCCGACCGGACAACCCTCGACCGCCGAAGACGTACTCGAGGAACTGGCGGTCGACTACGCGCTGCCAAAATTGATCCTCGAATATCGCGCCCTGGCCAAACTGCGCTCGACCTATACCGAGCGTTTGCCCGAGCAGATCGATGTCACGACCGGCCGTGTGCACACTTCATATCACCAGGCGATCGCCGCCACCGGGCGACTGTCGTCCACCGACCCCAATCTGCAGAATATCCCGATCCGCAGCGCCGAAGGGCGCCGTATCCGCCAGGCATTCGTAGCGCCACCCGGCTGCGTGCTGCTGGCAGCCGACTATTCGCAGATTGAACTGCGCATCATGGCGCACCTCTCTGAAGACGAGGGTCTGCTGGCCGCCTTTGCCGCTGATCGCGATATTCACCAGGCCACTGCTGCCGAGGTATTTGGCGTCGCGCCCGAAGCCGTCAGCAGTGATCAGCGCCGCTCCGCCAAGGCCATCAACTTCGGCCTGATCTATGGCATGTCGGCGTTTGGCCTGGCGCGCCAGCTGGGCATTGATCGCGGCGCGGCCCAGCAGTATGTGGAGCGCTATTTTGCACGCTATCCGGGCGTGCGCCGCTACATGGACGAAACCCGGGCACGTGCCAGGCGCGATGGCTACGTGGAAACCGTGCTCGGGCGGCGCCTGTATCTGCCTGAGATCAACTCACGCAACCGCCCGTTGCAGCAGTACGCCGAGCGCAGCGCCATCAACGCGCCCATGCAGGGCACGGCCGCCGACATCATCAAGCGTGCGATGCTGGGCGTCGATGCCTGGTGTCAGCAGATCGATGTGCCGGTGCGCCTGATCATGCAGGTGCACGATGAACTGGTGCTCGAGGTGCGCGAGGATTTTCTGGTTCAGGCCACCGAGCGCGTGAGCACGCTGATGTCCTCGGCCACGCAACTGCGTGTGCCGCTGAAAGTCGATACCGGCCACGGTCATAACTGGGATGAAGCACATTGATCAGTCGCCGAATGACTACAGCTGGAAACCGCGGCCAGCCACGCCGACACTGAGCGTTACCGGAGCTCCGCTCCCACATCGTCGGGACCAGTCATGAAGGCGAATTTCGTTTCCTTGGGATTGGCGTTGCTGTGTTGCGGCACGGCCTCGGCCGCAAACCACGGTTTCTACGTAGGCGCAGGACTTGGGCAATCCGAGAGCGGCATAAGCAACGGCAGCTTCAACTTCAAGGATAGCGACACCGGCTACAAGCTGATCGCCGGCTTTCGCCCGCTGAATTTATTCGCCGCGGAACTCAACTACGTTGATCTGGGCAATCCTGCCAATGGTGCGCAGCAATCAAAAACCAAAGCGCTGGATGGCTTTGCGCTGGTGTTCTTGCCACTGCCGGTTATTGATATCTATGGCAAGGCCGGACTGGTGTCGTGGAAAACCGACGTCTCGGCACCCTCATTGTCCCTGAGTACCAGTGGCAGCGACTTCGCCTGGGGCGCGGGAGTGCAATTCAGCCTTGGGAGCGTGGCGGTGCGGCTCGAATACGAAGCACTGGACGCCAGTGAACTGGCCAAGCCGACAATTGTGACACTCGGCGCGACCTACACTTTTCTTTGAATTAATTTGTGCAGCTCGGGAACCTACTGACGAGCGCACACTCAATACCTCAGTGAGTGCCCCAAGCGCTCCCCGCTTCCCTCCCTAAGCGGGCTGAGCCCGGATGATCTTTAGACCTGTTCCGGGTTGCTCTGCCCCGGTGGCCAATCTCCCCCGATTCAATGGCCACCGGGGCCTTTTACTGGTTTTTTGAACCACTGGTGCAACTGCCGCCGCGCCTCATCGAGACCGGTGCTGTCGTGCGCAGAAAATGCCTGCACCGTTGCGCGCGCTCCAAGCGTGCGCCGCGCCAGCGCCAGGGCGCTCGCCAGTTCCGAGCGTCGCAGTTTATCCACCTTGGTGAACAGCACATGCACCGCACAGCCGGCGCTCTCGGCCCAGGCTATCAATCCATCATCGCCCTCGAGCACGCCGCGGCGCGAATCGATCATCAGAAACATACCACGCAGCGACTCCCGGCTCGCCAGCGCAGTTGTCATAGGCGCCCAGGTGGCGCGTTCGGCGGCGCTCGCCTCGGCATAGCCGTAGCCGGGCAGATCAACAATGCGGCAACCCGGCGCCAGCAGAAAGAAGTTCAGCAGCCGGGTGCGGCCCGGCGTCTTGCTGGTGCGCGCCAAGGCGCGCTGGCCCGTGATCGCATTGATGGCGCTCGATTTGCCGGAATTGGAGCGGCCCGCAAAGGCCACCTCGACACCGTTATCCAGGGGGAACTGGCGCGCGTGTGCGGCACTCAGAATCAGGGCGGCGGCGGGATAGGTACTCAAGGTGGGCGGTGCTGCAGACTCAAAGGCGAACGGGAATATCGGTAGTGTACAATCGCGCGCACTATCGGACGCGATGAGATCAGCCCCGTGAAAAACCGCCTTGCCTGCTGCGTGATTGGCCTGTTGCTGGTGCCCACAACCTGGTCCCTCAGTGCCTGGTCGAAGGGCTCCGCCACCGATGGCGCGGCCAAAGCCGCGACCTGCCTCGCCTGCCACGGCCCGGGCGGCAATAGCAGCAATAGCGAATGGCCCAGCCTCGCCGGCCAGAATGCCGCTTATACCGAGCGTCAGTTACACCTGCTGCACGATGGCAGGCGTGTGGGCAAGAGCGGCGACGCCGCAGCTGGCCTCATGCCACCAATGGCCGCAACGCTCCTGGACCAGGACATCCAGGACGTCGCCGCCTATTACGCCATGCAGACTCCTACTGGTCTGGAGTCCGACCCTTCCTATTGGGAAGCCGGCCAGAAACTGTACCGCGGCGGTGATCGTGCGCGTGGCATTCCGGCCTGCGCCGCCTGCCACGGCCCGGTAGGCCGCGGCAATCCGGCTGCCGGTTACCCGGCACTGCGCGGCCAGCAGTCGATGTATGTCATCAAGCAACTGGGCGCCTATAGCAGCGACGCGCGCTATACGAAAAACGCCAAAGGCGCCAGCGACGGCGGCGACAACGCCGCGATCATGCACACCATCGCCGCGCGGCTGACGGACGCCGACATGCGCGATCTCGCTTCTTATATCCAAGGCATGCGCTGATATGAAAAACCCCCATGCGCTGACCCGTGCGACGATGCTGGTAGCGCTGCTGGCGCTCGGCGCCTGCTCGCGCGAGGCTAACCCGCCCGCGAACCAGCCGGCTGGCGATGCCGCTGCATCCGCGGCAACTACGCCAGCAGGCACTGCGCCAACCACGCCCACGCCCGCCGCGCCAGCTGCCGGCTCGGAAACGCCGGTCACGGCGCCAGTTGCCGCCAGTCCCGATGCCAGCGCCGCCAAGGATGAAAGCGCGCTCGAGCGTGTGGCAGCACTGCCTGCCGCAGCCAAACTGCCCGCGGGCAAGTGGGTGGCAGGCACCAATTACCGGCCACTGTCGCCGGCACAACCCACCGATGTTGCGCCAGACAAGGTCGAAGTGGTCGAGATGTTCTGGTACGCCTGTCCGCACTGCTATGCGCTCGATCCGTATCTTGAAAGCTGGCGCAAGAGCAAGCCTGCTTATATCGAATTCCGACGGGTACCGGTTACCTGGGGCCCGGTGCACCGATCCCACGCACAGCTGTTCTACGCACTGCAGGCGCTGGGCAAGGAAGAGGCCGTGCACGCTGCCGTATTCAGCGAAATGAACGAAAAGAAGAACTTCATGTTCGCGCAGGGCAATGAGCGCGAGAGCCTTGCCGCGCAGGTGGCTTTTGTGAAGAGCCAGGGCATCAGCGAGGCGGACTTCATGAACGCCTACAATTCCTTCAGTGTGCAGACCAATCTGCAGAAGGCTGATGAGCTGATGCGTCGCTACAAGGTCGAGGGCGTGCCACTGCTGGTGATCAACGGAAAATATGTCACTGATGTTTCCATGGCTGGCAGTCCGGCCAATGTCATCAGCATCGTCACCGATCTCGCGGCGAGCGAAAAGCGCCGCTGACCGGCCAGTCGACCGGCCATGCTCAACCTGTTCGCGCTGCAATCGGGCGGGCTGGTGCGCCAGAGCACCGGTGCGCTCGGCGCGGCACTGTGGATCGATCTGCTTGAGCCCAGCCCTGAAGAGGAACGTCACGTCGAAAGCGAGCTTGGCATCGACGTGCCGACACGCGAGGAAATGCGCGAGATCGAATCTTCCAATCGCCTGTATGAAGAGGACGGCGCGGTCTATCTGACGGCGACCATTGTTACCAAGCTCGACACCAATCTGCCGCAGAATTCCCAGGTCACCTTCATCCTCAAGGATGGACGCCTGATCACCAATCGCTACACCGATCCGCTGCCGTTCCGGCGTTTTGCCAGCTACGCCGAGCGTCATGGCAATGCCTGTGTCTCGGGGAGTGCGGTGCTGGCCGGGCTGGTCGAGGCCCTGATCAATCGGGTAGCCGATGTCATCGAACGCGTCAGTGCCGATCTGGACGGCATTTCCGCCGAGGTATTTACCCGCCCGAAGGGGCGCCGGCGCGGCGCGCAGCGGGATTTTCGCGCCGTGCTCGAGCGCGTCGGCCAGAGTGGTGAGCTGATCGGCAAGACCCGCGAGAGCCTGGTGAGCCTGGGGCGCGCGCTGGCCTTTGCACAGCAATCGAGCGCGCTCGCACTCACCAACGACGTGCGCACCCGCTATCGCACTTTGTCGCGCGACATCATCGCCCTGAGCGACCACGCCTCGTTCCTGGGCAGCAACGTCTCGTTTATTCTCGACGCCACGCTCGGCATGATCAGCATCGATCAGAACAACATCCTCAAGATCTTCTCGGTGGTGACGGTCTTCCTGCTGCCACCGTCGGTCATCGGTGCGATTTATGGCATGAATTTCGAACACATGCCCTGGCTGCATGCCCAATGGGGGTTCGCGGTGGCCCTGGGCCTGATGGTGGCCTCGGCTGTCATTCCCTATGTCGTCTTCAAGCGTCGCGGCTGGCTATAGCCCGCCCCCGCCCCGTGAATCAGCCTACAGTCGCGGTATGCCGGCGGTTCGGGTAACCTTGCGCGCCTTGCGCCCGTAGCTCAGCTGGATAGAGTGGCAGCCTCCGAAGCTGCAGGTCGTGGGTTCGAATCCCGCCGGGCGCGCCATCGACTCTGCCGCTATAATTGTCGCAATTTCGCCCTGACTATCGGATCGACTGTGAGCAAGCACGATACACATTTTTTCGATACCTTCAGCGTCATCATCGGCCTTCTGATCGTGGTCGCGATCATGATTCTCGCCTTCGCGCGGGTAGTGGCCGGCAGAACGCAGATCCCCGATACCTACGCTGACCCCAAATATGTCGACGCCGTGGCTGATCGCACTGCGCCCTTCGTGCATGTGGCGGTGGCGGGCAAGGACAATTCGGCGCTCAAAATCGAGGCCCCGGCGCACAGCGAAACGATTGCGCTGGCAGTGCCTGCGGATGGCCCGGCCCTCTACGACGCAGTCTGCAAGACCTGCCATGCCACGGGGCTGGTCGGCTCACCGAAGCTTGGCGACCACGCGGCCTGGGCGCCACGAATTGCGCAAGGCAAGGCAACCCTATACGACCACGCCCTCAAGGGGTTCACCGGCGAGGCCGGTGTCATGCCCGCGAAAGGTGGCCGTACCGACCTGAGCGATGATCTGATCAGGCAGGGCGTTGACTACCTGGTGTCCAAGGGCCACTAATTCGGCCATTGATTCAGCCGGCATTTGCGCCAGAATCGGCGGGCGCATCGGCCATCATCGGCCTGAAGCTGGCCGCCTCACCTACATGCTGCGCGCCGAGTTGCCCGGCACCTTCGAGGTCAGCAATGGTGCGGGCAACCTTGAGGAGCCGATGGTAGCCACGCGCTGAAAGCCCGAGGGTTTCCCCCACGCGCAGCAGCAGTCGCTGCGCCTGCGGGTCCGCCCGGCAATGGGTATCCAGCCCCGCATGATCCAGGCGCGCATTGCAGGTTTGCTGTCGGCGCTGCTGAAGGGCGCGCGCAGCACTGACGCTGGCGCATAGCTCGGCAGCACCCTGACCCGCGGCCTGCGCCACGGTAGCGGCGACGCCACTGGACTCCTCGCGCCCGAGGCAAAGCGCCGCCAACTCGACGCGCGGCACCTCTATCTGCAGATCGATGCGATCGAGCAGCGGACCGGAAATGCGTTCCCGATAGCGCTGCACGCGCCGCGCACTGCACCGGCATGCACGCCGCTGGTCCCCGAGGTATCCGCAGGGGCAGGGATTCATCGCGGCAACGAGCTGAAACCGGGCGGGCAATTCCAGCCGCGCCGCGGCGCGTGCGATGGTAATAACCCCTGCCTCGAGCGGTTCGCGCAGGGCTTCGAGGACGCGCCGGTCGTATTCAGGCAGCTCATCGAGGAACAGCACCCCATGGTGAGCGAGGCTGATTTCACCGGCACGCAGACGCGCGCCTCCTCCGACAATGGCGCTGGCGGAGGCCGCGTGGTGAGGCGAGCGAAACGGGCGCTGGCCCCAACGGGCAGGATCAAAGCCCTGCGGTCCGATCGAGGCAATGCCCGCCACTTCCATAGCCTCGTGTTCTTCGAGTGGCGGCAGCAGGTCGACCAGGCGCGCGGCCAGCATGGTCTTGCCACTGCCGGGTGGGCCGACCAGCAGCAGGCTGTGGCCACCGGCCGCTGCAATGCTCAACGCTCTTTTGGCTCTCCATTGGCCTTTTACACTGTCCAAATCGTTGTATTGACCCTTCAGTGAGACAATATCGCTGGGTTCGCCTGGGCGGAGCCCAGGGGCAGAGGCGCATTGAACGCCCGCGTCAACGTCACCCGCCAGAAATCTGCACACAGCATGCAAGTCCTGAAAACCATATGCGCCCAGCGCTCTGGCGAGTCGCACTTCATGCAGATCGGCAGCTGGCACAACGATCTCGCGTCCCGCGCGGGAGGCTTGCACAGCCGCCAGCAGCAGCCCACGCACCGGCCGCAGCCTGCCGTCCAGCCCGAGTTCACCATAGCACTCAGGCAGCGGGTCACGCGTGACACGCAGCTGTGCGCTGGCGATCAGCAGCGCCAGCGCGATCGGCAGATCGTAGCGACCGCCTTCCTTCGCCAGCTCGACCGGCGCCAGGTTGATGGTGATGCGGCCGGCCGGGAAATCGAAGCCGGCGTTGAGTATGGCCGAGCGCACACGCTCGCGGCTTTCGCGCACTACCGGGGCCGGCAAGCCAACAATGGAGAAGCCAGGCAGGCCACTGCCCAGGTGCGCCTCGATCTGCACCAGCGGAGCATCGAGCCCCAGCTGCGCCCGGGCGCAGACCTGCGCAACGCTCACTGGGGTTTGAGCTGCTGCATCCTGGCTTCGAGTTCGCTGATTCTCGTTTCAAGCTGCGCGATACGCTCGCGGGCGCGCTCGAGCACGATGGACTGCACCTCAAACTCGCTGCGTGAGGTGAGATCAAGCTTGCCCGCGGCCCCCTGCAACACCGCGCGGAAGTTGCTCTCGACGTCGTGCTTAAAGGCACCCAGCGCGCCCGGCAACCCGGCCACGAAGCGACGCGCCAGTTCATCGATGTTGGGAGATTCCATGCTGCACCTCATTGGCCTGAATACTTTTGCCCCGAAATCGCGCGCTGGCCCAGGGCTGCACTGCCAGTTTGGTGCAGAAGCTGCGCTACTCAGGCGCGGCGGCCCTGATTCTGGCCCCCTGGCCCGTGGCACGCTTTCTGCATTTATGGCTCAGCGGCGTTCGCGTGAACCCTGAGGATACGCGCCCCGCCCGGTTACCGGAATACGCGATTCAGAGTCTGTTCATTGAAATACACGGACCATGAAAATGATCACCGCCATCGTTCGGCCCTTCAAGCTGGACGAATTGCGCGATGCAGTCGCCCAGCTGGGCGTGCAGGGCGTGACCGTGACTGAAGTGCATGAACTGGAATTCGGGCCACGTCTCAGGATCGAGATCGCTGTCGATGAGGCCATCACCGAACCCGTGCTGGAGGCGATCGCCAACGTGGCGCGTACCGGGCGGCACGGCGACGGTCGCATCCTGCTTTCCGGCCTGGAGCAGGCCATCAGAATCCGTACCGGTGAAACCGGCATCTTTGCCACATGAATCATCAGCTGGGAGTCGCAAGCATGCGCATTGAAGTGTCAAGAAAATTCCGCTGGCTGGATGCACGAATGCTGGTACCAGCATTGGCATACCTGCTATTGGCGCTTGCGCCGTTGCATGCGCTGCCAGCCCACGCCGATACCGCGGCGCCCGGCGCAAGCGCAGCCGCGACCGACACCGCACCGGCGGCAGTCGCTGCCGAAGCAGCCCCGGCAGCTGCCGCACCCGCTGCGGCGCCGGTGCCCGACAAAGGCGACACCTCCTGGATGCTCACCTCCACCGTGCTGGTCATCCTCATGACCATCCCCGGTCTGGCCCTGTTTTACGGCGGCCTGGTGCGCGGCAAGAACGTGCTCTCGGTGCTGATGCAGGTCTTCGTGGTCTTCAGCCTGATGGCCGTGCTGTGGTCAGTGTACGGATACAGCCTGGCCTTCACCGAAGGGGGCAAATTCTTCGGCGGCTTCAGTCGCCTGTTCCTCAAGGGTCTGGACAGCAGCTCGCTGTCGGCCACCTTCAGCAAGGGAGTCTATATTCCGGAATACGTCTTCATGGTGTTTCAGCTGACCTTCGCCGCGATCACGCCCTGCCTGATCGTCGGCGCCTTCGCTGAGCGCGCGAAGTTCTCGGCAGTGCTGGTCTTCATCACCCTCTGGTGGACCTTCGCCTACCTGCCGATCGCCCACATGGTCTGGTACTGGGCCGGTCCCGATGCCTACAGCAGCGCCGAGGCCGGCGCCAAGGCGGCCGCCACCGCGGGCCTGCTGTTCCAGAAGGGCGCGCTCGACTTCGCCGGCGGCACCGTCGTGCACATCAACGCCGGCATTGCCGGCCTGGTGGGCGCAATCGTGATCGGACGCCGCATCGGCTACGGCAAGGCCACCATGGCTCCGCACAATGTGCCCTATACGATGATTGGTGCGGCGCTGTTGTGGGTAGGCTGGTTCGGTTTCAACGTCGGCTCGAACCTCGAGTCCAATGGCTTTGCCGGCCAGGTGTTCGCCAACACGCTGCTGGCCACGGCCGCGGCCACGCTGGCCTGGATGTTCGCGGAGTGGGCCGCGCGCGGTACCCCGACCATGATCGGCGCGGCCTCCGGCGCGGTCGCAGGCCTCGTGGCCATCACGCCGGCCTGCGGCTGGGTGGGCCCGATGGGCTCGATCGTCATCGGCGCACTGGCCGGCCTGGTCTGCCTGTTTGCGGTCTCGAAACTCAAAGGCTGGTTCAAGTACGACGATTCACTCGATGTCTTCGGCGTGCACTGCATCGGCGGCATCCTGGGCGCGCTGCTGACCGGCTTTTTCAATGACCCGAAGCTGGGCGGCACCGGAGTCATGGACTACGTCGCCAACAAGGTCGCCGACTTTTCCCTGAGCGCGCAGATGATCTCGCAGCTCTGGGGCGTAGTGGTCACCCTGGTCTGGTCGGGCGTGGTCTCGTACGCGGCCTACAAGATTGTCGATCTGACCATCGGGCTGCGCATCTCCGAGGACAAGGAGCGCGAAGGCCTGGATACGACCGAACACGGCGAGCACGCCTACAACGATTGATCGCCATTGTGCCCACCGCAACCCCGGCAGCGTGACGCGCTGCCGGGGTTGGCTTTTGGCGGCGGCTTTTATACCTTTTTACCGCTCCTTATTGTGACGCAGTTCACCTTTGCCAGTCGGCGCAACACTGATACTCTCCGCAGGATTAACGGAGATGACCATGCGCTACCTGACTGCGCTGACCTTGACGCTCGTAGCCTTGAGCTCGGCCAGCGCCGCTGATATCTACTGCAACAACCAGGGGCGTGACTGCAGCGATAAGCCCAGTCCCGGCGCGGTCATGGTCCATATTGCGAGTTCGAACTTTGGCAGCAACACGCTGTCCGCGCCCGCCGCCGGAAGCGAGCGGGCAGCCGCCAACCGCACGGTTGACAGTGGCAGCGCCGCCGCGCACCTGGCGCAGCAGGACCGCGTGCAGGCCGTGCAGAAAGACGTCAGCACGGCACGCGCCACGCAGTGCAAGGAAGCGCAGACGAAATATCAGCAATCGGTGGAAGCACGCCGCGTCTATCGCATGGGCAAGGACGGCGAGCGTGAGTACCTCTCCGACACCGAGGCTGAGCAGATGCGCCTGAATGCGCGCCTCGAGATGGAGCAGTCCTGCGGCAAGAGCAGCAGCTAAACACTGCTTTTGAGCTCGCGCCGCGACGCGCTGCCCTGCTACATTGCGCGCTACCAGGCAGGAGCCGCATCACATGCGTACAGGTTTTATCGGGCTGGGCGCCATGGGCGCGCCGATGGCGCGCAACCTCCAGCGTGCCGGATTGCTGCATTCGATCTGGAACCGCACTGCCGCCAGGGCCCAGGCGCTGTCCACAGAGCTGGGCATTCCGGTCGCGGCCAGTCCCGTCGACCTGGCCCGCAGCTGCGATGCACTGGTGCTGTGCGTGTCAGCCGATCAGGATCTGCTGGCGTTGATTGCCGCAGTGGCGCCGGCGATGCGCGAGCGCCTGCTGATCATCGATTGCTCCACGGTCAGCGCCAACGCCGCACGCGCCGCCGGCAGGATCTGCGCAGCGCGCGGCACCGACTTTCTCGACGCGCCGGTCAGTGGCGGCGTTGAAGGCGCCGTGCAGGGCAAGCTGGTCATGATGGTCGGTGGCGAAGCCAGCGCTTTCGAGCGCGCGCAGCCCCTGCTGCAGGCCATGGGCAAGGCCGCTACGCATTTTGGCCCGCAGGGAGCAGGTCAGATCGCCAAGGCGACCAATCAGATCATGGTAGCCGGCATCATCCGCGCAGTAGCCCAGGCGCTCGCCTTCGCTGCTGCCCAGGGCCTCGCACTCGAGCAGACCATCGCCACCCTGAGCCAGGGTGCAGGCGGCAGCTGGTATCTGGCCAATCGCGGTCCATTCATGCAGCGCGGCGCCTACCCTGCCGGCTTTCGCGTGCGCCTGCATAAAAAGGATCTGAAGATCTGCCGCTCGATGGCGGCGGCCATGGGCGCAGAACTTTCCGTGGTCGAAGATGCGCTGCGCGACTACGCGCAACTGATAGCTGCCGGTCACGGTGATGAGGACATATCGGCCGTCTACCGGCTGACGGCGTCGTGGTTCAGGACCAGAGCGGCGCCGGCGTGAACACCGCGCCGGGCGTGCGTGACGTGGGTCGAGCGCGCGCCCTGAGTCTCCCCGACTTCTGCGCCGCGCGCGCGGTGCTGGCGGTAGTGCTGATTGTGACCCTGACCGCCGTCGTGCTGGCGGTCGCGCGTCAGAACGCGGGGCTCGGCTTCTGGCTCGATCTGGCCCGCACCGCGCTGTTCCTGCTGTGGACCGGTCTGGGCTGCGCTGCAGTGCTGTGTGTATTGCGCCGACCGCTGGCGAGCCTGCCACTTGCTACGGCGATTGTCAGTGCACTCACCGCCATGCTCATGGTGATCGCCCTGGTGTCAGCCGGCGTGTTGTGGCTGGGCGGCAACGCGCTGCTCGGTGCCCGGGCCACCAACCTGCTGCTGCCGGAAAAGCCCTGGCATTTCTTTGCCGCCAATCTTGGCATCGGCCTGATTGTTGGTGCGCTGGCGCTGCGCTATTTTTACGTCAGCGGCGAGTGGCGGCGCAATGTCGAGTTGCAGGCCCGTTCCCGCATCCATGCCCTGCAGGCGCGCATCCGCCCGCACTTTCTCTTCAACAGCATGAATACCATTGCCGCGCTGACGCGCAGCAACCCCGAAAAAGCCGAGGAAGCCGTACAGGATCTGGCCGACCTGTTCCGTGCCAACCTGAACGAGCAGCGCAGCAGCATCACGCTCAAGGAAGAGCTGGAAGTGGCGCGCATTTACCAGCGCATCGAGCAGCTGCGCCTGGGCGAACGCCTGCACGTCATCTGGGATGTAACCGACCTGCCGATGCGCGCCCAGGTGCCGGGATTGCTGATGCAGCCACTGCTCGAGAACGCCATCTATCACGGCATCGAGCCGCGCCCTGGCGGCGGCATCGTTACGGTGAGTGGTGCGCTCGACGGCAACACCATTGGTCTGACCGTGCGCAATCCGCTGCCCGAAGCCGGCGGCGCCGCCCATTCCGGCAATCGCATCGCTCTCGATAATATTCGCGAGCGCATGGAACTGCTGTACCCCGGCCGCTCCTCGGTCGAGGCCAATCGCGTCGGCGACGAATACATCGTGCGGCTGCGTTTCCCGCACGTTGAAGACCCAACGCGGATTTCCTCGTTGTGAACCCGCACCCGTCGACGCAGCGCGTGCTGATAGTCGACGACGAGGCGCCGGCGCGCGAACGCCTGCGGCGCCTGCTGGAAGAACTGGCTGAGGTCGCAATCGTCGGCGAGGCCGCCAGTGGCGAGGCTGCCGTGCGCATGGCGGGCGAGCTCAGGCCGGATGTGCTGCTGCTCGATGTGCGCATGCCTGGCATGAGCGGTCTGGAGGCCGCGCGTCACCTGGCATTGATGCCCGAGGCGCCAGCCGTGGTGTTTACCACCGCCTATGACAGCTACGCAGTCGAGGCCTTCGAAGCGCAGGCGATCGGCTATCTGCTCAAGCCGGTGCGCGCCGAAAAGCTCGCAGCCGCGCTGCGGCGTGCCGCGCGACTCGCCGCCGTGCAGCTCACCAGCATCGCTCACGCCGACCCGCAGCGCCCGCCGCGCACCCACGTGTCGGCGCGCCTGGGCGATGCGGTACGCCTGATCGCCATACCCGAAATCTACTATTTCTCTGCCGATCAGAAATACACCACCGTGCGCCATCGCGCTGGCAGTGAGCTGATTGAAGATTCGCTGCGCTCGCTCGAGGAAGAATTTGCCGCGCAGTTCGTGCGCGTGCACCGCAATGCACTCGTGAATATCAGTTTTCTGGCGGCCGTCGAGCGCGACACAGCCGGGCAGCATCAGGTGGTGCTGCGCGAGACCGGCGAGCGGCTGGTGGTCAGCCGCCGGCTGGCGGGCGAACTGCGCGAGCGCCTGCGGTTGTAGTGTCTGCCGGCGCCCGGCATTTAAGTCCGCAAGCAAATGGGTTCGATCAGTTACTGTAATCGCTGTTACCATATGGCGTCGGCGGCCGCAGCAGATACACCAGGCGATTGCAGCTCATGCCCAGGGAAGAGCATCCGTTCCGCATCGGGTTTCTGATCCACGACGTCTCGCGACTGCGGCGTACCGTGGTCGACAAGGCGCTGCGGCCCCTTGGCATCACGCGCTCGCAATGGTGGGTGCTGGCCAATCTCTCCCGCGACGACGGCACCGCGATGATGCAGACCGAGCTTGCCAGAGTCATGGACGTCGGCAAGGTAACACTCGGTGGCCTGATTGACCGGCTGGAGTCCGCTGGCCTGGTCAGGCGCCAGGCTGATCCGCAGGATCGCCGCGCCAAGCGCATCGTCATGACCCAGAAGGGCAGCAGGTTGCTGGCGGAGATCCAGACCATTGCCAGGGAAGTGAATGCCAGCATCATGACTGGCATTCCAAAGAACGACATTGCGCGGGCTGAGGCGCTGCTGTTAAAGATGAAGCAGCAGCTCATCACCATGGATGCCGTCCCGGGCATCGCCGGCACCAGAAGCACCGATTAGCGGCGCACGCAACCGGCCTGGGGCCGCCGCAGTTCCTGCATGGCGGCGTCCAGGCCCGCGAGCGTCAACGGATACATGCGTTCCGACACCAGCTCGCGCGCCAGCCGGATCGACTGCGTCGCTTCCCAGCGTGCCTCGGGCTCCGGGTTCAGCCACACCAGGCGCGGAAAGTGCGCGGTAATCCGCTGCAACCAGCTGGCGCCCGACTCCTCATTCCAGTGCTCGATACTGCCGCCAGGTTGAGTTATTTCGTACGGGCTCATGCTCGCATCGCCCACCAGCACCACGCGATAGTCGGAACTGAAAGTGCGCAGCAGCTGCATGGTCGGCGTGCGCGCGCTGTGCCGGCGGTTGTTGTCCTGCCACAGGTATTCATAAGTGAAGTTGTGGAAGTAGAAATGCTGCAGCTGCCTGAACTCGGCGCGCGCCGCCGAGAACAGTTCTTCACAGCTGCGCACGTGATCATCCATCGAGCCGCCGCAATCGAGCAGCAGCAGGACTTTCACCGCGTTACGCCGCTCCGGCACCAGCTTCAGATCGAGCCAGCCGGCGTTGCGCGCAGTAGCGCTGATCGTGCCATCGAGATCCAGCTCATCCGCCGCGCCGCTGCGCGCGAAGCGCCTGAGCCGCCGCAGTGCCATCTTGAGATTGCGGGTTCCGAGCTCGACGGTATCGTCAAAGTTGCGATACTCACGGGTCTCCCAGACCTTCACCGCACGGCGATTGCGCCCCTGATGCTGACCGATGCGGATACCTTCCGGGTTGTAGCCATGGGCACCGAAGGGCGAAGTGCCCCCGGTGCCGATCCATCTGCTGCCGCCCTGATGTTGTCCGCGCTGTTCGCTGAGGCGCTGGCGCAGGGCTGCCAGCAGCCCGGGCCAGCTGCCCAGGGCTGCGACCTGGCGTTTTTCCTCAGCGCTGAACAGCCGCTCGCCCATTGCCTGCAGCCACTCGGGTGGAATCTCGGCCACGATCTCTTCGAACAGGCGCTCGGCGCCTTCGAAGTACTGCGCGAACACCCGATCGTAGCGATCGAAATGCCGTTCATCCTTCACCAGCACCAGGCGCCCGAGGTAATAGAATTCCTCGGCCGAACAGCATGCCACGCGCTGCCTGAGCGCCTCGAGGAGCGTGAGAAACTCCGTCAGGCTGACCGGCACGCCAGCGCTGCGCAGCTCGAAGAAGAAGCGCACCAGCATGGGCGGCGGGCGGCGCTAGCGGCCGGCGCGACGTTGCAGGAACACCAGCTGCTCCACCAGCTGCACATCCTGTTCGTTCTTGAGCAACGCACCAAACAGTGGCGGCAGTGATGACCTGGAATCGTCGGCACGCAGCGCTGTCGGTGCAATGTCCTCGGCGACCAGCAGTTTTATCCAGTCCAGCAGCTCGGAAGTCGAGGGCTTCTTGCGCAGCCCCGGGATTTCACGCAGGCGAAAGAACGAGCCTAGCGCCTCGGCCAGCAGCTCCTGCTTGAGCTTCGGAAAGTGCACGGCGACGATGCTGGACATGGTCGCCGCGTCCGGAAAGCGGATGTAGTGAAAAAAGCAGCGGCGCAGAAAGGCATCGGGCAGCTCTTTTTCATTGTTGCTGGTAATCAGCACTATTGGCCGCTGCCGCGCCTGCACCAGCTCGCGGGTTTCGTAGACGTAGAATTCCATGCGATCAAGCTCGCGCAGCAGATCGTTGGGAAATTCAATGTCGGCCTTGTCGATCTCATCGATCAGCAGTACCGGTTGCCGTTCAGACTCAAATGCTTCCCACAGGCGACCCTTGAGAATGTAGTTGCCGATATCCCGGACCCTGGCGTCACCGAGCTGCGAATCGCGCAGGCGCGCGACCGCATCGTATTCGTATAGTCCCTGCTGCGCCTTGCTGGTGGATTTGATGTGCCACTCGAACAGCGGCCGCCCGAGTGCCCGGGATATTTCCACTGCCAGCTGGGTCTTGCCAGTGCCGGGCTCACCCTTGATCAGCAGTGGGCGCGACAGCGTGATGGCAGCGTTGACCGCCATCGTCAGATCGGCGGTGGCGACGTAGCGTTCGGTGCCCAGGAATTTCATTTCAGTCATGTGGCACGCGGGTGCAGCCGATGCTAGGATCGTTCGAGTTTATCCTGTGAGGCAACGCCATTGCTGAAATTGTTGCCGTTCCCGGCCGCATCGTGAGTGCAGCCTGACGGCGCCGCAGCTGACCCCGGAAGGCGCGAGCTTCCGCTCTGCGGGGCTGCGACTCAATTACCCGCACGAGGACCCACCTCCTCCAGGCGGCACGTTCGAGGTTGCTCCGGGCATCCTGTGGCTGCGCATGCCACTGCCTATCAGCCTGAACCACATCAATCTCTGGCTCATTGAAGAGGGCGATGGCTACACGTTGATAGACACCGGCTTTCCGGAGGCCAGTTGCACCGCCGTCTGGGAGCACCTGGAGCGCACCCTGCTGCGTACGCGGCCGCTGCGACGCATACTGCTGACGCACTATCACCCGGATCACATGGGCTGCGCGGCGTGGTTGCAGCGCCGCCATGGCATTGCAGTGCGGATGGCCGAGCGCGCCCTGCCGTCGGCACGCTTCATGGTCGAGGGCCCGAGCCCGGAGCGGCGCGAAGCCTCAGTAATCTACTTTCTGGCGCACGGCATGAGCGCCGCCCGCGAATTTTTTTCTGGCTTGCCGAACATGAGCGAGCCGTCGGCCATCCGGCAGATGCCGGAGATAACCGGGTATCTGAGCGCCGGAGAAAACCTGGCGGTGGGTAACTGGAACTTCGAGGTGATCGAAACCGACGGTCACGCGCTGGCGCATCAGAGCTTCTACAGTCGCGAACCGGCGTTGCTGGTGAGCGGCGATCAGATTCTCCCCACCATTTCGCCAAACATCAGTCTGTCGGTTGCCGACTGGGGCCTCGACCCGCTTGGCGACTATCTGGCCTCGCTCGACCGGCTCGAGCAGTTGCCGGCACATACGCTGGTATTGCCCTCGCACGGCAAGCCGTTTCTTGGATTGCGTGAGCGCATTGCTGACCTGCGCCAGCATCATCACGATGACCTGGCGCTGCTGCTCCGGCAGATCACCACGCCGCACAGCGCCTTCAGCCTGATGCCGGTGCTATACGGCCGGGAACTCAAGGGCTTCAATATTTTCCTCGGACTGCACGAATGCATCGCGCATCTCGAGCACCTGGTCAGGCGCGGCGCAGCGCTGCGCGCTACCAACGCAGCGGGCGAGCATCACTATCAGCGCTGCTGAGCGCGCCAGCGCCCCGGTGCCTACAGGCCCAGGAAAGTGCAGCACTCGCTCAGGGCTGCACGCTCGGTGCGCAAAGTGTTGATCGGCGCCGACTCGTCGCGGTAGCCCAGTGCCATGCCGCAGAACAGCATCATCTCAGGTGCCAGGCCCAGAAACTCCGCTATGGTCCTGGGCCATGCCGACCAGATTTCCTGGGGGCAGGTGTGCAGGCCCTGCTCGCGCGCCAGCAACATGACGCTTTGCATGAACATGCCCACATCAGCCCACTGTGGTGGCCCCATGCGCCGATCGATGACGTAGAACATGGCCACTGGCGCGCCAAAGAAATCATAGTTGCGCGCCAGCTGCCGCAGACGCGCGGGTTTGTCGCTGCGCGGGATGCCAATGGTGGCGTAGAGATCTTCACCGCACTGATAGCGGCGCGAGCGATAGGGCTCATGAAGATGCTCAGGATAGACGCGGTATTCGGCCGGCTCACCGCCCGGATTCGCACGCAGCCTTGGCGCCAGCAACGCCCGGAAGCGGGCCAGCGGCTCGTCGGCCAGAACATACACCTGCCACGGTTGCAGATTGCCGCCGGAAGGTGACTGCCGCGCAGCATCGACAATCCTGCGAACTGTCGCACCCGCGACCGGGGCAGGCAGGAACGCGCGGCAGCTGCTGCGGCTTTGCAGCGCCTCGCTCACGGTGGCGGCGGCATCATTCATAACTGGATTCTTCCTGGGCGAGTGCGCTACCCGCAGGTTCGCGTGCGCTGATTGTACAAGCCAGCATGGAGATGTCGCGATCATCCGCGGTATGCTCCTGCCCATGCATATCGCCTTCACCAAGATGCACGGCCTGGGCAACGATTTCCTGGTCTTTGAATCCCGGCAGGATGCAGTGCTGCCCGAACTCAGGCAGTGGCGGCAGCTCGCCGATCGCCACCTGGGCGTGGGCTTTGACCAGGCCCTGCTGCTCGAAGCGCCACGCGCCGCCGACACGGCGACCTACTATCGCATCTTCAATGCCGACGGCACTGAAGTCGAACAGTGCGGCAATGGCGCGCGGTGCGTGGCCCGTTACCTGCAACTGGCGGGCCGCGTCGCTGCGGATGGTCGGGTCGCGATGGGAAGTCCTGGTGGCGTGATCCATGCGCAGCTGCTGGGCGACGGACGCGTGGCGGTCGATCTGGGCAGGCCGGACTTCGCTCCAGCCGCGCTGCCGTTTACTGCCCCGGCGACGGCGTCCAGCTACTCGCTGCAGGTGGGCAGCGAGCACGTGGAATTTGGCGCCGTGTCGCTGGGCAACCCGCACGCGGTAATACGCGTGACCGACATCGAGAGCGCGCCGGTCGAGCGTCTCGGGCGCGCATTGCAGGCCGATGCACATTTTCCAAAGGCGGTGAATGTCGGGTTCATGCAGGTGCTCGATGCCAGTCACATACGCCTGCGTGTCTATGAGCGCGGCGTCGGTGAAACCCTGGCCTGCGGCACCGGCGCCTGCGCGGCCGTCGCGGTCGGTCGCAACCTGGGTTTGCTCGCCAGTGAAGTTGAAGTCCATGTTCCGGGCGGCCGGCTCGGCGTACACTGGCAGGGTCCGGAACACAGCGTGTGGCTCACAGGACCGGCTACGGTCAGCTACACCGGCCAGATTGATATCTGAAGGGGAACTGCAGGATGACGAGCAACACCGCACAGGGCCTGAGCAGCGAAGGCGTCGATGAACAGACCATCGCGCAATACCTGCAACAGCACCCCGATCTGTTCGACCGCCATCCGCAACTGCTCACGCGCCTGCGCTTGCAGCATCCGCGCAATGGCACCACGATCTCGCTGATCGAGCGCCAGGTGGATGTGCTGCGCGACAAGCACACGGCCCTCGAGCAGCAATTGGCCGAGTTCGTGCGCGTGGCACGCGCCAACGATGCGCTGGCCGACAAGATCCATCGCTTCACGCGGCGCCTGCTGCGTACCACGACGCGGGCCCAGGCTCTGATCGAGGTGGAGGCGAGCCTGCGTGAAGACTTCGACGCCTATCATGCCGTGTTGGTACTGCCCGGCGCCAGGAGCGCCGATGCGCCCAGTCGCTTTGTGCGCAGTGTCAGTAGCGATGATGCCGCCTTCAAAAGCTTTGAGTCGCTGTTTGGCAGCGCCAAGCCGCGCTGCGGCCAGGTGCGCGACAGCCAGCGCGATTTCCTGTTCGGCAACGAGGCGGCGGGCATCGGCTCGGTCGCGCTGATTCCACTGAGCGCCATGACGCCACCGGGACTGCTGGCACTGGGCAGCGTTGATCGCGATCGCTTTCACCCCGGCATGAGCACGGAATTCCTGTCGCGCATGGCCGAGCTCATCGCCGACGCGCTCGCGCGCCCGTGATTTCGATCCGCGCATGGATGCCCCCGCCTCCTGGATCGCACGCTTTCACACCCACCTCGCCAGCGAACGGCGGCTCTCGCCCCATACGGTGACGGCCTATGGACGCGAACTCGCCGCCTTCGCAGCATGGT
The DNA here is from genome assembly GCA_963823235.1 of uncultured Gammaproteobacteria bacterium. Taxonomy (GTDB): domain Bacteria; phylum Pseudomonadota; class Gammaproteobacteria; order Steroidobacterales; family Steroidobacteraceae; genus FEN-1191. The sequence goes on along the minus strand of CAWGKS010000007.1, from coordinate 890,925 downwards.
GCAGCAAGCAGGGCATCGCTGACTGGTCGCGCCTCGAGGGCCCGCAACTGCGCAGTTTCGCGGCACGCAGCCACGCCGCTGGACTGAACCCGCGCAGCGTGCAGCGCCGCCTCTCGGCGCTGCGCACCTTCTTTTCCTTCCTGATGCGTGAAGGACTCGTCACCCACAACCCGGCGGTGGGCATCAGTGCCCCCAAGGCCGGCAAGCGCCTGCCGCATACGCTCGATGTCGATCAGATGGGGCGACTGCTGGCTCTCAAGCCCGGGAACGCCCTGCAGGTGCGCGATCTGGCGATGATGGAGCTGTTCTATTCCTCCGGCCTGCGGCTCGCCGAGCTCGTTGGCATGAATCTGACCGACCTTGACCTGAAGGACCGCACCGCGCGCGTGCTCGGCAAGGGCAACAAGGTACGCATCATGCCGGTGGGCCGCCAGGCCGTGGAAGCCCTGCAACGCTGGCTGCAGGAACGCGCTGCCATGGCCGGTGCCGGCGAGAGCGCCGTGTTTGTCAATCGGCGCGGTACCCGGCTGGGTGCACGCAGCGTGCAACTGCTGGTGGCGCGCTATGCGCGCTCCCAGGGCCTTACCATGGGAGTGCATCCGCACCTGTTCCGGCATTCCTTTGCGACCCACCTGCTCGAGTCGAGCCGCGATCTGCGCGCCGTACAGGAGCTGCTCGGCCACGCCAGCATCAGCAGCACCCAGATCTACACGCATCTTGATTTCCAGCATCTCGCCCGCACCTACGAGAGTTCGCATCCGCGCGCCCGTCGACGCAGCTAGGCGGGTGTCGCTAAGCTGTTGATTACGCGAGGTTCCTTGCCCATGGCCCAAGGTTTCGATCCGCATTCCACCACCATCCTCGCGGTGCGCCGCAATGGCGCCATTGCCCTCGGCGGTGATGGCCAGGTGACGCTAGGCAACACGGTGATGAAATCCAATGCCCGCAAAGTGCGCCGGCTCGCCAATGGCAAGGTGGTCGCGGGCTTTGCCGGCGGCACGGCTGATGCCTTTACCCTGTTCGAGCGCTTCGAAGCCAAGCTGGAGAAATTCGGCAACCTGACGCGTGCGGCGATTGAACTCGCCAAAGACTGGCGCTCGGATCGCTACCTGCGCCGCCTCGAGGCCCTGCTGCTGGTGGGTGATCCGGAAAGCCTGTTTGTGATTTCCGGGAATGGCGATGTCATCGAACCCGAGCACGATCTTGCGGCCATAGGTTCCGGCGGACCCTATGCGCAGGCGGCGGCACGCGCCCTGCGCGAAAGCACCGAGCTTCCGGCCCGCGCCATTGTCGAGCGCGCCATGGGCATCGCCGCCGATATCTGCATCTACACCAATCGCAATATAGTCATCGAGGAGCTGGGCGTTTGACTCCGCAGCAGATTGTTCAGGAACTCGACAAGCACATTGTCGGTCAGGGCAACGCCAAGCGCGCCGTGGCCATCGCGCTGCGCAATCGCTGGCGGCGCATGCAGGTGGGCGAACCCCTGCGCCAGGAAATTACTCCCAAGAATATCCTGATGATCGGCCCCACCGGCTGCGGCAAGACTGAAATCGCCCGGCGTCTCGCGCGCCTGGCGAATGCTCCCTTCGTCAAGGTTGAGGCCACGAAATTCACCGAAGTGGGTTATGTGGGTCGCGAAGTCGATTCCATCATCAAGGAGCTGGCCGAGGTCGCCGTCAAAATGACGCGCGAGCAGGAAGTCGCGCGGGTACGCGAACCGGCGCGCCTGGCGGCCAAGGAGCGCGTGCTCGATGCGCTGCTGCCCAAGCCCAAGATGATGGGATTTTCCACTGACGAACCTGCGCAGCCGCGCGATGCCGAGACCCGCCAGAAATTTCGCGCCATGCTCGAGCGCGGTGAACTGGACGAGCGCGAGATCGAGATTGAACTGCGCGCCCCGGCCGCCGGTGTCGAGATCATGGCGCCCCCGGGCATGGAAGAAATGCAGCAGCAGCTGCAGTCGATGTTCCAGAATCTGGGCGGTGCCCGCAGCCGCCCGCGGCGGCTCAAGGTGAGCGAGGCGCTCAGGCTGCTCACCGAAGAGGAAGCGGCCAAACTGGTCAACGAAGACGAACTCAAGGCGCGTGCGCTTAGCCTGGCCGAACAGAATGGCATTGTCTTCATCGATGAGATCGACAAGATCTGCCGCCGCCAGGAAACCATCGGTGCCGACGTCTCACGCGAAGGCGTGCAGCGCGATCTGCTGCCGCTGGTCGAAGGCTGCACCGTGGCCACCAAGTACGGCACGCTGAAGACCGATCACGTGCTGTTCATTGCCTCGGGCGCCTTCCACATGGCCAAGCCTTCCGATCTGATCCCGGAGCTGCAGGGGCGCTTCCCGATCCGCGTTGAACTCGACACCCTGAAAGTGGAAGACTTCGTGCGCATTCTCACCGAGCCCGATGCTTCACTGACCGCTCAGTACTGTGCGCTGCTCAACACCGAAACGGTGGGTCTGGAATTCAGCGTCGATGGCGTGCGCCGCATTGCCGAGATTGCCCATCACGTCAATGAGCGCACCGAGAATATCGGCGCGCGCCGCCTGCACACCGTGATGGAACGGCTGCTCGAAACGGTGTCATTCGACGCCAGTGAAAACCCGGGCTCGGCCCTGCGCGTGGATGCGGCGTACGTCGATGCGCATCTGGGGAATCTCGCTAAAGACGAAGACCTGAGCCGCTATATTCTGTAGCGGCCCAGGCCTGCGTTGCATTGGCGCTGCTTCGGGCGCCGCAGCTGCTCAGTCGGTGTGCACGACCTTGAGGCGTACCAGCAACCCGGCCAGCGCGCCACCGATGAGCGGCGCAACGATAAACAGCCACAGCTGCGAGAGTGCCTTGCCGCCGACCATCAATGCCGGTCCGAGTGAACGGGCCGGATTCACCGAGGTGCCGGTGATGCGAATGCCCATCAGGTGTATGACTACCAGGGTCAGGCCGATAGCCAGCCCGGCGATCGCCGGATGCGCCTGACGTCCGGTGGCGCCAAGGATTACCAGCACGAAGATAAAGGTGGCGACGAGCTCGAAGTGAAACGCCGCATGCTCACTGTAGCCACCGGCGTAGCCCGCGCCCCAGCCATTTTGTCCCAATCCGGCTGTCGCCGTGGCCACGTCGTAACCTGCCACCGCGCCCCTGGCAATCGAGGCCAGCAGCCAGGCCGCGATGATCGCACCCAGACATTGCGCCACCACGTAGATCAGCAGCTTCTGGGCCGACAGCCGCCCGGCGACGAAGGCGCCGAGACTGACGGCCGGATTGATATGCGCGCCCGAAATGGCGCCTATGGCGTAGGCCGCCGCGATCAGTGCCAGGCCAAAGGCCAGCGCGATGCCCAGCACGCCCACCTGCACCCCGGCAACGACCGCCACGCCGCAACCAAAAAACACCAGTATGAATGTGCCGATGAGTTCAGCAATGAACTGCTTCATGTCCCGCCCCTTATGATTGTTGTCGCCCGGTAACTATAGCCCGGCGGCGAGCGGGGCGGCAATCGCGCGCGGCAGCCCGGTTTGCGTGGGCCTGCCTGCGTGGGCCTACTTGCGTGGGCTCTTCTTGGCGGCGACTTGCTTTCTTCTTTGACGGATCTTTTGGTCGTGATTTGCCGAATGAACCAGCGTAAATCTTGCCGCGGCGTGTCTTGCGATCACCTTTGCCCACAAACATTCTCCTGCACCATGAAAAGCGGTCGAGAGTCTATGGCCTCAGCGCCCCGCGTGCAAATCGATATTGAGGCCACACGTTCGACGGATCCAGATGAGCGATGGAAGCGGCTATCCCGTCCGCGGCGGAGCGATTTCCATCCGGCGAAACCCTATAATCAGCGAACACTTCATTCGGGGACAGAAATGCGACTGAGCACCTTGACGGCCACGGTCTTTGGCGATGCCGAGTGCCAGCGCTGCCGGGCAGACTTCCCGTCGCTGCTGCGCACCGTCGCGGGCCAGCCGGTAGCCTTTCTCGATGGTCCCGGCGGTACGCAGGTGCCGGACGCCGTCATTGACGCGATCGGCGATTGCTATCGCAACAGAAACGTCAACACGCACGGCAATTTTCCGGTGTCGGAAGAGCTGGACCTGCACATGGTGGCGGCGCGCGCGGCGATCGCTGACCTGCTGGGCGCCAGCGGTCATGAGCGGATTTCCATCGGGCAGAACATGACCTCGCTGGCCTACTCGCTCTCGCGAGCGCTGAGCAGCAGCATCCGGCCAGGCGACGAGGTGCTGATCACGGCGCTCGATCACGAAGCGAATCGCGGTCCCTGGCAGCAGCTGGCCGCCAACGGTGCTGTAATTAAAGAAGTGCCGCTGCTGTCGAGCCGGAGCGCTCGACTACGTGGCCATGGCGCGGCTGATAACGCCGAAGACCCGACTGCTGGCGCTCGGCTGCTCGTCAAATGCCATTGGTACGGTGAATGACATTGCGCTGGCGCGCCGCCTGACGCGGGCGGCAGGCGCGTTGCTGATCCTGGACGCCGTGCACTATGCACCGCACTTCCCGATCGACGTTGCCGCACTCGATCCGGACTTTCTCCTGTGCTCGGCCTACAAGTTCTATGGGCCACATGTCGGCATCCTGTACTCGCGCGCGGGGCTGCTCGATTCACTGCCGACCGAACGCCTGTCGGTGCAGGATGAGCACGCGCCGTATCGCATCGAGACCGGCACGCTGAATCATCCGGCCATCGAAGGCGTTGCGGCCGCGATCGACTACCTGGCCTCGTTCGGTCAGGGAGCGTCGCGACGCCACGCGCTGGTCGATGCCGTGACGGCACTGGGACGCTACGAGCATCAACTCGCCGAATACCTCTGGGATTCACTGCAGGCAATGCCGGGCATACGCCGCTGGGGGCTGCCCTTCAATGTGCCGCAACGGGCGCCGACAGTGTCGTTCACGATTGACGGTGTCGAATCCGCTGCCGCCGCCCGGGCTTTCGGGCAGCAGGGCATCTGCGTCTGGGACGGTGATTTCTACGCGCCAAGTCCGGTGCGTGCGCTGGCCGTGCCGGGCGGCGCGCTCATCCGCATCGGGTTCTCGATGTACAACACGCGCGCCGAGGTGGATCGGCTGCTGGCGGCGATTACTGCCCTGACCAGAGAGGTGCGCAGATGACGCCTGAGCCACGGCTTCGACCGGTGGTGACAAATCACCGAGTGGTCCTGGCCGCGTTGCTGGCGCTGTTGCCGTTGAGCGCCGCCAGCGGCGCCGTGACGGCCCTGGTCGCGCAGCGTGTGATTGACGGACGCAGCAACACGCTGGGTACCGCCACCGTGGTATTGGTCGAAGGCGATCACATCAGCGCGATCGGCGATCGCTCGATCATTCCTGCGGGGGCGGAGATTGTCGAATTGGGCGACGCGACCCTGCTGCCCGGCATGATCAACGCCCACGAACACCCGCTGATGTATGCGAGCGACTATCAGAACGCCCAGCTAGCCAGTTCTTCCGCCTACAAGGGATTGATGGGGCTGGCCGGACTGCAGCGCCTGCTGCTCGCGGGCTGGACCGGCGTGCGCGTGATGGGCGATGCCGACGTGTACTACGCCAACCAGGATCTGCGCCGCGTCATCGACGCGGGCGTGTTCATCGGGCCGCACATGTGCGGTGCGGGGCACTACATCTCGATCACCGGCGGCGGCGGCGACATCAACTACCTCTCGCCCGAGCAGAGCGTGCGACCGGATGGACTGATCGCCGACGGACCCGAGGAAATCCGCAAAGCCGTCCGCACTGAAGTGAAGTACGGCTCCGACTGGATCAAGCTGCTGGTCACCGGAGCGTTCGAGTCGGTGGGTGACGATCCGCGCAACGTCGCGTTTTCGCCCGAAGAGCTTCGGGCCGCCGTCGATGAGGCCAGTCGCCACGGCCTGCCGGTTGCCGCTCACGCTCACGCCACCGAAGGCATCCGGCAGGCGGTCGCCGCGGGCGTGCGCTCGATCGAACACGGCACCTACGTCGATGATGAAACGCTGCACGAAATGGCCAGGCGCGGCACCTTCATGGTGCCCACGGTGTACCTGGGCGATTTCTATGCGGGCGGCGACTCGGGGGGCGACAAGCTCAGAGCGCAGGCCAAGAACGACGAGTACTTCAGGCACGGGCGCGCCGACTTTCTGGCGAAGGATCCTGCGCGCACACAAATACGGCGTGAAGCTCGTCATCGGGCTCGACCTGGGCGCCGGCATTGCCGCCCCTGAACTCTATGCGAAGGAATTCGCAGTGTTTGTCGAGGCTGGTATTCCGCCGATGGCGGCTATCCAGGCCGGCACGCGCGTCGCGGCAGAACTGATGCGCTGGGATGATCGGCTGGGCACGCTCGAGCGCGGCAAGCAGGCCGACATCATCGCCGTGCCAGGCAATCCGCTGACCGATATCAGCGCCCTGCAGCGCGTATCCATGGTGATGATCGGCGGCCGACTGGTGAAGCGCCCGGGAGTGGCATCATCGCTCGCCGGTATCCTGCCCTCCCCCGGCGGTGCGTGAGCCTGCCCTCGAGCCGGTGCTCGCATCGACAGCGCACACAGCGAGCCTCAGATTTGACCGGTTGACTGCGGGTCTTTGGTTTTCAGACGAACGTTGACGATCATCACCCCGCCCAGCACCAACAGCGAGCCAAGCGCAAAGCTCACATCAATCGGATCTTTCAGCAGCGCGGCGCCGAACAGCACACCGAATATGGGCGTCATCAGGGTCAGCAGTATCAGCCGCGAAGTCAGATAGTGGCGCAGCATCCAGAACCAGACCAGATAGCTGAAGATCGAGATGATCAGGGTCTGGAACAGCAGGCACAGAATGGTTGCCCGCGACAGTGTGACCGCAGTTTGTCCGGTCACAGCGGCAAATATCAGGAGCAGCAGCGTCGCGGTGCCGACCTGGTAGAAGACGGTCTTGGCGGTTGCGGCGTTGCCCACGCGCCCGCGCCGCAACGCGACGTTGCTCAGGCCCCAGGCCGCACCAGCCGCAAGCGCCAGCAGGTCGCCGCTGAGCTGCTGCGCGGGAGTATTGCCACTGCGACCCAGGAACGCGATGACGATACCCAAAAAGGCGAGCGCTATGCCTGACCACTGGATGCGATTCAGGCTCTCCTCGGGCAGGAATTGCACGCCGAGGGCGGTGAATATTGGCGCCGAGTAGATAAACACGATTGCATGGGCGGCCGTAGTATGGAGCAGTGCCGCACCAACCAGCAGGAACTCGATTGAGAACAGGACGCCCAGCAGCAGGCCACTCGCCAGCGTGCCATCAGTGAACGCGCGGCGGCCCTCGCTGACCAGCACCCAGACACCGAAGAAGATCGATGCGCCCGCGAATCGGATCGCCAGCTGCATGATTGGCGTGACATCGACCACGATGGATTTCATGGCAACCTGCTGAATGCCCCAGATCGAGCACAGCAACAGCATGAGCGCTACCGCCCGTGCATCCAGCGGCTGGCGTGTCGGTATCAACCGTGCGGTCGGGCTTTGCAGTTCAACGGTAGCGTGACAACATCTTGGCCAGCGCTTCCGGCCCCGGATTGAGCCGGGCGTAGGGAATCTGATTCAGGGGCTCGTCCGGCGTAGCGTTGAGTTCGTGGAATTCCGGTTGGCCGGTGCTGACATGCAGCAAGCCGGTGAGGTACTCGTTGCTGCGCAGGCGCTCGCGGATGCGCGCCAGTGCCGCGCCGCGATCAGTCGGATCGTACTCATCGTCGACCTTGCGCAATACGATGCGGCTGCCATCGTGCATGGTCACCGGCAGCGCTTCACCGGGCGCATAGCTGACGCTGATCTCGCCGCTGGGCGGCACAAAATCGGTGTGCACCGCCTCCATGTAATGTTCGCGCGTGTAGGTGTAGCTGCGCGTCGAGCCTTCATGATCGTTGAAGGTGACGCAGGGCGAGAGCACGTCGATGAGCGCCAGTCCGGGGTGATGCATCGCGGCCTGGATCAGCGGCACGAGCTGCGCCTTGTCGCCGGAAAAACTGCGGGCCACGAACGAGGCGCCGAGCGTCAGCGCCAGCTGCACCGGATCGATGGGCGGCTGGTTATTGACCTCGCCCTTCTTGGCCTTCGTGCCAACATCGGCCGCGGCGGAAAACTGACCCTTGGTGAGTCCGTACACACCGTTGTTCTCGATGATGTACACCATGTTCAGATTGCGGCGGATGGCGTGGATGAACTGCCCCAGGCCGATCGAGAGCGTGTCGCCGTCGCCGGAGACGCCAATGTATTTCAACTGGCGGTTGGCGGCGTTGGCGCCGGTTGCCACCGAGGGCATGCGACCGTGCACCGAATTGAAACCATGCGCACCGCCGACGAAATAGGCCGTAGTCTTCGATGAGCAGCCGATACCGGAGAGCTTGACCAGGTTCCTGGGCTCAATGGCATTGGCCCAGCAGGCCTCGACGATCGCCGCCGTGATGGAATCGTGGCCGCAGCCGGCACAGAGCGTGGAACTTGCGCCCTCGTAATCGCGCCTGGTCATGCCCAGCGCATTGCGCGGCAACTCCGGGTGGGCGACTTTGGGTTTGGCCATGAAGCTCATTGACGCACCAGCTGCGCGGCGGGGTGCACCTGGTCCTGCACCGCGGACATCACGCGATCAACCACGTAGCCGGCGGCCAGGGGCATGCCGTTGTAATGCAATATCGAACGCAGGCGCGATTTTTCCACGCCGGTCTCGAGCGTCAGCAGCGCGCGCAGCTGCGCATCGCGGTTCTGTTCAACAATGAAGTTGGTCTGGTGCGCCTTGAGGAAAGTGTCGACCTCCTCGCCAAACGGAAAGGCGCGCACCCGCATATAGTCGAGGTGCACACCCTGCGCGCGCAGCCGATCGATGGCTTCGCGCACCGGCGCATCGCCGCTGCCGAGGGTGACGATGGCCAGCTCATTGCCGCCGCCGGCACTGCTCGTACCCGACTCGACAATGGCGCGTGGCACCAGTTGCGTCGCCGTCAGCCATTTCTTGCGCAGCCGATCCATCACCACCTGGTAATCGCGCGAATCCTCGGTGTAACCGCCGTACTGGTTGTGCCCGGAGCCACGCGCGAAATACGCGCCCTTGGAACTCACCCCCGGCAGCGTGCGCTGTGGAATGCCGTCATTGTCGTGATCGTAGTAGCGCCAGAATTTGTCGAGCTTCGAGAGCTGCTCGGCATCGAGCAGCTTGCCACGGTCGGGCTGGTAATCTGCATCCCACTTGAGATCGGGACACATCCAGTCGTTCATGCCGATGTCCAGATCGGACAGCACCAGCACCGGGGTCTGCAGGCGATCGGCGAGATCAAAGGCCGTGGCGGCAAACTGGAAACACTCCTCGGGATTGGCCGGGTACAGGCACACCTGGCGCGTGTCGCCGTGCGAGGCGTAGGCCGCCAGGCGGATGTCACTCTGCTGGGTGCGCGTGGGCATGCCGGTCGATGGGCCGACGCGCTGCACGTCGAAGACGACCGCTGGCGTCTCCGTGTAGTAGGCGAGGCCCAGGAATTCCTGCATCAGCGAGATGCCAGGGCCGGAGGTCGCCGTGAAGGCGCGCGCGCCATTCCAGTTGGCGCCGATCACCATGCCGATCGAGGCGAGCTCGTCTTCGGCCTGGATCATGATGTAGTTCTTGCGCCCGGTCGTGGCATCGAGCCGCAGCTTGTCGGCGAAGCTCTTGAAGGCATCCATCAGCGAAGTCGAGGGTGTGATCGGATACCAGGCACCGACCGTCGCACCGGCGTAGACGCAGCCTAGTCCCGCGGCCGTGTTGCCATCGATGATGATGTGCCCTTTGGTGGCGTCGAGCCTGGCAACCCGCAGCGGCAACGGGCACTCAAACTGCTGCCTGGTGTAGTCGTAGCCGAGCTGGATTGCCTTCATGTTGCTTTCGACCAGCGCCGGCTTCTTGGCGTAGGTTTCCGCAAGCAGGCCGCGGATCACGTCGAGATCCAGGTCGCAGAGCGCGGCCAGTGCGCCGGCGTAGCAGATATTCTTCATCAGGATGCGGGTGCGCACGCCCTGGAAGTTTTCATTGCACAGGCGCGCCAGCGGCACGCCGAGCACGGTGATGTCATCGCGCATCAGCAGCGCGGAGCGCGGCCAGGTGGAGTCGTAGATGAAGTAGCCGCCCGAGACGACTTCCTGCAGATCGCGCGCGTAGGTCTCGGAGTTGAGCGCCACCATGATGTCGACCTGTCCGGAGCGGGCACGGTAGCCGTCGCGCGTCACGCGGATTTCATACCAGGTGGGCGCACCCTGGATGTTGGAGGGAAAGTAATTCTTGCCGACCACCGGCACGCCGCTGCGAAACACGGCCTTCATCAGCAGGCCGTTGGCACTGGCGGAGCCTGTGCCGTTGACGGTAGCGATCTTGACGACGAAGTTGTTTACGCGCTCTGGCGCTGGTTTGGGCGACATGCAGTTTCACCATCTCCGGCGTGCGGCCAATGAATCGTGGATTTTTGCATATCCCAGGCTGCCGTCGGGCAGCGCTCCGCGCACAATCCACAGTGTACGCAGAGATTTTCGTCCTTGACCATGACGCGCCCGGTCTGCGGCAGCGCGGCCGAGACCACCAGCGGCTGTGCCGTTACGCGTGCCGGTGCACGCAGGCGCGTGCGCAGCTCGGCTTCTTCGCCCACGTGCGTGATCGTCAGGCAATCAGTCGGGCAGACGTCGATGCAGGCGTCGCACTCGATGCACAGCTTGGCCTCGAACACGGTCTGCACATCGCAGTTGAGGCAACGCTGCACCTCGGCGGCCGCCTGCCCGGCATCGAAACCGAGCTCAACTTCTATATTCAGCTTCTTGAAACGCTCCTTGAGCGAGACATGCGGCACCAGCCGCCGTTCGAGCGGCGCGTAGTCATTGGAATAGGCCCACTCATGCACGCCCATCTTGACGCTCATGAGTTTTACGCCAGGCTGCGGACGCTCGGCCACCGGCTGGTTGTGCAAGAAGCGATGCAGCGAGATGGCGGCCTGATGGCCGTGCTCAACCGCCCAGATGATATTCTTCGGGCCGAAGGCCGCATCACCGCCGAAGAACACCCTGGGCAGGGTCGACTGAAAAGTGCTGGGCTCGACCGTTGGCACGCTCCACTTGTCGAAAGTGATGCCCAGGTCGCGTTCGATCCACGGAAAGGCGTTTTCCTGGCCAATCGCCAGGATGACATCGTCGCAGGGAATGAGTTCTTCGCCGAGCACGCGCTCGGCCGTGATCCTGCCGTCCTTGAGCTCATATTCCATTTTATCGAACAGCATGCCAGTGAGCCGGCCCTGCTCGACCACGAAGCGCTTGGGCGCGCGATTGACGATGATCTCGACCTGCTCGGCCTCGGCGTCTTCAAGCTCCCACTCGGAGGCCTTGAAAAACCCGCGCGGCTTGCGCGCCATCACCTTGACCGTTTTCGCACCCATGCGCAGCGAGCTGCGGCAGCAATCCATCGCCGTGTTGCCGACGCCAATGATCAGCACGCGCTCGCCCACGGTCTTGATGTGTTCAAAGGCCACCGATTCGAGCCAGTCGATACCGATGTGGATGCGATCGGTGTCGTGGCGGCCCGGCAGTTCGAGTTCCTTGCCCTTGGGGGCGCCGGAACCCACGAACACGGCGTCAAAGCCCTGCCCGTCCAGCAGTTCGCGCATGCTGGAAATGGCCGCGCCGAGCTTCAGCTCGACGCCCATATCGAGAATCAGATCAATCTCCTCGTCCAGCACACTCTGCGGCAGGCGAAAGGAGGGAATATTGCTGCGCATCAGGCCACCGGGCGTCTGCTGGCGCTCGAAGATCACGACTTCATAGCCGAGCGGCGCCAGGTCATTGGCAACGGTGAGCGAGGCCGGACCCGCGCCCACGCAGGCAATGCGCTTGCCATTGCGCTCGAAGGGGCCACGTGGCACGCGGCCGGTGAGTTCGCCCTTGAGATCAGCCGCTACGCGCTTGAGGCGGCAGATGGCGACCGGCTTCTCTTCGACGCGCCCGCGCCGGCAGGCCGGCTCACAGGGTCGATCGCACACCCGGCCGAGTATGCCGGGAAATACGTTGGACTCGCGATTGAGCAGATAGGCGTCAGTAAACCGCCCCTGGGCGATCATCCGGATGTACTCTGGCACGTCGGTGTGCGCCGGACAGGCCCACTGGCAGTCGACCACCCGGTGGTAATGATCGGGGTTTGCGGTATCGGTAGGATTCATGGTGACCGCTCTGTATAGCAAAACGGCCCAGTTGTAGCGAGTGTCAGCACTTTGACGACTAGTGTACCTGCCCTGCTCGAGATCCGTCTGCGTACCCGCTCGCGGCGGCTCGAGGTGACCTTTGACGGCGGCGAGCGCTTTGAGCTGCCGGCCGAATACCTGCGCGTGCACTCACCCTCGGCCGAGGTGCAGGGCCACGGCATCGAGACCGGCGTGCTGGTAACGGGCAAGGAAAATGTAGGCATAAGCGCGGTGGAGCCGGTCGGCCACTACGCCGTGCGTTTACAGTTCGATGACGGACACAACACGGGTCTGTACACCTGGAAATACCTGTACGAATTGGGGCGCGAGCAACAACAGCGCTGGGCCGAATATCAGCGTAGGCTGGAAAAAGAAAGGCCGGGCAAAAGCCCGGCCAAATCTTAACAAGACCCCACTAGCCAGCGCCATTAAGGCTGCCGGCCGGGACGCGATTTTAAACAACTGGCGCAAAATAGCTACAGTTTGCACCAAAAGAATTTCACTTACTGCGGCGCATACAAAACAGGCATGATGACGCCGGTTACGTTCACCGCGCAGACCTCGAATTTCATAGAATCTGCGGCCCCGTTGGAGTTCAACGCTTGAAACCTGGCGAACAAGAGACGGTCGATTTCGGATACCAGCAGGTGCCGCGCGCCGACAAAGCGCAGCGCGTGCGCGCGGTATTCGACTCTGTCGCCAGTCGCTACGATCTGATGAACGATCTTATGTCTGGCGGCGCGCACCGACTGTGGAAGAAATTCGCGCTCTCGCTCACGGGCCTGAAAGTGGGTGGCCGCGTGCTCGACGTCGCTGGCGGCACCGGTGATCTGTCGGTGGGGCTGGCGCAGCAGGTCGGTCAGTCGGGCCTGGTCGTGCTCACTGACATCAACGCTGCCATGCTCAATGCCGGGCGCGACCGGCTTATCGATGCCGGCCTGGTTGGTAACGTGCTGTACGCACAGGCCGATGCCGAGCGCCTGCCCTTTCCCGATGAAAGTTTTGATTGCGTGACCATTGGCTTTGGCCTGCGCAACGTCACCGACAAGGCGCGCGCACTGGCGGCGATGCGCCGCGTGCTCAAAGCAGGCGGCCAGCTGCTGGTTCTGGAATTCTCGAAGCCGGTGAATCCGACACTGGCCTCGCTCTATGACGGCTACTCATTCAGGCTGCTGCCGCTGCTGGGTCGCGCCGTGGCCGGCGACGCCGACAGCTATCGCTATCTGGCCGAATCAATCCGTCGCCATCCGGACCAGGAGACGCTGCTGGACATGCTGCGCACTGCGGGCCTGGAACAATGCCGCTATCACAATCTGTTTGGCGGCATAGTCGCCGTGCATCGGGGCTACCGTTGTTGAGCAGCGGCGCCGTCACCGGCTGGTTTGAGCGCGCACTGGCGGATTATATCGAGCGTGCGCTGGCCGATTCGCCGCGGGCGCGCGAACTGTGCAGCGCGCTGTCGGGCCGTAGCCTGCAGATTGAGGTCACGGGTACGGGCCTCACCGTTTTGATCACCGCCACGGACAGCGGCCTGCAACTGGGCCGCGCCGCCGGCGCCGCCGACGTGACCATCAGTGGCGCGCCGCTGGCACTGCTGGCTGCGGCGGCAGGTGATCCGCAGCAGCTGATCGCCGACGGCCGCCTGCAACTGGGCGGCGATGAACAGCTGGTGCAGCAGTTTCACGTGCTGGCGCGCCTGCTCGCTCCCGGGCTGGAAGCCGGGCTGGCAAGATTCACGGGGCCGATTCCGGCGCATCTGGCCACACGCGCACTGCGCTCGCTCCGGCAATGGGGCCGCGCGGCGGGCCGCTCGTTGCTGGATAACAGTGCCGATTTTCTCGCCCACGAAAGCCGCGATCTGGTGCCACGCGCCGAAGCGGAAAACTTCCTGGGCGGCGTGGCAGCTTTACGCAGCAGCGTGAACCAGGCTGAAGCGCGAGTGGCGCAACTCGACGCGCGACTGGCACAACTGCGGAATGGCGGCACATGAAGCTGCGCGTCGTGGCCCGGCTGCTGGAGATTCAGCGCGTACTGGTACGCCACGGCCTGGATGACTTCGTGCGCGCCACGCATCTGTATCGCCCGCTGCGCTTTCTTTTTTATCTCTCGCCCTGGACCTGGTTTCAACGCCAACGCGGCGCGACGCGCGCGGAGCGCCTGCGGCTGGCGCTCGAGGAACTCGGCCCGATATTCGTGAAATTTGGCCAGGCGCTCTCCACGCGCCGCGACCTGTTGCCCGGCGATATCGCCGATGAGCTCGCCAAACTGCAGGATCGGGTGCCGGCATTTCCGGGCAGCGCGGCGCGCGCCAGCCTGGAGCGCAGCTACGCCCAGCCCCTGAGCGCCCTGTTCACGACTTTCAATGAGACGCCGCTGGCAGCCGCATCCATTGCCCAGGTGCATGTCGCCACGCGCACTGATGGCCGCGAGGTGGTGGTCAAGGTGCTGCGTCCCGGCATGCGCGGGCAGATCAGCCGCGACCTGGAAGTGATGCGGGCCCTGGCGCTGCTCGCCGAGCGCTGGTGGCCCGAAGCGCGGCGACTCAAGCCCATTGCCGTGGTGCGCGAATATCACCAGACTATAATTGATGAACTTGACCTGATGCGCGAGGCCGCCAACGCCTCGCAACTCAGGCGCAACTTTGCCGGCACGACCCTGCTGTACGTGCCCGAGGTGCATTGGGACCTGTGCCGCGGCGACGTAATGGTGATGGAGCGCATTCATGGCGTGCCGATCGGTGATCTTGCCACGCTGCGCGCGCGCGACACCGATTTCCGGCGGCTGGCCGAGAATGGCGTCGAGATCTTCTTCACCCAGGTGTTTCGTCATAACTTTTTCCATGCCGACATGCACCCTGGCAATATCTTCGTGCTGCTCGATGACCCGCGTCAGCCACGTTATGCGGCCGTGGATTTCGGCATCGTCGGTACCCTTGATCTGCGCGACCAGCGCTATCTGGCGGAAAATTTCCTGGCAGTCTTTGATCGTGACTACCGCCGCGTCGCCGAGCTGCACATTGAATCGGGCTGGGTCCCGGCGAGCACGCGTGTCGATGAAATGGAATCGGCCGTGCGCACGATCTGCGAGCCGATCTTCGACCGGCCCCTGAGTGAGATTTCCTTTGGTACCGTACTGCTGCGGCTGTTCTCGGCACTGCAGCGTTTCGATGGCCAGATACAGCCGCAGCTCATCCTGCTGCAGAAGACCCTGCTGAACGTCGAGGGCCTGGGTCGTCAGCTTTATCCGCAGCTCGACATCTGGAAGACTGCCGCGCCGGTGCTGCGCTCGTGGATGCGCGAGCGCCTGAGCCCGCGCACGCTGCTGCGCGAGTTGCGGCGTGGCCTGCCCGATATGCTCGAAGTCATGAAGGCCGTGCCCGCGCTTGCCAAGAATTTTGTTGAACGCGCGCAGGACGGCACGCTGCAGCTGCCGGTCGACCAGGCGGGGTTGATCGCCTTGCGCGAGCGTATCGATGCCGGCAATCGTCGGCGTGACTGGCTGCTGCTGGGCGGCGTGCTGCTGCTGGGCGCCGTCTTGTGGCAGGGGCTGCTGGCGATTCCGGCCTGGCCTGCCTGGCTGCTGGCGGCAGCGGCTGTGGGCGCCCTGGCGGCGTCCTGGCGGGGTCGCTAGCCACGCGCTGGCGCGCAAATTCGCCGTCCGCCGGCGCACTGTAACGTATCGGCGACAGGTGGCGAGGCCGACGGGTAGTTGCGTTAAATGCTCCCCAATAAAGGAGAGCAAAGATGGAAACCAAAGACCGATTCCTGCGCTTCGTGGTCATTGCTGCCGTGGTGCTGGTGGCCGGCTTCGGACTGGCGATCCATCTTTATGCCT
Source organism: uncultured Gammaproteobacteria bacterium (assembly GCA_963823235.1). GTDB lineage: Bacteria > Pseudomonadota > Gammaproteobacteria > Steroidobacterales > Steroidobacteraceae > FEN-1191. Next base: position 874,911 of record CAWGKS010000007.1, on the reverse strand, counting down.
GAACTGCGCTGCTGGCGCGCCGCGCTCAACGCCGTTCGCTCAGGAATTGATCAAGTGCTGCAGCGGAACCCCGGCGCCGCTGGCGCAGCGCCGAGCGCCAGACCAGGACGCCGGCGAAATTGACCAGGAAAGCGCTGATCGCCAGGCGCGACATCGAAGTCGCGAGCCAGGGCGCCAGGCCGCCCATCATGATGGCGCCGAGCAACAGGCTGAAGAAAGCATGCACGGAAGCCGCCGTGCCACGCGTGGCGCTGAAGAGATCCAGGATGCGCAGCGTGACAATCGGGAACATCAGCTGCAAACCGATTGCCGTGCAGGCGAGCAGCAGCTGCTGGGCGATGATTGGCGGATTGCTGGCCAGCAGCTGCAATGCCAGCATGGCAGCTGTCGTGAACAGCAACAGGGTATAACCCATTCCAGCCTGGCGCTCCGGCAGCACTCGTCCGGCCAGGCGGCCCGAAAGAAATGCGCCCAGCGCATAGCCGCCAATGATCGGCAGCATGAGCGCCGCGAACCCGGTCGCACTCAAATGCCAGTGATCGAGGATGATAGCCGGCGCCGCACCGATGTAGGTGTGCAGGGCGATGAAGCACAGGCCGCTGGCGGCCGTCAGTCGCAGGAATTCCGGATGACGCGCGATGGCCAGGGTATTGCCGACGCTGGCACCCAGGTGGAGCGGCGTACGCTGCGCCACTGGCAGGGTTTCGGGTAGTTTGCGTATCACCAGCAGACTGAGCAGCAGGCCATACAGCGCCATGACCGCAAACACGGCACGCCAGCCAAACCACACATGTACCCAGCCGCCGATCACCGGCGCGAGCGCCGGGCCCAGGCTGAACACAATCGTGATTGCGCTCATTACCTTCTGCGCCTGTGCACCGCTGTAGCAGTCGCGCACCACCGCCCGGCTGACAATGAAGCCGACGCCGCCGACCGCACCCTGCATGCCACGGAACACGAGCAGCGCGGCAAATCCTGGCGCCAGCGCGCAGCCGACCGAGGCCACTACATAGACGAGCAGGCCTGCGATCACCACGCGCCGGCGTCCGAGCGCGTCGGTGAGCGAACCGTGCACCAGCGACATGAAGGCGTACGGCACGAGGTAAGCCGTGAGGGTCTGCTGCACCTGCCAGTAGCTGATGCCAAACTCGGCTGCCATGGCACGCATCGACGGGAAAAATGTATCTATCGTGAACGGGCCCAGCGTCGAGAGCAGGGCCAGCACCACGGTCAGTCGTGGTGCCTGAGCGGCGCTATCCGGCTTATGGCTCACCCCGCGCCGTGCCGCAGTGTTGCCAGCCAATCCTGCGGCGATTCCCCGCGCTCCAGCACTTCGACCAGCGCCGAACCGATCACTACGCCATCAACGTGCCCACGCAGGCGCACGACCTGCTCGCGGCTGCGGATGCCGAAGCCTGCGCACACCGGTACCTGCGAGGCAGCGCGCACGTGCTCGAGATAAGCGATGACCTCGGCCGGCACTGCGACGCTCTTGCCGGTGGTGCCAGTCATGGTGACCGCATAGACGAAACCCTGACTGGCAGCGCACAGGCGCGCCAGTCTCTCCGGCGGCGTCACCGGCGTCACCATCTGCACCAGCGCCAGCCCGTGAGTATCGAGCGCGGCACGCAAGGCTGCACTTTCATCCAGTGGCAGATCCGGGACTATGAAACCACAGACGCCAACCGCAACCGCCGCCGCGGCCAGGCGTTCATAACCGTAGTTCAGCAGCGGATTGAGATAGCTCATCAGCAGCAGCGGCTTTTTCACACCGCTCCCGGCCTTGAGCTCATCAAGTATCCACTGCAGCGTGACGCCCTGACGCAGGGCCTCGCGGCTCGAGCGCTGGATGGTCATGCCATCGGCCATGGGATCAGAAAACGGTACGCCGATCTCGACCACATCGGCACCCGCCGCCACCGCCGCCAGCTGTTCACGAAACTTGTCGCGCTGGGGGAACCCCGCCGTCAGAAACGCGACCAGCGCCGGCTCGCCGCCGCTGCCAGCGCCAGCACGCAGGGCTGCTGAGATCCGCTCACGCGGCAACATCAGCCGTTCTCCTTGTCCAGCTGCGCAATCAGCGTCCGCGACAGCGTTGGCATGTCCTTGTCGCCGCGCCCCGAAAGACCAATCAGGATGCGCTTGCCCGGATGAGTCTGGGCCCAGCGCCGCGCGCCCGCCAGCGCATGCGCACTTTCCAGCGCCGGCAGTATGCCCTCACAGGCGCAGCACTCGCGTACCGCATCGAGTGCCTCGTCATCGTTCGCCGACTCGTATTGCACCCGCCCGATCGCCAGCAGCAAGGCGTGCTCGGGCCCGACACCGGGATAGTCGAGGCCCGCCGAGATCGATTGTGTCTCCTGTATCTGGCCATCGCTGTCCTGCAGCAACATGGAGTAGCTGCCGTGCAGCACACCGGGCCGACCACGGCTCAGACTGGCCGCATTCTCGCCCAGCCCCGCGCCGCAGCCGCCGGCTTCGATGCCAATGATGCTGACGCTCACATCACCGATGAAGGGATGAAACAGGCCGATGGCATTCGAGCCACCACCCACGCAGGCCATCACCGCATCGGGCAGTCCGCCCGCCTGCTCCTGCAGCTGAGCGCGCGCCTCGCGGCCGATGATGGTCTGCAGTTCGCGCACCAGGTAGGGGTAGGGATGCGCTCCGACCGCTGAACCCAGCAGGTAATAGGTGCCGTCGGGATCACTGACCCAGTCGCGCATGGCCTCATCAATTGCCGCGCGCAGTGTGCGATCGCCAGAAGTAACGCTCACGACCCTGGCGCCGAGCAGACGCATGCGCCCGACATTGGGCGCCTGCCGCTCCATGTCGACCGCGCCCATGTAGACCGTGCATGGCAAACCCACGCGCGCGCAGGCCGCCGCACTGGCTACGCCATGCTGGCCGGCGCCAGTCTCCGCGACGATGCGCTGGGCGCCGAGACGGCGGGCCAACAGCGCCTGACCGATGGCGTTGTTGATCTTGTGCGCACCGGTGTGCGCCAGATCCTCACGCTTGAGCCAGACCTGCGCGCCCCAGCGCCGCGACAGCTGCGGCGCGAAACTCAGAGCCGTCGGCCGCCCGACCCAGGTTCGCAGCTCGCGCTGCAGGTCTGCCTGGTATTCCGGGTCACGCAGCCAGCGCTTGACGCCAGCTGCCAGGCGCTCATGCGCGGGTATCAGTGTTTCGGGCACATAGCGGCCACCGAACGGACCATAGCGGCCCAACTCATCGGGGAAACGCCCTGCCAGCAGTGACGCCAGCAGCGCCGCGTGTTCCTTGCCATCGATCAATGCATTCATGCTGCGATCTCGCTAAACGCTGCGCGGGCAGCTTTGACAAATTCAATGATGCGCGCTGCGCTCTTCACGCCCGGCCGTGATTCGACGCCAGTGGATACATCTACGCCGTAGGGGCGCACCGCCAGGATTGCCGCGCCGACATTTGCTGCATTCAGTCCACCCGCGAGTACCAGCTTGGTACGTTTCGCGATCAGCGCGGCCGGCTGCCAGTCAACGGCCGTGCCAGTGCCGCTATGCGGCCCTTCGTACAGCAGTCGCGGCGGAAACTCCTGCAGCGGCGCATGTGAGGAGCGCAACACCGGCAGGCGCATCAGGCGCCGCGGCAGCTTCAGCCCGGCATAGTCCTCAATATCACTCTGCAGCAGATCCGGATGAAAGCCCCGTTCAATCTCATCAACGCTCGCCTGGCTCGGATGCCGGGTAACCGCGATACAGGTCACTCGTTGACGCGTGCCACGCGCCAGCTCAGCGGCGCGCTCCGCTGTCACCTGCCGTACTGAGGGCGCGAACACAAAGCCGATCGCGTCGACACCGGCATCCAGAGCGGCGGTGACCGCCTCGCTGGAGGTCATGCCACAAATCTTGATCCACCCGCTCACGCGCGCAGCTCGCACGCACCAGGGCGGTTAGGTGCGTCAGGCGGGGTGGCACGGATGGCTGCTCCCGGGGACGCCATGAACCCATCCATGGGGGCTCCGGGGGCGACATCCTGTCGCACACGGCCCCGGGAGCAGCCATCCGTGCCACCCCGCCTGACGCTCGCATTCGGAATGGGGCGCGCGGACCGCGCATGTAACGAGTGCATGGCGTTCGTAAACGACGCCGGCGAGGGTGTCGGGCGCACGTCTGGATGGGCCTCCGGATGGGACCGTGGGCGACAGGATGTCGCCCCCGGAGCCCCCATGGATGGGTTCATGGCGTTCCCATCCGGAGGCCCATCCAGACGTGCGCCCGACGCCACCACCGAACCTCTACTCATGACCGCCGCGCCCGCTCAGTCCGCCCGGTAGAAATCATTGCCCGCACCAGTTGCAGCGGCTCGAGCGCATCCATCAGGGCACTGCCAACCAAGGCAACGTCATAGCCGGCGACCGCGATGCGCCCGGCATCCGCCGCGGTGGCAACGCCGCTTTCGGCGACCCGCGGCACATCGTCCGGGAGCGTACGCGCCATTTTTTCCAGCCGGCCTGGCACCACCTCCAGGGTCTGCAGATCGCGTGAATTCAGGCCCACCAGCAGCTCGGTGCTGCGGGCATATTCCTTGACCGCCTTGCTGGCGCGCTCGATATCTGCCGCATCGAAGGCTTCGAGCAGCACGAACAGCCGCAGCTGCACGGCGCAGTCCAGCAACGCGCTTACCTCGGCGTCACTCAGCATGCGCATGATCACCAGTACGCCGCCGGCACCGGCGAGCCGCGCCTCGCAGATCTGATAGGGGTCAACAAGAAAATCCTTGCGCAGCGCCGGAATCCGGCCGGCCAGCGCCTGTACAGCAAATTCCAGGTGCTTCAGCGAACCATCGAAGCGGCTGGGTTCGGTGAGCACCGAGACCGCGGCAGCGCCCGCGTCTGCGTAGCCGGCAACCCGCGCGCGCACATTTTCCTCATTGCCTTCGCGCAGCTGCCCGGCTGCCGGCGAGCGGAATTTGACTTCGGCGATCAGGTCAAAGCGGCGTGATGACAGCTGCAGACGCGGTGGCAGGGGCGTATCGGCGGCGCGGGCGCGCAGCTCGGCTTCACTCAGTTCGGATCGGGCCGCACTCACGCGTGCGCGGCTGGAACTGGCCATCCCGGCAAGAAAATCACTATCGCTCATGGTTTTGCTCCCGCACCGGCAAGCTGCGCCAGTAATTCGTTCGCCGCTCCTGAATCGATCGCCTGCGCGGCCCGCGCAATCGCCAGCCGTGGTGCCGCCTCGATGCCGGTGACTTCCAGCGCCAGCGCAGCGCCCAGCAACAATGCGTCACGATGGGCACCATGCTCTTCACCGCACAGTACGCGGCGCAGGCTGGCGGCATTATGCGCGGCATCGCCACCGGCGAGATCCGTTGCCGCGCAGGTGGCCAGACCATAGTCGGCCGGCGAACGCCGCTCGCGCCGCACCTCGTCAGCACGCACGTCAAACACCTCGAAAGGACCGATGGGAGTCGGCTCATCCCAACCCTCAGCGCCGTGTATCACCAGCGCCCGACTGGTCTTCATGCCTGCCATGGCCTGGGCCATCAGTTCTGCGGTAGCCAGATTGTAAGCTCCGATCACATGAAACAGCGGCTCGGCGGGGTTGCACAAGGGGCCGAGGATATTGAACACCGTACGCACACCGAGCGCGCTGCGCACCGGCGCGATGTTCTTCATGGCCGGGTGGTAATAGGGCGCGAACAGAAACGTGAAACCGGTAGCGGCCAGGCACTCGGCAGCGCGCTGCTCATCGAGCGGCAATACCAGGCCCAGGGCCTCGAGCACATCGGCACTGCCGGCGCGACTGGAAACTGAACGATTGCCATGCTTGACTACCGCTACACCGCAGGCCGCCGTCAGCAGCGCCGCTCCGGTGGAAAGATTCAGGCTGCCGGATCTGTCGCCGCCGGTGCCGACAATATCGACAGCCTTGAGCTCGGCAGGTAATTGCGGGCGCCGTGCCAATGATCGCATGGCGAGCGCAAAGCCGCGCAATTCGGCGGCCGTCACGCCCTTGGCACGCAGCGCGGCCAGCAGGCCAGCGGCCAGGGCCGGGGACAACTCTGGCGTGGTCAGGGCAATGAGCAACTCACCCGCTTCCCGTTGGCTGAGATTCTGCCCATCGAGCAGGCGATCGAGCGTTGCCACGAGCGCGCCGCTCATGCGCGCATCCCGAGAAAATTCTTCATCAAGGCCGGGCCGGCCGGCGTCAGGACGCTTTCCGGATGGAATTGCACGCCTTCGACCCTGAGCGTGACATGACGCAGCCCCATGATCTCGCCCTCAGCGGTGCGCGCCGTTACTACCAGTTCCGGCGGCAGCGATGCTGGCTCCGTGATCAGCGAATGATAGCGTCCTGCTTCGCAGGGGCTGGCAATGCCGGCGAACACGCCGCGGCCGTCGTGTTCAACCGGCGAAGTCTTGCCGTGCATCAGTCGCGGCGCGCGCACCACGCGTCCGCCAAAAGCCTCGGTGATCGCCTGGTGTCCGAGGCACACGCCGAATACCGGAATGCGCCCGGCAAAATGCCTGATCATGTCGATTGAGACACCAGCCTGCTGCGGCGTGCCGGGCCCGGGCGAGATGCACAGATGCGTTGGTGCCAGCGCCGCGGCCTGCGCGACGCTGAGAGCATCATTGCGATACACCAGCACTTCCGCGCCCAGCACCATGAAGGCCTGCACCAGGTTGTAGGTGAAGGAATCGTAGTTGTCGATCAGCAGCAGCCGCGTGCTCATAGGCCGGCCTCCGCCAGTTGCAGCGCCTGCACTGCGGCACCACTCTTGGCCAGCACTTCATCGTGCTCAGCCTCGGGACGGCTGTCGGCGACGATACCCGCACCCGCCTGATAGCTATATTCATCGCCGTGAAACACCAGCGAGCGGATGGTGATGGCCTGATCCATGGCGCCACGGGCACCGAAATATCCTACCGTGCCACCGTACAGTCCACGTCGCACCGGCTCGAGCTCCTCGATGATTTCCATCGCCCGCACCTTGGGTGCGCCCACCAGCGTCCCCGCCGGAAACGATGCCGCGAACAGATCGAAGGCATCGCGGCCCGCGGCCAGTCGCCCGTGCACGCCACTGACGATGTGCATGACATGGCTATAGCGCTCGATGGCACGATAGGGCTCGACGTGCACGCTGCCCGCTTCGGCCACCCGCCCCAGATCGTTGCGCGCCAGATCGACCAGCATCACATGCTCGGCGTTTTCCTTGGGATCCGCCAGCAGTTCAGCGGCGTTGGCCTGATCCTGCTCGGGCGTGGCGGCGCGCGGCCGCGTGCCGGCAATCGGTCGCAGTTCCGCGGCACCGTTGTTGAGTTTGACCAGTGCCTCGGGCGATGAGCCCACGACGGTGAGCTCACCCAACTCACAATAAAACATGTACGGCGACGGGTTCACGAGTCGCAGTGCACGATAGGCCTGAAACGGATCGAGATCGTGACGTCCCGAGTAACGACTCGAGAGCACCAGCTGATAGACGTCGCCGGCCGCGATGTACTCCTGCGCGCGGCGCACGCGCTCGAGGTACTGTCCGCGACTGAGTGCGGCCGTCGGCGCGGCGTAGCCGCCGGCGTGCTGCGGACGCGGCGGCATCGGGCCACGCAGCGCGGCAATGACTGCGCGCCGCAGCGCGCTGCGTTCCGTATCGCTGCCGGCGTGCAGCAGCGCGATGGCGCGCGTCAGGTGATCAAACACCAGCAGCGAGCGCGGCGCGACGTAGTGCAACAGCGGTGGTGCATGCGGCAGGCGCGCAGCATGCTCGGGCAGACGCTCGAAATAGCGCACCACATCGTAAGCCGCAAAGCCTACCAGGCCGCCTGCCAGCGGCACCGAGCCAATCTCTGGCAGCGGTCGTGGTGCCTGCCGGAGCGCGAGGCGTAAACCCGACAACAGTTCACTGGCATCGCGCGGCACCGGCAGGGTCTGCGCACCGATCTGGAAACTGCGCTCGTCCAGCCGCACTTCCAGCGCCTCACCGAAACCTATGAAGGAATAGCGCCCCAGCCGCTCGCCACCCTCGACGCTCTCGAGCAGGAAGCGCGGCCTGAAATCGCGCAGCCGGGCGTACGCCGAAACTGGCGTATCGAGATCCCCGGCAATGTCAAAAGGTGGTTTCATAGATAAATAGACCCCGTTCCGGATGGTTTCCGGGAGCGGGGTCTGGTCAGCGTTAAAATCGGGTTCGGTAAAACAGCGCCCAGGGCCCACTCCGTCTTCAGGAGCTGGGCCACCAGCAGATCGCGGCAGACTGGGCGTGGGGGTGCATAGCGTACGAGTATGGCTAGTGACGGCCGGGGGCGTCAATAGTCGGCTCCGGACCCCCTTGCACCCGTGCCACGTAGACTTTAGCTTGCCGGCAGGCCAGGCACTCAAGCCGGGCAGGAGCCTTCAGCCATGAACAGCGACTACGAGAAGCTCGGCGTTTTCTATATGGGCCGCGAAGTGGACGCTGCCACGGGCAAGACGCACTCCGAGCCGCTGCTGCTCGAATCGCGCGACCTGACCACGCACGCGGTCTGCCTGGGGATGACCGGCAGCGGCAAGACCGGCCTGTGCATTGGCCTGCTCGAAGAGGCTGCGCTCGATGGCATTCCAGCGATCTGCATCGACCCCAAGGGCGATATCGCCAATCTGCTGCTGACCTTTCCGAAACTTGCCGCCAGCGACTTTGCGCCGTGGATGGATCCGGCCGAAGCCGCGCGCCACAACCTGAGTGCCGAGCAGCTGGCTGCACAGACTGCCGACACCTGGAAGCAGGGCCTGGCCGAGTGGGATCAGGCGCCGGAGCGCATCCAGCGACTGCGCGACGCGGTTGAAGTCAGTGTCTACACGCCGGGGGCCAGCACTGGCCTTGGGCTCTCGGTACTGCGCTCACTCGCCAACCCGGGCGAGGCCGCGTTGGCCGATGCGCCGGCGCTGCGTGAGCAGATCGGCGGCATGGTCGCCGCGCTGCTGGCACTCCTGGGTCGCGATGCCGATCCGGTGAAGAGCCGCGATCATATTCTGCTGGCGCGCCTTGTTGAACAGAGCTGGACCGCGGGTGCCAGCCTCGATCTCGCCGGATTGATTCAGGCCATACAGAAACCAGGCTTTGATCAGCTCGGCGCCTTTGACCTGGAAACTTTTTATCCTGCCAGGGAGCGACTCGAGCTGGCCATGGCCGTCAACGGCCTGCTGGCCTCGCCCGGATTTTCCGCCTGGACCATCGGCGAGCCACTGGATGCCCAGCGACTCCTCTACACCGCTGAGGGTAAGCCACGCATCAGCATCATTTCAATCGCCCACCTGGGTGATGCCGAGCGCATGTTCATCGTCACGCTGGTGCTCAACGAACTGGTGGCATGGATGCGCCGCCAGAGTGGCACCTCGAGCCTGCGCGCACTGTTTTACATGGACGAGATCTTCGGGTATTTCCCGCCGAGCGCGAATCCACCGGCCAAACTGCCGATGCTCACGCTGCTCAAGCAGGGACGGGCCTTCGGCCTGGGTTGTGTGCTGGCGACGCAGAATCCGGTGGACCTGGACTATCGCGGGCTCGCCAACGCCGGCACCTGGCTGATCGGACGCCTGCAAACCGAACGCGACAAGGCACGGGTGATCGAGGGCCTGACCAGTGCGCTGGGCGGCGCCGCGCCTGATCGCGGTACGCTGGAGAAACTCATGTCCTCACTTGCGCAACGCCTGTTTCTCATGCGCCGCGCCAAAGATGATGCCCCGCGGCTGATGAAGAGCCGCTGGACGCTGTCGTTCCTGCGCGGGCCACTCACCGCCAGGGAGATCGGCACGCTCATGGCGCCACAGCGCGCCGCGCGCGCAATCGCCACGACCCCGGCAGCGACGACAGTCGCTACGACGGCGGCCGGCACCGGCACTGCAGCGACAATGCCGGCAAACCGGCCGGCATTGCCGGCAGCGGCGCGCGAGCTGTTCCTGCCGGCGCTGCTGGGCAGCGGCGCGGTGCAATATCGATTCAACCTGCTGGGCAGCGCCAAGCTGCACTTCGTCGATTCACGCTACGGTGTCGATGTCTGGCAGACGCTGCAGCTGCTCGCGCCGCTTGATGACGCCGGGAACGATGCGTTATGGAGCGAAGCCCGCGAGGCGACCGCGCTGCGCACCCAGGCCGCCAATATGCCGCTGGCCGGTGCCAGCTTTGCGCCACCGCCGGCCCGCGCGCTGCGAGCCGAATCGTATGCCGCATGGAGCAAGTCGCTGAGCGCACACCTGTATGAAAGCGCGCGCTCCGGGCTGCTGTATTGCGCAGCGCTGAAACTGGCCTCGGCACCCGGCGAGAGCGAGGGCGATTTCCGCGTGCGCCTCGGACAACACCTGCGTGAACTGCGCGATGCGCAGCTCGCGACCCTCAACAGCAGCTATGCACCGAAGCTCGCGGCCCTGCAGGAGCGCCTGCAGCGCGCGCAGGCGCGCGCCACGCGTGAGCATTCACAGGCTACGCAGCAGACGCTGCAGACCGTGGTGGCGGTGGGTTCGACGATACTCGGCGCTTTGTTTGGCCGCCGCGCCGCCTCGGTAAGCACGGTTGGTCGCGCCGCGACGGCCATTCGCAGCGCCACGCGCATTGGTCAGGAGCGCCAGGATGCCGCGCAGGCCGATGACAGCGCCGGTGCGGTTGAACAGGCCCTGCATCAGTTGCAGAGCGACTGCGACGCTGCTCTCAATGCGCTCAAGGCGCAGCTGGATCCGGCGGCCATCGTGCTGCAGCCCGTACAGATTGCGGCACGCAAGTCGGACATAGCCGTAGGCGAGCTGGCGGTTGGCTGGTTGCCATGGCGCACGGGGGCAGATGGTTTTCCGGCGCCGGCCTGCTGAAGATCAGCGCTTCATATGCCTGTCAGGGGTGGGTGCCTGGTCGACCAGCTGCCAGCACACGACACAGATCCTCGGTGGCATCGACCACCTCCGGACCCAGGCGGCTGAGCCGCGCGTCAACGAATGGCAACAGCGCACCGTCGCGCACCGCGCGCAGCGCGGGCAGTGCCTGCCAGCGCTGCAACCAGGCCTGGGCACTGGACGCGTCGGCGGCCAGCGCCAGAATGACCTCCGGATTGCGTGAGGCAATGGCCTCGAGCGCTACAGCCGGTGCGGGCGCGGCGAGATCAGCAAACAGATTGCGAAAGCCGCAGACTTCGACGGCATCGGAAATCAGCTGTGCGCCACCAACGGTGTACACCGGCCGATCCCACACCTGTATCAATACCCGGGGCGGCTGCGGGTTGCGATACTGTGATCGCAACTGGTCGATCCGGCCGCTCAGGCTGGCCGCAGCCTCGTGTGCAACGCCCGGCGTGCCCAGCAGCACGCCCAGTCGCTCGATCGACGGCGCCACATCATTCAGGCGCACGACGTGATGCCGGTAGATCACCAGGCCGGCGCGTTCCAGCGGCGCCAGTTGCGCTGCGGAGGCACCGCCGCTCCAGGCCACGATCACATCGGGATGCAAAGCCAGGATGCGCTCGAGGTCGTAACCGTGGGCATCGCCGATACGCATGATGTCGCGCGCCGCCGCCGGCTCGATCGAGAACTGCACGGTACCGACCAGGCGCGCGCCACCGCCGGCGGCGAAGATCATCGCCGTGGCACCTGGCGACAGGCTGACGATGCGCTGCGGCGAGTAGGGCAGCGTCACGCTGCGACCCTCATCGTCGAGCGCACGCCAGGGCGCGGTCCTTGCAGGGAGCGCTGTGGCCATGGCCACAGTCCCGGCCATCACCGCGACAATGGTCAGGCGTACAGTCTTTGACACAACGTCAGCACCCTGTGGCCACCGCGGGCGATCACGCGCGCGGCAATAGACCCACTGCACTCATGGCCGTTGGTTCGAGTCCCGCGCCACCCGCCTGCAAATGCGCCACGATGGCCGCCCGCATGCGTGGGTCCCAGTATTTACGCAGGTGATCGGCGGTGCGCTCTACGGCCTTGCCCGCCTCTTCATGGGAAAAAAATCCGCCGATCTGATTGGCCATGGTGACCAGTCGTTCCGTTTCCATATCAGCCTGCCTCCGCTGCGACACGCCCGGCGTGCGTAAAGATTTCGAAGCCATCATCGCGCGCCACGCCCACCAGTGTAATGCCGGCTGCATCGGCGACGCGCACCGCGAGCGCGGTGGGAGCCGAGACGGCGACCACTACCGGCGTGCCCATGAGTGCAGCCTTCTGTATCAGCTCTATGGATACGCGGCTGGTGAGCAGCACCATGCCCCCGGAGCCGGCGATTCCGGCTCTGGCCAGCGCGCCGGCCAGCTTGTCGAGTGCATTGTGACGCCCGACATCTTCGCGCACGGCCACCAGGCCAGCCTGCGGCTGCCAGAAGGCAGCGGCGTGCACCGCGCGCGTAAGCTGGTTGATGGGTTGCGACTGCGGCAGGGCGGCGATGGCCTTCGCTATCATCGCCGGAGTCAGCACGAGCGCAGCCGCTACTCGCGGCGGCGCCCGCATGGCCTGGTCCAGACTTTCAAGACCGCACAGACCGCAGCCGCTGGGGCCCGCGACGTGGCGCCGGCGCGCATCGAGCGACTCGGCGCGTTCGCGACTGATGTCCATGCGCAGCTCTATGCCCTGCTCGACCGTCACCACCTCCAGCGCCGTGAGATCGGCGGGCGCGTCAATGATGCGCTCGGCCAGGCTGAAACCGACCGCGAAATCCTCCAGATCGGCCGGAGTCGCCATCATCACGGCATGGGCAACCCGGTTGTAGGTGAAAGCAATGGCGGTCTCTTCGGCAATGCTGCGCACGCCAGCGGACGCCACGCCGCGACGATACTGGGTGCGCTCAACCGGACGTGCGGCGGCGAATGAACTGTCGCTCATAGGGGTTCGGGTGCGAGCGCCACCATTCAACAACTATGAAACCGCATGGCCCGCTATCACCTGTGCGGCCAGCTGTTCGCGATGCCGCTGCTGCCAGGCGGAAGGCTTGGCCACCTTGACGACCTGCACCGCCGTCACTTTGTATTCAGGGCAATTGGTCGCCCAATCGGAAAGCTCGGTGGTGACCACATTGGCGCCCGATTCAGGGAAATGAAAGGTCGTATAGACCACGCTCGGTGGCACGCGCTCGGTCACGGTGGCGCGCAGCACCGTTTCGCCAGCGCGGCTGGTGATGCCCACCCAGTCACCGTGCACAATGCCGCGCGTTTCGGCATCGTGCGGGTTGATCTCGAGCAGATCTTCGCCGTGCCAGACGACATTCTGGGTGCGGCGCGTCTGTGCGCCCACATTGTACTGACTGAGTATGCGCCCGGTCGTCAGCAGCAGCGGGAAGCGCGCTGACACGCGCTCGCTGGTGGCGACATAGTCGGTAACGAAGAACCTGCCCTTGCCGCGCACGAACTGATCGACGTGCATGGTGGGCGTGCCCTCCGGTGCCGCCTCGTTGCAGGGCCACTGGATGCTGCCCAGGCGCTCGAGCTTCTCGAAGCTGACGCCGCGGAAAGTGGGCGTGAGCCGGGCGATCTCCGCCATGATCTCCGCGGGGTGGGCGTAGTTCATTTCATAGCCCAGGGCGTTCGAGAGCGCCACCGTCACTTCCCAGTCGGCCAGGCCTGCGAGTGGCGCCATGACCTTGCGTACCCGCGAAATGCGCCGCTCGGCATTGGTGAAGGTGCCGTCCTTTTCCAGAAACGAAGAACCTGGCAGAAACACATGCGCGTAGAGCGCCGTTTCGTTCAGGAACAGGTCCTGGACCACCACGCATTCCATGGCCGAGAACGCCGCCGCGACGTGCTGCGTATTCGGATCGGACTGCGCCATGTCCTCGCCCTGGATGTAGATGCCCTTGAAGCTGCCATCGAGCGCCGCCTCGAACATGTTGGGAATGCGCAGCCCCGGCTCCTCCAGCAGCTTGACGCCCCAGGCGCCATCGAAGAGCGCGCGGGTAGCGGGATCGGAGATGTGCCGATAGCCCGCGAGCTCATGCGGGAACGAACCCACATCGCATGAGCCCTGCACGTTGTTCTGGCCACGCAGCGGATTGACGCCCACGCCTTCGCGGCCGAGGTTGCCGGTGGCCATGGCAAGATTGGCAATGCACATGACGGCGGTCGTGCCCTGGCTGTGTTCGGTCACACCCAGCCCGTAGTAGATGGCGCCGTTGCCGGCACTGGCAAACAGCCGCGCTGCCGCGCGAACTTCTGCAGCAGCAACGCCGGTCGTTGCGGCAGTTGCCTCCGGCGAGCAGGCCGGTTGCGAAACAAACGCTTTCCAGCGCTGCCAGGACTCCGGCTCACAGCGCTCAGCCACGTAGCTCTCCTTGATCAGAGCCTCGGTGACGATCACATGTGCCAGCGCATTGAGCAGCGCAACGTTGGTGCCCGGCAGCAGCTGCAGATGATGGCTCGCTTCGATATGCGGCGTGCGCACCAAGGCGATGGCGCGCGGATCGAGGACGATCAGCTGCGCGCCCTCGCGCAGGCGACGCTTGAGCTGCGAGGCAAACACCGGATGACCTTCAGTCGGGTTGGCGCCCACCAGCATGATGACGTCGGCCTGCATCACTGAATTGAAGGCCTGGGTACCAGCCGATTCGCCCAGCGTCTGCTTCAGGCCATAACCCGTTGGCGAATGGCAGACACGCGCACAGGTGTCGACGTTGTTGTTGCCGAAGGCAGCACGCACCAGCTTTTGCACCAGGTAGGCTTCTTCGTTGGTGCAGCGTGAAGAGGTGATGCCACCCACTGAGTCACGACCGTAGTGCGCCTGGATGCGCTTGAACTCACCGGCGGCGTAGCCGATCGCCTGATCCCACGACACTTCCTGCCAGGGGTCGCTGATCTTCTTGCGGATCATGGGCTTGAGTACCCGATCGCGATGCGTCGCATAGCCATAGGCAAAGCGGCCCTTGACGCAGGCATGGCCCTGGTTGGCGTGGCCGTCACGATTGGGCACCATGCGCACCACTTTTTCGTCACTGACTTCCGCCACCAGCGAACAGCCGACACCGCAATAGGCACAGGTCGTGGTTGTCGCGCTGGCAGCGGCGCGCGCTGGCACGGCCGGCAGGGCCGGCGCGCTGGCCGCGATCTGGGCCGCAATCAGCGATTTTTCCTGCAATGCCGTGGTCGGGCAGGCTTCGACGCAGGCGCCGCAGGAGACGCACTCGGAATCGAGAAAACTCTGGCCCTGGCTGGCCGCCACACGCGAGGCAAAGCCACGCCCCTCGATGGTCAGCGCCAGCGTACCCTGTACTTCATCGCAGGCGCGCACACAGCGCGAGCAGACGATGCAGGCATTGGGATCAAAAGTGAAATAGGGATTGCTCTCATCCTTGGGCAAACCGGCATGGCAGGCGGCATCGCTCCCATAGGGCGAAGTCGTGACGCCCAGTGACTGCGCCATGTCACGGATCTCGGTGCGATAGGGCGCGTCCGCGGCAACCAGCCCGGCCGGATGATCCGACAGGTAGAGCTCCATGACACCGCGGCGCAGCTCACTCAGGCGCTGCGACTGCGTGTGTATCTTCATGCCCTCGGCCACCTGCGTAGTGCAGGAGGCCGGAAAGCCCTTGCGACCCTCGATCTCGACCAGGCACAGGCGGCAGGAGCCGAAGGCCTTGAGATTGTCGGTAGCGCACAGCTTGGGGATGCGGGTGCGGAGGGCCGCCGCGGCGCGCATGATTGACGTGCCTTCAGGCACCGTGGTAGCGAGGCCATCAATCTCCAGCGACACGGTGCGCGTCACCACACTTGCTGGGGTACCGGCATCGACATGATCAAGCGCGTGCATGCTTACTCCCTTGAACCTCGGTTCGCGGTTTTAGAAAATCCTCGCGAAAATACTTGACCGCACTGCGCACCGGAAAGGGCGTCATGCCCCCCAGCCCGCACAGCGAGCCTTCCGTCATCGTGTCGCACAGGCTCTCGAGCTGCCGCAGCTGCGCCTCACTATCCACGCCGCGCAGCAGGCGATCTATGACCTCGACGCCGCGCGTCGAACCGATGCGGCAGGGCGTGCACTTGCCGCACGACTCAAGCGCGCAGAATTCCATCGCGTAGCGCGCCATATGCGCCATGTCGACGGTATCGTCAAATGCCACGATGCCGCCGTGACCCAGCAAGGCGCCGACGGCGCTCAGTGCTTCGTAGTCGATGAGCGTGTCAAACTGCTGAGCGGGCAGATAGGCGCCCAATGGCCCGCCAATCTGCACGGCGCGCAGCGGCCGGCCCGAAGCTGAGCCACCGCCGTAGTCGTACAGCAATTCGCGCAGGCTGACACCAAAAGCCAGCTCCACCAGGCCGGGGCGCTTGAGATTGCCGGCCAGCTGTATCGGCAGGGTACCGCGCGACTTGCCGATGCCGAAATCGCGATAGTGCGCGGCACCGAGCTGCAGGATGGTGGGCACGGTGGCGAGCGAAATGACATTGTTGACCACGGTGGGCTTGCCAAACAGTCCTTTTACCGCGGGCAAGGGTGGGCGCACGCGCACCTCGCCGCGACGGCCCTCGAGGCTCTCGAGCATTGAGGTCTCTTCGCCGCAGATATAGGCGCCGGCGCCGAGTCGCACTTCCAGATCGAAACGGTGCCTACTGCCCAGCAGCTGCGCCCCCAGATAGTGCTGCTGGTAAGCGTGCGCGATCGCTTCATTCAGAATCCTGTGAGCGTGCGGATATTCGGCGCGCAGATAAATGTAGCCCTGGGTGGCGCCGACCGCGAGCGCGGCGATCGTCATGCCTTCGATCAGCAGGTAGGGATCACCCTCCATCAGCATGCGATCAGCGTAGGTGCCCGAATCGCCCTCATCAGCATTGCAGGTGATGTACTTCTGCGTGGCCGCAGTATCGAGCACCGTGCGCCACTTGATGCCGGTGGGAAAGGCGGCACCGCCCCGTCCACGCAGCCCGGAATCGGTGACACACTGCACGATCTGCGCGGGCTCCATGCCCAGCGCGTTTCGCAGACCCTGGTAACCGCCGTGCCCCAGGTAGTCGCCGATGCTGACCGGGTCAGTTACACCCACGCGCGCAAACGTCAAACGCTTCTGCCTGATCAGATAGGGGTGCTGGGCGGTCGCGCCCAGAAACAGCGCGTGTGCCTTGCCACTGAGAAAACCTGCGGCAAACAGCCCGGCAACATCCGTGACGCTCACCGGTCCATAGGCCACGCGCCCCTGCGTCGTCTCCACCTCGACCAGCGGCTCGAGCCAGTAGAGTCCGCGCGAACCGTTGCGCTTGATGGTGACAGCCAGGCCGGCTTTTTGTGCCTGCGCGGCGATGGCCTGCGCGACCTGCTCCGCACCCAGCGCCAGCGCTGCGGCATCGCGCGGCACATAGACCACAGTGCTCATGCGCGTTCCCGGCATTGGGCCAGCAGCTCATCCAGACGCGCCGGAGTAACGCGCCCGTGCAGTTCGTCGTCGATCATGACCGCCGGCGAACAGGCGCAGGCGCCGAGGCAATACACTGGTTCAAGGGAGATGGCGCCATCAATCGTGGTCTGATCGAACCCAATGCCCAGGCTCTGCTGTGCATGTGCTTCAAGCGCCGCGCCATTCATTGCCTGACAGGACTCGGCACGACAGATGCGCAGCGTGTGCCGCCCCGGCGCTGAATGCCTGAAGTAATGGTAGAAACTGACTACCCCGTGCACTTCGGCGCGCGACAGGTTCAGGCCCTGTGCCACCAGCGGTACGGCCTCAGGCGGAATGAATCCCATTTCATCCTGGATGGCGTGCAGGACCAGCAGCAATGGGCCGGGTTGCTGGCCCAGGCGTGCGACTATGGCGTTGATGCGATCGTTCATTCCGGTTTGATCCGCAGATATTATGGTGAGTCGTCAGCGCGCCGTAGAACTGCCGCGCAGCCACGATCCCAGGCATGTTCGCACAGCTGCAACGTGCCGCCATGCCTGGATCATTATCGCTCAGGCCCAGGGTGACGTGGCCGTTTTATCGGCTGTCGTTCAGCCCAGCCTGCCCAGCATTTGATGGCGGCGCTGCAGTTGAGCTCTTCCGGGAGCCTGGCGGCTGACCGGGCCGGCAGCGACCAGTGAGTGGTAAAAAACGCTGACGCATCGCTGCGGACTGCGGCCCCCCAGCCTGTCAGTCGGCGCACTGTCGGGCGCTGGAACCGGCTGCCTGCGACACCAGGCTGGCATGGTGCGCACGACTGCAGATCCCGGCGCGCCGGGCAGGCACCTCAATGCAGTAATATCGCCGCATGGCATTAATGGGTCTTCGACCAGGTGACTGAAGTATCGGCTTACGATCGGCTGCGTCTCGATGACGCGCAGTTATGCGCACTGTTGACCGCCGGTCGCTCGCGACGCGAATTGCAGGCGGTATTCGGACCTGGTGACTACGCCCTGCTGACCGCGCTGGCGCAGCGCGCCGCACGGACCAAAGCCCGCCCCGGCGCCCCGGTCTATCTGCTGCCCGGCATCATGGGTACGCAGCTGGGCCTGGCACGGACCGCGCCGCTGCCGCCGGATCTGCTGTGGATCGACCCGCAGGACATCATCGCCGGTCGACTCAGGCATTTACGGCTTGGCGATGGCGCAACTGCTCCCGATCGCGACCAGCTGGTGACACTCGGCGCCATTCCCTACACCTATCTGGCGCTGCAGCTGCGCCTGCGCGCAGCGGGCTTCACGGTGATCATGCATCAATATGACTGGCGTCGCAGCCTGGTCGATCTCGCCGCGCAGTTTGCTGCACGCGTGCGCGCTGACGGGGCGGGAACGGTCATGATTGTCGCGCACAGCATGGGCGGACTCATCGCCCGCGCCGCGATGGCGCTGCCTGGCATGCAAGGCGTACAACGACTGATCGCGCTGGGAGTGCCGCAGTGCGGTTCATTCGGTGCCGTGCAGGCACTGCGTGGCACCTATCCGGTGGTGCGCCGCCTGGCCGCGCTTGATCGCCTGCATGATGCCGAAACGCTGGCCACACAGATATTTGGCAGCTTGCCGAGCTTGTATCAATTGCTGCCACCGCAAGGCGATGGCGCGCAGCCTGATCTGCATGACCCCCAGGCCTGGCCCCACACCGGCCCACGCCCGGACGCGACACTGCTGCAACGTGCGCGCGGCTTCATCGCTTCCCTGCCGCCGCCCGACAGCCGCTACTGCGCCATTGCCGGCACCCGGCAGCGCACCATCACCAGTGTGCGCGTTGCCGAGGATGACTTTCACTACACGATCGGCGACGCGGGCGATGGCTCGGTGCCGCTCGAGTCCGCTGCCCTGGCGGGTTGTGCGAACTACTACCTGCGCTGCGAACACAGTGCGCTGCCGCGCAGCGCCAGCGTGGCGCGCGCCTTGCGCGATCTGCTGCTGACCGGCAGCACCGCTACACTGGCAAGCGTACCGGCCGCCAGCAGCGCGCACGCTGTGGCACGCCGGCAGGTGACAGTCAGCGATCAGCTGCTGCGCAGCACCTGGACCGGGAAAACGGACTGGCCGAAACTCACGCCGGCGGCACGCCGCGAGTATCTCAATCAACTCAATCAGCCGCCCCCGCACTATGCAGCGCCCAGGGCCAGGCGTAGCATCGCACGCCTCAATACCGCGAGGTTACAGCCATGAACACACTGCGCCACGCCGCCAAATTGACCGGTCTCTCCCGCCGCGATCTGCTGCTGGCCTCAGCGGGTGTGGCGAGCCTCGGCGCCCTGGGCTGCGCCACTGGGGCAAGTTCCAGGGGCGCGGCGCCAGCCGCATCGCCTGCGAGCGCAGCGCCGGCCGTGGCGCCGGCCATGGCAGCTCCGGCTGCCAGCGGTCCCTTCAGTCTGCCGCCGCTCCCGTACGCAGACAACGCACTCGACCCGGTGATCTCGTCGCAAACGCTGGGCTTTCATCATGGCAAGCATCACCAGACCTACGTCAGCAACCTGAACAAGGCCGTAGCCGGGACAGCGCTGGCCGAGATGACGCTCGAGAAGATCATTGCCGCCACCGTGGGCGTGGCTGACAAGAGCGCTGTGTACAACAACGCCGCACAACACTGGAATCACAGCTTTTACTGGCAGAGTCTGCGCGCCCAGGGAGGCGGCCTGCCACCGCTCCCACTGCGACAGAAGATCGAAGCAGCGTTCGGCAGCCTGGATGGCTGTCGCAAGGAAATGCTGGCGGCCGCGACTTCACAGTTCGGCAGCGGCTGGGCCTGGTTGGTGCTCGATGGCGGGCAGCTGGCCGTGACCAAAACCAGCAACGCCGATTCGCCGCTGACGCGCGCTCAAAAGCCGCTGCTGACTATCGACGTGTGGGAACACGCCTACTATCTCGACTACCAGAATCGCCGCGCCGACTACGCCGCCGCGGTGTTCGACAAATTATTGAACTGGGAGTTCGCCGCCGCCAATCTGGCTGCCGCCTGAACTGGCGGCGCGCGCCAGCACGGCGCCCAGCGTCTCGCCCTCGGCAATGATCACGGTGCTGATCGTAGCAGTCACCGTAGCGACACTGTGCTGCGCATCCTGGCGGCGGATGCGGCAATTCTCGATATCGACGCGAATGCGCCCGCTGACCTCGGCCGCAATTGCCGGGGTCGCGCCAGCCAGCAGCAGCAGGAAGGCGCCACCGCTGTCGCGCGCCGCTACCACGTTCTCAGCGCCTGCCGGCTTCAACAGCTGCGCCACCGTGGTCAGCACCCGATCGCCGAGCAGGTGCCCGTAGCTGTCGGCAATCTGGCTGAATAGATTGATCTCTACCCGCAGCAGCGCGCCCATAGGCAGGCCGCGCGGGTAACTGCTGGCCACGTGATGCTCGAGTCCACGTCGATTGAGCAGGCCGGTGAGCGCATCAAGCTGCGCCTGACCCGCCACGGTCTCAATCTCGGTATGCAGGCGCTGCGCTTCCTGGGCACTGTGCTGCAGGTTGTGCTGCAGATCACTGGTGCTGCCCAGAACCCTGGTAGTGTCATCCAGCAGGCCATGCACCAGCTCGGCGATGGCCTCAACACTGGAGTCGCGCTGCAGGCGATTCTGATAGGCACCCAGGCCATCGTTGTAGCGACCCACTTCAACGCTGGCGTGGTTGGTGGCCGCAGTCACTTCCTCGACCACTTTCTGGATCTTGGCGCGCAGTCGCATCGAGGATTCAATATCGCGCATCGCCACGTGACGATCGAACAGTTCCTGGATATCGCTGTCGCCCAGTTTCCGCCCGCTGGCGGTGAGCGCATCGACGGCGGTCTTCAGGGCCTGGTTGGCACCCGCGACGTATTCGTACCAGACCGCATAACTTAGCGGATGAAAGCCGGCCGAGTGGCGTGACATCATTGGCAGCACCATGCGCAGCAACTCGGCAGTCTGTTCCCTGTTCTCGCTATAACGCATCGATTATCGTGGCCTGGGCGCGCCTCAGGCGCGCAGCGCCTGCTCCGCAGCGACGCCGATCAACGCGGCAAACGCCGGTGGACCGCTTTGCTGGCCCTGCAGCAGGAGCAGAAAATCCTGGAGCACCATCGGCTCGCCAAACAGGCGTCCCTGCGCCTGATCGCAGCCCCATTCACGCAGTGGCTGCACCTGTTGCGGCAGTTCTACCCCCTCGGCCACCACTTCCAGCCCCAGTCCGTGCCCCATGTCGATGATGGTGCGCACCAGGGTCGCGTCGGCCGGATCGTCGGCCAGATCGCGTACAAACGATTTATCAATCTTCAGCGTGCCGATCGGAAACTGCTGCAGCACCGAGAGCGAAGAATAGCCAGTGCCAAAATCATCAACCGACAGATGCAGCCCCAGGTCCGCGAGCTGATTGAGCATCTGCACGGTGCGGCGCGGATCGGCCATCAGCGTGGTTTCGGTGATCTCGAGCTCCAGACTCTGCGGCGGTACGTTGTAGCGCTCGAACACCGCGCGGCAATTGAGTATGAAGCTGGCCTGGCGCAGCTGCTTGAGCGACAGATTGAGCGCAATGCGCCCCGGATCGTTGATTGAAACGCGTAGCAGATTCAGATCGAGACAGACGCGCTCGAGCACCCACTCACCGATGAGGTTGATGAGATTATTCTCTTCAGCCAGCGGAATGAACTGCGACGGCGGAATATCGCCGTGGCCCGGCAGACGCCAGCGCAACAGCGCCTCGGCGCCCACGATGCGGCCATCGCGCAGATCAACCTTGGGCATGTAGCGCACCACGAACTCATTGCGCTCGACCGCACGGCGCAGTTTGCTCTTGAGCATCAGCCGCTCGACCGCTGCGGCATTCATCTCCTGCGAATAAAACGCAAAGGTGTTGCCGCCATTCTGCTTGGAGTAATACATGGCGGCATCGGCGTTGCGGATCAGGTCGATGACGTTGTCGGCATCACGCGGGCAGAAGGCCACGCCGATACTCACCGTCAGGAACACTTCCTGCTGACTGACATGAAAGGCCGCGCCCGCGCTATCGAGCACGGTGCGCGCCAGCTGCGCCACCTGGGCACCGGCTTCTTCAGCATCGGCGCTGACGCCGTCGACGAACAGCGCGAACTCATCCCCGGCCAGCCGCCCGAGCACCGCATCGCTGCTGAGCACCTGGGTCAGGCGCTCGGTAAGCACTTCCAGCACGCGATCGCCCGAGGCGTGACCAAAGGTGTCATTGACCTCCTTGAAGCGATCCATATCGACATACAACAGGGCCACGCCCTGGCCGACGCGCCGCGCGCGCGCGATGGCCTGCTGCAGCAGATGCTGGAACTGCATCCGATTGGGAATCTTGGTGAGCGCGTCGTAGCGCGCCAGATAGCGGATGCGCCGTTCGGCGCGCTTGCGCTCGGTGATATCGCGCGCCACGTAGATGTCACCGGCAAAATGCGCGTCGGTAGTGGCAACGGTCGAGACCACGAACGACACCGGGATGGTCTGGCCGGCCTGCGTGCGCAGCACCGTTTCTCCCGCCTCGCGCGCAGCCTGCACCGGATCCACGCCGTTCTCGGGCGCCCTGGCCAGCAACTCCCTGACATTCATGCCGGTCAGCTCGGCAGCGTCCAGACCGGTGAGACGCTGCGCCGCGTCGTTGACGATGCGAATCACACCATCGGGCGCCGCCACGAACACGCTGTCGCTCATGCTGTTGAGCACGCTGTGAAGATAGTCGCGTCGATAGGTCGTGTCGCTGAGGGCCAGGCGCATGCGCTCGAAGGCGCTTTCCAGCAGCCCCAGCCGGCTGCCCTGCGCGGCCGACAGCGGGTGCGAGAACTCGCTGCGGCTGATGTGTTCGGCGGCGCCGACCAGCTGCTCGACGCTGTTCTGCAGCCGTTGGCGCTCGCGCCAGAACCACCAGGCCGCCAGCAAGGCAACGCTCACGGTCGCCAGGCCCAGGAGCAACATCAACGCCAGTGGCAACAGCGGCTGCAGCACCAGCAAAGCCGTGCCGCCAATCAGCCCCATGCACAGGGCGAAAGCGGCTAAATAGCGGCTGATCAGCCTGGAACCCTGCACGCGCACCCCTTAACCCACCGGCCCGCTTAGAATGATGCCCGATGCGCAGGCCTTACGCCAATCCGGCCCCCCTTAACGATCTGGAGCTCACCGGACGCGCCCGCACGCACGTTCAGGATTGCGTCATACCACGCTGTACGCTGCATCCGGAGGCCCTGGGCGCCCTGCAGGCCATGAGCACGGCGGCGCTGGGCGCTGGCATCGAACTGCTGCCGGTGTCCTCGTTTCGTGATTTTGCGCGGCAGTTGAAAATCTGGAACGACAAGTTTTCGGGACAGCGCCCCCTGCTCGATCGCGACAGCAAACCGCTCGAGACCAGCCTGCTGAGCGAGGCCGAACGCGTAGCCGCCATCCTGGTCTGGTCGGCATTGCCAGGCGCCAGCCGCCATCATTGGGGCTCCGACTGCGACCTGATCGATCGCGCGGCGCTGCCGCCGCAGACGCCGGTCGAACTGCTGAGCGCCGATTTTGCTGCCGGCGGCCGCTACGCCGCTCTCAATGACTGGCTCGGGATGCACGCCGCGGATTATGGATTCTATCGCCCCTACGACCGCGATCGCGGCGGCGTACAGCCCGAGCCCTGGCACCTGAGTTTTGCGCCCGTGGCGCATGGCGCGCTGGCGTCAATGCGGCCCGAACTGTTGCGCGCCGCGCTCGCGGAAGCGCCACTGGCCGGGCGCGAGAGCGTATTCGCGCAGCTGCCGGAACTGTTTGAACGGCACGTGGCCGCCGTGGGGCCAGCGCCGGAGGCGGCGCGCTACGCGGCCGCGCTCAGTCGCGCAGCCAGGCCCGTTTGAAATATCCCAGCATCAGGCCGCGCACTTCGGCCTGTGCGTTCGGGTCGGCGGCATAGAGCGGCGGATTGCGCCGCAACATGCGCCAGCTCTCGCTGCGCAGGATCTGCTCCAGATATGCCATGTTGCGCTCGATCGACTCCATATACGGATTGGCGCCGTCGAACAGCACTTCGAGGTAGCGGTAAGCCCGGTTGAATTCGCCATCGAGCCGCTTGGA
Organism: uncultured Gammaproteobacteria bacterium; assembly: GCA_963823235.1. GTDB lineage: Bacteria > Pseudomonadota > Gammaproteobacteria > Steroidobacterales > Steroidobacteraceae > FEN-1191. Next base: position 850,535 of record CAWGKS010000007.1, on the reverse strand, counting down.
GCGCGTTTCCTCGACAAACTGCGGCGTCTGGCGCAGCAGATCGAGGCCCGAAGCGTAGCGCACCTGCTGGGCACTGGCGTTGCTCAGCGGCAGAGCCATGCCGCCCAGCACGAATTCCGGGTACAGCCGATCGCGGCATTTTTCCAGATAGCAGCGATCGGCCATCTGCGTGATCATGTCGGCCGTGCCCAGCAGATGCCCGAGCCGCAGATCGCGCGCGTCTTCGAGCAGCAACTCGCTGAAGGGTTTTTCGTAGCCGGTGAAATGCAATACCTGGCTGGCGATCGCGCCCCAGGCAGCGAGATTGAGCTGCGGCAGAAACTCCTGCAGAAATTCGATGCCACGACTGATGTGTGTACGCGTGAACTCAGCGCCATTGCGCTGCGCGGTGTCGACGCTGCGCCGCAGGTAGCCGACATCATGAAACAGCGCAAATACCACACCGACGAGTGCGCGCTCAGCACCCAGCTTCCAGAGTGGATCGACCTGGCGCTCGTAGCCGGCGCACAGGCGCGCCATGGTAAGGGTCACATCCAGGGTGTGCTGGCGATCGTGGTAAAGGGTATCGACACCCGCGTACCCGGGCACGCGGCCGGAAAACATGTCGTCGAACTGCCTGAACGCCTGCGGCAACACGCTGGCCGGCGCTTCCGGCCAGGTGGCAGCGAACAACTGCTCTACCGCCTGCAGTACGGCCGCGTGCGAACTGACCCGAACCGTGTTGGTGATGTCAAAATCGCTGCGACGGATAGCGGCCATGCCGGTATTGGTGCGTGGCCGCAAGGCCCGATCGTCTGCCGCGATTGCCATGGAACGCCGAGTTTAGGCGAGCCCCGCCCATGACGCCAGCGACCTGTCGCACACTTCAAGGCCGACGCCAGCCGTCAGATGTCAAATTCGGCGATGACCGGCGCGTGATCGGAGGCCCGCTCGGCCAGTCGCGCCTCGCGATCAATTTCGCAGCTGCGACAACGCTCGGCCAGCGCACTGGAGGCCAGCAACAGGTCGATGCGCAGACCGTGGTTGCGGCGGAAGGCGCCAGTGCGGTAATCCCACCAGCTGAAGGATTGCGGCGGCTGCTCGAAGCGCCGGAACACATCCTGCAGACCGATTGCCAGGGTGTCCTGCAGGGCGCTGCGCTCCTCGGCGCTCACGTGCACCGAACCTACCCACGCCGCCGGATCATGCACGTCGCGATCTTCCGGCGCGATATTGAAGTCGCCCAGCACTATGAGCTGCGGATGGGCCAGCAACTCGGCACGCAACCAGCTGCGCAGACTGCGCAGCCATTGCAGCTTGTATTGAAATTTATCGGACTCGGGGCTCTGGCCATTGGGCACGTACAGATCGATGACCCGTACCGGACCGCAGGTTGCGGCCAGCACGCGCCGCTGCGGGTCCTCGAGACCGGGCAGCTCGCGCACTACCTCGACTGGCGGGTTGCGCGCCAGCAGTGCCACGCCGTTGTAGGACTTCTGCCCGCTGTAAACACTGTGGTAACCCGCCGCCAGCAGCTGTGCGACCGGAAACAACTCATCGGTAACCTTGGTTTCCTGCAGAGCGAGCACATCCGGCGCCTGACTGTGCAGCCACTCGAGCAGCTGTGGCAGGCGCACGCGCAGCGAGTTGACGTTCCAGGTCGCGACGCGCATGGCCCGTTACGCGGCGTTCCGGCTCGCGGCAATGCCGTGCAATTGCAGTAGTGGTGCGATGTCGGGCTTGCGGCCGCGGAACTCCACGAAAGCCTCGAGCAGATCGCGACTGCCACCGCGTGCCAGGATGCAGTCGAGAAAACGCCCGGCAGTAACGTGATCAAAGGCGTCGTTGGGGCTGAAGGCTGCAAAGGCGTCGGCCGCCAGCACCTCGGCCCATTTGTAGCTGTAATAACCGGCGGCATAGCCGCCCGCGAAAATGTGCGTGAAGCTGTGCGGATGCCGGTTCCACTCGGGACTGGGAGTCACCGCCACTTCACGGCGCACCTCGGCCAGCAGCGCATAGGCGTTGGCGCCACGCGCCGGATCGTACTCAGCATGCAGGCGCATATCGAATAGTGCGAATTCCACCTGCCGCAAGGTCTGCATGCCGGCCTGGAAACTGCGCGTGGCGATCAGCTGCTGCTGCTTGGCTGCCGGCAGTGCGGCGCCATCGGTCAGATGGGCGGATATTCTCCCCAGCACCTGCGGCAGCCAGGCATAGTTCTCCATGAACTGACTGGGCAGTTCGACCGCATCCCAGGCCACGCCGTTGATGCCGGCAATGCTCGGATAGGCGATGCGCGTCAGCATGTGGTGCAGGCCATGCCCGAACTCGTGAAACAGGGTGACCACATCATCGTGCGTCAGCCGGGCCACCTGGCCATCCTGGGGCGGCAGCGAGTTGCACACCAGGTAGGCAACCGGCAAGGTCAATGTGCCACCGAGCTGCTTGCGACCAACGCAATCGTCCATCCATGCGCCGCTGCGCTTGTGGGCGCGTGCATAGGGATCAAGATAGAAGCTGGCCAGCACTGCTCCGTCCGGCGCGCGCACTTCAAAATAGCGCACCTCCGGATGCCAGACCGAAACGCCGCTACGCTCGGCAATCTGCACGCCGTAGAGCCTTTCCGCAACCTCGAACAGACCCGCCAGCACCCGCGGCAGCGGCAGGTATTCGCGCAGCTCCTCCTGCGAGACCTGATAGCGGCTCTGCTGCAGGCGTTCCGAAAAATAAGTGAGATCCCAGGCTTCGAGCTTGCGGCCGGCAAACACTTCCAGCTCCGCCAGCTCCGCCACTGCATGACTGCGTGCCGCGCCCGCCAGGCGCCGCAGGAAATCAGTTACTTCCGGCACGCTGGCTGCCATGCGATCGGCCAGCGCATAGTCGGCAAAGGAGGCAAAGTCGAGCAGCCGCGCCAGCTCATGACGCACGCCCACTATCTGCTCGAGCAACCCACTGTTATCAAACTGCCCCGCACCCGGGCCCCGATCCGAGGCCCGCGTGCTCCAGGCTTCATAGAAAATACGCCGCAACGGCGCGTGCTCGGCGTCGGTGACAATCGCCACGTAGGTGGGCTGATCGAGCCCAAACAGCCACCCGCTCAGGCCCTGCTCACTGGCGCGGCGCGCGGCGCGATCGACCAGGCTCTGATTGACGCCTTTGAGCTCCGCCGCATCAGATACCCGATGCGTGAAGGCACTGGTGGCATCGAGTACATTTTCCTCAAACTTCGCCTGCAGTTGCGCGAGCTCGACCATGAGCGCCTTGAAGCGCGCCTTGCGCACCGGATCGAGGGCGACTCCGGCCAGGCGAAAATCGCGCAGCGCACGCTCGAGCACCGCGCGCTGCTCGGCGTCGAGCGTGGCGCCTTCGCGTTCACGAATGCGCAGATAGGCCTGGTAAAGCAGTTCGCTCTGCGCCAGATCGGTGTGATACTCGGACAACAACGGCAGGCAGCTGTTGTAGGCCGCGCGCAGCGCATCGGAGTTGAGCACCCCGTTCAGGTGTCCGACTGGCGACCAGACGCGGCTGAGCCGGTGGCGCATTTCTTCGAGCGGTACCACGACCGTGGCGAAACTGGGCTCGGCGAGCGCGGCAATTTCCGCCAGCCGGGTGCGATTGTGCGCCAGGGTCGCCCGCAGCGCCGGCTCGACGTGCTCGGGAAGTATGGCGTCAAATCTCGGCAGCGGCGCCTGGTCCAACAGCGGGTTATTATCTGGCATGGCGGTAGACTGCCAGAGGCGGCAGCAGATGGGAACCCGTGTTATGGACTACGACCTGATTGTCATCGGTGGCGGCAGCGGCGGCCTGGCCTGTGCGCAGCGCGCGGCGGGATACGGCGCACGCACGCTGCTGATCGAAGCCAACCGCCTGGGCGGCACCTGCGTCAATGTCGGCTGCGTACCCAAGAAGATCATGTGGAACGCGGCGCAGATCGCCGCAGCCGTGCACGACGCCGCAGACTATGGCTTCGATCTGTCCCTGGCACGCCACGACTGGGCACTGCTCAAGCGCAAACGCGATGCCTATGTGGCGCGTCTCAATGACATCTACGCGGCCAACCTCGACAAGTCTGGCGTCACGCTGCTGCGCGGCCGCGCGCAGCTGGCGGCCGCGCAGCGCGTGCAGGTGGCCGGAAAGCTCTACAGCGCGCCGCATATCGTGCTGGCCACCGGTGGCCAGCCAATGGTGCCTGATATTCCCGGTGCCGCCCTCGGACTCAGCTCGGACGGCTTTTTTGAATTGCCGGCGCGGCCCGCCGGCGTCGCCATCATTGGCAGTGGCTACATTGCCGTCGAGCTGGCGGGGATCTTCTCCAGCCTGGGCTCGCACAGCACCATGGTGCTGCGTCATGAGCGGCTGCTGCGGGCGTTCGAGCCCATGCTGGGCGAGAATCTCGCCGCCACCATGCGCGACGAAGGCGTGGAGATCATCACCGAGGCGGTGCCGGCCGCGCTGCAACGCAACGCCAGCGGACAGCTGCAAATTCAGGTGGCGGACGGTCGCACGCTGGGGCCATTCGACGCCGTGGTCTGGGCCGTGGGCCGCCGCGCCAACAGCGCCCAGCTGGGCTGTGAGCCGCTGGGCGTGCTGCGCGATGCCGAGGGCCACATTCCCACCGACAAATACCAGGAAACCAATATCACGGGAATCTATGCGATCGGTGACGTCACTGGCCGCGAACTACTCACGCCGGTAGCTATCGCTGCGGGGCGCCGCCTTGCAGATCGCCTGTTTGGCAACATGCCCGAGCGCCGGCTCGACTATGAAAACATTCCCACCGTGGTGTTCAGCCATCCGCCGATCGGCACGGTGGGCCTGACCGAAGCCGCGGCGCGCGCGCGCCACGGTGATGCCGTCAAGGTTTATTCAACCGCCTTCGTGCCGATGTATCACGCCATGACCACGCGCAAACCACGCACCGCCATGAAGCTGATAACAGTCGGGGCCGAGGAACGCGTGGTCGGCATTCACGTGATCGGCGCCGGAGCCGACGAGATGATGCAGGGCTTCGCGGTGGCGCTGCGCATGGGCGCGCGCAAGCGCGATCTGGATGACACCGTGGCGATACATCCGAGCTCCGCCGAAGAGCTGGTGACGATGCGTTAGCGGCAGCGCCGCACTAGCGCGGCGTCAGTGGCGGTTGCAGCTGCGCGCCCAGCTGCGCCAGCGCATCAGCGAACGCAGCTTCAAATGCAGCGCTCACGCTTTGCAGGCGGTTGGCGCTCGCCGGCACGTCGCTCGCCGCCACTACGCTGGCGATCACAGTCCGATCACTCCGTCGGGCCAGCGTGGCCACCAGCTGCACGCGCACCGTGGGCGGCCCGTCGTCCTGGTACTGGGCATTGAACCGGCGCACCTCCAGCTGCAGCAGGAAATCAGCCTCCAGCGGTGCCGCATCGCTCTGTACCGCGCGGAAATTTCCGCTGGCACGCAGGGCATCAATGGCACCGGACTGCACCAGCTCCGGCAGCGGCGCTGCCCAGCTGCTGTGGGCAAAATAGTCGAGTCGCTGTCCACTGCGGGTAAGCGCAATGCGGTCGGTGTCGAGTCCGGGTACGCTCAAGGGTCGCAGCACCTTGAGTGTGGCGACGGGCGGCGCGGCATCGGCACTGTTGGCGGCAACGGCCGGCGCAGGCAGTCGTGGCGCCAGCACATAGATCTGGGTGACCGCCTGCTTGCTCTGCAGGCCTGAACAGCCGGTCGCCAGCAGCAGCCCCAGCAGTTGCGCCGGCAGGCACGTCAGCAGCAGCGCTGTGCGCACAGTCATGGTGCCACCTCCACGCCGCTGCTCGCCGGTTGATACAGCAGCTGCGACGGATTGTCGCGCAGGCTGCGCGACAGTTGCTGAAACTCGCGCGCTGCTGCGCGACTGTCGCGCGCCAGGGCTTCGATCTCCGGCAATCCCTGATGCATGAAACCGCTCAGGTCGGCACGATTCTCGGCGATCAGGCCATCCAGCTGGGTACTGGCAACGGCCAGATGATCAGTCGTGATACGCAATTGAGACAGCACTGCGGCCAGGTCGGGAGCACCAGTCTCGGCCGCCGCCCGCACTTTGGCAATTACCGCGTTCACTTCAACCGTGGCGCCACGCAATTCGGCGATCAGGGCGCCCGCGTCGCGCGCGGTCTGTGGCAGCGTGTTGCCGGCGCGATCAAGATTGCCGGCCAGGCGCGCGAACGCGGCGATATTCTGATCTGAAAGCAGCAGGTTGGCGCGCGTCGCCAGTTCACCAACGCGGCCGGCCACCTCCGGCAGGCTGCTCAGGAACACATCGAAATTCGAGCGTATCGAGCGGATTACCGGGTAGCGCTCACTGGCGACGCTGTCCATCAGCCGCTCCGGCGTGGCGCCGACGCGCTGCTGCTGCAGATCGATATACAACAGGCCGGTCACGCCCTGCAAAGAGAGTTCGGCGAGCGTACGCTCCGAGATCGGCGCCGTGGAATCGATATCCACCAGCACCTGCACGCGATCGGCCACACGCTGATCAAGGCGGATGCGCACCACCCGGCCAATGTCGACACCGAGGTAGCGCACCTGACCGCCCTGGGAGAGACCGCTGACACTGCCATCGAAGTAGATTTCATAGCGGGTGTAGTGCCGTGCGTCCTGGCTATCGCTGTACCAATAGACAAATAGTGCCGCCATGACCGTCACCAGCAGCATGAAGGCGCCGACGGCGACGTAGTTAGCCTCACGTTCCATGCTGCGCTCCCCGCTGCCGTCCCCGTTCGCCCTGGAAATAGGCGTGAATCCACGGCTGAGTATTCTTGGTGATGCCTGCCAGAGTATCGCTGATCATGCGCCCCTCGACGAGCACGCCGACGCGTGTACAGGTGCGGAAGATGGTATCCAGATCGTGGGTGATCATCACTACCGTAAGCTTAAGCTCCCGCTGCAGGTAAAGCAGCAGTTCATCGAAGGCCGCGGCACTGATCGGATCGAGACCCGAGGTCGGCTCATCCAGAAACAGCAGGCGCGGGTCGAGCGCCAGGGCACGCGCCAGCGCCACGCGCTTGATCATGCCGCCCGAGAGCTGCGCCGGAAATTTTCCGGCCGCTTCCGGCTCCAGGCCCACGAGCCGCAGCTTGAGCATGGCCAGTTCATCGAGCCAGCGGCGCTCGAGCCGCAGGTGTTCAATCATGGGCAGCTGCACGTTTTGCAGCACGGTCAGCGAGCTGAACAGCGCGCCGTGCTGAAAGGTGACACCGTACCCGGCCTTGACCTGGCGCAGCTCGGCGGTGCCCAGCGAGCCGAGTTCCCGGCCAGAAAGCCGCACCGTGCCGGCACGCGGTTTTTGCAGCCCCAGGATGCTGCGCAGCAGCACCGACTTGCCGGATCCCGAGCCGCCGACAATGCCAAACACTTCGCCTTCTGCCACCTGCATATCGAGTTTCTGGTGCACGCTCTGGCGACCAAAGCGATTGACCAGACCGCGCACTTCGACCAGCGTCGTCATCAGACATCCATCTCCATGAACAGCACCGCGAACAGCGCGTCCGCCAGGATCACCAGGAAAATCGCCTGCACTACTGCGAGCGTGGTCATGCGCCCCAGGTCGCGCGAGGAGCCGCGTACGCGCATCCCACACCAGGTACCGGCCAGTGCGATCAGCACCGCAAACACCGGTGCCTTGATCAGGCCCACCCAGAATGTGGAACTGGCGATCGCTTCATTGGCGCGATTTATATATTGCACCAGTGGCATGCCCAACAGCGCGCGGCACAGCAGGCCGCCGCCCACCAGGCCTATGGCATCGGCAATTACCGTCAACAGCGGCAGGGCAATAATCAGGCCGAGCACGCGCGGCAGCACCAGCACTTCAATGGTGTTAACGCCGATGGCCTGCAGTGCATCCACCTCTTCGTTGAGCTTCATGGCGCCGATTTCCGCGGCAAAAGCGCTGCCGGAGCGCCCGGCGACGATAATCGCCGTGAGCAGGACTCCCAGTTCACGCAGCACGCCGACCGTGACCAGATCGACCACGAAGATATCGGCGCCAAATTTGCGCAGCTGTTGCGCGCCCATGTAGGCGAGAATCACGCTGATCAGAAAGGCAATCAGTGCCACGATGGGAATGGCGGTGATGCCGGTGTCGTATACATGGCGGGCAATCGAAGTAGGTCGCCAGTGGCGCACGGCGAACCCGCCACGCACCGCAGCCATGGTGACACGGCCGAGAAACTCCAGGGCCGATTCGAGCAGCAGCCAGCCGCGCACCGTACGTCGACCGATGTCTTCAACGGCCGCAGCCGGATCGAGCCATTCGCCCGACACCGCGATGGTTGCATCATCGGCCGCGTGCGGAGCCAGCGTGCGACCGAGCAGGGCGAGTGCCGCCGGCGCCTCACCGGCATAGCGGGTATGCACGCCTGCGGCCTGCACCCGTGCCAGGTAATCACGCAGCAGCCAGGCGGCGGAAAGATCAAACTGGGCCGCTGCGGCCCGCACCTCCAGACGCTGTACGCCGCCGAGTGGCACGGCCGTCAACTGCTCGTCAATGGCGCCCAGCACGGCAATACGCCACTCGCCCGAAAGCTCGAGCACGACGCCATCGCCCTCACGGCGCGCCGCGCAGTACATATCAGTGGCCGCCTAGGCCAGGGTCTTGTGCGTGCCGTCGCACAGCGGCGCCTTGTGAGTGCGCTTGCAGGTACACAACCAGACTATGCCGCTGCGTGCTGGCGCGTAGTCCAGTGGGCCGAAGCTGCCACCCATGTGGGAGCCATCGCAGAAGGGCTGACTGGCCGACTTGCCGCAGGCACACCAGTGATAGGTCCGGCCCGCTTCGACCGCCACGCTTATCGGCGCTCGCCCCGCTATTACCGCTTCGGTCATGAAAATCCCCCGGCCAGAATCCGTCAGCGCCATGGATACGTCCTATAATGCCACTAAAATCAGCGTTATCTTGTGCTACTTATGCCACCCGGAGTCCCAATGAAGCAGCCCATGAATGTCGCCATCACCGGCGCCGCCGGCCAGATCGGCTATGCACTTGCCTTTCGCGTGGCCTCGGGACAGATGCTGGGAGCCGACCAGCCGGTCAATCTGCATCTGCTGGAGATCAGTGCGGCACTGCCGGGACTGCAGGGCGTGGTGATGGAGCTGAACGACTGCGCTTTCCCCACGCTCAATCGGGTGCTGGCGACCGATGATGCCCAGGTGGCTTTTCGTGACTGCCACGCGGCGCTGCTGGTCGGCGCCCGACCGCGCGGTCCGGGCATGGAACGCAAAGACCTGCTGCTCGCCAACGCGCAGATATTTTCCGCGCAGGGCAAGGCACTCAACGCCGTGGCCGATCGCGGCGTGCGCGTGCTGGTAGTGGGCAACCCTGCCAATACCAATGCCCTGATTGCGCGCGCCAATGCACCGCAATTGCCCGCCGCGCATTTCACCGCGATGACGCGCCTCGATCACAATCGTGCGCTGGCGCAACTCGCCGATAAAACCGGCACGCATGTCACCGACATCCGCCGCATGACGATCTGGGGCAATCATTCCTCGACGCAGTATCCTGATCTCAGCCACTGCCTGGTGAAGGGCCAGCCGGCCACCGGCCTGGTCGACCGGCCCTGGATCGAGCAGACCTTCATTCCTACGGTGCAGCAGCGCGGCGCGGCAGTCATCAAGGCACGCGGCTCGTCGTCTGCGGCTTCGGCCGCTTCGGCTGCGCTCGATCACATGCGCACCTGGTTCCAGGGCACGGCCGAGGGTGACTGGGTCAGCATGGGCATACCGAGTGATGGCAGCTATGGCATCAGCCCGGGAATCATCTACTCCTATCCGGTGACCTGCCGCGGCGGGCAATATCAGGTGGTGCAGAATCTGGGCATCGATGAGTTCAGCCGCGCCAAGCTGCTGGCCACGGAACAGGAACTGCGCGAGGAACGCGACGGGGTCAAAGACCTGCTGGGTTGAGCATGTACGGCGCCATTATCACCATCATCTTTGTGCTGGCGGCGATCTACCTCGCCTACCGGCGCCTGCCGTTGTTCGCCTACACCCTCACCTTCACGCTGCTGCTGGCGGCCTACGTGCTGCTGGGCAACCCGGATGGTCTCTGGCAGGGACTGCTATGGCTGCTGCTCGCTTCCCTGTGGCTGCTCAATGTGCGCCCGCTCCGCAAAGCACTCATCAGCAGGCCCTTCATGCGTGCCTACCTGCGCCTGTTGCCTGCCATGTCCGACACGGAGCGCGAAGCGCTCGAGGCCGGCACGGTGTGGTGGGATGGCGAGCTGTTCACCGGCAACCCGGACTGGAGCAAGCTGCGCGCCAATCCGCCGGCGCGCCTGTCAGCCGAGGAGCAGGCCTTCATCGACGGCCCCTGCGAAGAACTGTGCCGCATGCTCGATGATTTCGACATCACCCATCGGCGTGGCGACCTCCCGCCCGCGGTCTGGGAGTTTCTGAAAACGCGCGGCTTCTTTGCCATGATCATTGGCAAGCAGTACGGCGGCCTGCAGTTTTCCGCCTACGCTCATTCCTGTGTACTGGTGAAGCTGGCCAGCCGCAGCATCACCTGCGCCTCGACCGTCGCCGTGCCCAATTCGCTCGGCCCCGCAGAGCTGATCAATCACTATGGCACCGAAGCGCAGAAGCAGTATTACCTGCCGCGCCTGGCGCGCGGCGCAGACATCCCCTGCTTTGCGCTCACCGGTCCGCGCGTGGGCTCCGATGCCGCCGCGCTCCCCGACACCGGCGTCGTCTGCCGCGGTCAGTGGCAGGGACAGGAAGTGCTGGGCCTCAGGCTTAATTTCTCCAAGCGCTACATTACGCTGGCGCCGGTGGCCACGGTCATCGGCCTGGCGTTTCGCATGTTCGATCCGGAGAAACTGCTCGGCGGCGCGACCGATCTGGGCATCACCTGCGCTTTGATCGGGCGCGACACGCCGGGCGTCGAGGCCGGCACCCGGCATTTTCCGCTCAACATCCCGTTTCAGAATGGCCCGGTACGCGGTCACGATGTGTTCGTGCCGATCGACAGCATCATCGGCGGACCGAAGATGGCGGGCCAGGGCTGGCGCATGCTGGTCGAGCAGCTCTCGGTGGGTCGCTGCATCTCGCTGCCCTCGAATGCCACGGGCGGCTCGAAGTCCGCAGTCTTCGCCACCGGTGCCTATGCGCGCATCCGCCGGCAATTCAATATGCCGGTCGGCCGCTTCGAGGGCGTCGAGCAGGTAATCGCGCGCATGGTCGGCCACACCTACATCATGGATGCCGCGCGCAGTGTCACTGCCGCCGCCATCGATGCCGGCGCGCGCCCGGCGGTTCCGGCCGGCATCCTCAAGCATCACGTCACCGAAATGGGACGGCGCGTCGCCAACGATGCCATGGATGTGCAGGGTGGCAAAGGCATCATGCTTGGGCCACGCAACTACCTCGCTCGCGGCTACCAGTCGATTCCGATCGCCATTACCGTCGAGGGCGCGAATATCCTCACCCGCAGCCTGATCATCTTTGGCCAGGGCGCGATACGTTGCCATCCATTCGTGCTGCGTGAGATGAATGCCGCACGCAATCCCGATCGTGAGCGCGGCGTTGATGAGTTCGATCGCGCACTGTTTGGACACATCGGCTTCACGATCTCGAACGCCGCGCGCGCCTTCGTGATGGCGCTGACCTTTGCGCGCTTCGAGAGCGTCCCGGATGCCGGCGCCACGCGCCGCTATTACCAGCACATCGAACGCTTCAGCGCCTCGTTTGCCTTTGCCACTGACGTCGCCATGCTGACGCTCGGCGGCTATCTCAAGAAGAAGGAGAATATTTCCGCGCGCCTTGGCGATGTGCTCTCGGCAATGTACCTGGCCTCGATGGTGCTCAAGCAGCATGAAGACCAGGGCAGTCCGGCCGCCGACCTGCCGATCGTCGAATGGGCCTGTCGCGAACTGCTGTACCAGGCCCAGGAACAGCTGCACAACGTGCTGCGCAACTTTCCCAGCCGCTCCATGGCGGCGTTCATGCGCCTGTGCATATTTCCGCGCGGTCGCACTTACTTTGCGCCCGGCGACCGGCTCGGTCGCCAGGTGGCCGACCTGGTGCTCAATGCAACTGCGACCCGTGACCGGCTCTGCGCTGGCGTGTATCGCGAGGTGCACGCCGGCAATCCGCTCGGCCAGCTGCAGCAGGTGCTGGAACTGGCACCGCAGGCCGAGCTCATCGAAAAGAAACTGCGCGTCGATGGTGTCAAGACCGGCCGCATCGGCGCGCTGGATCTGCCGGGCCAGATCGCGGCAGGCCTGGCGCTGGGCATCATCAATCCGGACGAAGCGACGCAGTTGCGCGACTACGACCGGCAGGTCATGGAGATCGTCAATGTCGATGAGTTCGCTGCTGACGATCTCGGTCAGCACCGCAACTGATCCACGCCCATGTATCCCGCCTTCTTCGGCATCGCCGAGAAACCCTTTGCCATCACGCCCGACCCGCGTTACCTGTACCTGGGCGCGCGCCACGCCGAGGCACTCGCGCATCTGGTCTACGGCATCAATGAAGCGGGTGGCTTCATCCAGCTTACCGGCGAAGTCGGCACCGGCAAGACCACCACCATCCGCTCGCTGCTGGCCCGCGCGCCGCGTAACGCCGAGATCGCACTGATCATCAATCCCCGGCTTTCGCCGCTCGATTTCCTGCAGACCATCTGTGAAGAACTGGGCATCGGTGTCACCGACAGCGCTATCGGCAACAGCAAGGAGCTGGTCGATCAGCTCAATCGCTACCTGCTGCGCGCACACGCCGCTGGCCGACGGGTCGTGTTGATCGTCGATGAGGCGCAGAATCTCAGCGCCGAAGTGCTCGAGCAGGTGCGCCTGCTGACCAACCTGGAAACCGAATCGCAGAAACTGCTGCAGATCATCCTGATCGGCCAGCCGGAACTGCGCACCCTGCTCGAACGCAACGATCTGCGCCAGCTGGCCCAGCGGGTGACCGCCCGCTATCACCTCGAACCCCTGGGTCGCGATGACACTCTGGCCTACGTGCGCCATCGACTGCGGATTGCTGGTGCCACCAGCGATATCTTTACGCGCGCCGCGCTGCGCGAGATCTACCGGCTCAGTGGCGGTGTGCCGCGGGTCATCAACGTGATCTGCGATCGCGCCCTGCTGGCCGCATACTCCCAGGAACAGCATGTAGTCAGCAGCGCTCTGGTGCGCCGCGCTGCCGGTGAGGTGTTCGACCGGCAGCTGGCACCTGCCTGGTTGAAGCCACTAATGAGCGTGCTGGTATTGCTGTTGCTCGCCGCCACTGCGGCGACGCTCTGGCGTCTGGGCCCGTGGCAACCTTCGGCGGCGGCCCAGCCGGTCAGCCCACCAGCGCCAGTTGCGCCCACCATCCCGGCACCAGCACGCGCCACGCTGGACGCGCAGCTGGCGCAGGCCGGCACCGACACCGGCACCGACGTGGCTTTCACGCAGCTGCTGAAGCTCTGGAATGCAGGCTATCTGCAGGGACCCACCGACGGCTGCAGCCAGGCATCCAGCCAGGGTCTGGAGTGCGTCACGCTGCACGGTTCACTGGCGCAATTGCGCGCCCTCAGGCGACCAGCGATCCTGATGCTCAGCGACAGCGCCAGCAGGCCGCTGCAGGTCGTGCTCACCGGCATCGGCGATGAAGACGTGCAGTTGCAGATCGGCGCACGCAGCACGCGCGCCAGCATCGCCGAACTGTCGCGCTACTGGTTTGGCGATTACCTGCTGCTGTGGCGTCCGGCAGTGCCAGTGGTGATGGACTTGCGCGTCGGCACGCGCGGACCGGCAGTGCGGCAGCTGCATGCACAACTACTGCAATGGCGTGGAGCTGATCCGGCGCAGCGTCCCAGCGCGGTTTACGATGAGGCGCTGAAGCAGCTGGTAGAGGAATTCCAGCGCCAGCATCATCTGGCAGTAGATGGCATCGCCGGCATGGAGACGCAGTTGAGCCTGGATGCCGCGGTGGCCGCGCCCGACACGCCCGTATTGAGCAGCCTGACAGGAACCTGAACCATGTCATTCATACTCGACGCGCTCAAGAAATCCGAAGCGGAGCGTCAGCGACAGGCGGGCCCGGCGCTGCTGGAAATGCGCGTGGTGGCGCCGCGGCGCCGCTGGCCGTTGTGGGCGCTGGTAGTTGGCATATTGCTGGTTGTGAACGTGCTGGCGCTGGCCTGGTTCGCATTGCGCCCCTCGGCACCGGCAGGAGCCGGAGCGCTGAACACAACAGCAGCGGCGCCCACGGTCGCGGCTGCGCCGGTGGCCTCCGGCGCGACGAGCGCAGCCGTGGCACCTGCAGCTGCCCAGCCGGAGGCGCCCGCGCCTGCGCTCACAACGCCCGCTGGCGCGACCGATTCACAACCCGCGCCTGTTGACAGCGACAACCCGGCCGATCAGGAACCGGCCGTAAGCAGCGTGCCCGGCGCAGTGCAGGTCGCTCCAGCGGGTGCCAGTCTGCAGAACTATGCCGAACTCAGCGGCAAGCTACCTGAGTTGCGCCTCGACCTGCACGTCTATGCGGCCAGGCCAGCCGAGCGCTATGCCTTCATCAATATGCACAAGGTACGCGAAGGTGACATCACGCCTGAGGGAGTGCGTGTCATGCAGATCACCAGCGAGGGCGTGGTGCTCGATTATCGCGGCACCGAGTTCCTGCTCGGCCACCAGTAGCGCGCGCCGGTCTGGCCCACAGGCAAGCGGCCGAAATGCCTAGGCGCGCAGCAGGCTCCCCAGGTCAAACGCTGTATCGGCAATCTGCGCCGCGCTGGGCGTGAGCCCCCGATCGAGCAGCTTGCGCGCATTCATGTGATCGGCGATGCGGCTCAGTGAATCGACGGCGATCAGCTTGCCGGCACGCAGGTAGTAGGCCGAGAAAGTCGACTGCTCAGGATCGCCACGGGTCACAATTTCATCGTAGCCCTGGCTCAGACCTGCCATCTGCAGTTTCAGATCGTACTGATCGGACCAGAACCAGGGCGCGGCAGTGAATGGTCGTTCCTGACCCAGCAGCGCAGCCGCCGCCGACTTGCCCTGCTCGACGGCGTTCTGCACCGACTCGAGTCGCAAAAGCGAGCCGTCCGCACGCCGCCTGGCCGTGCAATCGCCGGCCGCGACGATCAACGGATCGCTGGTGCGCGCACATTCATCAACAATGATGCCGCGTTCGCATTCCAGCCCGGCCGCGCTCGCCAGCGAGTCTTCGGGGTTGACACCCACGCCAACGATCACACACCCGGCCGGATAGAGTTGCCCGTCGGCCGTACGCACCGCACTCACTGCGCCCGACCGCCCCTCGAGCGCAGCGATCCTGACATCAAACACCAGGCGCACGCCGTGCGCGGCGTGGATCCGCGCCGCCGCTGCGGAAACGATGGGCGCGACCACGCGCGACATCAGGCGGTCCAGACCCTCGAGCACCGTCACCTCGATGCCGCGCTTGCGCGCAGTGGCGGCAATCTCGAGGCCAATGAACCCGCCACCTATCACGACCAGTGGCGCGGCAGTGCTGAGGCAATGATCAAGCGCTGCGCCGATGCTGAGGGCATCATCAATAGTGCGCAGGCCAAACACGCCCGCCAGTTCCGCGCCCGGCAGCGGCAGGGTCTTGAGCCGGGCACCGGTGGTCAGTGCAAGTCCGCCGTAGGAAACGCGGCGCCCATCCGCCAGCACCACTACACGTGACTGACGATCGATGGCAGTAACGTGGCTGCGCAGCTGCAGGTCAATCTGCCGGCGCTGCAGTGCTTCAGGCCCACGGATCGCCAGCGTCGCGAGTTCCGGTCGATCGAGCAGGAATTTCTTTGATAGCGGCGGGCGATTGTAGGGCGCGTACGCTTCGGCGCCGATCAGCGTGACCGGGCCGTCATATTTTTCCTGGCGCAGCGACTCGGCGATCTGCACGCCGGCCTGGCCGGCGCCAACAATGACGAATGGACCAGACATAGCTGCAGCTTAGACCTGACGCTCAGGAAACTCGACCACGAGGCCGTCAAGCTCAGGGCTCAGGCGTATCTGGCAGGCCAGGCGGCTGCCAGCACGCCGCTCTGCCGCCACATTGAGCAGCATCTGCGCTTCGTCTGCTGCCGGTGGCGGCAGCCGCGCCAGCCAGTCAGCGGCCACATAACAATGACAGGTGGCACAGGAGCAGGCGCCACCGCATTCAGCGTCAATGCCCTGCACACCCTGCGCCCTGGCACCCTGCATCAGGCTCCATCCGTCACTGATCTGCACCTTGATACGTTGACCATCCGGTTCTATACAGGTGACTTGCACTGCGCCTGGCATCTTTTACTCTGGTTGTGCAGCACACCCTGGCTGTAGGCCGCTCTGGCTCATTATACAAGCAGGTGAGCTGCGTCACAGTACGCCCGGCCGGCGCCCTGCACAGATCACAGATTGGCCGGCCCACGATGCTGCCCGGAGGCTGGAAATTGTAAAGTCGCGGGCGATACACCCAATCCGCCGGCGGCACACGCGAGTGACTTTCAAACCGACGATGATGGCTGGTAGCGCAGCGCTCAGGAGCTGTGCGTGACCCCGCATATTGCAATCGCCGGCCGCGATGCGCAGCAACGCCAGTGGCTGCGCCACCATCTGCAGACGCTGTGGTCCGATGCCAATCCGCCCAGCATTGACCTGGAGCAATTGATGCAGCAGCTGCAGGAGAACACTGACAGCCCCTATGATGCCATCGTGCTGTGCGCCGACTTCGAGGTGGCGTCAAGGCAGCACTGCGCGAGCCTGGCGTTGCTCAAGAAATTGCGCCGCATGGCGCACCTGCCGGCGTTGATTGTGGTCGCCAACGTCGGCAACGAACTCACGGCCGTGCGTGCCACGCGCCTCGGTGTTGCCGCCTATCTGCCGCGCCAACTGCTGGACGCGCAGCTGCTTGGCGGCACGCTGCGCAAGGTACTGCACGCCAGTCGGCGCCGACGCCAGCGCGCGGCCCGGCGGCCTGGCGCCGCCACTACCCGTGCACCAACAATCCCCGGTTACACACTGCTGCGTGAACTGGGCAGCTCGACGCGCGCCAGCGTCTGGCTGGCGCGCAGCACTGCACTCGAGCGCCCGGTGGCGCTCAAGGTCAGCACCCCGGAGCATGCCAGCGCCATTGACGGACCGCAGTTCGCCCGCGAGTACGCGGCCATCGCCGCCATACGCAATCCCGCGGTCGTCGACATCTTCGACTATGGCGTGCATGACGGCCGGGAATTCATTGCCATGGAGTATTTTCCCTGTGGCGACCTGAAGCAGCGACTGCTGCATCCGCTCAGCACACAACAGGCGCTCAACTACGCACGGCGCATCGCCGCTGCGCTGTGCGTGACGCACGCCGCCGGCATCGTGCACCGTGACATGAAACCACCCAATGTCATGCTGCGTACCGATGGCTCCGTAGTGCTCATCGATTTCGGTCTCGCCAAGCGGCTTGATGCCGATACCCATAGCACGGCTATCGGCGTGCTGCGCGGCTCACCGTATTACATGAGTCCCGAGCAGGTGCAGGGTCAGACTCTGGATGGGCGCAGCGATATCTACAGCCTGGGCGTCGTGTTCTACGAAATGCTGACGGGACACAAGCCGTTTCACGGTCTCACGGCCATGGAGCTCATGCAGCAGCATGTATCCGGCGAACGACCGGCGCTGCCAGCGGAGCTCGGCAACTATGAGTCAGTGGTGGCGCGCCTGATGGCACGTGAGCGCGACCAGCGCTATGCCGACGCCCCACAGGCGCTTGCCGCACTGGACACCCTGGCCACAGAGGCCACCAGGGATACCGAGGCCGCGCATGCTGCCTGAGCTCGACAACGAGCGCAGCGCCGACGATGCGGCGGCACAACTGCGTTGCAGTAACGAGCGCCTGCGCGCCGAACGTGCGCTACTCGCCGATCTGCTGGCGGCGCCAGACCCGGCATTGACGCGCTTCATGTCCGCGGCAGCGCGCAGTTGCGCACGGCTGCGCAGGGTGCTGCCCAGACGCGCTCGCGAGCCGGCCGAGTATCTGCGCAAAGTTGCGCAGCTGCGGCGCCTGCACACCCAGCTCGCGCAAGGTGCCCGCAGTGTGCCCTTGCCATCGGTAGCGCTGATGTTCGAACGCACTGACCGTGCCCTGGCGGCGGCCGGCGCCGGCACCCTGGGCGATGAGCTGCTGCCCGCGCTGGTCCTGATTGAGGAAGGCGCGCTCGCGCTATCGATGATTTCCGAGCGCACCGGTCTCAGCCTGACGCCGCGACGGCGTTACCGCAGCAGCGGCGCGCACGCGCTCGCGTCTGCCGCAGCTGGCAGTGCTGCCGAACACGGCGGCGTCGCCACATCGGCGCCATTGCCGCGCCTGGCGCAGGCCTTGCTGCAGCTGGGCGAACGGCTGGCCGCTGAGCAGGGTAAGCGCATTGAACTTTCGCTCGTGGGCCTGGAGCAGGTGCCCGAAGAGCTGTTCAGTTCACTGTACGACATGCTGGCGCAGCTGTTGCGCAATGCCATCGAACACGGCGTCGAAACACCGGCGCAACGCAGTGCCGCAGGCAAGAACCCCGCCAGCGCCCTGCTGGCGCAATTCTCGATACGCGCCGGTCAGGCTGAACTGATCTTCCAGGATGATGGCCAGGGCCTGCAGGCATCGCAGATACTGCAGGCGGGTATCGCGCGCGGCCTGATTGATCGCGGGACATCGCTGGCCGGCGATCCGCGCCAGGCCTCATCACTGATTTTTTTTCCAGGAGTCAGCACGGCAGCCGACAGCAGCGGGCGCGGAATGGGCATGGGCATCGTCCGCGATCGTGTCAAGCGCCTGGGTGGGCGCATCCAGGTGGCCACCAAGCGAGCGCAATTCACGCGCATTCGCATCCGTATCCCGCTCTCTGAGGCCCCGGCGCTACGTACCGGCGTCGCTGGCGCTTGACACCCCGTTGAGCTGCAGGTGCAATGGGCCCGAGAGGGCGCTATGCATCTGGTCGACACCACCGTTTTTTTCTCGCCGACCAGCGGCGGCGTGCGCCGCTACCTGACAGCCAAGCACGACTGGCTGCGCACCCACACACCACACCGCCACAGCCTGCTGGTTCCCGGCGCTGTCGATGAGCTGCTGCCCGGCGGGCTCAGCACTATTGCCGGCTGGCCAGTGCCCGGCACTTTCAACTATCGCCTGCCGCTGGCACCGCGCCGCTGGATGCGCATGCTCGATGCCCTCGACCCTGATCTGATCGAAGTGGGTGATGCATTTCATCCGCTGTGGAGTGCCGCCGCAGTAGCGCGTCGCCGGCACATTCCATTGGTGGCTTTCTTTCATTCCAATCTGCCGCGCCTGGTGGCGAGCCGCTGCGGCACACTGACTGGCCGGGCCTTCGGGCGTTATCTGCGTCTCGCCTACCAGCGCTGCGACCTGGTGCTTACGCCCAGCCGCGAGATGTGTGATTACCTCGCTGACCTTGGCATCAGGCACACAGCACTGCAACCTCTGGGTGTCGACGCCGAGGTGTTTTCGCCGCAGCGAGGCACGCTCGATCTGCGTCGCGAACTGCGCCTGCCGGAAGACTGTCGCCTGCTGGTATATGCCGGCAGGTTTTCCGGTGAGAAGAATATCCACGTTCTGCAGGCCGCCATGCAGCTGCTCGGCGCGCGCTATCAGCTGCTGCTCATTGGCGGTGCCGGGCAGACACAGCTCGCCAGCAATATCACGGTGCTGCCGTATCGGCGCAATGGCGTTGAGCTCGCCACCTGGATTGCCTCCTGCGATGCGCTGGTGCATGCCGGCAGCAGCGAGACTTTCGGACTGATTGTGCTCGAGGCCATGGCCTGCGGCCTGCCGGTGGTGGCGACGCGCGCCGGCGCATTGCCCGAACACGTCGATGAAACCGTAGGCATGCTCGCGGCGCCCAACAACGCTGCCGACATGGCCGCTGCCATTGCTGCGCTTTACGATCGTGACCTCGAGGCCCTGGGCGCCGCGGCGCGCAACCGTGTACTGCAGCGCTACACCTGGTCGCAGGCGCTGCAGATCGAACTGGGCCATTACGCCAGGATTGGCGGCCGCGCCTTCCCGGTGAGCAGCGAGTCCGAAGAACTCGCAACTGCCGTCGACGCGCTGAGCGCGCGTCAGGATCCGAGCGTGTACAGGGTTAGCGTGCCGCTCTGGTCACCCACCGCGAGTTGCGAGCCATCGTTCGACCAGCGCAGCATTGTCACCTCGTCACTCAGCAGATCGGCATCGCAGGGTTCAGTGCCATGCGACGGCCGCCATAACGAGATGCGCCGATCCCGTGCCCCGGACACCAACAGCGTGCCCTGTGGCTGAAATGCCAGCTGCGTCAGACGCGCGGTATGCGCACTGAGCTGCCGTGGCTCGCTGCCTTCAGGCCCGCGTCCGGAAAAATCCCAGATCACGATCTGCTGATCGGCGGCAGTAGCGAGCTGCCGGCTGTTCGCACTCCAGCTCGTCAATGCGCACCTTGGTGCCGTAGCCCTTCATCTGCGACTGGCTGTCGCTCGCGATATTCCAGAAATGCACAGCGCCATCCTGCATACCACTGGCGAGCACCCGACCGTCCGGACTCCAGCTCGCCGTCAGGCAGGCGCCGGTCCAGGGATACTCGCGGGTCTGCACCTGCGGCTCCAGCCGATGCAGGTGTGCGCCGCCATTGCCTACGGCGCCAAGTTCATGGCTCTTCGGGCGCCAGGCGAGCGCGGCAATCACGCCGCTGTGCGCTGGCAACTGCGCACGCAAGGTGCCGGCGCTCTCGAACACCCGTAGCGCCCGCCCGGTGCTGACCGCCAACAGCCGGCCGTGAGCGGCAAACGCCAGCTGCTCGCTCCATTCATCACTGTTGTGGATGCAGTGCGACTCCCGGGTTTTTGAATCCCAGAGCCGCACCTCACCATCCTGCCCCGAGCTCGCAAACAGTCGTCCCGCCAACTGGCCGGCGACTGCCAGGACGCCGCCCTGGTGCACGCCCAGTACCTGCAGGTTGGGCGCGGGGGCCGCCAGATCAATCCACAGCAGCTGTCCCTGCCCGCCTGCCACCAGCAAGGCACGCGCATCTGCCGACCAGGCGGCATCGGCCGGATAATCATTCAACTGCAGGCGCGCGCGCCGCAGCAGTCGCGTTCCGGCTGAACCTGGCACGCGTGCCGTCACGCGACGCAGGACTCGAAGCCGGCTTCGAACTCATGTCGATCGAGCTTGCGGCCAATGAACACCAGGCGACTGGTGCGCGGCGCACTGGCCCACGGGCGCTCGAGCTGGCCATCGAAAATCATGTGCACGCCATGAAATACATAGCGACGTGCCTCGCCCTTGAAATTGAGCACGCCTTTCATCCGCAGAATATCTGCACCACGGCTCTGCAGCAGATAGGACAGCCAGTCGTTGACCTTGTTCGGATCCAGTGGCCGCGCGTCGCTGATGCCGATCGAGGTGATATCCGAGTCGTGATGGTGCGAGCCAAATTGCCGCTCGGCCACCGGCGCCTCGCCCTGCAGGTGCCAGCCAAATTCCAGCGGTGCGTGTTCGGTATACACCAGCCAATGCCCGGCAGCAGGCAGCAGCAATCCAAAGTGATCATGAGCACTGAGGCTCAGGCGCTGGTGACAGCCGGGCACCAGATTTGCGCCGGGCGCCAGGGTCCCGGCTTCCTGTCCGAATAGCCCAGTCGCGGTATCCAGGGTGGCCGCGATGGCCTCCATCGCAGCGCTGCCGGCGCTGACCGGTGATGCCAGCACCACCACGCCTACTGCACTCAGCCCAACTGGCGCGGTGGTGCGCCCGTCATGGTGCTCGTGCGCATCAGCGTGATCGTGGCTGTGTTGGTGGTCGTGATCGTGATCGGCACTGGCGGTGCCAACGTGTACGTCATAGCGCCCGGCCGCACGCTGGTAAACACCCGCCCATTCAAACGGGCGCTGTGGCTCGAGAAAGTCGCTATCCATCGCCAGCGCGCGATTGAGATCGAAGGCGCCAAGATCAAGCACCTGTGCCAGCGGCAACTCGGCACGCACGGTGCGGATGATGCGTGCCGTGGCATTGATGGCGCGCAGTGAACGCTCAACGCGTGTCAGCTCGGCGGCGCTGACCAGATCGGTCTTATTGAGCAGCAGTACATCTGCAAACCCAACCTGCTCGGCGGCAATCGCCTCCCTGCCCAGTTGCCGGGTAATATGTGCCGCATCCACCAGCGCCACGATGGCGTCGAGCTGATAGTCCTCGCGCAGGTCTTCATCGGCGAAGAACGTCTGTGCCACGGGTCCGGGATCAGCCAGGCCGGTAGTTTCGATGAGTATGTAGTCAAAGCGATCGCGCCGCTTGCGCAACGCCTTGAGCACCCGGATCAGATCGCCGCGCACCGTACAGCAGATACAGCCATTGGCGGTCTCGAAGATTTCCTCCTGGGCGCCGATCACCAGTTCGTGATCGACCGCAACCTCGCCGAACTCATTTTCGATGACGGCGATGCGCTTGCCGTGTTGCTCGGAAAGGATGCGATTGAGCAGCGTGGTCTTGCCAGAGCCCAGAAATCCGGTCAGCACCGTGACAGGTATCTTGCCGCTCACTTGCGAACCCTCAGGATGTCCAGCAGGCGGGCCATGCCTGGCAGGCGCAACAGATTCAACAGCAGGTACCAGCCGCCGCGCGCGCGCGCCGAAGCGCCGGGCAATGTCACCGCAGTCATGAACGCGCCGCTCACGTCGCGATGTATGTGCACCCGCTTCAGCTCCACTGCTGGCAATTGGCCGGCGCCGTGCAGGGTCCAGGCTGGCGCGTCTGTAGTCCGCTGTTCCTGCAACGTGACCGCATCAAGTCGCGCCGGCAGCTGCATCGCCGTCTGGGAAAACAGAATTTCCACCGGCCCGCCGTCGGCCTCAAGGCCGGTAATGCGCCATAGCGTATTGCCGGCGGTACGCTCACAGCGCGCGCCACTGCGCAGGGTCAACGCGCGGGCCCCGCTCATGGCGCAGCTCCGGCACCATCCAGATCCCATAGCGTAACCGGCGCTCCGCGCCGTAACCACATGCCACAGCCCAGCGACTTGAAGTGGTGACTCAATTCACGTCGATACCAGCTTGCGGGCCGCAGGCCGGCAATATGATCGGTGCGTGCCTGATCGCAGTTGTTGCGCCAGTCACCGCTCGTCAAAGCCCCAAAATAAAGGGCTCCGCGACAGGCACGGGCCAGATTGGCAATCGCCTGGCGCGCCTCGCCGACACTGAGGTACTGCAATACGTCGTAACAGATCACCAGATCAAAGTGCTCGCGGCTGCGCAACGACTGCAAGGTGCCCTGCCGCCAGCCGTAGCGCTGGCACAGATAGGCGCTGGTCTCCAGACCCACGTATTGCGCCCGCCGCAGGCGCCGCAGCAGTGGGGCGCGCAGCAGGCCCACACCGCACCCCGCATCGAGAATGCGCCGTACCGGCAGGCCGGCATATTTCAGGCACGCGGCGATGAGATCCGCCCGGTTGCGCATCTCGGAGCGCGTGGTAACGGCGGTACGCGGGTTGAAGTAGTAACGCTGGTAATAGGCTTTATCGAATGTTTCGGTAACATTGGCCATTGAGAGTCCGCCGCCGGCGGCACCCGTGTAAACTTGGGGTTCCCTATTGTACCGGACGGGCTGCCATTCGGCCTGACACTCCACGAGCACGGCATGAGCACACCCTTGAAATCTGCACCGACCAGGGCCCGCGCGCGCGCTGCTTCGCGCCGCCCTGAGCCGCGCCGCGCCGTGCCGCCGGCCGTGGGTTTTGTCAGCCTTGGCTGCCCCAAGGCGCTGGTGGATTCCGAGCGCATCATTACCGAGCTGAAACTGCGTGGCTATGAGATCGCGCCGGACTATGGCAAGGCCGACCTGGTCGTGGTCAATACCTGCGGCTTTATCGACTCGGCGATTGACGAATCGCTCTCGGCCATCGGCGAGGCGCTCGATCAGAATGGTCGTGTCATTGTCACTGGCTGCCTGGGCGTGAACCCCGAGCGCATTCGCGAACGCCATCCGAAGGTGCTGGCCATTACCGGGCCGCACGCCACGGAAGCCGTGCTCGCTGCGGTCAACCAGCACCTGCCGCAACCACACGACCCGCATCTCGACCTGCTGCCGCCGCAGGGTATCCGCCTGACACCACGGCACTACGCCTATCTGAAGATCTCAGAGGGCTGCAACAACAAATGCAGTTTCTGCATCATTCCCTCCCTGCGCGGCCTGCTCGCCAGCCGCCCACTCGATGAGGTGCTGCGCGAAGCCGAGACACTGGTGCGTGGCGGCGTGCGCGAATTACTGGTGATCTCGCAGGATACCAGCGCCTATGGCAGCGATCTCAGGTACGCGCCCGTGTCGTGGCGCGGTGAACAGCGCGACACGCGCTTCATAGAACTTGCGCGCTCACTCGGTGAGCTCGGTGTCTGGGTGCGTCTGCACTACGTCTATCCCTATCCGCATGTCGACGCCGTGATTCCACTGATGAGTGCCGGCCGCATACTGCCTTACCTTGATATCCCCTTTCAGCATGCGAGCCCGACGGTGCTCAGGCGCATGCGCCGTCCGGCCCACGCCGAGAACACCCTGGCGCGCATTCAGATGTGGCGACGCGAGTGTCCGCAGCTCACGCTGCGCAGTACCTTTATCGTGGGCTTTCCCGGCGAGACTGACGCCGACTTTGAGCTGTTGCTCAACTGGCTTGATGAGGCACAGCTCGATCGCGTCGGTTGCTTCAAGTACTCTCACGTCGCCGGCGCGCGCGCCAACCAGCTCGATGGCGCCGTGCCCGATGAGGTCATGGCGCAGCGCTATGCGCGCTTCATGGAACGCGCGGCTGGTATCAGCAGCGCGCGCCTGAGTCGACGCGTCGGTCAGCGCTGCCAGGTGCTGGTCGATCGGGTGCAGGGCGGTGAAGCCGTGGCGCGCAGCGCGGGCGATGCGCCCGAGATCGACGGTGTGGTGCGCCTGCCCGCCAGCGCCGCCACGCGCCCGGGTGAATTCATCAACGTCGAGATCATCGCGGCGGACACCTACGACCTGCGGGCCCGCCTGGTGAATTAAGCCGGATTGGCTGCGACTGTCGCTTCTGCCAGTTGCGTTTCCAGCCACTTGCGGATGCGCTGCGCATCCGCAGTGCGCGTGTACTTGCCAAAGGAATCGAGCAACACCATCACCACCGAGCGGCCCCTGATCACGGCCTTGAGCACCAGGCAACGGCCCGCTTCGGTGATGTAACCGGTCTTCTGGACGATGATATTCCAGGTCGGACTCTTGACCAGCAGATCGGTGTTGCGGTATTCGAGCACCTGCCGGCCAACGCGCACCGAGTGGTCACGATCGGTTGAATACTGACGAATCACCGGGTGCGCGGCCGCCGCATTGACCAGATGCACCAGATCCGCAGGGCTCGCCACATTCTCACTCGAGAGACCACTCGGATCGACAAAACGCGCACTGCTCATGCCCAGCAGCGCGGCCTTGGTGTTCATTGCCTGCACGAAGGCCGGCACGCCGCCCGGGTAATTTCTCCCCAGGGCATGGGCCGCACGATTCTCCGAAGACATCAGCGCCAGATGCAGCAGATCGGCACGGCTCAGCTGGGTACCGATGGCGAGTCGCGAAAACGCGCCCCGGCCGTGTTCACGATCAGCGTCAGTGACAGTGAGTAACTCATCCAGCGACTGCGCGCTATCCAGCACCACCAGTGCCGTCATGAGCTTGGTGATCGAAGCGATCGGCGTCGGGACCTCGGCGCGGCGCGCGAACAGCACCGCTGAACTGGTCTCGTCAAACACCAGAAAGGCGCTGGAGCGCAGCTGCGGCTGAACCTGCAGATCGCGTGCCGGGTGCGCAAACGCCGGCACCGCCGCGATCAGCAGCGCCATAGCCAGGGTGACTTTTGATCTGCTCATCGGCACCTGCTGCCACTCAAAAATTGGACCGCGCGCAGTGTAACAAGAATTGCAGTGTTCATGCCCTGGGTTGCTCGTTGATGAACGGGCCCTTCTGGTCGGCTGGCACTGGTCGGCGCCGGCTCTTGCGCCACAGATCATAGATCGTGAGCGCGCCGGTCAGTGTGGCCAGTGTCGCAAAATAGGCGGGTGGCCCGAAAGCGGCGATCAGGCCGCCCGCCAGGATCGGCCCCAGCGCCGCGGCCGCGCCGTTGAGCAGCAACAAGGCACCGCTCGCGGCAACCATCTGCGCCGGCTCAAGATGATCGTTGACGTGCGAGACCGCAAGGGAATAGAGCGTGAGCACAAACCCGCTGAACAGCGCCGTCAGCGCCAGGAACAATGCCGGCGGCATCGCCCGGAACACAACGATACTGCAGGCGACCAGGGTAGCGAGCGCACCAACGGCGGCGATGACAGTACGGCGATCCAGGCGATCCGACAGCCTGCCAACCGGGTATTGGGTTACCACGGCGGCCAGGATACTCACTGCCATGAAGGTGGCCACGCCGCCGGTTCCCAGGCCACTGAGCCGCGCATATACCGGGCCCATCGAGAAAATGATGGCCGATATCAGGCCGGCCACGGTGACCGCAACGACACCGAGCGGCGAATTGCGATACAACTCACCGAGGCGCACCGTGCGTGGCGCCGACAGCTCCGGCACCTGCTGTGCGGTGGCAACGATCGGCACCATCGCCAGCGAGATCAGCACCGAGACCAGCATGAATGGAATCGGCGTGCCCGGGCTGGCGAGTATCAGCAGGAACTGCGCTGCGCCCAGACCGACATACAGCACCAGCATGTACACCGCCAGCAGCCGGCCGCGATTCGAGCGGGTGGCCCGGGCGTTGAGCCAGCTCTCGGCGACCACGTAGATACCCGCAAAACACAGTCCTGATGCCAGGCGCATCGCGCCCCAGGTCCAGGGGTTGACGAAGCAGCCCTGGACCAGGATCGCTGCCGACGCCACTGCTGCGAGGGCCGCAAATACCCGGATGTGCCCCACCTGGCGCAGCAGCTGCGGTGCGGTGACAGTGCCGCAGAGAAACCCCACGTAGTAACAGGACATGATGATGCCGATGACCGTCGTCGGGAATCCTTCGAGCGTGGCGCGCACGCCGAGCAGCGTGCTCTGCAGTCCGGCGCCCAGCATCAGGATGCCCATGCCGAGCAGCAGCGGCCAGCTGGCAGCAATGGACTTCAGGGGCATCGCGAGCCATCTGCGACCCGGCTGGCCAGGCAATTCATCTGGCCAGCCTGGCGCCCAATACCGCCATGGGAGCGATCAACGCCAGGAACGTTACATGGTACCAGACGGGCATCAGTGACCCGATGCCGATCTGCACGAACACTCCCGTGGCGAGCAACAGCACTGCCATGACGAGCACCGCGCCGCGGGCCCGAGTCGCGCTGATGACTGCAGCAGTGACGCCTGCCGCCAGTGAACAGACCACACTCAGCGCGATGAGCCTCACGAGCGGCCCGAGCGCGGTATAGGCGTGGCCCGCTTTCACAACTTCAGCGGCGGCGCTGAAAAACAGGGCGTTGCCGCCGAGCCAGAGCGCAGTCCACACCAGGTAACCGACGATGACACCTGCAACAGCACGCTTCATGATTTATTGTCCTTCTGAATTGGCGACGATGCACACCAACACTCGAACCTATGTTCAGCTGACATCTATGCGGCCATTCCTGTGAGCATCGGAGGGGTGCGACACGTGGAGCAGCCGTCCGCTGGCCAGCATTCGTTCCGTGGCCAGCTGCCAGCCCGGCTGCGGCAGTGCCTCCTGGTTCCAGTGCGCAACCACGGCTTCGTCGCACCAATGCGACAGCTTTGGCATCGCCTCGCGGTGGGGAGAGCCGCTGACAAAGGATCTCATGGTCTGCTCGCTATCCCACAGTGTCAGGGTCCAGAACGCCAGTCCCTGTGTCTTGCGCGTCTGTGCGCCAAGACAACCAGGCGTAGTCCTGGCCTGTTTTCTCAACTGCGCAGCACGATATGCAAACGGCAGCAGGAATCGTCTCGATCGCAGTCGCAGCCGTGTGACAGAGACAAACATTTTCTTCGTCGCCTGATGCTCGCCACGAGTGGTCGGCGGCCCCTAGCCAAGAACCGCAGAGTTCAGCCGCCACAGAGAATACGTCAGCGCCGAGGCGAAACTCACCCAGGCGAGATAGGGCGCCAGCATGAGTGCGGCCATTCGCTGCAGAGGCCAGAAGGCGCTGATTGTAGCGGCAATCAACAGCCACAGCAGAATGATCTCGACCAGCGAAAGTGCGCCCAGGTGCCACACGAAGAACAGCCACGCGGGAGGAGCCCACGCCGGTTGCGACAACTCGGCGTAGAAGGCGCCGGCGTTCGCCGAGGCAACGGCCCCAAGGCCACCGGCGACGAAGCTGGCGGCGAGCCAGGCTGCGAGGCCGAGCGCCTGCGTCTGGAACGATCGGTGCTTCATCAGAGGCCGTTCCGTACAGCGCGAATGAATGACTGCACTTCGCCTTCATGCCTGGCGGGAATGTATCCGTCACTGCAGTTTACATGCGCCACGGCGCCAGGACGCATGCCAAGGTAAGTAAAGGTCTCGTGGAATGCGTTGATAAAGGATGGTGGCACAGCGTCGACAATCGACGTACACACCACGTGGGCATGCTTGCCCCGCAAGGCGCGCCCTTGCGCGAGTAGCTCAGGTAGATCCAGGAAATCCGATATCCGGTCCAGGAAGGTCTTCATTGGCGCACTCGCGGCATACCAGTAAACGGGCGATGCAAAGATTATCTGCTCAAATCCGAGAATGCGCTCCATTACGCCTTCAAAGTCGTCGTGTCGGTTGCGGTGCAGGTAGTCATATGCCGAGATGAACTTGTCGCCCAGATCGATCACTTCGATTTCAAGCGCCTGCGCAATCTGGTCGGTCAACTGCCCCGTGTTGCCGTGGCGACGCGAGCTGGCGAACAGTGCAATGGCACTCAGCACGAAGCAGTCCTGCCTGGCGGCTGGCTACTCATCGTGCGTGCCCCTGCCAGCTGGGAATTGGGCCTCCCAGTTGCGACCATCGATGGCGGTGACCGACTCCCCGGCGACGGTTTCCGAGTCTATGCAGTTGGCGTTGACGCTGAAGCCATCGGGATGCGAGCGCGGCACGTAGTAGGATTTGACCCCACAGGTGGAGCAGAACAGATGCTTTGCCGTACCGGTGTTGAATGTGTAGGTGGTGAGCGCATCCTGGCCCGAAAGGAGCTTGAACCGGTCGGCCGTAACGATAACGTGCCTGAAACCGGTCTTGGTGCAGATCGAGCAGTTGCATTCGAGAATCGCCAGGGTCGCCGGCGCAAGGACCTCGAAGCGAACCCGGCCGCAGTGACAACCGCCAGAGTGCGTGATCATGGAAATCCTCCGGCGTTTATTGCCCGGCATCCGCTGCCGCGCCCAGCACATAGATCGACCAGGGTGGAATTGTCAGCTCCGTCTCCCAGGCAAATGCTTCGCCGGCCTTGCCCAATGGCCGGTACGTCTGGTGCACCAGCAGCCCGGCACGCTGGTAGACATCGAGGTAGTCATCATGTGTCCAGAGGATGTCCTCTATGGGACGCCGGTCCGCGACGTCGAGCATTACGACCAGGGCCCGATCGCCGCTGCGCGCGATCCGGTTCCCGGGAAAATCCCGCGTCGAGAATGAGAGCCACTCGTTGCTGTAGAGATCGGCACTCGATACCAGGTTCACGATCCGCCCGTCGCTGTTCAGCAGTTGCTTCAGGGAACTCAGCAGCGTGACCTTGTGCTCGCGCGTGGGGACGTAGTCGAAAGGGAAGGCCGATAGAATGAGATCGTAGCGGTTCGCCGCCACCACGCCCAGATCGCCACCCGGCAGCAGATGATATTCGCCGTTGCGATCCCGCTCGCGCGCCAGCGCGAGCATCGGCTCTGAAATATCCACGCCTGCGACGTCGAAGCCGAGCTCGCGCAGGAAGCGCGTCGAACGGCCAGCCCCGCAGCCGAAGTCCAGGGCCTTCGTACCGCGCACCTGTGCGCCGATGATTGCCGGCAGGTCCCGGAATGCCAGGTAATACGTGCCATGCAATTCAAGTCCGGCATAGGCCTCGGCACGGGTCAGGTCGTCGTAGGCGTTGGCGTTGGGCACTTGAGGGCTCTGCTGTTCAATTCCGCGCATTGTCAGCCATCGGTGCTGGCGAGTTCCAGCTCCATGAACACCAGCCAGTTGCGCAGCTGCGCTGACAACTCATAGTAGGGTTTGATGGTGCGAAATCCCAGAGCTGCGTAGAGCGATTGGGCTTCGCTTTGTCGAACGCTGGTGTCCAGGCGGATGGTGCCGTAACCCATGGACCTGGCCTCGGCGATGATGGCTGTTGCCAGCGCACGCCCGATACCGCGCCCCTGAAAGCGGGTGTGGACAAACATGCGCTTCATTTCGCAACTGCCCGAATCGATCCTGCGTAGCGCCACGCAGCCCGCCGCAGCGCCTGCCAGCGTAGCCAGCAGCAGTTGCCCATGCGGCGGGCCGTATTTGCCCGGCAGCGAGGCCAGCTCGGTCTCAAATCCGGCGGCATCGAAGTACTGATCTACGAGCTGGATATCCGCGATATTCCGCTGCCGCTGCCAATCTGCAAAAGCCCGCATCAGATCCCGGACCTGATCCAGCCCGGCAACAGTTGTGGGAACCCCGATGCTAAGTGCCATGGGTTGCCAGACCGGCCAGCGCCTGGTCCAGGCATTCAACCAGCGCGTCCGCGTCTTCGATAGCGAACGGCAGCGGCGGGCGGATCTTCAGGACATTGTGGTACGGTCCATCCGTGCCGATAAGCACGCCCGCCTCACGCATGCGATTGATGACTTCGGCTGCCTCATGGGCGGCCGGTACCAGCGTCGCGCGGTCAGCGACCAGCTCGACTCCAAGAAACAGTCCTGAACCCCGTACGTCGCCGATCAATTCGTGGCGACTGGCAAGTACGCGCAGCTTACTCAGCAGATGCGCGCCGACCTTCCGGGCATGAGCCTGCAGGCCTTCCCGGTTGACGATCTCCAGCACCACCAGTCCCACCGCGCATGAGACCGTGCTGCCGCCAAAGGTGCTGAAGAATTCCATCCCGTTGTTGAAGGACGCGGCAATTTCCGCGGAGGTGACCACCGCGCCCAGCGGATAGCCGTTGCCGATGGGCTTGCCGAATACAACGATGTCGGGGACCACGCGCTGTTGCTCAAGACCGTAGAAATGATCGCCAAGGCGCCCATAGGCAGTCTGCACTTCGTCGGCGATGCAGACACCGCCGGCGGCGCGAACCTGCGCATATACCGCGGCGAGATAGCCCTCCGGAAACAGCAGCTGCCCGCCAACGCTCGGGCAACTTTCAGCGATGAAGCCGCACAGTGCTTTCCGCTCTGCCGCCAGCTGGCCAATGTGATCGCCCAGCGCCCGCGCGTACTTCTCGCCGGCCTGCGCATCGGTGGATTTGTATAGCCCGCGGTAGACGTCAGCCAGGGGCGCCACGTGCACCCAGGGCGGGCATCCCTGCCCGCCGGGTCCATTGAATTTGTAGGGACTGATGTCAATGAGCGTGGTCGTGTTGCCGTGGTAGGCCGCCTCGAGCACGATGAGATCGGTGGCCCGTGTGTGGGCGCGCGCCAGGCGCAGTGCCAGTTCATTGGCCTCGCTTCCGGAATTCACGAAGTAGCAGACCCGCAGCGGCTCCGGCAGGGTCGCAGAGAGCGCCGCGGCGAAGCGCTCGAGATTCTCGTGCAGATAGCGCGTGTTCGTGTTGAGCTGCGCCAGCTGTTCGGTGGCGGCCTGCACCACTTCCGGATGACAGTGACCCACATGGGGAACGTTGTTGTAGGCGTCGAGGTAGCGGCGACCCGCGGAGTCAAACAGATATTGCATTGTGCCGCGTACCACGTGCAGCGGCTGTCGGTAACCAACACTCAGATTGGGACCGATGAGCCGGCGGCGTGTCGCGAGCAGTGCTTCGGTGGCTTGGGTGTACCGTGTCATGACATTCCACAGGCACGGCGCAGGGTGGCGCGTGCAGTCGCTCCCGGTATGGCCGACAGCCGCTGCAACAACACGCTGGCTGGCCCGGCCGATATCAGCTGATAGGCGTCGCCGCTCTTGGCGCGGGCATTATATGCGGCGTAGCACAGGCTCATGCACAGGCGGCCGGTGGTGAGCGGATAGAGCGCGTCAATTTCGGCCGGTGTCAGCGGCAGCCGCAGGTGATACGCGGCAACTATCGGCGTTGCGGCGGCCAGCGGATCGGGCTGGTCGAGTATTGCGTAGGTCAGGGCAATGGCGAGGTCGCATACCGTAGCCGAATGTACCATGTCGCCGAAGTCGAGGAAGCCGGCCACGCGTCCGTCTCGCACCAGCACGTTGTAATCGTTGGCGTCGCCGTGGATAACGCTGTGGCGCAGCCCTTGCCAGTCAATAGCCTGCCAGGCATCCATGAATTTTCGCACCGCCGCCTGCTGTTCCCGCGCCAGCAGCGGCATGTGTTTGAGCGCAAGGTCAGCATGTTTCACATCCCAGTGCAGCTCGCGATGCATGGCCGGATGGAAAAATCCCTGCAGAGCGAGATCGAGTTCGGCCATCGCCGTGCCGAGCGATGCGAGCAGTATCTCGCCATGTGGCTGAGCGTGCGCGAAGACTTCGCCGTGGACCCAGGTCATCAGGCGCATCAGGTAGGCCTGGCCGCGCGCATCCGTCACGGCAACGCACTCTGCTCCTGAGCGGGCTACCACCAGGCGTGGCACAGCCAGATTCGGTGCGTGTTGCGCCGCATGCTTCAGCACCGCAGCTTGCAGCTGTAGTACTGACAGGTCTTCATCAGACTTGGCGATCTTCAGCACGAATTTATCGCCGGCCGCGGTTGTCAGGGCGAAATTCTGATCGCGTTCGCTGGGCAGAGGCGCGGCGACGGCGCCAAGGCCATAGTACTCACGGCCGAGGCGCTCGCCGTCTGCGACGGTGAATCGCGGCGTCGTGTCGATGCTCAATGGCGGGCTACTTGCTCTTGACCCTGGCGATCCAGGCCACGATGCGGGATTCCAGCACGTCCAGGGGCAGCGCCCCGGCGTTCAGAATCTCGTCGTGAAAGGCCCTGATGTCGAACCCGGCGCCGAGCTCGGTCTGGGCACGCTGACGCAGTTCGAGAATCTTCAGCTGCCCCAGCTTGTAACCCAGGGCCTGGCCGGGCCAGACAATATAGCGGTCCATTTCCGCCTCCGATGCCGGCGGCAGGTGCAGGTTCCAGTAGTCGATCATCTGCTGGCGCGACCAGTGTTTGGCGTGGACGCCGGTGTCGACCACGAGGCGCAGTGCGCGATAGAGCTCGCTGCGCAGGCGTCCCAGGTCGCTCGCCGGCTGCTGGTAGAAGCCCACCTCTTTGCCGAGGCGCTCGGAATAGAGTGCCCACCCTTCGACATAGGCGTTGTAATCGTTCGCCAGGGCGCGGTGGAAAGGGTGCAGCCCGGGCAATTCCTGGGCGATCGAAATCTGCATGTGATGTCCCGGCACACCCTCGTGATACGCGGTCGCCTCATCGTCGAGCATGTCATGGGTGGCATAGTCATAGGTGACCACCCAGACCTGGCCGGCGCGCGAACCGTCGGGGGTACCGGCAATGTACTGCGTGGAGCTCTCCTTCTCCATGTAGCCCGGGACGCTGGTCACGATGAGCTTGCTCTTCGGCAGCAGCCCGAAGAGCCCCGGCAACTTCGGCTCCATCTGGTCGATGTAATGCGTGAAGCGGTCGAGAATCTGCTGGCGCGACCTGCCATGCAGCTTCGGATCGGAGAAAACGGCCTTCTCAAAGCTCTTCCGGTCCGCAAAACCGGCACTCGTGGCGAGCGCAGCTATCTGCTTCTCAAGGTCCGCAACCTGCGCGAGACCGATTTCGTGAATCTGCTCGCCGCTGAGATCTGTCGTGGTCTGCGTGTGGATCGCGAACCGGTAACGTGCGTCGCCGTCCGGCAACGACCAGACCCCGAACTCCGTGCGGCCCACTGGGCGCGTACTCCGTGGCAATGAAGGTCTTCAGTTTGGTGTAGGCCGGGCGCACCTGCTTATCGACCGCAGCGACAATGGCGTCGCGGAGTTGCTGGCGATCAGCAGCCGGTATTGACGCCGGGATGCGATTCACCGGCTCGGCGAAGGGACTCGCAGCCCCCGCCGCATTTTCCAGGGTCGCACACTGAATGACGGTCTTCTCGAGCAGGTAGCGTGGTGGAACCAACCCGTCCTTCAGACCTGCCCGCGCGCGTTCGATCACCTGATCGATGGCCGCCGGCATCGCCTCGAGTCGCGCCAGGTAGTCGCGATAATGTGCCACGCTGTCAAACGGGGCGGTGGTGGCTATCTGCGGGAGCTGGAGGTGGACACCGGTCATCTGCTCGATCGGCATCTCATAGTTCTTGAGACGAATGGACTCGAGCCGGTCGCTCAGCGTTCGCACCAGCAGTTGCTGATCGAGGCGGTCTGAATCCGCAAGGCCCACGGTGTCGATGGCGCGCGCACGTTCCAGCAGACCGGCAGTCTGTGTACGCACCACCTCTACGTGCGCCAGCGAATAGTCGGTCAGCCTGGCGTTGTATTGGTACTCACCGAGCGCCGTCGCGGACTCGGGATTTTCGCGCAGATAGAATTCCCAGTAATCATCCGCGATCGCCCGCAGGCTCTGCTGGCGTGCCAGGCTGTCGGGCGGCGCTGGCGGCGCTGGCGGCGCGCAGGACGCGCTCACCAGCAGCATGAACGCGGCACACAAGACTGGAACAACGGACTTGCGCATGAGATTCTCCCGGCTCAGACCATGTCGGCGTGCCTGTCATGCGGAATGATATCTGAGCGAGGGTGCGTCGCGACAGTCGCGCCTTCAGGACATCCATGATTTCTGCTTCGAAGCCCGCAGGTACAGCAGCCCTGCCCACAATGCACCTCATTTCAGCTCGACTTCTACAAACACGAATTCGCCGGTTCCGCCATTGACGATGTTGTGTTCCACTCCCAGCGGACGCGCATAGGTTTGCCCGAACTGCAGCTGTGTCGCGACGTTGCCGGCTGCTGTTTCCGCCAGGAGCGTGCCTGCTGTCAGGCATACGACAACGTAGTCGTATCCATGCCGGTGCCACCCGGTCTCGGCACCGGGCGCCAGGCGCCAGGCGCCATTCCGTGACGATGACCCGCTCGGTCTCTACGAGTGGCCTGCTGTGTGCTTTAGGGCGTTGAATTGCCACGAAGCCTCCCGTGCCTGCGCCAGATACCGCGCGCCACGGCAATGCAAACCCATGTGCCGCTGCGCCTTCGCCTGCATCAAAACGCTGCAAGCCCTGGCCAACTTCAGGAAGCCTGAGTGGACTGTGCGCGTGAGTGATGCAGGATCTTCTACCGTCGGGGCGCTGGTGGCAAGATCGGTTGAGGGTTGCGACGCCGCTCCAGATCCGGAAACCACCAGGGTGTCGGGTCTGCTGGCACCAGGCCTCCTAAAGTTGCGTCGCCTTGCGCCGATAGCAGCCTAAGAAGTGCGGCTTGAGCCCCTGGAGGCTATGCTCCGCCGGGTTTCCCCGGCGCGGACCCCGGCGCGGGCCCCGTGCATACCATGGCACAGTGAGGATCGCCATCCATGACAGACGAACGATCAAATCGCGCGCAGATCGAATCCCCGTTGCCTGGCGATATAGCCGGTGAGTCTGGCGCCACTCACGCTGTGAGCAGCGTCGCAGCTACAACCGCCAATAACCTGCCAGATCTGTCGTTGCTGTATCGGTCCACATTTGAGCAGCTGCCGATAGGAATTGCGTACACAGCTCGTGATGGCCGCTTTATCTGGACCAATCAGGCTTTCAACAAGATGGTGCAGTTAAGCGCGCAGGAGATTGCCGGCAAGTCAATCCAGATGCTCACTCACGCGGATGACTTCGGGTCCAACGGTCGGGAAATAGAACGTTTGTGGGCTCAAGAGATCAGCTCCTACACCATGGACAAGCGTTACGTCAGAGGGGACCGGGCGCCCGTCTGGGTGCGAGTCACTGCGGCGCTGGTGCGCGACGCTGCTGGCGGGGTGATCTGCGCTGTCGGATTTCTCGAGGACATCACCGAGCTGCGGCAGCGGGAGGCCGAGGTCGAACGTATCCATAAGCAGTTGATGGATGCTTCACGCCAGGCCGGGATGGCTGAGGTTGCCACCAACGTGCTGCACAATGTGGGCAATGTGCTCAACAGTGTGAACGTCTCGGCAAGCCTGGTCATCGATCGTCTGAAGCACAACAAGGTCGAAGGGCTTGGCAGGATTGCCGCACTGTTGCGGGAGCACAGTGACGACGTGGCGGCATTCATTGCGAACGATGAACGTGGCAGGCAGTTGCCCAAGTATCTGGGTGCCTTGTCGGAGCATATCCACGCCGAGCAGTGCGTGGTGCTCGAGGAACTGGAATCACTGCGCAGAAATATCGATCACATCAAGGATACGGTGGTGATGCAGCAGACCTATGCCAGGCGCTGCGGGCTCAGCGAACCGGTCGATGTGCATGCGTTGGTGGAGGACAGCCTGCGCATGAATGCCAACGCACTGACTCGCCACCACGTGACGCTGCGCCGTGAGTTCGCCCCGGTACCGCCTGTTACGGTCGACAAACACAAGGTCCTGCAGATTCTTGTGAATCTCGTACGCAACGCCAAGTACGCGTGCGACGAATCCGCTCGCCCGGAGAAGGAAGTGTGTGTGCGGATCGAGAGCAAGGGCAATGCAGTGCGGATCTCGGTGATCGACAACGGCGTCGGTATCAGGCCCGAGCACCGCGACAAGCTGTTCAGTCACGGCTTTACCACTCGTCCATCGGGACACGGCTTTGGGTTGCATAGCGCTGCTCTGGCCGCCGCGGAACTGGGCGGGACGCTCAGCGCCGACAGCGACGGCGCAGGATGCGGCGCCACCTTTACTCTGGAGCTACCACTTTCACCGGCGGAGTGAGCGCAGCCGAAGCCTGGGCATTGCCGCAAAAACCAGCAGCATGGCGAGATACACCGAGCCGGACACCTTTACCCATGACCGGCATTTCTGCGAGTTCTGCCCAGCGCTCGCCTATACGTGGCACGAGCAGCGGCACGCGGAAGGCGCCGAGTACGAACCCACTGCCCAGCACAATTGCGAAGTA
The DNA here is from genome assembly GCA_963823235.1 of uncultured Gammaproteobacteria bacterium. GTDB lineage: Bacteria > Pseudomonadota > Gammaproteobacteria > Steroidobacterales > Steroidobacteraceae > FEN-1191. Next base: position 813,512 of record CAWGKS010000007.1, on the reverse strand, counting down.
AACGATACCGGCGTGGATGGCTTTTACATGGCCACCTTATCCAGGATCGTGGTTCATGCCGCCCGCTTTCCGAGCCACCCAATGAGGGCGCTTACGAGGACGATGGTGACCAGTGAGCTGACTGCCATGGCAGCGGCGGATGGCGGCGCTGGAGCAACGGTCATGCCGATGACTGTGAACGCCAGCGCGACACAAGTTACAACCACGAGCGTGGCCTGCTTGCCGCGCGAAAGGTTGGCAGTAGCTACGAACAACCAGAGCCCTGCCAGTGTGATGAGTGCTTCGACGAACAGCGCTGCTGGCATGCTGTTCCACAGACCCAGCCCAAGCTTCCTTGAACTCTCCCCCGCGATTGGCATCTCGGGGGCGTGCACCAGAGCATCGAGTAGCCAATGTGAGAACACTGCCAGGCCCATGAATAATGCGGCCCGCAACCGTTCCGCCTTAAGGTGCCGATACAGGGTAACTGTGGCTATGCCGGCCAATAGCGACCAGGCGATGGCTGCGAGCAGGCCATGGGAGTACGGGAACACAAATACAGGCTGGTGGGTACCGGCAAAATTGGCAGGGATGGCGACCGACTCCCAGCCTGGAAGTACGAATATCCAGAGCACAAGGTCGAGCAGGAGTGCTGCAAGAACGAACACGCCGGGGTTGACGCGGCGCTCCGCGCGCCCGAGGGCCAATGCAGCGCCGATATGACCTGCGAACATGACGCTAGACCTCCGTGACTCCAGGCTCAGCCTCGATGCCTGCCGTCAATGCCAGCACATGATCACGAACGTCGCGTGGCCATCGGGCAATGATCTTGCGCAGTCGACTGATGTCCATAGCGAACAGCGCACGCGATGCTTCCTCGAAGCCCGACTCATCGCCCGCCATCGCTTGCATGAACCGATACACGGCATCCCGGGCTTCGCGCATCCGGTCTGATTTCCTGTTGGCACGCAGCGCATGTTCCACCAGCTTGCGCAGGGCTACCGATGCGCCACCCGGTTGGCTCGCCAGCCAGCTCCAGTGACGGGGCAGCAGGGTGATTTCGCGAGCCACTACGCCAAGTTTAGGTCGACCAGGACCGCGCGGCGATTCGGGACCCGGCGCCGTAATATCGGGTGCTTCAGCGGTAACCTTCCCTGGCAGCCGGCGCAGCACCGCGGCAGCACTTCCGCGCAGGTCCAGTTCGACGGGTCGGCTGGTTCGGGCATCGAACACCAACAGCGGATCATTCGGATGAGCGTCACAATGCGCCTTGACGCGCGTGGCAACGTTCCGGCAATCGCCCTGCGCGAGCCGGGCATGCCGGGCAAAAGCAATCCATTCCGTGGGTTCTGCGGTGTTCATGGTCCGGCCTGCAAGTCATTCGGTGGCGCGTATTATACCCGGGTATAATCAAACCGTCAATAACACCCGGGTAGAACCAGGGCCGTAGATGGCAGCTGCCCAGCCTCCCGTTCAGCCGTGATCTTCCTGCAACCTTTGTCCTGCTGCCGAGTATTACCGATACCGCCGCAGGGCCTTAAGCCCCGCAGCAACCACTTACGAAATACCTGAAATTCAGGTGCAGGAGACCGACATGAACCGCTCAAACACATTGCATCCTTTCGCCGTCCGCGCCGTACTGCTGAGCATCCTCATCACCAGCACCATGGCCCTGCTCCCCACTCTGGCGGGCGCCGGCACGAACCACGCTGCGCAGACACTGCAGGCCGCCGCGACGCAGTCGCAGAATGTAAAGGTAGCGGGCTAAGACCGGGGATCATCAGCGAATTGGGCGCAGTGGGCGGCCAGGCGTTACGGCGCACGACCCACGTGACCCAATCGATGCAGATCGCCTGCCCCGATTGCAGTGTGTCACTCAGTGTTGGTGGCCCTGCCGGTCGGAAGCAGCAAACCCCGGGAAACGTGATTTGGCATAGGCGGAGTGACAAACAGCGCAGCTTTCCAGCATACGGGAATACTGGAAAGCCACAAGTTCAGGATCATGGATTGCCGCGGCCTGGCCCAGCTTGTCCGCTCGTTGATGAAAGGCGCTGTCAAGCTGCTTGAAATGCTCGGGCAGCATTCGCTCCAGTTCCTCAGCCTGAGCAACCGTCAACTTCTTCTCCATTACGTAGCTGTCCCGTATCTTCCGGCTGGTCTCCTGAATGAATTTCCAGTCTGCGCTTGCCAGAGACAGGGCGATGCCCGGCACACCCCCGGCAATCTCAACCATTTCTGCCCGCAGCAACTTGAGTACCTCCGGCGACAACACGAGATCCTGGCGCGTGACTTGAGGCTCCGCCGGGAAACTATCGACCGACACCGCGCCAAGGCTGCCAACAACCATGATTGCTACAAGTGCTCTGCTCAACATGTTCTCACCTGTCTCAAATCCTTCGATCACTTCGGAGCGAGTTCGCCGTACCAGTAGGCAGCCGTGACTCCGCCGTCCATGAGGAAGTCGCTGCCGGTGATGAACGCGCCGTCCGGCCCCATCAGGAGAGCGCCGACGGTCCCCACCTCATCCGGGGTGCCGCCGCGCCCGGCCGCAGACAACTCGATCATGCGCCGGTATCCCGCGCCGCGCGGACCGGTCAGCTCGTCCTTGGCGAGAGGCGTGAAGATGATGCCGGGGCTGATCGTGTTGACCCGCGCGCCGCGCTTGCCCCACCGCACCGCCTCGGCCATCACCCGCAGCGAGTTCCCGCGCTTGGAGATCTGGTAGGCGTGGAGCGGGTCCGTCACCTGGTCCGGCTGGAGCATCGGAAGAGCGAGCAACTCGTCGGCGGGCGTCGTCGCCAGCGCCTTGTTTTGCTCGGGCGTCAGCGCCGGGAGGCGGTGCCCCGACTGCGAGGCGATCACGACGCCCGCTCCGCCGCGCGCGATGACGTTGCCGAATTCCTCGAGCACGAGCGCGGTGCCATACAGATCGACCTTCAGGATCGTGGCCGGCGATGCCTGCGTGGGGGAGACACCGGCGGCATGGATGACGCCGGTGATGGCGCCGATCGCCGTGGCTGTCTCGACGAGCGCGTGGACCGACTTGCGCGAGGAGACGTCGACGATTGCGGTGCTCACCTCGAACCCGGCGTCGCTGAGGACTTTCGCGGCCGCATCGGCGTTGTCCTGGCGCAGATCAGCCAGCAGGACGTGCTTGCCTGCGCTGACGCGCCGCGCAATCGCCTGACCGATCGATCCGGCACCGATGACGACGATAACATTGGTCATTGCGAATTCCTTTCTCGAATTAAGGTGCTCAAGCCACCGTACCAACCGCATGCGCCTCGCAGTAGCCTTGGCATGGGATTGCTAACTGACCGACATGGCATAAGTGATGAAGCCACAGATCAATACCATCAGCACCATGCCAAGAATGAATACGCGGTCTGCAATGAGCTCAATTCGATGCATTCTGCGGGTTCCGCGGGTTCGCAGTGCCCAGTAGGAAGTCAGGCAGGCGATGAGAAAGAGCAGGGCATCGAGCGCCAGAAGGTCATCCGCGAGGGTGTCTTCCCTGCGAACCGCAATCGCGATCCGGATAAGGCCAATGACGGTCAGGCATACGCCGACCATGGCAGCGGACACAGTGAAGACATGTATGCACACGTCGTCGTCCAGAGGTGATCTTGAAGGCCGTTGCGGCATATGGGTAGGCAACGGCGAACGGCCTAACCTACAAGGCTCAGCGGCAGCGTCGACGTTGATCGAACCGCTGTTGGAGGGCGCCTGCTACTCATACCAGATTTCAATTTCATAGCCATCGGGATCAGATATATACGCGAACGGCAGGCCCGGCGCGAACTCCCCGCGTCGCAGCAGTCGACCCCCCGCAGCCAGACTTTCCGCTACCGCCGCGTCAATGTCAGTTGGCGTGGTCAGCCGAAACCCAAAGTGTGCGATGCCGCCCGGTACACCAACCCCCGAGCCTGAACTTTCAAACGCAATGATATCGAACGGTCCGGGGCCCTTGACCTGGATGGAGTTCGCATCGCGAAAATACTCTTCAACCCCAAACACTGCGCGGTAGAAACGCAAGGAACTTTCAGGGTCCGCTACCTTTAGCGCAATGTGAGTCAGCCCATGTGTCTTGACCACGCTAGCTACCTACAAGCCTGTTCAATTTCTCGCACCGTAAAGTACAGAGTCGAAGTTGCACCCGGAGTTCCGGCACCCTGCGGCGTAGTGAGCATAAGACGGGTACTACCGGCAGCCTGAAGCAGACATGGCCGAACCTCTCTGTGACGTCTGATACCCGCGTTGAACGGCCCGCTCGAACCTGGCCTCAGGCGGGGTCACTCGAAGCCACCACGACATAGTGCTGCACGTACGGCTCGAACTCCAGCAGATAGTCCTGGTCTTCAGGATAGTATTTCGCCCTGAGCAGCTCATCACCAGCAAAGGCACGGACCGCCTGCCCGGAAGTCCAGTATGTCAGCGTGACGAAATGCGTGATCTCCGCCTCGTCGCGCCGGAGAACCGCGGCGCTGAGATTTCCGGAGATGGATTGGTAATCCGGAATGGCCCGGTGCGTGAGAAAGTTCGCGTAGGCATCCGCGGTCGCCCGCAACGTTCGGCCATGCCATATGCGACAAATCACTTGCACTCCCTTAGTGCCGCCTGAGATCAGATTTAAGGCACATGCGATACGATGCAGAGCTTGTTTCCGTCGGGATCACGAAGGTACGCACCATAGTAATACTCGTGATACTCGGGCCTCAAGCCGGGCACACCTTCAGACGTGCCACCATTCGCAAGGGCTACGGCGTAGGCACGGTCTACCGTTGCTCTGCTGTCTGCAAGAAAGGCGACCATCTGGCCGTTTCCAGGTTGGTGGGCCAGCTTGTCATAGGGCGCACCAATCAAGAAGAGCGGCCGCGGACCAGGACCTGATTGCCAGCCGGCCCAGGGTCGCTCGCGTTCACAGAAGCGCTGCTCCTTTCCGAGCGTGGACAATAGCGGACCGTAGAACGCCAGAGCGCGTTCGAAGTCGCTGACACCGACGAATACGTGCGAAAACAAGTAACGCTCTCCCAATCGTTGATCGACGGCTAGCGCTTAAGTATGGTCAGGCTTTGCAGTGTACTCAGACTATCCATCAGCTGAGATGAAATGGCCGGCAGACAGCAGCGACTTGATCGCGAGGTCGCGCTGATTCTCTTTGACCAGGATGTAGTCAGTGTCGAAGGTACTTATGGCGTAGATGCCTACTCCAGACTGCGCCAGCGGAACCGCAAAAGAAGCCAGGATGCCAACCTGGTCAAAGGCGAACGGGCCTTTCAGCTTCAGGCAACACCAGCCCCCATCGGACTTGACGCCGGCGGGGACCAGATCCGCCAGGCAGACGACAGACAGTTCGTCAGCCGTGCGTGTGACTGACGCGAACCCATGCGATGCAAAGGCCCACACCGGAGCCGGGGATTCCGGCGCAAGGCGGGCTAGCGCGTATTGCCCGGGAAGTAGCGAGAATGCCTGAGTCATTGCCGGGGTCTAACACCCGGGTCGGGCGCCGGCACTAGGTCTTCAGGCATGAAGCTCACTGTCCCGGAGGTGGCTGCCATAGTTCCGCCTTGTTGCCGTCAGGATCCATGACCCAAGCGAACTTCCCGTAATCGGAGTCGTCCGTCTACTCCAGGACTTGACATCCTTCGTCCCGAAGCGACTGAAGCACAGCGGCCAGGTCCTCTATCGACCCCGGACCGCTGCAACAGCTTGTCAGGCGGCATTCTATTCCACCGTGAAGAATGGTCCGGGATCGTCGAGCCCGGTGAAGTGTGTGCTGATGGCTTGGAGCACGGAATAGGTCACCTTTCGAAATTCAGGGTCGGTAAGCATGGCCTCTTCGGTATCACAGATGCCCAGTAGCGCAATCGGCCGCGATGCGTCTTCGATAAGGTCCGTCGACATCGTGCGAAGCACCTCCCGGAGCGCATCGTATGCATGACGTGCCCTGGGCGAAGTGTTGATCAAGGCAACAGGCTTCCTGACGACACCCTCGAAGCTGACCAGCCAGTCAAGTGCGTTCTTCATTACACCAGAAATGCCATGGGCGTATTCGGGGCTTGCAATCAGGAGGGCGTCAGCCTGGAGAATTGCCGAGCGGAACAGCCGCACAGAGTCCGGGGGACTGGCTTCAAGATCTGGATTAAAGAGCGGGAGTTCACCGAGTCCAGAAAACACCGTAACGTCGATAGACTTTGGGGCAAGGCGGGCGGCGACCCGGCAGAAGGCGGAATTGATCGAGCGAGCCCGAAGACTGCCGGAAAGGGCGAGGACGTTCATGTCGCCCAACGCTCCGATTCAGCTGCGCCGCGCAACGACCAGACGATAGCCGATGTCCCGGTCGGGTAGCGATAGTAGTGCGCCGTATCGTCCACTCCACGTCCCATCCTCAAGATCACGTTGAAGTCGTGCTATGCCGGCCGCCGCGTCGATCTTGGAAAACCCAGAGATCGCTGCACGCACGCGAGCGTCCAGGTAGGCCTCGGGGCGACGCCAGTAAGCACCGAGGAAGCCGTCAGAGCAGTCTGCCGGTACGCAGACTGTTTGCGCTTCTGTCGGGCCAATAGCATGCTCTATATCACGTAGCGACGGGAAGTTGGGTCGATCATTTTCAAGAATTTCAGGGAGGTAATCCTGAACCAACCAGAACCCAGGATGCTCGGGATCCCAGGTGAAGATAACTACGCGATCGCGAGCAACCCGTCGTATCTCCGCAAGGCCCTTGTCGCGACGCGACCAATGATGAATCGTTAGAACCGCGAGCACAGCATCGAAGGAGCAATTTTGAAAGGGCAATTGATCGGCCGTAGCTCGTATGGACTGTGGAGCGCCCCTGGGCCGCTGCCGAATCATTTCCGCGGACGCTCGATGCGGTAGTGAGGTGTCACCGCTTGTGGTGCCCCGCCGTTCTAGTCACTGCCAAATGCCGCATTGACACACTTTAGTCCCCTGACTGGCAGGTCCACAAACCGCCCTGCTTTTAGGTCTAGGCGCTTCGCCCAAAGGACCTCGTCAAGTAAGTCTTTTGAAATGTCGAATCGGACCGCGGCGACGATAGTCGCATCGACTTCGCCATTGGGCCCGCAATCAGCGTACGAGAGTTGATACCCTTTGGGCAGGGTTGGAACGTCAAAGGTATCGAGAACGAGCCAGATGTGGTGACCGGACTTATCCTGCACCTTCAGGCGACCCCCGTAAACGATTTTGGGTACGCCCGCGTCATCCTGCAGAATTCCAACCGAGTAATCGCAGGCGTGTTCATACGAAGGGTCTTCGCCGACACACGCGCCGAGCTGGTTCTGGAGGCCAGACGGAACAGGCGGAATAGTCGAGCCGACCAGACTTCCCCCGGCATTGGCTAAGGTGGATAGCAGGAAGACCATGCCAGCGCGCCACATTGTGAACCCAACGCTCACGTTGGGCGGCTGCGCACCGCGGCTAACACGGACCGCTCGAACGCGTAGATAGGCGGCTCATCGATAGACCTCTCTTTGGTGGCAGGGTTATGCGTCGTCTTCAATAACTTGAACTGCTCCAACTGGCTTGCGGGAATGGCAAAGCCACGACTTACGCCTGGCGAAGATTTGCATTGGAGATACGACGCGACAGCCATAGCAGATATGCACCAATAACAACATCAACCGAGAAACAAAAGACGGGATACCAACCAGGAACACCAGAGTTTGTGATGAACTGACTATGCGTCAAATCGTACAGCCCGTGAAGTATCCAGAATGCACCGACCACTACCGCTGACTGACGGACGCTCACAAACGCGAAAATCAGCCCAACTGCGACAAACGGAACACCGTAGATCATTTCTTTGACGCCCACAGCCGGCTCACCGGCTTGTAGAGCAAAACATGCGTACAAGCCAGGCAGAGTGAGCAGACCTATTGAATACAACCAACGCTGTCCACGAATGGTCCGTGCCAGGACTATTGTGAGAGCACCTATCGCGACACCAATAAGGGCTTCAAACATGACGCTCTCCTTCCTTAAGGCGCACGAGGTTCCGCTTCAGCGGCGGCGCGGCGGCGCCAGCCGCTGCAACCGGTTGTCAGGCATCGTTGTGCCCTTGGCGCCGGAGTACAACATGGGTGGCTTTCTCCGACCCAACGAACTGAATGCATTCGTATCCCAGAGCGCGCACGTCAACCCCCTCGAACAGTCGCTCTCCCCCGCCCAGCAGGACCGGCGAGATGGCGACGTGCAGCTCATCGATGAGGCCCGTACGAAGATACTGCTGGATAGTGTCAGGGCCGCCGCCAATGCGCACATCCATTCCGTTGGCTGCCTCGCGCGCCCGGTCAAGCGCCTCGTGAATCCCGCCTGTGACGAAGTGGAATATCGTTCCGCCTTCCATCTCGATGGGTGGGCGCGCGTGATGAGTCAGGATGAAAGTTGGAACGTGATAGGGTGGGTTGTCCCCCCACCAGCCTTTCCAGTTCATGTCGGGCCAGGAACCGCGAATCGGTCCGAACATGTTCCTTCCGAGAATCCAGGCGCCAACATTTTTGAAGCCCCGCGCAGCGAAGTCGTCATCGATCCCCGTTGTGCCACCGTCGGCGCCAAACAGGGCCCGTTGGAGCGTACGTGTCGGGATCAACCACTGGTGCAAGTCTGTCCCGCCCACGCCGAGCGGACTACTGATGTCCTGATTCGGACCAGCTCCGTATCCGTCAAGCGAGATGGTAAAGCCTTCAACTCGGATGCGGGTCATTATCATGCCCTCCTTTCGATTGACCTCCGACGCTCGCGTTGAGCGGCGGCGTGACTTGTGTTTGTGCTTGGCACTCTATGCCGATCGCCGCCCGCTCGAACGCGTAGTTAGGCGGCTCATCGATATACATCCTTCCGGTGACCGATCTTATAGATAGTGACCGCGCTAGCTTCGTCGTCAATGAGATAGACGATTCTGAAGTTGCCTTGCCGTACCCGGTAGCGATGAGCGTAACCGGCGAGTTTCTCAGACCCGTTTGGCCTGGGGTTGGTCGCCAACGCCTGAATACGGGTGATGAGCCTTTCACGGTCGGTCATTGATCCTACCGCGGCAAGTTCCTTGCCCGCGGAGGTCTTGATAAGGACGTTATATGAGGCCACGACGCTTCATGCCCTGCACGAAGCTGTCGAAGGAAACGCTGCGCTCCTTCTTACGCCGATCAAAGGCAGAGAGGTCGGCCGCATCTTCAGCCAATGACACCCGCACCGCGTCATTAACGAGATCGGAGATTGAGCGGTCGTTTGCGGCCGCCCGCAGGCGCAGCGCCTTGTGGACCTCGGCCTCAAAGTAGACGGTGGCGCGCTTAGGGGTACTCATGGACGGAATGATGAACCTATGACGTTTTAACGTCAAGGTGCCCTGAAGAGCCGCCTAACGCCCGCGTTGAGCGGCCGGCTGACGCGCTTTCAAGCGCGTGGCCGGCGCAATATGGCGGGCGCGCCGGACGCGCGCCCGCGATGACAGTGAGCCGGACCGCTCGAACGCGTAGTTAGATGCGCGCACCCTCACTTGCAGATGTTCCAGTAATCGGACTCCGCGTACGGACGATGCCGATAATACTTTGGATTAGAGTCAAGACGGACATGCACCCACGAGACGCCGAGCCCGGCGGTGCTCAACCACATGGCCTTGGAGGACAGGTGCTCATCTAAGGCATTCCCAACATCACGCCAGAACTGTGCGGCCTGATCTTCCGGTGCCGTCCGCATGAACGCAGCAATGTGTGCGTAATCAGTGTGCTTGTCTGCGCGGCAGGGCGCAACCAGCAGCGCATCTCCGCCGAGATTGCGGAACAGCGCGGAGCCGTTCTTATCTCTTAGTACTTCAGAGAACGGCCCGATGTCGGCGGTCGCGCCTGAAAGGGTCTGGCATTGGACAAATACGCACCCATTTGGGCTGTTCGCTGTCGCGGCCGTCAACGGTGGATTCTCCCAACAATATGCGTTGAATGGAATGTTGCGCATGAGGGCAACCCACTGCCTTCGAAACTCGGAGTCTTTGCGCCAGGCGTCAAACAACTGCGCAAACGACACAGGCCTACCGTGCTGCTGCACGCAGGCGAGGATTGCCTCAGTACTGCTATCGTGGCGGGTGTGATAGGTCCACATCGCGCCTCTAACGCCCGCGTTGAGCGGCCGCGCGATGATGCCTCACGCACCGCTCGAACGCGTAGTTAGGCGGGCATCGTTCTTGCTTCATCGTAACTCTTTAGTTGTTGCAATGAATTGACCCAAGGTAATCTGCTGCTGCAATAAATATTTGCCCGCGGTGCTACAGTGGGGTGATCTCTTAGGGCGCCGTAGTAAACCATCGTCCGGTCTGGATATTTTGTGTTGGTATTGAAAAGCGGCGTGCCACAGCTCTGGCACCAGTGCTTTCTGGCGCCTGACGTCACCTTATAGCTACATAGGTTCTCGTTACCTTTCACAAGCTGAACGGCTGAGCTGGCCAACGGCGCGTAGGTAGAGAACGCTGAGCCATTAATGCTTCGACACATCGCGCAGTGGCAGTTAACCGCCACCTCGACCGGCGCTGAGATCTCGATCTCTATCGCCCCGCACTTGCAGCCGGCGCTAGTAACTGTCATAGAAGTCTCCCCATGTGCCCACGCTCGCCTAACGCTCCGCATGAGCGCCGCGGGCACCCACGCTTGAACTTGGCACTTTATCGTTCACGCGTGCGCTCGATGCGGTTGTTAGGCCGCAGTAACCGAGAGCTTGACGCCGAGACTCTGAAGCACCTTCAACACAGTGTCGTATCGGGGCTTAGCGCCAGGCGTCAGCGCTTTGTAGAGGCTCTCTCGTCCGAGCCCGGCGCCCTCAGCGATCGCACCCATTCCTCGAGCCTTTGCAACCTGACCAACTGCGGTCAGGAATACATCAGGGTTGGAATCTTCCAGCGCAGCTGTGAGGTACTCGGCAATGACTTCGTCGTCGTCGAGAAATGCGCTCGTGTCAAATGGTTTCACTTTGGGCATGTCTTACTCCTTGCGATTCCCTTAAGAAGTCGCAGAGCTTTGGCAATGTCACGCGTCTGGGTCGACTTGTCTCCTCCGCACAGCAGCAACAGCACCACTCTGCCACTCTGGGCGAAGTACACCCTGTAGCCTGGACCGACGTGGATGCGCAGTTCTCGGACTCCGTCACCGCAGGCTCTTGACGTCTCCGAGGTTCCCCAGCTTCACCGACCTCCAAACGCGCGAGAATGCGAGCTTTGGCCTTCCTGTCAGCGAGACCCCGTACCCAGTCGTCGAAGGTGGCAGTGGACTGGAGCTGATACACGAGCAGCAGTGTATCCATGTGGATACTGCGAGTCAAGACGGCCGGGGCGTCGAACTGCGGCCTAACGCCCGCATTGAGCGGCCGCGCGACGCGAATTCATAAACTAAGTGCAACCGCTTTTGGGTTGAAGGAAGTGATCTGGCAGAGTCGCAGACTCTCTGTTCCGCCAAGAAAAGGGAATTTGCCATGAGCTACCACCAGATCACTTCTGAGGAGAGATATAGGCTTTCGGCTTTGCGAATGCAAGGCTATGGCAACCCCCGGATAGCCCAAGTGCTCAGCAGGCACCGCAGCACCATTTGGCGTGAGGTGCATCGTAACGCCCATCCTACAGATGGACGCTACAAGGTCGAGAAGGCGATCGAACGAGCCAGGGGCCGTCGGCGCCGTTCACGCGCTCATCCGCGCTTCACCGAGCTACAGCTGTGCCTGGTCTGGCAGCGCCTGCGTCAGCTGTGGAGCCCGGAACAGATCTGCGGTCGCCTGCGCCGATGTGGCCAACTGCGCATCAGCCACGAGACGATCTATCGGCATATCTGGGAGGACCGGCGTCGAGGTGGAGAGCTGCATCGCTACCTGCGCTGTGCGCTCAAGCAGCGACGCAAGCGCTACGGGGCCTACGACAGCCGCGGCAGGCTCGCCGGTAAGCGCATGATCGGTGAGCGGCCGGCCAGCGTGGAGAATCGCCAGTCGATCGGGCACTGGGAGATCGATACCGTCCTGGGCAAGCGCTCCAAGCACTGCATCGTGACCCTTGTTGAGAAGAAAGAGCGGCTATACACAGATCGGCATGATCCGTCGCCATCCGCAGCTGTTTAAAAGCATCACCGCTGACAACGGTACCGAGTTCCATGGCTATGCCGATATCGAGCACGCCACGGACGTCCCGTTCTACTTCGCCAACCCCCACCACTCCTGAAAGCGTGGCACCAATGAAAACACCAATGGGCTCATTCGCCAGTTCCTTCCCAAGAACACCAGCATGGCCGGAGCTCACCCAGGCTCAGTGCGCCCTCATCGAACAATCACTTAACAGCAGACCGAGAAAACGACTTGGATATAAGACTCCAGATGAAATCATCATCCAGACATAACGCTAGTCAGCGTTGCACTTCGAAGTTGATATCACACAGCATGCGGCGCACGTCGTCCCTTTGAAAGTGACAACGCCCAGCCCGATACCACCCCCAAAAGGGGCGCCACCGCAATGATTAGCACAAATTGAGTTAGCGGCCTGACCCACGCGGTCGAACCGGCGCCCATCAATGTGCCTCTTACCAATAGCCCGAACCACGCAAGTGGCACGATTAAAGTGCACGTGGCGCCGGCAATCGCTGGAACATTACGTCGCGTCCAACGGCCAGCAAAAAAGCAGAGCACGATCGTTAGTAGCACTGCGGTGTAACTATCAATCGACACGAAAGTAGAGGGAAGCAACTGTATCCCTGGCCAGAAAGTGGTCAACGCGAGCTGCACGAATGCCGCCATGACAATTCCGAGCGCAGGCAATCCTAGGCTTATGACGAGTTTGAGCACGGTACTACCTCGATGCTGTCTAACGGTTGAGCTGAGCGGCGCGCACGCCGACGTATGAGCTTGGCACTTTATCTTTCACGCGTCCGCTCCAGCGATTTGTTAGGCCGCAGACAACCCACGAAAGTGATTCTCTAGGACGTCGATGAAACGGCCCGTTGAGTCAACAGCCAGCGCACCAGACTCCACAGCCTCCAGAAATTGAGTCGGCAAAGACTCGCGGTCAAGCTTGCTCATCATGCTCTTTACCTTGGCGATTTTCGCCGTGCGCATATCGTGCGCCTCCTGCAACGTGTACTTGCCCCACCAGACGCCTTTGTCGTTGAAGACGGCCAAGTCTTTTACAAGGCGGAGCAGCCTGGCGCGCTTGCTGAATGGCCACATCTGCGGTTTAACGCTCGCATTGAGCGGCCGGCCGCAAGCGCTTCAAGCGCGCGGACGGCGGCGAACATTGAGATGACCGGACGCGCGCCCGCGACGAGAGTGAGCCGGTCCGCTCAAACGCGTAGTTAGGCGGCAACTTCCACGTAATCAACACGACTGGATGGCGGAGGAATAGGCGTGCCATCTTCCCTCATACCCTCAAGATGAAACTCAATCGCTTCTTGGATCAGTTGTTCAACTTCCGCAACCGTCTCACCCGTCGCTACGCATCCAGGCAAGTCGGGTACGTACGCAGAAAAGTTGCTCCCAGCGTTTTCAATAACAATGGCGTAGCGCATGCTATTTACCTTAACTACTTTAGGCCAGCCTGCTTAAGGATACTGTTTAGCGTGCCCGGGGCCAAATCATGGCTAGGTTTCCCAGGAACTGTCACACGTCCAGCCTTGCCGGGGTGCTTGAACTGACGATGACTGCCACGGGTAGCGACCAAGAACCAGCCGTCTTCCTTGAGTCGACGCAGTACATCGGCAACCTTCACGGGTCAGAGCGTACCACCAACGCATCAACATCGCGCACTCGCAAATTGCCGCCTAACGCTCCGCATGAGCGCCGCGCGCGCCCACGTTAGAGCTTGGCACTTTATCCCACACGCGTGCGCTCGATGCGGTAGTTAGATGATGGCTCATGGTATTGCAACTGACATGTCAAACAGCCGATAGCTGCATTGGCCGCTGCCCGTGCAGTCATGTGCCACCCAAAACTCCGCCATACCGCACCCAATTAGCAGCTCCTTAGTCAGACCCATTGTCGTATTACACATCTGGCCCTCCACAAAGCCCTGCACCGACCACCCCTTGAATGAGCCCAGTGTTAATAGATATTTTACGGCACCCAGGCCGAGTTCAGCATTCGCTGGCGATTGCATAGTAAGCAACGTCGCCTTGGGTGACCCCGCGATTTCCAGGTATTCAGTGCGTTCCCCGCACGTCCAGCCAACATTTGACTTCGTGCAGTCCGTACCGCTCCTGACGGGCTGTCCGAGCATCTGGCGGTGCGGCTTACAGATCACCTCAACTTCTATTGGAGAGGCCTTGCTAGGCTGATATCTGTACGCTTTGAGGTGTCCGGCACCGACACCGACAACTTGACGACACGCAACGCGATCAATGGACTGCCGGTCCTCCGAAGTCAGGGTAGCTGGCCACGTGGGGATCATGCTGGCGCTAACTTCGGTGCCGGGTACCACCGCGCTAAGGCAGACCACATACGCCGACCACCGCGCCGCCATCGCCATCATCTAACGCTCGCGTTGAGCGGCCGCGCGATGAGCACGGCTGCGCGCCGTGGGCGCAGAATGGCGTGCCGCGCTCGCGGCGCGCCAGCGACGACGCATCACGGACCGCTCGAACGCGTAGTTAGATGGCCCCTTGACGATATGTCTGTTCTGACATACTCTGTCGACTGTGAGCCCGAATGACAAGCCTCTGGCGTGGCTGCATGGCGAGGTGAAGACCCCGCCCTTCTTTGCGGCAGCGAGAATTGAAGCCGGGTTTCTATTGCGCAGGTTGCAGCGCGGCGAGCTACTGTCGATGCCGCACTCGCGCCCGATGTCGACCATTGGGCCGAGATGCCATGAAATGCGCGTTGTGGATGCAGGTGCCACTTGGCGGATCATATATCGCATCGATTCCGATGCAATCGTGATCGCGGAGGTCTTCGCGAAGAAAACCCCGAAAACGCCAAAGTCGGTGCTAGAAGCGTCGCGAAAGCGCCTGAAGGAGTATGACCATGCGGGAAAGTAAGCAGCGCAAACTGGCGTCGAAAGGCTGGAAGGTCGGAGACGCCAAGGACTTCTTGGGGCTGTCCGCTTCCGAGGAGGCCTATATCGACTTGCGCCTGAAACTCGCCGATGGCTTGAAGTCGCGCAGGAGTTCGCGGGGCGTGACTCAGACTGAACTGGCTCAATCGCTTAGCTCCAGTCAGTCACGCGTGGCCAAGATGGAAGCCGGTGACCCAACCGTGTCGCTCGACCTGCTGGTGCGGTCCCTATTGGCACTCGGGACATCAAATCGTGAGTTGGCGGCAATCATCACGCAGAGGCGCAGGGCCACCTAACGCCCCGGTTGAGCGGCGCGCGTGACTACGTTTGGGCTTGGCACTTTATGCATGACGCGACCGCTCGAACCGGTTGTTAGCTGCGCTCACGGGATCGGCAATTCAATGTATTGACCCGCCTTCATTTCATCGATCTGAGCTGCCACTGCCGCGGAGTGCCTGGCGATGCGAGGCCAGCTGGTCGTCATAAGTACGGCAATGGCGAGGCGTCTGCCGGGTAGATTTTGCTGGTATCTCAAGTTCTGGTCTGTCGTTACAAAGACAACAAACCCAGCGCCTTCGGCCTTAGTCAGCAAGTCGCCATTCTTGAGTTCGTGCCAGCCTAGCTCGCGAGTGGTCGTGATTTGGTGCTTCGGCAAGCATTCGCGCAGTGGCGCCGGAGTCCCCTGGTCAAAGAGGATGCGCTCTCACGCCACTTGCAATGAGGCGGCGGCGTGCTCCAGGACCACCCGCACTTGCTCCGCGCTCACACCTGGAAACCACTGCACAAAGTCAGCGACTTGAGCCCCGTCTTCGAGATTTTCAAAGAGAGCCGCCACCGGAACCCGCGTGCCACGAAACACCCAAGCGCCACTAACGCGCTCGGGATTACGTTCAACGGCAGGACAGGTATTCCAGTCAATCATGCGGTGAGCTTACCCCTACGGCGTGCGGCCTTCAAATGCAGCTAACGCTCGCGTTGAGCGGCGGCGTGATAACGCCGATGGTTGCGATGTCGATTGGCCGTCCGCTCGAACGCGTAGTTAGCAGACTTGATCACGCGGCGAGCTTGGATACACGCAAAGACTTGCGGCGCTTCTCGGCCTGCCATAGGTCGTATTGAACCTGCTGGTTGAGCCAACTCTCGGCCGAAGTGTTGAACGCAATGGATAGGCGGACCGCCATTTCGGGACTCACCCCAGCCCGACCATTGAGGACGGACGACAACGTCTTGCGGCTCACCCCAAGGCCCTTCGCCGCATCAGTTACCGAGAGGCCAAGCGGTTCCAAACACAGGGACCGCAGAATCTCACCCGGGTGCGGCGGATTGTGCATTTGCGTAGCCATATCTAGTGGTAGTCCTCGTAATCGACCTGAACGGCGTCTTTGCCCGAAAAGGAAAATGTGACTCGCCAGTTGCCGCTAATTGTGACGGACCATCGGCCTTTGAGTCGTCCCTTCAGCGGATGCAGCCTCAAACCCGGTAAGTCCATATCTTGGGCTGATACCGCTGCGGCCAGACGGCCCAACACCAACCGGAGCCTCTCGGCATGCTCGGGCCTGATACCAGCCTTAGAACCCGACAGAAAGAACCGCTCAAGACCACGATGGCGAAAACTGGTGATCACCCGGGTAGTGTAACGCCACGGGTTACAATGTCAAGTCTGCTAACGCTCGCGTTGAGCGGCCGCGCGCTGCTGGACGCATCGCGCGGCCGGTACAGAGTGTCCACCGCGACGGCCGCGCGCCAACGCTAAGGCGTCCACGGTCCGCTCGAACGCGTAGTTAGGCGGCCATGTGCATTTAGTCTTCACAGAGTGATTCCATGGCCTTACCACCTGTAACAAGCTGATGACACCCGCATGGCTCACTAGTTGCGACGCATTGACCCTTGGTGCTGGAGCCTGGCTTGACATAGTCGCCTGCGACCTCGCAGCTGCCCTGGCAATCCGACTTGTCTGAGCAGGCGCGCCCGGCATCGGGGTAGCTCACTACACACTCAGGAAAGCCGAACATGCAAACGCCTTTTACGACACCACCCCTGGCGGCACAGGCAGCCCCGTCGAAATGCTGAAAGGCCTCAGAACGTTCGCGCTTCATTTTGGCTGCGGCTGCGTGATTCTGGATTGTGGTGCAAGCGGCGAGCGCCAATAGTGAGAGCAGGACAGTGGCACATCGTCGAATCATTGCCGCCTAACGCCCCGCGTGAGCGGCGCCGCGCCGACCCACCCCTAGCGAGGCGCGCGCAAGCTTGTTTGTCGCGCGCGCCGAGCATGCGCCACCCTTTGATAGCGTCCGCTCCACGCGGCAGTTAGGCGCCCGATGGAGCATGCCTTGTCCCCTTACGCCGAGCAGCCACGAGTCCCGCTGCTGTACCAATTGTTGCTGCAGCGATCAAGAAGAACCACTCAAATGCGCTTGATATCCACGGCGGAGGTCCCGCCGGTGTCTTTAGCACCTGCTCAAGGACAAAGCTCACTACCGTGTACAGCACCAACATTCCAGCCGTGTTAGACCACGCCTTGAGCGGATAGCGGTAGGCAGCCAGAACAAACAAGAAACTGCAAGTGATGAAGGAGGCGAGCCCCCAAGCTGTCAATTGCCACAAGACGTCAGCGGCAGTATTCATGGGGGCGCCAAAAAGGCCCCGCAATATGCCCAAGATGGACTGCGCGGCGACTACCGCCAACCCAAAACCCAACGCGATAGGCCAAACCAAGGCGACTCCTCCGGGCGCCTAACGCTCCGCATGAGCGCCGCGCGCGTTGATGTCTGAGCTTGGTAGTTTATCGTTCACGCGTGCGCTCGATGCGGTTGTTAGACGTCAGGCTGCCCACTCAAGACGCAGCCGCTTCTTCTCTGAAGCACATTCCCGGAGATACAGGTTTATCAGGTTCTGGTAGGGGATGCCTGTTTTACCGGCCAAATCGCGGAAGTAATCGATGGTGCCGGGATCAAGGCGAATTGTAATGGAACGCTTGGCCTTACCCACATAGGGGTTTGGCTTTGACTTGGAAAAATCGTAGTGCTTTTTCATGGTAGAAACCCTGCGTACTCGCTTCGTTCAGATGAGTCGGCCCTTCGGGCTGATATAATTCGAATGATGTGGTCTACGTCTCTGTAGCAGTGACATACCACCAGAACCCGTAAGTCAATGCTCAGACCGAGAAGGATGAACCGCTCCTCATCATCAGAGTGCTCAGGATCAGCCATGACCCGTGCATGCTCGTCAAAGAAGGCCGTCTTGGCCTCTTCAAATGACACCCCGTGCCGGGCCTTGTTAAGCCGGTTCTTCTTGGGGTCCCACTCGAAGCGGATGCCATCCATCCTTACAGTGTACCGTACAACGTAGTGCACGTCAAGTCTGACGTCTAACGCTCGCGTTGAGCGGCCGGCCGCAAGCGCTTCAAGCGCGTGGCCGGCGCAATATGGCGGGCGCACCGGACGCGCGCCTGCGATGAGAGTGAGCCGGTCCGCTCGAACGCGTAGTTAGGTGGCCTTGCGTTGGGAGTTGCACGATTCTCTCCTCTAACGAGACGGAGTCGCCTCGACAGTGTACTCATCAGCTTTGCGAATGAGCTGATCAGCCTCCGAAGTTCTGCCACTCAAATAGTAAAGCCTGGCTAGCTCGAAGTGGGCCTGGCGAACGAGCGTCAATTCCGTCAGATCCCCAGGCTCGCCATTAGCATACTCGGCCAGGAATCCCTGCCACCGTTCAATGGCCTCCTTAGCTGACGTTGAGCTTGCCGCCTTGGCATAGCTCCCACCAACCAAGCCCATGGATTTGGCTGCGTTGGCGCTAAATAGAGGCTGATAACTCGCGACCGTCGAATCATGCTTAGGAGCACAGCTTACGAGTAGCCCGGCGAGCACGGCAGCAACAAACTTACGTGGGGGGCTCATTGCCAAGGCCACCTAACGCTCGCGTTGAGCGGCCGCGCGATGAGCGCGGCTGCGCGCCGGGGGTGCATGATGGCGCGCCGCACTTGCGGCGCGCACGCGATGACGGTTCACGGACCGCTCGAACGCGTTGTTAGACGTCATGGGATATTTGAGCACATGCCCCATGCGACGTGTAAATAGGCAGCAGGATCAAGCACGAGCGGTAGCGGCAATTGGGAGTTATCTGGCAACAGCAGGAACACCGATGTTGGAGCGGCGCCCCCAATGGGCTTACCAGACCACCGAGACCTAATGAGCAGCTGACTCGCGACGATTAGCTTAAACTGACCTGGTGCGTCGAGCTTTACCTGATGGGAGACGGCATCGTCCAGGCGCACCACATACCAGTCTGCATTGCCGCTCACGTCGGCAAATGGGCCAAGCAGGACTCCCCTGCGAGGAAGCTCCCGTGCGAACGCCTCGTTTTGGTCAAAGTAGGATATCTCGACGCGCTGAGGAGAGGATTCGACGACGGCGTTCATGACGTCTAACGCTCGCGTTGAGCGGCCGCGCGATGAGCGCGGCTGCGCGCCGCGGGCGCACAATATACCAGGGCGCTCGCGGCGCGCACGCGCTGACGCCTCACGGACCGCTCGAACGCGTTGTTAGGCGAAGACTCATGTGGGCTTGGGTGCCGGTGAGAACCACGATCTACCCGGTGCAGTGAAAATCAGGTAGAGAGCAACAAATTGACAGATCGTGCTAACGACAGTTAGGCACCCGGCCACCAGCGATCGGTTGAATGTTGCTGCCATCATCGGTAATGCAGGAAGTAGTCCGAGTACGAACATGATCGCAAATGTGACTCGGGCCCAGTTTCTTCCCCTCCCTATCTTGTAAATGAGCCAAGCCACGATGGCCAATGTAGCAGCTTGAACCGTGACTAAAAAAACTGGCGTGGCCTGGGACGTAAGGTAGCCCCACTGAATCGCCGAGTTTATTATGACGAGGCCCAGTGAAGCCCACATGAGCCGAGTTGCCAATATAATCTGAGTCGGCATGAATCCTCCGAGGGTGCCAAACGTTGCAGTGTGTGTCTTGTCTTCGCCTAACGCCCGCATTGAGCGGCCGCACGATGCGGCAGCAACAGTGGTGTGACGTATAACGGTCCGCTCGAATGCGTAGTTAGACTGCCGTGCGCCAGTCGGCTCCGGAGCTGACTTAGCTTTGTGGCATTTGGCGTGGGTTGCTCTCGTGCTTCGAACGAAGGACCACACTGAAGGCTCGGTGACTTTGTTGCCTCGCCACCGAAGCAGCGGCCACAACCACCGAGAGTGAAAGCAGAACCCGAGACGGCGCATGAGCGGGTGGCATCACGCAACCCAGCAGTAAACCATGCGCGGCTGCGCGGCACTTTATGGTCACAAGAACGGTGACGGCTCACGCAGCAAGCCTCGCACACAAGGTGATGCGGGGCAACGGTGACCTGGACCGCGTGAACACCGCGCACTCACCAGACCCGAAGTGCAGTGATTGGGCCGCGGAACCGAAGAGGCAACCCATATTGGTGGCGTTGAGCGGAGCGGTGACCTTAATGTTCACTGCTTGGATCGGCGGTCTAACGCTCGCGTTGAGCGGCCGCGCGACGAGCGCGGCTGCGCGCCGGTGACGCGTAATGGCGTGCCGCGCTCGCGGCGCGCCTGCGATGAGGCATCACGGACCGCTCGAACGCGTTGTTAGGCGGCGCGGCAATCAAGGCGTCTTACCCATTTCATCGATATGTACAAGAAACCGCTCACCAGGCTTACCCCACTGGACGTACCAAGCATCACCCGCCTCTTGATCAAGGAGGATGAACGTGTAGATGTTACTTGTTGCGTAGAGCGTGAAGCGGCCGGGCTTGCCACCCGGTGCGAGTGGCGTGTCGTTGATAGGCTCAACGAATCTGTGTTCTTTATCTCCCCACTGGACTTGCCAGAGTTGCCCGGAGCGCGTGTCTAGCTTCAAGAGCGTGTAGATATTCTGTGTGTTGAATAGTCGGTAAGGCGCTTCTGGGTTTTGGGTCGGTGCAATACCCAGCTCCGCCGCAAACGCGACACGGGCTAGAAGTAGCAACAATAGGGCTGCCGCAATGTTTCGTTTCATGTCCCCCAGCCTCACCGCGTAAAGTACTACAAAGGCGCGTACGTGAAATGCCGGCCCGAAGCGCCGCCTAACGCTCGCGTTGAGCGGCCGGCACGCGGCGCCGAAGGCGCGCGGACGGTTTCAATGGTTGCGATTGCCGGACGCGCGCCTGCGCGGACGGCTCACCGGTCCGCTCGAACGCGTAGTTAGGCAGCATTTGTACCTGCGCCTGAGACACATAGCAGATCAGCCCCCAAGGATATCAATCGCCTCCGAAGAATCGATGCGTCGCCAGCCCGGCACATACCACTGACGAGGATAAGTGTGAGACCGGAAGGGTTGTGGTCCGACGCAGCATTGGACCTAATGCCCTCTAATAGTGTGACTCCATGCTGAGGCGATGGGTAGACACCGTTCTTGGTCTGTTGCCAATGGTAGAAGGCAGCTGAGGCCATGCGCTCCACTGATTTGTAAGAATCAAAGTGTGCGCCGTTGGCTGCTCGGGCCACGCTGAAAACATCGTAGTGGCCATTTCGGCGAGTCGTGCCGACAGCCCTCAGGTCGTTAAGGTCTGACTCGGTCTCGATGAGCCCAACTACTATTGCCCCAGAGTAGACCACGATATCTATCTTGCGGCGGGCACTTGTTGGTTCTACGGCTCCCGAGTCGCGACTGCGCCATACCGGCATTTGCGCCCTAAGAAGCTGTCGTGTGTCTTCAGTATCGGCAGTGAGGCCGCTCCCCTCAAGGTGCCGCGCAATCGCGCCCTGGAGGATATCGCGACCACACTTACCACTGATCGGAATCTCAGCCACGGCGGAGCCGATGAGAGTGAGAAGAGTATCGCGGTCGCTCATGATGCTGCCTAACGCCCGCGTTGAGCGGCCGCACGCGGCGGCCAAATGGCGCCCGCAGGCGCAAAGTGTTCACACGCGCCTAGCGGGCGCCCTAGGCGACGCGTCACGGACCGCTCGAACGCGCAGTTAGGCCTACATGGCACCGCCAGCACTCACATAGATGGTATTTGGTTCGGTAGGAGTACAGACCACTAGCGCCGATCGATGCCGAGGTGCTGCAGCACCCAGCGCGTAGTGAAGGATCCACAAAGTGTGCCCTAGCTGCTTGACGTGAAATACCCCTGTATTTCCGTGTTCGTAAACCGCGCGCACAATATACGCCCTATCTGGCATGGCGCAACTCAGCTTGAGCCCTGGAAAGTAGTGTTCACCAACCTCGACAACTGGCGCCTTCGAAAGCATATCAAGGGCCTCGTCGGCCAGAGATACTGGAATTTCAACGAAGCGGGAAGGCTCCAGTTCGGGCATCGCATACGTGAGTTGCAGGGTCTTCGGCGGATCGTTGACCCACGCGTCATCGGCCGCGGCCTGGCAGACACCACCAACCGCAATGACGACCACCAGCGCAATGCGTTTCATGTAGGCCTAACGCTCGCGTTGAGCGGCCGCCCGGAGACGACGGCAGCGCGCTGCGGGCGCACAATTCACCGCGGCGCTCGCGGCGCGCACGCGCCGAGACATCACGGACCGCTCGAACGCATAGTTAGGCTGCACTGACTTTAAGCGCCTCAACGTCACTCAGATCTACCCGCTTCCTAGCCTGCCACAGGTCGTGGTTGTGCTGCATGGCGAGCCAGCTCTCCGCTGAGCGACCAATACACTTTGACAGTCGCAGGGCCATTTCCGGGCTCACTCCACTCTTGGACGTAAGAATGCGATTGAGCGTAGACGGGGATACGCCAAGCTTTGCTGCCAGCTCTCGACCCGTGATGCCATTTGGATCAAGGTAGACAGAGGCAATGAATTCGCCAGGATGAGGGGGATTGTGCATAGCCATCAGTGGTAATCCTCGTAGTCCAAAACGTAGGCGTGACCGTCCCGGAACTCGAACGTTACGCGCCAAATGCCATTAACCCAAACCGACCAGCGACCTTTTCCCTGCCCTTTTAGGGGATGCAGGTTGAAGCCAGGAACGTCCATATCGCCAATGACCTGCGCCGCATCCAGAGCCGCCAGAAGCATGCGTAGGCGTTTGGCGTGCTTGGGCTGAATCCCTGCTGCACTGCCAGATTCGAAAAATCGGCGCAGGCCCTTGTGGCGAAATGACTGGATCACGGCCAGAGCATACCGCGTTGCGCGACACGCAACAAGTGCAGCCTAACGCTCGCGTTGAGCGGCCGCGCGATGAGCGCGGCTGCGCGCGGCCGGCGCTGACTGTCCACCGCGGCGGCCGCGCGCCGACGCCGGAGCTTGCTCGGTCCGCTCGAACGCGTAGTTAGACGACATCTAGTGCCTCTCGCTGTATTGAGCTCTCTTCACTTTCCCACGGAAATAGGCGGCCCTTGCTCTGCCAAAACATGATGAGCACTTCAAATGGAGCACCGTCATAATAACGTGCGGCAGTACCGAACCACTGATTGATGCAGTCCGCGCGAACTCGTTTAAACTGCACGAGCCAGTCGCCCTGAACGACGCCTGCAACCGGCGTGTCACGCGGATACTTTGTGCCAGCGCGAATGTCGGTTACGCACGAACTTAGTATGGCGTGAGCGGCGTCGCGGCCCATGCCGAAGATTGCCAACTCAGGGTGCCCGAGGGTTTTGGCGAGACCAATGGTGTATGTAAAGTGCGCCCCTTCTTCCCCAACGCCTGGCGCAACGTGAAGGCAGTGCCAGCCGTAACGCTCAATGTCACTAGCGAGTTTTGCCTCTGCGACGGCGCGGCTCATGTCGTCTAACGCTCGCGTTGAGCGGCGGCGCGCAAACGCCAATGGTTGCGTGGCGATTTCACCGTCCGCTCGAACGCGTAGTTAGGTGCCATTGACTAGGTGCCCTTTGACTAACACGAAGAA
The DNA here is from genome assembly GCA_963823235.1 of uncultured Gammaproteobacteria bacterium. Taxonomy (GTDB): domain Bacteria; phylum Pseudomonadota; class Gammaproteobacteria; order Steroidobacterales; family Steroidobacteraceae; genus FEN-1191. Next base: position 789,644 of record CAWGKS010000007.1, on the reverse strand, counting down.
CCCCCGCTGCTTACCGCCGCCTAAACCAAACCCGACGTATTCGCCTCTTACGGTGTCGTGATCAAACTTGCCGTTGAGGTGTAGATAGGCGTCACACACTTCGTTTCGACCGATGGTGAGGTTCTCGCCCATCAATGAGTATGACAAAGGGTCGGTTGCCGGGAAGAAATTCTCGTCAGACGAGGCGTGACTCTGGATTCGCAGGCGCTTCCAGGTACCGCCGATGCATGACGAGGCCGGTTCGCCAGAGAATTGGATCGATAGTGTTGCTACCAACTTGTGCTGGAGGTCTTGAACTTGGAGTACCCACGTGCCGCTCAGGTCATGCGATGAAGACTGGGCGGGCTCGGCCGCCGGGTCGGCAATTGCGCTGAGCGACCAGATGGCCGCGAAGACAAGAGGAAGGTTTTTCACAATGGCACCTAACGCTCGCGTTGAGCGGCCGCGCGCCAACGCCTGACGCGCGCCGCGGGCGCATAATATACAAGGGCGCTCGCGGCGCGCACGCGATGACGCATGACGGACCGCTCGAACGCGTAGTTAGGCGACCTCACGCCAGTGCCTCCACTAATGGGCACTCCGCACCAGCATATTGGGCCACAAGGGCGCGGAGCTCTTCGCGGCGCTCCAGCATTAGCGGAACCTGGAGGGGTCCGGCGTTGAGCGCGGTGTGGCGAACAAGAACGCAGGGAACGAAGAGGTACGCGGTAAAGGCAACCCAATCATGCATTTGGTCCCACCGAACGAAGCAATTGCCCCCGGATGTATCGAAGCCATCAATTCCGTGTGGCGTAACCTCGAGTGGTTGACGCCAACGTAGGTAATAGAGGACACCCGCAATCAGGACTCCAAAGCAACTGCATAAGGCAACCGATACGACGGCGTCATCCAGAGCCGTACCATGACTCTTGTTTTTCGAGAATAGCGCCATCGCCAAGAACACCCCGGCCATTCCCAGGCCCGCCATCAACGCTCGCCGCCAAATGGCACGCTGAGACAAGCGGAAGACGTGGAACGAAGCCTCTGTCATGTACGGGTCGCCTAACGCTCGCGTTGAGCGGCCGCGCGATGAGCACGGCTGCGCGCCGTGGGCGCAGAATGGCGTGCCGCGCTCGCGGCGCGCCAGCGACGACGCATCACGGACCGCTCGAACGCGTAGTTAGATGGCCCCTTGACGATATGTCTGTTCTGACATACTCTGTCGACTGTGAGCCCGAATGACAAGCCTCTGGCGTGGCTGCATGGCGAGGTGAAGACCCCGCCCTTCTTTGCGGCAGCGAGAATTGAAGCCGGGTTTCTATTGCGCAGGTTGCAGCGCGGCGAGCTACTGTCGATGCCGCACTCGCGCCCGATGTCGACCATTGGGCCGAGATGCCATGAAATGCGCGTTGTGGATGCAGGTGCCACTTGGCGGATCATATATCGCATCGATTCCGATGCAATCGTGATCGCGGAGGTCTTCGCGAAGAAAACCCCGAAAACGCCAAAGTCGGTGCTAGAAGCGTCGCGAAAGCGCCTGAAGGAGTATGACCATGCGGGAAAGTAAGCAGCGCAAACTGGCGTCGAAAGGCTGGAAGGTCGGAGACGCCAAGGACTTCTTGGGGCTGTCCGCTTCCGAGGAGGCCTATATCGACTTGCGCCTGAAACTCGCCGATGGCTTGAAGTCGCGCAGGAGTTCGCGGGGCGTGACTCAGACTGAACTGGCTCAATCGCTTAGCTCCAGTCAGTCACGCGTGGCCAAGATGGAAGCCGGTGACCCAACCGTGTCGCTCGACCTGCTGGTGCGGTCCCTATTGGCACTCGGGACATCAAATCGTGAGTTGGCGGCAATCATCACGCAGAGGCGCAGGGCCACCTAACGCTCGCGTTGAGCGGCCGGCCGCAAGCGCTTCAAGCGCGCGGACGGCGCAAGATAGCAGGCGCGCCGGACGCGCGCCCGCGATGAGAGTGAACCGGTCCGCTCGAACGCGTAGTTAGGCCGCACGTTCATTTGTGTTCCGCTGTGGACAGCAACCGTAACGCTTCGGCCAAGACGTCGGCCTGACCATCGTTAGCTAGAACAGTAAATGCGAGCCCGAGATTGCCAAGCTTCAACATGCCCTGTGCCATATATTTGTACTCACCGGGTTTGGGAGCACGATCGGTCGCAGTGAAATAGTACCCGTGGCCTCCAGTGCCAGTGAGATCCTTGAGCGTTAACGTTTTCTCCACAGCTTGCGACTGAGCCTGCGCCGCTGCTGACTCAGTCTGTTCGCGGAGTGCCGATTCGTAAACGGTGACATCATCGCCTTTGCGCCAATAGGGCGTGATCATGACCTCAAACGGCTGGCCGACTTTCGGCTTAAGCGAAATTGTCGGGGGAACCTCTCCGGGAGGCTGGGTGAGCTCACTGACCCACCCTTCCGGTACCGATAGTTGTAATTCACCGCGCTTGGGAACTTGAAATGTCTCGGCATGGGGTGCAGCCCAGGCGGAAGCGCACGTTGCTAACGAGCTGATGAGTAAGACCAGAGTCGACTTTCGCATGAACTACCTCCGAGTGCGGTCTAACGTCCCCGTTGAGCGTCGCCGCGCAGACCCAAACCTAGCGAGGCGCGCGCGGCCTTGTTTGCTGCGCGCGCTGAGCATATGCCGCCCTTTGATTGCGTCCGCTCGAACGGGTGGTTAGACCGCATGTCCTTAGCCTGCTATACAGTCACAGCCGGTGGCCTGTCATCACGACACAGCACGTGCGAGGAGATGCTGCCAAGCAGGCATGCGCGCGCCGAGAAGCGCGAGTTGCAGCGACGCCACGAACAGCGCGCCGCCCCAAGCAAAGGCAGGGTGCAGGCGACGATGCCACATTGTATCGACACCGATGCAGATCGTTAGGTAGACATATGTGCCCACCAAGATCGCGGTAAAGCTGGCGAAGGCATCGAACGGCAGGCGCGGAAATATTGAGGGCAGCATGCATGCGATTGTGAGCAGCATTAGACGCTTATGGAAATCACCGCGATTCCGGAGCCGGATCGCAGCAGCGACCAAACAGAGGAACGCGGCCATCTGAACCAACTCCAACCCGGTAATCGTGAGTTGAAGAGGAACCAAGGGGGTACCGTCCCGCACCTCACGCGCAGACGCATGAAGAGTTGTCACGGATCCAAGGATAACCACCAGCCCAGCCCAAACGCTGCCGAAGACGCCGAGCCGGCGATGCAGTTTGGTCCTATCGGCGGCGATGAGAAAGGTCTGAACGACTAGCAGGACCACCCATCCGCTCATCACCGCGCCGTGGACAACCAGAAGGATTGGCAGCGCTGGTGCATGGAAGATCCAGGCCAAGTAGAACTTTCGTGAAAATGCAACGAACACCAGCACGACGAATGCGACGCTGGCGACCAGATAGAGGCGATGGTGGCTACGAGTTCTCATGCGGTCTAACGCTCGCGTTGAGCGGCGGCGCGATGCCGCCGATGGTTGCGTTGCCTCATCACCGTCCGCTCGAACGCGTAGTTAGACGACGCAAGACTATCATGGTCCCGGGTGAGTATCGCGATAGGCACGAATTGCCGCCTTGTCTAGTTGCGGCAGGTCGTCCGCAATCGCATACCACGGCGATTTGGTGTCGATATAAATGTGCTTGTCCGGACGTAAGTGAGGGTCGTCATCAAGAGCCCCCGGAGGTATTTCGAACCACCGTGAAGTGGAGTCGGGATCGGGCACTTGCGATCCGCAGCGACTACAAAAAGACGTACGATACGGCGGTGGCGTGTCGCGGAGCGGCGCTTCATAGCTTCGGATCAGTTCGCGACCCTGCGTGAACTGAAAGTCCTCTCGAAGCACTCCGAGCCATGGTAGGAAGGCGGACCCACTGATTTTTCGACATCGTGTGCAGTGACAGAGTTCGAACGGTCCGACTGCACGTGCAATCTGAAATGTCACACCGCCGCACAAGCAACTACCCTTAATCATTCCACGACCTCCCTAGTGGGTAACCATTTCTCGCGGCAGCGTCGTCTAACGCTCGCGTTGAGCGGCCGCGCGATGCGGCAGCAACAGTCGTGCGACGTAAGACGGTCCGCTCGAATGCGTAGTTAGACTGCCGCGCGCCGTTCGGCTCCGAAGCTGACTTAGCTCCTTGGCACCGATGGTTTCTTCGATGGCGGCCTCGAACGAAGGACCACACCGAAGGCTCGGCAACTTTGCTGCCTTGCCACCTGGGCAGCGGCGAACCCTGATGAGCGTGGAAGCAGAACCCGCGCGGCGGCGTGAGCAGGCGGAACCACGCAACACAACGGCGAACCGTGCGCGGCTGCGCGGCACTTTATGGTCACAAGAGTGGTGACGGCTCACGCAGCAAGCCTCGCACACAAGGTGATGCGGGGCAACGGTGACCTGGACCGCGTGAACACCGCGCACTCACCAGACCCGAAGTGCAGCGATTGGGCCGCGGAACCGAAGAGGCAACCCATATTGGTGGCGTTGAGCGGAGCGGTGACCTTAATGTTCACTGCTTGGATCGGCGGTCTAACTATAAGTTGACCGCATAAATGCGGTGGATAATTGCCGCATTTGCGCGGTATAAGCCCATCGACGGCTCCTAAGTGGTTGTGTTTACTAGAGCACTTCCATTTTAGTACGTCAATAAATGGTTTGAGGAATACCGCATGGACAACAAGCCGCGCCTGCTCGACCAGGTTCGCTCACAGCTTCGACTGCGTCACTACAGCTACCGCACGGAACAGCAATATGTCGCCTGGATCAGGCGCTTCATTCTGTTCCACGGCAAGCGGCACCCGGCGTCCATGGGCGCGCCAGAACTTGAGTGCTTCCTGTCCTACCTGGCAGTGGAGCGAAAGGTTGCCGCCGCCACGCAAAGCCAGGCTTTGTCTGCCGTGCTGGGCCAACTCGACGGTGTGTACCGGCTCGTGGCCTCACTCCTGTATGGCTCGGGGCTGCGATTGATGGAGGCCATGAGGTTACGGGTCAAGGATCTCAATTTCGACTACGGTCAACTAACCGTGCGGGGTGGCAAGGGCGACAAGGATCGAGTGACTGTGCTGCCGCAGGGACTGATACCAGCGCTGCAGGCACACGTCGCCGCAGTACAGGAGCGGCATCTGATCGCGGTGCGTGATGGCTATGGCGGCGTAGAGCTTCCCTATGCCCTGGCGCGCAAGTATCCGGGCGCCGATCGGGAGTGGGCGTGGCAGTATGCATTCCCGGCCCCCCTCCCGAGCGTTGATCCGCGCAGCAGGATTCGCCGCCGCCATCATCTCAGTGAGGAAACGGTGCAGCGCCGGGTCCGCATCGCCATGCGTGCCGCGGGTATCGTCAAGTCGGCCTCCAGCCACACGTTTCGCCATTGCTTCGCCACACATCTGCTTGAGCGCGGGAGTGATATCCGTACCGTGCAGGAGTTGCTCGGTCACAAGGACGTGACCACCACGCAGATCTACACTCATGTGATGCGCAAGGGCGCGAGCGCTGTGCGCAGCCCGCTGGACGCCATGTGATCTGTCGCTGCACGCAGCGCCTGTCGTCAAGGTATCGCCGGGCGTACAATGGCGAACGCAGCCAATGCTCCGATACAACTCAACCCGCGGGAGTAACCCATGAAATTGCTGTCAGCCTTGCTTGCTGTTTTGCCTGCGGCATTCCTGCAAGGCACAGTTGCCGGTGAGAGCGACAAGCCCGCGCCCTGCGCCGCCAGCGTTCACCACGAGTTCGATTTCTGGATCGGCGAGTGGTCGGTCACTGAGAACGGCTGGCCCGCGGGAACCAACCGCATCGATCGCCTGCTCGACGGTTGCGCGCTGTTCGAGAACTGGGTCGGAGTAGAAGGCAGCCGCGGCCACAGCCTCACTGTCTATGATCGCAAGCGCGATCTGTGGCAGCAGACCTGGGTGGATGCTTCACCGGGCGTGCTCAACCTGACCGGTCACTTCACTGACGGACACATGGTGCTGTCGGGCAAGAGCAATGATCCGAAAACCCACAAGCAGCGCCTGGATCGCATCACCTGGACGCCCAATGCCGACGGCACGCTGCGGCAACTTTGGGATCAGTCGCTCGATGGCGGCAGGAGCTGGACAATCGTCTTCGATGGAATTTACTCGCGCAAACCGACGTAGCGGCGAGCGCCGACTATTTCAGATTCTCATCAAACCAGCGGTGTCCGGCGTAGAGTCCGGCGCCGCCCGCCACGGCGCTGAGCACTACCGCGGTAATAAGCCCGACATGCTGGCCGAGCCACCAGCCCAGCGCACCGGCTGCCCAGGCGCACAACCACGCAATGATGGTTCTCATGCCCTGGTGCCTGCAGGCATGGCGTTATTCGACCGTGACGCTCTTGGCGAGATTGCGCGGCTGATCGACATCGGTGCCGCGCAGAATGGCGATGTGATAAGCCAGCAACTGCAGCGGAATCGTGTAGACGATGGGCGCCTGGAAATAGCTGATGTGCCTGGGCAGGTGGATGACATGCACGCCGTCACTCGACTGAAACCCGGAATCGGGATCGGCGAACACATAGAGCTCGCCGCCGCGGGCGCGCACTTCCATGAGATTGGATTTCAGTTTCTCGAGCAGGTCGTTGTTGGGTGCCACGGTGATCACCGGCATGTCGGCATCGACCAGCGCGAGCGGGCCATGCTTGAGCTCGCCGGCAGCGTAGGCTTCAGCGTGGATGTACGAGAGTTCCTTGAGCTTGAGCGCGCCTTCCATCGCCACGGCATGCAGGGCGCCGCGGCCGAGGAACAGGGCGTGGTGCTTGTCGGCAAAGCGCAGGGCAAGCTTGCGGATCACCTCATCGAGCTGGAGAGTCTTCTCGATCAGGCCGGGCAGTTCAATCAGACGACTGACCAAGCCGCGCTCGCGCTCCGCATCGGCGCCATTGTGGCGGGCGAGCGCGATCACCAGCATTCCCAGCGCCGTAAGCTGGGTGGAAAACGCCTTGGTCGAGGCAACGCTCATCTCGGGGCCGGCACGCGTGAGCATGACCAGGTCTGCTTCGCGCACCAGTGAACTCTCGGGCGCATTGCAGATGGCGAGCGTGCCAAGATAGCCGAGCTTCTTGCCCAGGCGCATCGCGGCCAGCGTGTCGGCGGTTTCGCCCGACTGCGAAATGGTCACCAGCAGGGTGTTTGCGGTGACCACCGGATTGCGATAGCGGTATTCGCTGGCAATTTCCACCTGGCATGGCAGGCGGCAGATCTGCTCGATGAAATAGCGGGCGACAATGCCGGCATGGAAGCTGGTGCCGCAGGCGACGATATGTACCGCGGCGGTCTGTGCAAATACTTCCGCCGCGGCGGGACCAAAGGCGGCCTCGAGCAGGCGGCCGTTGGCAACGCGCTCCTGCAGAGTGTTGGCCACGGCGCGCGGCTGTTCATGAATCTCCTTCAGCATGAAGTGGCGGTACTGGCCCTTCTCGGCCGCGTCGGCCGACAGTTCACTGTCGTGTGCCGGGCGCTCGGCGCTGTTGCCCTCGCCATCGATGACGCGTACGCCGTTCAGGCTCACTTCGGCAACATCACCCTCATCGAGAAACATGAAGCGACGCGTGACCGGCAGCAGGGCGGCGACATCCGAGGCCACGAAGTTCTCGCCCTTGCCAAGGCCGATGACCACCGGACAACCCATGCGTGCGGCGATGATGCGCGCGGGACCCTGGTGACTGATGACCGCCAGGGCGTAGGCGCCTTCGAGCTCCGCGACGGTGGCGCGCACGGCCTTGTACAGATCGCCAAGCAGTGTCGTATGAAAGTGGATGCGATGTGCAATGACCTCGGTGTCAGTCTCGGAGCTGAAGACATAGCCGGCTTTGCGCAGTTCGGCGCGCAGCTCTTCGTGATTCTCGATAATGCCGTTGTGCACGATGGCGAGGCCATCGCGTGAAATATGCGGATGCGCGTTGCTTTCGGTGGGGGCGCCGTGCGTCGCCCAGCGGGTGTGGGCAATGCCGAGGGTGCCGGCCACCGGGTTCAGCGCAAGCGCCGCTTCGAGTGCCCGTACCTTGCCGACAGTGCGCACCCGGCCCATCTGCCCGTCACCCTGCAGCACCGCGACACCAGCCGAATCGTAGCCGCGATATTCCAGGCGTTTGAGTCCTTCGATCAGCACCGGCACGACGTCGCGCGTCGAGATGGCGCCCACTATTCCGCACATGCGCGTGACATCCTTGCTGCTATTTCTGTTTAACCGGCCGTTGCCAGCCGTCGATGGTCTGTTGCCGGGCACGCTCGACCGTCAGCTTGCCGGGTGGCGCATCTCGCGTAATCGTCGAACCGGCGCCGATCGTTGCGCCGGCACCGATCTTCACCGGGGCTACCAGCATGGTGCCCGAGCCGATAAATGCGCCGGCGCCAATCTCGGTGCGCCATTTGTTGGCGCCGTCGTAGTTGCAGGTGACCGTGCCCGCGCCTACGTTGACGCCGGCGCCGACCGTAGCATCGCCGATATAAGTAAGATGGTTGGCCTTGGCGCCCGCACCCAACTCGGATTTCTTGATCTCGACGAAATTGCCGACGTGAGCGCCGTCGCCCAGCGTGGTCTCGGGGCGGATCCGGCTGAACGGGCCGATTTCGCAGCGTGCGCCGATCTCGGCGCGATCAATCACGCAATTGGGCTTGATGTGGGTACCAGCGCCCACGCTTACCTGGCTGAGCACGCAGTTGGCGCCGACACGCACGCCATCGCCCAGTTGCACCGGACCTTCCAGCACCACATTGACATCGAGCACGACATCGCGGCCGCAGCTGACTGCGCCGCGTATGTCCAGGCGCGCGGGATCGATCACAGTGACGCCGTCCAGCATCAGCTGGCGCGCGCGCTGGCGGCGGTATTCGGTTTCCAGTTCTGCCAGCTGGAGTTTGTCATTCACGCCCAGCACTTCCGCCACCGTCGGCGCGATCAGTGGCGCCACCTTGATCTTGTCGCGCACCGCCATGGCGATGACATCGGTCAGGTAATACTCCCGCTGTGCATTGCTGTTCTTGAGCCGCGCCAGCCATTTCTTCAGTAACTTCGCCGGCACCGCCATCACGCCGGAGTTGCCCTCGCGCAGTTTGAGCTCGCGCTTGCTGGCATCTTTCTGCTCGACGATGCGCAGCACCTGGCCGCGGGCATTGCGAATCACGCGCCCGTAGCCGGTGGGATCATCGAGCATCACCGTGAGCAGCCCCATGCTCCTGGGGCCGGCGAGCGCCAGCAGCGCGCGCAGGGTCTCGGCGCGTATCAGGGGCACGTCGCCGTACAGCACCAGCACCCAATGATCGTCAGGCACACCGGACATGGCCTGTTGCGACCGCGTGACCGGTACCGAGTTGAGTGGCCTGCAGAGTCCAGCGCAGGTTGGGCGCCGTGACCGCCGTGCGCACGGCATCGCCGCCGAAACCATAGACGATGTGTATCAGCGCCGGCTCGAGCGCCTTCGCGGTCTCGAGCACATGCGCGAGCAGCGGATGGCCGGCCAGCGGTTGCAACACCTTGGGCAGCGCGGACTTCATCCGCTTGCCCTGACCCGCAGCGAGGATCACCACCGAGAGCGGTGGGGATTTTCCAGGCCTGGTAATCATTTGGGCGCCATCATGGGAGGGCGGCAATCTAACACAGCCGGCCTCGCCTGTGGCCGGCACCCTATAATTACCCGATGAAGTTTCGACTGTCTCACATTCCGCCCATCGTGCCGGTGTTGCTGCTGCAGATCTTCGCCCTTGGGGTGACGGCCTTTGGCGTCAGGGCCACCGGGCTGTCGCACTCCCCGTCTGCTCATTGCGTTGCTGGCTGGCGTGCTGGCGGCTGCGCTCAGCCGCCTCTTTGGGCTGGAGCGTTGGTGGGTGCTGATCCAGCTGCTGTTTGCGCCCGCTGCCGTGCTGCTGCTGGCGCTGCAGCTCAATCGCTGGGTTTATCTGGGTACGTTCATTGCGCTGCTGCTGGTCTACTGGAGTACGTTTCGTACCAGAGTGCCTCTGTATCTGTCCGGCCCGCGTGTGTGGCGAGCAGTACAGGATCTGCTCCCCGCGCCATTGCCCGGAGCGAGGCTGCGGGTCATCGATCTGGGCAGTGGTCTGGCGGGGCTGCTGATCGCGCTGGCGCAGGCGCGCCGCGATGGCGAGTTTTACGGCGTGGAACTTGCGCCGCTGCCGGCGTTCATCAGTCGGCTACGCGTGGCCTGGCGTCGCCTGCCCAATTGCCATATCCGCTGGGGCAGCTACTGGCCGCTTGATCTGGCAAGCTACGACGTGGTGTTTGCATTTCTGTCGCCAGTGCCGATGGGCGAACTGTGGCGCAAGGCGCGCAGCGAAATGCGTGCCGGTAGTCTTTTCATCAGCAGCAGCTTTGAGGTGCCCGGGGAATCCGCGCAGCGGGTAATCAGCGTAGATGATACGCGTGGCACCCGGCTGCACGTCTGGACGATGTAGCGCCGCCGCGCTGCGCTAGCCTCTGACCTTGCGCAGGCGCTGGATAAGCTTGAGCTGCGCCGCAGCGCGCGCCAGTTCGGCCAGCGCCTCGGCCTGCTCGATCTTGTCGATCTTGCCGGCGAGTGCTTCTTCGGCGCGTTGCCGTGCGGCCATGGCCGCTGCCTCATCGAGATCTGCGGCACGCAGCGCGGTGTCGGCGAGCACGGTCACTTTTTTGGGTTGCACTTCCAGCGCACCGCCACCCACATAAAACGACTGCTCGGCACCTTCCACCGGCTGCACGCGCACTTCGCCGGCCTTCAACAGCGCCAGCAGCGGTGCGTGACGTGGCGCGACGCCAATCTCGCCTTCGGCCGCCGGCAGGAAGACCATCTTCGCGGGGCCGGAGAAGATCTCGCCCTCGGCGCTGACGATGTCGACATGGATGGTCTCGGCCATGGGTGCCTGCTCCTGAGCTGCGCGTTACTGCAGGGTCTTGGCTTTCTCGACCACTTCTTCGATCGAGCCGACCATGTAGAAGGCCTGCTCGGGCAAAGCGTCGTAATCGCCGGCGATGATGCCCTTGAAGCCGCGGATCGTATCCTTGAGCGGCACGATCTTGCCGTCCTGGCCGGTGAAGACCTTGGCCACGTTGAAGGGCTGCGAGAGAAAGCGCTGGATCTTGCGGGCGCGGAACACCGATAGCTTGTCTTCTTCCGAGAGCTCGTCCATGCCGAGAATCGCGATGATGTCCTGCAGCTCCTTGTAACGCTGCAGGATGGCCTGCACACCGCGCGCGGTGTTGTAGTGCTCTTCACCCACGACCAGCGGATCAAGCTGGCGGCTGGTGGAATCGAGCGGATCGACCGCCGGATAAATGCCGAGCGCTGCAATCTGGCGCGAGAGCACGACCGTGGCGTCCAGGTGCGCGAAGGTAGTAGCCGGTGACGGATCGGTGAGATCGTCGGCGGGCACGTACACGGCCTGGATCGAAGTGATCGATCCGGTCTTGGTGGAGGTGATGCGCTCCTGCAGCACGCCCATTTCTTCGGCCAGCGTCGGCTGGTAACCCACCGCGGAGGGCATGCGGCCCAGCAGCGCCGAGACTTCCGTACCGGCGAGCGTGTAGCGGTAGATGTTGTCGACGAAGAACAGCACGTCGCGGCCACGGCCGCTGGCCTGCTTCTCGTCACGGAAGAATTCCGCCATGGTCAGGCCCGTGAGCGCCACGCGCAGGCGGTTGCCCGGCGGCTCGTTCATCTGTCCGTACACCATCGCCACTTTGGAATTGGCGAGGGTGTCCTTGTCGATGACGCCCGACTCGATCATCTCGTGATAGAAATCGTTGCCTTCGCGGGTGCGCTCGCCGACACCGGCGAACACCGACAGGCCCGAATACTGCTTGGCGATGTTGTTGATGAGTTCGAGCATGTTGACGGTCTTGCCGACGCCGGCGCCGCCGAACAGACCAACCTTGCCGCCCTTGGCGAAGGGCACCAGCAGATCGATGACCTTGATGCCGGTGACCAGCAGATCCTGTCCACCCGCCTGTTCGTCATAGGCCGGAGCCGGGCGGTGAATAGGCAGGTATTCCTTGGTCTGCACCGGGCCGCGGTTGTCCTGCGGTACGCCGAGCACGTCCATGATGCGACCGAGCGTGCCCTGGCCTACGGGCACCTGGATCGGCGCGCCGGTGGAATTGACCGCGAGCCCGCGCTTCAGGCCTTCGGAGGCGCCCATCGCGATGGTGCGCACCACCCCGTCGCCCAGCTGCTGCTGTACTTCGAGCGTCAGTTCGACATCGGCGAGCCGCAGTGCCTCGTAGACTTTCGGCACCGACTCACGTGGAAACTCCACGTCGATGACCGCGCCGATGATTTGTGTAATCTTGCCAGTTGACATTTTACGGCCTCCGGCCGGGGTTCAACGTCGCCCGCTTGCAGCGGGCGACGAACATGGAAATTGAAAGAATCTTGCTCATACGGCCGCTGCGCCGCCGACGATCTCCGCCAGCTCCTTGGTGATCGCCGCCTGCCGTGCCTTGTTGTAGACCAGCTGCAGATCGCCGATCAGCGTGCCGGCGTTATCCGAAGCGCTCTTCATCGCCACCATGCGCGCCGCCATTTCGCAAGCCACATTCTCGACCGCGCCCTGGTAGACCTGCGATTCGATGTAGCGCATCAGCAGGCCGTCGAGGATGTGCGAGGCGTCGGGCTCGTAGAGGTAGTCCCAGTGCTGCGGCAGGCTGGCGTCCTTCGTCGGCTGCGCCGGCAACAACTGCTGCACCAGCGGCTTTTGCGTCATGGTGTTGAGAAACTGCGCGTTGACCATGAACAAGCGGTCAATCTTGCCCTCGCGATAGGCATCGAGCATCACCTTGACCGCGCCGATCAGGTCCCTGACGTGCGGGTGATCGCCCATGCCGGTGGTGCTCGCCAGTATCGGCAGACTGAGTCGCCGGAAAAACGCCAGGCCCTTGGAACCCATCACGCACAGATTGACGTTCGCGCCCTTGCCCTGCCACTCGCGCAGCAACAGCAACACATTCTTGAACAGATTGGTATTCAGCCCACCGCACAGGCCGCGATCAGTGGAGATCAGAATGATGCCCACCGACTTAACGTCGCGCTCGATCAGAAATGGATGCCGGTAATCGGGGTTGGCCTCATTGAGGTTACCAATCACCGCGCGCATCTTCGCCGCATAGGGCCGCGCCAGGCGCATGCGATCCTGCGCGCGCCGCATCTTGCTCGCCGCGACCATTTCCATGGCCTTGGTGATCTTTTGCGTGCTCTTGACGCTCGTGATCTTTGTCCGAATTTCCTTTGTACCAGGCATGGTGTCAATTCCTGGGGTGCGGTGTGGCACGCGGCGCGATCAGGAATAGGTGGCCGCCGTCGCTCCACGATATTCGCTTTGGGCGGCCACCTATTCCTGATCGTCCACGTGCCACACCGCTCGCGCACGAGTTGACGCCACGAGCGGGCGCAGCGTAAATGCCGACACTGAGCGCACGAGTCCCGGTCCCGAGAAGGTCGCGCAAGGCCGTGATCACGCAGGGCGAGCGAGCGGCGGGCACGGGCGGGATGCTGCGCATGGATGTGCGCCCAAAGCGTGTATCGGGGAGCGACGGCGCGCATTCATGCGCAGCATCCCGCCCGTGCCCGCCACTCGCGCGGGCGACGTACTTCGCTGCTTTGTGCGCCCTTCTCGCCACGTCTCAGTACGTTCCCGTCTTGAGAAACTCTTCGCAGATCTTCTTGAGCGTCGCCTCATGCGCCTTGAGCTCCGGCTTCGCGTTGACAGCCGCAATCTCGGCCTTGAACGAAGCAGTAGCGAACCCCTGTAACGCCGCCTCGAAGTCGACGATCTTGTTGCGCGGCACTTTATCCATGTAGCCGTTGTTGACGGCGTAGATCGACAGCGCCATTTCGGCCACCGACATTGGCGCGTACTGCTTCTGCTTCATCACTTCGGTGGTGCGCTGGCCGCGCTCGAGCTGCTTGCGGGTGGCTTCGTCCAGATCGGAAGCGAATTGCGAGAAGGCGGCGAGTTCGCGGTATTGCGCCAGCGCCAGGCGAATGCCGCCGCCGAGCTTCTTGATGATATCGGTCTGGGCGGCGCCACCGACACGCGACACCGAGATGCCGGCGTTCATGGCCGGGCGGATGCCGGAGTTGAACAGGTCCGTTTCCAGGAAGATCTGGCCGTCGGTGATCGAGATCACGTTGGTGGGCACGAAGGCGGTGACGTCGCCGGCCTGCGTCTCGATGATCGGCAGGCCGGTGAGTGAACCGGTCTTGCCCTTGACGCGGCCCTTGGTCGCCATCTCGACGTATTGCTCATTGACGCGCGCGCTGCGCTCGAGCAGGCGGCTGTGCAAATAGAACACGTCGCCGGGGAAGGCTTCGCGGCCCGGCGGACGGCGCAGCAGCAGCGAGATCTGCCGGTAGGCCACGGCCTGCTTGGACAGATCATCATAGATAATGAGCGCGTCTTCGCCGTTGTCCATGAAATATTCGCCCATCGTCACGCCGGAGTACGCCGAGAGGTACTGCATGGCGGCAGGCATCGAGGCGGAGGCGGCGACAATGATGGTATGCGCCATGGCGCCGTGCTCTTCGAGCTTGCGCACCACGTTGGCGATCGAGCTCTGCTTCTGGCCGATGGCGACGTAGACGCATTTGATGCCGGAGGACTTCTGGTTGATGATGGTGTCGATGGCCATCGCGGTCTTGCCGGTCTGGCGATCACCGATGATCAGCTCGCGCTGGCCACGACCGATCGGCACCATCGCATCGACGGCCTTGTAACCGGTCTGCACCGGCTGGCTGACGCTCTTGCGATAGATAACGCCCGGCGCCACGCGCTCGATGGGCGCCGTAGCCTTGGCGTTGAGCGGTCCCTTGCCATCGATGGGTTTACCGAGCGCATCGACCACGCGGCCGAGCAGCTCCGGGCCCACCGGCACTTCGAGAATGCGTCCGGTGGTCTTGACCGTGTCGCCTTCGCTGATCGTCTTGTAGTCGCCCAGCACCACCGAGCCGACCGAATCCTGCTCCAGGTTCAGCGCCAGGCCAAACAGGTTGCCGGGAAACTCGATCATTTCGCCATAGCGCACATCGGCCAAGCCGTGGATGCGGCAGATGCCATCGGTCACCGACACCACGGTGCCGACATTGCGCGCCTCGCTGGCGGAGCTGAATTTCTCGATGCGCTGACGGATCAGATCGCTGATTTCAGAGGCTTTGATCGACATGAAATATCCTCGTTATTACTTTAACTGGCCGCGACGGCAGCCAGCTGTAGCAGGCTCGCGCGCACACTGCCATCGATCACCAGGTCATCGGCGCGTACCACGGCACCGCCGAGCAGCGCCGGGTCAATCTCACAATGCAGGCGCACTTCGCGATCGAGGCGCTTGCGCATGGCCCTGGCGAACTGCTCACGCTGCGCATCGTTCAGGGCGACGGCTGAAGTCACCGTGACATCGAGCGTGCGCTCGGCATCGGCGCGCAGCTGCTCGAAGTGCGCGGCAATCTCGGGCAGGAAACCCAACCGGCGGTAGTGCGCGAGCGTGTCAATGAAATTGCGCGCCTGCGTGGCCAGCGCAGCGTTCGCGGCAGCACCGCTCCAGGCAATGCCGGTGATGAGCTCGGCGAGCCGCTCGGGCGTCGCGTGCGGACTGCCCAGCAGTGGCGCGACGCGCTCATCGAGCACCGCGGCGGCTGCCCTTTGTAAAATGGTCGACCACTCGGGCAGCTGCTGCTGCTCGCGCGCAAGCTGAAACACCGCCTTGGCGTAGGGTCGCGCGATCGTGATGCGTTCGGCCATTTTGTGCTGACGCCTGCGCCTTACATGCCAGCGGCGAGCTTGTCGAGCAGCTGCGCGTGTGTGCCGGCATCGATCTCGCGGCCGATGATCTGCTCGGCGCCACTCACCGCGAGCGCGCCTACCTGGCGACGCAGTTCGTCGCGCGCCTTCTGGGTCTCGAGCAGCACCTGTGAGTGTGCGCCCGCGATCAGCCGTTGGCCTTCGCTGACCGCCGTCTGCTTGGCGGCCTCGACGATTTCGTTGGCGCGCACATGCGCCTGCTGCTCGATCGCCAGGGCACGTTCGCGCGCTGCCTTGACGATTTCGGCTACGCGGGTCTCGGCGGCCGCCAGTTCCTTGCGGCCGCTCTCGCCAGCGGCCAGCCCCTCGGCAATACGCTGCGCCCGGGCTTGTATCGAACCCGTAATCTCAGGCCACAGGAATTTCATTGCGACCCAGATCACCAGGGCGAAGATGAACATCTGCGCCAGGATCGTTGCATTCAGATTCACGCTGCGTACCTCGGATGTGCGGGCTTGATTTCAGCTCAACCGATACCCTTGATAAAAGGGCTGGCGAAGGTGAAAAACAGGCCAATACCCACGCCGATCATGGTCACCGCGTCCAACAGACCCGCGACGATGAACATCTTGATCTGCAGCATCGGCACCAGTTCCGGCTGGCGGGCTGCGCCCTCCAGAAACTTGCCACCCAACAGGCCAAAGCCGATTGCTGTACCCAGCGCACCCATACCGATCAGGATTGCCACCGCCACCGCGGTCATGCCCTGGACTTGCGCCAAACTCGCTACGTTACCCATGTCAACTCCTTAAAACGAAAACCTAATGCTTGAACCCCGGACAAACTCAGTGATCGCTGTGCTCATGCGCCATCGACAGATAGACGATGGTCAGCATCATGAATATGAAGGCCTGCAGCAGCACGATGATCACGTGGAACGCTCCCCACAGCAAACCCAGCACGAACTGCAGCACCCACAGGAGGATCGCACTCGGATGCGTAGGCCAGCCCTGGGTCAGCGCAAACAGTCCAATCAGGATCATCACCAGCTCGCCGGCATACATGTTGCCAAATAGTCGCAATGCCAGTGAAACCGGGCGCGCGATCTGCTCGACCGCGTTGAGCAGGATATTGAACGGCGCCAGCGCCCAGTGATCGAAGGGATGAAACAGGAACTCTTTTGCATAGCCGCCCGCGCCCTTCATCCTGAAGCTGAAGTACTGCACCAGGACGAACACGCTCAGCGCAATGCCGAAAGTGATGTTTGGGTCGGTGGTCGCCACTGATTTGAAGAATTCCAGGCCGAAGCCACGCTCGGCCACTACTGTCGACCACAGATCAACCGGGAACAGATCTGCAGCGTTCATGAACAGCACGAGGCAAAAGATCGTGATCGCCAGCGGCGCGATCAACGGTCCCGGGGAATGCAGCGTGTCCTTGACGTTTTTGTCGACCATCTCGACCACGCCTTCGGCATATTTCTGGAAGCCGGTGGGCGCCTTGTCGATGGAACGCCTGGAAGTGCGCAGTGCAATCGCGAAGACCAGCAGAAACAGCGTACCCATGAATGCTGACAACAACAGGCTGTCGAGATTCAGCGTCCAGAACGAACTGTCGCCGAACTGCCAGCTCCAGTTCTGCAGGTGATGCTGGATGTATTCGGTGACCGAGGCGGGGGCATGTGCAGATTCAGCAGCCATCGAACTGTTCGCCTCCCGTCATTTCAGATGCCCCGAACCCTGGTGCGCGCCAGCGCCAGCCAGTAGGCGACAAAGGTCGCCACGTACCCCGCGAACAGGGCGCCCGGCATGAATCGCCGTGCGCGCAACGCGAGCATGAACAACAACACCGTCACCGCAATCTTCAGCGCCTCGCCGCGATAGAACCCGCGGGCGATGGCTGCGGGGTTGCCCACCGCGCCAGCGCGAAAACTGCCGAGCACCTGCACCAGGCTCGCCGCCACGCCGATGCCGCCTCCCACCAGGGCCGCGAGCGCCGCCGGCGCGCCGCTTAATGCGGCGCACAGTGCTGCGACCAGGCCGGCGATCGCAACCTGCACCGCCACCAGCATCAGCGCCTGGCGACGGGCGTGCGCAAAGTCGTAGTTCGTCAGCGGATTTCCCAGGCAGGCGACGACACTGTGCAGGCCCCGTCGCGAAGGCGGCGCATTATAGGGAGGACATCACGGCGCTTCAACGCCGTACGCGCACCTATTGCGCGCAGCTATTGGATGTGCGCGAGGATGCCGTCGAGTTCGTCCAGGCTCCCATAGCCGACCACCAGTTTGCCCCGACCGGTCGCACTGTGCTGGATCTGCACTTTGGCGCCCAGTTTCTCCGCCAGTTCGGTCTCCAGGCGGGAGACGTTGGGGTCACGGCTGGCTGTCGGAGCGCCGGGACTACCCGGGGGCGCCGCCATGCGACGTACCAGAACTTCCGTTTCGCGTACAGATAGACCCTTTTTGACGATTAACGCCGCAAGTTCGACCTGTTTTCGACGATGTTCGAGACCCAGCAGGGCGCGGGCATGGCCCATGTCGAGCTCGCGTCGCTCGACCATCTCCGCGACCTCCGGTGCCAGCTCCAGCAGGCGCAGCAAGTTGCTCACGGCCGCGCGCGAGCGCCCGACGGCCTCTGCAACCTGTTGATGGGTAAGCTGAAATTCAGAAATCAGGCGTTCGAAGGCGCGCGCCTCCTCGAGCGGGTTGAGATCCTCGCGCTGAATGTTCTCGATAAGGGACATGGCGATGGCGGCCTCGTCAGGCACATCGCGAATGACCGCCGGGACAGCCGCCAGGCCCGCCTGCTGCGCCGCGCGCCAGCGGCGCTCGCCGGCAATGATCTCGTAGCGCTGCTCAGCTCCCGTGCCCCCGCCACTGATCGGGCGCACGACGATCGGCTGGATGACCCCCTGCTTGCGGATCGAATCGGCCAGCTCGGCCAGGGTATCGGTGCGCATGTCGTCGCGCGGTTGATAGCGGCCACGTTGCAGCAGCTCTACCGGCAACTGCGCCAGCCGCTCACCGACTGGCGCGGCAGCGGCATGGCTTCCGGCGGCGTTCGCGCCAGCTCCCGCAGCGGTAGTGGCGGCGGGCTGTACATGGCGAGCCTGGCCCAGCAGATCCGCGAGTCCGCGGCCCAATGTCGGTCGTTTCTGCGTCATGTGTTGATGATAACGGGCGCGGGTGGCGGGCGGTCGGCGCGGCGCAGCATTTCACCGGCCAGTGCCAGATAGGCCAGCGCTCCGCGTGAATCCTTGTCGTGCACCAACGCCGGGCGACCAAAGGATGGCGCCTCGGCCAGGCGGACATTGCGCGGCACCACGGTGCGAAACACCTTGTCGCCAAAGTGGCTGAGCAGCTGGCTGCTGACTTCGGTGGCGAGGTTATTGCGCGGGTCGTACATGGTGCGCAGCACACCCTCGATCTCGAGCATCGGATTGGCGCTGACGCGGATCTGCTCGACCGTTGAAACCAGCGAAGAGAGTCCTTCGAGCGCGTAAAACTCGCATTGCATCGGAATCAGGACGCTGTCGGCAGCGATGAGTGCATTGACCGTCAGGATATTCAGCGATGGCGGGCAGTCGATGAATATCACATCGTACTGATCGCGCAGTGGCGCCAGGGCGTCGCGCAGGCGTCGCTCGCGTCCGGCCGGCATGGCGAGTAACCGCACCTCGGCGGCGGTGAGATCCTGGTTGGCGGGTAGCAGGTCCATCCCGGCACTACCGACCGGTACGATGGCATCGCTGGCGGCGCATTCACCCAACAGCACCTCGAGCGTGCCACGTTCGAGTGTCGATTTATCAATGCCGCACCCGGTCGTGGCATTGCCCTGCGGGTCCAGGTCAATGAGCAGCACGCGCCGCCGCGTCGCGGCCAGCGACGCCGACAGATTGACGGCCGTCGTAGTCTTGCCGACGCCGCCTTTCTGATTGGCCACCGCGATCACGCGTTTCATCGGGCAAGTTTAGGCCATGCCCGGTCAGCCTGTCGCCGCTATTGCACGTGGCTGCGGCTGCCGTTGCGGGTAAACTTGCGGCGATGAAATGGGTATCGGCGATTCTTGTTGCGGCGCTGTGCGCGGCCGCGACCATTGCGCTGTGGGCCTACGCCAACCGGCCCAGTTCCGAGGCGCCATGGCCCAAACAGGTGCAGGGCCTGGCGTTTTCGCCCTTTCAGGCCGGCCAGAGTGGCACGCTCAACCAGTATCCAAGCGATGAGCAGCTCGAGACCGATCTGAAGCTGCTCGCCGGGCGGGTGCATGCACTGCGCACCTATGGCACCGGCGGTACGCTCGGCGACGTCCCGCACCTGGCGGCCAAGTACGGCATCAGCGTGGCGGTCGGCGCCTGGCTGGACAAGGATCGCCCCACCAACGAGGTGCAGGTGAATAAGGCCATCGAGCTGGCGCGCACCAATCGCAACGTGGTGCGCGTCTTCATCGGCAACGAAGTCATGCTGCGCAACGACCTGCCGCTCGCAGAACTCACCGCCCATCTCGATCGCGCGCGCCTGGCGCTCAATGTTCCGGTCGGTACGGCGGAGACCTGGGCGACCTGGCTGAAATACCCGGAGCTGGCGCGCCACTGTGACTTTCTGGCCGTGCATCTGCTGCCCTACTGGGAAGGCATGGATGTCGAGGCCGCGGTCGACGCCAGCTTTGAGAATCTCAAGCGTGTCGAGCGCGCCTATCCTGACCGGCAGGTGATCATCGGTGAGGTGGGTTGGCCATCGGATGGTCGTACCCGCGGCAACGCCGTGGCCTCGGCTGCCAACGAAGCGCTATTTCTGCGCCGCTTCCTGGCGCGCGCTGCCATCGAGAAGAAACGCTACTACATCATGGAGGCCTTTGATCAACCCTGGAAGGCCGAAGATGAGGGCGGTGTCGGCGCCTACTGGGGCGTATTCAACGTTGATCGCCAGGTGAAATTTGAATTCACGGCGCCGATCGTACGCATTCCCGAGTGGCACGTGCTGGCCGGGATTTCGGTGACGATTGCACTGCTGCTGCTGGCGCTGTTTTATGTGCACAGCGGTTCGCTGCGCACCCGCGGTCGCACCATGCTGGCGGTGGTGATCTACGCCGCAGCCACTGCGGCGGTGTGGGTGATCTACGACTACACGCAGCAATACCTGACGCTCACCACGGTAATCGTCGGCGCCCTGCTGATCCTGGGCATGCTCGGCGTGATCGCGGTACTGTTCGCCGAAGCGCACGAATGGGCCGAGGCGCACTGGATTCGCGGCCACGAGCGGCTGCTTGATCCGCGCCTGCGCGATGGCGCCTATCTGCCCAAGGTATCGGTGCACGTGCCGGCCTACAACGAACCGCCCGACATGCTGATCGAAACGCTCAATGCCCTGAGTCGACTCGACTATCCGGATTTCGAAGTGCTCGTCATCGACAACAACACCCGCGATGAGGCGGTATGGCGCCCGGTCGAGGCGCACTGCCAGAGGCTGGGCGCGCGCTTTCGTTTCTTCCATGTCAGCCCACTGGCCGGGTTCAAGGCCGGGGCGCTCAACTTTGCGCTTGCGCCAGACGGTAAGCGACGCCGAGGTGATCGCCGTCATCGACAGCGACTATTGCGTCACGCCTGCATGGCTGCGCGATCTGGCGCCCAGCTTCGTGGCCCCGAATCTGGCGATCGTACAGGCGCCGCAGGACTATCGCGACGAGCATGAGAACGCCTTCAAATCGATGTGCTACGCGGAGTACCGCGGCTTCTTCCATATCGGCATGATCACCCGCAATGAGCGCAACGCCATCATCCAGCACGGCACCATGACCCTGGTGCGTCGCCGGGTGCTGGACGCGCTCGGTGGCTGGGCCGAGTGGTGCATCTGCGAAGATGCCGAGCTGGGGCTGCGCGTGTTCGAAGCGGGTTACCAGGCGACCTATCTGCCGCAGAGCTATGGCCAGGGGCTGATGCCTGACACCTTCATCGACTACAAGAAGCAGCGCTTTCGCTGGGCCTACGGCGCCATGCAGATACTGCGGCACCACGCCAGCGGCCTGCTGCGACCCAGCTTCAGCACTTTGAGCGCCGGTCAGCGCTATCACTTCGTGGCCGGGTGGTTGCCATGGCTCGCCGATGGCTTCAACCTGATCTTCAACCTTGCCGCCATCGGCTGGTCGGCGGCCATGTTCAGCCATCCCGAGAGTGTCGACGCGCCATTGCTGATGTTCTCGCTGCTGCCACTGTCGCTGTTTACCTTCAAGCTCGTGAAGCTGGTGCACCTTTATACCCATCGCGTCGGCATCGGCCTGCGCCAGACCCTGGCCGCGGCGCTGGCTGGCCTGGCGCTGGCGCACACCATTGGCCGTGCGGTGCTCAAGGGCCTGGTAACACACAGCGAGCCGTTTTTTCGTACCCCCAAGCGGGCCGGTCAACACGCGCTGTCGCTGGCACTCGCCGGAGCCTGGGAGGAGGTCGTGCTGATGCTGGCGCTGTGGAGCGCGGCCTTTCTCCTGCATGAAACACCGACTGAATTCACCAGTCCTGACCGGCACGTGTGGATCATCGCCCTGATGATTCAGTCGATTCCCTACACCGCGTCGGTGCTGGTCTCGCTCACCAGCGCGCTCAAGTTGCCGGCGAGCCTGCTGCAGCGGCGCCAGAAAACTGCGTCGGCTTAAATCGTTGCGCCTGGTGGAACGGTTTCCAGCACCACCAGACAGCGCTCGGCCGCCAGCCCCGGCACCTTTAGGCATCGCACTTCGACCACCCGCCACGGCGGCGCCAGCGCCGCAATTTCCGCGTCCGGACGTTGCCCTTTGTAGGCAATCAGGCGCGTCCCGGTGCGCGTCAACGGCAACGCCAGTTGCGCCAAAGCCGGCAATGAAGTCAGGGCCCGCGCCAGCAGCGTGTCGAAAGGTGCAGCGTCGGCGAGTGATTCCACCCGCTTATGCCAGGCCTGCACATTGCTCAATCCCAACACGCGTACCGCGTGAGTCACGAAGCGGATCTTTTTGGCCGTGCCGTCGATCAGCGTGAACTGCCGCTGCGGATGCGCGATGGCGAGCGGCAGACCGGGAAAACCCGCGCCGGTACCCAGATCGGCAATGCGCTCGCCCTGCAGATCAGCGCTGCCCGCCAGGCTGTCGAGCAGATGATGGGTAATCATGTGCTCGCGCGCTTCCACGGCCGTCAGGTTGTAAGCCCGGTTCCATTGCGCCAGCTCGGTAAGCAACTGCAGCAGCGCCGCGGCCTGCGACCCGTCGAGGGGCACGCCCAGCAGCGCCGCCTGTGCGCGCAGCGTCGCGGCCTCGTTGTGATTATCATGGCTCATGGAGTTCTGCGCGGGTTGCCTTGTGTAACACTGCAGGCAGAATAGTTGCCAACGACATTCAATCAGCGACATTCAACGATAGCAAACCAATGCCCCAATACCACTTCCGACTTATCCCGGTGCTGCTGCTCGCCTGCGTTGGCGTCCTGGCGGTAGCGCCAGTACCGGCCGAGCGGCGCATCGAGGGCACGGTGCTGTACGACGGCGTACCGGCAGGCGACGCGGCGCTGCGCGCGGCACTGCTGCAATACCGCGTGACCCGTGAGTCGCGGCTGCTCGGCTGGCTGGCAAGCGGCGAATTGCTGGTCGCCACGCGTGTGGATGCGGGCGAGCAGCTCGAGCAGCTGCGGGCCCCGGACACCTTGCAGGCGACGACCAGTCACGCTGGTGCGGCGCTGCTCGATGCGGCTACGCAACCGTTTCACTCGCAGCTGCTGGCCTATCTGGCCAACGATAGCGAACACGGCGACGCAGCCCTCTATGTGCAGGATGTCGCCGGCGGCAACGAACACCAGCTGGTGAGTGCGAGTGCCCAACCAGGCGCGGCGCTGTTCGCGCACGATGGCCAGCGCCTGGCCTTTACTGCCAGGCTGCCGGGCAGCGCCTACGCAAGCGTGTACATCGCCGAGCTCGCCGGCGCCGCGGCGCCGCGCCGCCTGCTCAGTGGCACGGGTGAAGACTGGCAGGTGCTGGGCTGGACACGAAGTGATCGTGCCGTGCTGCTCAGGCGCACGCCGCCGGCGCCGCCCGCTGCCGGCGCCGAGTTGTTGCTTGTGGATGTCGATAGCGGCGCGCAACGGCGCGTCGATGCGCCCGCCGGTGCAACACGGCGCGAGCGCACGCCAGCGGACTGGCGTATCCCGCAGGCCCATCTGGCCGGCGATGATCGCGGTGTTTATTTCCTGAGTGATCGCGACAGTGATTTCATGCGTCTGCACTACCTCGATTTCTATGGCGGCGCAGCGCTCGAGTTCGGCCCGGCTGTCAGCCACGATATCGAGCAGTTTGATCTGAGCAGCGATGGCCGCTACCTGGCGTATGCCTGGAACGACAATGGTTACAGCCGGGTGACGATCATCGATCGCCCGCTGAGTCGCGAGATCACGGTGTCAAACCTGCCGGTCGGTGTGGTGCACGCACTGCGGTTTGCGAACCAGGGCACGCGCCTGGCCATCGACCTCACTGGTAGCAGCGCGGTGCGCGACGTCTATGTCTACGACCTCGCCGATGCGACCACCACACGCTGGACCCGCAGCGCACTGAGCATCGCAGAGGGCGGTGCAGCAGCGACCACCCGGGCGCTGATTGCGCCGCAAGCCCTGCGCTTTCGCACCTGGGACCGCCCCGATGGAGGAGCGCGCCTGCTGAGCGCCTTCGTTTACAAACCCCTGGATGCGCAGCCTCACGCGGTGCTCATCATGCTGCCGGGCCCCGGCCACCAGGCCCGGGCGCAGCTGGATCTGTTCGTCCAGTATCTGGTCAAAGAGCTGCAGATCGCCGTCATCGAACCTGATCTGCGCGGCGCCAGCGGGTATGGACGCAGCTTTGCTGCGCTGGCGCGCAGCGATGAACGGAGCGGTGAGGCACTGGATCTGGGCGCGCTGCTGGCCTGGATCGGCGTGCAGCCCGATCTGCAGCGCCAGCAGGTTGTGCTGTTGGGCACCGGGGACGGCGGCGAACTGGCGCTCGCCGCACTTGGCCTGTACGGCGATCGATTGCGTGCCGCGATCAGCGTCGATGGCGTTGCCGGCATGACGCAGCTGGCGGCGCTGCGCCAGCCGGTGTTGTTGCTGCGTGGCGTGGAGAGGCCGCCGCTGAGTGCCGCCGCGGCCGAGCAACTGCTGTGGCGACTGCGCAGCAATGCGGTGGAGTCATGGTTCGTGGCGCCACGCGAGCCACAGGGAAGTCTGGCTGGCGGCGACGCGCAGCTCGCCGTACAACAGACCGTCGTGCAGTTTCTGCAGAAGGTCCTGGGCAATGACGCGCAGCCAGCCGGCACTGTGGCGCCGGTCAGCAGCGCACCGCAACTGCATTAGTCCCCGCGCCGTCTCGGGGATCAGGGGCGCGGCTTACAGCCAGTTGCGGCGTAGCAGGGTCTGGAGTGCCGGGCTCTGCGCAGCGTAATAATCGGCGACCGCCTTGATTTCAGCGTCGCTCAGCTGGCCGATGAAAGTGGCCATCACCGGGTTCTTGCGATCGCCTTTCTTGTATTCCATCAACGCCCGCTGCAGATAGTCGGCGTGCTGACCAGCCAGGGTGGGATAGTCGCCGGTGATGCCGACGCCGTTGGTCCCATGGCAGGCCACACACAATTCAGTAACCTTGCTGGGCGCCTGTCTGGCCGCAGGCGCGGTCGCCGGCAGCACCGCGCCGGCAAGATAGGCGGCGATGTCATCGATATCCCGATCGCTAAGGGAGCTGGCCTGCGCATACATGGTGCCGTGCGAGCGATCTTTGCTGCGGTACCCCTTGAGCGCGGCGACCAGGTATTCCGGATGCTGGCCCACCAGCTTGGGTACGCTGTAGGTCGGATAGACATTTTTGTAGTTCTCGATGCCGTGGCAACCGAGGCAGGTGTAGCCCAGTTGCTTGCCGCGCTGCGCGTCGCCGGCGGCGTGACCGGCAGTGGGGCCTACGCTGCCCATCAAAGCGAGCGCCAGTACGGCAACAGTGACCCAGCTACGCGACATCGGGGGCATAATCGGACTCCGCAGGAATACTGGCGAAAGGCGCTACAAAACGGTCGCAAAGTGTACGGATTCATCAGCCGATTTGCCACTCCATGATCGCACTCATTCAACGCGTCACGCGGGCTGAGGTGCGAGTCAATGAGCGCACGGTCGCAGGTATAGGCCCCGGCCTGCTGGCGCTGATCGGCATCGTTCGTGGCGATGGCGCCGCGCAGGGCGCGCGCCTGCTGCAGCGCCTGCTCGACTATCGCGTGTTTGGCGATGAATCCGGGCGCATGAACCGTTCGCTGCGCGACACCGGCGGTGGCCTGCTGCTGGTGCCGCAGTTCACGCTGGCAGCCGACACCGACAGCGGCAACCGGCCTGGGTTCCAGGGCGCGGCCGAGCCAGCCGTGGCCCAGGCGCTCTTCGAGCAGTTGCTCGGGGATGCCCGGGCCGCGCACGGCACTGTGGGCAGCGGGGAATTTGGCGCCCACATGGAGATTTCGCTGGTCAACGACGGCCCGGTGACGTGCTGGCTGGAGGTGCCCCCGTTGGCCTGAGGCACGCCTGGGAGCTGCGCTGCACCCCAGAGCGTGACGCGCACGGCAGAAGTCGCAGTTGTACTTCGGGCCAGGGTCAACTTCGCCTATTATTGGTGGTCTGCATTCATCGGCACGAACCTGGAGGCCGCCATGGACCTGTTTTCACCCCGCCACCTGCTGATCATTCTGGTTGTCGTGCTGCTGGTGTTTGGCACCAAGAAACTGCGCAATATTGGTTCCGATCTCGGCGCCGCAGTACGTGGCTTCAAGAAGGGCATGAGCGAAAATGAGCAGGACGAGCAGCTGGCGCAAAAGCAGTTGCCGGCCAGCGCTGCCGCAGCGGCGACACCGGGCGCTGTCAAGGATGCCGAATTCCATGATGCTGCCCCGGCCGCCCGCCAGGATGACCGGCGCGCTTAAGGCCCGCGGCGACACCTAAGCACTCGCGCGCACCAGCGAGCGACCATGTTCGACATTGGCTTCTCCGAAATCCTGCTGATTCTTGGCCTGGCGCTGGTGGTGCTCGGTCCTGAAAAGCTACCCCAGGTCGCACGCACCATGGGCCGCTGGGCCGGCCGCGCGCGCGCCATGGCGCGCCAG
Source organism: uncultured Gammaproteobacteria bacterium (assembly GCA_963823235.1). Classification (GTDB taxonomy): domain Bacteria; phylum Pseudomonadota; class Gammaproteobacteria; order Steroidobacterales; family Steroidobacteraceae; genus FEN-1191. The sequence continues at coordinate 762,817 of CAWGKS010000007.1, read as the reverse complement.
TTCCGCGATCAGCTTGAAAACGAGGCCGACGAGATCAAGGATAACCTGAACACCAACCTTCCGGTCGCGGCCACGACACCTCCCGACGCCACGCCGCAATTCGCCGCAGCTCCGCCGCCGGCGAGCGCCCTGGACACTGTGCCGCCGCCATCCGTTGACGAATTCGCAGCGCGCGATGCTGCGTCGACCCCGCGGCCATGCACGCCAATGATCCACCCACATGACTGGCGAGCGTGAGCCCCTGACCGAAGGCACGCTGATCTCACATCTTCTGGAACTGCGCACGCGCCTGATGCGCGCCTTTCTCGCCGTGGTGCTGGTGTTCATACCGCTGGCTTTCTATTCCAACCAGCTGTTCGAATGGCTCTCGCAGCCACTGCTGCGCGAGCTGCCGGCCAACAGCGCACTGATTTCCACCAGCATTACCGCCCCATTCACGACACCGCTGAAACTCTCGTTCGTCGCGGCGCTGGTGCTCGCCATGCCCTACGTGCTCTACGAGCTCTGGGCTTTCATTGCGCCCGGCCTGTATCGGCACGAAAAGCGCTTCGCGGTGCCATTGCTGCTGTCTTCCATCGTCCTGTTCTATACCGGCACGGCCTTCGCGTATTTCCTGGTGTTTCCTCTGATTTTCAAATTCTTTGTGAGCACCACTCCGCACGGTGTGCAGATGATGGCCGATATCACCATGTACATGGATTTTGTGATCAAGCTGCTGTTCTCCTTTGGCCTGGCCTTTGAAGTACCGGTGGCCGTGGTGCTGCTGGTAATGATGAACATCGTGCGCCTGGAGAAACTGACGCAGATACGCGGCTATGTGCTGATCGCGGCATTTGTAATCGCCGCAATCATCACGCCTCCCGACGCCGTGTCGCAAACCATCATGGCTGTGCCGATGTACCTGCTCTACGAAGGCGGCATTCTCTTCGCGAAACTAGTGACGCGCAGTCGCGGGGCCGCTCAGGGCGTTGAGCCAGCGGTAGAGAACCAGCACGGTGGCGGCGAAACATAGGCCGCCGAGCCACTTGGCGGGCTCCGCAAAGCTCGCGCCCACCACCGCCAGCGGCGCGGCCTTGCCGGAAAACACCACCAGCGCCGCGAGCAGCACGCCGACCAGGCTCTCGCCCACCAGCAGGCCTGATGCCAGCAACACGCCGAGCTGGCGCGTGGCACCGGGATTGGCGGTGTGCTCCGCGCGCTTGTCATACAGCCAGCCGACCACCGAACCGACCGTCACCATGAGCGTCACTGAGGAAGGCAGGTATATTCCGAGGCCCACCGCCAGCGGCGGTAGTGAGGCGCGCGACGTGCGCCTCAGAATGATGTCGATGATGATGAGCGCGACGCCGATCAGGATGCCGATGCCGATCATGTTCCATTCGAGATTGCCCTGGATCACGCCCTGCGCCAGCGCTGAGATCAGTGCCGCCTGCGGCGCCGACAGCGCATGCTCCGGGTTCACGCCCGGCGCGCCGGCGAAACCATAGGCGTGATTGAGCAGGTCGAGCACCGGCGGGATGATGGCCGCGCCCGCCACCACGCCCACGATCAGCGCCGCCTGCTGGCGCCACGGCGTGGCATCGACCAGCTGGCCGGTTTTCAGATCCTGCAGGTTGTTGTTGGCGATGCAGGCCGCGCAGAACACCACCGAAGTGACGAACAGCGCATAGGCCACGAGCGCGGGGCCTGCCGCTGCCGGCAGGAGCGGCTGGACGATGAACGCCATCAGCATCGCCGCACCGATCACCACCAGGATGCCCACCCCAGACAGCGGGCTGTTGGACGAACCGATGAGCCCGGCCATGTAGCCGCACACTGCGGCCACGAAGAAACTCATGAGCGCGATATAGACGACGCCGCCGATAACCAGGATCGTGGTTTGGCTGCCGAGTCCGCTGGCATTGCTGAACTGCGCCAGCAGCACTGCGATCGGCACCATGCACACCAGGGTGATGATGCCCACCAGCCCGATGGGAATGTCGCGTTCGACGCGCGGCAGTGCATCGCCATGCCCGGCCTTGCGCGCACGCGACGCGGCCAGCGCCGAACGCAGACCTGCGATCACCGGCCCGATCAGCTTGAGCAGCGTCCAGATCGAGGCGATGCCGATGGTGCCGGCGCCCAGGAACCTCACCTTGTGACTCCAGGCGGCGCGCGCCACATCACCGGCAGCGCCAGCCTCGGGATGATGCAATGTGAGCCAGGGCACGGCGCCCACCCAGGCGATCGCCGCGCCGACGAAGAAGGCAATGCCGACCGCGAGCCCGATCAGGTGTCCGACTGCGAGCAAGGCGAAGGAGAGATTGAAGTCGTAGCCGGTGGCGCCGCCCACCTCGCTCCCGTCAGCCGCCGTACGGCTGCCGATACGGAAGTACTGCACGACGTCGCTGGCAAAGAGCTGCATCGCGATCACTGATCACGAACAGCGCCGAGACCACGCTACCCACGACGATCGCGCGCAGCCCGTTCTGATTGCTGGTGCGATCGCCGACTTTCAGCACCTCGGCGCAGGCCACGCCCTCGGGGTACGGCAGATCGGAATTCGTGACCAGCGCGCGGCGCAGCGGGATCGAGTACATCACGCCCAGCACGCCGCCGAGCGCGCAGATCGTGAAGGAGGTCCAGTAGGGAAAGCCTGTCCACCAGCCGACCATGACCAGACCCGGCAGCACGAAGATCACCGAGGTAAGCGTGCCCGCGGCCGAGGCCACGGTCTGCACGATATTGTTCTCCTGCACGCTGACGCCGGAGAAATTGCGCAGCAGCGCCATCGAGATGACCGCGGCCGGAATCGAAGTGGAAAAGGTGAGCCCGGCCTTGAGGCCAAAAAACGCGTTGGCGGCGGTGAAGACCAGCGTGATCAGCACGCCCAGCACCAGGCCACGCCAGGTCAGCTCGTTGCGCGCATCGTCAATGGTCGGCAGCTTGGTGTCCACTGTTTCCCCCAAATGTCAGGCAATTATTCTTATAGGTAATGGCAGCTGGTGGCCAGCGTCGCTGTTGCCAGATGTCGCCGATGTCGCTGCCCTTCACCAGGGCACTTCCTGCCCGGTATAGGCGCTCCAGAAGCGGCCGGCCTTGTCGGTTGCCAGGCCCTCGATGTAATTGGCCAACGAGCGAGCGCTGTCGGCAGGTGCAATCGCAGCCATGGTCATCGGCTTGCCGGCCTGTGCGGCATTGGCCCGATAGGCCTTCTGCATGTCGGTATCGACCGGGCCTGGTGAGACGATGCCGACCAGAATGCCGCGGCTGCGTACGTCGTTCTGCAGCAGGCGCATCCCCAGGTTCAACGCCGCCTTGCTCATGTCGTAGTAATAAGTGTCGGGCGCCTGCGGCGCCGTGAACAGCGAGCCCGCACCACTTGAGATGGCGATGATCTTCTTCTGCCGGCTGCCGCTCAGTTGCTCGAGAAAGGCGCGCGCCATACGCAGCGGTGCGTACACATTGACCCGCATGACCTGCTGGAAGCCGTCCGCGTCCAGCGCATTCAATCGCTGTGCTGCAAAGTCACCGGTAATGGCGGCGTTGTTGATCAGGGCATCGATCGGCTGGTCGCGATACTTGCCGGCCAGCGCGTCGATCGCGGCGTTGTCGGCGACATCGAGCGTCTCGATCACGACCAGCGGATGCGTGGCGGCGAACTCGCGCAGCGGCTGAGCGTGGGCCGGATCACGACAGGTGGCCAGCACCTTCCAGCCGCGCGCGACCAGTTCCTGCGTGAGAGCAAAGCCGATACCGCGATCGGAGCCGGTGACCAGCGCGACGGGTGGATTCGCCACCAGGTTGATCGGCGCATGAGCCGGCTCGCCCGCCTGGGCAATAATGAGGCCCGGAATCCAGCACATCAGGAACAGCAGATACTTGTTCATGCCCACTCCCAGCGACCTCCAGGCCAGCTTGCGGCCGCAAAGCCCAGGCGATCATAGCGGGTATTGGCGCGGCGGGAAGCTGCCGCGTTGACCTTGCGGTTACTGGCGCGCAGCGTCCGGCGTCTCAGTGGCGGCCCGCTCAATGCATACCTTCAGCCGTGCCAGCGCCGTACCCCAGCCGCCACGCAGGCGCTGGTAGTAGCTGTCCCAGCTCTCATCCTGAGGAAAACCGGAGCCCAGCAGGCGCAGTACGGCGATCTCGCCCTCGGTGTTGAGTATGAAATCGTCCACTACCACGGCATCGTTGGCGGGCAGATTGCGTGGCGGCATGTAGATCAGCCGCAGTCGGCGCGCCGGCTCGAAGACATCGATGTGTGCCTCGCGCTCCAGGTCGCGATCGGCGTGCACCAGGTAGCGCCCACCAGCGCGCGCCGCGACGCGCGCATCAGGTCCGTACCATTTTGCCAGCAGCGGCGGCTCGATGAGTCCGCGCCATAACAATGTAACGGGGGCGCGCACGTCGATGCGGTGCGCATAGCCGCGGGTGCGTTCAGCCATGGGCGTCGCGTCCGTGCTGCTGCCGGCGCTCGCGTGCATCGCGCCACGCCACGACCAGCAGCGGCAGCAGCGAGAGCGCCACGATGGTCAGGGTAACCACCCCGAAATTGGCCTTGACCAGCGGCAGGTTGCCAAACAGGTAACCACCGCAGAGAAACAGCGCGATCCAGCCGACGCCGCCGGCGATGTTGTAGAGCTGAAAGGTGCCGGCGTGCATGGCGCTGATGCCGGCGGCGAAGGGCGTAAAAGTGCGCACGATCGGCACAAAGCGCGACAGCACGATGGCCAGAGCGCCATGACGCGCAAAGAATTCGTCGGCGCGCTGCAGGTAGGCCGCCCTGAAGAAAACTGCGCCAGCCACGCCGCCTGGCGCGCCGTGCGCACGCACACCCACATAGCGCCCCAGCCAGTAGTTGACGGTGTTGCCCAGGATCGCCGCCACCATCAGCAGCGGCAGCAGCGCACCCAGGCGCAGCGTGTGACTGGCGTCGATCGCCGCCAGCGCCCCGGCGCCAAACAGCAGGGAATCGCCGGGCAGAAACGGCGTCACCACGAAACCAGTCTCGGCAAAGATGATGAAAAACAGCACGGCGTAGATCCAGACATCGAAGCGCACCAGCATCTCGACCAGGTGGCGGTCGAGGTGCAGTACTGCGTCGATCAGAAAATGCAGCGCCTCCATCAGGAACGCGGTGGCACACGCGCGGCTGTGTGGCTGGCGAAATGCGCTCCACGCAGTGCGGCCAGGGCTGCGGCCACCTGTGGATCACGACGCGCCAGCGTCGCTACGCCACTGCCCTCATCGAGTTCGGCGGGTGGCAGCTCGGCGCCCGTGAGCAGCACGTCAGGTGTGATGCCCACGCCGTTGATCGAAGCGCCCGAGGGCGTGTAGTAGCGTGAGGTCGTAAGCTTGAGCGCCTGACCGTCCGAGAGCGGCATGATGGTCTGCACCGTGCCCTTGCCGAAGGTCCTGCGCCCGATCAGCGTGGCGCGATTGTTCTCGCGCAGCGCGGCGGCCAGTATTTCCGCGGCCGAAGCCGAACCGCCATTGACCAGCACGACAATGGGCGCACCGGCCGCGATGTCGCCGGGCGTCGCCGTCATGCGAAAACGCGCGTCGAGCACGCGCCCATCGGCGCTGACGATCGTACCCTGTTCCAGAAATTCATCGGCGCTGGCGCTGGCCGCTTCCAGCACTCCGCCCGGATTGTCGCGCAGATCAATGATCAGGCCATGCAGTTTGCCGGCATTTGCGGCGCGTACCGTCGCGATGCCGCGCGCCAGCTCTGCTGCCGTGGCATTGGTGAATTCGCTGACGCGCAGATACGCGACGCCCGGCGCCAGGCTCTCTGACGCCACGCTCGGCAGTGCGACCTCGGAGCGCTGCAGCACATATTCCTGCGCCGCGCGGCCGGTACGTTGCACGCCCAGGCGCACGTAGCTGCCCACCGCACCGCGCAGCAGATCGGTGGCGGCATCGAGATTCGCCGCGTTGACCACCAGGTCATCGATGCGTACCACCAGATCACCGGCTCGCAGGTCCGCCTGTTGTGCCGGGGAGCCGGGCAGGCAGCGCACGATACGCACGCCTCCGGCGACGCCTTCCACTTCGACGCCGACGCCGGCATACGAGCCGTTGGTAGCGGCCTGCAGCGCCGCATACTCGCGCTCCGTGAGCAGTGTGGAATGTTCATCCAGACCCTGCAGCATGCCGCGCGTAGCCTGTTGCATCAGCTGGTGCACGTCGATCTGATCGACGTAATTCTCGCGCACCCGCTGCAGCACTTCGGCCAGCAGCCTGGCATCCTGCCAGGGCAGCAATTCGTTCCCGATGGCTGGTGCGGCCGTGACCACTGTACCCTGGACATCGCGCTCAGCGTACACCCGGGTGTTAAGTGACAACGCGCCGCCGAGCAGGACGCCCGTGCACAGTGTAATAGCCCATCGCAGTTGTGAGCCCATGGGGCCCAATCCTACACCGCTGCTGACATGGCTGACAGCACTGGCAGGCGCGCCAGCGCAGCTTCCGGCATGGCGTTCGTCATGGTCGCCACTGCCGCGTACAGTGGCAGTTGCTCGAGCACCTCGTCGATCGGCACCGGCTGGGCGATGGCGAAGCCCTGGCCATAGTCGACGCCGAGCTGCGCAATGCGATTGCGAATCTCTTCGGTTTCGACGTACTCCGCCACCGTAACCAGCGACATGGCGCGTGCCAGCTGCGCAATCGCCTGAATGGTCGATTCTGCCTTGGAATCGCGCAGCACATCGCGCACGAAGCTGCCGTCGATTTTCAGCATGGTGATTGGCAGTGAACGCAAGTAGGCCAGCGAACTGAGGCCGGTGCCAAAATCATCAAGCGCTATGCCGCAGCCAAGCTTGCGCAGCTGGTGCATCAGAGTCTCGGTGTGCGCCAGATTGCCGACTGCGGCGCTCTCGGTCAGCTCGAAGCACAGCGCGGCAGGATTGAGGCCACTGTCCTTGATCTGGGCAATCAGGAACCCGGTCCAGGCTTCATCCTGCAGCGACTGTCCCGAACAGTTGATGGTGAACACCACGGGATCCTTGACCAGCAGCTCGGCGTGCGGCTTGAGGAGCTTGAGCGCCTCGCCAACCACCCAGCGATCGATCTCTGGCATCAGCTGGTAGCGGTGCGCCGAGGACATGAAGGTATGGGGCCCGATGGTCTGACCATCGGTGCCGATCATGCGCAGCAATAGTTCGAAATGCGGGCGCAGGTGGGTGCCGCCCAATGGCAGCAGCATCTGTGCGTACAGGCGCATGCGGCCCTCGGCGATCGCGGCGCGCAGGTCGGCCACCATGTTGATGTCGGTGAAGCGACGGATGATGCTCTCATCGGCTTCCTGAAAGATCTCCACGCGATTGCGACCGCGATCATTGGCGGCCTTGCAGGCGGTCTCGGCGGCGGCAAAGGCATGGGTGAACTCTTCAGCACGCGGCTCGACTGCCGCGACGCCGACGCTGATCGATACGGCGATCGAACCGTCGCCGATACCGTTGCCGAGCTGCTCGGCGCCCTGGCGCAGCGCCTCGGCAAAGCGCGCCGCATCATCAAGACTGGCGCGCAGCAGTACCGCAAAGCGATCGCCCGACATACGCGCTGCCACTGAACCCGGCGGCAGGCGCTTGCGGATCAACTCGCCGATCTGGGCGATTACCTTGTCGCCGATATGCATGCCGTAGGTGTCATTGATGACGTGGGTGCGATTGGTGTCAACCGACAATGCGCTCCACCAGCGTTGCGCGGTACGATCCTGGGTGAGCATGTTGTGTACGCGTGCCTCGAAGGCCGGGCGGTTCAACAGGCCGGTAAGTGCATCGTAGCTGCTGGCAATCACGGCCGAGGCGCGCCGTGCCAGCAACTCGCCCAGGCGCGCCTGGCGTGGCGTGAATTCCGGCATATCCATGCTGCGAAACAGCGCCAGTACACCCAGCGGGCGGCCATCGGCACGCGCCACGGGGCAGGCCAGCAGTCGATAGGCATTGTTGCTGTCGCCGGTCTGCAGTTTCATGTGATTGACGATCAGCGCATCACGGCGCATCTGTGCGGTCGAGAGCAGATGACGGTGGGCGCGCGCCACGAGACTGGCGTCCATGGTGTGGCCGGTCTGCTGGCGGACCAGCACCAGACCCTTCTCGGGTACGATGAGTGCGGCCAGGCCGCCATTCACGTGTTCGATGGCGGCGCCCAGAATAACCTTGAGTTCATCGCCGCCGTCATCGTTGGCGCTGCCGTCGCTGCCGCTGACCTTCAGCAGCATGTCCAGATCCTGATCGTGTTCGGCGAGCGCGCCGCTCAGATTCACGATCTGTTCGTAATTCAGCAATTCACGCCCCAGGATATCGAGTGCCGGTCGCAGCAGCGAGTAGACAAACGAGAGTGTGCGATTCTCGCTCTCCGGTCCGGCCTTGCAACGCACCAGCAGCGACGCGAAAGGCGCAGTCCGATCGCCGACTGGACGCCACAGCCAGAAAATATAATGTGGCTCGCCGTCGGTAATCCACAGGCCAATGCCACCCGGCTCCTCGCGGGCCGCGCGCATCGACTCGGCCACCAGCTGGCGCAGCGCCTCATCGACCGCCATTTCACTGGACCAATGCAGTTCACCGGCAGCGTTGAAGATCGATACCCCGACCATGCGCGGCAACAGCGCGCGCATCAGTTGCGTGTACGACTCCAGCTCGGAATGACCCGAGGCGGCGGTTTTCTCAGTGGTATTTTTGTTAACGGCGCTCACGTAAACGACAGCATCGGGCAAGACCTGCAGCCCGGCCATGATGGGGTTCGCGCTTTTGTTAAATGGCGCGCGGCTGTGACGCAGGTCTCAGTCGGGCGCGCGGCGGCGAAACCAGGGGCGGGGATCCAGCGGCCTGCCGGCGCGGCGGATTTCGAAATACAGCTGCGGTTCGGGTCGCCCACCACTATCCCCGGCCGTGGCAATGACATCCCCGGCTGCTACGCTGTCCCCGGCAGCCTTGCGCAGCTCATCGTTGTAGCCATAGAGGCTCAGGTAGCCGGAACCGTGATCGACGATGCTCAACAGGCCCAGGCCCGGCAACCAATCTGCGTAGATCACGCGGCCGGATGACACGGCGTGGACGGCAGCGCCCCGCGTGGTCGCAACCACAGTGCCTTGCCAGTTCACGCCGCTGGCACGCTGCTGGCCAAAGCTCGCCACCAGGTGGCCGGCGACCGGCCAGTCCAGCTGGCCGCGAAGACGGCCAAAAGCGCTGGAATTATCGGCAGGCGAGCTCGGGCGCACCACCCGGTCGAGTTCGCGCAGCAGTCGTTCGAGGTCGGCTTGCTGGGCCTTGAGCCGCGCCAGGCTGGCGCTGCGCGAGCGCGCTTCGCTCTGCAGATTGACGAGTGCCTGCTGGCGCTGGTCGCGGCCGCTCTCCAGCTGTTGCAGCTGCTGCGCCCTGGCGCGCTGCAGCTGCACCAGCGCACTTTCCTGCTCGGCAAGCCGCCGTTCGAGATTCTCGATGTTGCGCATGCGCTCACTGATGGCGGCGATCTGCCCGGCGCGCGCGCGGCCGAAATAGCCGTACCAGGCGAACATGCGGCTGGCCTGCGCGGGGTCCTGCTGGTTGAGCAGCAACTGCAGCGGCTCATTTCGCCCCAGCAGATACGCTACCCGCAGCTGCTGTGCCAGCGCTGCGCGCTTGGCAACCAGGGCGCTGCGCTCACGCTCGCGCTCGGCGCTCAGGGTGGCGCGCTGCGCGGAATGGGCCAGTTCCTGCTCGTGCAGGTCGGCCAGTTCGCCGCGCGCGCCTGCCACAGCCAGTTCGGCGGCGCGCAGGGTCTGCGCCAGGCGGTCTTTCTCCAGGGCGTCGCGCCCGACCTCGCGACTGACGCGTTCAATGCGCTCGCGCAGGGTGCGCAGCTGCGCGGTGGTCTGGTCAGCCGAGGCCGCCCACAGTGGCAATGCCGGCACCAGCGGCAGCGCCAATGCCAGCACCAGCCGTAGCGGCAAACGCGTTAAAAGGGTGCTTGGGCGCGCAGGCATGCGGAAAAGTCTAACGCAGCAAGGCTATAATGCGCGCCCCGCAATAGGGCGATAGTGCCTTATGAGTGCCCGGCGACCCACGGATCCCATGCAACAGCTGCTCGACTACGCCTCACACCATCCCGGCCTCAGCCTGCTGCTGACCGCCGCCGTGCTGGCTGTGCTGGTCTATGAGATGCGCGAACGTGCGCGCGGTGCGGGTGCGATCAGCCCACAGGATGCCGTCAGATTAATGAACCAGGGCGCGACACTCCTGGATATCCGCGACGCCGCGGCCTACGCCGCCGGCCATATCCGCGGCGCCCGACATCTGCCGCCTGAGCGCCTGAGCGGCGAGCTCGATAGCCTCAAGCGCCTGAAGGAACGACCTGTCATCGTCTACTGCGAGCGGGGTGCTACGGCCGCCGGTGCCCTGCGCACACTTGCCACCCAGGGCTTTACCAGGGTCGTCAATCTGCGCGGCGGCCTGTCCGCCTGGCGTGCCGAGAATCTGCCGGTGACCCGCGAGTAACACGGTGAGCGGACCGCGCATAGAGATGTACGCCACCTCCTGGTGCCCCTACTGCGAGGCGGCGCGCCAGCTGCTGCGCAGCAAGGGTGCGAGTTTCGAGGAAATCAGCATCGAGACCGACCCGGCACAGCGCGAGATCATGATCCGCCGCAGTGGCCAGCGCACGGTGCCGCAGATCTTCATCGACGGCGTACACATCGGCGGCTCGGACGATCTGCACGCGCTCGATGCCGCCGGCGGCCTCGACCCCCTACTCAGTCAGCCCCAGGAAATCAGCACATGGCCATAGAACCGGAACAGAACGTGAGCGGTGCGCAACTCGCATTGCAGGCGGTCTACCTCAAGGATTGTTCTTTCGAGGCACCGCAGGGTCCGCGCAACAACGGCGAGTGGAACCCGCAGATTGGCCTCGATCTGAATACCTCGATCAATCACATCGAGGGCGACCTGCGCGAAGTGCTGTTGACGGTCACGGTGTCGGCCAAGCATGCGGACCGCACCTCGTTCCTGGTCGAAGTCAAACAGGCCGGAGCATTTCTGATGCAGAACCTGAGCGACGAGGATCTGCGGCGTGCAGCCGGCGTCATTTGCCCGGGTGTACTGTTCCCCTATGCACGCGCGGTGGTCTCACAACTGGTGAGCCAGGGCGGCTTTCCGCAACTGCTGTTGCCGCCGGTGAACTTTGAAGCCCTGTTCACAGCCAGCAACGCCGAAGCGGCCAACAGTACGAAGAACTGAGTGTGAGCTCGGCGCTCGCGACGCAGGCGCAGATCGCCGTACTGGGCGCCGGTTCCTGGGGCACGGCGCTGGCGATCCAGTGGGCGCGGGCCGGCAGCAGTGTGCGCCTCTGGGGGCGCGAGCCTGCACAATTCGCGTTGATGAGTCGCGAGCGCGTCAATCGCCGCTACCTGCCCAATGCGCCGTTCCCGGAAGCGCTGCAGATTGCGCCCACCCAGGCCGCAGCGCTCGAGGGCGTCGACGACGTACTGGTCGCCGTGCCCAGTCATGCATTCAGGGAATTGCTCACGCAGCTTAAAGCCGTACTCACACCCGCCCAGCGCCTGTGCTGGGCCACCAAGGGTTTCGAGATCAGCAGCGGTCGCCTGCCGCACGAAGTTGCTCAGCAGGTGCTCGGCAGCGGGCGACTGACGGCAGTGCTCTCCGGACCTACCTTCGCACGCGAAGTAGGCGCCGGTCTGCCCTCCGCCATGACCATCGCCTCGCGCGACGCTGACTACGCCGCGATGCTGGCGTACGACATCTCCAATGCCAATTTCCGCGCTTACACGTCCACCGATATCGTCGGCGTCGAGGTCGGTGGCGCCGTCAAAAACGTACTGGCGATCGGTGCCGGGCTTTCAGATGGCCTGGGGTTTGGCGCCAATGCGCGCATTGCGCTGATCACACGCGGGCTGATGGAAATGATGCGCCTGGGTGTGGCGCTGGGCGCGCAGCGCGAAACCTTCATGGGACTGGCGGGCCTTGGCGATCTGGTGCTGACCTGCACCGATGACCAGTCACGCAATCGTCGTTACGGCCTGCTGCTCGCCAAAGGCCTGGGCAGTGAAGCGGCGTTGCACGAGATTGGCCAGGTGGTCGAAGGCCATCTGGCCGCCCGTGCCGTGCGCCAGGTGGCCGAGCGCGAAGGCGTGCTGCTGCCGATCTGCGAAGGTATTTATGGCGTGCTGAATCAGAATCTCGCCGCCGCAGAGGTAGTGCGTGGCCTGATGATGCGGCCGATCAAGCCGGAGTTTGAATAGCCGCTCTGGCGGGCGCGGCGCCTAGTTGTGCGCAAACCCCAGTTGCCGCCACGCCTCGTAGACAACGAGCGACACGGCATTGGCAAGGTTTAGACTGCGATTGCCCGCGCGCATCGGAATGGTCAGGACATTGCTGGCCGCCAGCCGCGCCAGCACCTCGGCAGGCAAGCCACGCGTCTCGGGCCCGAACAGCAGTGCATCACCAGGTTGATAGCTGACGTCGCTGTAGCTGCGCGTACCGCCGGTTTCCACGGCGTACAGCCGGGCCGATGCGGCTGAAGTCTGCATATTCAGGCTCCCAAGGCAATCCTGCAGGGTGTGATGCACGCGCACCGTAGCCAGGTCGGCGTAATCCAGCCCTGCACGCCGCAGCTCGCGTTGTTGCAGATTGAAACCCAGGGGCTCAATCAGGTGCAGCCGGCTGCCGCAGTTGGCACACAGGCGGATGATATTGCCGGTGTTGGGCGGAATTTCCGGCTGGTAGAGAATGACCTCAAACAAGGCTGCGGCCTGGGGCTGCCGCCCTGCTGTGCAGATATTTTTCGCGCTGCCAGCGCGCGATTCGCGCGATAATTACTGCCATGACCCGTTCTGCCGCACAGCCCGACGCCTCGCTGGCCAGCCGCTTCTGCGGTATGGATTTCGCATCGCCCATCGTACTGCTTTCCGGCTGTGTAGGATTTGGCGAGGAATACACCCGGGTCGCGGGCTTCAGCAATCGCGACGTCGGCGCTATCGTGCTCAAGGGCACGACCGGGCAGCCGCGCCTGGGCAACCCACCGCACCGCATCGCCGAGACTGCCGGCGGCATGCTCAACGCCATCGGACTGCAGAATCCCGGCGTCGAAAATGTCGTAAACAGCATATTACCGGGTCTAGATTTCAGCGAAACGCGGTTTATCGCCAATGCCTGCGGCTCGACCATAGAGGAATATGTCGAGGTAACGCGCCGTTTCGATGATTCGCCTATCGATGCCATCGAGATCAATATCTCCTGCCCCAATGTCAAAGAGGGTGGTGTGCAGTTTGGCAATGTACCGGAGATGTCGGCACGCGTGGTCGCTGCCTGTCGCCGCGTCACCCGCAAACCGCTGATCACCAAACTCTCGCCCAACCAGACCGACATCCGCGAAAACGCCCGCCGTTGCATTGAAGCCGGCACTGATGCCTTCGCTGTCATCAACACCATGATGGGCATGGCAATCGACAGCCGCAACGGCCGGGCAGTGCTCGGCAACGTGCAGGGTGGACTGTCGGGACCGGCCATCAAGCCGATCGCGTTGCTGAAGGTACGTGAAGTCCATGAAGTAGCCGGACCACGTGGCATCCCGATCATCGGCCAGGGCGGGATCAGCAATACGGCTGACGCACTGGAGTTTCTGCTCGCCGGTGCCAGCGCCATCGGCATCGGCACGGCGTTGTTTTACGATCCCCTGGTCTGCCAGAGAATCAATGTGGGCCTGGCCGAGTACCTGGTGAGTCAGAAGCTGGCCTCTGTGCAACAATTGATCGGCGCCTTGCGTACCGCGCCAGCCACAACCTACTGTTGAGGAGCGAGTCATGTCGGTAGCGGAAGAAATCGAACGGCTGCAGGCACTGCGCGATCGCGGTGCACTCACTGAGAGCGAATTCACCCAGGCCAAGGCGCGCGCACTGGCTGGCGCAACCAGCGCGGCCGGACCAGGCGCGGCCGCTGCGCCTGGCGCAGCGGCTGCGCCGGATGCCTTGCTGCGTCGCCTCGCCCGTTCCAACACCGATCGCGTCATCGGCGGCGTGTGCGGTGGACTGGGCGCACACACCAGCATGCCTTCCTGGGCCTGGCGCGTGATCTTTTGCGTCGCGGTGCTCTATTTTGGCATCGGCCTGCTGCTCTATCTGTTGCTGTGGATCTTCATCCCGGCAACGCCTGTAGAGAAGTAGTCAGCCAGTGGCCGTGAGCGATCTGCTGCGATTGCTGCTGCTGGCAGCAATCTGGGGCAGCTCCTACCTGTTCATGCGTGTGGCAGCGCCCGGCTTCGGGCCGGTACCGCTGATCACCCTGCGATTGGCCGGCGCCGCCCTGTTCTTCCTGCCCTGGCTGCTGCAGGCGCGCAACCGGGCCCTGATTCGTGGCCACGCGCTCGAGCTGTGCTGTCTGGGTGTACTGAATTCGGCCGTGCCTTTCAGCCTGCTGGCCTTTGCCTCGTTGCGATCGGAAGCGGGATTCAACTCGGTGATTGGCGCCACCGTGCCACTGTTTGCAGCCGCTGTTGATGCGCTGTGGTGGCGACATCCGCTCACGCGTCAGAAGATTACCGGGCTGGTGCTGGGTTTCGGCGGCGTGCTGGTGCTCGCCTGGGGGCACATTGATTTTCACAGCGGCGGCAATGGCTGGGCGTTGCTGGCGGCACTGCTGGCATCACTCTGTTATGGCATCGCGGCGCACTACGGCAAGCATCACTTTGCCGGACAGCCGGTGATGCTGCCCGCCGCAGGCAGCATGTTCGCGGCCGCCGTGCTGATTGCGCCACTCGGTGTGTGGCAGTGGCCGGCGCATGCGCCACCGCCGCACGACTGGCTGGCGGCCGCCGTGCTCGCCATTGTCTGCACGGCGGTAGCATACATGCTCTATTACCGGATCATCGCCCGCGTTGGCGCCACAACGGCTACCACGGTAACGTTCGTAATACCGGTATTCGGCGTGCTGTGGGGTGCGCTGTTTCTGCACGAGCGCATCACCCTGACAATAGTCCTGGGCATGCTGATCACACTACTGGGCACCGCGTTTACCACCGGGTTCATTCGGGCTCCCCGGGTTCATCCAGCCCCAGCTCCTTGAGCTTGCGGGTCAGCGTATTGCGGCCCCAGCCGAGCAGTCTGGCCGCTTCCTGGCGATGCCCCTGCGTATGCCCGAGTGCCACGCCTATCAGCGTGCGCTCGAAAGCCGGCAGCGCCTCATCGAGCAGCGGCCGAACCGGACTGGCGCCCTGTTGCTGGGCCCAGGCGGCAAGCGCCACGGTCCAATCCTGTCCCGCCGCCGTGGCAGCACTGCCAGCCGGCAGATCCGCAGGCAGATCTTCAGGGCGTATTTCCTTGCCTGGCGCCAGTACCGTCAGGCGTCGGCAGAAATTCACCAGCTCGCGCACGTTGCCCGGCCAGTTGTAGGCACTCAGGCGTTCGCTCGCGGCAGGCGTCAGCGACTTGGCTTCGGCGCCCAGTTCCTGCGCTGCGCTGCTGAGGTAGTGCGTCAGCAGATCCGGAATGTCTTCGCGTCGCGCACGCAGTGGTGGCAGTTCGATGTGGATGACATTCAGGCGATGGAACAGGTCTTCGCGAAACTGTCCGCTGTGCGAACGCGCTTCCAGATTCTGGTGGGTAGCGGCAATGACCCGCACATCTACCTTGATCGGCGTCTGGCCACCGACGCGATAGAACTCGCCTTCAGCGAGCACCCGCAGCAGGCGCGTCTGCAGCGCGACCGACATATCACCGATCTCGTCGAGGAACAGTGTTCCGCCATCGGCCTGCTCGAAACGTCCGCGACGCTGACCGTCGGCGCCGGTGAACGAGCCCTTCTCGTGACCGAACAGCTCCGACTCGAGCAGCTCGGCAGGAATCGCCGATGTGTTCAGCGCTATGAATGCCTTGCCGGCGCGCGGACTGTGCTCATGCAGCGCGCGCGCCACCAGTTCCTTGCCGGTACCCGATTCGCCAGTGATCAGGACATTGACGCTGCTGCGTGACAGTCGACCGATGGCCCGGAACACCTGCTGCATCGCCGGGGCCTTGCCCAGCAGCTCGGGGATCGGTTCTACCGCAGTGGCAGCAGGCGCGGTGGGCCGGGCGCCGGACTGCGCAGCGCGGCGCACCAGGTCGACTGCCTGGTCGACATCGAAGGGCTTGGGCAGGTATTCAAAAGCGCCGCTGCCATAAGCCGTGACCGCGGCGCCCAGGTCCGCGTATGCGGTCATCACGATCACCGGCATCTGCGGGTGGGTGCTGCGCACCCGCTTGAGCAGATCAATGCCGGACTGGCCGCTCATGCGCACATCGGTGATCAGCACGTCAGGGACATCGCTGCGCAGTGCGAGCAGTGCCGGCTCTGCGGCTTCAAAGACCCTGGCCTGCATGCCGCCGTTGCGCAGCGCACGCTCCAGCACCCAGCGGATCGACGCGTCGTCATCGACCAACCAGACACGCAACGGCGTGGCATTCATGCGCTTTCCTCCAACGGCAGTAACATCGAAAAAACAGTCAGGCCCTGGCGGCTTTCAAACTCGATGATGCCGCCGTGCCGCGCCACCATATCCTGCGCCACCGACAGGCCCAGGCCCGTACCTTCAGGCTTGGCGGTAACCAGCGGAAAAAACAGCGTCTTGTGCAGATCGCCCGGCACACCAGGGCCATTGTCTTCAACCTGTATGCAGGCCACCAGCCGGTGACGCTCGGGCCCGATGTTGTGGTTGGAAAGCGTGCGGGTGCGCAGTATCAGCCGGCCGCTCCCGGCCAGTGCCTGCAGGGCATTGCGCGCTACGTTGAGCAGGGCCTGGATGATTTCATTGCGATCGAAGCGGCCTTCGGGCACGCTCGGATCATAGTCGCGTTCAACGCTCACGCCGCTGGGCGCCTCGCTGCGCAGCAGTTGATATACGTGCTCGCAGATCTCATGCACATTGAGCGCCTGCTTGCGCGGTGGCCCGGCGGGCCCGAGCATGGTGTCGACCAGGTCGCGCAGACGGTCAGCTTCGGCAATGATGACGGCCGTGTATTCCCTGAGCGTGCCATCCTGTAACTCACGCTCGAGCAGTTGCGCCGCGCCGCGCAGGCCGCCCAGCGGGTTTTTGATCTCATGCGCCAGCTGGCGCACCATGAGCCGGCTGCCATCGACCCGGGTCAGCAATTCGGTGTCGCGGGAGATACGCTGGCGTTGCCGCGCGTCGAACAGCTCCACGAGCAGGTGTGGGCCGGTGATCTGCCCTTCGAGCGGCGTCACTGTGATGTCGACCAGCACCGCAGGGCGCGCCGACTGCAACATCGGCACCGGCGCGAGCGCCAGCTCGTGGCCGGCACAGGTCTCGCCGCCGTCGAGCGCGCGGCGCAACAGTTCGATCAGCGGTCGGGCGCCGGCGAACAGTTCGCTCAAGGGATGACCACGCGCCTGCTTGAGGCTCATTCCGAGCAGATCCTGCGCGCCCACGTTCGCATAGACCACGCATAGTTGCGCGTCGAGCACCAGCAGGCCGGTGGCGAGCGCATCGAGCAGCTCGGTGAAATCAAAGTGCGCCAGCGCTGAGCCGGCTTCAGTGTCAGCGCCCATGTTCGCGACGCCCGCAGTATTGCGGACTGTTAACGCGCGGAGCGCAGCGTTGCCTCAGCGATGCTGAACTGGACTCACCGGCTTGAACACCGAGGGCTGGCGCACGTGAAATTTCACCGGCGCCGACTTGCAGACACTCTTGTTGTTGGAATCGCGCAGCTCGGCTGCCACCGTATGCGTGCCACGGTCGACGGGCGTGATATGGAATTCGAGCTGGTCCGCGGTCGCTGCTTCCATCGCCGTGCCATCGAAACTCAGCACCACGTGATCGTTTGCGCGCTTGGTCGGATGCGGCTCCACGGCCACGGTGAGCGACTCGACATCGATCAGTACCTGATCGTCGGCCGGTTGCACGACGGCGCAGCTGCTGTATTGAAATGACGCATCGCTGGCCCGTTTCGCGGGCGCCCCCGGACTGGTACGGCCCGTCAGCGTGCCCGGGGCCACATCGCTGCTGCTGGCGGAAGCGCTCGGCGCCGGGCCCAGCATGATCTTCTCGGCGCCCGGGTGCGGCTGATCTGAATAATGCACGCCGTCGCCATCCACCCAGCGGTAGGTGATGCCGGCCGACACCTGGGTTGTAAACAGCAGCAGCAGCAGGAGAACGCTTGTGGTGCGCATGGGGCGCCAGCATAGACCCCTTCGTGCCCCTGGTACAAAAGCGGGTGACATCCCTGTGATGTCCGTCACCCGCTTGCGTGTGCACGACCCCTGACGCCGCGGCGCGTCAGACGCTGTAATACATATCGAGCTCGCAGGGATGCGTCGACATGCGATAGCGCTGAACTTCCTGGTTCTTCAGGCCGATATAGGCGTCGATGACGTCGTCCGTGAACACCCCGCCGCGCTTGAGGAACTCGCGATCCTTGTCGAGGTGCTCGAGCGCCATATCGAGCGAATGGCAAACCTGCGGGATATGCCTGGCCTCTTCCGGCTCCAGATCATAGAGATCCTTGTCGGCCGGATCGCCGGGGTGCATCTTGTTCTGGATGCCATCGAGCCCGGCCATCATCATGGCCGCAAACGCGAAGTAGGGGTTGGCGGCGGAATCAGGAAAACGCACTTCGATGCGGCGCGCCTTCGGGTTGGGCACCCACGGAATGCGGATCGAGGCGCTGCGATTGCGGGCCGAATAGGCCAGCATCACCGGCGCTTCGAAGCCCGGCACCAGGCGCTTGTAACTGTTGGTACCCGGATTGGTGAAGGCGTTGATCGCCTTGGCATGCTTGATGATGCCGCCGATGTAATAGAGCGCGGTGTCGGACAATCCACCGTACTTGTCGCCCGCGAACAGTGCCACGCCAGCTTTCTGCAGCGATTGATGCACGTGCATGCCCGAGCCGTTATCGCCCACCAAGGGCTTGGGCATGAAGGTCGCCGTCTTGCCGTGCATGTGGGCCACGTTGTGCACGCAGTATTTCAGGATCTGCACTTCGTCGGCCTTTCTTACCAGGCCGCCGGCACCGACGCCGATTTCGCATTGACCACCGGTCGCCACTTCATGGTGATGCACTTCGACCGTGAGACCCATGTCCTCCAGTGCCTTGCACATCGCCGAACGGATGTCCTGGAAGGCATCGACCGGCGGCACCGGGAAGTAACCGCCCTTGATGCCGGGACGATGACCCATGTTGCCTTCCGGATAGTCGGTGTTGGAATTCCACGCGCCCTGCACTGAATTGATTTCATAGCTGCAGCCGCGCATTTCATTGCTGAAGCGCACGCTGTCGAAAATGAAGAATTCGTTTTCGGGTCCGAACAGCGCACCGTCGGCGATGCCGGTCGATTTAAGATAGGCCTCGGCGCGCTTACCCAGCGAGCGCGGGTCGCGCTCATAGCCCTGCATGGTGGCCGGCTCGATGACATCGCAACGGATGTTGACGGTGGCGTCGGCGAAAAACGGATCGAGTATGGCCGTGGTGGCATCGGGCAGCAGAATCATGTCCGACTCGTTGATGCCCTTCCAGCCGCCGATTGACGAGCCGTCGAACATCTTGCCTTCGACAAAGAAATCCGGCGTCACGTAACGCGCCGGCACGGTGACATGCTGTTCCTTGCCGCGCGTATCGGTAAAACGCAGATCGGCAAACTTCACGGCCTTTTCTTTGACTAATTTGACGACATCGGTCGGACTCATAGCGCCTCCGGTTAGAGAATTCTGCGGGTACAGGATCCGGCTTGATTGCAGGCCCTATGCCAGCTCCGGGCTGAAATTAAACTGTTTTGAAATCCGGGAGTTACAGATCGGCTGGGTGCCGGCCAGTCGAACCCGAGGCTCCGCGATGCACTAGTATAGTGCGCGCACCGGCCTGTTGCCCTGTTTCCGTGCCTGCCAGGTGCGCTTTGCTGGCGAATCCTTAAGGCCGGCGTGGCTCTGTATACTCGCCGGCCAATGACAGGCGGCGCGCAACCAAGGGTAGCGATGAAGAGCGGCAAGATCGGCGCAAAACCGCGCACCTTCCAGGAACTTATCTTCGCTTTGCAGCGCTACTGGTCCGATCAGGGCTGCGTCATCCTGCAACCCTATGATATGGAAGTGGGCGCCGGCACTTTTCATACCGCAACCTTCCTGCGCTCGATCGGCCCGGAGCCCTGGAGCGCGGCCTACGTACAGCCCTCGCGCCGCCCGACTGACGGGCGCTACGGCGACAACCCGTTCCGGCTGCAGCATTACTACCAGTTTCAGGTGCTGATCAAGCCCTCGCCCCTGGATATCCTGGACCGGTATCTGGGAAGCCTGGCGTTTCTGGGGCTGGACCCGCTGGTCAATGACGTCCGCTTTGTCGAGGACAACTGGGAGTCGCCCACACTGGGCGCCTGGGGTCTGGGCTGGGAAGTGTGGCTCAACGGCATGGAGATCACGCAGTTCACCTATTTTCAGCAGGTCGGCGGTCTCGACTGCCGGCCCGTGAGCGGCGAGATCACCTACGGGCTCGAGCGCCTCGCCATGCATCTGCAGGGGGTCGAGAGCATCTTCGATATAGTCTGGGCCGACGGCCCGCGCGGCCGCGTCACGTATGGTGACGTGTTCCACCAGAATGAGCAGGAGCAGTCAGCCTACAACTTCGAGCAGGCTGATACGGCCGTACTGCTGCGACACTTCGACGACCACGAGCGCGCCTGCAGCGCGTTGCTGGCCGCCAGGCTCGCCCTGCCCGCCTACGAGCAGGTGCTAAAGGCCTCGCACATCTTCAACCTGCTGGATGCGCGCCGCGCCATTTCGGTGACCGAGCGGCAGCGATTCATTCTGCGGGTCCGCACCCTGGCGCGTGGCGTTGCGCAGGCCTACTACGCGAGCCGCGAAGCGCTGGGGTTTCCGCTGCTGGCGCAGCGCGCGGCCATGCCAACTGCATCAACCGGTGACGCATGAGCACCGCGCCGGGCGTCACCAGGCAGGCCATTGCGCGCCGCGATTTTCTTTTTGAACTCGGCACTGAAGAGCTGCCGCCCAGGGCCTTGCCGACGCTTGAAAAATCGCTGCGTGCAGGCATTGCCGAACGGCTCGCTGCGGCAGGTCTGGCGCACGGCGCGTTGCAGTCTTTCGCGACACCGCGCCGGCTCGCGGTGCGCGTACGGCGACTGGCACTGCAGCAGCCTGACCAGCAGCTGCGCCGCCGGGGCCCGCCGCTGCGGGCCGCTTTTGATGCGGGTGGCGCGCCGACCCGCGCCGCTGAGGCCTTTGCGGCCAGTTGCGGTGCAGCCCTCGACGCACTGGGTCGCGAGCGCGACGAGAAGGGCAATGAGTACCTGTGGTTCGCTGGCACGAAGCCCGGTGCCAGCACGGCATCCCTGTTGCCCGGCATCGTCAGCGAAGCCCTGGCAGCCCTGCCGATCCCAAAGCGCATGCGCTGGGGTGAGGGCGAAGCACAATTCGTACGGCCAGTGCATTGGCTGGTGATGCTGCTTGGCAACGAGCTCGTGCCGGCAACCATCCTGGATACCGTCGCGGGCCGCGCAACGCGCGGCCATCGCTTTCATGCGCCGGGTGAGCTGCTGCTGCGCGCGCCAGCCAGTTACGAGCGCACGCTGCAGACGCGCGGCAAGGTATGGCCTGACTTCGGCGCACGGCGCGAGCTGATACGCGCGCAGGTCATGGCGGCGGCCGCGGCGCTGGGTGGCCAGGCGATCATTCATCCCGAGCTCCTGGATGAAGTCACTGCACTGGTGGAATGGCCAGTGCCAGTCAGCGGGCAATTCGAGCCGCGCTTTCTCACCCTGCCGCGCGAAGTGCTGATCGCGACCCTGCAGGATCATCAGCGTTATTTTGCGGTTGAATCGGGCAGTGGCGCCTTGCTGCCCAGCTTCATCACCATCAGCAACATCGAGAGTCGCGATCCGGATGTGGTACGCACCGGCAATGAACGCGTGGTGCGCCCGCGCCTGGCCGACGCCGCGTTTTTCTGGGAACAGGATCGCCGCACGCCCCTTGATCAGCACCAGGGCGCTCTGGATCGCGTCACCTTTCAGGTGCAGCTCGGGTCCATCGGCGCCAAGGCCCGGCGCATAGGCACGCTCGCCGGCGAGCTGGCGCCGGTGGTGGGCGCGTCGGCAGCACTGGTATTGCGCGCGGCGCAACTGTGCAAGTGCGATCTGCTCACCACGATGGTCGGTGAATTTCCGGAACTGCAGGGCGTGATGGGCGAGTACTACGCACGCGCCGATGGCGTGGAGCCCGCCATAGCCACGGCGATTCGTGAGCACTATCTGCCACGCGGTGCCGGCGACACCTTGCCCGCCACGCCGGCCGGCACGGCGCTGGCGCTCGCAGATCGCCTCGACACGCTGGCTGGCATATTCGCCATCGGACAAAAGCCTTCGGGCACCCGCGACCCTTTTGCGCTGCGCCGCGCCGCGATCGGCCTGCTGCGCATTACCCTGGAAAAGAATCTGGAATTTGACCTGCGCGCGCTGATCGATCGCGCGGTAGCGCTGGCACTGGCTGCCATGGCCGATGCGGCGGTAGCGCCAGTGGCGCCAGCCGTGGCGCCCGCCAGGGCGACAACCGCCACGCCACCTGATCCTGCGGCATTGGCGGCCGAGATCCAGGCATTCATCATCGAGCGCCTGCGCGCCATGTACCTGGAAGGCGTTCGGGTCACTGGCGTCAGCACCGAAAGTTTCGATGCCGTGCTGGACAGCGCGCCGGCCTCGCTCCCTGATTTCGAGGCGCGCCTGCGCGCGCTGCTGTCATTCCTGACCCGACCCGAGGCCACCAGTCTCACCGCCGCCAACAAGCGTATCGCCAATATCCTGAAGAAATCGGCGGCCGGCGCCTCACTGCCGGTCGACGTGCAGCTGCTGCAGGTCACGGCCGAACAGGCGCTGCACCGTGAACTTGGCGCCGCACGACCCGGCGTTGAAGCGGCGCTGGCCGCGCGCGACTACGCGGCAGCCTTCACTACACTGGCCGCGCTGCGTCCTATCATCGACGATTTTTTCGAATCTGTGCTGGTCAATGACAGTGACGCGCGGCTGCGCAATAACCGGCTGGCACTGCTGGCACAGTTGCGGGCACTGTTCACGCGCGTTGCCGATCTCTCGCGCCTGCCCGGTTGACCTCGCATGCAGTGGCTGCGCTCACTCGTATTCACGCTCTGGTTCTTTCTCTGGACTGCCTGCTACGCGATATTCTTCTTCATCGCCGCAGCGCTGCTGCCCTATCCCGGCCGCTTCGTACTGGCGCAGGTGTGGGGCAAAGTTCTGCTGTGCACGCTGCGCTGGTGCTGCCGGCTCGACTATCAGGTCACCGGCCGTGACAACCTGCCGGCGGGCAATCACGTCGCGCTGATGAAGCATTCTTCGAGCTGGGAGACCTTTGCGCAGCTGATGTTGCTGCCGGCGCAGGTCTGGGTGCTCAAGCGTGAGCTGATGTGGGTGCCAGCGCTCGGCTGGTGTCTGAAGCTGATGAGCGCCATTGCCATCGATCGCGGCGCCGGCGGCGCTTCCGTGCGCAGCGTGGTCGAACAGGGTAAGCAGCGCCTTGCCGAGGGTAAATGGGTGGTAATTTTTCCGGAGGGCACGCGCATGCCCCCTGGCGAGACCCGTCGCTATGGCGTCAGCGGCGCACTGCTGGCTGCGGAAACGGGCAAATTGATCGTGCCGATAGCGCACGATGCCGGCTACTACTGGCCGCGGCGCGGCTTGTACAAGAAGCCTGGTACCATCCACGTGACCATCGGTCCGCCGATTCAGACCACTGGTCGCGACCCGCGCGATATCAATGCCGAAGCCCAGACCTGGATCGAGGCACATTCGCGCCCCGCGACCGAACCGACCAGCTGAGCCGGCGCCTCAGCGTCCCAACGCCGTTTGCAGCGAAGCCATCTCGGCGGCCGACTCATTCAGCAGCAGCGCGCAGTCGGCAGAGTTCAGCCCCAGACGGGTGATGGCGCGCGCCTCGCGCAGTTTTTCCGCCAGCAGTTGCGGCGAATCTTTCAGGCTATTGAGCAACGCTGCCGTGGCCAGCACGTCGGGCAGCGCACTGCCGGGTCGCGTCTCCTGGTTGCGGGTCTCGAAAGTGTGCACCGCATCGACCACTTCGTCGACGACATGCCAGCTGGTCAGCAGCGAGCGCGCAATACCCGCGTGCCACTCGCGCACAATAGTCTGATAGGACCCGGGGTCAGCAAACAACTCCGGGTGTGCGGCCGCGCGCGTCAGAATGTAGATGCGCCCGACGTTGGCAATCAGGCCCGCAAACAATGCCGTATCCGGACTCATACGCCGGCAGCGGCGCGCGATCACGCAGGCGCTGGAAGCCATGGCCGCGGAATCGAGCCACAACTGCGAGAGCTGTGGTTCGATGTCGCGGTATTCATCGCGGCGCCGCAATTGTGCGACCGCGAAACTGACCGCGGCGGCACGCAGGCTATCAAACCCCAGGCGCGCCACCGCAGTGCGCAGATCAATGACCGGCGTGCTCGAGGGATTCATTGCCGCCGAATTGGCCAGACTCACGATCCGCGCCGCCAGCACCGCCTCGGCGCCGACTATGCGTACCACCGTATCCGTGCTGACGCCCTCGTCGGCGAGCAGATCCTGCACCCGCAACGCCACCTCCGGAAAGCCCGGCAGCTCCACCGGGCCGGCACTCAGCGCCGCCTCGAGTTCGCGCTCGAACGCCGAGCCGGCGCCCTGCTGCGCTTCGCGCCCGCCGGGCACTGTGGCATTGGTATTCATTCAGGCTCCTGACCTGCCAGGCAAAGGCGCACCGCTCAATCCATATTGCAGGGTGATTATCGGCCCGGGCGGCCGCGTACTTTAGCGCCGCGGACTCAGCAGGCTGCGGAAGCCTGGTGGAATTACGTCACAGATTGGCGGCGCCCGTCGGTGCCGCGCCGGTCTGCAGGGCGCTGCTGTCGGCTGCGTGCCTGGCAAATTTGCGACTCAGCCAGCGCTCGAAGTCATCGATCACGGTGAAGCCGGCGGGCACCATGACCAGGGTCAGTGCCGTCGAAGTAACCAGTCCGCCGATCACCGCGATCGCCATCTGTCCCTGGAATCCGGCGTCACCCGACAGGCCGATGGCGACCGGCGTCATGCCGGCGATCATTGCCACCGAGGTCATGACGATCGGGCGCGCGCGCTTGTGGCCGGCCTCGAGCAGGGCGGTAAGCCGATCCTTGCCAGCGCGCATTTCCTCGATGGCGAACTCGACCAGCAGGATCGAATTCTTGGCAACGATGCCCATCAGCATGAGGATGCCGAGCACGGTTGAAATCGAGAACGGACTGCCGGTAACTGCCAGCGCCACCACCGTGCCGCCGAAGGCCAGCGGCAGCGCCGAGAGTATCGTGATCGGCTGGAAGACGCGCGCGAACAGCAGCACCAGCACCGCGAACACCATGAGGATGCCGGCGACCATGGCAATCACGAAGCTGGTGAACAGTTCCTGCATGTACTGCGCCTGGCCGATTTCGACGATCTGCACGCCAGTGGGCAGGTTCTTGAAGATCGGCAGGGCGCGGATCTTGTCGAGCGCTGTGCCGAGCTGCGCGTTGTTCAGGTCGGCTTCGAGCGAGATGCGCCGGCTCTGGTTATAGCGGCGCACTTTCGAAGGCCCCTGCCCGAAGGCGATGTCGGCCACCGCCTTGAGCGGCACCGTGGCGCCGCTGGCGGTGCGTACCGGCAGGTTCTCGATGGTCGCCAGGTTGCTGCGCGCCGATTCAACCAGGCTGACCCGAATCGGAATCTGCCGGTCGGAGAGCGAGAACTTGGCATTGTTCTGCGGGTTGTCACCGAGCGTCGCCACGCGCACGGTCTCGCTGATGCTGGCGACGGTGACACCGAGTTGCGCGGCGAGGTCGAGTCGCGGCCGCACCAGCAGTTCCGGCCGCGCCATGTCGCCATTGATGCGCGGATCGCGCAGCTCCTTGAGCGTGCGCATCTGCTCGACCGCCGTGCGCGCCGTACGCTGCACCAGCTCCGGATTGCTGCCGACGACGAACAGCGTGAGATCGCGACCGCCGCCGTCCTGCTGGCTCTGGAAGGTGACGCGCGCATCGGGAATCACGCGCAGCTCCTTGCCGACCGCCTGCTCCCACTTTTTCTGGCTGAGCTTGCGCTGCGAGGGCTGCACCAATTGTACGTAGATGTTGCCGGAGCGCACTTCGCCGTCCTCATCCTCGCCCAGCGACTCGACCACGTTCATGACTTCCGGGTGGCGCCGCAGGATCTGGAAGGCCTGGTCCGCGGCCGCAGCGGTCTGGCTGAGCAGCACGCCGGGCGGCAACTCAACCTTGACCGTCGAAGACGAACTGTCCTGGTCGGGCGTAAAGGCCTTGGGGATCAGCACCAGGCCGATGACCGAGAGCGCGAAGAACAGCACGCCGGCAGCCATGGTCTTCCAGCGATGCCTGACGGTCCAGCGCAGCGTACGCAGGTACCAGTCCATGGTCGCACCGTCGGCGCCGCGCAGCTTGTCGTGCGGCTTGAGCATATAGGCTGCCATCAGCGGCGTGATCAGGCGTGCGACCACCAGCGACATGAACACCGCCACGGCGACGGTGAACCCGAACTGGATGAACCACTGGCCGACCAGCCCGCCCATGAAGCTGACCGGCAGGAACACCGCGATGATGGCGGCCGAACAGGCGACCACCGCCAGGCCGATCTCGTCGGCGGCATCCATGGCGGCCTGGTAGCCGCTCTTGCCCATTTTCATGTGACGCGTGATGTTCTCGATCTCGACGATGGCATCGTCGACCAGCACGCCGGTGATCAGCGACAGCGCCAGCAGCGTCATCTGGTTGAGGGTGAAGCCAAACCACTGCATGAAGGCAAAGGTGGGAATGGCCGCCAGCGGAATCGCCACGGCCGCGATGCCGGTGGCGCGCCAGTCGCGCAGGAACAGGAACACGATAGCCACCGCCAGGATCGCGCCTTCGATGAGCGCTTCGATCGAGGCGCGGTATGAACGCTGCGTGAAATCGACAGTGGTGAATACCTGCTTCAGGGTGATGCCGCTGTTTTCCTTGCTGACCTTGGCAAGCTCGTCCTCCACCGCGTGCAGGGTGGTGACGTCGGAGGCGCCCTTGGCCTTGAACACTCCAAAGGTGGTCGACGGCCGGCCATTGAGGCGCGAGATCGTGCGCACTTCGGCGATGCCGTCGCGCACCTCGGCGATATCGCGCAGGCGTGCCACGCGCCCGTCGACCATGGTCAGCCGGGTATCGCCGAGCTGACTGGCGGTGTGCGCGCTGCCGAGCACGCGTATCGATTGCTCGCTACCGCCCACCTGGGCACGCCCACCGGCAGCGTCGAGATTCACCTGGCGCAGCTGCTGATTGACCTCGCCCGCCGTGATGCCCATGGATTCCATGCGCGCCGGGTCGAGATCCACGCGGATTTCGCGATTCACGCCGCCGGAGCGATTGACCTGCGCCACGCCGGACACCGCCAGCAGGCGCTTGCTGATGGTGTCGTCGACGAACCAGGAAAGCTGCTCTTCGGTCATGCTGGTGGTGCTGACCGCGAAATAGGCGATCGGGCCGCCATCGATATCGATACGCCGCACCTGCGGCTCGAGGATGGTCTGCGGCAGGTCGCTGCGTACCTTGGCGACGGCGTCGCGCACGTCGGTGGTCGCACGATCGATCGGCGTGCCAATCTGGAACTCGACAAATATATGGGCCAGGTTCTCGATCGCCACCGAAGTGATGTTCTTGACGTTGCCGACGTTGGCAACCGCACCCTCGACCTTCTGCAGGATCTGGGTCTCGATTTCCGTCGGTGCGGCGCCGGGCTCGACGATCGCCACCTCGACGAAGGGCGCGGAGACATCGGGATTCAGCGTGATCGGCATGCGCACAAAGGCGACGATGCCGAACACGGTCAGGACTGCGAACAGCACCAGCGGGAAGACCGGGTGCGTGATCGCCCAGGCGGAAATCTTTCTCATGGGGCGCTGGCCGCGTGCGAGCTGCCACTACCGGTAGCGACGCGCGCGCCGGGTGGAGCGGCTCCTGGTGTCACCGCAATGCTCACCTGCTCGCCAGGACGAAGAAAAGCGCCGGCAATAGCCACCACACGCTCGGTGCCCTTCAGCCCGCCGGTGACCAGCAGACCCTCGGCGCGGGCCCCGCCCACACTGATGGCGCGGCGTTCAATCTTGTCGCCGGCGCCGACGATCAGGGTGTAGCTGCCCAGCTCATCACTGAGCACGGCGGTCTGCGGCAAAATGGTGCCCGGCGTGGCACCCACCTGGATCTCGGCCCGCGCGAAAGCGCCCGGGCGCAGGTTCTGATCGGCGGCCGGCAGCGCGATGCGCACCGAACCCTGTCGCGTCACCGGATCGATGATGGCGCCGATCTGCCAGAGCTTGCCCGTGAATGGCTGCGCCACGCCATCGAGCCGCACTTCAGCCACCTGCCCGACCTTGAGGCGCGGCATATCCTGTTCGGTCACCTGACCGCGCATTTCGATCTCGCCGTTGCGCGCCAGGCGAAACAGCACCGAGGAGCCAGGTACCGCGATCTGCCCGACTTCGGCAGTGCGCATCAGCACGATACCGTCGCTTGGCGCGACCACGGTCGTATGCGACCAGCGGTTGTGCGCCTCGGCCAGCTGTGCCTCGGCCACCTTGACCTTGGCCTGGGCGGTTACCGCGCCGCTGCGCCGCCGTTCGGATTCTTCCACCGAGAAGGAATCGCGCGCGCGCTCGGCGCGTGCCCACTCTGCCTGGGCGACCGCCGCGGCCGCCCGCAGCTCGTCCAGTGAGGCCGAGGCGCTGTCGACCTGCGATTGCGCGGTGATCGGATTGAGCCGGGCCAGCACCTGCCCGCGACGGACGTGGTCGCCCGGTTCCACCAGCACTGCTGCAATGCGGCTCGGGTCCCCTTCGACACCGATAGGCATGTCATTCTGGGCACTGATCTGGCCGGTCAGGGACACGCTCGTGGCCACGGTTCCGACCTGCGGGATGACGACGGTGACCAGTGGCAGGGCCGTCACATCCTTGGCGGCCGCGGCCGCGGCACTGTGCTGGCGTGCCAGCACGACCCAGACCATCAGGGCGACCACCAAGATCGAGGCGCCGATAGCCAGGTTTCGCGGGCGCGCCCAGACAGGGCGGCCCACACTCAGTGCGCTTGCGCGTGAGGTGAATTGATCCATGGTGTTATACGGACGGGGCAGCCGATTTCTGCCTTGGGTCCTCTCCTCTGTAGACTATAAGACTCGGCAACGCCCCCAGAGGTTTCAGTGCCATGCCAATTAGTGCCATCCCGCGCATTGTACGCGCTGCGTTGCTGGCCGGAGCAGGGTGCCTGCGGGTATTCAGGCCGGCGGCCGGGGCCGGATTGGCATCGTTTTCGGGGCCGGACGGCGCCCCGGGCATTTAGGAGCGCCGGTGGAGCCCAGCCTCGCCTGCCCGTCCTGCGGCGCCCCGGCGCCGGGGCGCTACTGCGGGCAATGCGGCGAGAAACGCCGCACGACCACGATCTATCGGCCCGGCATATCCTGAGCGAGGCGCTCGAGACCCTCACGCACTTCGACTCCAGGATCCTCCGGACCACCTGGACGCTCGTGACCCGGCCGGGGCTGCTCAGCGTCTACTATTTCGCCGGGCGTCGCATCCGTTACCTGGCACCACTGCGGCTGTTCCTGCTGCTGAGCGTGGTCTACTTCCTGTCCAACTCACTCTTCCCGTACAACGCCTTCACCACGCCGCTGGCCACGCAGCTGCAGATGAACAACTACTACCCGGGTTACGCGTGGACCCAGGTGATGCAGGCCATGCAGCATCATGGATACGACTACGCCACCCTGGAGCGACTCTACAACGCGAAGACCGCCGTGCTCTCCAAGACCCTGGTGTTTGCACTCATCCCGGTGTTCGCCCTGCTGTTCTACGCCTGCCTGTTCCGGAAAAAGCGCCACTTCGCCGAGCACATGGTCATAGCAACGCACTTCTGGTCGTTTGCGCTGCTGGCGATCGGCGTATTCATACCGATCGTGATGTGGCTACTCACGCGGCTGGCCAGCCTGGCAGCTGTGCCGCCGGCCGTAATGACAGCCGACAGCATTCCGACAATCATCCTGCAGCTGCTGTTTGCCACCTACCTGGTGCTGATGTTTCGCCGGGTGTACGCGCAACGCGCTGGTACAGCGGTTTGCTGGCGCTGGTGATCACCTGGGCCTTCTTCGATATAGTCTGGCTGTTCAGGTTTCTGCTGTTCGTCGTGACGCTGCGCTTGCTTTAGACGCCAGCAGCGGCCATTCGGCCTGCTCAGGCCGCGACGCGTTCGATGCACTTCTCGCCCTGGTTGCGCGGCGCGTTTACATAGCGGCTGACCGGGTAATACTCGAAATCATCGAGCGCACGCGCGACAAATGCGGCCAACCGAGCGGTGTGCTCGCTCTTCCAGGGCGCGAGCCATTCGTCGAACAGCGCGGGTGCCAGCACTACCGGCATGCGATTGTGCACCGCTGCGAGTTGCGCTGAGGCCGCGCGCGTCAGAATGGCGAATGTGTGCTGCTCGGTACCGGCGCTGTCGCGATGCGTGGACCACAGGCCTGCGAAGCACACGCCGGCCATATCAGTCGCGTGAATAAAATAGGGTTGCTTCGCGCCCGCCTCGGCACGCCATTCATACCAGCCCAGTGCCGGCACCAAGGCCCGCGCGTGCCGCACTGCGTGCCGCCACATCGGTTTGGCGGCCGCTTCTTCGCTGCGCGCATTGATGGTTGACGTCGGCGGCGTGGGTTGCGACCACCAGGACGGCACCAGTCCCCAACGCATTGC
This sequence comes from uncultured Gammaproteobacteria bacterium, assembly GCA_963823235.1. GTDB lineage: Bacteria > Pseudomonadota > Gammaproteobacteria > Steroidobacterales > Steroidobacteraceae > FEN-1191. The sequence continues at coordinate 732,055 of CAWGKS010000007.1, read as the reverse complement.
CACGGCTTCGCGAGCCCCGCCAGTGTCGTCATCAGCCGCTGCACCGGGCACCTTGCTGCCGGCCTGCTGGCGAATGACCGGCAGTTCCATGGTCGGCGCCGCGTTGTACACGCGCACGAAGGGCTGGCGCACGCGAATGTTGTACTCGCGCTCGATGGCCGCCTGTTCACGCGAAACGAAGCGTCCGCACATGTCAGGCGAGCGGCGCGACGCCAAACAGGCGCTGATGCGCCCAACCGATCATCAGCGCGTAAAGCGCCAATCCCAGTACCACCGCGATAGCATCATTCCATCTGCCAGGCGGCGCACTGCGGCCCGCTTTGGCAGGCCGGTGTTTGAGTGAGATGCGATCGACGACAGCCCAGACCAGAAAGCCGCCAAACAGCAGCACAGCGGCTGCCGTGCCATTGGCCAGCAGGTGCGCCAGCGCCCACAGCTTGACTGCCACCAGCATCGGATGACGGGCTGCACTTCTGATGCGCCCCGGCAGGTAGCTCGCCAGCAACAGCGGAAACACCGGCACCATCAGCACCCCGGCGATCGTATGCAGCGCGGCACCGGGTGTGTACAGCACGACGGGTGCGAGGCGAGCGAGGGCAAAGCCATGGATGATCAGCAGCAGGCCGGCGAGCGACAGCAATGAGTAGAGCGCCTGCCACAGCGGCACGCCCAGGCGCTGCGCCAATCCGTCCCGCCAGCCTGGCGCGACGATCGCGACCGAATGGACGGCGAAGAACAGGAACAGACCGAGTACCAGGGTAGTCATTGGAACCTCCGTTGTGGTTGCGGCCGCTAGCTCGAGATCGCCAGTTTCTCGGATGAATACACGCGCCGCGCCAGATTGAAGACCGCCAGCGCCGCAAGCAGCGTGACCAATGCCGAGAGCGTAATGCCAATGAGCGGCACGGACTCGGCGCGCAGCAGGCGCATGAGCGTGAGCTGCTGGCCGAGCAGCGGCACGGCGTACATCCACAGCTGCGCCTTGACCGGTAGCACGCTGAGCACGACCGAGGGAATCAGCGGCACCAGCTGCGCCAGACCCAGATAGGTCTGTGCCTCACGCACGCTGCGCGCAAAGGCAGCGATCAGGATCTGCGCCACGCAGATCAGCAGCACCAGCGGCACCAGCACCGGCAGCGCCACCCAGACGAAATGCCAGCCGAGCGCCAGGCTCATGCCCAGCTGCTCAGTGGGCATGAAGCGCCCGGCAACCACGAATGCCAGCAGACCCAGGGCCAGGCTGGCCATGCTGAATGCCGCGGTCGCCAGCAACTTGCCCAGCAGGATACGATCGCGCGGCACCGGATTGATCAACAGGGGTTCGAGCGACTGGCGCTCGCGCTCACCCGCGGTTGAATCGGTGGCCAGCCAGATGCCGCCAATAAAAATAGTGAGCACCAGCATGTAGGGCAGCATGCCGAACAGCAGGGCGCCGCGCGCCTGCGGTGTGGCCTGATCGCGCGCGGCGATTACGACCGGTGAGGCTACCGCGGGCGACAGGCCGCGCGCCAGCAGTCGCAGCAGGCCATTGCGGTGGCTGTAGCTATCCAGCATGGAGCGCAGTCGATCGACATCGCTGCCGCCCTCACGGCGCGAAGAATCGTAGATGAGCTCCACCTCGGCTGGCCGCCCGGCACGCCAATCGGCGCCAAAGCCGGCGCTGATGCGCAGCGCCAGATCGATGCGCTGCTCGCGCACCGCCTGCTCCGCATCGGGCAGGGCCGGGCGTTGCTCCATGCCCATCTGCCTGAGTGCTGTCAGCAGTTCTGGCGCGCGCTCGGCGCCGATGACCACGACCGGCAGCGGACGTTCGGCCTTTTCCAGTTCGCGCCCGACCACCAGCCGCATCAGCCCCAGGAACAGCAGCGGCCCCAGCAGTGGCCCGAGCAACAGGCTGTTGATGAGCACGCGCCGATCCCGCAGGCTCTCGCGACACTCCTTCAGGAATACCACCAGCGCGGGCTTCATGCCAGCTCACCGGCTGAAGCTGCGATGATCTTGATGAAAGCCTCCTCGAGGTTCGCCTCCTCTGCCTGGGCACGCAGCTCATCGGCGCTGCCGGCGGCGACCACGCGACCGTGCGCGATGATGATGATGCGATCGCACAACGCCGCGACTTCCTGCATCAGGTGCGTGGAGAGCAGCACGCAGCGCCCGGCGCTGCGCAGCGAGCGCAGGAAATCACGCAGGCTGCGCGTCGCCATGACGTCGAGCCCGTTGGTCGGCTCATCGAGCAGCACATTGCGCGGATCGTGCACCAGCGCCCGCGCAATGGCAGTCTTGACACGCTCGCCCTGCGAGTAACCCTCGCTGCGCCGGTCGGCGATGGCGTTCATATCGAGCGCGGCGAGCAGTTGACTGCAGCGCTCCCGCGCGGCGGCCGGCGCCATACCCTGAAGCGCGGCGAAATACTCAATATTTTCGCGCGCCGTCAGGCGCTTGTAGATGCCGCGTGCGTCGGGCAGCGCACCGAGGCTGCGACGCACCTGCAGCGGCTCGGCCAGCGCATCGCGGCCATCGACCTGAATGCTGCCGGCATCGGGGCGCATCAGCGTGTACAGCATGCGCAGGGTGGTAGTCTTGCCGGCGCCGTTGGGACCGAGCAGTCCGGTGATCTCGCCGTCACGTGCCACGAACGAGACATCATCGACGGCGCGCGTCACGCCGAAGCACTTGCGCAGACCGCGAACTTCAATCATGGCGCGGCGCCGTTGGCATCGAGAAACAGCGCTGTGTCGCCCAGCGACTTCAGGCACTCAGCGTTCAGGGCCCAGGGATCAGCCGACTGCACAAACTGCTCCAGCAGTCGCGGTACACAGCCTACACCCGCCAGCCCGTGGCCCTGGCCGGCAAGTGTCAGCACCCGCGCGCGCGCAAGATGACTGGCAATCGCCTGCGCGTAGCGCGCGGGCGTAACCGGATCGTGTTCGCCGGCGAGCAGCAGCACCGGTATGGTTCCGCGCAGCGGCTCGCGAAACCCCACTGGTCGCACCGCGTGTGGCCACAGCGGACAGGCCGCAAGTAATGAATCGGTGAGCGCATTGCCCAGCACCGTGGTGGCGTCTTCCGGTCGTGAGCGCAGCAGGTCAGCATCTTCGCTGCAGATCACCGAAAGCGCCATACCGCTTTCCATGCTGTCGCTGATCTCGCCGACCACCCACTGCGTCTGCCCCAGCAGTGCGGCGTAGCGACCCGCGTCAGCCTCCTTGAGCGCGTAGGGAATCAGCGCGGCGGTGATCGGGCTGTAGGAATAGAAACGCACCAGCTGCGCCAGGCCGTCGGCATCGATCTGCCGCTGCTGCAGGCTGAAGGTTTCCGGATCGCGCAGCTCAAGGGACTGCGGCTGCGCCCGCAGGCGCGCCTGGACGCGTTGCAACAGCTGGTAGGGATCACCGTAACGCTGCGCGCAGTCCTGATCCTTGCGGCAACGTAATGCCAACGCCCGCAATACCGCCTCGAGATTGCGTGCGTGCTCGCCACCGAGCGCCAGGTCGTTGGGCACCGCGCTGTCGAGCACGATGCTGCGCACTCCCTGCGGGTAGCGGCGCGCGTATTGCTGCGCCACCCGGGTACCATAGGAAATGCCAATCAGATTGAGTTGCGGTGCGCCCAGCGCCTGGCGCACTGCTTCCAGATCGCGCACCGCCGCACTGGTCGTGTAGAACTGTGGCGCAGCGCGCGCCGCCAGGCCCTCGAGGCAGGCACGCAAACCCTCCAGGGCGTGGGCCCGCTGACCCGGTTCACAGCTGAGCGCGTTCGAGCCACCCGTGCCGCGCTGGTCTATCAGCAACAGCAGGTGCCGACGGCGCAGCGCTTCGAAGGCGGGAGCGATCGCAGGAAAATCATCGGTCGCTGCGCCGCCCGGACCGCCGTCGAGAAACACAACAGGATCGGGATCAGCGGCCGCCGTACTGGAACGCACCATGGCTACCTTGAGTCTGATCTGCCGACCTGCCGGCAGCTGACCCACTGGCGCTTCCCAGTCTTCGGGCACAGCAAAGCTGGTGCAGTAGGCGCGCAGGGTCGCAACGCCCGAATCGCGCCTGCCAATGTCGCAGGGCTCGAGCTGCAGCCTGCCCACCTGCAATACGTCGGGCGCAACTGCACCCAGTGACAACCAGTGCCCGTGCCCCGCGCCACTGCCCGATCGCTCCCATAGCTGCCAGCCGAAAGCCGCGATCAGTACCGCCAACAGCAGCAGGCGGCGCAGCCGCGATTTCATGCGCCGGCTTCCAGTCGGCGCGCCTGGCGAGCGCGCCGCAGTTGCCTGATGAGATAGAGCACGATAAGCACATTGACCACAAAAGCTGCGGCCAACGCCACCCTCCTGCCGTGGCGGCCGTGGAAAAATTCCAGCAGCTCAAAAGGAATCAACGAAGCGGTGGCGAATACGGTCAGCCACTCCGCCCAGGTCTTGCGCAACCACAAACCGATGCCCTCGGTGAGCAGCAGCGAGGTGTAGCAGGCGGTCACCACGACTATGCCGCTGATGCGCGCGTGCCCCAGGCCGCTGACCCAATCGAGCGCGCGCTCGAGCAGCCGGCGCTCAAAGCTGTCGGTCAGCGAAAACACCCAGTCATAGAGCCGGTTGACCAGGTTGATATCGAGCAGCCGGTATATGCCGTAGCTGGTCATCAGCAACAACAGCGCCTTGCCGATCTTGAACAGGCCAATGAGGCGCAGGCCGTCAATGCGCGGGCGAGTGGGCTCAGTCATCGCGGTAGTTTAATGTCCTTGTGCTGACTCTTCACCCGTGCAGCGCGAGGCGGGAATCTGCAGCACGACCGCCGGGCAACTGTTTCGCACTCCGCTCCCGCAGGATATCAGCTCCAGCCTGCGACTGAGAGAAAGGCGCGCAGCTGCGAGTTATCGGGTCAGCGCGCGCAGCCGCTCGGTACGTCCCGCATCGACGCTTTCAGTCAGGCGCGTCAGCAGCGCGCGGGCGTCGGCGGGCGAGAGCGGGCGCCCAAGCAGAAATCCCTGGGCCTGCTCACAACGCTCATCCTGCAGATGCAGCAACTGACTGAAATCTTCGACGCCTTCGGCGACCACGGCCAGGCCCAGCGTCTGCGCTATTCTCAGCATGCCTGATACCAGGGCCCGATCTTCGGCGCTGTCCTGCATCCGGCCCACGAACGAACGATCAATCTTCAGGCGGTCCACCTTGAGCTGCCCGAGTCGACGGAAATTCGAATAACCGGTACCGAAATCATCCACTGCGAGTGACACACCCAGGCGCTTCAGGGCAGCGAATACGCGATCAGCGCGTGATTCATCCTCCATCACCATGGATTCGGTGACCTCGAGTTCCAGGAATCGCGGCTCGAGCCCGGTTTCACGCAGTATCGATTCCACCAGGGCCGGAAATTCCTGCTGTGCGAACTGCAGGCTCGAGACGTTGACGGCGATCCGACCGGACTGGAATCCTTCAGCGTGCCAGGCTTTCGCCTGTCGGCAGGCGGTGCGTAGCGCCCACTCGCCCATGGGAATGATCAGGCCAGTCTCTTCGGCAACGGGGATAAAATCATCCGGCGGTACCGAGCCCAGTTCAGCGTTGGTCCAGCGCATCAGGGCCTCAAAGCCGGCAATCAGGCCGGTGCCGAGAGTGAACTGCGGCTGGTATTGCAACGACAGTTCGTTGCGTGCGACGGCGTCGCGCAGCTGCGTTTCAATCGTGAGACGCTTCAGGCCACCGGTATTCATGGTTTCTTTGTAGAGCGCGATCTGGCCAGGACCCTGGCGCTTGGAAAAGTACATGGCCAGATCTGCATTGCGGCACAAGGCGTCGACGTCAGCACCGTCACCAGGGTAGAGCGCAATGCCGATACTTGGCGTCACCCGCACGTCGTGGTCGGCAAGACGCATTGGCTGGCTCAGGGCCAACAGTGCACGCTCGGCAACCAGGCGGGCATCTTCGGGTGCGTTCAGGTTGCGAAGCAACAGGACAAACTCATCGCCACCAAGTCGGGCCATGCCGATCTGCGGACCGACCGGAACCGCTGGCAGGCCGACGCAGTCATCGGCCCGGCACACTGAGCGCAGCCGTTCAGCCATGAGTTTGAGGAGCTGATCGCCGACGCCGTGTCCGAGCGTGTCGTTGATACGCTTGAAATTATCCAGATCCAGGTACAGCAGGGCCAATTGCTGGTGCATTGCCCGTGCGCTCTCCAGTGCCGTTGCCAGCTGCTCCTGGAAGTGGCTGCGATTGGGGAGCCCGGTCAGCTCGTCAAAGTAGGCCAGTCTGGCGATGCGTCGCCCGCCATGCCACTTCTGCGTGAGTGCCGTGGCTATCAACCGGATATCGTGGGGCCGCAACGGCTTTTCGAGATAAAAAAGCTTGTCCTCGGGTGGCACCCGCTGTCTGATCGCCGCCGGGTCGATGTCCGAAAACGCCGTGCAGATGACAATTTCGATTTCGTTGTCCAGCTCACGAATGCGCTGCGCGGCCCAGACGCCGTCCGGACCCGGGGGCATACGCATATCGATGAACGCCACGGAAAACGGCCGCTCCAGTTTCAGCGCCGCGGCGACATTCGCCACAGCCTGCTCCGCGCCGTCGCAAACCGTCAGCTCAAGGTGAGCCCGCGGTGAACTATCGGACTGCGCTGCGCCGCCAGGCTGAGGATAGGCAGCATCATTGGGCTTCTGAAACAGGCGTGCCCGCATCTGCTCGAGGGTACCGCGGGTGGCACGTGGCGCAGCGCTTTCGAGGATCAGACGATACGAGTCGCGCACCGCAGCTTCATCGTCGACGATCAATATGCGGCTGGACTGCTGGGTAGTGGCGGACGTGGGCACGCTCAGGCCACCTGCAGGCGTGCGCTGTCCGTTGCCCGCAGCAACGGCATCGAGAGATGAAAGGTTGCCCCGCGGAATCGACCGGCGCTTTCGACGCGCAATCCGCCGCCGAGAGCCGTCAGCGTATTCGCGCACCAGTGCAGGCCGATCCCGGAATTCGTGCTGTCGGACTTGGTTGAAAAGCCCCGATCGAAAACCTTGCCGACATTGTCCGCTGCGATACCGGCACCGTCATCCGTAAAGCTGAGCGTCAGGGTTTCGCCCGCAGCACTCACTGCAGTTCGAGCATTGATCCGCAGATTGCCACGCTGCGCACCCGACTCGCGTACTGCTTCGGCGGCGTTGACGATCAGATTCTGAACCACCTGCTGCAACGAGATACGCGCCAGCCATATTTCGCCAATCGTGCGCACCGACGGATCGAGCTCTATGGCCAGCCGCGCTCTGAGTTCAGGCGACACCAGGGTAACGCTGTCGCTCAGGAATTCCGGCAACCGCACCGGCTCGAGTGCCGGAGTGGCGCGCGAACCCGGCCCCTGACTGGCGATGACCGACTGAATGAGCGTGGTGCTGTGTACCACGTTGTCGACACGGCCGCGCGCCGTGGCGATACACGCTGCCAGTTCACGACAGGCAAGTCGCAGAAATTCCTGCAGCGCAGCCGCGCGCTCGCCATCGGTTGACCCGTTCTCGAGCTCAGCGAACGCGGTTTCAATGTCGGCGGTCGGTGCCTCGCGCAGAATGTCCTGCAGATCGGCGACATTGACACACAGCGGTGTCATGGCGTTGCCAAGATTGTGCAGCACGCCGCGGGCATTCTCGGCACTACCGGCTTCGTAGGATCGATCGAGCAGGCGACGCCGCGCATCAGCCAGGTTGCCGACCATGCGATCGAACTCGCGCGCCAGATCACCGAATTCGTCCTTGCGCTGCAGGTTGAGCCGCGCCGACAGATCGTCACTGCCGCCCATGCTGACCATGTGGCGGGAGATTCCTGCCAGTGGACTGAGCACCGAACGGTGCAGCAGCCACAGGACCAGCACCAGGATCACAGCCCCGATCGCCGCCACCGAGGCCGACGCATACCTGACCACCTCGCGACCACGTGCGCTGATCGTCCGCGGCACGTCGATGCGCGCGGTGAATGCCCGCCCACCGTCAATATCCGGAAAGTCCCGGTATATTTCCGTCACCGTCTCGTGTTCGACCAGCTCTTCATGCTGTAGCCCGGTGCGCAGCGAATTCGCGCCCAGGCCCATCTGCGTCACGTGCACTCTCGCTTGCTCGCCGATCCGGGCAATCGCCTCCGCCGTGATCAGTTTGCCCATCAACACCATGCCGCGGAAAGGTCCCTGTTCGTGACCATTCAGTATCGGCGATAGCACGAACAGCATGGGCCCATGGTCAGTAGTCACAAATCCCGAGACCGGTCGACCGAGCCGGAGGGCTCGCAGCAGTGCCTGCTGCGGTGGTGATCTGCCAGTGTGCAACAGATCAATATCGATCGGCCGGTGCGTCCCGCTCTCCCGGCCCACCGACAGAATCGCCCGGCCACTGGTGGTGTAGAGGGCCAATGCGTTGATCTGCAGCGAGACAAACCCGCCCTCGCTGAGGTTGGCCTCGATATAGTGGGCATTGCGATCGCGCATGTAGTTCCAGGTTTCGACCCAGTTGCCCCAGTCGCGAACCGTAACGCCAAGGGTGTCCATTTCGCGATTGATGATGCCGGCGACCCGATCCATATCCTGCCGGGCGCCTTGCCGCTCAAAGTTCCTGAAACTCGGCAGCAGGATTCTTTCCTCGACGAAATATTGGGCTACCGCAAACACTGCAAATAGCGACATCAGCAGCGCAAAAACCTTGGGCTGAATTTTCACCAGTGAGATTATCGGCACGCATCGCCACAACTGACAGGAAGTGGGCACCACTTTCCATGCCGGGACGTGACCGTGTTCACATAATGGCGGCGGTGCTAACGGCCTGCCCGCGCCGCACTCAAACCATGGTCTGCCGGGGTATCAGTCCATCGGGCTACACGTCCAGATTGGCCACCGACAGCGCATTTTTTTCAATGAACTCGCGGCGCGGTTCCACCTGATCGCCCATCAGGGTGGTGAAGATTTCATCGGCGGCGACAGCATCGTCGATGCGCACCTGCAACAGCCGGCGGGTCTCGGGGTTGATAGTGGTATCCCAGAGTTGCGCGGGATTCATTTCACCCAGTCCCTTGTAGCGCTGTATCGACTGGCCCTTGCGCGCCTGATCGAACAGCCAGCGCATGGCTTCCTTGAAAGAGCCTACTTCCTGGTGTTCATCGCCGCGCGCTACCTGCGCGCCCGGGCCCACCAGACCGGTCAGCGTGTGCGCCAGTTCGGCGATGCGACGGTATTCAGCCGAGTCGAAGAATTCCCGCATCAGATGTTTATCAGTGACGCTGCCGTGCTCCGTGCGGTGCACGACGATGCGCGCGGCGTGGCCGTCGCTGCCGACACGCACTTCAACGCGAAAGCTGCGCGTGGCCTCCGAGGCAGCATTGAGGTGCTGCGCGAGCGCGCTGCACCAGCCGTCGAGAAATTCAGGGCGATCAAAATTTGCGAGCGTGACTTCAGGCATGTAAATGAGCGCATCGAGCAGGCGCTCGTCGTAGCGGCGTGCCCAGCGGCGGATGATGGCCTGCACCTCCATGTATTTGCGTGCCAGCAGTTCCAGCGACGACCCGGTGAGCGGCGCGCTGCCGGCCGTGGCCTGCAATGCGGCCGTGTCGAGGGCGCTCGAGAGCAGCATCGCATTGAGCTCGTTGTCATCCTTGACGTAGCTCTCGCTCTTGCCGCGCTTCACTTTATAGAGCGGCGGCTGCGCAATGTAAATGTGGCCACGTTCGATCAGCAGTGGTATCTGCCGGTAAAAGAAGGTCAGGAGCAGCGTGCGAATATGCGAGCCGTCAACGTCCGCGTCTGTCATTATGATCACGCGGTGATAACGCAGCTTGTCGATGTCGAATTCGTCGCGCCCGATGCCACAGCCCAGCGCGGTGATCAGCGTGCCGACCTCGACCGATGAAATCATCTTGTCGAAACGCGCCCGTTCCACGTTCAGGATCTTGCCCTTGAGCGGCAGGATCGCCTGGGTGCGTCGATCGCGCCCCTGCTTGGCTGAACCACCGGCCGAATCGCCCTCGACAATGAAGATCTCGGAGAGCGCGGGATCCTTCTCCTGGCAGTCGGCCAGCTTGCCCGGCAGCCCCGCCACATCGAGTGCACCTTTGCGGCGCGTCATCTCGCGCGCCTTGCGCGCCGCCTCGCGGGCCCGCGCCGCGTCGATAATCTTGCCAACGATGGCACGCGCCTGCTGCGGCTGCTCGAGCAGAAACTCGTGCAGCTTGGCGGCCACCGCGGTCTCAACCACGCCCTTCACTTCCGATGAGACCAGCTTGTCCTTGGTCTGCGACGAAAACTTCGGATCCGGTAGCTTCACGGAAAGAATGGCGGTGAGACCCTCGCGCGCGTCATCGCCAGTGGTCGGCACTTTTTCTTTCTTGGCAGCCGATTCCTTTTCGATGTAATCGTTCAGGGTGCGGGTCAGTGCGGCGCGAAAACCCGACAAATGGGTGCCGCCGTCTTTCTGCGGAATATTGTTGGTGTAGCAGTACATGCTCTCCTGGTAGGAGTCATTCCACTGCAAGGCCACTTCGACGTTGACCAGGCCTTCCTGGGTCTTGAACCAGAACACATTCTCGTGCACGGGCGTGCGGCCGCGATTGAGATGCTTGACGAATTCCTGCAATCCACCCTCGTGCTGGAAGATATCGCTCTTGTCCTCGCGCTCATCGACCAGCTCGATGCGTACGCCGGAGTTGAGAAACGAGAGCTCACGCAGGCGCTTGGCCAGGGTGTCGTATATGAATTGAATGTTGGTAAAGATCTGGGCGCTGGGCTTGAAGCGAATGGTGGTGCCGCGCTCGGTGCTCGGCCCGACATCGGCCATCGGCGCCACCGGCACACCGAGGCGATATTCCTGCGTGTGCTTGCGCCCCTGGCGGCATACGGTCAGCAGCAACAGATCCGATAGGGCATTGACGACCGAGACACCGACGCCGTGCAAGCCGCCTGAGACCTTGTAGGACGTGTCATCGAATTTTCCGCCCGAATGGAGCACGGTCATGATGACTTCAGCGGCGGATCGGCCCTCTTCCGGGTGTATGTCTACCGGAATGCCGCGCCCGTTGTCAGAAACTGTAATAGATTCATCAGCATGGATCGTTACCAGGACCCTGTCACAATGGCCTGCGAGCGCCTCGTCGATGGAGTTATCAACGACCTCGAAAACCATGTGGTGCAGGCCAGTGCCGTCATCGGTGTCACCGATGTACATGCCTGGTCTTTTCCGCACTGCATCAAGACCCTTTAAGACTTTGATTTTACTCGAATCGTAGACATCGTTCTGGGTCATGAAATCGCCTTGGTAGCCATACTGTTATTATAGCGTGGTAATACGTCCATGTTCCACGTGGAACGCTCGATCTGGCTCACCGAAGCGCGCCTCCTCCGTGTGCAATGCTGTCACGATCAACTGCCCCTTCATTGAGCGGATTTCGCCAACCAGCGCGTCGGTATGGGCGCGGTCCAATTCGGCGGCTGGGTCATCCAGCAGTAGCACCGGTGCCCGTCTGCCGGCACTGCCCGCCAGTCGCGCCATGCTCAAGGCCATAGCCGCACCCAACAATTTCTGTTGACCTCGGGAGAGCACTTCGCGTGCCGCCCGTCCATCCAGCTTGAGCACAACATCGAAACGGTGCGCTCCTGATCCGGTACTGCCACGTTCCCGATCCCGGGTGCGGTGCTGGCTCAAAGACTCGAGTAGTGTTTCTTCCTGAGACCAGCCCCGGTAGAACGCCAGCGAAATGGGTTCGCCCAGCAAAGCTGCCAGGGTAGCCTTCCAGCACGGCTCCAATGCTTGAAGGGTCCGGCTGCGTGCCTCCGCCAGGTTTTCACCAAGTAGCGCCAGCTCTGGCTCCCAGGGGCTCGGGTCCTGGCCCGCCTTGAGTGCAGCATTCCGTTGCCTGAGTGTTCTCGAATAGTCGGTCCACTGGCCGACGAAGCCTTGTTCCACGTGGAACACTCCCCAGTCCAGCCAGCGCCGCCGGTAAGCCGGACCCTCCTCCACCAGCCGATGGATACCAGGATCCAGCACTTGTACCGGGAACGCCTCGGATAGCTCTGCCACAGACTTCGCATCGCGGCCATTGATGCGTACTTGCAGACCATTGACGCGATCGTAACCGACGCCCAAAGCCTGGAAGGCCTGGGTATCGCTGCGTCCAAAAACCACCAGGCGATCCCTGCCATGGGTGATCAGTCGTTCTGTATGGCGAGTCCGGAACGAGCGGCCCCGGCCCAGCAGGTAAACTGCTTCCAACATCGAAGTCTTGCCGGCACCGTTTGCACCGGAAAGCAGATTGACATGCGGGTGGAGTGCAACCTTGAATGGTTCGAGACAGCGCAGGCCTTCGGCCTCAAGCGAACTTAAACTCAAGTGATCTCAAAGTCGCATGGGCATGACGACAAACTTCACCGCGTTGTCACCAGGCGCCCGGATCAGACAACTCGAATTTGAATCGGTAACTGACACGTCAACCATATCGACATCAATGGCTGCGAGGGCATCCAGCAGGTAGGTGACATTAAAGCCGATTTCCATCGCGGTGCCGGTATAGCTAACCTCAATCTGATCCTCGGCTTCTTCTTGTTCAGGATTGTGTGCCTGGATCGTGAGGGTATTTTCGCCGAACGTGAGCCGAACTCCGCGATACTTCTCGTTTGAGAGAATGGACGTACGCTGCAGGGCCTGGCGCATCGTATCGCGCGCCGCGCTCATCGTATGAGGCGGTTTCGCCGGAATTACGCGGCTATATTCCGGGAATTTGCCGTCAATAAGCTTCGAAGTGAAGCGAATATCGCCAATCTGGGCTCTAACATGATTGGATCCGATGCTGAGTTCGAGTTCACCCTCACCGCCGAGGATTCGCTGCAACTCCAGAATGCCCTTGCGCGGGACAATGACCTGCTGGGTTGTAGTCGCCGTCTCGGCGAGTGCCGTCTCCGCCATCGACAAGCGATGACCATCGGTCGCCACTGCGCGCAGTGTCGTGCCACTGGTCTCCAGCAAAGTACCGTTGAGGTAATAACGCACATCCTGCTGCGCCATTGCGAAATGGGTTTTTTCAATCAGGCGCCGGAACTGCTCGCGACCTACGCGTATGACCTGCTTGCTGTTGATCTCCTCGATCACCGGGAATTCGCTCGCCGGCAGAGTCGACAATGTGAAACGACTGCGGCCCGCTTTGACCACCACTCGTTCGGCTTCACGCACCAGCGAGACCGTGGCCTTCTCCGGCAGCGTGCGCACAATCTCCAGTAATTTACGGCCTGGCACAGTGACATCACCGGGCTGCTGGACATTCACAGTGCTGGCAGCGACCAGTTCCACTTCGAGATCGGTACCCGTGACAGTGAGCTTGTCGCCGCGCGCTACCAGTAAGACATTTGCCAGCACCGGCATGGTCTGCCGACGCTCGACCACACCAATCACGCTCTGCAGGGGACTGAGCAGACTTTCACGCGATGCGGAGACTTTCATAGATTTAAATTCTTCTTAGAAGTTAAGACAGTAATGATTATTAGGCCTGTGAGAAACGGGGACAACCCGTTTTAAGCGCGCGAGCAGCTTAATTATCGGCCCCGGAGCCAGCCGGCGCCAGAGCCATACCCTACCGGTTAGCTGTGGATGAACTGTGCGCAAAACTGTCCCCATACTTACGCACAGGAAATCAGGGCTCATCCTGCCAGGGTTCTCAACAGGTTTGAAAAATCTTCCTGGATACGCGGTTCAACCTCGCGTAATTCCTTGATGCGCTTACAGGCGTGCATCACGGTGGTGTGATCGCGCCCACCGAAAGCATCACCGATTTCCGGCAGGCTATGGGTGGTCAGTTCCTTCGCCAGCGCCATGGCTACCTGGCGTGGGCGGGCCACCGAACGGCTGCGGCGCTTGGAGAGCAGGTCGGCAATGCGCAGCTTGTAATAATCGGCAACCGTCTTCTGGATGTTTTCCACGGTGACCAGGCGCGCCTGCAGCGTGAGCAGGTCCTTGAGTGCCTCGCGGGCGAATTCCAGGGTGATGGCACGGCCGGTGAAGCGCGCATTGGCGATCACGCGGCGCAATGCGCCTTCCAGTTCGCGCACGTTCGAACGTATGCATTTGGCTATGAAAAAAGCCACTTCCTCAGGTAGTGCGACGCCGACCGCCTGCGCCTTGCCGATCAGGATGGCGACGCAGGTTTCCAGCTCCGGCGGCTCGATCGCGACCGTCAGGCCCCAGCCAAAGCGTGATTTCAGCCGTTCCTCGAGGCCGTCCACTTCCTTGGGATAGCGATCACAGGTGAGGATCACCTGGTGCTGGCCTTCAATCAGCGCGTTGAAGGTGTGAAAAAACTCTTCCTGCGAGCGATCTTTCCCGGCGAAAAACTGGATGTCGTCGATCAGCAGGGCATGGAGCGATCGATAGGTATTCTTGAACTCATTGATGGTGTTGTGCTGGAGCGCGCGCACCATGTCGCTGACAAAACGTTCCGAGTGCACGTAACTGATACGCGCCGCCGGATTGCGCTCGCGGATCAGGTGACCAATCGCGTGCATCAGGTGCGTTTTGCCCAGGCCTACGCCACCGTAGATGAACAGCGGGTTATAGGCGGAACCCGGGTTCTCCGCGACCTGGAAGGCGGCTGCCTTGGCGAAATGATTGCTCTTGCCCTCGATGAAGCTGTCGAAGGTAAAATTCGGATTCAGGCGCACGCCCAGTGCTGCGGCCGGCAGGGCAGCCGCAGCCGTGGCCGGGAGCGACGGGTTGGGCGATGGAGCAGGGGCGCGCGAACCCACTTCAAGCAACACCGGTCCAGCGCCATCGGCGCGCAACAGGGTTTCGATACGCCCCAGCAGGTTGCTTCGCACCCAGTCGACCACAAAGCGATTGGGGGCCAGCAGGCGCAGGCCGGCCTCGCTCTCCACCGCTTGCAGGGGACGGACCCAGGTATTGAACTGCTGTTCCGGGAGCTCGTTTTCAAGCGTGCCGACACAGCGGGACCACAACGAAGCGCTCACCGGCCGCCCCCCTTCAAGGTTGCCTCATCGAATTGCTATGCGAAGATTCCCCCATCCGCCTGCAGGCCAGCGGAAAAGGGCAGGAAGTCTATACTGTCTGGACTCTGCCCCGGTAGCAGACTCAGGTTGACACCATCAGGCCCCCTGCGTACCCTGCCCGGCCGTTTTCCGGTCATTTTTCAGGCTGTTGAACCATGAAACGTACCTACCAACCCAGCAAAGTGCGACGTGCACGCACTCATGGCTTCCGCGCCCGCATGGCGACACAGAACGGCCGCAAGGTGCTCAGCAGACGGCGCGCCAAAGGCCGCAAGCGGTTGATCCCGTAAGAGAATTTGTGATCGCGGGCGGTGCAGACGTTGGTCCGGTCCGCGCCGCCTTAAGGTTCCGACGCAGCCAGTGCCTGCGCACCGGCGCGCAGTTCCAGGGAGTCTATCGCCAGGGGCGCCGCTTCGGTAACGAACTACTCACCGCCGCGGTACGTGCCAATGTGAGCGGACAGCCGCGATTGGGCCTGTCGATCGCGGCACGCACCGTAGGCAATGCGGTGGCGCGCAACCGTCTGCGGCGGGTGATACGCGAGAGTTTCCGTTTATGCCAGCTGGATCTGCCGGCAGTGGATATTGTCATCGGTGCGCGTAATGCGGCCCGCGCTGCCGAAGCGCCCGCAGTGCGCACGGCCTTGAGCAAACTGTGGAAGCAGATCATCGACACATGCGCAGAATAATCCAGTTGCTGATACGCGCTTACCAGCGGACCTTGAGCCCCTTGCTCGGTCCGCGTTGCCGTTTCTATCCGAGCTGTTCCCAGTACGCGCTTGAAGCGCTGGAAATACACGGTTTGCTGGCCGGCTCGTGGCTGGCACTACGACGGCTCGCGCGCTGCCAGCCGCTGCACCCAGGTGGTATCGATCCGGTACCGCCACACCATTGTCCGAAGGCGAACCATGTTCACCACGCTTAACGTTCGCGTCATTCTCTGGGCCACGCTGGCGATGGCGTTGTTCATGAATTACGTCCAGTGGGTGAACGATTACGCACCGTCGCCGGCGGCCGCGGTGACGGCAGCGGCTACCAGTGGCGCTGCGCCGGCCAGCAATGGACTTGCACCGCTGGGCAGCACCGCGCCGGAGGAATCAGCGGCCAATGCCATCACCGCGGCACCCGTGGCTGCGCCAGCGGCGCCGGCAGCGGCCAGTTCCCTGAGCAGCGCCAGCCCCGCTGCCGCGCACGTGCACGTGGTGACGGATGTGCTCGATCTCGACGTGAGTCTCGAGGGCGGTGAACTGCAGCGCGCTGCACTTACGGCCTATCCGCTCGTCAAGGGAAAGGCTGAGCCCGTGCGCCTGCTCAATCGTGCTGGCAGCGGCGACCTGTTCGTATTGCAATCCGGCCTGAACGGCGTCGGCGGCAGCACGGCGCCCACTCACCTGACTCTGCTGTCAACGCCACAGACCGAATTGCGCCTGGCTCCGGGACAGGATGAACTGCGACTGCCGCTGACCTGGAGTGATGGCGCCGGGGTGAGCATCATCAAGAGCTATGTGTTTCATCGCGGGCAGTACGCCATTGGCCTTGAATACCAGCTGCAGAACGCTTCAGCGGCACCGTGGAATTTCCGGCCCTACCTGCAGCTGCTGCGTGACAACACGCCAGTTGCCACCTCGTATTTTCATCCCGAGAGCTACGCCTATAAAGGCCCGGCATACGATGACGGGCACAAATATCAGAAACTCAAACCCGCCAAGGAACCACCGACGCTCAATGCGCAGATCGATGGTGGCTGGCTTGCGAGCCTGCAACATCACTTCGTGGCGGCCATTGTTCCACCGCCCGGCGCGCCCTGGCACTACCAGCTGACCTGGCAGGGAAACAGTTACTTGCTGGCCGCCAGCGGCGCGGCGCAGCAGCTGGCGCCGGGCGCAACCGCGACTTTGCATCAGACCCTGTTCGTAGGCCCCAAGCTGCAGGCGCAGCTCGAACAGGCCAGTCATCGGCTGTATCTCGTAACCGACTACGGCTGGCTCAGCGTCGTGGCGCAACCGCTGTTCTGGCTGCTCGACAAGGTACACAAGGTTATCGGCAACTGGGGCTGGACGATCATGGTCGTCACCCTGCTGCTGAAACTGCTGTTCTACCCGCTGTCGGAAGCGAGCATGAAGTCGATGGCGCGCATGAAGGCACTGCAGCCGCGCATCAAACTGCTGCAGGAAACCTACAAGGATCAGCGCGACAAACTCAGCAAGGCGATGATGGAGCTGTACCAGAAGGAGAAGGTCAATCCGGTCGCGGGTTGCCTGCCGATGCTGATCCAGTTCCCGGTATTCATAGCGTTTTACTGGGTGCTGCTCGAGAGCGTGGAAATGCGCCAGGCGCCCTTTGCCGGCTGGATCGGCGACCTGTCGGCGCGCGACCCGTACTTCATCCTGCCGGTGCTGATGGCGGGCGCCAACTACATCAATTTCCATCTCAATCCGCAGATGGGTGATCCGGCGCAGCAGAAGATGTTCATGATCATGCAGGTGGCGATGCCGGTCATGTTCGCCTTCATGCCTTCCGGGCTGGTGCTCTATTGGGTCACCAACACGGTGCTCTCGATCCTGCAGCAGTGGAACATCAACCGGCGTATCGCCGCCCAGGGCAGCGCGCGCAACTAGGGCCTGCTAACGCTTAGGGGATCGCTGCGTTGGGCCCCAAAAACCGCCAGGCAAGGCGCGAGGAGAGAAGTTTGGTCATTCCAAATGAACGACGAGCAACGCCGCATGGCGGTTTTTGGGGCCCAACCGCCTATATCAGTGCGGTGCCCGGCATATTTGAACCGGTGAGGCTTCGTTGTCAGGGGGACGGGGCCAGAATCGTCCAGGACTGCGTTGCGCCTCGCTCATGTGCAATGAGCACACAGCGCTCGGCACGCCTTGTCCTGGACGATTCTGGCCGCCGTCGCAGCGATCCCCTAAGCGTTAGCAGGCCCTAGCGCTGCGGCCATGAGCGCCGGGACTATTGTGGCGGTGGCGACGCCTGCGGGTCGCGGCGGCATCGCCATCGTGCGCCTCTCTGGATCCGCCGTGCGCAGCATCGCCAGTGCGCTGCTCGGACAGTTGCCGGTGGCGCGCCATGCCACGCACGCGCGCTTTCGCGCTGCCGACGACCAGCTGCTCGATGAAGGACTGGCACTGTTTTTTCCCGGCGCCGCACTCGTACACCGGCGAAGACGTGCTCGAGCTGCATGGGCATGGCGGCCCGGTGCTGGCCGAATCGCTGGTCACCCGCGCACTTGAGCTCGGCGCGCGGCGTGCATTGCCCGGTGAATTCACGCAGCGCGCCTACCTGAATCACAAGCTGGATCTGGCGCAGGCCGAAGCGGTGGCAGACCTGATCGCCGCTGGCAGCGAGGCCGCGGCGCGCGCGGCACTGCGTTCGCTGCAGGGAGAGTTTTCCGCTCGCGTCAATGCGCTCGATGAGGCGCTGGCGACGCTGCGCGCCCACGTCGAGGCGTGCATCGATTTTCCCAGCGAAGAAATTGATTTCCTCTCCGCTGCGGCCCTGGGCCGGCGACTCGCCGAGGTCTCGGCACAGTGCCAGAACCTGCAGGCAGTGGCGCGCCAGGGACGCCTGCTCAGCGAGGGGCTGACGGTGGTCATTGCCGGCGCACCCAATGCCGGCAAGTCGACGCTGCTCAATCGGCTCAGCGGCCACGAGGCTGCGATCGTCACCGATATTCCCGGTACCACGCGCGATGTGCTGCGCGAGCGCATCCAGATAGAAGGCGTACCACTGCTGCTGCTCGACACGGCGGGGTTGCGTGAGAGCGCTGATGCGATCGAAGCCGAAGGCATGCGCCGCGCACGCGCGGCGATGAGTGATGCTGATCACGTGCTGTTCCTCATCGATGCCCAGCTTGACCCGCAGGCGCACAGTTTCGCAGCCGAGCGCCCCAGGCTGCCAGCGGGTGTGCCAGTTACGCTGCTGTACAACAAGATGGACTTGCCTGGTGCGCGCGCTGGCGACGGCACGGGTACAGCCTCGGTGCCCGGCTGCGCCGCACTGGCCATCTCGGCGCGCAGTGGCGCCGGCCTCGATGCCCTGCGCCGTCATCTGCTGGATGCAGCAGGCTACAACCCGGGTGAGGGCGGCACGCTCTCGGCACGCAGCCGGCATCTGGAGGCGTTGCGGCAGACGGCGGCGCATCTGAACGCCGCCGAATCGCAGCGCCTCGAGGCCGGAGCCGGTGAACTGGTGGCCGAAGAATTGCGCGCGGCGCAGCGGGCACTGGGCGAAATCACCGGGCAGAGTACTGCCGATGAATTATTGGGGCGCATCTTTGGCTCATTTTGTATTGGCAAATAGCGCGCTATAGTCGGGAAATATGCTGCTGATACGTAACGCCGACGTCTATGCGCCACGCGCCCTGGGCGTGCAGAATCTGCTGCTCGGCGGCGGCCGGATCCTGTGGCTCGGTGCCAGCCGCGATCTGCCGGAGCTGCCGGCAGCGCTGCGGACGGTGTCCAGCGTCATCGATCTGCAGGGTGCCCGCCTCATACCAGGTCTGATTGATGCCCACGTGCATGTAACGGGCGGTGGCGGCGAGGCCGGTTTTCACACCCGCGTGCCGCCGGTACCGCTCACGCGCTTCACGAGCTGTGGCGTGACCAGCGTCGTGGGCCTGCTTGGCACCGACGACGTGGCGCGCGGCTCGGGCGAATTGCTCGCCACTATCTACGCACTGCGCGAACAGGGGCTCAATGCCTGGTGCTACACCGGTGGCTACCATGTGCCGCCGACTACCCTGACTGGCGGTGTGCGCAGTGACCTGGTGTTCATCGAGGCCTTTCTCGGCATCGGCGAAGTGGCGATCAGCGATCATCGCTCCAGCCAGCCCACTTTTGATGAGCTGCTGCGCCTCGCCGGCGAAGCGCATGTGGCGGGCCTGATGACCGGTAAAGCCGGCATCCTGCACCTGCATCTGGGTGATGGTCCGCGTGGACTCGAAATGGTGCGCCGTGCACTCAGCGAATCCGAACTTCCGGCACGGGTCTTCAATCCGACCCATGTCAATCGCCGTCGTGCATTGTTCGATGAAGCCCTGGCGCTGGCCAGGGCGGGCGTGACTGTGGATGTGACGGCCTTTCCTGTTGCCGAGGGCGAAGACGCCTACAGCGCCGCGGATGCGGTGCTCAGGTACGCCACTTCCGGGGCGCCGGCCGAGCGCATTACCGTGAGTTCCGATGCCGGCGGTTGCCTGCCCTGTTTCGATGGCGACGGGCGGGTGTGCAGCATGGATGTAGGCACGGCCGGCGCACTGCTGGCGACCTTGCGTGAATTGCTCTCACGCGATATGCCGCTCGAGCAGGCGCTGGCGCCGTTCACGAGCAACCCGGCGCGGCTGCTGCGACTGGCCGGCAGGGGCGAAATCGCCGTCGGCGCGCACGCTGATCTGGTGTCTTTGGACGCGACAGGCGCCGTACAGTCGGTCATCATCCGGGGTGAGGTGCACGTGCGCGGCGGCATTGCCGAGCGGCATGGCACTTTCGAGACCTGAGGCAACCAGGAGCAGCGCGCTATGCCCAGCAAGATTCCCGACGGCGCCACGCGCGGCTGGATCGTCCCGATCGGCGGCGCGGAGAACAAAGAGAACGATCGTCATATTCTCGAGCGCTTCGTGCGCGCCTCGGGCGGCGAGCAGGCCGACATCGTCGTCATTCCCACCGCCAGTCGCATGAATGAGACCGGGCCGCGCTACGAACAGCTCTTCAGGAGCCTCGGCGCCGAGCGCGTCACGGTCATGGATTTCGACACCCGTCGCGATTGCCAGGAAGGCGGGCGGCTGCGCCGGCTGGAAGAGGCGAGCGGCATTTTTTTTACCGGCGGCAATCAGCTGCGGCTCACCACATTGCTGGGCGGTACGCCGGTCGCCAAGCTGATCCGCCAGCGCAACGCGCTCGGCGTCACCGTGGGCGGCACCAGTGCCGGCGCCAGCATATTGAGCGAGCACATGATCGCCTTTGGTGATGAAGGCTCGGCGGTGATTTCCGGCAGCGTCCGTCTCGCGCCGGGCCTGGGGCTCACCAACCGCTTCATCATTGACCAGCATTTTCGCCAGCGCGATCGCCTCGGTCGCCTGCTCACAGCGCTGGCCTACAATCCTTTCGCCGTTGGCATCGGGCTCGACGAGGACACGGCTGCATTTATCGGGCCCGATGAGACCATCGAGGTCGAAGGGAGTGGTGGCGTCACCATTGTGGATGGCAGTGACGTGAGTTATTCGTCGATGGGCGAGATCTCGGAGGGGCAGCCGGTGTGCATGCTCGGGCTGCGCCTGCACGTGCTGGTCGCGGGTGCGACCTTTAATTTGCACACCCGCATCGCCGAGCCGGGCAATCTGGTGCGGGCAAAAGAATAACGGGCGGACGCAGGTTTCGCGAGCCGCGGTTCAAGGCAGGTACTCATGCGTATCCTCGATCGTTCGGTTTATGTCGGTCCCTCGCTGCACGCGCGCTTCCCGGTCATTCGACTGGAACTCGATCTGGGCGCGCTGGAAGACTGGCCCACGGCACGGCTGGGCAGCGCCTTCGTCGACGCGCTCGTTGACGCGCTGCCAGGTCTCGCCGAACACGGCTGCTCCTACAACGCGCCGGGCGGTTTCCTGCGGCGCATGCGCGAGGACGAGGGCACCTGGCTCGGTCATGTGCTTGAGCACGTGGCGATCGAACTGCAGAATATCGCCGGCGAAGAGGTTACTTTCGGCAAGACGCGCAGCGCCGGCGCGCCGGGCGTCTACACGGTAGTGTACGAATACGCCGATCGTGACGAGGGCATTGCCGCCGGCGAACTTGGCCTGCGACTGCTGTGCTCGCTGCTGCCGGAGGCCATCCGGCCGGCGGACAGCGTGCCGGAAGACTGGCAGTGGCCAGCGGCGCGCGATGAATTCATCCGCTTTGCGCAGCGCCGTGCGCTCGGCCCCTCGACCGCCTCGCTGGTGCGCGCCGCGGAGCAGCGCGATATTCCCTGGCTGCGGCTCAACGATCAGTCATTGGTGCAACTTGGCCACGGCAAATATCAGCAGCGCATCCAGGCGACCGTAACCGGCCGAACTTCGCACATCGCCGTGGAGCTGGCCAGCGACAAGGAAGAAACCAACAAGATTCTCGCCTCGATTGGCCTGCCGGTACCCAAACAGGAGATGGTGCAT
Source organism: uncultured Gammaproteobacteria bacterium (assembly GCA_963823235.1). GTDB lineage: Bacteria > Pseudomonadota > Gammaproteobacteria > Steroidobacterales > Steroidobacteraceae > FEN-1191. Next base: position 709,913 of record CAWGKS010000007.1, on the reverse strand, counting down.
AGCGCCGAGCAGGCAGCGCGCGCCGCGCGGCGCATCGGCTTTCCGGTAGTGACCAAGCCCTATAACGGTAATCACGGGCGCGGCATTTCCATACGCCTCATGACTGATGCGGAAGTGGCCCAGGGGTTCAGCGTCGCGCGCGAGCACTCGCGCTCGGTGATTGTCGAGACTTTCCTGGAAGGTGACGATCATCGGCTGCTGGTGGTGAACGGCGAACTGGTCGCGGCGACGCGGCGCACGCCCGGGCATGTGGTCGGCGATGGCACGTGCACCGTGGCGCAACTGATCGAGATTGTGAATCAGGATCCGCGTCGCGGCGTGGGCCATGAAAAGGTGCTCACGCGCCTCGAGCTCGACGCCCAGGCGGAGAAAATGCTCGAGCGCGAGGGGCTTAAGTCCGACTCGGTGCCGGCTGCAGGCCAGTTCGTCTACCTGCGTTCGACCGCCAATCTGTCCACCGGCGGCACCGCGACCGATGTCACCGACGTTATCCATCCGGACAATCGCGAGATGGCCGAGCGCGCGGTGCGTGCCATCGGCCTGGATGTCGGCGGTGTCGATTTTCTCACCAAGAACATCACCGAGAGCTATCGCAAGATCGGTGGCGGCATCTGCGAGGTGAATGCGGCGCCGGGCTTTCGCATGCACGTGGCGCCCAGCGAAGGTACCGCGCGCGATGTCGCCACGCCGGTGATCGATATGCTGTTCCCGCAGGGCGTGCCCACTCGCGTGCCGATCGCGGCGATCACCGGGACCAATGGCAAGACCACCACGGCGCGCATGCTGGCGCACATCACCAAGATGGCGGGTTACACACCGGGCCTGACCACCACCGATGGCGTTTACATAGACGGCCAGCGCACCGTGCAGGGCGACATGACCGGCCCGGTCTCGGCGCGCATGGTGCTGGCCGATCCGCAGATCGACATGGCGGTGCTCGAGACCGCGCGCGGCGGTTTGCTGCGGGCCGGCATGGGCGTGCGTGAGGTCAACGTCGGTGGGGTGCTCAATATCCAGGCCGATCACCTCGGGTTGAAGGGCATTGATACGCTCGAGCAGCTCGCGGAAGTGAAGCGCGTGGTCGTGGAAGTGGCCACCGACTGTGCCGTACTCAACGCCGATGAGCCGCTGGTGTTGAAGATGTCGGGCTACACCGAGGCGAAAAATATCTGCTACGTCACGGTCAATCCCGAACACACGCTGGTGCGTGAACATATCCGGGCTGGTGGTCGCGCCTGCGCGCTGGAAGCAGGTGTCAACGGCCAGATGATCGCACTCTACGATCGTGGCAGTCATATTCCGCTGGTCTGGACGCACCTGATCCCGGCGACCCTCGAGGGGCGAGCGCTGCATAACGTCCAGAACGCGATGTTTGCGGCGGCCATGGCTTTCTCGCTGGGCATCAAGCTCGATGCGATCCGCCAGGGCCTGCGCACTTTCGATTCCACGTTCTTCCAGGCGCCCGGACGCATGAACGTGTTCAACGAGCATCCTTTCAAAGTGTTGTTCGATTATGGGCACAACGCGCACGCGGTGGCGGCGATGGCCGACCTGGCGCAACGCCTCGATGTAGTGGGCCGGCGTATCGTGGTGCTGGCCGGTCCAGGTGACCGGCGCGACGAAGATCTGATCGCTATTGCCCATGCAGTGGCCGGTCGTTTCGATCACTACATCTGTCGACGCGATGATTCCCTGCGCGATCGGGCGCACGATGAAGTGCCGCGCATGCAGGCCAAGGCCCTGCGCGCCGCCGGCGTACCCGAGGCGGCGATCTCGATCATTCCGGATGAACAGGAGGCGATCGCCGCGGCGCTGGAAATGGGCCAGCCCGGCGATCTGCTGCTGATCTTCGCCGACGCCCTGGTGCGTTCGTGGAAGCAGATCACCAAGTTCAAGCCGGTAGGCGCAGCGGCGTCGCGTTCCCAGGCCACCAGCCCTACGGCTTTTGAAGGCGACGGTGAGTTGGGTGCAGCATCGGACTTTCCCGCAGCGCGTTCGCTGGCGCCGCTCGCGGGCGAGGCGGCGCGTGCCGCTGAGGGGCGCGCCACGGCGTTCAGCCTCGAGGGGCTGGTGCGAGACGAACGCGGCATTCGCTTTGCGCCGGAGATCGACGACTGAACACCGAGGCTGTGTTGCCCTTCGTCGACTCACGACGACTGACCGGTGCCAACCTGTTCTTCGCGGCCACCGGCGCGACGCTGGAGCTGGCCGGTGTGCCGCCTGATGAGGCGCTGTTGTCGGGCTGGCGTGAGCGCGTCGCGCGGGCGCGCGCACACCTGGCCTGGAGCGCAACGGCAATCGTGGTGCGGCGCCATGCCGGCGGTGCGTCGTTGTCGCTCGCCGCGCCGCTCGATCTGCTGTTTCTCGCCACTGAAGTGAACGAGTGGGCGCTGTGCGCCACGCTGTTCGGGCGCGATCCGCAGCGCTGGAGCGGGCTGGAAGCCGCGCTGCTTACGGCCGCCCTTGAGAACGCGACCGATGCCACCGAGGTTGATCCGCCGGTGCTGGACGAGACTGCGGCATTCGCCCGGTTTACACGCCTCGCCGTACGAGAGGTGCGCGCCGATTTGTGCGCGCTGCTGGCCGAGGCCGGCGCGCACAACCTGCCCTACGTGCTCGATGAAACCCTGCTGACGCTGGGCGCTGGAGCCGGCGGGCACAGCTATGCGCTGGCCACGCTGCCGCAGTCGGTCGACGTGCCGTGGCAGACGCTGCACGACATACCCACCGTTATTGTCTCAGGCTCGAACGGCAAGACCACTACCGTGCGGTTGCTGGCGGCCTGCGCGCGCGAGCACGGCTGGCGTGCCGCTTACAACTGTACCGACGGCGTGATCGTCGGCACCGATGTACTGGCGAGCGGCGACTATTCCGGTCCGGCCGGTGCGCGCCGGGTGCTGCGCGAGCCGTGTACCGAGGCCGCCATACTCGAGGTGGCGCGCGGCGGCATCCTGCGTCGCGGCCTCGCGGTAGTGCGTGCGCAGGTTGCCATCGTGACCAACATCAGTGCCGATCACTTTGGCGAATATGGCATCGATGACCTCGATGGCCTGGCAGACACGAAGTTAGCGCTTGCCGCGGTCGTGCCGCAGGGCGGACTGCTGGTGTTGAACGCCGACGACGCATTGCTGCGCACAAAAGCTGCCGGACTTGCGCGCCGTTACGGCGCCGCGCCGCCGCTCGGCTGGTTTGCGCTGGACGCCGATCATGTGCTGTTGCAGGAACATCGTGCGCGCGGCGGTTCGACCTGCGGCGTGCGCGACGGGCGCCTGCTGCTCGCGCACGGCAGCGGCCACGCTGAGGAACACCTGCTCGGTGCGGTGACTGCCATGCCGCTTACCGTCGATGGCCACGCCAGCTACAACATCGCCAATCTCGCCGGTGCGGCGCTGGCTGCAGCGGCGCTGGGCATCGCGCCCGGAACCATCGCCGCCGTATTCGCGCGTTTTGGCACAACGGTGACGGATAATCCGGGTCGCCTGATGCGCTTCGATCATCGCGGTGTGCGCGTACTCATCGACTACGCGCACAACCCGGACGGCCTGCGCGGCTTCCTGCAGGTGGCATCGAAAATGCGTGCGGCCGGTGGCCGGTTGGGTCTGCTGCTCGGCCACGCCGGCAACAGGAAAGACGATGACGTGCGGGCGCTCGCGGGGGTCGCGGCAGAATTTCAGCCCGACCTGGTCGTCATCAAGGAGGACGAAGCGCATCTGCGCGGTCGTTCTCCCGGCGACGTGCCGCGCATCATCCGCCAGGAACTGCTGCGTCTGGGGATGCCGGAGTCCGCGCTACCGCTGCGGACCAGTGAGCTGGAAGCGGTGCACCATGCCCTCGAATGGGCGTGTCCCGGCGACGTGCTGGCGCTGCCGGTACACGGAACCCAGGCGCGCACTGCCGTGCTGGCGCTGCTGAATGGCGGCCCGTAGCCGGTAGTGCTGCCCTTCAGTAAAATGGCGGCCGACGCCATGAAATTTCGTTTCAAAGCATTCGCGTGGCATTTGTTGGGCAGCCTCGGCGCGCTGACCCTGGTGCTGGGCAGCCTGTACCTCGGCTGGTATCGCTGGCCGGGCTGGTATCTCACTGGCGCCCTGAGCGTGGTGCCAATACTGGTCATGGTCGATGCGGCGCTGGGCCCGCTGGTCACGCTGCTGATCGCCAGTCCGCGCAAGCCGCGCCGCGAACTGATGCGCGACATTGCCATCATCGTCACTGTCCAGCTCGCCGCCCTGGCCTATGGTTCCATCACGCTCTGGAACGGGCGGCCGCTGTACTACACCTTTTCCGTAGATCGCCTGGAGATGGTGCAGGCCTCCGACCTGGACCCACGTGAAATTGCCCTGGCCCGTCACAGCAACCCGGGCTTCGCGCCACACTGGTATAGCCTGCCCCGTTGGGTCTGGGCGCCACTGCCGGAAAACGCCAGCGAACGCGAAGCCATTGTGAGTGGCGCGATCAGTGGCAGTGACGATGTCATCCAGATGCCGCGCTATTTCAAAGCCTGGACGCAGGGCTTCCCGGCACTGCGCCAGCAGCTGAAGACTGTCGAGGCCCAGAACGACATGCGTTTCTACAATCAGAAGCCGCGACTCAAGCAGCAGGTGCAGGCGTCAGGCATTGCGCCCGACCAGCCCGTGACCCTGATTATGACCGGGCGGGGTTCGCCGCTGCTGGCGGTATTCGATCCGGGCACGCTCGAGATCAGGGCGCTGTTGCGCGTCGAGCCCTGAATTTCAGCCTGGCCACCGCGGCCAGACGTAGAATGCGCGCCATGCGCTACGCGGAATCTTTCGATGTCCTGGTCATTGGCGGCGGCCACGCCGGCTGCGAGGCCGCGTTGGCCGCGGCGCGGGCCGGGGCTCGCACCCTGCTGTTGACGCAGAACCTCGAACAGCTCGGGGCCATGAGTTGCAACCCGGCGATCGGTGGTATCGGCAAGGGCCACCTGGTGCGCGAGATCGACGCCCTCGGCGGAGCGATGGCCTGCGCAACCGACCTCGCCGGGATCCAGTTTCGCACCCTCAATGCCAGCAAGGGTCCGGCGGTGCGCGCCACGCGTGCGCAGGCGGATCGCCAACTGTACAAACAGGACATGCGAGCACGGCTGGAAAACCAGCCCGGCCTCACGCTCTTCCAGCAGGAAGTGGGCGACCTGCTGATAGATGGAGCAGGCTCAGGCGCGGGCGCAACCGATCGCGTGCGGGGTGCGGAAACGGTCACCGGCATCCGCTTCGAAGCGCGCGCCGTGGTGCTCACGGTCGGCACCTTCCTGGGCGGGCGCATCCACGTCGGGCTCGACAACTATCAGGGCGGCCGCGCCGGCGATCCGCCTGCCAATGCGCTGGCCCTGAAATTGCGCGAACGCATGCCGCGTGTCGGCAGACTGAAGACCGGTACGCCGCCGCGGATCGACGGGCGCAGCATCGATTACCGCGCCTTGATTGCGCAGCCCAGTGACACGCCGTTACCTGTATTTTCGTTCCTTGGGCGGATCAGCGACCATCCTAGGCAGGTTGATTGTCACATTACGCATACTAATGAGCGCACCCACGAAATCATCCGCGCGGCCGTCGACCGCTCACCGATGTACACCGGGCGCATCGAGGGCGTGGGCCCGCGCTACTGCCCTTCGGTGGAAGACAAGGTCCATCGTTTCGCCGACAAAAAATCGCACCAGATCTTTATCGAACCCGAGGGTCTGAACACCTACGAGATCTATCCCAACGGCATTTCAACCAGCCTGCCTTTCGACGTGCAGCAGGCCCTGGTGCGCAGCATCGCCGGCTTCGAAAGTGCGCATATCACGCGGCCCGGCTACGCGATCGAGTACGACTATTTTGATCCGCGCGATCTCTGGAGTTCGCTCGAAACCAAGAGCGTGCGCGGGCTGTTTTTCGCCGGGCAGATCAACGGCACGACGGGCTATGAAGAGGCCGCCGCCCAGGGTCTGCTCGCCGGCCTCAACGCCGCACGCGCCACGCGCGAACTTCCGGCCTGGGTGCCGGCACGCAACCAAGCGTATCTGGGTGTGCTCGTCGATGACCTGGTGACCCAGGGAACCGCTGAGCCGTACCGCATGTTCACCAGCCGCGCCGAGCACCGGCTGCTGCTGCGCGAAGACAATGCCGACGAGCGCCTCACGCCCATCGGCCATGAGCTGGGCCTGGTCGATGAAGAGCGCTGGCGCTTCTTCCAGGTCAAGCAGCAGCGCGTCAACGCCGAGGTCACGCGGCTGGAATCGCGCCGGGTGCGAAGCGGCGAACCGAGCGCTGCCTGGTGCGAGCGCCTGCTCGGCGGCGCAACGCTGTCGCGCGATGTCACGGCCATGGAGTTGCTGCGTCGCCCCGGCATCGGCTATGACGATGTGCTGGAGATCATCGGTGCGCCGGTGGCCGACGCCGGCGCCAGCGATGATCGCCTGGCACCGCAGCTGCGCACCGCCCTCGACGTGCGTGCCAGCTACAGTGGCTACATCGAGCGTGCCGAGGCGGAAATCGAACGCTCGCGTCGCAACGAACACACGGCGCTGCCTGCCAACCTCGACTATCGCGGCCTCGCCGGCCTGTCGAACGAGGTTCGGCAGAAACTCAGCGAGATCCGGCCGGCAACGCTTGGGCAGGCTGCCCGTGTGCCGGGTGTCACGCCCGCGGCGGTATCCATTCTGCTCGTCCACCTGAAACGGAGTAGCGCCTCATGAGCACTTACGGTACCGGAAGTTTCACTACGGCCCGCTGCATCGCAGCACTAAGCGCGCTGGCGCTGGCCAGCCTGGCCGCCAGTGCCGCGGAACCCCTCAACGTCAAACCGGGCCTGTGGGAAATGAGCACCACCACCGCCGACGCCGGCGCGATGATTCCGCCCGCGCTGCTGGCGCAGATGTCGCCCGAGCAGCGCGCCCGTATCGAAGCGGCCACCAAGCAGCAGTCCGCCGGTGGCAGCCACACCCACAGCAGCAAGTCATGCGTCACCAAGGAAGACCTGAATCGCGGCAAGTTTGAAGCGGGCAAGGATGAAGATGCCAAGAATTGCCAGTACCGGATTGTGACGCAGACCGCCACGCATATGCAGTCCAGCTTTCAGTGCACCGGGGATGAGGCACGGAGCGGTGAGATGAAATTTGAGGCCCTGAGCCCTGAGCAGATCAAGGGCGCGATTCAGGTTGCTACCCCGAATGGCAAGGTGACGGTCGAGCTCACCGGGCATTGGCTGGCCGCCAGCTGCGCCGGGGCTGACCACTGAGCGTGGCATTACGCCACCCCGGCGCCGACGTGCTATGTTGATCGCTGGCGTTGCGGATTCTTAAGGCGGAATTAGGCATGTTCGGACTCGAATTCAATGTACTGCCGATCGTCATCGTGGTCGCGCTGCTGGTGTTCGTTTCCAAGGCCTGGCTTACGGTGCCGCAGGGCTTTCAATACACACTCGAGCGCTTCGGCAAGTTCAAGAAGACCATGGAGCCGGGCTTTCACATGATCACGCCCTTCTTCGAGGGCGTCGGACGGCGAATGAACATGATGGAGCAGGTGCTCGACGTGCCGCGCCAGGAAGTGATCACCAAGGACAACGCCATGGTTGGCATCGATGCCGTGGTGTTCTACCAGGTGCAGGACGCGGCGCGCGCGGCCTACGAAGTCGACAACCTGCGCCTCGCGACGGTGAATCTCACGATGACTAATATCCGCACCGTGATCGGCGCCATGGATCTGGATGAAACCCTCTCCAAGCGCGATGAAATCAATCATCGGTTGCTGCGCGTGGTTGACGATGCCACCATGCCCTGGGGCATCAAGGTGACGCGCATCGAGATCAAGGATATCCAGCCGCCTGCCGATCTGATCGAATCGATGGGCCGGCAGATGAAGGCCGAGCGCGACAAGCGCGCCAACATTCTCGAGGCCGAGGGCTTTCGCCAGGCGGCCATTCTCAAGGCCGAGGGCGAGAAGCAGGCCATGGTGCTGCAGGCCGAGGGTGGCAAGGAAGCCGCGTTTCGCAATGCCGAAGCGCGCGAGCGGCTGGGCGAAGCCGAAGCCAAGGCCACGGCTGTGGTCTCGCAGGCCATCTCCCAGGGCAACGTGCAGGCGATCAACTATTTCATCGCGCAGAAATATGTCGAGGCGATGAAGGAATTCGCAACCTCGCCGAACCAGAAAGTATTCTTCATGCCGATGGAAGCCACCGGGCTGCTGGCCTCGATCGGCGGCATCGCCGAGCTCGCCAAGGATGCGATGAAACAGCAACAGGGCGGCCTGCCGCCGCGTACCGGCGTGCCAACCGTGGGCACACCGGCGCGCTGAATGACATGATCGACTTCGCCTCAAGTCTGCAGTGGTGGCACTGGTGGATCATCGCCGCCGCACTCGGCATTGTTGAAGCCTTCGCCCCCGGCGCGGTGGCGATCTGGTTCGCTGCGGCTGCCGCAGTGGTTGGCGCCTTGTTGCTGATCTTCCCGATTCCCTGGCAATTCCAGCTGGTGCTGTTCGGCGCCCTGTCGGTCGCGGCGCTGGCAGTGTGGAACAAATGGAAGGGCAATCATCCCGAGACCTCCGAGCAGCCGCACCTGAATCAACGCGCCGCGCAATATATTGGCAAGGTGTATGTACTCAGCCAGCCCATCGTGCAAGGTTCAGGCAAGGCCTATGTCGGCGATGGCGCCTGGAAAGTGCGCGGGCCCGATTTGCCCGCCGGCGCGTCGGTGCGCGTATGCGCCGTGGAAGGGGCCCTGTTGATCGTCGAGGCCGCCTGATTCAAGACTGTAGTGGGAGGTGACTATGGCAAGTGCAGCACAGCTACTGAGCCGCAAGCCCAATGAAATTCACTCCGTTGGTCCTGATGCTTCAGTACTCGAAGCGATACGGCTGATGGCCGAGCGCGGCGTCGGCGCGCTGCTGGTGATGCAGGGCGACAAGCTCGCCGGCATCGTTTCCGAACGCGACTACGCGCGCAAGGTGATTCTCAAAGGCCGGTCCTCGGCCGATACGCCGGTGTGCGACATCATGACTGCGAAGGTGCATACCGTAGAACCGGACTTGAGCGCCCAGCAATGCATGCAGATCATGACTGATCGACGTGTGCGCCATCTGCCGGTGGTTGAAGCCGGTCGGGTGATTGGCATGCTCTCGATAGGCGATTTGGTGCGGGCGGTTCTGGCGGAGCAGGCGCAGACCATTGAGCAGCTTGAGAATTACATCCATCATTGACGGCTGAGTCGCGTGCGTGGCGCGGGTGGGCGCTATGACGGGGTGCCCGCCGTCGCTCCACGATATTCGCTTTGGGCGGGCACCCCGTCATAGCACCCACCCGCTCCACACTCGTCACGCAACTGTTGAAGATGGATGCAATTCAATCAGGTGGGGACGGTTCAGGGGGAGCCGCGCCGTTGGCGCTTGCGCGGGTCCGGCTGATGGCGCTCCCAGTTCTCCACGACTCCGGGCCGGATGCGTAGCAGGGGGTGGCATTCTGGTGCCGTCGTACCCCGCCAGCGTTTATGGAGCGCGGGGCTGCGCGTTGCCAACTTGCGCATCAGGTGCCGCCATTCATAGGCAATCTGTCCGGCCGTTACCGCAATCGAGCTGAGCTGCCGTACCGGCCCGACTTTACTACGGTCAAATGTGTAGCCGCGCACGGTTGCTTCCGCATGGATGCCGGCCAGGTACGTCGATATGGCGCTTCTGGGGGCAGCGTGGGCACGAAAGCGCTGCAACTGCGGGTGGCTGCGATAGCCGACCGTCTGGCCGCGCAGTACGGCGCGCGCCAGCAGCGCTTCGCGCCACAGCGCAACCAGGCCTTGCGGGTCGAGGTATTTGGGATGGAGGGACCAGAGACGCACGGCTCAGAGCGCCCTGGTCATGAAGACGCTGTGCGGATCTTTAGCGTAGTCGGCGAAGGGTTCGCAGTAGGCAAAGCCAAAATCGGAGTACAGCCTGCGGGCCGGCTCAAAAGCCTGCATTGATCCGGTTTCCAGGCTCAGGCGCGTATAGCCACGGCGCCCGGCCTCATCAATGATATGTGCGAGCATTTTCCTGGCCACGCCCTTTCTGGTATGCGCCTCGGCCGTGCGCATCGACTTGATCTCGGCGTGACCGGTAGCCAATTCCTTGAGTGCGCCACAGCCCAATAGCTTACCGTCCTCCCATGCGGTCCAGAACGTCACTTCCGGCTTCTGCAGGCCTGCAATATCGAGGGCGTGAACGCTCTGCGGTGGCGACAGACGTTTCATGCTGTGCAGGTGTTCCTCCAGCAATCCACGAATTTCCGCTCCATTCAGGTCGTCAATCCTGATGTGCATTGCCAATACCTCGACCTTGTCATCAACTTCACAAGTTTCTGCGTGCGACGATCGGCCCGGCGACATCTACCGGAACTCAGCGGCATGCAAGCTCCCAGTCAGCGCGCATGCAGTTCCCAACTACTGGAAGGCACCGGCGTAGTCTTTGCCGAACTGCGCAATGCCTCGGGGTGCTGTGCCCGTTACGCGCTGGAAGTCATCGGTGACCAGATTCCCCCAGTTCGCGCCAAAGGCGGCGGAATAATCCCACAGCAGGTTTGCCGTCCACTCATCAATTCCCATCTGCAGCAGCCATTGCTGCTGGGCCTCGAGGGTAGTCGGCACGTATCTCACCGTCCTGTCGATGGCCTCGCCGATCACTGCCGCAACCTCGTGCATCGACACCGAAGCCGGCCCGGTGAGTGTGTAGGTCCTGCTTTCGTGGCCTGTGCTGGTGAGTACGTGCGCTGCAAAATCGCTGACATCGCGCGAGTCGATGATCCCCATCCTGCCGTCCGCGAGCGCCAGCTCCATGGCACCCCGTTCGGCGATATCCCGCGCTGCCATCAGCAGGTTCTGCATGAAGTAGTGCGGTTTAAGAATCGTGAACGGCAAGCCTGAGGCCGCCAACTCTGCATCGGAGAGCGCATGCAAGCGGCTGTTGATTGTGGGCGCAGTATGCGACGCCCCAAAGGCTGACAGGCGGACGACGTGCCTGGCACCGGCCTGCTTCGCAGCCCACAGCGCGTTCGAGCACTGCTCGGGCGCGCGCGGCCCTGGCGGGGCCAGAATCCAGACGGTGTCCGCGCCAGCGAAGGCTGGAGCAAGCGTCCACGGTTTCTCCAGATCGGCGACTCGAAGCTCAACGCCCTGTCGCCTGAGCGCTTCGGCCTTCGCAGGGTTGCGCACCAGCGCCCACACGCGATATGCGGAGCCCTTGAGCTGCGCAATGATGCCCGATGAAACATTTCCGGTCGCGCCGGTAATCAGAATGGTTTTTGCCATGGAGAATCTCCTTTTGACAAATCTACGACGAAGCTCAACGCGGTAATTCCCTCGAAGATTCGTTATACGCTGGCAACGCATCTGGTCATAGTGTTCGCACATCCGGCTCTACCCAGTTGTGTCGCGCGTGCGTCGAGAACAGGCGCTCTCGAGTGTAGTAAGTCAGGGGCCAATCGCTCACTGCCAGTGGTGAGGTCAGCAGGATCGAGAGTGAGCGCTCAAATGGCAGGGCTTTGTGCACTACGATGTGAGCAGCTATTGCTGTCATGTACAGGCGCGTGATGGTTTCGTGGTAGCCACTGCTGTCGGTATTGGCTGTGCCCACCGACTCATTATGGCTGCGAATACGCCTGCGGACCGTATCAAGGGCCTGCGCCATATCGTGTCGGGACAAGTACCAGAATCCGGCCACCAGATGCGCAAGATGCGTCCATCGCTGTTTCGGCAATCGGCAGGCTTCGAAGTCCTCCATGAACGACTCGACTTCTGCAACGGTATCGAACATAAGCGCAGGCAGTGAATGCCCTCCCTGGTGGTGGTTGAAGCCCGTGTAAAGGCCGCGCGCCATTATAAGGGCCCGCGGATAGCGAGCGCTGGCGGCTCCCGGCGGTCTGCTGCGCCATTCAGCCTGCAGTCAGGAAGCCAGGGCGATACTGCCTCCCGAGCAAGGATCTTTGGGTTCCGCCTGAGGAGAGCAAGATGCAACGCCCGCTACCTCTTATGTTCGTAGTATCCATGCTGGCCGCTTCGGTCGGGTTTGCCGGGCCGCCATCGCACGGATCCCGTTATCAGGCGGATAGGGCTGCTCGCCACGGACCCGACGCCCACCGGCAGCCGCCATCCGACGGTCGCCGTCCCAATTTTGCGGCGGCGCAGGCGCCGCGCGAGGCGGCTTACGGCAACGGCCGGGACTACGGGCGCACCGAGAGCCGCTATCCCCGCCCAGGCTTTAGTGACGATGGCCGCGGTGGGCGTCAGGGCTACCGGGACACCAGCTGGAATGGCGATCGACACGATTGGCCCGATGAGCGGGGCCACGAATGGCACCACGATCGGGGCTGGTACGATCACTACCGCGATGATCACTTCCGTTTCTATGGCGACCGCTACTACGCCCGGCAGCGATTTGCCCTCGGTTACTACAGTGCGCCCTGGGGTTACACGGCGCGCTGGTGGGTGTGCGGAGATCGATTGCCGCGTTCCTATTACGGTGCCCGCTACATGGTCAATGACTACTATAACTATGGTCTATATGCCCCGTCCTACGCCACTGCATGGATACGCGTAGGCAACGACGTGTTGCTCATCGACATGGGGAATGGCCAGGTTCTCGATGTCGTTGCCGATTTATTCTGGTAGCCGCCGGGCGCCTTCCTGAACAAATCTGACCTGGCTGATCCAGTTGCGCTGTCGTCGGGCAAGGCGATCCCCCTCGGGTTCCGCGTCGAATGACGCGCTTGCCCGCCGCAGCAGCGACGGAGCGATGTTCTCGAATGCGTTGACACTGACGACGGCATAAAGGCGCCCGTCGATTCGGCTGGTGACAACCGGAACGACGCCGCAGCGGCTGCACACGTGGAAGTCGGCGGTCCTTGTTCCGAAGGCATAGACCGACACTCGATCGGGCTCTTCGACACTGACCGCGAGTGTGCCCGCTGGGCAGGAGGTCCACACACCACCGTGTTTGGCGCAGAAGGAGCAGGTGCAGGCTCTGGCTGGAATCTCGACAGGCTCAGGCTGCCAGTCGAGCCGGAAGGAAATGTTTCCACAGTGGCAGCGTCCGCAGATCAGCATGGTGTCTCCGGTCAGGGTTGCGCGGGTCGGCGGTGTGCGTCTGGCACTGCCACCTGCAGTGAAACCCGCTTGGTTCCGTTCGCCACCCACTGAGTCCCTTGTTCTTCGAAACCAAACTTCTCATGAAACAATCTCGATGGTTCGTTGGCTGGCACGATATTGTATTCGCATGTCACCAGCGGGATACCGCGCTGTCGGGCGCATCGGAACAACTCCTCGTAAAGTCGCGACCCCAGGCCAAGGCCGCGAAAGTCAGACGATACTACAATGCGGTCGATGTACATGAAGTGCGGATACCTGCGGGCAAACCACTCGAAATTGCTGTTCTCGTAGGCAGCGTCATTGCACATCGCCAGAAGAAATGCGGCAACCTGATTGTCGACACAGCCGACCTTGTGCAGGCAGGAGATGTTGTCAAGGGCAATCAGGCGCTCCCGATCCATTGAACTGGTGTGTCGTACCTCCGCGAGATTCAGCAGGCAGATGGCCTCGAAGTCGTTCGGCGCAGCATCACGAATTACGACACTCTGCATACAGACATCACAGGGCCAGCTCCATGTCGTGGCGATGCATTCCCGGTCCCCAGCCGTGTTCCGTTTCAGCGACCATGATCGCTCCGAACCTGGCAAAGAATGGCGCGGAAAGGTGACTGGCCGCAATCTTTATGCGCTTGCAGCCCAGCGCCTTCGCCTGGGCAGCTACACGGCTCATCATTGTTGAGCCTATCCCCAGACCCCGGACATCGGGATCCAACAGAATCCAGTTCAAGCGGTGGCTGCCGGTGTGATCGATCGTCAATCCATACGCCCCGACGACGCGGCTGGCAACCAGGGCAACTTCGTAGCTCGGCGGTGCATGGTCAAGAAACGCTGCATAGTCGCCACGTTCATTGGGCGCAAAGTACTGTGGACAGTTGGCATCGAAGAGGACCAGGCAGGCTTGCTGGTCCAGCCTGGTGTATGGCCTGAATGATATCGCTGCCGTCACGGTGACTGCGGCGCCCGAGTCAGCGAAACCGCGCCGGAATGGCGCTACTGAATGGATAGAGCTCAAAGTAAGGCTTTGCCTCTTCAAGCACCCGCCGCACTGATGGACGATCCACCAGCTTTGCAAAATACGCGACCAGGTGGTGGCACTCTTCCGGGAACGGCTGCACGGTGCTGGAATAAAAGAGCGCTGGGGCAGCGGCACAATCGGCCATGCTGAAATCATGGCCTGCAATCCAGGGGCCGGATTCCATCTGTCGATCTATCAGAGCGTAGGCTGTTGCAAGTGTAGCTCTTGCCCCGGCCAGATCGCCGCCTTTGCCGTGCAGGCGATCACTGACAATTTCCTGCATCGGCCCCTGCACGTAGTTGTCGAATATACGATCCCAGAGACGTACCTGCAGGGCCGCATTGAAATCATCTGGAATCAGTCTGCGCTGCCGCGCGTAGTAGTGATCCAGGTACTCAATGATGACCGAAGACTCCGGCACATCGCGCTTGCGCTCTTGGTCGTGAATAACCGGAAATTTGCCGAACGGCCAGTGAACCTGCAGCTCCGATCGGTCTCCCGCCTCGCCCAAATTGATGATTCGCGCTGCAAAGGCAATATCGTGTTCGTACAGGGCGATGAGCACCTTGTGACAGTAGGAAGCCAGGGGGTGGTAATAGAGAGTCAGGCCCATGGTTTTTCCAGCAAGCTGGCAGGTCTCATTTAAAGAACCTGCGCAGGAACGCTGCCGCTTCATCCGAGATGCCGATGATCTTGTTGGTTGCCTGACGGTAGAACTTGAAGTTCAGCTCGGTCTCGGGTCGACCGTCGTTCCATTCGGAATAGCCCTTGAGCTCGATCCGCCCCAGTCGCCGTCGCGCGAGTGCCGTACGCCTGACCGCAATGCTCACTCGCGGCGTCTGCCTGGCGACATTGGGCCGCTTCGCGATCGCTCTGGCTGCAGTGACCACGCCGCTGGCGATGAGGCCCGGTCCGCCTTCGTTCTCGCTGGCGAAAACAAAGATCGTATCGCCCGTGGCGATGTGCCTGCCTTCATACATGGTCTTGTGCGCGTGGAACGCGAACCTTGGCGCCCGCTGATCGCGAACCTCGGCTTTGATTGCGAATATCATGCTGCCTGTTTCACTCCGTTCATCAGATCAGGCGCGAACCCCACCGTATGATATCGCGGCAAATGAATGAGATCATTCCCGTGTTCCACACAATAGACCGGTACTGAACCGGCCCCACTGGCGCAGCAGCAGGCAGAGTGTGTAGAGTCACTCCATGCCCAGTATGATTGACTATGCCAACTGGCTGATCCCCGGGCTGTGGCTGAGCTGGGGCCTGTACTGGTGGCAAGCTTCCTTTGGCGGCAAGCGTACGGTGCGCCGGGAATCCGTCCTGTCCCGCGCGGCGCATTTTGTGCCGCTGATCATCGCCGCAGTGCTGCTCAGCGTGGATTCAGTACCGGGCTGGCTGGGAGAGCGATGGATTTCGCAGAGCTGGGAGCTGTATGCGACAGGCGTGGCACTGGTGGCAGCCGGCCTGCTGTTCTCGGTGTGGGCGCGGATCGTGCTCGGTGGCAATTGGAGCGGATCGGTCACTCTCAAGCAGCACCACGAAATCATTCGGACCGGGCCCTACCGCTGGATCCGCCATCCGATCTACACCGGGCTGGTGTTGGCCATTCTCGGCTCCGCCGTAGCACGCGGCGAATGGCGCGGTGTACTGGCCCTGGCTCTCGTGATCGCTGCGCTATGGCGCAAATGGCGACTCGAAGAGCGCTGGCTGACGGAGTCGTTCGGGCCGGCTTACGCAGAGTACCGCCAATCGACCTGGGCGCTGATTCCCTTCATCCTCTAGCGCCCACAGGAGCAGCCATCCGTGTACAACCCGAGTCACTTTCGAGAAGCGCGCGACGAGGTGCTGCAGGCCTTCGTTGCGCAGCATCCGCTCGGGGCGCTGGTGGCGATGAGCGCCGAAGGGCTGATCGCCAGTCACATTCCCATGCTGTGGAAACCGGCCGCGCAGACGCCGGGCCTCCTTCAGGGTCACGTGGCCCGGGCCAATTCCGTGTGGCGGTCGCTCGCGCCCGATGCGCCGGTACTGGTGATATTCGGTGGCGCGAACCACTACATTACGCCCTCCTGGTATCCGGCCAAGCAGGAGCACGGCAAGGTGGTGCCGACCTGGAACTACTCGGTGGTGCATGTCCACGGCACGATTCAATTTCGCGCCGGTGATGTGACGGAGGCACTGAGGCAGGTTTCCGAACTCACCGCCCGGCAGGAAGGCGCGCGCGCTGCGCCCTGGGCGGTGTCCGACGCACCGCGGGATTACATCGAAGCGCAGTTGCGCGGGATTGTGCCCTTTGAAATATCGATGACACGCTGGGAGGGCAAGTTCAAAGCGAGTCAGCACCGCGAGGCGAGCGAACGGCATAGCGTGAACGAGGCCCTGGCGGCCGAAGGAATGGGCGCTGCGGAGCGCAGCGAAATAGTGCGCGCACCTCAGGAATAACCCCCAAGGACTGCCATGCTCTCATCCGACCAGCTGAACCGTCTCGGCATCGGCCACTTTCCAGGCCACATCGGCATGCTCATCAAGCAGGTGTCAGGAGTCGGAGGTCCGCGCCGAACTTCCAGTCGCCGCTTACCTCATGGCACCCAACGGTTATCTGCATGCCGGCAGTATCATCACCCTGGCAGACACCTGCGCCGGGTACGGCTGCAGGATCAATCTCCCGGAAGGCGCCACCGGATTCACCACGATCGAAATCAAATCCAATTTCCTGGGCACTGCCCGCGCTGGCACTATCGAGTGTACCGCGACCCCAGCGCACCGCGGCCGCACCACCCAGGTGTGGGACGCGACTGTCACCCATCGGGAGACTGGCAAGACGCTGGCGTTGTTCCGTTGCACACAACTCGTGCTCTATCCGAAGACCTGAGATACGCGCCAGACTCGGGCTACGTGCCAGGCGCCTCGCGCCCTTGATGGCAGCCGGGCACCGAGCAGTGTCAAGGGGACCAGTGAGCCCAGGAACATCAGGTGGTACCAGATTGGAAACCTGGTCCACAGGCCGATGTGCACGGGAATGAACAGCAGGACAACAACCAGCGCCAGTAAATAGACAGGCATGGCCCACTGGCGCGCGACGACCGCACATGCGGCTCCGCCGGCGACAGTGCACGCGGCCCCCAGGGCGAGGCGAGCCCATAGCATGGGCAATGTGAAGTTCATTGCCTTTTCAACCGCAGCGTAGTCGGGCACAAGCGCACGAATAATAAAGTTGCCTAGCGTGCCTATGGCAAACCACGTTACCAGGCCCGCGACGATTGCAAGCAGTGCACGAACAGATTTTGGCATGGCTGGTGTATCTCCAAATAGGCCGTGACTGCGAGGCTCGGGGCGCGCGTTGTCAGACGCTCAAGGCAGAACTTCAACGTAGTGCTCCACGGTCGGGAGAGGATCGTAAAAATGATGAAGCAGTCGCTTCCATTCCAGGTACGGCGTCGACTGACGGAACCCGATGGTATGGTCTTCCAGTTTTCGCCAACGGACCAGCAGAATGTACTGGCTGTGCTTTTCAAGGCATCTTTGCAGCTGATGTCCCAGACACCCCGGAGATGCAGCGATCAGCGCCTGCGCCACGCGAAATGCGTTCTCGAAATCGCTCTCTTCTCCCGGCCGCACGCTGAGCACGGCAACCTCTAGTACCTCGCCCGAACCGGAGTGGGTCGTGGTCATGCGACCCAGTCAGACAATTGCCCGAGTGCCGTTTCTGCCATCATGAGTCCTTCACAATTACGGTCAAGTGCCTCGTACTCAGAAGTAAACTGCGTTCGGAACGCGCGGTAGTGCTCTTCACTCTCCCAGTCGTCCACAGTCACGAAACGCAGCGGATCATTTCGGTCGCGCAACAGGCGCGTGCCAATGTACCCAGGCGCGCGCCGAAACAAAAGCGCCCAGCTGCCCGCGCCAGCGTAATGACGCAGGAAGTCCTCAACCCGGCCTGGGCGAACCTGAAAAGCCCAGATGTGTGTGTAACGAATCATTGCGTCGACGGGGTCACAATCGCCTAACGCGCCGCTTCAGCGACGCGCGTTGCAATCCACCACGTAGTACCACCCGGATCCCTGACCCCACCACGCTTGTCCTCGTCTTTGCCCCTGACCGGTACCTGAACGGACATTGCTCCGGCGGCGAGCGCACGTGCGTAAGTGGCATCAACATCCTGTACATACACATGTATATAGGACGCCATCGCTGGCCACTGAGGAGCAGAGTCCGCCAGCATAATCACCGCATCATAAAGGCGAACCTCAGCATGCATCAGGTGACCCTCGGAATCCGGAAACCGGCGCATGGCCTTGGCACCAAATACCGTCTCCAGGAACCGGATCGTCGCAGCCGCATCAGTAACGATGAAATATGGCGAAACCGTCGGATAACCCTGGGGCTTGAAGTGTGGCACGAGGCTCTCCTTCTTTGTGCAGACTAACGCTCGCGCTCATGGGCATCACGTCCTACGCACCGCTGCTGCTGACGAGTCCGCTGAAACAGGACAGCCAGGAGCGCAGCCGCAATAGGGAAAAGCACTGCATAGCCAACGATGCCAACATTTCGAATCTGCATGTTGGCCAAAGGGACGCCGAAAACGCCGAGGAATGTCAGGCCTGCGCTGACGACCAGCAGGACGCGCACCACGCGCGCCAAACCCGGCCCCTGAATGGTCACGGCAGCGAACAGGGCGCCAAGCGGTAAGAAGACGTCCCATGCCAGTATGTCCAGCGCGTAGGCCACTGATGGCCACTGGAAGGAAAAAATCAGGCGCGACCAGGGCTCGCCGGCAAATTCCGGATGGCGGCTGAGCGTGAGTATGGTGAAGTGAACCGCGCACGTGACCGCGGCGCACATGCTCAAGAACACCACGCCAGCCAATGCGAGTGACCTGTGCTCCGGCAGAGACCAGGCATGAAGGCAGACTGAGAGCCCGACCATCGCCGGAGCGATGGCAAGGATGAGGAGTTCCGGCAGGGTGAACCAAGGCTGCTGCACCTGGTGATCTGGTGACTGCAGCGTGAGCAGACCAACCGCCAGAACAGCGACATACATGGCGCAGAGAACTACTATGGTGCTGCCCGAAAAGATCCCCAAACGCAGCACAGCGGGATCAGGAGATTTGCGCAAGCGGTTGTCAGACACGGCGGGTCTTCCGCGAAACAACGTTTTTGGCGAGCGTCTTGAATCGAACTCCGCTGCTCTGCTCAACCGTGATTGTCACGTGGCCAGTCTTGCTGGTCTTGATATCCCTGACCGTGCCGGACTTGCCGGCGTGCGTGCCGCCCACCACCTCACAAAAATCACCGTCTCTCAGGCGCATGCGACAGCCATGTTGCATAGGAGCGCCAACTGGTTTCCATCAGGATCGGCGAATTCCGCCAGCCATAATTCGGATTTCGGCGTGCGGTTTACAGGATGAGGTTCCCCCTTGAAACTGACGCCCGTGGATTTCAGCGAGGAGTACACAGCACGGATGTCCGCAACTTCAAAGTAGATGGCTGATCCTCTTTGCGCGTTCTGGCCAGGAGGCAGAGTGCCAACTAGGAGCCGAATCCCGCCGCAATTGAAAAATGCCATCTGAGGCGGGGCCGTAAACAGCAGGGGCAATCCCAGTACATCCCGATAGAAGCCCACGCCCGCCTCGAAGTCGGCGACTGGGATCAGCAGCTGGGCAATGGTTGCATTCGACAGATTCATTGCGTCCCCTGTGAGCGTAAGCTGCACGAGCATCTAACCTCGCGGCGCGCATGCGACAAACCATCACTGCCGGTGAACCGTGATTCTGCGCCTGGGCGTTGGCCCGTTCAACAGCCCGGTCAGGCGTCTCGGCGAAAGCGGCGGAGAAACTTCCTGACAGCGATGAACAGAACCACGAAGTAGACCACCAGGCCACCGATGAACCACGACTGTGCAAGGTGGGCCGGCTGAGCCTCATTGGCGAGCACCACCAGGCCGTGCACGTAACAAAGCAATGTGACGAGCACGGCGCCAAACCACAGAATGCCGAGCCGTAACAAGGTGATGGTCTGGGCGCGTCGTTCCGGCGCCAGCCAATAGTCACGGTTTGGCAGATTCAGGTGTGCCCTGGGATTCCCAACCGCGTGCCAGGTTACGAAGACCATCAGGGTGGGTAGCCCAACGACAAACGCCACCATGAACGCCACGTAAAAAGTGCGCGTCATGAATCCATTGGCCGCGCCAGTGGCTCCGAAGTGCGATGCAACCAGGCCCGGTAACCCGAGGCTGGTAACCCACACGAAGGCAACGGCACAAGCGACATAGAGTGCGAAGAGTAGCGGGTCTCTAGATGTTTGCATAAAGTGCTCAATGCTCCCATTGGCCGCCGGGCGGTATCTCGAATTGCATCACGTCATGTCAACTGTTCTCACCCCTGCTTCGCGACAAAGGCGCATTTGGAACTCATAGAAATCGCGAGCTTCGAGCGAGGACAACTCTCCGCCTGGAAAGTCGACGGATGCTCCGGGCATCGGGAACACGAATCGGGTCGGTGGGTTGGTGGTCAGGGTGATATGCGGTGGCTCTGCCAAAATGTCGCGAACCCCCACGTATTCAAGGCAGTCTGTGCTGACACTGAGTACTTTGTTGTTATCGAACCTGACTATTTCAAACTCGTATCCTCAGTGACGTTGCTGCCACCTGAGGCTCCGCATGAGCGCCTCGTGCGCTCGATGTGGTTGTCAGACGGCGACCCTATTATGCCCTTGGCGCCGGAGTACAACTTGGGTTGCTTTTACCGACGCAACGAACTGGATGCATTCGCAATCCAAAGCGCGCAAGTCAATCCCTTCGAACAATCTCTCTCCCCCGCCCAGCAGGACCGGCGAGATAGCGACGTGCAGCTCATCGATGAGGCCCTCACGTCTTCTTTGCCTTTGGCGGCAAGGTGTTCACGAAGTCCAGGCAACGCGTTACCCAGAATCGCAATGCATCCTCTGCGCTGATTCCCGGCCTATCTATGAACACGTAACCTGCCATCGGCTTTCCGGTGAAGTCCATGACGCGTACATGTGCGCGTGCGAGTGAATCCTCGTAGAGCACCCTGCCAACCCTCGCCATTACGGTGTTGCCCGAAACCCCTATGAACATATGTCCACGACATAGAAAGGCAATACCGCCAAACATTTCTCTTTCGGAAACGCCCGAAGTCCTGGTAAGCGCTCCACGAATGCGCGCCGCAGCTTGTTCGTCGTATGGCACGCGCTCCCCTTGCGCCCCAAACGCCTGAATTAAGCCGCGCCGCGAAGCGCCCGCCTGGACTTAATACGCATGACCAAAGATGCGCTGTGCCACGGAAAGCCAGGCGGCTGTGTTGCCGATGGGCGTCTGTATAAAGGTGCCTGCCAGTAACCATGCGCCGCCTAGCATCGTGGCATGGTGAACCTGTCTAATGGCGAATACATCAAAAATTGCTATGCAGAGAAGCATGAAAACCGTGATGTAGTTGGCTGCGGCGCCGAGTACCGGAATGCGCCCAATGGCGGCGCCTAAAACAGCAAGAGTGGCAAATAAGATAAGCCGCTTGTGCACGGACGAGTAGCTGCGGGCGAGAACCGCTGCTGTTGCGAGCGACGCGAACAAAAACATATCCATGAGCAGGCCGAAGAAGAATGGCAATGCAACTGCGCCGTGACCGGCAGCGACATCCCGGCGCGTGGCCCAGTATGCGACTATGACTCCTGAAGTTGTCATCAACGGAATGAGAGACGCGCCAAACCAGCCTAAACGGCGATGCCATCTAAACTGGCGGCGTAGAGCGAGCAACGCCTGAATGACCAAGAGGGAAATCCAGGAGAAAAAAAGCAGCCCGTGAAGGTACACGAACCACGGCCTGGAGAATGTTCCATGCGCCAGCGGTAGAAAGAATGTGCGTGTGAAACCCGTCAGGACGAGAAGCGCAGTCACCGACGCGAAGACAATGAAGAAGAGGTGGCGTCGCGCAACTTCGGTAGAGCGCATAGTTGTCATGACGGAGGGACTCCGGGTCTCGTGTGTTGCGAAAATGTAACACGGCTGACGCTCGCCCGCGAGGATAGTGAACCGGACCGCTCGAACGCGTAGCTAGGCTGCACCACTTGACCCCCTCTGCATGTGCTCTCTGTAGCCGGTGCGTGCCTCCCCGATGAAGGCTAGCAACTGCTCTTCGTGCACGGGCACGACCACAATGCCTACACTTACCGCTTCCTCCGTCATAGCTTTCTGGAACTGCCCAGTCGGCAGAAACAGCGTCGCGGGGAATTTCCTATTCTCAGCCCAGCCCGCCTGCAGCTGCAGCGCGTTGTTAGGCGACATGACCCATCTCCGAGTCAGCGCGCGCGCCGGTAGTGCATGGCGACCGCGCCGCTGCGGAGCGGCTTCGCCGAGATCAACTCGAGCCGTCGCGTGCTGGGCAGCCCGCTCTCGTACAGGGTCGGGCCGTGGCCGGCGATCCTGGGGTGGACGAGTAACTTGTACTCGTCGATCAGATCCAGCCGGTCCAGCTCGGTCGCGAGCTTGCCGCTACCGAGGAGCACGCCGTTCGGGGTCGCGTCCTTGAGCTTCTGTACGCCCGTGCGCAGGTCGCCGGCGATGTGGTGGCTGTTGGTCCAGGGGAAGTCCTTTCGCGTCGAGGACACCACGTACTTCGGCTTGGCCTCCAGCTTGACCGCCCACTCGCGCATCGCCGGCGGTGCCTCCGCGTCGCCGCGGGCGACCGCTGGCCAGTAGCTCTCCATCATCTCGTAGGTGACGCGGCCCCACAGCATCGCCCCGCCCTCGTCCATGAGGCGGGTGAAGAAGGCGTGTGTCTCGTCGTCGGCGATTCCTTCCTGGTGGTCGACGCAGCCGTCCAGGGTGACGTTGATACTGAAGGTCAAGAGTCCCATGGTGTCCTCCGTTCGAGATACGCGACGAGCCGCTCGCCGTCTGGCTCCAAGGGCACGAGTCCAATTCGCGAGGTGCTCACCCTGTGTCGCCTAACGCTCGCGTTGAGCGGCCGGGCGATGAGCGCGGCTGCGCGCCGCGCACACACGATCACGCATCACGGACCGCTCAAGCGCGTTGTTAGGTGGCGCGAATGCATAAACTAAGTGCAACCGCTTTTGGGTTGAAGGAAGTGATCTGGCAGAGTCGCAGACTCTCTGTTCCGCCAAGAAAAGGGAATTTGCCATGAGCTACCACCAGATCACTTCTGAGGAGAGATATAGGCTTTCGGCTTTGCGAATGCAAGGCTATGGCAACCCCCGGATAGCCCAAGTGCTCAGCAGGCACCGCAGCACCATTTGGCGTGAGGTGCATCGTAACGCCCATCCTACAGATGGACGCTACAAGGTCGAGAAGGCGATCGAACGAGCCAGGGGCCGTCGGCGCCGTTCACGCGCTCATCCGCGCTTCGTCGAGCTACAGCTGTGCCTGGTCTGGCAGCGCCTGCGTCAGCTGTGGAGCCCGGAACAGATCTGCGGTCGCCTGCGCCGATGTGGCCAACTGCGCATCAGCCACGAGACGATCTATCGGCATATCTGGGAGGACCGGCGTCGAGGTGGAGAGCTGCATCGCTACCTGCGCTGTGCGCTCAAGCAGCGACGCAAGCGCTACGGGGCCTACGACAGCCGCGGCAGGCCCGCCGGTAAGCGCATGATCGGTGAGCGGCCGGCCAGCGTGGAGAATCGCCAGTCGATCGGGCACTGGGAGATCGATACCGTCCTGGGCAAGCGCTCCAAGCACTGCATCGTGACCCTTGTTGAGAGAAAGAGCGGCTATACACAGATCGGCATGATCCGTCGCCATCCGCAGCTGTTTAAAAGCATCACCGCTGACAACGGTACCGAGTTCCATGGCTATGCCGATATCGAGCACGCCACGTACGTCCCGTTCTACTTCGCCAACCCCCACCACTCCTGAAAGCGTGGCACCAATGAAAACACCAATGGGCTCATTCGCCAGTTCCTTCCCAAGAACACCAGCATGGCCGGGCTCACCCAGGCTCAGTGCGCCCTCATCGAACAATCACTTAACAGCAGACCGAGAAAACGACTTGGATATAAGACTCCAGATGAAATCATCATCCAGACACAACGCTAGTCAGCGTTGCACTTCGAAGCTGATATCACATTGCATCTATCTTGGTGCCAGCTCGAAACGCGCGGTTCGAGTCGCTCGGATCAACCACTTAGTGCCCTGCTTGATCATGACGTAGAAGGCATGCCCAAGCGGTTCAGGTGAAGAGTCGTAGTACTGCGCGTCGATTAATGCTACGTCTGCGCTGAGAAAGCTGATGTTCTCAATTTCGAGACGAAAGCGGCGATTCGGATCGGGAGGGCGATCCAGCTCCTTCCCTATGGCCGCACGTCCTCGCGACAGTGTGCGTGTTGTCGAGAGCCACACTTCGGCGTCTTCCGTGTAGAACAACGCACGAGCGTGTCCGTCTCCCCGCTGGCTGGCCTCGGCGTACGCAGTGAGCTGAGCTTTGATCGAAGCTTCGTCCTGGGAGCCCGCTGACCGGGCCTGGTCCGAGAGAACACCCGCCATGCAAAGAGCAACTGTCAGCCAACAGCGTTTGAAGATTATCTGCTTCATATCTACGCGGCCTAAGGCTCGAGTTGAGCGGTGGGCCGCAAGCGCGTGGACGGCTCTCTGGTCCGCTCGAAGATGTAGTCAGGCGGCATTTGAACACCCGCCCTGTTTAACTACTCTCTTGGCCGAGGGTGGATTGGCCTCGAGCTTCGATGCTGGTCGCCGCGGCCTGGGCATGAGCTCACCACCGCAGTTCGGACAGCGACCTGCCATTACGGTGGTCGCACAAGTGCGGCAGAAAGTGCACTCAAACGAACAGATCACCGCCTCGGTCGAATCGGGCGGCAGATCGCGGTCGCAGCACTCACAATTTGGTCGAAGCTGCAGCATATCTTGCGCCACAGAATAGCACGCCGACGCCTGACTGCCGTCTAACGCTCGCGCCGAGCGGCCGCACGCCGCACTGGATCGAGCGCCGCGGGCCCATACCTTCTTCGCGCCTGCGGAGCGACGCTCAGTCGCTTGACGGTCCGCTCGAACGCGTAGTTAGACGGCTCATCGATAGACGTCCTTCCGGTGGCCGATCTTGTAGATGGTAACAACGCTCGCCTCGTCGTCGATCGATAGATGACCCGGTAGTTGCCTCGGCGCACGCGATAGCGATCGGCATAGCCAGCGAGCTTCTCTGAGCCGTGCGGCCTGGGACTGGCCACCAACCCCTGAATGCGAGCGACGAGTTCTTCACGGTCCGATTTTGACCCCACCCCGGCAAGTTCCTTGCCAGCAGAGGTCTTGATCAGGATCTTATAGGAGGCCACGGCGCTTCATGCCCTGCACGAAGCCATCAAAAGAAATACTGCGCTCCTTCTTTCGTCGATCGAAGGCAGAAAGATCAGCAGCATCCTCAGCCAGCGAAACCCGCACCGCCTCATTGACCAGGTCGGAAATTGACCGATCGTTGGCGGCTGCGCGCAGACGCAAGGCCTTGTGGACCTCAGCCTCGAAGTACACGGTGGCGCGTTCAGGGGTGCCCATGGGGGCAAGTTGAACCCCTGACGTTTTGACGTCAAGATGACCGAAAGCGCCGTCTAACGCTCCGCATGAACGCCGTGGGCACCCACGCCTGGGCTTGGCACTTTATCGTTCACGCGTGCGCTCAATGCGGTTGTTAGCCGGCAGTTCGCCGGGACGTGCGAATTGACTTCTCTAGCACAGTTGCCATTCGAGTTTGCCACCCAGGACCACTCGCCTTCCAGCTAGCGATGACATCCGGGGGCAGGCGTAACGACAGGAGCCTACGCGGGCTTTCCAACTTGGGTCGGCCACGGCGGATGAGTTTCGGGCCACGATAGAGATCGGCGTCCGCTGCCCACTTCGCTGTGAGCTCCGGCGCGTCGTCAGTCTTGCGCTTCGAGGTGCGGCCTGAGCCGCTTCGCTTCCCTTTCATGACAATGCCTCATGCTGATGATGCGCCGCGCTTTGGCACGCGGCGTCCACACAAATACCACAAGCCTAGCGTCCAGCCACCCAACCGAAATGAATCGCGGCTCACCGTAGTCATGCCGGTCGTCGTCCCGGGTCAGGTGCAGCCCCGCAAAGATCTCCTTGGCTCGAAGCATGTCGAGACCGCGGACGTGTAGAGTCCACTCGCGCTTTGCAGGATCGCAAGTGATGCGCATCGACTTATTGTAGCTACAGTTATTAGTAAGGTCAAGCGCGGAGGATCACTGCAAACTGCCGGCTAACGCTCAGCATCAGCGGCGGCGCGTAGCGCCGGCCGCTGCATGCTGTTGTTCGGCGCGGTCCGAGACGGCTGCTCCGATCAGCTTCAACTCCGACGAGGGAGCCCAGAACTGCTCGCCGTTCGGCCATCGAACCCAGTATTGTGTCAGATGATTCGCCGGTGAGCACCGCGCGCCGATCACCGTACCTTCCCCCAGAGCGCCGCTTACCCGCGTACCGGTCTTCCAGGCGAAACAGTCAGGCGGAGCGGATTGGGTCGGCGTTCCCGGTCTCAGCAAGTAAGTAAGCAACAACACCCCCTTGTCCGTGAGTTCGTAGGCCGGGTCGACGAGATTGCTTGAGAACGGCCCAATCCCGTGCACTTGGATAGTCGTCTCGGTCTTCGACCACGCGAAATGCGCCATGTTTTTCGGCGCAAAGCCGAACGCGCCGACGTCAAGTTGCTCCAGCGCCGAGCGATCGAAACGGCTCCCCATCCCGAGTGCCCAGACGCCTTGCACGACGACAATGTTCTCGTCGACCTCGTGGGTGTGCGGCAGAATGATGTAGCCGGCGTCGGCGTGAATCCGGACCACGAAGGGCGCGTCCGGCGTGTCCGGGTCGCCCCTGACCCTCTCGACCCACTGCCCCGGTCGGGGCGCGTGCAGCGGCACGACGCCGTGCGTCGCCGCATCCTGTGCTTCGGCGTCTCTCGATGCGAGCAAGAATACTAGCGGCGGGATCAGCAACACGAGTCGGAATGTGAGCATCGACCCCGCCCATCTTGGCCTCATCTCCGTCTCCTTCTTGCCAATCTATCGCTGGCTATGCTTGAACGCCAATTCAGCGCCTAACGCTCCGCATGAGCGCCGCGCGCGTTGATGTCTGAGCTTGGTAGTTTATCGTTCACGCGTGCGCTCGATGCGGTTGTTAGACGTCAGGCTGCCCACTCAAGACGCAGCCGCTTCTTCTCTGAAGCACATTCCCGGAGATACAGGTTTATCAGGTTCTGGTAGGGGATGCCTGTTTTACCGGCCAAATCGCGGAAGTAATCGATGGTGCCGGGATCAAGGCGAATTGTAATGGAACGCTTGGCCTTACCCACATAGGGGTTTGGCTTTGACTTGGAAAAATCGTAGTGCTTTTTCATGGTAGAAACCCTGCGTACTCGCTTCGTTCAGATGAGTCGGCCTTTCGGGCTGATATAATTCGAATGATGTGGTCTACCTCTCTGTAGCAGTGACATACCACCAGAACCCGTAAGTCAATGCTCAGACCGAGAAGGATGAACCGCTCCTCATCATCAGAGTGCTCAGGATCAGCCATGACCCGTGCATGCTCGTCAAAGAAGGCCGTCTTGGCCTCTTCAAATGACACCCCGTGCCGGGCCTTGTTAAGCCGGTTCTTCTTGGGGTCCCACTCGAAGCGGATGCCATCCATCCTTACAGTGTACGTACAACGTAGTGCACGTCAAGTCTGACGTCTAACGCTCGCGTTGAGCGGCCGGCCGCAAGCGCCTCAAGCGCGTGGCCGGCGCACAAAGATGGCGGGCGCGCCGGACGCGCGCCCGCAATGATAGTGAGCCGGTCCGCTCGAACGCGTAGTTAGAGGGCACGCTCGCCCACCCACTCAGCCGTACCTCCGGCAGTGTCAATTGCCTTCGAAAGGTCATCTATTGCCTGTCCCACAGAAATGGTGCAGCCATAGTAGTAAGACACATGATGCTGCGACTTCCCGGCCGTAACGATGATATCTACCGATGGGTTATCGGTCGCCCATTCAGTGCAACCATCCGGCCCAAACCGATACTGCTCCTTTAGAGAAGAAAAGCTCGCCTTCTCTATGGCGTTGCTCAATTGGATCAGAGCCGATACTGCAACGGTGCGTTTTCGCTGACCTAGTGCACTGACGTCCTGCTCACCTTCAAAGACAACTGTCCCGTCCGACCCAATGCGCACGGCATATACGGGGCACGGTCCATAACAGGCAGAACGGTGCATCACGACCAAATCAAACGTCGGCTTGCTGACGATTGGCAGAACCACCTCTTGCTTGGCGCAGCCGGCGACCATTGGTACCAGGAGCAGAGCAGTGAGACAACGCTTCATCGTGCCCTCTAACTAGAAGTTGACCGCATAAATGCGGCAATTAAAGGCGTCAAAAGTGCGGTATAAACCATGGAACACCTTCCAAGTCCTTGTCTGCACTACACCACGCTCCATTTAGTCCGTCAATAAACCAACCGACAAACACCGCACCGTCACTACTTCCGCCAGAACGTCGGTGTGAACAGCACCAGCACAGTGAAGATCTCGATGCGTCCGAGGAACATCGCTGTCGTGCACATCCACAACTGAAAATCATTGAGCACGCCGTAGTTGCCGCCTGGACCAACCAGGTTCAGCCCGGGCCCGGCATTGTTGATGCAGGCAACGATGGCCGAGAACGCGGAGATGAAATCCAGCCCGGTAATCAGTAGGGCGAAAGTGAGCAACACGATAGTCATGAAGTACAGGAATATAAACGCCAGAACCGAGTAGACCACGCGATTGGGGACGATGTGACCCGCGATCCGCAGCGGCGCGACGGCTTGCGGGTGTACCAGCGTGAACATCTCGCGCAGCGATTGCTTGATCAGTACCAGCGAGCGGAACATCTTGATGCCACCGCCGGTCGAGCCGGTGCTGGCGCAGACGCAGGCGAGGAACAGCATCCACATTGGCGCGAACACGGGCCAGTGGCTGTAGTCGGTGGTGTGCAGGCCAGAGCCGGTGGCCATCGAGATCAGATTGAACGCCACGTGACGCAGGGTGCTGGGGTAGTCCGGGTATACACCACTCAGCCAGACATGCACCGAGACGCCAATGCAGCTGGCGCCGATCCACACCAGCAGCCACTTGGCCTCGGGATCGCGCGCATAGGTGCCGGGCTCGCCCTTGCGGATGGCGAGAAAGTGCGTGGTGAAATTCATGGCGGCGATCAGCATGAACGCGGCGAGCGCTGCCTCGATCAGCGGCGAATCATAAAAGCCAATGCTGGCATCGTGGGTCGAGAATGCACCCAGCGAGATCGCCGAGAAAGCGTGGCAGATCGCGTCGAACCAATGCATGCCGGCGGCGCGCAGTACCACGGCGAACAGCGCAGTGAGACCGCCATACACCAGCCAGAGCAGCCGCACCGTCTCCATGATGCGTGGCGCGAGCTTGGTATCCTTGATCGAGCCGGGCGCATCAGCGCGGTACATCTGCATGCCGCCGATGCCTAGCAGGGGCAGAATGGCCACGGCCATGACGATGATGCCCAGGCCGCCGAGCCAGCTGAGCGCGTGGCGCCACAGATTGATGGCATGCGGAAGCTGATCCAGGCCCTGCAGTACGGTGGCGCCGGTCGTAGACAGGCCCGACATGCTTTCAAAAAAGGCGCGGGTGAAGGACAGGCCGGGCAGCAGCAGCAGCAGGGGCACGGCAGCCACTGTAGCCACGGCCAGCCAGGCGAGGGTTACCAGCAGGTAGCCATCACGGGGTTTCAGGTCGGTGCGGAACTTGAGCGTCGCAAAATGAATCAGCAGTCCGCAGGCGGCACTGAGCACGGCGCCTGCCACGAACGCCCGCAGTGCCTCGGGTTCGCGATAATAGATGGCGGTGATCGCGGGCAACAGCAGGTAAAGCGAGAACACCAGCAGCAGGGCGCCGATCTGGTGAACAACGCTGGAGAGTGAGCGCATGGGTCGACTCAGCTCTCGGTCTGGAACAGTCGTTCGATGTCGGCGACGTGGCGTCGGTCATTGAGGAATACGATCACATGGTCTTCGGCCTCGATCAGCGTGTCGTGGTGAGCCATGATCACCTGTTCACCGCGGGCGATGGCGATGATGCTGGTGCCACCGGGCAGATCGACAGCTTCGACGCGACGGCCGACTACGCGTGAGCTCTCGGCTGTGCCGTGCACCACGGCTTCAATGGCCTCGGCCGCGCCACGCCGCAGCGAGTGTACGCGCACGACATCACCGCGCCGCACGTGGGCGAGCAACGAGCCGATGGTGATGGTCTGCGGAGAAATCACTACGTCAATGTTGCGACCCTCCATCAGCTCACCATAGGCGGGGCGGTTCACCAGGGCCATCACGCGCCGGGCGCCGAGGCGCTTGGCGAGCATCGCCGACATGACATTCGCCTCCTCGGAATTGGTGAGGGCGGCGAACACGTCGGCGCCATCGATGTTTTCCTCGATCAGCAGCTCTTCATCGGCGGCATCGCCGCGCAGCACGATGGCATGCTGCAGAATCTCGGAGGCGCGCGCGGCACGGCGTGCGTCGCGCTCGATGAGCTTGACCTGGGTGGTGGTTTCCAGCCGGCGTGCCAGACGCAGGCCGATGTTACCGCCGCCGGCGATGACCAGGCGACGCATGGGCGGTTCGCTGCGGCGCAATTCTGCCAGCATCTTGCGCAGATCGTCGCGCGCGGCAACGAAGAAGATCTCATCGTTCTCTTCAATGATGGTGTCGCCATCGGCCTTGACCAGGCGCTCGTTGCGGTAGATGGCGGCTACCCGGGCATCGGTGCCGGGCAGATGTTCGCGCAACAGGCGCAGCGGCTTGCCCACCAGCAGACCTTCGCGGCGCGCGCGCACGCCGGCCAGCTGCACACGACCGTCGGCGAAATCGACGACCTGCAGGGCACCGGGATTTTCCAGCAGGTGCGTGACATATTCGGTGACCAGCTCTTCGGGGCTGATCCAGACATCCACGGCGAGGGCGCCTTCGGCGAACAGTTGTGGGCGACTGGTGTATTCGGCGGCCCGGATGCGTGCGATGCGGGTCGGGGTGCGATACAGGGCATGGGCGATTTCGCAGGCGACGATGTTTACCTCGTCGCTGCTGGTGAGGGCGATCAGTATTTCGGTGTCGGCAATGCCGGCCGCTTCGAGTACCGAAGGATGCGAGGCGCTGCCGGCCACGGCGCGGATGTCGATGCGATCCTGCAGATCACGCAGCACCTGCTCGTCGGTATCGACCACCGTGACTTCGTTGGCCGGCTCGCGCGCCAGGTTGCGGGCGGCGTTGCTGCCGACCTGGCCGGCGCCGAGGATCAGGATTTTCATCGCACCACCTGCTACATGAGTTCGAGTCGGGCCATGCTGAGCATCAGCCATTTTGCGCCCTGGCTCTCGAAGTTTACATGGACGCGCGCGTGCGGGCCCTGGCCCTCGATATTGAGCACCACGCCCTCGCCGAATTTACCGTGGCGTACCCGCGTGCCCAGGCGCATGCCGCCGACCGGGGCCTCGGCCGGCGCGTCGAACAGTCCGCTGCGATGGTTACCCGCATGCGAGCCCGCGGCCGCGCCGTGGCGTATCGGCGTGCGTGAAATCTGGATGCGTGGCCGCAGCTCTTCGAGCAGGGCGGGCGGAATCTCCTGGATAAACCGCGAGGGCATGTTGTAGCTGTCGACGCCGTGCAGCCGGCGCTGCTCGGCGTAGCTCAGATACAGGTGCCGCATGGCGCGCGTGATGCCCACATAGCAAAGGCGCCGTTCTTCCTCCAGGCTCTCCAGATCATTGAGTGAGCGCTGATGAGGAAACAGGCCGTCCTCCATGCCGGTCAGGAATACGACTGGAAACTCCAGGCCCTTGGCGGTGTGCAGGGTCATCATCTGGACGCAGTCTTCCCAGGCGCCACCCTGGGTCTCACCGGATTCCAGTACCGCGTGGGCGAGAAAACTCTGAAGTGGCGGCAGGTCTTCGCCTTCGGGTTCGTAACCGCGTGCGGCGCTGACCAGCTCCTCGAGATTCTCGATGCGCGCTTCGCCACGCTCGGCCTTGTCCTTGCGAAAATGCTCGATCAGGCCGGTGTTGTTGATCACGTGATCAACCTGCTCATGCAGGGGCAGGCCGTCGATATCCCGGGCCAGCCGTTCGATCAGCGCCAGGAAGCCGTGCAGTGCCGCACCGCCGCGACCGGCGACGGCGCTCTCGCCCAGCACGGCGCCGGCGGCGCGCCACAACGAACTGCTTAGCGTCCGCGCGCTCTCGCGCAGGGCATCGAGGCTGCGCGCACCGATGCCGCGCGTGGGCAGGTTGACCACGCGCTCGAATGACGCGTCATCATCGTGGTTGGCAATCAGGCGCAGGTACGCGAGCGCATCCTTGATTTCGGCGCGCTCGAAGAAGCGCAGGCCGCCATACACCTTGTATGGCAGCCGCTGCTGGATCAGCGCTTCTTCGAACACACGCGATTGCGCGTTGGAGCGATACAGGACGGCGCACTCGCTGCGCGTGCCGCCCTGGGCGATCCACTGCTGGATGCGGCCGATGACAAAATCGGCTTCGTCGCGCTCGTTGTAGGCGGCATAGACACGCACCGCGTCGCCGCGCGCGCCGCTGGTCCACAGCTGCTTGCCGAGGCGCGCGGAATTGTTGGCGATCAGCGCATTGGCGGCCTCGAGTATGGCGCCGGTGGAACGGTAGTTCTGCTCGAGGCGGAACAGCTGCGCCTGCGGGAAATCGCTGCGGAATTTCTGCAGGTTCTCGACGCGTGCACCGCGCCAGCGGTAGATCGATTGATCATCATCGCCGACCACGAAGGCGGCATTCTCGCTGCCCACCAGCAGGCGGATCCAGGCATATTGAATCGAATTGGTGTCCTGGAATTCGTCGACCAGCACGTGCCGGAAGCGCGCCCGGTAGTGGCGCAGCAGTTCGGGATTGTCGCGCCACAGCTCGAAGGCGCGCAGCAGCAGCTCGGCGAAATCGACCGCGCCCGAACGTGCGCACAGCTGCTCATATTCTTCGTACAGGCGCAGCAGCGTGCGTTCGGTCGGATCGCCGCCCGTCTTCAGGTGCTGCGGACGACGCCCTTCGTCCTTGTGCTTGTTGATGAAATACTGCACCTCGCGCGGCACAAAGCGCGCCTCGTCGAGCTCCATGGCCTTGATCACCTTCTTGATCAGGCGCAGCTGGTCTTCACTGTCGAATATCTGGAAACTCTGTGGCAGGCCGGCCTCGCGCCAGTGCAGGCGCAGCAGCCGATGGGCCAGGCCGTGAAAAGTGCCCAGCCACATGGCGTTGGCGCCCATGCCGAGCAGGGCCTCGACGCGCGCGCGCATTTCGGCGGCGGCCTTGTTCGTGAAGGTGACCGCGAGTATGCCGTGCGGTGTGGCGCCCTCGGCCTGGATCAGCCAGGCGATGCGATGGATGAGCACCCGGGTCTTGCCGCTGCCAGCGCCAGCCAGCACCAAAGTGGCCCCGAGCGGCGCAGTGACGGCGGCGCGCTGGGCTTCGTTCAGGGGAGCAAGAATCGGTGAGACGTCCATGCGGGGCGCGGATTCTACCGTGCGGCGCGGGCTGCCGCAGCGCTCAAAGGGCCGCGCAAGGCCTTGAATTGCCGCGCTGGCCGGCGAGGCGCTAATCTGCAGCGAATCCGGCTGCCAGATGCCGGTCCAAAATGCCGGGGGACGACGTGAACAAAACTGCGCTCTTTATCTGTGGAACCCTCTTCGGAGCCACCGCTGCGATCACGACCGTGGCGCTGGCGCAGGCCGAGCTGGACCCGCTCAAGCTGTCGCCGCAACTCTATACGGCCCGGCTGGAAAACAACTACGTTCGGGTCTATGAATACCGGATCAAGCCTGGCGTGAAGGACCCGATGCACTCGCATCCGCATGGCCTGGTCTATGCACTCGCCGGTGGCACGCTGCGCAGCACTGCCCCGGATGGGCACACCTCAACCAGTGAAATCACGGCCGGCGAACTGGTCTGGCGCGAGGGCGTGACTCACGCCCTCGAAAACGTCGGCAGCACTGAAATGCATGCCCTGTCGGTAGAACTGAAGCCGTGCACGGCCGATGCCGCGGCGCGCTGATCAGCGCCAGGTTGAAGCGATGACGTGCCCGGGCGTGATGCTTGCCAGCGTCGGCGTGCCCGCCTGGCGCATGATCTGCAGCAGTTCGCGGTTGAGCAGGTCGATGACCCGCTCGACTCCTGGCTGACCAAAGGCCGCCAGTCCCCAGGCCTGCGGCCGGCCGATGCCCACCGCGGTCGCGCCCAGCGCCAGCGCCTTGAACACATCGGTGCCGCGGCGCACGCCGCCGTCGAGCAGCACCGGAACGCGCTTGCCGACTGCCGCGGCGATCTCCGGCAGGCAATCGAGCGTCGCACGCAGCGTTTCCTCGTTGCGGCCGCCATGGTTCGAGACGATGACGCCGTCAATGCCGTGGGCAACCGCCAGCTCGGCATCCTCGGCAGTCACGATGCCCTTGACCAGCAGCTTGCCGGAGACCAGCGCGCGCAGCCGGTCGAGGTAGGCCGGCGTAATATCTGGCGGCGCCAGCGAGGTGACGCGCGAAACATCGAGGCCTTCGAACATCGGCGCTTTGTGCAGCTGGTCGTGCGAATTATTCACATGGCAATCGGTGCAGGTACGATTATCGACCCGCATGGCGCGCGCCAGCGTCTCGTTGTTGCGGACGTAGTTGGGGCCGATCTTGGTATCGACCGTGAGCACGATGGCCGGACAACCGGCGCGCTCGGCGCGCCGCACCAGCCCCTGCGTGACGGTCCAGTCATCGGTCGGATAGAGCTGCTGCCAGACGGGTGCGCCGCGCGCTTCAGTGACGGGCTCTACGGCTGTCGAGCCGACGCCAGAGAGCATCATCTGCATCGAGCGGGAGCGCGCGGCACGCGCCGTGCCCAGCTCGGCGTCCGGGTGGAAGGCGCGCTGGCCGGAAACCGCAGAGAGGTAGATCGGGCTGGTCCAGGTCGCGCCAAGTACTTTACGCGAGGCTTCAGCGCCGCTCACGTCGACGAAGCGCCGCGCCCGGATCTCATAGTGCGAGAACGCATCGTGGTTCCGCTGCACGGTGCGGTCGTCGTCGGCGCCGGTGGCGATATAGCCGAAGTGCGCCGGCGGCAGCGCGTCGCGCGCCAGCGCCTCGAACTCCATCACGTTGAGCACCTGGTCGGCAGCGGTGATCGGCGGCGCCTCACGCAGAAACGCCTGCGAAATTGTCCCGGCAAGCGAGCGGGTGGCCGCGACCGGCAGTAGGGCGAGGCCGCCCAGCACGGTGCGGCGGCTCAGGTACCGATGTGTGGAACTCTTCATTGCTATCCTTGCAGTCGCTGCCGCTACCAGCTGTTGCGCAGTTCGCGCAGCCGCAGGAACACCTCGCGCTCGCTGGCCCCGGCCGTCAGCTCCGGTACGCGCTGGCGCAGGCCCTCGCGCAATCCGGGCTCGCCAAGCCGAAAGAAGCTGTTGACCGTGAGCTCATCAGCCAGCGTCATCACCGGCATGGCCTCGGGCGCCAGCGTTTTGCAGCGTTCGAGCCAGGCGCCGGCCGTGGCATTGCCGGGTTCCACGTTCTGCGTGAAGCGCAGGTTGTTCATCAGGTAATCGTGGCCGGGATAGATCTTCGTGGTGGCGGGCAGGCGTGTCAGCAGCGTGCGACAGGTGGTGTAGAGCAGCTCGGGATCGCCGCCGTTCCGGCAGTTGCCGACGCCGGCGTTGAAGAGCGTGTCGCCGGAAAACAGCGCATTCTCGCGACCATGGGCCAGCAGGCAGACATGGGTGAGTGTGTGGCCGGGCGTATCCAGGCACTCGAGTTCGACCGTGCGGCCGACGCGAATCACGTCGCCGGCCACCAGTCCGCGATCGACGCCGCCGATGCGGGCCGCGGCGCCCGCATGCGCCAGCACTTTGGCGCCAGTGGCGCGCACCACTTCGGCGTTGCCATCGGTATGGTCGCGATGTTCATGGGTGTTGACGATCTGGGTAATCTTCCAGCCGCGTTCACTGGCGCGCCTGAGGCATGCCTGGGCGTCCAGCGGATCGATCAGCAAAGCCTCGCCGGTCTCGCCACAGCCGATCAGGTAGTGGTAATTGCGCAGTTCGTTGGCGGCCCAGATGCGTTCGACAATCATGCAGCGCAGCCTACGTCATTTAGCGTATCGGCAGGTAGTGATCGACCAGCAGCGCCAGGAACAGCCACATCAGGTAGCTGATCGAAAAACGGAACACGCGCATCGGCAGCTCATCGCGGCGCGTGATCTTCAGCGCGATGCTATGCCAGAGAAAGCGTGCGTTGAGTCCCAGGGCCGCGACCAGGTAGATCAGGCCGCTCATGCCGGTGAGATAGGGCAGCAGCGTGACCAGCACCAGGATCAGGGTATAGAGCAGCACATGCAGGCGCGTGAACTCCACCCCGTGGGTGACCGGCAGCATGGGTATATCCACCTTGGCGTAGTCGTTGCGACGCGCGATCGCCAGCGCCCAGAAATGTGGCGGCGTCCAGGCGAAGATGATCAGGAACAGCAGCAGCGCGTGGGGATGCACGCTGTTGGTTACTGCGGCCCAGCCCAGCACCGGGGGCGCCGCGCCGGCCGCGCCGCCGATGACGATATTCTGCGGCGTGGCGCGCTTGAGCCATACCGTATAGACCACCGCGTAGCCGATCAGCGAGGCGAAGGTCAGGATCGCCGTCAGCGTATTGACCAGAAAGAACAGCACGCCCATCGACACCACCGCCAGCAGCAACGCGAACAGCAGGGCGTGCCGGTAGTTCAGGTGTCCGCTGGGCAGGGGGCGATTGCGGGTGCGCGCCATGTGCGCATCGATGCGTCGATCGAGCACATGGTTGATGGCGGCGGCCGAGGCGGCAGCCAGGGCGATGCCGAGATTGCCGAACAGCAGGGCGCGCCAGGGTGGAAGACCAGGGGTTGCCAGCAGCGTGCCGACGACCGCCGTCAGCACGATGAGCGCCACCACGCGCGGCTTGGTCAGTTCCAGGTAGTCGCGCCAGCTCGCCCTGCTCATGCCGGTCGCAACGCCCGGTTGAGCGCCACCACTGCCATCAGCAGCAGTGCCGCTCCGGCGTTGTGCGCCGTGGCGATCCATAGTGGAAAGCCGGCTGCCACCATCAGGATGCCGATCAGGAGCTGCAGCCCCAGGGCGCCCAGTACGCACAGCGCGGCCAGTCGCGAAAATCGATCACTGCGGATGCGCAATACGCGGATCGCAGCAACCAGCAACAGGGTCGTCGCCAGCAGCGCGCCAAGGCGATGAACAAAATGAATGGCGACGCGGGCGGGCAGGCTCAGCACGCCACCCTCGTAATTGATCGCGGATCCACCATCGACCGCAGTCGCAACGGCTTCCGGGTTGTGCCACAGGGCGAAGCCTTCGCCAGCGGCCATCGGTGGCCACCAGCTGCCCTGGCACTTGGGCACATCAGGACAGGCGATTGCCGCGTAGTTGCTGCTCGTCCAGCCACCCAGGGCGAGCTGCACGCTAAGCGCAATAAGCGCCAGCATCGCCAGCCGTTGGGTACGCGGCAGGCTCGAACCCAGGAACGGTGTGGCCGTTCGCCAGGCACGTGCGCGCCGCCGGGACAGGGTGAGCGTCAGCCACCACAGCATCGACAATGTCGTGAGGCCGAAGAGCAGATGGGCCGTGACGATGAGGGGTTTGAGTTGCCAGGTGACGGTGTACATGCCGAGGATGCCCTGGGCAATCACCAGCGCCAGAAGGCCGAGCGCATAGGAAATGGGGACGATTCGCTCGCCCCTGAATTGTATCGCTAATGCGGCAATAATAAGAATTATCAGGCCTAATGACCCAGCAGCGTAGCGATGGATCATCTCGCGCCAAGCCTTTCCCACCTCTACCGTCGCCCCGTCGAGCGTTCCGGACGCCGCCGCCTGCACGGCGGCAGTGGGCGTGAAATGACCGTAGCACCCTGGCCAGTCGGGGCAGCCCAGGCCTGCTGCGGAGAGGCGCACATAAGCGCCAAGCACAACCACAAAGAAAGCCAGCACGAACGCGGTCATGACCAGCGGGCGAATCAGGGTAGCTCTGGAGTTCATCGCTTGATGGCGTGTCAGCCGATATGGGAAAGATCCAGGAGTTTTTTTAGGTCTTCGCGCAGCCCCTTCGGGTCGGCCTGTGCATCGTAACGCATCATCAGATTGCCGAGCGGATCAACGATGAAAATGGTGTGTGCCTGCGGGGCGGGAAAGGACTGCAGCAGGTCGGGCGATGCGGGGCCAGTCGTGGGCACACGGATCAATCCATGGTGCTCGCGCTGCAGGTAGGCCTCGTCGCAGCAGTCGCCGCCACTGAGCAAGACGCGCTGGGCACGCGTGGCGTACTTGCCCAGCGACAGCCAGGTCTGGCGCGCGTAGATCAGCGTCTCGCGGCAGGCGGCATCACAGCCACCCTCGCCCGAGCCAATCACCACCAGCGACCATTTACCCCGCAGAGCGGCGATGTCGGTCAGCGTGCGCACCGGCTCAATCAGGGTGCCGTGATTGGTGCGCGCCTGTGGGCGCCAGCTCGAACCGTAATAGAGCCAGAACGCGCAGCCCAGGGGCGCCGCGAAAGCCAGCCCCAGCACCAGGATCAGCTGTCGACCGCGAGTGCGCTTGTGCGTAGTAGTGTTCATGGTGTCCGGCGTTTCACATTGAGAAAGAAGAGCAGGAACAGGCTTAGCGCCGCAAGGCTCCACCACTGTATGGAATATGCAAGGTGTCGCTCGGGCCCGAATCCGGCGCTCGCCGGCTTCCAGTCGCGCGCGTAGCCTTGCGGCTGATCCGCCGCCAGCAGCAGCTGCTGCAATTCAACGGCTTGATGCAAAGACGCGCTGAGCTGCGCCATGGTCGGGAAACTGGTGCGCTTGGGCCAGCTGTCATCACTGCCCGGTGCGACGGTACCCGAGGCCAGGGCCGCCACCGGCAGGGCATCCAGTCGGCCGCTGAGTGTGTCCGGCTGCAAAGATTGGTCCGGCCCACGCGTCCGCAGGGCCAGGTCAGGAAGCTGATCGCGTCGCCCCTGTGGCAAAGGCAGCCAACCGCGATTGACGAGCAGCACCCGCCCGTCGGGCAGCCGGAACGGGGTCAGCACTTCATATCCCGCCTGGCCGTCGTGAATAATGTTATCGAGCAGAAACTGATGTTCGGCGTCATAGGCACCACTCACGCTCACCCGCGCATAGCGCGGCAGCGCGCCGGTCGATTGCCCGCCCAGCGGCGTAACGTGCAGACTGCCGGCCGCAAAGGCCGCTGCGTAGGCGCGCTTTTCCGCCGCACGATGCCATTGCCAGCGACCGAGCTGCGCGAACAGCAGCGCTGCACCGACAGCCAGGGCCACCATCCCCCACGGGGCCTGGAGAGTCCGATTGCCTAGATTCACACGCAGCACGTGTAGCACTCCGGGAGTTGGAAAGGGCGCATTGTGCCGGCCGGCCGGCAGCGAGTACAGGCGCGCGACTATAATGCCCGCAGCTCACGGCAAGGCAGGATCTGCGGTTTATGGCATTGATCAGACTGGCAGTATTTCTCGTGCTCGCCGGCATCATCGTGAGCCTGGGCGTCGCGCTGTTTCACCTTGCCTCCAATCGCGGTGATTCGAATAAGCTGCTGCGCTCGCTCACGGTGCGCGTGGTGCTGTCAGTCGCACTGTTCCTGTTGCTGATGATTGCCTGGCGCGTGGGGTTGATTCACCCGCACGGCCTGGCCCGCTAGGCGACGTGGCGCGGGCACAATCGACGGGCGTCGCCTTCGCGCTGCTGGGGGCCGCGGGCTTCTCGCTCAAGGCCGTGTTCGTCAAAGGCGCCTATCGCTACGGTATCGATGCCGAGACGCTGCTGGCGCTGCGCATGCTGTACTCGCTGCCGCTGTTCATCCTGCTGGGACTGCACACGATGCGTCGCGCACCAATGAAGTTGCGTGCGGCCGACTGGCGTGAGCTGCTGGTGCTGGGTGTGCTGGGCTACTACGCCGCCAGCTATCTGGATTTCCTGGGCCTGCAGCATATCTCGGCGGCGCTCGAACGCGTCATCCTGTTCATCTACCCTACGATCGTAGTGCTGTTCACGGCCTGGCAGCAGCGACGCTGGCCAGCACGTTCGCTGTGGTGGGCCCTGCTGCTGTGCTACGGCGGCATTGCACTGGCCATGCTGCACGATCTGGACGCTCGTCCTGGCGAAGTGTGGCTGGGCGGCGCCTTGGTGCTCGCCAGCGCCATCGCCTATGCCGCCTACCTGCTGCGCGCAGCGCCGGTACTACAGCGACTCGGCTCGGCCCGCGTCACTGCCTGGGCCACCGCGCTCGCCAGCGTCATGGCGGTGATTCAGTTTCTCGTCGTGCGACCGCTGTCCAATCTCGGCATGCAGCCCTGGCAGGTGCATGCCCTGTGCGCAGCGATGGCCGTGTTTTCGACCGTGCTGCCCATCTGGCTGGTGTCGGAAGCGATTCGCCGGCTCGGGGCCGGACCCACCGCTATTCTTGGCTCACTGGGTCCGGTGCTGACCATGCTGCTGGCCTGGGGCATTCTTGGCGAGCATCTGGGCGTGCAGCAGCTACTCGGCGGCGCACTGGTTATCATTGGCGTGCGGCTCGCCGCAGCCTCGTCCACTCACAGCAGCAGTTGACCACCATGAGCAAAGTTGAAATAGCAAAGATCAAGGTACACAGCGATGCGCGCGGCGCCGTCTTTGAACCGCTCGAGCCGCAACTGCTCGCAGGCTGGCGCAATGTCCACACAGTCATCACCGAACCCGGCGCGGTACGTGGCAACCACGCGCATCTGCGTGGCACGGAGATCAGCGCCGTAGTTGGCCCTGCCCTGGTACGTTTTCGCGAAGG
This sequence comes from uncultured Gammaproteobacteria bacterium, assembly GCA_963823235.1. Taxonomy (GTDB): domain Bacteria; phylum Pseudomonadota; class Gammaproteobacteria; order Steroidobacterales; family Steroidobacteraceae; genus FEN-1191. The sequence goes on along the minus strand of CAWGKS010000007.1, from coordinate 668,947 downwards.
CACCACGATTCACGACGCCGAGGTTCCCAACGGCGAGGTCTGGCGTTTCCGCTTCCCGCCGGGTGTCGCCCACGCCTTCAAGAACACCGGTACCCGGCCCTTCGTGCTGGTCTCGTTCAACACTGAGGAGCACAATCCCGCGCTTCCCGACGTCGAGCGCGTGGAACTGCTCTAGCCGATGCGCGAATCACGCGATAGAACGGGGGAGATGAGCGCGGGCGTAGCGGCGTGGCCGGGAAAGGCAGACCGTTTTCGGGAACGCCATGAACCCATCCATGGGGGCTCCGGGGGCGACATCCAGTGGACGACAACGGCCTGGCAGGTCACGTCCAACACCGAAGCGCACATTCTCGCGCTTCCGCGTGTCGTGCGCGTGGTGTCGCGCCAGTCGCTGAATCCCGCGGCCGGAGCCTGATCGCAAACTCGCTGTATCCAGTGAGCGCGCGGTTCGCGCGATTCCGATCGTCGATGATAGTGAGAGAAGCGACGTGATGGTGGAGTGAGGGGTCGCTTTCGGGACCGTGGGCGACAGGATGTCGCCCTCGGAGCCCCCATGGATGGGTTCATGGCGTTCCCGAAAGCGACCCCTCACTCCACCATCACGTCGCTTCCCGCGCTCTTACTCCGTCTATTCAATCGCGCGACCCGCGCGCCCGCCGCTTACACCCAGTAGACGAATATGAACAACCCCAGCCAAACCACATCGACAAAGTGCCAATACCACGCCACCGCCTCGAAGCCAAAGTGGCGCGCCGGCGTGAAAGTGGCCCTTGAGCGTGCGCAGCCAGATGATCGTCAGCATGATCGCGCCGATGGTCACGTGCAGGCCGTGAAAGCCGGTGAGCATGAAGAAGGTCGAACCGTAGATGCCGGTGCCGAGCTGCAGGCCTTTTTCCAGATAGGCTTCGCCGTATTCCTTCGCCTGCAGTGACACGAACAGGAAGCCCAGCAGAAAAGTCAGCGCCAGGAAAATCTTCAGCACATTGCGCTTGCCGGCCTTGAGCGCATGGTGGGCAATCGTGATGGTGACGCCCGAGCTCAGCAGTATCAACGTGTTCAATGCCGGCACGCCAAAGGCCGGAATCACCTCGAAGCGTGCCATCGGCACGCGGGCCGAGTTTGGCCGGACCGTTGGTCGGCCAGCCGGCATCGTAGTTCTGCCACAGGAAGATCTTGTTGAAGATCTTGACGCCCTCGCCGCCTGCCCACGGCACCGAGAACTGCCGCGCATAGAACAGCGCGCCGAAGAAGGCCGAGAAGAACATCACCTCGGAGATGATGAACCAGACCATGCCCATGCGGAACGAGCGATCGACTCCCATGTTGAAGGTGCCGGCCTCGCTCTCGTTGATGACGGTACGGAACCAGCCGATGAACATCACGGCCAGCAGCCCCAGACCCAGTGCGAACATGCCCGCGCCGAACCATTCGTTGAGCCAGGCGGCGAAGCCGAGCATCGTGGTGAACAGCGCCACCGAGCCGATGATCGGCCACGGCGTACCGTGCGGAATGTAGTACTTGCCCGAATCGACCTGACTGTGCGACTGCGACATATGCTTCCCTTGAGACTGACTGGTACGCCGACCCTAACGGGCGGCGACGGCGGTGGACAGATCGTAAAAAGTGTAACTGAGCGTCACCCGGTCGACGTTGCCCGGCAACGCACGATCGACAAAAAAGCGCACCGGTAGCACACGCTCCTCGCCCTGCTTGAAGGCCTGGGGCGTAAAGCAGAAGCACTCGGTCTTGTGAAACCAGGCGGCCGCTTCACTCGGCGCGATGCTGGGAATGGCCTGGGCAACGGTAGCGTGGCCGGTAAGGTTGCGGGCGATAAAGCTGGCCTGGTAGAGCTGGCCCGGGTGCACGCGCATGTCATTCTGCGTCGGCCGGAACTGCCAGTTGCCCACGGTCGGCAGGCTGGCCATGAATTCCACCGTAACCGTGCGTGCGGTATCGGCGCCGCCGGGCTGCGCCGCGTTGCGCGCCGGATACCGGCGAGCGCAGGGTCTGCTGATCGCCGATGCCAGAGATCTTGCACAGCACGCGATACAGCGGCACCAGCGCGAACCCGAAGACCGCACTGCCGGCAACGCACAGCAGCAGCTTTGCCACCAGGCTGCGATTCGCGCGCCGTAGTTCGCGCCCGTCATTCATCCGTGGGCCCTGTGCACCGACATCCAGATGAACCCGCCGTAGACAGCCAGCGCCACCAGCATCAGTACGATGGCGGTACGGCGTGCACCGCGGCGTTGTTCACTGCGCTCGGTCATACGGGCGATCCCTGACGCTTAAGCGGTGGCCGGCTCAATGCTCAGCGCCGTGCGCAATCTGCGCGCTCGAGGGCGGGTCCTGCCAGGTGTGATAGGGCGGCGGTGAGGGCAATTCCCACTCCAGGCCATGCGCACCTTCCCACACCTGGGCCGACACTTTTTCGCCGCCGCGGATGCACTGCCAGATCAGGATCGGGAACAGCAACTGCGACAGGCCAAAACCAAAACCGCCAATGGATGAAACCATGTTCCAGTCGGCGAACTGCGTGGCGTAATCGGGGATGCGCCGCGGCATGCCTGCCAGCCCGAGAAAATGCTGCGGGAAGAACAGTACGTTGACGAATATGGTCGAGAGCCAGAAATGCCACTTGCCGAGCGCCTGGCTGTACATGTGGCCGGTCCATTTCGGCAGCCAGTAGTAAACGCCGGCCATGATGCCAAAGATGGCACCGGGCACCAGCACGTAGTGAAAGTGCGCCACCACGAAGTAGGTGTCCTGGTACTGGAAATCAGCCGGCGCGATGGCCAGCATCAGACCGGAGAAACCTCCGATCGTGAACAGGAACAGGAACGCCAGCGCGAACAGCATGGGTGGCTCGAAGCTCAGCGAGCCGCGCCACATGGTCGCGGTCCAGTTGAAGACCTTCACGCCGGTCGGAATCGCGATCAGCATGGTCGAGAGCATGAAGAACAGTTCACCGGCGAGGGGCATGCCGACCGTGAACATGTGATGCGCCCAGACGATGAATGACAGGAAGGCGATCGATGCGGTCGCGTACACCATCGCTTCATAGCCGAACAGCGGCTTGCGCGAGAAGGTGGGGATCACCTCGGAGACGATGCCGAAGGCGGGCAGAATCAGAATGTAGACCTCGGGATGACCGAAGAACCAGAAGATGTGCTGGAACATCACCGGATCGCCGCCGCCCGAAGCGCTGAAGAAGCTGGTGGCGAAGAAATGGTCGGTCAGCAGCATGGTGACCGCGCCGGCCAGCACCGGCATCACCAGGATCAGCAGGTAGGCGGTGATCAGCCAAGTCCACACGAACAGCGGCATGCGCAGCAGCGTGATGCCGGGCGCGCGCATGTTCATGATAGTGACGATGACATTGATCGCGCCCATGATCGAGGAGGCGCCCATCAGGTGGATGGCGAAGATCGCCATCGGGAAGCTGTCCCCGCCCTGCAATGCCAGCGGCGGATAAAGCGTCCAGCCGCCGGCCGGTGCGCCGCCGGGCACAAAGAAGCCCAGCAGCAGCAGGGTGAAGGCGAACGGCAGCAGCCAGAAGCTGAAATTGTTCATGCGCGGCAGCGCCATGTCGGGCGCGCCCACCTGCAGGGGGATCATCCAGTTGGCCAGGCCTACCCAGGCCGGCATCACGGCGCCGAAGATCATGGCCAGTGCGTGCACGGTGGTCATCGAATTGAAGAACGCCGGATCGACAAACTGCATGCCGGGCTTGAACAGCTCGAGGCGGATCACCATCGCCATGGCGCCGCCGACAAAGAACATAATGCAGGCGAAAACCAGATAGAGCGTGCCGATGTCCTTATGGTTCGTGGTCGACAACCAGCGCCACATGCCTTTAGGCGGATGATCGTGATGGTCGTGGGTGGCGGCGTGTTCGGTATAGGCCATGTTAGGTACTCGCGACAGGTATTCGATGGATGAGCGGGGGACTGTTCAACCAGTCTTGGTCGTGGCATTGCCCGCCACAGCGCTGGCCGCGCTGGCCGGCGCAGCCTCTGGCGGCGCAGCTTCGGCCGGCTGTTGCAGCGCCTTCTGGGTGTGCAGCCAGGATTCGAAATCCGCCTTGCTGCGCACGTCGACTACGATGGGCATGAAGCCGTGATCGCGGCCGCACAGCTCGGCGCACTGGCCGCGATACAGACCGGTGTTGGCCGGGTCGATCCTGAACCAGGCCTCGTTGATGAAACCCGGAATCGCATCCTTCTTGATCGCCAGGGCCGGCACCCACCAGGCGTGAATGACATCCTGCGCGGTCAGCAGCAGGCGCACCTTGGTGCCGGCCGGCACGACCAGCGGGTGATCGACGCTCAGCAGGTAGTTTGGCACGCTGTTCGGATCAATGCCGGAGCCGAGCTGACGCGCGACGTTGCTGTCACGATCGAGCGTCGAGAGCACCGTGACACCGCTGCCCACGTATTCATAACCCCACTTCCACTGGTAACCCGTGACGCGAATGGTCAGTTCAGTGCTGGTGGCATCATCGGTTTCGATCAGTGTGCGGGTGGCCGGCACGGCCATCAGGATCAGAATGATGATTGGAATGATGGTCCAGATGATCTCCATCTTCGTGCTGTGCACCAGGCTGGTATCGGGCACTGCGCCGCGTGATTTGCGGAAGCGGACCAGCGAATAGATCATCACGCCAAAGACGGCTACTGCCAGTACCACGCACACCCAGAACACCATCATGTGCAGCGCATAGATGTTGCGTGAGATCTCGGAGATACCGGGCGTCATGTTCAGCGTCCAGGCGGCCTGCGCCGTCGGGGCGGCTAGCGCGAGCAGCGTCGTGCCGAGGCTGGTGAGCAGGAATCCAGGTTTTTTCATCTTCATTTCAGGCCTTAAAAATTGCAGGCTTAACTCGCCTGTGACGGCGATTCACTCCCGGTTTCAGACGAGCCGCACTCATCCGGCGCCGCTACAGCGGATAACTTGAGTGGGCAGGGCTGGCGGCGCGGCGCAGTTTAACCTGTGCCCGCGGTTGCGGAAACACCGATCACGGGCTGGCGCAGAAATGTCGGCGCTCAGGCGCCGCTTGCCAGCAGTTGCGCTGCCGCGCTGCGCAGCGCATCGGCGTCAGCACTGGGATCAGAGTTGTACGGCAGCAGCGCCATGGGTTTCGAGCCCAGCAGCTGCGTCAGCTTGGCGATATTCTCAGGCCAGGCGGCGAATTCTGCTGCCGTCTGACTGCCGATCCAGCCTCGCAGGACACAGCCGCTGCGGGCAATGGCCTGCGCGGTCAGCAGCGCATGGTTGAGGCACCCCAGGCGCAGCCCCACCACCAGCAGGATAGGCGCAGCCAGGGCGCGCGCCAGATCAGCCATGGTCTCGTGCTCGCTGATGGGCGCGTACCAGCCGCCTGCGCCCTCGATCAGCAGCAGATTCTGTCCGAGCGAGATTTGCCGGGCCTGCCGGACAATCTGGCCAATGTCGATCCGGATTCCTGCCCTGTCTGCAGCAATATGAGGAGAAAGGGGTTCCGGCAGGCAATAAGGGTTCAGCAACTCAATTGGCGTGATCTGGCCAGAATTGCGCGCTATATATATGGCATCTTCGCTGATCAGGCGCCCATCGTGCCATTCCCCACCGGCCGCTACGGGCTTCATTCCGGCCACCGGCGCCCGGAGCTCGCGGGCAGCCTTTAGCAGGCCTCCCGTGACCCGGGTCTTGCCCACCCCCGTGTCGGTTCCGGCAATGAAGCAGGTGACGCACCCAAATAAGGAGTGGCCCTCTGTCATGGCCGGACTCTCCGCCCCAGGGCCGAGAGCGGCACGCGGGTCTCGCCGGCTGGCACCGGCTGCCGCAGGCCCTGATCGCCGGGCAGTTCCGCCGGCGCAAACGCGGCGCCATAGATGATTTCCCAGGTAGCCGGCAGCCCCCCGGGCACTCGCTGCTGTTCATAGGCGGCACACATGCCCGCCAGTCGATGTCGACCGGTGAGTGAACGGCGCCGGTCAACAGCAGCGTTGCGCGCGCCGATCGCGCGCAACTCGCTCATGAGCGTGGCGGCCTGCGGGTAGTGGCGCAGGCGCAGATCGCGATCCATGACGGGTTCGCACAGGCCGCCATGCTGCAAAGCCGCCGCCAGCAAAGGCATGTCGGCGAAGGCGCTGACGTGTGGCGCGGCATCAACGCTTGCCCAGGCCTCGCGCAACTCCTGCAGGGTTGCTGCGCCGAAGGTGCTGAACAGCAGCAGGCCACCTGGCCGCAGTACCCGAAGCACTTCGGCAAACACCAGCGCCGGATCATCGCACCACTGCAGCATCAGATTGCTGTACACCAGGTCAACCGATTGCGCGGCCAGCGGCAAGGCAAGTGCGTCGGCGCACACGCGTGCATAACGTCGCCACGGCCAGCGGCTGCGAGCGGCGGCGCGCAACATGCCTGGTGCAACATCGATTGCCAGCACCTGAGCACGGCGATAACGCACGCGCAGTGCCGCAGCGCCGTGCGCGGTGCCGCAACCCAGGTCAACGATTACCTGCGGGCGGAGCGGGAAGAAATCCAGTCGACTCAGCAGTTCGGAGCGTACCTCGCCCTGCAGCGTCGCCGTCGCGTCGTAGTGCAGGCTCGCGCGGCTGAAGGCGCGCGCCATGGCCGGGCGATCGACACGGAAGTGATCGCTCATGACTCGCCCGTTGCGGCCAGGAAACCGCGCAGCAGTGACAGGAACTCGTCAGCGTGCGAGAGAAACGGCGCGTGCGCGGCGCGCGCGTACTCATGATATCGGCCGTTGGGCAGCGCTGCGGCCAGCGCTGCGGCGGCCGCGGGAGGTGTAACACGATCATTACGCCCGGCGATCACCAGCGTGGGCTGTTGAATGCCCGGCAACAGCGTGCGCAGATCCGTTTGCGCGAGCGCGGCCAGGCCGGCGCTGAGCGCTGCGGGCTGCGCCTCGCCATGCGCCAGCAAGGCGGCACGCAGTGAGCGCAGCAAGCCTGGTCCGTCACGGCTGCCGCGCATCTGCAGCTCGAGAAAATCGCAGAGCGTGCCGCGATAGTCGTGATCCAGGCGCGTGCGCATCTGTGCCAGCTCCGCCTCATCAACGCCGTGCGACCAGCCCGCGGCGCGCACAAAGCGCGGCGTCGCGCCCATCAGCACCAGTCGCGCTACCCGTTCCGGCGCCAGCGCGGCAGCGCGTAGCGCCAGTTGCGCGCCGAGCGACCAGGCGACCAGGGTCGAGCGTTCTGGCAGGGTACGCAGCAGTGGTTGCAGGAAGGCATCCGTGCCGATGGCGTCGATGGCCGGCCAGGCGCTGCGACCATGGCCAGGCAGATCGACGGCGTGAGTGCAGAAATCCCCGGCCAAGGCACCACGCAGGGCATCGAAGACGCGCAGGTTCATACCCCAGCCATGCCAGAACACCAGCGGTGGCCCGCGACCGCTGCTCTCTATATGTAGTGGCGTCGTTGCCGGCTCGGGCGTCGGCAATTCACCTGGCCTGGTTGCGGGCGCAGTATTCACGCCGGTGAATCCCGGCGCCAGACTTCCGCGATCGCTTCCAGCAGCGCATCGAGGTCCGCTACGCTGTGGGCAGCACTGAGTGTGATGCGCAGTCGCGCCGTACCTGCCGGCACCGTGGGCGCGCGGATGGCGCCGACCCAGAAGCCCCGCGCAAACAGCGCAGCGCCGAGACGCGCGGCCCGCGCGTCATCACCCACTATCAATGGCTGAATGGGACTCATCGACTGCGCGAGCGGCAGATTCAACTGCGCCGCAGCGCGGCGGAAGTGCGCGATCAACTGCTGCAGCTGCTCGCGTCGCCAGCTTTCACGCTGCGCGAGCGCCAGCGCCGCGCGCGCCGCTGCGGCGACGCCGGGCGGCAACTGCAGTGGTATAGATATAGGTGCGCGCGCGCTGCACCAGCAGTTCGATGACATCGCGCCCGCCAGCGACGAAGGCGCCGAAGCTGCCGAGGGCTTTACCGAGCGTGGCCATCAGCAATGGCACCTGCGTAGCATCGAGTCCGGCGGCCTCGAGTGAGCCGCGACCGGTAGCACCCAGCACGCCCAGCCCGTGCGCGTCATCGACCAGCAGCCAGGCCTGATGTGCGGCCGCCGTCGCCGCCAGCGCGCGCAGTGGTGCGACATCCCCATCCATGCTGAACAGCCCGTCGGTGGCGAGCATGGTGCAGTTGGCCAGTAGCGCGATGCGCCGCGCGGCGTCTTCAGCATCGGCATGAGCGTAGCGCTGCAGACGCGCACCGGCGAGGCGCGCGCCATCAAGCAGCGAGGCATGATTGAGACGATCTTCCAGTACGCACTCCCCGCGCGCCACCAATGCGCCCATGACACCGAGGTTGGCCATGTACCCGGTCGAAAACAGCAGTGCGCGTTCGCGCCCGGTGAACGCGGCGAGTTCCTCTTCCAGCGCCTGGTGTTCGCGGTTGTGGCCACTGATCAGATGCGCGGCGCCACTGCCTGAACCGAAAGCCGCGGTCGCGATCTGCTGCGCGGCGGCCAGCGCGGGATGGTGCGCCAGCCCGAGATAATCGTTGCTGCAGAATACCCGCAGCAGTTGCCCGGCCACCTGCACGCGCGTGGCATCGCCGCGCTCCGGATACGCCTCGATGACACGCCGCGCACGCCGCTGCGCGCGCGCGCTCAGGTCGGCGAGCGCGGACTCGACGGCCTGCGGGACTCGGTGCACGTCGGCTTCAGGCAGTCGCGGTCGATGCGACCGGGGCCGCTGGCGTGACCGATGCCACCGGCGCGACCGATACGGCAGGCGCGACTGATGGCAAGGGCTGCTCGGGCCGCATCCCCAGGCGCTTCAGCAGGGCCTGATCGTGCGCGACATCAGGGTTGCCGGTGGTCAGGAGTTTTTCGCCGTAGAAAATCGAATTCGCTCCCGCCAGCAGCGCCAGCGCCTGCAGCTCATCGCTCATCGTCTCGCGCCCGGCCGAGAGGCGCACCTTGGCGCGCGGCAGCACGATGCGCGCCACGGCGATGGTGCGTATGAAATCGAAGGGATCAACCGGCGTCGCGTTCGCCAGCGGTGTGCCGGGTACGCGCACCAGCTGATTGATCGGTACGCTCTCGGGATGCTCGGGCAGCTGCGCCAGCGTGAGCAGCAGCTGCGCGCGGTCACGCACGCTCTCGCCCAGGCCGACGATGCCGCCGCAGCACACCTTTATTCCGGCCGCGCGCACCGCGCTCAAGGTGTCGAGCCGATCCTGAAATGTGTGCGTGGTGATGATCTGGCTGTAGAACTCCGGCGAGGTGTCGAGATTGTGATTGTAGTAATCGAGTCCGGCATCCTTGAGTTCCTGCGCCTGCTCCGGTTCCAGCATGCCGGCCGTGACGCAGGTTTCCAGCCCGAGCGCACGCACTTCGCGCACCATGGCTGAAATCTTCTCGACATCACGTCGCTTGGGCGAACGCAGGGCCGCACCCATGCAAAAACGCGTGGCGCCGGCGGCGCGCGCCGCCTGGGCACGCGCTATCACGGTCGCCAGAGGCAGCAGGGCCTCGCTTTCGACACCGGTGTCGAAGCGCACGCTCTGCGGACAGTAGGCGCAATCCTCCGGACAGGCCCCGGTCTTGATCGACAGCAGCGTACTCATCTGCACCTGGGTGGCATCGTGCCACTGCTGGTGCACCTGCTGCGCGCGTTGCATGAGCAGCGGGAAGGGCAGCGCAAACAGGGCTTCGACTTCGGCCAGCGTCCACTCGTGATCCATGCCTGTTACTCCCTGTATGCCTGAGTTTTGCGGGCTGCACCGCTGAGGGTGGCCAGCTCTAGACTGCGGTGATGTTCCCGCTGGCGCCACAGTCTGTCAACCAAAAGCAACCCAGAAAGTCGACAATAGTCCGGCTCGGGGGTTGGCTGGGCACGGTACTGGCGCCACCGCAGTGTGTGTTGTGCGACCGGGTGGGGCTGCCGGGACCGATTGATCTGTGCGCCGACTGCCTGGCCGATCTGCCCCGCAATGCCAGCTCGTGCACGCGCAGCGTCGCCGGTTACGAACTGATCTGCTGTCCGTGGGGCTTCGAATTTCCGATCAATGAGATGGTGCGCGCCCTGAAGTTTCGCGGCGAGCGCTGTTACGCGCGCCTGCTCGGCACGCTGCTGGCGCGCGAACGACTAGGCTGCGATCTGCCGCTGCCGCAGCGCGTGATTCCGGTGCCGCTGCATCCGCGTCGCCTGCGCGAGCGCGGCTACAACCAGGCAGCCGAGCTGGCGCACTTTGCCGCCCGCGAATTGGGCCTGGGGTGTGAGCTGCAGGTGCTGCAAAGACTGCGCCCGACGCGCGAGCAGACCCGCCTGAGCGCCGCCGAACGCGCTGCCAACACGCGTCAGGCCTTTCATGCGCGCGGGTCACTGCGGCACATGAGCGTGGCCCTGGTTGACGACGTCACCACCACCGGCAGCACCGCCGCCGCAGCCGCGCTGGCCCTGCGCACGGCCGGCGCCGCGCATGTCGAGTTATGGGTAGTAGCCCAGGCGCATCGGCGCCACAGCCGGCCCGCTCACACAACGTGATCCGGCTCCAGCGCACAGGTGCCATGCACGTCGGTTTCAATCTGCACCGTAACGTGACCAATGGCGTAACGCTGCTGCAGCTCCTGCGCGAGCCGCGCCAACTCCCTGTCACCTGGATGTCCCGCGGGCATCAGCACATGGCAGGTCAGTGCCGTCTCCGTCGTGCTCATCGACCAGATATGCAAGTCGTGTATGGCCGTGACGCCGGGCCAGAGCCTGAGAAAGTCACTGACTGCCGCCGATTCAACGCCGGGCGGCACCGCATCCATCGACATACCCAGTGAATCGCGCAGCAGACTCCACGTGCCCATGAATATCACCGCCGCGATCACCAGGCTCGCGAGCGGATCGAGCCGACTCCAGCCGGTCAGCAGGATGACCGCGGCGGTCACCACGACGCCGAGGGATATGAGCGCGTCGTAGGCCATGTGCATGAAAGCAGCGCGCACATTGAGATCGCTGCTGCGACCGGATGCAAACAGCCAGGCCGTCGCGCCATTGACGGCAATGCCAATCGCAGCCACTGCCATGACGGTCAGGCTCGCGACCTGGCCCGGTTCGATCAGCCGGCGTATGCCCTCGACGGCAATGGCGCCCACGGTGACCAACAGCAACATGGCGTTGACGAGCGCGGCCAGGATCGTGCCGCGTCGCAGTCCATAGGTGTGCTTTGCCGAGGGCCGGCGCCGCGCCAGAACGGCCGCGACCCATGCCATGGCCAGACCCAGCACATCGCCGAAGTTGTGGCCGGCGTCGGCGATCAATGCCACTGAGTGCGAGATCAGGCCATAGAAGACTTCGATGAGCACGAAGCCCAGATTCAGGACTATACCCACAAGAAAGGCCGTGCCGAAATCCCTGCGTTCATGGCTCTGCAGTGCACCCGCAGGATGCACAGGCTCACCATGGTCATGGCCGTGGTGAGCGTTGTGGTCGTGTGCACTCATTGCGACATTCTGCAGCTACCCGGCCCCGAAGCGCTAATCTGGTGAATAAAAAGCAGTCAGTGCCGCCGTAACCGACAGCACCACGGCAATCAGGATGATTTCTGCGACCAATGAACGCTGCAGTGCCAGCGCAGCGCGTGCTTCGCCCATCGCCAGCGCCGGCGTCAGGCGCCATTTGTTCCAGGCCGCGAGCACCATCAACAGGCTGAACAGAATCAGCTTGATCATGAGCAATTGGCCGTAGGGACGCTGCAAGACTGTCAGATTGCCGCTCAACAGCCACGCCAGATTCAGGCCGGCGAGCGCGATCAGCGGCACCAGGAATCCGGCGATCACGGAATAACGCGCGACAATCTGCGCCGCTATCGGCATAGCTTCCCTGCGGATCACGATCAGCAGCGGTGCCAGTGCGCCAAACCAGAACGCGACAATCAGCAGGTGCACACCGAGCAGTGGCGCCAGCACAGCGCGCGACGCATGCGCGGTAGTGTGGCCGGTCAGGAGAAAACCGGCCAACGCCAGGGTGCCGCCGAGGCTCGCACTCCACAGCGCCGAGCACCGTAGCGCCGCGAGCACGAGCAGCAGACCGGCGGCCTGTGTGAGCTGCGCCCATCCGGAGCCTGAACCCCAGGCGAGTTGCTGCAGGTCGCGGTCCCACAGGCCGCTGTAGTCGCCCGCCATGCGCGCTGCATCCAGGACCAGGTGGATGAACAGCAGTATCACGCCGCAGCTGGCAGCACTTAGCGCAAGCTGGCGAATGGCAGCGCGTGATATGGAGAGCCGCGGCGCAAAGCCTGCCAGAAAAAACACCGCACCAACCGCCTGGAACAACGCGATAAATGCCAGTGCACGCACGATCACCGAGAGCACGTCGGGCGTCATGGGCTGGCTCGCCAGTTGCTTACCTGCTGGTCTCTGGTGTGGGTTTGGTGCCGATGTTTCTCATGTCTGCGCCCGGGGCGGGCAGCGCTTTTTCTGCCGGCGCGTACCGGAAGCTGATCTTGCCCGTGGAGACATGATTGTCCTCCGGGTCGAGAACCCGAAAGCTGAGGGTATAGGCAGCCGGCGCAAGTTTGGGCGCGGGAATCGTGAAATGTCCGCTGACAGCGGTTGGCAGCGGTCCGATCTTCTGTACTGCCGTGTCGCCATCCTTCTGGATGCTGAGCGCAGTCAGACGCGCCGGCTCGGAAAACGTCAACATGAAGTTCGCGGGAGCTGCCGTAACCACACTGCCGTTGGCTGGCGTCGACTTTTCCAAGTGCACGTGGGCCGCAACGAGTGCTGGCGAGAGCGCCATCAGCAGCACCAGGGCTTTGCGTCGAATTGACATGGGTTGTTCGCTCAGATCCGCGATGCGTATTCAATGATAAGGCCAGCCAGCACCACCAGCCCGAAATAATTATTGTTGTGGAAGGCCTGCAGGCAGCCGGCCGCATCGCGACGGCGCGCCAGCCACTGCTGCCAGGCGAACAGCAGCGCGCCGACGGTGAGCGCAAGGTAGTAGGGTGCGCCCAGGTCCAGCAGGCGGCCGGCGAGCGCCAGGGCCATCAACACCATGCACTGCATCGCGCCGACCATCAGCAGATCCAGGTCGCCAAAAGTGATGGCGCTTGATTTGACGCCGATGCGTTGATCGTCGGGTCGGTCGGCGATGGCATAAAAAGTGTCATAGACGCCGGCCCAGACAATTGACGCCAGAAACATCACCCAACCCACGCGTGGCACTGTGCCAAGCTCAGCGGCGAAGGCCATGGGCACTGCCCAACCGAAACTCAATCCCAGATAAAGTTGCGGCAGCGGGAAGAAGCGCTTGAGCAGCGGGTAGGTAAGCGTCAGCGCGGCGCCGATGAACGACAGCCGCAGGGTCGCGGCATTCAGCTGCAGCACCAACAGGAACGAGCCCGCCACCAGCAAGGCAAACAGCGTGAGGGCTTCAAACGGCGTGATGCGGCGCGCCGCCAGCGGTCGGTCGCGCGTGCGGCGCACGTGCGGATCGATATTGCGATCGATCAGGTCGTTGATCACGCAGCCGGCTGAGCGCATCAGCACGGTGCCGATGACGAATATCAGCAGCACGCGCCGCTGCGGATGGCCACCCGCTGCTGTCCACAGGGCCCACAATGTCGGCCACAGCAGCAGCCAGATGCCAATCGGCCGATCCAGACGCATCAGCTTCGCGATATCGATGAGCCGGGACCACAGCCAGTGGCGGGGCGCTATCACTGGCGCTGGCGTTGACCAGGCTGCCGGGGGCGCCAGCAGCTCGTCGACCTGCGCCGGTACGGCGGGCGGTGGCGCTGGTTCAGCCGACGCGTCCATACTGCTCCCCCGCGCCGATCCAGCGCGCGATCAGGGCCGCGCAGGCCTGCGGATGTTCGTTCTGCAATCGGGTGGCCGCAGCGCGCACCTGCGGCAACAGATCAGCGTCGCGCACCAGGTCGGCAACACGCAGCTGCGCCAGGCCCGTCTGCCGTGTGCCGAGCAATTCGCCGGGACCGCGTAGTTCCAGATCGCGCTGCGCGATCTCGAAACCGTCATTGCTGTCGCGCAGTGCCGCGAGGCGCGCACGTGCCATCTCCGAGAGCGGTGCCCGATACAGCAGCACGCAGGTGCTCTCGTGTGCGCCGCGACCGACCCGGCCGCGCAACTGATGCAGCTGCGCCAGGCCCATGCGTTCGGCATTGTCGACCACCATGACGCTGGCATTGGCGACATCGACGCCCACTTCGATGACCGTGGTAGCCACCAGCAATTGAATTTCGCCGGCGCTGAAGGCATGCATCACGGCTTCTTTCTGCGTACCGCTCATCCGGCCATGTACCAGTCCGACCTTCAGCTGCGGTAGCGCTTCGCTCAGCGCAGCAGCGGATTCTTCGGCAGCCTGATAGTGCAGATCTTCCGATTCTTCGATGAGCGCACAGACCCAGTAGGCCTGTCGTCCGCCGCGACAGGCTTCGTCGATACGTGCCACCACTTCGGCGCGGCGCTCTTCCGGAATCACGACGGTGCGCACTGGCGTGCGGCCCGGAGGCAGTTCGTCGATGACGGAGATATCGAGATCGGCGTAAGCAGTCATGGCCAGGGTGCGTGGAATGGGCGTGGCCGTCATGATGAGCTGATGTGGCATGGCGCCGCCACCTTTCTCGCGCAGCAACAGCCGTTGTTGCACGCCGAAGCGGTGCTGCTCGTCGATAATCGCCAGCGCCAGCGATTGAAACTGCATGCTCTCCTGGAACAGCGCATGGGTGCCCACTACCAGGGGAAGGTGTCCTGCAGCGATGGCAGCCAGTGCGGTACGTCGCGCGCGTGCTGGTTGCGAGCCGGTGACCAGTGCGACCGGAATCCCCAACGGCTCAAACCAGCGTGTCAGAGTGCGGGCATGCTGTTCGGCGAGCAGTTCGGTGGGCGCCATCAGCGCCACCTGCTGTCCGCTGCCGAGCGCACGTGCTGCCGCGGCGGCGGCCACGGCCGTCTTGCCGCAACCCACATCGCCCTGGATGAGGCGTGTCATCGGCTGCGCCAGTTGCAGATCGACGTTGATCTCGGCGCGCACCCGTTGCTGTGCCGCCGTCATGCGAAATGGCAACGCGGCCAACAGGCGGGCCTCGAGTTGCCGGGTGTCGGCCAGTATCACGGCGTGTTCAGTCTTGGTCGCGCGCCGCAGCGCCGCCAGCGACAGCTGGTGCGCCAGCAACTCCTCGAGCGCCAGGCGGCGCTGCGCCGGGTGGCGGCCGGCCCGCAGCGTATCGAGTTGCGTTCCGAGCGGCGGCTGATGCAGGAATTCAAGCGCTACGCGCAATTCACTCAGGTGCAATGCGGCGCGCAGCTCGGCCGGCAACAGATCGACCAGCGGCGTGTGTTCGGTCGCGGCGAAGGCACGCTGGATCAGTCCGCGCAGCCGACCCTGCGTGACGCCTTCGGTGAGCGGATAAATGGGCGTCAGTGTCTGCGGCAGTGGCTCGGCGTCGCTGCCGGCCTGGGCCAGCTGGCGGTACTCGGGGTGCACGATTTCGAGGCCGAGTGGACCGCGACGTACTTCGCCGTGACAACGCAGACGGGTGCCGCGGCTCAGGCCGGCGCGTTGCACATTCGAGAAATGGAAAAACCTGAGGGTCAGTGCGCCGCTGCCATCGCCCAGCCGCACCAGCAATTGCCGCCGGCGGCGAAACACCACTTCGGCCAGCAGCACCTCGCCTTCCACGACGGCATGGGTGCCAGCCTGCAATGCGCCCAGCGGCACGATGTGGGTGCGATCTTCATAGCGCAACGGCAGGACGAACAGCAGATCGGCCTGCTCGCGCACGCCCAGGCGCGCCAGCTTGGCCGCCAGCGCTGGCCCGACACCACGCGACGCGGCCAACGGTGCGGCCACTGGCCCAGCCACTGGCGAGCGTGCAGTGGCGGCCTTCAGGCGACGCTGAGTATGCACTCCATCTCGACCCGCGCACCACGCGGCAGTGCGGCCACGCCGATTGCGGCGCGTGCCGGATAGGGCGCGGTGAAATACGTGGCCATGATTTCATTGACCTTGGCGAAGTGCGTGAGGTCAGTCAGGAAGATGCTCAGTTTCACACAGCGAGCCAGGGTGACACCCGCTGCATCGGCAATTGCCACCAGGTTGTCAAATACCCGGCGAATCTCCGCTTCGATATCGTTCGCGATCAGCGTACCGGTGGCCGGGTCGAGCGGAATCTGTCCCGAGACGAATACCAGATCGCCGGCGCGCACGGCCTGCGAATAGGGGCCAATGGCCTGCGGTGCGCGCGTGGTGTGAATGATGTTGCTCATGATGACGGTGCGATCCTCTTGCGATTCTGGCCGGCAATTGTACGCACGACGCGCAGCACTTCGCTCATCCGTCGCACCACGCGCACCGCACGGGCCAGATGGGCGCGGTCATGCACCTCGAGCACAAAACCCAGGGTTGCGGTTTCCGCTTCATGCTGTTCCAGGCTGACGCTGCTGATATTGGTCTGGGTGCCGGAAATAGCCGCCGAAACGGCGGCCAGCAGACCGACTTTGTTCATGGCCTCGACGCGGATTTCCGACTGGAAGAAGCGGCCCTCGGTGGCCTCCCAGTTAACCGCCAGCCAGTTTTCCGGATGCTTGTGGCTGTCGGCCACATTGGCGCAGGTGCTGCGGTGAATGACGATGCCGCGGCCGGTGCTGAGGAAGGCGACAATGGGATCGCCCGGTAACGGATAGCAGCAATGCGCGTAGGTAACCAGCAGGCCTTCGGCGCCGGCGACCACCAGTGGCGCGGGCTTGCCGTCGCGGCTGGTGGCGTGATCCCCGGGCAACAGGCGCCGCGCCACCAGTGGCGCCAGACGCTCGCCCAGACCGATCTTTTCATAGAGTTCATCGACTGCGTGCAGCGCGAGATCACTCAGGGTTGCACTCAGGACTGCCGGGTCGAGCGTCTCGAGCTTGACGTGAAATTCTGCCAGCGCCTGCTCCAGCAGCCTGCGGCCCAGTTCAACGGCTTCCCCGTGCTTGAGACTCTTGAGGTAGTGACGGATGCCACTGCGCGCCTTGGCAGTGACCACAAAATTCACCCAGGCGGGATTCGGGCGCGCGCCCTTGGCGGTGATGATGTGTATGGTCTGGCCATTGCGCAGCACCGTACGCAGCGGCATCAGTCGCCGGTCCACTTTGGCCGCGACGCAGCGATTGCCGATATCGGTATGCACAGCGTAGGCGAAATCGACCACGGTGGCGCCGCGCGGCAGGCGCAGAATTTCGCCGCGCGGTGTAAAAACGTAAACCTTGTCCGGATAGAGATCGACCTTGACGCTCTCGATGAACTCCTCGGAGTTGCCGCCTTCCTGCATCTTCATCAGGTTCGAGAGCCAGGTGCGCGCCCGCTCCTGCTGCGCCGAACCCTCGGTCGCGTCTTCCTTGTATTTCCAGTGCGCCGCGATGCCCGATTCCGCCACGCTATCCATATCGGCGGTGCGGATCTGCACCTCGATCGGCACTGCGTTGGGCCCGAACAGCGTGGTATGCAGTGACTGGTAACCGTTGACGCGCGGAATCGCCACATAGTCCTTGAAGCGCCCGGGCATCGGCTTGAAGACACTGTGCACCACGCCCACGGCCCGATAGCAGGTGTCGACCTGATCGACCACGATGCGCAGGCCATAGACATCGACGATCTCGGCCAGCGGCGCGCGTTTGCGCTGCATTTTTCTATACACGCTGTACAGGTGCTTCTCGCGCGCCTCGATCTTGGCGGCGATGCCGGCCTTCTTCAGCGCCGCCTCGAGCTGCACGTGAATTTTCTTGAGAAATTCCAGCTGATTGCCGCGCGCGCGCTTGAGCGCGCGCTCGATGACGCGATAGCGCTGCGGGTAGAGCGCCTGGAAGCCGAGTTCCTCGAGTTCCAGCTTCATGGTGTAGAGCCCGAGCCGCTCGGCCACCGGCGCGTAGATATCGAGCGTCTCGCGCGCCACCTGGCGACGCTTGGCTGGCGCGACAGCGCCCATGGTGCGCAGGTTGTGAGTGCGATCGGCGAGCTTGACCAGGATCACGCGCAGATCGCGCACCATCGCCAGCAGCATCTTGCGAAAGCTCTCCGCCTGCGCTTCCTTGCGATTCTTGAACTGGATCTGATCGAGTTTGGTGACGCCATCGACAATTTCGGCGACATCATTGCCAAAGCGCGCCGCGATTTCCGCCTTGGGCGTCGGCGTGTCTTCGATGACATCGTGCAGGATCGCCGCGATGATGGTGTCGGCGTCGAGGTGCAGGTCAGCAAGGATGTCGGCCGCCGCCACCGGATGCGTGATGTAGGGTTCGCCGCTGAGGCGCTTCTGTCCCTGGTGTGCCGCGGCGCCAAATTCCGCGGCCGTGCGTATGCGCTCGACCTGATCAGCGGGCAGATAGCTGCCGACTTTAGTCAGCAGCTCTTTAAGACCCGGAGTGCGTCGGGTGCCGGGGAGCAGTCCCAGTAACGACGACGCATAGTCCATGGCACCTCTATCCGGTTAAGGCGCACCCCGTCAGCCGCGATCAACGAGACCGAACTGCGGCGCACGGAAGGTGGAATCGTTATCCGCCTCGGGCACCGCGACCGGTTCTGGCGGCGGATCAGGCTCTTTCAGCATTTCTGGCGTGATATTGCCGGCGGCGATTTCGCGCAGCGCCAGCACCGTGGGCTTGTCGTTGTCGACCGGCACGGTCGCTTCGGCGCCATTGGCCAGCCGCCGGGCGCGCTGTGAGGCCAGCAATACCAGCTGGAACAGGTTATCGACGTTTTCCAGACAGTCTTCGACAGTCACTCTGGCCATGGTGCCGTGGATCCTTAAAGCTCGGGGGTATAGACCGTTGCAGTCTACGGCATCCGGTGGGCTTCAGGCCACTAAAGACTGCAGCAGGGGGTCGATTTCGGCCCGGTTGGCAGTGAGCTTGTCCCCGTGGCCGGCGATGATGGCCAGCAGATCCGCCACCGCCTGCTCGAAACGGTCGTTGACCACGATGTAGTCGAATTCCCTGCAGTGCGACATGTCGGTCGCGGCATCGGCCAGGCGCCGGGCGATTACCGCTTCGCTGTCGGTGCCGCGGGCGCGCAGCCGCTGTTCGAGCGTGGCGCGCGATGGCGGCAGGATGAAGACCGAGGTACAACCCGGGCTGGCCTTGCGCACCTGGCGGGCGCCCTGCCAGTCAATCTCCAGCAGTACATCGTGGCCCGCCGCGAGCTTGGCCTCGACCTGCTGCCGGCCCGTACCGTAGTGATTGTCGAAGACCTGCGCGTGCTCAAGAAAGGCTGCGGCTGCGACCAGCTCGGCAAAGCGCGTGGCGGATACAAAGTTGTAATCGCGCCCGTCCTGCTCGTGCGGCCTGGGCGCGCGCGTCGTGTGTGACACGGACACCATTAGATCGGGACGTACCGCCAGCAGCGCCTTGACCAGGCTGGTCTTGCCGGCGCCGGAGGGTGCCGAAAGTATGATGAGGTGGTGGCTGGCTTTGGGCATGGTTGGGGACGGTGGCTGCAGCAGGAAATGGCCTACGGCGCGTGTACGGTTGGCGCTCGTCCGGGTGCCGGCGCATTCAGGTATGCGATGGCATCGCCACGGTAGCTGCCCAGAAAAATCAGGTTACCAACCTGCAGCAGTGGTAGTGCCATCGCTGAAGTTCGCATTGGCGGGCAAGTGCGCAATGATGCGCACCTGCATCGTCTGCGGATCCAGCCGGGCAATCGTCGTCGCGTGCAGGCAGTTGCCGCTGGTGCATCCAGCCATCAACTGCTTCGGGTCAGCATCCTGACCGGTGATGTACAGACTGCCATCCGGCGCCTGATCGATGTTGTCAGGCAGGAAGCCCAGCGGCGTCACCACACGCTCGCCGCTGCCGTCGCGCGCCACACGAATCACGGCGTGGCCGAAGAACCAGTTGAAGTACAGCCACTTGCCGTCTGCGCGAAATCGCGACGCCGTTGTCGCCACCGGCGTTGGCTGCAGCCAGCCGCGCGTAGCCTCGTCCCGGCTGCCATTCATACACTGCGCCAGCGTAGCTCCCGCTGGCCATCTTGTCGCGCGCCTGCGGATCAGTGGGGTCGAAAGTGCTGGTGACGATGAATCCCCGGTCCGGCAACGGTACCACCGCATTGAGCCAGGCGCCCTCCGTGAGCACGGCACAACCGGTCCATTTCAGTTGCGGCTGCGCGCCGCGCGCATCGATGGCGAAAATCTCGACCGACTCGCGCCCGCCGTGATTGACGGCGTACAGCGTGTGCAGACCGTGCTCGCCTGGGCGAATTGCCAGGCCGTGCGAAACGAACCGCGCCGCGTCCGGTGCCGGGCAATCGCCGTATAGCCTGGTATCGCGGTCAATGCTCGCGAGCGCCTGCTGGGCGATGGACTGCCAATGCCTGCTCTTCGCATTCAACAGGTACAGATCGCCCGGCCCGGGAGCTGAGCCCGGCGATGAGCCGCCCATGCCACTGACAATGATCCACTGAGTGCCGGGAATCCGCACGAGATCCTCGGGATGATGCGGGCCACAGATGAAATGCAACTCACCAACGGACGCGCAACTTTTCTCCGCCGCCCCAGCGGCAATCGGGATCAGCGCCAGCAGGGCCGCTGCCAGGATATACAGGTGGCGCTTCATGGATCCGCACTTTACCCGATGTTCTTCAGCTGTTCGCGCATCTGTTCAATCAGCACTTCTGGCCTGATATTCGGGCCTGATTCGGTGCTGACTGCCATCGAAGCGGGGTCAGGTCGCCGACGCCGCCGGCTGCCCCGCAAGCAGCTACAATTCCACCGCCTCGGGCACGCACGCCGGGCAAGCGCGTTCGAAAACTGCCGCAATGGGTTGAACATGACTGCAATTCGACAACTGCTGATTCTGGCCTGTCTGCTGCTGGCTCTTGCCGGCACCAGTCACGCCGACACCTGTGCGCCGGCGACTTCCGCGGGTACTGCACCTGCCGACTGGCGTACCTACTGCTGGCTCAATTTCACCAACTACAACGATGCGGTGGCGCGCTCCGCCGGTGGCCAGGCCTTTACCTTTACGCTGGCCGATGGCGCCAGCCTGCAGTTCACCCTGAACGCGAGCGGCGGCATGGCGGCGATCGCCTCGCCGTCGTGGAGCGGTTCGGCGGTGGGGAACTCGGCGTTCCTGGGGATCCCGGGCAGGCCCGTGCTGTACACCTCGGGCGCCGGCACCGTTACCCTGACCCTGAGCAACGTGCGGGTCACGCCGCCTACGGGACTTGGCACCAATGCCTCCTATGCCATCGTGGTCGCCGACGGTGAGTCGACCAACAACGGCGAGACACTGGGTTTCACGACCAACGGCACGGCCTGGACGACACTTGATCAGATCCCGCCGATTTCCGGCGCCATCTACCCGACCGTCGCCACTTCGGGCGGCGGGCTGACCGTCACCGAGACCGGTGTTGCCGGTACCGTGGGCGGCTATATCTTCGGCACCTCGACGCCGACCACGGTGAGCGCAAGACTGGTGGCCGGCGGACTGCAGGGCGCGATGTTCGCGGTTCGCTATGCGTGGGTGTCGGTGAACAAGACGCTGACTGGTACGCGCATCGATCCGACCGATCAGTTCAGCTACGCGGTGCAGGCCACGCAGACCGGCACCCAGCTGGCCACCGGCGTGACCAGCGGGGCGGCAGTGAGCGGCTTCACGCCCGCGGTCGCCACCGTCGCTTCGGGCTACCCGGTCACTATCGTCGAATCAATGGCGAGTGGCAGTGCCAGCGCGCTCGCGAAATACGTGCCGAGCCTGACCTGCACGAATGCCAATGCCGGATCGCCTACTGCGCTGCCAAGTGCCGCGGCGGTGACCACTTACAGTTTCGCCACGCTCGCCTACGGCGATGCCATCTCCTGCGTCTACACCAATATTGCACAGCCGCGCATCACGCTGAGCAAGGCACTCAGTGGCAATCGGGTCTTCAGCGGCGATCAGTTCACGCTCAATGTCGCGAACGGCGCGACTGTCGTCGCTACCGCGACCACCACCGGAGCCGGCGGCGCGCTGATCATCAACAGCACGCCCACGGCGGTGCGTGCCACCGAGTGTGGCCTACACGCTCAGCGAAACCGGCGCCGGCACCACGGTGCTGGGCTATTACACCGCCAAGCTCAGCTGCACCAACGCAATGGCCGGTTCGCCCACGACGCTGCCAAACACCGTGGGCGGCTCAGTAACGCCGCGCAACGGCGACGATATCCGCTGCACGATCACCAACACTCCGAATCCACCGAGCGTCGCGCTGCTGGTGACCAAGACGACCACGGCCACCGCCGATCCGTACAACAGCGCGAGCAATCCCAAGCGCATTCCCGGCGGCACCTCGGCGTATGACATCACGGTGGTCAACACCGGCACCGCGCCGGTCGATGCCAACTCGCTGGCGATTACCGACGTGATTCCGGTGAATACCTCCATGGTGGTTGCGGGCGCCACGCCCGTACAGTTCTTCAATGGCTCGCCATCGAGCGGCCTGACATTCACCAACGCCAATGTCAGCTATTCGAACCAGGTGGGCGGCGGCGCGCCCTACACTTATCTGCCGACGCCCAACGCGAATGGTGTCGACCCGCGGGTGACGGGGCTGCGCATTGCGCCTTCGGGAACCATGGCTGGTGCTACCGTCGCGGGTCAACCCAGCTTCCGCGTGCGTTTCCAGGTCGTCGTGAACTAGTCGCGCGAAGCAGGGTTCAGTCAGGCCAGCCGGCGAGTTTGAGTCCCGCGTACAGCGGCTCGAACCCGGTAAGCGCAGTCGCCGGCATCATCCACTTGCGCGCTGCTCCGACAGAGCGCACACCGGCCACGGAGCTCTCGAAGTCCTCGAGCGCATGCTTCGCCTGATCGAGATGCCCGAGTTGCGCCTCGGCGGCGGCGAGTGTCAGCCTGACTGGCCCGGTGACCGGGCTCCGGAGGCTGGTCTCGGCCATCCGCGCCGCGGCATTGCGCGCGAGCGTAGTAGCGCCGGCGTAATCGCCGACCGCGAAGTGCACATCTGCCGCGATACCGGTCAGCTCTTCCCACTTGTCGGGATAGCGCTGCGCGACAGCATCCATCGGTGCCAGCGCCTCGCGCGCGCGACCGAGATGCACGAGACTGATCGCGGCGAGCGCAAGCGCACCGGAGTTGTCCGGGTGTCTCTGCAGTACCGTGTTCACGACGACCAGGGCCTCGTCGTAGCGCCCCCGGGTCTGGAAGATGCCGGCCTTGTCGAGCAGCATCTCGCTGTCCGTCGGGTCGATCTTGAGGTATTTGTCGAGCGCAGCCGATCCGATTCGGCGCTGCTCCTCGGGATTGCTCGACCACGCCATCACGCAGTCGCACAGGTTGATCTCGGCTGTCAGATAGATCGCAAGCGCGTCGTCGGGCGCGCGCTCGAGCGCCTGGCGCAGGAGGTCCGACGCCGAGACGTAGCCGTTCCTGGCTTCAGCGCCGCGATGGGCCCGCCAGTAGTCGAGCGCGCGGAACGAGAGGTCGCGGACGTCGAGCGACGCCGGCGGCAGATCCTGGACGCGCTGGACCTCGGCGTGCATGCCGCCCATCAGCAGATGGAACACGGCCGCGTCGACATCGTCCTCCCAGCGTGGCACGAGCGCATCGGCCGGTATCGGCAGCGTCTCGGTCGCGAGCGGCTGTTCGGTCGCGCCGTCGATTGTGGTGAGAGTGAGCGCGTAGCCGCTGCTCGCGCGGGCAAGCGTGCCGCGAATGAGGAAATGCACGTTGAGCGCCGCGGCGATCTCGCGCGGGTTCGAAGCCGTGCGCAGCACGGTCTCGACGCGCGCGGGGGGCACGGTCTGGGCGAAGATCGTGGCAGCCTCGATGTTGGCAAAAACCGCCTCGGTCGAGGCCTGGGCTGCTCGCGTCGCGTGCTCGTCGCTGGCCGGCGCGTGAAACGGCAGCACCGCGAAGGTCATGCGACGGTCTTCGAGCGAGTAAGGCGCGGCGCGCTGGCCGTGGCTGAAGTAGCGCGTCGCCACCAGGCCCGCGATGCCGAGTACGGCCAGAAGAGCCAGCGCCACCCAGGTGAATCGCGAGCCGCGGGGCGCGGCCGCTGCTGCCGCTGCTGCCGCGCCGGATGGGGTGACGGTCGGACCCGTGGCGTGGGTCGCAAGCGGCGCAGCCGCTACGGCCGCCGCAGGGTTTGGCTCGGCGATGACCGAATGTGCGAGCAGGTTCGATACGTGACGGACGAATGCGGGCGTTGGATGACCGCCCGGCATCCGCATCCACTGCACATCCCGGAACCGTTCCGGTATTCGATCGTCCGTCTCGGCAGTCTCGTCGACGACCACTGGGAGCAGGAACGCCCGGTCAGCGGCGATCAGGTGCGAGCGGTCGATCGCGAGTTTCCATTCGAGCCGGAAGTAACCCTCGGCACGCGAATGCGAGTTGTGCGACAGGATCGGAATGAACAGCGAACAGCTGCGGATCTGACGGCGGATCGCCGCGTCCCAGGCATCCCCGCCGCGCAGCTCGCTCTGGTCGAACCAGACCTCGATGCCCGCGGACCGCAATGCCTCGCACAGCTGGCGGGCCGCTTCGGCGTCCTGTGACGCATAGCTCAAGAATACAGCGCGCGATGGCGTCGGCGGCGACAAAGTTCCTCCTGGCATGATATCCAACGCTGATCGCTACGAGCCGCGAGCGTTGGCTGCGCGATGTTAGCCGATTCCCATCCGGGACTTCACTCGATGTTCTGCACCTGCTCGCGCATCTGCTCGATCACCACTTTCATCTCCACGGCGATGCGCGTGGTTTCCAGATCCTGCGATTTCGACGCGAGCGTATTGGCCTCGCGATTGAATTCCTGCAGCAGGAAGTCCAGTCGCCGTCCCGCCGCTTCGGGCGCGACCATGGTGCGCCGGGTTTCCTCGATGTGGCCCGTCAGGCGATCGAGCTCCTCGGCGACATCAAGCCGATGCAGCAGCAGCACGATTTCCTGCTCGATGCGTTCCTGATTGAGCTCGCCGCCCAGTTCACGCAAGCGCTCTTCGAGCCGCGCGCGCACGCGTTCGAGTACCTCGGGCAGGCGGGTGCGCACCTGGGCGACCAGCTCTTCCAGCGCTGCGCAGCGTTGCGCGATCAGTTCGGTCAGCCGCTGGCCCTCGCGATTGCGGGCGGCGCTCAGATCGTCGAGCGTCGCGGCGAACAGGGTGCGCACGGCGGCGAACACCGCTTCGATGTCGGGCTGTTCGTCGCGCAGCACGCCCGGCCAGCGCAGCAGTTCGAGCACATTGACTCGCGCCTGCGCGGGCAGTGACTGGGCCAGTTGCGCGCTGCGTGCCAGTACCTGCGCCAGCACCGCCTCATCCACCTGCATGGCCGCGGCGGCGCCCGAGGCAGGACGATGCAGGATGGTGCAATCGACCTTGCCGCGCCGCAGTTCGCGCGCCAGCGACTGGCGCAGCTCGGTTTCCAGGGCACGGCAGCCATCCGGCAGGCGCACCGCAGCATCGAGAAAGCGGTGATTTACGCTGCGAATCTCGCATACCAGGGTGCCGAAGGCGCCACTGCTTTCCTGGCGCGCGAAACCGGTCATGCTCGAAATCATGGGTAAACCCGGATGGCAGGCTGGAGCCAGCGCTTACTTCACGTTGCGCGGAATGTTATAAGTCGCCGCCAGTTTAACCCAAAGAGATGGTGCCCGCTTGCGCGTCGAACATGCCGAACTCAGCCTTGTGGGCGCACGCGAGAGCAACCAGGACCGGGTTGGGGCCGAGGTTGCCGACGCCGCGGCGCTGCTGATTGCCTGCGACGGCATGGGCGGCCACGCCGAGGGCGAGCGCGCTGCGCAGATCGCGCAGGAGCTGATCGCGCAGCGCTTTCGCGCCACTGCGCAGCCGCTGCTCGATCCGCTGGGCTTTCTGCACCTGAGCCTGGGCGCGGCGCATCAGCAGATCGTGCGTCACGGCGCGGAAATCCCGCTCGAGAACCGGCCGCGCGCCACCATCGCGCTGTGCCTGGTGCAGCGCAGCTCCGCTTATTTCGCGCACGTCGGTGACAGCCGCGCCTATCACATCCGTCGTGGCCGGGTGCTGGCGCGCACCCGCGATCACAGCCACGTTGAGCTGCTGGTGCGCGAGGGCGTCATCGGCGCCGATCAGGCGCAGCATCATCCGATGCGCAATTTTGTCGAGTCGTGCCTGGGGGGCGAAGCCATGTTGCCGGAAATGGATATCGGCAACCGGCTGGCGTTGCAGAGCGGCGATGTGCTGCTGGTGTGCACCGACGGTCTGTGGGCGCACCTGGATGACGACCTGATCGGCAGCGCCTTCGCCGACGCTGCCATACCGATCGCCGAGGCGCTGACGGTACTGGGCGCGGGCGCGGTGACCCTCGGTGGCGCCACCGCTGACAACACCTCGGCCGTGGTGCTGCGTTTTCTGGAGTAATAGCGATGTCGAAACGTCACAATGATCGCGCCGCGGACGCGCTGCGCGCGGTGCGCTTCACGCGCAATTTCACCCGCCATGCGGAAGGTTCAGTGCTGGTGGAGTTTGGCGATACGCGCGTGCTGTGCACGGCGAGCGTCGAGGAGGGCGTGCCCGGATTCCTGCGCGGCAAGCAGCAGGGCTGGGTCACGGCCGAATACGGCATGCTGCCGCGCGCCACGCATACGCGCTCCTCACGCGAGGCGGCGCGTGGCAAGCAGACCGGGCGCACGCAGGAAATCCAGCGGCTCATCGGTCGCTCGCTGCGAGCCGTGGTCGATCTGCGCGCGCTGGGCGAGCGCACCGTGACTATCGATTGCGACGTGCTGCAGGCCGACGGTGGCACGCGCACCGCTGCGATCACCGGCAGCTTCGTCGCCCTGGCGGACGCGGTGGAAGCGCTGCGCAGGCGCGGTGCGCTCAAAGCCAGCCCTTTGCATGGACAGGTGGCGGCAGTGTCAGTCGGCATCGTGCGCGGCCTGCCGGTGCTCGACCTGGATTACAGCGAAGATTCTGAAGCCGAGACCGATATGAACGTGGTGATGAACAACGGTGGCGGTTTCATCGAGGTGCAGGGCACGGCCGAGGGCCATGCCTTCCGGCGCAATGAACTTGACGCGCTGCTGAATCTCGCCGCCACCGGCATCGGCGAGCTGTGCGCACTGCAGATGCAGGCGCTGACGGACTGAGCGCATGCAGGTTGTGCTGGCCACGGCCAATGCCGGCAAGCAGCGCGAGTTTGCGGCGCTGCTGGCGCCGTTTGAATATCGAGCTGCTGCTGCAGTCGGCGCTGGGAATCGGGGCCGTCGACGAGACCGGCGCGACCTTTGAGGCCAATGCGCTGCTCAAGGCACGTCACGCGGCCGCGGGTTCCGGGCTGGCGGCGCTCGCCGATGATTCCGGTCTTGAGGTCGATGCGCTGGGCGGGCGACCCGGCGTGTACTCGGCGCGCTACGCGCGCGTCGGTGCGAGCGATGCCGAAAACAACGCACTGCTGATCAACGAGCTCGAGCAGGTGGAGGACGCGCAGCGCAGCGCGCGCTACCGCTGCGTGCTGGTGCTGGTGCGCAGCGCCGTGGATCCTGCACCACTGGTGGCGCACGGCAGCTGGGAAGGTCACATCGCGCGCCAGGCGGCGGGCGCTGGCGGTTTTGGTTACGATCCCTGGTTCATCCCGCTCGGTTTCAGCTGCACGGTCGCGCAGCTGTCGGCGGAGAAGAAAAATACGCTCAGCCATCGCGCCCAGGCGCTGCAGCAACTGTGCACACAGTTGGGCGGGTGGCGGTGAGCGCGCTGCCACCAGTCGCACCGCCGCCGCGCCCGGACGCGGCGCCGCGCCTGCTGGCACCGCCACTGGCGCTCTATCTGCACTTTCCCTGGTGCGTAAGAAAGTGCCCGTACTGCGATTTCAATTCGCACACGCTGCACGGGCAGGTGCCGGAGCAACAATATCTGGATGCGCTGCTGGCGGACTTGAGCGCGCAGGCGCCACTGGGCGGTGGGCGCGCAATCAGCAGCATATTCCTGGGTGGCGGCACGCCGAGTCTGTTTTCACCCGAGGCCCTCGCCAGACTATTCGCGGCCATTCGCCAGCTCCTGCCAATTCAGCCGCAGGCCGAGATCACGCTCGAGGCCAACCCTGGCACCATTGAGCGTGGCCGCTTCGCTGAGTACCGCGCCGCCGGTATCAATCGCGTGTCGCTGGGCGCGCAGAGTTTTTCGCCGCCAATTCTGCAACGACTCGGGCGCATCCATTCGGCCGATGACACGCGGGTCGCTGCCGCTGAGTTGCACGCCGCGGGCCTGGGCAATTTCAATCTTGATCTGATGTACGCACTGCCGGACCAGGATCTGCCCGGTGCACTGGCCGACGTGCGCGCGGCCGTGCAGCTGCAGCCCGCGCACCTCTCCCATTACCAGCTCACGCTCGAGCCTGGCACCGTGTTTGGCGCCTTGCCGCCGACCGGCCTGCCCGACGAAGACCTGGCGGCGCAAATGCAGCAGCACTGCCAGGCCGCGATCGCCGCGGCGGGTTACCAGCAATATGAGGTCTCGGCCTACGCGCGCACGGGAGCGCAATGCGCCCACAATCTCAACTACTGGAATTTTGGCGATTACTTCGGCGTCGGCGCTGGTGCACACGGCAAGCTCACCGACAGGCAACGCGGCGTGATGGCACGCAGCGTGCGCGAGCGCGAACCGCGGCGCTACCTGGCGCGCGGCGCTACCGAGCCGCTGCAGCTGCGCGAGGTCGCCGACGCGGACCTGCCCTTCGAGTTCATGATGAACGCCCTGCGCCTGACGGCAGGGTTTGAACGCCCGCAGTTCGAAGCGCGCACCGGATTGCCCTGGTCGTGTGATCGAGCAACGTGTCGAGCGCCTGCATGAGCGCGGACTGCTTGAGCAGGCGGCGGGGCTGTGGCGGGCCACTGAGCTGGGACAACGCTTTCTGAACGATCTCATCGGCGCATTCCTGCCAGACAACGCGGCTTCGGCGTCAGCCCGCGATGCTGCGGCCCCATCCTCTCGCTCACCGACTCGCCGGAAAATTCCAGAGGGCCCCGTGGTTTAGCTCATTCACTGCGGCGCCGTGCTTGTTATGCACAGCCAAAGATTGGCCCAACCACAAATTAGACGATTACGGCCAGCATTGCAGGCCACATGGCATTTGTCGCATGTAACTTATTGATTTGATAGGCTGTAATACCTTGGTCATTTATTGTCCAATCCGATAGAAATGGCTATTTGGCGTATTCTGAGGCTACGCGCGGAGTGATTACCCACAGAGTTATCCACAGAAATTGTGGATAAAGAAGGCCGCTGCCGGCCTGTTGCTACGCACCCCTTGTCGTACCCGGGCCTCGCAGCTAGACTGCGCGCCCCATTTTTTGATCCACGAGCCCGGGTTGACCACCATGAAAGCAGCGACACATCCGGACTACGCCGAAATCAACGTTACCTGCAGCTGCGGTAACACCTTCAAGACCCGTTCCACCATGGGACAGGATCTGCAGCTCGACGTCTGCTCGAACTGCCATCCGTTCTACACCGGCAAGCAGAAGATGGTCGATACTGCCGGTCGCGTCGATAAATTCCGCAAGAAATACGCTGCCGCTGCGGCACGCTGAGCGCCAACGGCGCGAGTCTTAAAAAGCCCGCGAATGTCGGCTGCGTCACTTTAGTGACGCGTTGCACGACCGATACCTTGATTCCAATGATTGCGCATGTAACGCTGCGGCCGGTCGCGCGTTATGTCGCGCGCAGTTCGTTGGCAACTATTCAGGAAGCGGCCCCGCATGGACAACAAACCCTTTGAACTCGCCAACCCCGCCACGGGAGTGAAGTCGCTCCTGCCGGTGCGCGCCGGCACGATCGGGCCGCAGGTCCTGGATATCAGCGCCGTCCCCAAGGACCACGGTGTCTTCACCTTCGACCCGGCATTCGGCGCCACGGCCAGTTGCGAAAGCAAAATTACCTACATCGACGGCGACGCCGGTGTGCTGCTGTATCGCGGTTATCCGGTCGAGCAGCTGGCGGCGCGCAGTTCATTCATGGAAGTGGCTTACCTGCTGATCTACGGCGAACTGCCGAGCGTTCAGCAGCTTGCTGCCTATAGCGGCAGCATTACGCGCCACACCATGATCAACGAGTCGTTGCTGCGCTTTACCAACGGCTTCTATCACAATGCCCACCCGATGGCGATGGTCTCGGCGGTGGTGGCCTCGATGGCGGCCTTCTACTACGACTCGATGGATAATCATGATCCGCGCCATCGCGAAATCTTCTCGCACCGCATCGTCGCCAAGCTGCCCACGATCGCCGCGGCCGCTCACAAGCATGCGCTCGGACAGCCCTTCATCTATCCGCGCAATGATCTCGACTACTGCTCCAACCTGCTGAACATGTTCTTCGCCGTGCCGTGCGAAGCCTATTCGGTCGATCCGGTCGCTGCGCAGGCGCTCGACCTGCTGTTCATACTGCACGCCGATCACGAGCAGAACGCCAGCACTTCAACCGTGCGGCTCGCCGGCAGCACCGGCACCAACCCCTATGCCGCCATTTCGGCCGGCGTCTCCGCGCTCTGGGGCCCGGCACACGGCGGCGCCAACGAAGCCGTGCTCGATATGCTCGAGGAGATCGGTACGGCCGAGAACATTCCAAAGTACCTGGACATGGTCAAGGACAAGAGCAGCCACTTCAAGCTCATGGGCTTTGGTCACCGGGTCTACAAGAATTTCGACCCGCGCGCCAAGCTCATTCGTGAGACCTGCCACAAGGTATTGCAGAAGCTCGGGCGCACGGATACCCCGCTCTTTGAGCTGGCGCTGCGCCTGGAAGAAGTTGCGCTCAAAGACGAATACTTCGTCTCGCGCAAGCTCTATCCGAATGTCGATTACTACTCCGGCATCATTTACAGCGCACTGAAGATTCCGCGCTCAATGTTTACCGTGATGTTCGCCATTGCCCGCACCGTCGGCTGGGTGGCGCACTGGATGGAGATGATCTCCGACCCCGATATGCGCATTGGCCGGCCGCGCCAGCTCTATACGGGCCCGGTGCAGCGCGAATACGTCGCCCTGAACAAGCGCGCCTAGCCGCTGCGTGCCAGCAGGCCGGCCAGCTCCGCAGCGTCGGCACGGCGCATGGGTCGGCCGTCCACCGGGCTCAACGGTGCCTGCCGTATGCCGTCCACCGGGAACACCGTGGCATCGACCCGGTACGCCTCAATCTGGAAACGCACGCTCGGGTAGCTGCTGACGCGATCGGCATCGAGCCGCAGGCGATGCTCACCTACCTCGTGCGCGACGCCGTGATCCAGGAGGCTGAGCGCCACGGCATCGGGGTTATCCGCAAACAAATGCAGTTGCACGTCGGCGTGCGCCGTGGCCGTGCCGCTGAGCACCGCTCCGACCAGGCGCGGTGCGAACTGCTGGAGCGCCCGCATCGCCTGCAGTGCTGCCTGGCGCTGCGCTGCCAGGGTTGCCTTGTGGGTGTCGGCGGCAAACAGTCGCTGATATTCAGCCAGCGAGGCTTCCACTTCGGTATTGCGCGGCAGCGCTCCCTCGTCGCTGACCCCCAGGCGTTCGGCGGCCTTGCGCTTGGCGGTGCCAAAGTCCTGGATGCCGTGCTCCGACATCAGGCGCGCCGCCTCCTGGCTGAGCGCGCGGCGCAGATTCGCGCTCCGGGGTGAGTTGCGTCGTGGCACGAGGCAGCAGTCCTAGAACAGCGGCTCGCTGCTGCCATTGTCGGGCGTATTGGCGGCGTTACCTACGGCCGGCAATTTGTCGGCGAAGAAGTATTCATTGACAGTATTGGTATCGCCGACCGGCGCCAGCAGGCCACTTTGCGCATCGACGCGCGCCGTGACCAGTCCCGGCGGCACCGCGCGCGGCACATCAGGCACACCACGCAGTCCCTCGCGCATCAGGCGTACCCAGATGGGCACGGCCACGCTGCTGCCTTCCTCGCCTTCACCCAGCGGCCGCTCCTGATCGAAACCCACCCAGACCGTGGCCTCGAGGTTCTGATTGAAGCCGTTGAACCAGGTGTTGCGCGATTCATTGGTAGTGCCGGTCTTGCCGCTGATATCACTGCGTCCCAGCACCAGTGCGCGCCGCCCGGTGCCGCGCTTGATGACATCGGCCATGAGATCATCCATGAGCCAGGCGTTGGCCGCCGTGATGATGCGCGGCGCGCGTCGCGCTGCGGGCAGCATGGGCGCCAGGCGTTCGTCCAGCGGCGGCGCCATGGTCAGCCTGGGGTTGGCGGGCACGCCTGCCGGTGCGGCGCTTAGTGGTGTGACCCCCGCCACTACCGGGCCGACCGGCGAGTCCACGCCGGGCGTAACCTCAGCAGCCGCAGCCTCGGCCGCCTCGCACGCTGTGCAGGCCACCGCCGGTTCAGCGCGCCACACCGTCTCGCCCACCGCATTCTCGATGCGCTCAATGAAATACGGCTCGATCTTGTAGCCGCCGTTCGCAAACGCGGCATAGCCGGTGGCCACCTGCAGGGGCGTGGCGGTAAGCGTGCCTAGCGCCAGGGTGAGATTGCTGGGCATCGACGCGCGCTCGAAGCCAAAGCGGGCCGCGTAGTCGATGACATCGGCCGCGCCCACGACGCGCAGCAGGCGTATCGAGACCAGATTGCGCGAATGCACCAGCGCTTCGCGCAGGCGCGTCGGGCCACTGAAGGTGCCACCGTCATTCTCGGGGCGCCAGGTCTGCTCCACGCCCTGATCGGCCACGACGATGGGCGCATCCATGATGACGCTCGAGGCCGTGAATTCGTGTTCGAGCGCGGCGGAATACAGGAACGGTTTGAAGCCCGAGCCTGGCTGACGATGCGCCTGCGTGACACGGTTATAGGCGTTGCTGAAGTAATCGAAGCCACCGATCAGCGCCGCGACGGCGCCATCCTGCGGATCGAGCGCCACCAGCGCGCCCTGCGCTTCCGGAATCTGTCCGAGCTGCGCTGTGCCCTGCCCATTGCTGAGTACGTAGATCAGATCGCCACGATGCACGATGTCGTCGACCTTACTGCCGCCACTGCGGCCGCGCGCCCAGGCGACGCCCTCGGCGTCGATCTGCGCGAAGCCAGTGCCGCGCACATACACGCGCGCGGCCGTCGGCGCCACCGAGACCACCACGGCCGACTGCAGGTTGCCGACCGGCGGCAGGCTGCCCAGCAGGCCCTCCAGCTGGCGTGGCACGGCGTTGGCACTGATCGGCACATTGCGCAGCGCCCCGCGATAGCCGTGGCGCCGGTCATACTCGATCAGGCCCAGTCGCAGGGCGCGATTGGCGGCCATCTGCAGGCGACCATCGATGGTGGTAATGGCGCGATACCCCTGGTTGATCGCTGCTTCGCCGAAGCGTTCGACGACCTTCATGCGCACCATTTCGGCGACATAGGGTGCCTCGACGTCGTAATGCGGCGCGAACTCGCGGGCGTGTATCTCTTCTTCGCCGGCACGTTTGGCGGTCGCGGCGTCGATGTAGTGCAGGGCCTGCATCCGATGCAGCACGTAGCGGCGCCGCTCGGTGGCATGCTCGGGGCTGGTCACCGGGTTGTAGCGCGAGGGCGCCTGCGGCAGCCCGGCCAGCATGGCAGCCTCGGCCACTGAAAGTTCCGAGAGCGGTTTGCCGAAATAGACCTCAGCAGCGGCGGCAACCCCATAGGCGCGCTGCCCGAAGAATATGACGTTCAGATAGGTCTCGAGTATCTGTTCCTTGGTGAAATCGCGCTCCATGCGCAGCGTCACGAACACTTCCTGCAGCTTGCGCTGGATGTGCTTGTCCTTGGTGAGGAACATATTGCGCGCGGTCTGCATGGTGATGGTGCTGCCGCCCTGCGTGAACTCGCCGCCCTTCACATCGACCCAGAGTGAGCGCAGCATGCTGAAATAATCGACGCCGCCGTGCTCGAAGAAGCGATCATCTTCGGCCGCCAGGAACGCTTCCCGCACCAGCTGCGGAATTTCCGCATAGCTCACCGGCACGCGCCGCTGCTCGCCGATCTGCATGATCAGTGCGCCGCTCCGGGTATAGACCCGGAGCGGCACCTGCAGGGGTGTGTTGCGCATGCCCTCGGAGCTGGGGAGTGAGGGGGCGATATACACGTAGCTCGCCAACAGGGCATAGACCACCCCGAGCACTAGCACCAATCCGGTTGCCCCGAGACCAATTAATACTCGCAGCGTGCTGGACTTCACCTATTCACACTCCATGCATTGCGCTCGACAACGGGGCCATGGTGAACTGCCCGGGCTTTGCGGCGCCGCGGTAGGCCGCCTGGGCTGGAACGGGGGCTAAATATGCCCGTAAGAGCGCCGGGGACCAAATTCGTGAGACGACTCACGTTCAATTTAACCGACGGCTGATATATATTGGCGCTATATTCGCGAACAGGTTACTGCTTTGGCGTGCATCTTACTGAAAAGGAAGGAAAAACGTGTTCCTGTTCTCGCGTAAGAACCGCCAGTTGCTGGGGTTGGACATTACAACCTCCTCAATCAAGCTGATTGAGCTGGCAACTGCGGGCGGTCAATTCCGCGTGGAATCGTATGCTGCAGAGCCTACGCCGCCCAATTCCATGAATGAAAAGACCCTGGTCGACCCGCAAGCGGTCGGCGAGGCCATCCGGCGTGCCGTCAAGCGTTCTGGCGCATCGAGCGGCGAGGTGGCCATCGCCATCAGCGGCGATGCCGCTATCACCAAGGTCATTCAGATGCCGCGCGGCCTGCGCGATGCCGATCTGGAAGCCCAGGTCGAGATGCAGGCTGACCAATACATCCCCTTCCCGATGGATGAAGTCAATTACGACTTTGAAGTGCTGGGCCCTTCGGAAAAGGACAATGACTCGGTGGACGTGCTGCTGGTCGCCTCCCGTACCGACAACGTCGAGCAGCGCCGTGCCGCTGTGGCCGCCGCGGGACTGACCGTGCGCATCGTCGATGTCGAGGCTTTTGCGCTGGAAAACGCCTGCAAGCTGATGACGCACCAGATGCCCGACGGCGGCATTGATCGCGCCATCGCGGTGGTCGATTTTGGTGCCACCAGCACCACTTTCAGCGTGCTGCGCAATCTCAAGGTGGTTTACACGCGCGATTTCGCCTTCGGCGGGCAGCAGCTCACCGAAGAAATCATGCGCACCTACGGCCTGACCATGGAAGAGGCTGGGCGCGCCAAGAAAGAAGGCGGCCTGCCCGGTAATTTCCAGGCCGAAGTGCTCGACCCGTTCATTGACGACATGACACAGCAGGTGAGCCGCTCGCTGCAGTTCTATCTCGCCTCGGGCAGCGGGCGCGATCAACCAGAGAAGATCCTGATCTGCGGCGGCTGCGGCAATGTGCCCGGCGTCGCCGATGTCATCCAGAGCCGGGTGGGCATCACCGCCGAGAAGGGCGATCCGCTGGGCCAGATGAAACTCTCATCGCGTGCGCGTGCCCAGGCGGTGCAGCGCGATGCTACGGCGTTACTGACGGCCTGCGGCCTGGCCCTGCGGAGCTTCGACTGATATGCCACGCATAAACCTATTGCCCTGGCGCGAGCAGGAGCGCAAAGAACGCAAGCTGGCATTCTTTGTGGCGCTCGGTGTCGCGGCGGTCGCTGCCGTGCTGGTCGCCGGCGCGGGCTATGTGATGTTCAACTCGATGATCAGCTCTCAGGAGCGCCGCAACGAGCAGTTGCGTACCGAGATCAAGGCGGTCGACCGGCAGATCGAGCAGATCAACGATCTCGAATCGCAGAAGCAGCGTTTCATCTCGCGCATGCAGGTCATCGAAAAGCTGCAGCGCTCGCGCTCCGAGGAAGTGCACCTGTTCGACGAGGTCACCAAGACCATGCCCGACGGCACCTACCTCACTTCAATAAACAGAATGGCCGCAAGCTGAAGTTTGAAGGCGTGGCGCAATCCTCGACCCGGGTTTCGACGCTGATGCGCAATATTTCTGCCTCGCAGTGGATGAAAGATCCCGAGCTGGAAGTGGTCGAGAGCAAGAGCGGCTCAACGGTCGGCGACAGCTTTGTGCTCGATGCCTCGCAGGTCACGACGGCCGGCGATGACGATGAGGTGACGAGCTCGCCGCGGCACAAAGTGCGCACCGGAGGCGGCTGATGAATTTACTGGAAGAACTGCGCTCGCTCGACCCGCGCGACCCGGGTCGCTGGCCGCTGGCGGTACGTGCTGGCGCGGTCGGCGTGTGTTTCCTGGTGCTGGCCGGAATCGCCACTTACATGTTTGTGTGGCAGGGCCTGAACCCGCAGCTCGAGCAGTTGCAGGACCAGGAGCAGCAGTTGCGCGGTGAGTTTCGGGCCAAGCACGCCAAGGCGACCAATCTCGATGTCTACAAGCAGCAGCTGGTCGACATCGAGAAATCATTTGGCGCCATGCTGCGCCAGTTGCCCAGCAAGACCGAGGTCGACAACCTGCTGGTCGACATCTCGCAGACCGGTCTCGCTTCGGCGCTGACACAGAAGCTGTTTCAGCCCGAGACCGAGATCAAGAAGGATTTCTACGCCGAGCGGCCGATCAAGATCCGCTTCGTGGGCAGCTATCACGAGTTCGGCCAGTTCATCAGTGGCATCGCGGCACTACCCCGCATCGTTACGCTGCACGATGTGCAGATCACGGCGGCTGACAAGAGCAGTGGCTTTGATCAACTGACGATGGAGCTGACTGCCAAAACCTATCGATACCTTGATGACGAAGAAGTGGCTTCGGCCGAGGCTGATCGTCGCAAGGCCGACAAAGCCCTGCGACCAGGTGCCGGAACATGAACCAGAGGCAATCGATGGCGCGCACCCTGGCGTTCGCCGCGCTCAGCGCTACGCTGCTGGCTGCCTGTTCGGGGCGCGATGCAGATCTGAATCGTTTCATCGAGACGACCAAGAAAGAGCCGGGCGGCCGCGTCGAGCCGCTGCCCGAGGTCAAGCCCTACGACAGCTACGCCTATACCAGCGGTGCGATGCGCTCACCCTTCGTGCCTGGCGGTTCGCGTGGCGCCGCTGTCGGTCCGCATCCTGAATCACAGCGTAATCGTGAGTTCCTCGAGCAATTTGCGCTCGACACACTCAGGATGGTCGGCACGATCAATCTCAAGGGCCAGAGCTTCGGCCTGGTGCGCGTCGCCGACGGGCGTGTGCAACGCGTGCTGGTAGGCAATCGGCTCGGACAGAACGACGGCAAGATCACCGAGATCACGCCGAACAGGATCAGTTTGATCGAACTTGTACCGGATGGCCTGGGTGGCTACATCGAGCGACCCGCCGCCATGGCCGTGAACGAGTGATGGATTAGGGAGAGCATGCGAATGAAGCGACCAACCGTCCAACACCTGCGCAGCGTCATGACGCTGGCATTCACCTGCCTGGCAGCAATCCTGCTGGTCACGACAGGTGCGCAGGCGGCTGACGCCCCGGCCAATACCCTGCAGTCGATCGACGTGCAGACCATCGCTGGCAAGCAGGTTCAGCTCACCCTGCACCTGTCGGGCCCGGCGCCCGAACCCATGGCCTTTACGATTGACAAGCCGGCGCGTATCTCAATTGACCTGCCCGCTACCGCCCTGGCGGTGCCTTCACGTCGCATCGATGTGGCCTCGGCCGGTGTCGACACCATACTCGCCGCTGAAGCCAATGGCCGCACGCGCATCGTGCTCAACCTCGATCAGATGCAGCCCTACCGTACCCGCGTTGAGGGTAACGACATCATCGTCACGGTGGGGACGGTCGGTCCGGCCGCCAGTGCGGCGGCAGCCAGTTCGTCCACCGCGCCGAGCGCCGCAGCCGCGAGCGGCGCGCGTGAAATCCGCAGCATCGACTTTCGTCGCGGCGAGGGCGGCGTCGGTCGCCTGATCGTGCGCCTCTCTGATCCGCGCACACCCATCAATGTGGTGCAGCAGGGTTCGCAGATCATCGTCGATTTCACTGGCGCCGACCTGCCCAAGAAACTCGCGCGCCGCTACGACACGGGTGATTTCGGCACCCCGGTCAGTGGCTTTGATGCCGAGCGCGTGAATAACGATGCGCGCATCGTGCTTAACGCCACCGGCGATTTCCAGCAGCTCGCCTATCAGTCAGACGACCAGTATGTCGTGGAAGTGCAGCCTACAACCAAGGCCGCGGCCGCCACCGAAGACAAGAAGGAATACAAGGGCGAGAAGATCTCGCTCGACTTCCTCGACATTGAGACCCGCTCGGTGCTGCAGATTCTTGCGGACGCCAGCGGCCAGAACATCGTCGTGAGCGATTCGGTCAAGGGCAACGTGACACTGCGCCTCAAGAGCGTGCCCTGGGATCAGGCGCTCGATATCGTGCTGCGCACCAAGGGCCTGGACAAGCGCCAGGATGGCAACGTCATCATCGTGGCGCCAGCCGACGAGCTGGCCACGCGCGAGAAAGCCGATCTCGCCTCGAAGAAAGACATTTCCGAGCTGGCGCCGCTGCGCACCGAGTTCCTGCAGGTGAACTACGCCAAGGCCTCTGATCTGGCCGCGCTGCTCAAGGGCAGCGCCGGTACCTCCGTGCTTTCAAGCCGCGGCAATGTCGCGGTGGATGAGCGCACCAATACGCTGCTGCTCTCCGACAGCTCCGAGAGCATCAGTGCGGTGCGCAAGCTGGTGGCGACACTGGATATACCGGTGAAGCAGGTATTGATCGAATCACGCCTGGTCATCGTCAATGACGATTTCGAACGCGATCTGGGCGTGCGCGCCGGCTTGACCCACACGCACAGCAACGGCACCAACGGTCTGTTTGAGACCTCTGGCACCGCGGCGGCGACTGACACTGGCCTCTCATCCGCGCTTACCAATCTCGGCACCACCGGCTCGGTGAATCCGGTGGGCGTGCCCACGGGCGCCACGGGCGCCAACCGCTACAACGTGAACATGCCGGTTTCCAACCCGGCCGGCAGCCTTGCCTTCCTGCTGCTGGGCTCAGACTACATCGTCGATCTTGAGCTCTCCGCAGCACAGGCTGAAGGCCGCGGTGAAGTGGTGTCCTCGCCGCGCATCATCACGGCGAACCAGAAGGAAGCCATCATCGAACAGGGTACGGAAATTCCCTACCAGCAGTCGGCCTCGAGTGGCGCGACGACGATTTCGTTCAAGAAGGCAGTGCTGTCACTCAAGGTGAAGCCGCTGATCACGCCCGACAATCGCATCATTCTCGATCTCGCCGTGACCAAGGACAGCGTCGGCCAGGTGGTGGTCACCTCCGGCGGCGTCAACGTCCCGGCGATCGACACCCGTACGCTCACCACCCAGGTGCTGGTCGGCGACGGCCAGACCGTGGTGCTCGGTGGCATTCTCGAAACCGCGCGCCGCGATACCGAAAAGAAGGTGCCCCTCATCGGCGATATCCCGGTGTTTGGCTATCTGTTCAAGTCTACGTCCAAGGTAAATAGCAAAAATGAGCTGTTGATCTTCGTGACTCCGAAGATCTTACGTGAAGGGGTGAAGGTCGATTGATTTACCGCAACGTGTCGGTGGACTTTACTCAAGGATCAATTGCTCAGGTGATCAAGATGCGCAAAATTCGCTGGTTTTCGGCCCTGACTGCCCTGGCTACGCTGGCTCTCGCCGCCTGCGGCGGAGGTAGTGATTGCGGGTCCTCATTCGCAAATACCTGCGGCACGGGCGGTGGCGGCTCTACTGTAGCCACGGTGCAGCTGACATCGGATAGCCTGACGATTCCAGCTGACGGCTTCGTCAGTAGCCAACATCACTGCGTTGGCCAAAGACGCCAACAACAACGCCATCAGTGGCGTGACAGTGGCGTTCTCATCCAATGCTGGTAGTGTCGTGGTCGTTCAGGCGACGACCGACGCCAGTGGGGTGGCGACAGCCACGTTGTCGGCGAGCGGTGCTGCGGCCGGTACTTCGATTACCGTGACCGCCACGGCTGGCGGTGCTACAGCAACTGTTTCGGTCTCGGTGGTGAATACCCAGCAGTCGATCAGCGTGGTCACGGACCTACCGCAGATCCCGTCCGATGGTTCGAAATCCGCGACCCTGACGGCAGTGGTGCGCGATGCGAACAACAACGTCCTGTCCGGGGTCAACGTGAGCTTCGTGGCGAGTTCGGGGGCGTTGACGATCACCCAGGGGCAGACGGACGTCAACGGCATAGCGACGGCAACCTTGAGTGCGAGCACCGACCCAACCAACCGTACGATAACGGTTACGGTGAACGCCGGCTCGGCGTCAGCGACCTTGCCTGTCAATGTCACCGGAACGTCCCTGACTCTGAGCGGGCCCGCCAATCTGGTCATCGGCAACAGCGGCAACTATGACGTCCTGTTGACGAACTCTTCGGGCCAGGGCATTCCGAGCGCGGCAGTGGCAGTAACTTCGCTCAGTGGCAATACATTGACCCCTGCAGCGTTGACCACCAATGGCAGCGGACGAGCGACGTTCGCGCTGGCAGCCTCGGTGGGTGGCGCCGACACGATTTCGGCTACTGCACTCGGGCTGACGCAACAGAAGGCAGTTGACGTCAGCACGCAGAATTTCAGCATTTCCGCGCCGGTTGATGGCACCAAGGTGAATCTTGGTGTCGCGCAGACGGTTACTGTCACCTGGCTGAACGGTGCTGCACCGGTGGCCGGTTCGCCGGTTACGTTCGCTGCGACCCGCGGCACACTGGTCCCCGGCACGGCGGTGAATACTGATGGTAGTGGTCACGCCAGCGTGTCGATCAGTTCGACCGGCGCAGGCCCGTCGATTGTCAGTGCCAGTGGCACGGGTGTTACAGCGCAGATTTCCCTCGATTTCGTGGCCGTTACACCCAGCCAGATTGCTGTCCAGGCGGGACCGGCTACGGTGGCCGCAGGCGGCAGCAGCACGATCTCGGCCACGGTGCGCGATGCGGCCAACAATCTGGTGGAGGGCGCAACGGTCGATTTCCAGGTGCAGACCGATCCGACGAACGGCGGTCTTTCTGCGGCTTCGGCTGTGACCAATGCCCAGGGTATTGCGCAGACGGTCTACACCGCGGGCAACTCCAGCAGCGGCGCCAATGGCGTCACGGTGAAGGCGACCGTGCACCTGACTGCCATCACCAGCACGACGACTCTGACCGTCGGTGGCCAGACCGTGTTCCTGTCGCTCGGTACGGGCAACACGATCGACATCGGCCAGGGTCCGGCCGTATATCAGATTGTCTACTCCGTGTTCGCTGTCGACAGTGGTGGCGCGGCGCTCGCGAACATCCCGGTAACCCTGGCCGTATTGCCGGTAGCCTACGGCAAGGGCTCGATGGTTGTGCCATGCGTGACCAACTGGACGCCGAACTACAGCACGCCTACGCTCGACCCGCACGCCTACAATGGCACCAAGATGTGCATGAATGAAGACACGGACTATACGGGCAACATCAACTCGACTGTTGGCAAGGACTAC
Source organism: uncultured Gammaproteobacteria bacterium (assembly GCA_963823235.1). Taxonomy (GTDB): domain Bacteria; phylum Pseudomonadota; class Gammaproteobacteria; order Steroidobacterales; family Steroidobacteraceae; genus FEN-1191. The sequence continues at coordinate 627,662 of CAWGKS010000007.1, read as the reverse complement.
AACGGCAACGGCAAGCTTGATCCAGGCAATGTCGCGGTCGTGTCGCCCAGTTCCGGGGTGACGGATTCCGGCGGTCGCCTCGACGTGACCATTACCTATCCGCGCGATCATTCTTACTGGGTCATGGTCTCGCTGGTGGCGTCGACGACGGTTTCGGGCACACAGAGCAGCACCACATCGACATTTGTCCTGCAGGGCGCGATTGTCGATTACGCCTGCGCCGTCGGACCCCCAGGCCCGACGAGTCCATATGGATCTTGCGGCACCGTGCGCGAATCCGAACTGACCGGTTCGAGCCTGATGCTCTGACCCCAAGCGGCCGCCTTCGGGCGGCCGCTTTGTTTATGATGCCCGGCAACTGTGCAGGGGCGCGGCATGATCGGCAGCCAAAACATCTTCCTGGTCGGTCCGATGGGCTCGGGCAAGACCGCCGTGGGCAAGCAGGTCGCGCGCCTGCTTGGCCTGCCCTTCGTCGACAGCGATCACGAGATCGAGCGGCACACCGGCGCCGATATTCCGCTGATCTTTGAGCGTGAGGGCGAAGCGGGCTTCCGGCGGCGCGAGGCCGAGGTGATCGCCGAACTCGCCGCGCGCACCGGCATCGTGCTGGCCACCGGCGGTGGCGCGGTGCTCTCACCCGAAAACCGCCAACACCTGATGACTCACGGCTGGGTGGTCTACCTCGAGACCACGGTTGCGCAACAGGCCGAGCGTGCGACACGCACGCGCAACCGGCCGCTGCTCAACGGCGGCGATGCACGCCAGCGGCTGCAGGAGCTGATGGCAATTCGCGAGCCCCTGTATCGGGAGGTAGCGGACTTTACCGTCACCACGACCCGCAAGCGGGTACACCAGGTGGCGGATCAGATCGTCTTTGCCTATCGCGCGGCGCACGCCTAGGGCCGTCACAGTATACTTGCGGCCTAGCACCAGATTGCCGCATGCAGACACTCACTGTAGAACTCAGCGATCGCTCCTACCCGATCAACATCGGCGCCGGGCTGCTGCGTCAGCAGGCACTCCTGCAGGCAACCGTGCCGGCGCGCGACGTCCTGTTGGTAAGTAACACGACCGTCGCGCCGCTCTACGTCGACACACTGCGCCAGGCCCTGGGCGATCGCCGCGTCGTTGAGGTCATACTGCCCGATGGCGAGCAATACAAGACCCTGGCAAGCGCCGGCCGCGTGTTCGATGTCCTGATCGCCAACCGCTTTGGGCGCGATGCACTGGTGCTGGCCCTCGGCGGCGGCGTCGTCGGCGACCTGGCCGGGTTCGTTGCTGCCTGCTATCAGCGCGGCATCGATTTCGTGCAGGTGCCCACCACCCTGCTGGCGCAGGTTGATTCATCCGTGGGTGGCAAGACCGGGGTGAACCATCCTGGCGGCAAGAATCTCATCGGCGCCTTTCATCAGCCACGCGCGGTGCTTGCCGACACCGACGTGCTCGCCACGCTCCCTGATCGCGAGCTGAGTTGTGGACTGGCCGAGATCATCAAGTACGGCTTGCTTGCCGACAGTGTGTTTTTCAGCTGGCTGGAAGCGAACATCGAGGCGCTGCGCCGCCGCGACGCCCACGCACTCACGCATGCCATTCATCGTTCCTGCCAGATCAAGGCGCAGATCGTGGGACGCGACGAACGCGAGCTGGGCGAGCGTGCGCTGTTGAATCTTGGGCACACCTTCGGTCACGCCATCGAGGCCGCGACCGGCTATACCGACTGGTTACACGGCGAGGCCGTGGGCGCCGGGCTGCTGATCGCTGCCAGTATGTCGCAGCGCCTGGGTGCATTGAATGCGCCGGAGGTGGCGCGCGTTGCTGCACTACTCGGGCGCGCCGGTCTGCGCAGCGCCGCGCCACAGATTGGCGCCGCCAGGGCGGCGGAGTTCATGCGCATCGACAAGAAAGTGCAGGCCGGTCGCGTGCGCCTGGTGCTGCTGAAGCGAGTGGGCGAAGCCTGCATCACTGGTGATTACGCCGATGGCGCGCTGCACAGCACGCTGCTGGAGCATTTCGGCGCATGACTGCGCAACCCGTCAACGTACTGGCCGCCTACGCCGCGCACGACGCCCGCTCGCGGGGCCGCCGCCATGTCGAGCCGCCGCCGGAATACCGTGGTGAATTCCAGCGCGATCGCGATCGCATCATCCACTGCAATGCCTTTCGTCGCCTCGCCTACAAGACCCAGGTATTCGTCAATCACGAGGGCGACCTGTATCGCACGCGTGTCACACATTCCATCGAAGTGGCGCAGATCGCGCGCTCGATCGCCCGCGCGCTGCAGTTGAATGAACCGCTGGTCGAGGCCATCTCCCTCGCGCACGATCTCGGTCACACGCCCTTCGGACACGCCGGCCAGGATGCGCTCAACGAGTGCATGCGTGAATACGGCGGCTTCGAGCACAACCTGCAATCGCTCCGTGTAGTCGACGAACTCGAAGAGCGCTACGCCGATTTCCCCGGGTTGAACCTCAGCTTTGAATGTCGCGAGGGCATACTCAAGCACTGTGCGTTGCCCAAGGCGCGCGAGCTCGGTGATGTGGGGCAACGCTTTGTCGACCGCCAGCAGCCTGGCCTGGAAGCGCAGCTCGCCAATCTTGCCGATGAGATCGCCTACAACAATCACGATGTCGACGACGGCCTGCGCGCCGGACTGATCACGCTGGATGATCTGTGCAGCGTGCAGTTGGTGCGTCGGCATGCGGATGCAGTGCGTGCCGCCTACCCCGCTTTGCCCGCACGTCGCAGCATTCACGAGATCGTGCGGCGCATGATCAATGAAGTGGTCGTCGATGTGATTCGCGCCAGTGCCGGGCTGCTGCAGGCGGCAGCCCCGGCCGATATCGATGCCGTGCGTGTCCACGGCAGTGTGCTCATTGCCATGAGCGCGCCGGTGCGCGAACAACACCTTGAGCTCAAGCGATTCCTGCGTGAAAGGGTGTATCGACACCACCGCGTGCTGCGCATGACCAGCAAGGCACGCCGCGTGCTGGAAGCGCTGTTTACGGCTTTCATCGGCGATGTGCGCCTGCTCCCCGAAGAGTATTGCGAAGCCGCCAATCGCGCTGAGGCCGCGGATGGCATTCGTGGCCGCGCGCGCACAGTTGCTGACTACATTGCCGGCATGACTGATCGCTACGCGATCCTGGAGCATCGCCGCCTGTTCGACCCCGCGGAGCGCACCTGATGAGCAAGGATATTGCCAGCCGTGACCGCCTGATCTTCGCGCTGGACGTTGCCGACGCCGCCACCGCCCGCAAACTGGTCGAGCAGCTCGGCGACGCCGTGCAGTTTTACAAGATCGGTCTCGAATTGTTCATGGCCGGCGAATACTTTCCGCTGCTCGAATGGCTGGTGGCGCGCCACAAGAAGGTATTCGTCGATCTGAAATTTTTCGACGTACCTGCCACAGTCGCCGCAGCCGTGCGTCAGCTGCGCAATCGCGGCGTCACATTTGCTACCGTCCACGGCAATCAGTCGATCATGCAGGCCGCCGCCGAAGCGAAAGGTGACGTGAAGATTCTTGGCGTCACTGTGCTCACAAGTCTCGATCGCGGCGATCTCGATGATCTCGGCTTCACCTGCGATGTGCAGCAGCTCGTACTCTCGCGCGCGCGCCGCGCCCTCGAGGCCGGCTGCGATGGTGTCGTATCTTCGGGCCTGGAAGCACAACTGCTCAGGCAGTACATCGATGAGCGACTGCTGGTGATCACACCCGGAATACGCCCGGTGGATAATCGCCCGAGCGATGATCAGAAGCGCGTGGTCTCAGTGGAGCAGGCGCTTCAATATGGCGCCGACTACATTGTGGTGGGCCGACCGATTCGCGACGCCGCAGATCCGCGCGCGGCGGCCGAGCGAGTGCAGGCGCAGATTGCGGCCACTTTGGCCTGAATTTCCGGACCAACACGACCGTATTTGCCAGGCAAGCGTGTTGGCCCTGATGCCAGTTCTTGCAGCGCGATATTTACTGAATAAATATACAGTTACCACATACGGATTTGCCGCGTAAGTCAGTTAAAACAGCGCCTTACCGTCCTACGGCCAAGCGCCGCTCCTGAGGCCAGGTCCACGCCACCGCGGCCGGGACTCCCCCCAGCCTCTCCATTTCTCGGCTAACGCAGCAATTTCGTTGACATAACCTGCGGCACATAGTTAATGTAAAACCCTGATTACGTTATGTTCAGGGCAGTAACTCGTAGTGCGCGCACCGATTTCAACAGAAGAAGAACGCACGGCATTCCTTGAGGCGCTTGAGCGGTCGCTGCGACCCCTCATGCCTGTAATTTTTAGGTATGGCGTGAGCTTTCAAGACCTTTCTGAGGCAGTAAGCAGCGTCTATCTGTCGGCATTGAGCGAGCGCCTTGAAGAACAGGGCCGACCATTGACTGAATCTCGTTTGGGGCAATTGACGGGAATATCTAAGGGGGAAGTTCAATCACTGCAATCGACCCGTGGATTACGTGAGCAGCAGCGCGCTAGTGCTGCAAAGCGCACGGAGCAACTGAGTCAATTGCTTTCTTTTTGGCACGACAACCCGCGATTTTCTACGCCGTATGGCGCGCCCCTGGAGTTGTCTTTAAAGCCGGAGGGTACGTTTCGAACGTTTGATCAGCTGATCCTAGAATCCGGCGTAACTCTAGACCGGGAATCAGCTATCAGGCATCTAGTTGATGCTCGATGCATTGAAATTCACGGTACGCATTTTATCAGGTGTGTAAATCGCAGTCTTATATCAGCAAACGCTGACGTTACGCAGATCCACTACATAGGCCGATCTTCCGCTGCGTTGAATACGACGCTTGTGCACAACTTCATGCGCGATAAATCTGAGGATGCTTTTTTTGAGCGGACGTTGATTTCCGATTTTCCCCTTTCGGAGACTGGCAAGTCCCAGCTTCAATTCCAACTGAAATTGGAAGGCGCAGATTTCATCAACGAACTGGATAAGTGGGTTTCTGGAAAGGAATCGGAATTTTCCGACAAGAATGGAAAGCGCTTCGGCGTGACCATGTTTCTATTTGACGGCGGCAAAGCACAAGCGACGCCGGTCTATGACCGAAGCTAAGGGCGCAGAATAATGAAAATCAAGGCATGGTATTTCGCAGCCGCTATTGCCACATTGGCAGCCACTACAGCGACTCCACAAGGCGCGGCCTCACTTGTTTTGACTGGACCAATTGAGTCGGTCGACGCGGCTATGGGTACTGTTACTGTGCTTGGCCAGAGTATATCTGTGCGCGATAGTTCTCAGGCGATGCCGGGCACCGTAGTGAATATCTATGGGAAGCTAGAGTCGAACGGGCGCTTGACTGCCGCTGCTATGCAGAATTTGTCGCGATTCGCCACTGGCGCGGACGTGTTGTACGTAAAGGGAATTGTTACTGCTACGTCTGTTCTAACGGGGCATCTTAGGGTGGGCGGCACGGACGTGGATTACACGGCCCTTCTGGCTAGCCAGGATTTCAGAGTGCCAAGTTTGGGTGAAATGGTTGAGTTCTCCGGTACCCAACCTAGCGCTCGCGGAGTGTTCCTCGCGTCTATGCCTGTAAACTCTGCCTCGTCAGTCATTGGCACCGGCCACTCAAGCAGCGTGATTGGCACTGGCCACTTAAGCAGTGTGATTGGCACCGGCCAGGCGAGCAGCGTGATTGGCACTGGCCACTTAAGCAGTGTGATTGGCACCGGCCAGGCGAGCAGCGTGATTGGCACTGGCCACTCAAGCAGTGTGATTGGCACCGGCCAGGCGAGCAGCGTGATTGGCACTGGCCACTCAAGCAGTGTGATTGGTACCGGCCAGGCGAGCAGCGTGATTGGCACCGGTCGCTCAAGTAGCGTGATCGGTACCGGCCAGTCGAGTAGCGTGATTGGCACCGGCCACTCAAGCAGTGTGATTGGCACTGGCCAGTCGAGTAGCGTGATTGGCACCGGTCGCTCAAGTAGCGTGATCGGTACTGGCCAGTCGAGTAGCGTGATCGGTACCGGCCAGTCGAGTAGCGTGATTGGCACCGGCCAGACGAGCAGCGTGATTGGCACCGGCCAGGCGAGCAGCGTGATTGGCACTGGCCACTCAAGCAGTGTGATTGGCACCGGCCAGGCGAGTAGCGTGATTGGCACTGGCCACTCAAGCAGTGTGATTGGCACTGGCCAGGCGAGCAGCGTGATTGGCACCGGTCGCTCAAGTAGCGTGATCGGTACCGGCCAGGCGAGCAGCGTGATTGGCACCGGTCGCTCAAGTAGCGTGATCGGTACCGGCCAGGCGAGCAGCGTGATTGGCACCGGTCGCTCAAGCAGTGTGATTGGTACCGGCCAGGCGAGCAGCGTGATTGGCACTGGCCACTCAAGCAGTGTGATTGGCACCGGCCAGGCGAGCAGCGTGATTGGCACCGGTCGCTCAAGTAGCGTGATCGGTACTGGCCAGTCGAGTAGCGTGATCGGTACCGGCCAGTCGAGTAGCGTGCATCGGTACCGGCCACTCAAGCAGTGTGATTGGTACCGGCCAGGCGAGCAGCGTGATTGGTACCGGCCAAAGCCTTTAGGCAATTGGACCGCAAGCGCCAGCTACCGGGCTGCTAATAAAGATAAATAGTTTTCGCGCTAGCCAAATTAAGAGTGGCTCCAACACCTCCCGCCGGAGCGTTACCACAAACCAGAAGAATAACGCGCGCGGGTTAGGTTGCCTGCTTGAGGCACCTTAGGATTCCGCATTTGGTCACTTTGTAATTCTTGGCTTGGTCTACTCAGACTCAACTACTGAAGCGTGACTGTGTCGTAAAGACCCACAGCGAATGGGCTGCAGCCGGCGTTGCTTGACTTGCTCATAGTCTTGAGCGGAGAGTTACTCCGTCTCGGGTACCTATACAGGTGGTGGCCTAATCGAATGCACAATACGTTCGGCCATTTATGGTACGCAACCAGTGAAACAACAACTTACGTCCAAACCACTTGATTCTGTTAAACGCCTGAGCATCCTCAAGCCTGCCCTGTTGGAGTTGGCGCTGTTTCTAATTGATCAGGGCATAACGGCAGCGGAAATGCAGGCCACGATTTCAGACACCTTCGTCCGGGCGGCTGTGTCAAGGGCCCGGATGAAGAATGGGCGTGTAAATCAGTCACGCGTCGCCATAATGACAGGACTAACAAGGCCCGAAGTCCGGCGTTTAGTTGCCGACGGCGTGAGCGTCGGTGCAAGTCAAGAGGTCTATGGAGCGTGGCGTGTAATTGAAGGTTGGAACCAAGACCCAGAATTTTTGAATGCCAAAGGAAAACCGAAGAAACTTGTTCTTGGTGGTGGTTACGGGACGTTTAATAGTCTTGCCCGCAAATACAGCGCTGACATACCGCCAAGAGCGACATTGGAAGAGCTTAGGAGGTTAAACGTTATTTCATTGTCAAACGGATTTGCAGCACAACGCCTCCTTCCAGAGTCACACTCGCGCCGACAGTCACGCAGCATGACGCGCGTTGCGTCGCAACTTTCCAATGTATTTCAGGCAATTGGTTACCCAAGTGCATTGACCCCCACAGTTACGCTGTTTGATGGTCTGACGCTAAACATTTTAGATAAGGGCACTCTCAAGATTGCAGAGAAGCGTGTCCAGCAACAGGTCACGGCATTTCTGACTGGGCTACAAGGTGCAGGCGCATTCTTTAGCAAGAAACAGCGGTCCACTGGAAAGAAAAGAACAAACAAGTTGCTTGTGAGAGTCTCTATCTCCACGTTTACGGATAGGTAACGAACGAAAGCACATGAGTACCAAGGCAACAAGGCGATCCTCCGATACAAATCAACTTCAGTCCAAGGTGGTAGGTGCACTTTTTGATTACCTAATAAAGATTGGGATGACTAAGAAGGAACTACAGGTGCTTACAACACGGGTGTTGGCAAAGTTAGAAGCAAGGTCCCACCCAGCTAGAAAGCTACTTACGGAGGATTCCACGTACGCCGCAAAAGTGAGTACTGCTCTCCAGCATTGGTATACGGATCGAAGTTTAGTCGACTCAAATGGAGAGCCAAGGCCTCTTTCCCTCCGTGGGGCATCCCGAAGTGTCGAGCAACTGATGCGCCGGGAGAAGCTCGGGAAGCCCATTGATAAAATCGCCAAAGAGCTTGTGAAGCTGAAAGTACTTAAGAGATGTCGGTCAGGAAAATTTCTGCCTACGGGACGGCATGTAATTATTCGCAGCCAACACCCAATTCTTACGGAGCACCACGCTCGCACTGTGGTGCGATTCTTAAATACCGCTATGGAAAACATGTCTGCTAAAGATCCCACCAGCTCTTTGATTGAACGTTGCTCGCACGTGCCGCGTTTGCCGCGTAGCGAGTTACTTAAGTTCCGGGATTTCGCGAATCAGCAGGGAGAATCGCTATTAGACAATATCAACTATTGGCTGGAGTCTCGTAATCTAGTTGGCAAGGTAAGTAGAACGTCCAAGACAACCGAGGCCGGCGTCCACGTCTTCGCCTTCACAGGCACAAAACGCTAGCCTCTATTACGTCGAGCTACCTTCCTTCAGCGCCCGCCGCAGGATCTTCCCAACGTTGGTCTTCGGCAATTCAGTTCTGAAGTAAATATGCCGCGGCAGTTTGTAACCTGTCAGATACTTGTGGCAATGCTCGAGTATCGCGTCCGCGGTTAGCGCAGGGTCCTTCCTGACCACATACAGCGCAACCACTTCACCGGCGCGCTCATCGGGCTGGCCAACTGCGGCGACCTCAGCGATCCCTGGCATCTGTGCGACCACATCCTCCACTTCATTCGGGAACACCTTGAAGCCGGAGACGTTGATCATGTCCTTCTTGCGATCTTCTATGAACACATAACCGTGCTCATCAACGCGGCCGATATCACCGGTGCGTAGCCAGCCTTCGGGGAGCATCACCTTGGCGGTCTCATCGGGACGCTGCCAGTAGCCGCGCATCACCTGGGGGCCACGCAGGCAGATCTCGCCGGATTCGTTGATGCCGAGCTCGAGGCCATTGTCATCGCGGATGCTGACTTCGGTCGATGGCAGGGGCAGACCAACGGAGCCGTTGAATTTCACGCCCACCAGTGGGTTAATGCAGGCGGCGGGCGAGGTTTCAGTAAGGCCCCAGCCTTGCGTGACGGTGCAGCCGGTAAACTGCTCCCAGCGTTCGGCGACAGCGCGTTGCACGGCCATGCCGCCGCCGACGGTAGCGACGAGACTGGTGAATTTCAGTGTACTGAAGCCGGGCGTATTCATCAGTGCATTGAAGAGCGTGTTGACGCCCATGAAAAACATCGGTGGGTTGTGGGTTAGCTCTTTGATGAAACCCGGGAAGTCGCGAGGGTTGGTTATCAGCAGTCCCTTGCCACCGATGGAGGTGAAGAGCAGGCAATTCGCGGTCAATGAAAAGATGTGATACAGCGGCAAGGCGCACACATAAGTCGTGTTTTCAAGTCGCACCTGTTGGAACCAGGCGCGACACTGCAGGATATTGGCGACCATATTGCCGTGCGTAAGCATGGCGCCCTTGGCCACGCCAGTAGTGCCACCGGTGTATTGCAGGAAGGCAATATCTTCGTGACCCAGTTCGACCGACTCAGGTTTGTCGGGGGCGGTCTTCAGCAGCGCGGCAAGTGCGTAGGCGCCGGGAATATGCCAGGCGGGCACCTTGCGTTGTACGTAGCGCAGCACAAAATTTACCAGCGTGCCTTTGGGAAAACTCAGCAGGTCGCCGACGCCAGTGACGACGACGTGCCGCACTGAGGTGCCGGGGAGGGCCTGCTGCGCGACAGCGGCAAAATTCTCGAGCACCACCAGCGCTGCGGCGCCGGAGTCGCGCAACTGGTGTTCAAGTTCAGTTGCGGTATAGAGCGGGTTGGTGCTGACCACCGTCAGGCCAGCGCGTAGCGCGCCGAACAGGACCACCGGGTACTGCAGAATATTGGGCAGCATGATAGCGATGCGATCGCCCTTGCGCAGGCCGCGCCGTTGCAACCAGGCGGCGAAGCGCGCGGAGAGTTGATCAAGCTCGGCGTAGCTGAGTCGTTGCCCCATCTGCAGATATGCAGTGCGCGACGCAAATTGCTCGCAACTGGTTTCGATCAGCGCTTTGAGCGATGGGTATTCGCTGCTATCGATCCCGGTCGGTGTGCCAGGTGGATATTGCTTGAGCCAGATCTTTTCCATCCCGCTACCCTCCCTTGGCCCGCAGGAGCGGTTGCAGGCCAGTCCAGACATTATCCAGCAGGAGCGGTTGGCCCTGCTCGTTTGGATGCAGGCCGTCGGCCTGAATAAGCTGCGGATTGCCGGCCACGCCCTCGAGGAAGAACGGCAGTAGTGTCACGCGTTCACGGTGTGCGGCGGTCACAAAGGCGGCCGCATAGCCTTCGGTGTAGCGTTCGCCGTAGTTGGGCGGCATGCGCATACCCAGCAGCAATACGCGGCGTGGAGCGCGTGCAGCGCTCGCCACCAGGGCCTCGAGATTGCTGCGCGTGACGCTCAGGGGCAGGCCACGCAGGCCATCATTGGCGCCGAGTTCAAGTATTACAATGGCCGGATGGTGCGCGTCGAGGGCGCGTTGCAGGCGCGCGAGCCCGCCGGTCGTGGTCTCGCCGCTCACACTGGCGTTCACTACCTGGAAACCGTAACCTTCCGTGCGCAGCCGGTTGGCGAGCAGGTTGACCCAGCCCTGTTCCACAGGCAGGCCGTAGCCGGCGCTAAGGCTGTCGCCAAATACCAGGATGACTTTGGCAGCGGAGGGAGCGGTTGTGCTATTGGCACCGCGAACTGGCGCCGCAGGTGACGCCGACGCCGCAAGTGACACGGGGGGCGCTAACAGTAAACACAACAGGACGCCTATGACGCGCGACATGGTTCTCCAGGCTGAGCGATTGACACGGCAGGTTAGCAGTCCCGAGGGGCCGTTGACCATCGTGCGTGAGGTCACGTTCGAAATACGCGCGCGCGCGAGCGTGGCGATTGTGGGCCCATCGGGTGCTGGCAAGTCAACCCTGCTGGCGCTGCTGGCCGGACTCGATACGCCCAGCTCCGGAAAAGTATGGTTGGCGGGTGAAGATCTCACGGTGCTCGATGAGGATGGGCGCGCCACATTGCGGGCAGCGCGCGTGGGCTTCGTGTTTCAATCGTTTCATCTGGTGCCCTCGCTCACGGCGCTGGAAAACGTGATGTTGCCGCTTGAAATCAGCGGGCGGCGCGAATGCAGAAGCGGCAGCCCAGGTCCATGCTGGCGCGCGTGGGTCTGGCGGCACGAGCGGGTCATTATCCAAAGCAGCTCTCCGGCGGCGAACAGCAGCGCGTGGCGATGGCGCGCGCCTCGGTTGGCGCACCCGTGGTGCTGTTTGCCGATGAGCCTACGGGCAATCTCGATGCCGTAACGGGCGAGCGCATCATCCAGTTGCTGTTTGACCTGAACAAGGATGCCGACACCACGCTGGTGCTGGTGACCCATGATCGCGCGCTCGCGGATCGCTGTCAGCGCGTGCTGACGATGGATAGCGGCGCGCTGGTGGAAAGCGGCGCCCCGGGCTGATCATGCACATGCTGCTCATGGCCTTGCGGGCACTGCGTCGCGAGTGGCGCTCGGGCGAGCTGGCCGTGCTGCTGGCGTCGTTGAGCGTGGCCGTGGCGGCGCTCACGGGCGTGGGTTTTCTGGTTGATCGCATCGGGCGCGCGGTACAGGCGCAGGCCAGCGAGATACTGGCGGCCGATGCGCGGGTGGAATCGCCTGAAGAGATTTCCCCGCTGCTGCCACGGCAGGCGCAGGCGCTGGGATTGCAGAGCGCGCAACTGACGACCCTGCTATCGGTAGTCTTTCGTGGCGAGGTCAGCCAGCTCGCCAATGTTCGCGCGGCCAGCGCTGGTTACCCGTTGCGCGGTGCGCTGCAGGTGGCCTCGCAGCCCTTCGCCAGTGGTGCAATCACCCATGCCATTCCCGCCGCTGGTGAATGCTGGCCGGATTCACGCCTGGCGGCCGCGCTCGGGGCCACTGTGGGTACGGTGCTCAATGTCGGCGCGCAAGCGTTGCGGGTGAGTCGAATTCTGATCTCGCGTCCCGATCAGGGGTCTACGTTTGTAGAATTTGCGCCCGCGTTGCTCATCAACAATGTGGATCTTGCAGCCACCAGGCTGCTGCAACCTGCCAGTCGGGTGGAATTCGCGCTGCTGCTTGCGGGCGATCGCAAGGCGCTGGCTGCCTTTCGCAGCAGCTTTGAATTACATCAACGTTCCGGTGAACGCTGGGCCGAAGTGAGCGATGCGAGTCCGCAGATTGGCGATGCTGCGGGGCGTGCGGGGCGTTTCCTCGCACTTGCCAGCCTGGTCGCGGTGCTGCTGTGCGCGGTGGCCGTGGCCATGAGCGCGCGCAGTTACCTGGCGCGCCATCTGGATGTGGTGGCGCTGATGAAGACCACTGGGCGCGCGCCGCCGGCTGGTACTGGGTGTGACGGTGGTGCAGCTGCTGTTGTTGGCGCTGGTGGCCACGCTGATTGGCGCCGCGCTCGGTTGGCTGACGCAACTGTGGCTGCTGCATGCGCTGGCCGGGTTCCTGCGCGCCGACCTGCCACCCGCAGGTTGGGCGCCGGTATTCATCGGCCTGGTGGTGGCCGTGGCGATGTTGGCCGGCTTCGCCTTGCCCTCGCTGCTGCAGCTCACGCGCGTGCCGGCGCTGCGCGTGCTGCGGCGTGACGTTGGTCCACCGCCTGCCGCTCTCTGGCTCGCGCTGCTACCAGCACTGGCGGCAATCATCGCTGTCGTCTACGGCACGCTAGGTGACTGGACGTTGAGCCTGTGGTTCGTGGCAGCGGTGGCGGCAATGATTCTGTTTCTGGGCCTGGGTGGCGCCGTGCTGGTGCAACTTGCCGGGCGCGCGCGGCGCAGCGCCAATCTGACGCTGCGCCACGGGCTTGCGAATCTCGCCCGCCGCCGCAGTGGCAGCATCGCGCAGATAGTCGCCTTCGGGTTGGGCGTCATGCTGCTGTTGGTACTGGCCATTCTGCGGCGCGATCTGGTTACTGACTGGCGCACCAGCTTGCCGCAGGGCGCGCCGAACTATTTCTTCGTCAATATTCCTGCCGATCAGCACCTGCAGTTTCGCAGTGCCCTGCTCGCACAGGGGGCGAGACCGGAACGCATGTTGCCCATGGTGCGCGGGCGCCTGGTCGCCATCAATGGCGAGACCGTGCCTGCTGCGGCATCGACAGCCGGCAGATCGCCAGAGCGCAGTGCACGTCCGGGCGGTCGCAGCCGTTTTGGCGGACGCGGCGGCAATCTCGCCGATCGCGAACAGAATCTCACCTGGTCGAACGAGCTGGGCGATGACAATCACATCATCGCCGGTCGCTGGTGGAGCGTTGCCGATGCGGGCCAGCCACTGGTCTCATTGGCCAGCGAGTTTCAGGAATCGCTGGGACTCAAACTGGGCGATCGACTCAGGTTTGATGTGGCCGGTGAGTTGATCGAAGTCAGCGTGGCCAGTTTTCGCAAAGTGAAGTGGGACAGTTTCCGTCCCAATTTCTTTATCGTCTTTCCGCCAGGTCTGCTTGACGGCGCCGCGGGCAGCTACATGACCAGCGCGCGCTATGAACCACGCAGTGCCAGCGATCTGGCAGCACTGGTGCAGCGCTTCCCGAGCGTCTCGGTATTCAATATTGGCGATCTGCTGAAGCAGGTGCGCTCAGTGATCGACAAGGCGGTGACGGCGGTGCAGAGCGTGTTTCTGTTTACGCTGCTGGCCGGGCTCACGGTATTGCTCGCTGCGGTGCAGGCCAGTCGCGACGAGCGCCGCTACGAGACCGCCATCATGCGTGTGCTGGGCGCTGGTCGCGGTATGCTGATGCGCAGTGCCGTGAGCGAATTTGCCGCTATCGGTCTACTCGCCGGCCTGCTCGCGGCCAGCGGCGCCGCGCTCGGGGGCTTCTTTCCTGGCACGGCAACTCGATCTTCACTACCGATTCAATGTACTCATCTGGCTGGCTGGGGTAGTGGGCACGCTGGCAGTCGTGAGCATCAGTGGTTATCTCGCGACGCGGCCGGCGCTCAATCAGTCGCCACGCTCAGTGCTGAACTGAGCTTAGTGAATGATGCCGACGGTAATCCACGCCTGCGCTACCGCGTCACCGTGCAAGGGTATGCCCTCGATCGCCAGCTGATAGCTGCCCGGGCCGAAGGCCGAGCTGTTGAGCGCCAGGCGCAGATCGCCATTGGAATCGCGCAGCATGTTGTGCAGTACCACGACCCGACCCTGATCCAGGCGATCGATGGTGACGCGAAACAGGGTGAATTTCGACCACGATACGTCGATCTTCAGATCATTCATCTGCGCGCCGCCGCCCAGCACGACGCTGTTGTGGCGCGAGGGCGCGGTACGGCTCGGTACCAGGTGCAGATTGCGGGTGCTGGTGGCCGGGTCGAGGGGTTGCTCGGCGACGCGCTTCTGCAGGCTGACGATCGTGGCGTCGCGGGCGCCCAGGCGTGCGGACTCGGTCAGGGCGGCGATCAGGGCAGCAATCGCCAGGACCGCTACTGCGATCAGGACCGGTAATTTCTCCCACCATTGGCGCGGCTTTTCTTCCCACGGCAACGCGTGTCCGCCCGCCTCGAGCAGGCGCAGGCCGGCGTGGACGCGGGCGGGCATGCCCAGTTCGTCCATGAGTTCGGGGTGCTGGTGGCAGTAGCGTTCGAAATCCTGCGCGCCCTTGAGCGGCAGACGCCCGGAAATGTAGCGTTCGGCGATCTGATTGCGGAGAATGAATTCGCGATCCATCGGCAGGGCCAGTGGCGCGCCGGGCAGGGTGCCTACGGGCCCTGGCGGCACAACGGCACCTGGCTTGTTTGGGGGCGGTGGAATCAGCGGTGCGGTACGCATGTAGCGGAGTATGCCAATCGGCCGGTACTAGGGGTATCGTGCACCCAGAGGGCATTGTGCGCATGGGTGCTGGCTCACAATTTCAGCCTGGCGGCTGCGGAGCGCGAACCAGTTCGCACTTTTCAGCCCGATGGTGGTCAACTTAAGGCTATATGGCGTTGTACCCGGCCAGCGTGTTCACACACAGGAATGGAAGCATGAAACCAGGGAATGAGGCGCACTTCACGGTACCGCTTGCTGCGCTCGGCGGCCTGCTGATGCTGGCGCTTACGACAGCGGCTGCGAGAGCAGGGCCGGAGGATGAAACCGCGCTGACCATCTACAGCTCGCAGCTGCCCGGTGCGATCGCCGCCGACTTCTATCGGCCAGTGCCCGGTGGCTCAGTGCCCGCAGCGGCGTCGGTTCCCGGCTACGCCATGATCAGGCAGGATCGCAATGTCACCTTGAGCGCTGGTCGTTCAACGCTGCGATTCAGCGAGGTCGCGGGCCTGATTGATCCGACCACGGTTACCTTCACGGTGCCGGCGAACCCTCTGGTGCGCGTGCTGGAGCAGAATTTCCAGTTTGATCTGGTGAGCACCGCCAAGCTCATGCTGCGCTATATCGACAAGCCCATCACGGTGGAGCGCAGTGTGGGCAATGAAACCTCGAGCGTCACCGGCACGCTGTTGTCCGCCAGTGACGGACTCATACTGCGCGGCAGCGACGGCAGCGTGCATGCGCTCAACGGTTATTCGTCGGTGAAATTCCCGGAACTGCCGGGCGGTCTGATCACCCAGCCGACACTGGTCTGGGAGCTGAATTCGCCGGTCAGTGGCACGCAGCGTGCGCGCGTGACCTACCAGACCGGCGGCATCACCTGGTGGGCTGATTACAACGTGGTGTTCAACGAAGGGCGCAGTGCCAACAGCGGGCTGCTCGATCTCTCGGCCTGGGTGAGCGTCATCAACCAGTCCGGTGCCAGCTATCACGACGCGCGCCTCAAGCTGGTGGCCGGCGATGTGAATCGGGTGCGGGCGCCGCAGCCACGCGCGATGTATGCGCCGATGGCGAAAGCCTCGAGGGCCGAGGCGGACGCGGGCTTTGTCGAGAAGGCCTTCGATGAATTTCACCTCTATACGCTGGGTCGCGCCACCACGCTGCCCAATAATTCCACCAAGCAGATCGAACTGTTCGACCAGGCCAAACAGATTCCAGCCCGGCGCCTGCTGATTTACGATGCACTGGGTTCACCGGGTTTTGGCGAGCCTTACTCCGAGCGCGACCCGGGCATCAATACCAGCACCAAGGTTGAAAGTTACGTGGAGTTTCGCAATGACGCAGCCTCGGGCCTGGGTGTGCCGCTGCCTGCCGGGCGCGTACGGGTCTCACGCCTCGACGCGGGCGACGGCAGCCTGGAATTCATCGGCGAGGACGCCATCAACCACACTCCGAAGGATGAAACCCTGCGCCTTAAACTCGGCAGCGCATTCGATGTCGTGGGCGAGCGCCGGCAGATCGATTACAAGGTCGATACCCGCGCGCGCTGGGTCGAGGAAGAAATTGAGGTCAGGATCCGCAATCACAAATCGCAGGCCGTCGAGGTGATTATCAAGGAACCGATGTACCGCTGGAGCAACTGGAAAATCCTGAGTCATTCGCAGGATTTCAAGCAGGACAGCGCGCAACTCATTCACTTCACCGTTACCGTGCCGAAGGACGGTGAGAGCATCGTGCGTTATCGGGCGCATTACAGCTGGTAAATACATGGGCGCCAAGGACGACAAGTCGGAACCAGGCCCGGGCGGCGTCCAGCACGATGCGCGCGGTAATGCGGTATGGCAGTGGGCAGTGGATTCAGGCAAGCAGGCGCTCGATTCCACTTCGCGACTGCTCAAGCGGCTGGAAGTGCCGGGTCTCAAGCTGGAAGGCGATACCAGCGAGCGCAAAGGCCCCGGCGCAGCGCCGGCGCAGACGCCAGCCGCCCCGGGCACGCCGCAGGCAAAATCCACGCCGTCAGGATCCGCTCCTTCAAAGGCTGATCGGCAGACGGGTTACAATCCCTACGGCGGCGCGGCGGGTGCGCGCCCTGGCAACGCCGGGGCGCGGCCTGGCGCTGCCACGCAAGCGCGTCCGGCTACGAAACCTGCCGCAGGAACGGCGACTCGCCCTTCGTTTTGGCAGCGCCTGTTTCGGCGGAATTAAGCGGGTCGATGTAGTCGATGCCGGCGTTGGTGAGCCAGTTCCTGGCGGTTGAGTTCGCGACCTGCTTGGCCACGCAGTGTATGCCCAGCACCCGCGCGATCTGTACGCAGGCCGACAGTACCGCGCGCGGATAGCGGTTTTCCATTGCTTCGCTGGTGAGTTCGGCATGCAGCTTGAGCATGCGCACCGCCTTGCTGCGCAGCAGGTCAAGCGCGGTCTCGTTAAGCACGAAATCATCGAGCACGACGTGACAGCGCACGCGCTCGCAGGCTGCCAGCAACGCTTTCACGCGTTCGGGTTGCACCTGCCACGCCGCTGCCGGCACCAATATCATTACCAGGCCCTCGTCGATTTCATTGCGGGTCAGGCACTGCTCCAGTCGCGCCGAAAACTGCGCATCACCGGCGGCCGCGGCCGAGATGGCGATGGCAAAGGTCGAGGGCTTGGCGACGTATCGCTGGCGATGCTGGGCCAGCCACTCGACCACCCGTTCGATGACGCTGGCGTCGTGGTTGGTGTTGGCCGGTGTCACCGAGATTTCGTAGCGGCGCGTGCCGCCGCCCTGTTGAAGTCGCGTATAGCAACGGGCATGAATGGGTGCGCCTTCGGGCAGGGCATTGGCCTCGGCAGGCTCGCTGACGGGCGCCGACGTTGTCTTGCGCTTGTCTACCGACGGCGCCAGCAGCATGCTGAGGCGTTGCAGCAGCGCGCGCAGCGGCGGCGTAATCAGCCGTCGCTCGTCGACCACGGCGCCTTCAATGACGGCGAATACCAGACCGCTGCAGCCACCGAGCGGATCGCGGGCGGCGAGAAACAGTCCACGCCGGCCGTCTTCGAGCTTGCGGTGTATGCACACGCGCTGCGGCTCGAGGGCAAAGACGTCAAGCGCCGCCAGCACCACACTGTGTTCGTCCGGACCGAACGATCCTTCACTCAACCACAGCGTTTCGCCGGCAGAATCGTGCAGTGACAGCGCGGGCAGGCGCCAGGCGTTCAGAGCCTGCCCGAACAGTCGGCCCAATTCCGCGGCGACATCGCGTCGCGTCGCGCTGGAGTCTGTGTTCGCCGACAGCCTGGACATGGTGCCTATAATGAATAGTTGTGGTATTTGTCGCCGTGACGGTATTCCCGTTCCACGGCCAAAGCCGGATTTCAGTAGACTTGTCATATTGTAACGGGGTAGCTGCCCAAGGTTTCCGAAGATGTATCGTGCGCCTGTTGCCGACCAGCGTTTTGTGCTCGATTTCCTCTTGAATGCCGGGCAGTTAGCGCAATTACCACGATTCCCGGATTTTTCTGCCGAGCTGTGCGAGGCCGTGCTCAACGAGGCCGGGCGCTTTGCCACGGAAGTGCTGGCGCCGATCAACCGGAGCGGCGATCGCGAGGGCGCCCGGTGGACTGAGGCCGGCGTGGTGACGCCCGCGGGGTTCAGACAAGCCTACCGACAATATGTAGAAGGCGGCTGGCCGCAGCTGGCCATCGACAAAGATCACGGTGGCCAGGGCGCGCCCACGGTGCTGGGTACGGCGGTTGAGGAAATCTGGTGCGGTGCGAATATCGCCTTCATGCTCTGCCCGCTGCTCTCGCACGGTGCGATCGAAGCGCTGGTGATGGCCGGCACGCCGGCACTAAAGGCCCGGTACCTGCCCAGGATGGTCAGCGGCGAGTGGACCGGCACGATGAACCTTACAGAATCGCAGGCCGGATCAGATCTGGCCGCAATTCGCACCCGCGCCGTGGCCGCCGGCGACGAGTATCAGCTCTCGGGCCAGAAGATCTTCATCACTTACGGCGATCACGATCTGGCGGAGAACATCGTGCATCTGGTGCTGGCGCGCATCGATGGTGCGCCCTCTGGCGTCAAGGGCCTGTCGCTGTTCGTGGTGCCAAAATTCATCCCGAACAGCGACGGCACGCCGGGCAAAGCCAACGACGTGCGCTGCGTTTCGATCGAACACAAGCTGGGGATCCATGGCAGCCCGACCTGTGTGCTCGCCTACGGCGATAACGGCGGCGCGAGTGCCTGGCTGGTGGGCGAAGCGAATCGCGGTCTCGAGTACATGTTCGTCATGATGAATGCGGCGCGGCTCTCAGTGGGTATGCAGGGCATTGGCCTGGCGGAGAGCGCCTTTCAGCAGGCGCTCGCCTGGGCGCGCACACGGGTGCAGGGTCGGGCGGTGGGTGTGAAGAGCGGGGGTGCGGTTGCCATCATTCACCACGCTGACGTGCGCCGTCTGCTCCTGACGATGCGTTCCGGGGTTGAAGCGATGCGGGCCGTGGCGCTATACGCCGCGCTGCAGCTTGATCTGGCGCGGGCACTGCCCGACGAGGCGGGTCGCAGTGCCGCGCTGGCGCGCGGTGAGCTGCTGATACCGATCGTCAAGGGCTGGGGCACCGAATTCGGCGCCGAGCTGGTCTCGCTCAGCGTGCAGGTACACGGTGGCATGGGTTTCATCGAAGAGACCGGTATTGCGCAGTTGTATCGCGACGTACGCATCACCTCGATTTACGAAGGCACCACGGCGATCCAGGCCAACGATCTGCTTGGCCGCAAAGTGAAGCTGGATGGCGGTGCGACGCTGCGCGCCTTGCTCGACGAGGCCGAACAGGAACTGGCCGGCTACGCCGCTGGCGCCGCGCCGAACGCCGCCGCACCAGCTGCGGCGCTCGCCGAGACGCTCGCCAACGCGCGCGAAGCGCTGGCCGGGCTGCGCACTGCCAGCGAGGCGCTGAGCCTGCAGCTGCGCAGTGCACCCGATGCTGCCTATGGCGTGGGCGTGCCATATCTGCGTCTTTGCGGCATAGTGCTGGGTGGCTGGCTCATGGCGCGTGCGGCGCACATCGCGGCCAACCAGCTGGCGGGCACTGCGAACGATCGGAATTTCCTGTCGGGCAAATTGCAGAGTGCGCGCTTCTATGCGGCGCAGACCCTGCCGCAGGCACTGGCGTTGGTGCGCACCATCCAGAGTGGCGGCGCGAGTGTGGCGGCAGCAGACGTGGAACTGATATGAATATGGCACCACCTACCCAGTCCGCCCCGACCGCATACACCCGTACCGCCGTCAGCCTGCACTGGATGATCACCGGCCTGATCGGCGTGGCACTGGTAATGGGTTGGGTGATGACCGACATGGGCATCTCACCGCTGAAGCTCAAGGTCTACAACTGGCACAAATGGGTGGGCATCACCGTGCTGTGGCTCGCGGCGCTGCGCATCCTGTGGCGCACTACTCACGCGCCGCCGGACATGGTGCCGATGCCGGCCTGGCAGCGTATTGCGGCCCACAGCCTGCATGGGGTGCTGTATTTGTTGATGCTGGCCCAGCCGATCTCGGGTTGGGTATACAGCAATGCTGCCGGTGTCCCGATAGTCTATCTGCGCCTGCTGCCCCTGCCGAACCTGGTGATGAAAAACAAAGCGCTCGCCGACACCTGGCGTGACGTGCATGAGACACTGAGCTGGCTGCTGGTGGCGGTGCTGGTGGTGCACCTGCTCGCGGCGCTCAAGCATCACTTCATCGACAAGGACGATACGCTGCGTCGTATGCTGCCCTGGCTGCCGGCCAGGAAAGGTTAAGATTGTCCATGCAACGGAATAACCCTGGAATGCGCCTGCTGCACCGCCTGGGCCTTGCCGTTGGCTGCCTGGCGACTGCCCTGGCCCTGGCGGCTGACGCCGGCCTTGATGCCACCAAGAGCACGATCGTCGCTACCTTCAGGCAGGAAAGCGTGCCCGTTGAGGCTCCGTTCCGGAAATTCAGCGGGCAGGTCGTGTACGACGCCAGCCAGCCCGCCGCCGCGAGCGCCAACCTGGACGTGGAGACCGGGAGCCTGGATATCGGCGATCCGGCCTACAATGCCGAGATCCGCAAGCCGGCCTGGTTTGACAGCGGCAAATTTCCGCAGGCGACGTTTCGATCCACGGCGGTCAAGGCGATTTCCGCGGCACGATTCGAGGCCACCGGCGCCCTGACGATCAAAGGCAGGGTGTTGACCATCACCGTTCCGGTTGCGGTGAGCGCGGGTGCGACCGGCACGGCTTTCGACGGCACGCTGCTGGTGTCGCGCCAGGCCTTTGGCATCGGCGATCCCTCCTGGAAGGATGTCATTGAAGACCAGGTGAGCGTGCGCTTTCACCTGGTGAACGCCAGCCACTAGAATTCAGACTCAACCATCAATCAGCCACTTTGGAGGCACTGTTCACATGAAGACTGCACTGTTCGCACTATTGGCACTCGCCGCCGGCACCGCACTGGCGGCACCTGCTTCATACAAGATCGATCCGAGCCACACCTATCCGAGTTTTGAAGCCGATCACATGGGCGGCCTGTCGGTCTGGCGCGGCAAGTTCAGATAACACTTCGGGCACGGTACAGTTTGATGCCGCGGCGCATAGCGGCGCGATCGATATCACGGTCGACATCACCTCGATCGATTTCGGCTTCGACAAGTTGAATACGCACGCCAAAACTGCCGACATGTTCGACGTCGAGAAATTTCCGACCGCTACGTACAAGGGCACCTTCTCGGCATTCAAAGGCAACGTGCCCACCGAGGTCAGCGGTGAACTCACGCTGCATGGGGTCACCAAGCCTGTGAAGCTGGCGATCAGGAGTTTCATGTGCAAGCCCAATCCGATGACCAAGATCGAGACCTGCGGCGCGGATGCCACCGCCGTGCTTGATCGCGCTGATTTTGGCATCGACTATGGCAAGGCCTACGGCTTCAGCATGGAAGTGAAGCTCGCCATCCAGGTGGAAGCCGCGAAGGTCGGCTAGCGCGCGGCGCCGTCGCCGCGAACCCTCAGCGTCGACTGGCCCTAGGCCTTGCCGAGCACCGGCACCATATTGGCGCTGAAGAAGCCGATGAGCGCCTTGACGGCGCTCAGGCCGGCGCGGCGCAGATCGGTGACGGCGTAGAGCTCGAGCAGGTCGGCGACCTGCCAGTCGGGCAGTACGCGCGTCAGTTTTCCCATTGCCAGGCCCTGGCGGCAGAGGAATTCGGGCAGCACACCAATGCCGGCGCCGGCAGCCGTGGCCGCATGGACTACTGACGGGTCGGTCACGATCAGACGCGGCGTGAGCGGCACCTGGGCCTGCTGTCGGCCGCGATGGAGGCGCAGCTGGGTGACCGACTGGCCGGGCACCAGTACGGCATGCTGCGGCGAGATTGGCGGGTTGCTCGGGCGCGGGGTGCGCTTTCAGGTAGGCGGGCGTTGCGCACAGGATCACGGGCGGCCGACCGAGGGCCGTGCCCACCAATTGCTCGCGTCGTGGCGGGCCATTCTGAATCAACACATCCCACTGCTCGCCGGGCTCGTCGGGCAGGACGCCGACCATCTCGACTTCCAACGGGATATCCGGGTAGCTCTCGAGGAAGCGCGGCAGTAGCGGCGAGAGCAACAGCCGACCGTAGGCGGGATCGGCCAGCACCCGCAGCCCTAAGCGATGCTCGGCGAGCGGCGTGACCAGCTGGCGCGCATTATCGGCGGCCTGGGCGATGCGCTGCGCGCAGGGGAGCAGTGCGCGGCCCGCATCGGTGAGCGCCACACGGCGCGTCGTGCGCGTCAGCAGCCGGGTACCGACGCGCGCTTCCAGGCTTTGCACGGCGCGACTGACCGCTACTTTGGGTACGCCCAGACTCCGTGCAGCGGCCGTAAAGGAACCCAGTTCTACCACCTGGGCAAAGGCTGCAAGCTCGGAGGGTAGCCACATGGCTGTAACATATACGAATCAATAACCGCTGATCAAGTGGTTATTGCTGCGGTAGTGCGCCGCGCAAACCCTCCAGAGACATCTGTACGGCCACCGCCACCAGCAACAATCCCATCAGGCGTTCGAGCGCCAGCAGGCCACGCGGTCCGAGAAACTTGCTGAGCTTGCCGCCGAGCACCAGGATCGCCGCGCTCAACAGCCAGGCGCAGGTCAGTGCCAGCAACCACTCAGGCCAGCGCTGCGGCTCGCGGCTCATCAACAGCAGCAGCGTCGCCAACGCGGAAGGCCCGGCGACGTAGGGGATGGCCAGCGGCACCAGGAAGGGCTCGCCCTCGACGTGTTCCGCGAGCGAGTTATCGGCCGATGGAAACACCATGCGCAGCGCGATCAGGAACAACACCAGCCCGCCGGCAATGGTCAGCGCCGGACCCGAAATGCTCAAGACCCTGAGCAGGTGCTCGCCCGTAAACAGGAACACGACCATGACGGCGTAGGCAATGATCAGCTCACGCGCCACCACCCGCGCGCGGCGCCTCGGCGGCACCCCTTTGAGCGCAGCGACAAACAGCAGGATGTTCCCCAGGGGGTCCATTACCAGAAACAGCAGAATGGCCGCAGATACCAAAGTCATGTGCTTGTTGCTCCTTGCCAGCTAAGTCATGTGGGGCAGGCCGCGGCGCTACCGCTCAGGCATTGACGTTCACAACGACGCGGCCGCGCACCTGGCCCTTGAGTATCTGCGGTGCAAATTGCGGCACCTCGGCGAGCCTGATCTCGACGCTCATGGCCGCGAGGCCTGAGGCCGGCAGGTCGCTGCAGAGACGTTGCCAGGCTGCGATGCGCCGCGGCCTGGGGCACATGACCGAATCGATACCCAGCAGATTCACGCCACGTAGCAGGAATGGAATGACGCTGTGCTCGAGCCTGGCGCCGCCGGCCAGGCCTACTGCAGCTGCGGAGCCGCTGTATTTCATCTGCGCGAGTACTCGCGCCAAAGTGTTGCCACCTACGGAATCGACACAGCCCGCCCAGCGTTCGGTTTCGAGCGGCCGGCCCGGCGGCTCTGCAAACGAGGTGCGATCGATGACGGCACTGGCGCCCAGGCTCTTGAGATAGTCATGCGTTTGCGCGCGTCCGGTCGAGGCCACCACCTGGTAGCCCAGCCGGGCGAGGATCGCGACGGCGACCGAACCGACACCGCCGGCCGCGCCGGTCACCAGCACCTCGCCGCTCTCCGGCTTGAGTCCGTGGGCTTCAAGCGCCATGACCGCGAGCATCGCGGTAAAACCGGCGGTACCGACCGCCATGGCCTGGCGGGTGCTGAGGCCCGCTGGCAGTGGCACCAGCCAGTCGCCGTTGACGCGCGCTTTCTGGGCCAGCCCACCCCACTGCACCTCGCCTACGCGCCAGCCGGTGAGCACTACCGCGTCGCCCGGTTTGTAGCCCAAGTGCTGGCTTTCCAGTACGGTGCCCGCAAAATCGACGCCCGGCACATGCGGGTAACGTTTCACCAGGCCGCCCGCGCCGGTCAGGACCAGGCCATCTTTGTAATTGATGGTGGAGTAATCCACCGCGACCGTGACGTTGCCGGCCGGCAGGCTGGTTTCGTTGAGTTCCTGGACGCTGGCGTTGATCTTGCCGTCGCCCTGATCCAGCACCAATGCCCTGAACATAGGCCTTGCTCCGTGGTTATTGAGTGAGCGCCAGTCCGCCTAGCGGGCAGCGATGGCGAGCTTACGGCGC
The DNA here is from genome assembly GCA_963823235.1 of uncultured Gammaproteobacteria bacterium. GTDB lineage: Bacteria > Pseudomonadota > Gammaproteobacteria > Steroidobacterales > Steroidobacteraceae > FEN-1191. Next base: position 603,170 of record CAWGKS010000007.1, on the reverse strand, counting down.
GCGACGTAGTCGGCCAACTCCTCGGCGATGGCCGGATCGAGCGGCGGCTGCTGATATTCGCCCAGCATGTTCTTCCAGATGCGGTTGGCACGTTGCGTGGCATCCTCGGAGCCGGCTTCCTGCCAGGTCTCGAAGTTCTGGCGCGTCGAGAGCATGGGCGTGTAGAAGGCGGTCTCGTAGCGCTCGAGCGTGTGGGCCGTGCCGAAATGGTGACCACCCGGCTCGACCTCGGCGATAGCATCAAGCGCCAGCTCACCGTCGTTCACTTCGATCGGCCGCAGGAACTCGGCCATCATCTGCAGCATCTCGGCGTCGACGATCAGCTTTTCGAAAGAAGCGGTCAGGCCGCTCTCGATCCAGCCGGCGGCGTGATACACGAGGTTGGCGTGCCCCATGATTGCGCCCCACAGCGACATGCCACTCTCATAGGCCGCCTGCACGTCTACGCAGTTCGATGAGTTGGCGTTGCTCGAGCGCAGTGGCAGCTTGAGTCGGCGCGCAATCTGGCCGCTGGCGAGCGCGGCCTTGGTGTACTCCGGTGTGCCGAGCGCCGGTGCGCCGCTGCGCATGTCGACGTTGGAGGAAAATGAGCCGTAGACGATGCGCGCGCCAGCCCGCACGGTTTGCGCCAGGGTGGCCACGGCCAGCACCTCGGCCGTCTGCTGCGCCAGCGTGCCGGCCAGCGTCACCGGGCTCATGGAACCGGCCAGGGTGAAGGGCGTGATCACACAGGCCTGGCCCGACGAGGCCAGCTCAATGACGGCCTCGGTCATGGGAATATCGAGCTGCATCGGCGAATTGGTGTTGACGATGGCCATTACCGCCGGGTCGCGCGCCAGTGCCTCGCGATCGACGCCCAACGCGATGCAGTTCATCTCGATGCAGTCGGCCGTGCGCTCAGCTCCGAGTGCGTTGGCCTGGCAGTTCTTGTCGAGCAATGTCATCTGCGCCAGGTACAGGTCGAGGTGCCGGGTCTCCGGCGGCAGATCCATCGCCTCAAAGGGGCCGCCCGATTCCTGGTGCAGAATGTTCAGGCTCTGCACCAGCCGCAGGAAATCGCAAACCTCGGCGTGCGTTCCCGCGCGCCGGCCGCGATCCAGATCACTGCAGAAGGCGGGTCCACCGACGCAGCAGAACACCACACTGTTGCCGCCGACATGCAGATCATGGGCAGAATTACGGGCGCGCAGGTTGAACTCGGCGGGCGCCAGCGCCAGCTTCTCCAGCACCAGGCCGCGGTCGAAGCGCACCATCATGGTGGCCTCGTCGCACTCAGCGCCGGCCGCGCGCAGCAGCTTGCGGCTGCCGGGCTCGAGAAAGCGCATGCCGCGGGTCTCGAGGATGGTGAGCGCGGCGCCGATGATCGCCTCCACCTGGTCGGCGCTCAGGATCTCGATCGGGGCGTAGGGGTTGACGAGGTGGCGGAACGGTAGCTGCTGTACCGCTGAGACGACGCGCCGCGCCCTGCCGCCGGGGCGCGTCAATGGCCACCTTGCGGGTATGCGCCGCCGCACGGAGAAAAACTGGCTGCACTCATACGCATCGCTGGCACTCTAAACCATTCACATTGCTACGCATACACGCCCGCACCGGCAACCCGCGGCAGTTTGTGTTGCCCGTCATATCAGCGACAATGCCGTGGCTGAAATCTACGTAGCGGGGAAATTGTGGAAGCAATATTGGCTGACGGCTCTGATATGCGCTCCGATGCCCGGCGCTTTCACCTGCTGATGGCAGGGGTGTTCGTGTTGATCGCCTTTGGCGGCTTCATCCCTTCATATTGGCTGCGACTTGCTGGCGGCAATTATCATCCGCCGCCAATCACGCACATCCACGGTATCCTGCAGTTCAGCTGGACCCTGTTCTATCTCCTGCAGACGGCATGGGTGGCTACGGGACGAACGCCCAGGCACCGTGCCTGGGGTCTGGCGGGTATCTCACTGTTCAGCGTCCTGATCTGCTCCATCATCATCCTGAAAATTACCAACATCCGCCTGGATGATGCCCGCGGCTTCGGCGATGCGAGCCGGCGATTCTCGGCTGTGACGTTTTGCGCCCTGCCCGTGATGATCGGCCTGTTCGCGCTCGCCATCGCCAACGTGCGCAAACCCGATATTCACAAGCGGCTCATGTACGTCCTGATGACGGGCCTGATGATTCCGGCTATCGCGCGGGTATTTCTCGCCGTACTCGCGCCGCCCGGAGACCCAGGATGGTGGCCCTCCGCCGGCCTGGGTATCGATCCCGCCGGGCTTCGTGGCCTGTCTGCTGATCGTCGTGGCCATGCTGTACGACTGGCGCACACGCGGGCGGCCGCACCCGGTCTATGTCTACGGCGGTCTGGTCGTGATGGTTGCCAACGTCGCGGCAGTATTGATTGCGGGTACTGCGGCGTGGATGAATGTGGCGAGATATCTGCAGAGTCTGGCGGGTTGAGCTCGAGGCGCGGTTGGAGGATTGACGTGAGTAAGGTGGGCATTGGAGCCCTGATTGTCGCCGGCGTAATGGCCTCGCTGGCGCCGCTCTGTCTGCTGCGCGCCGATGAATCGCTCCCGCAGGCATGGCGCCGCCCGCGGTGGCTGCGCAACCCGATGGTGGTGCGCAATGTCAGCGGCCGCTGGTGGGCATGGTGAGTTACCTGCCGACGACGCCAATCGACGCCGTGGCACTTATCGCACCACCACCCGCAGCCGGCAGTGCTGCTCGAGCGCGCGGATCTGGCCGCCGTGCTCGAGGTGCAGCGCGCGGCGCGCGCCTCCGGCAGCACAGCCGGGGCGGTCGCCGACGCGCAGATCTCCTGTGCGCGCGTCGCGGCCGCCGCCGGGGAATTTCGTGACCCGCTCGCTGCCGCGTCAGCTCTGGAATTCCTCACGCGCGCCGCCAGTGAGGCGGCGCAAATTGCCCGGATAGCCAAACGCTACTGGCACCGGCCGCGACCGTACGTGATAAGCAGCAAGGTCGAACGCCTGGGCGACGTGGCGCCGGGAGCCGATCTGCCGGAAAACCCGACGGCGAGCGCCAGCTATCGCGAGCTTCGCGACCATACTTCCTATCCCAGCGGTCATGGCGCCTTCGGCATGACCTGTGGGCTGATGCTGGCGCGCATGGTTCCGGAGCGGCGTGGCGAACTGTATGCGCGTGGCAGCAGCTTTGCCGATTCGCGCGTGATTATTGGTGCGCACTACCCCACCGACGTGGCTGCCGGTCGGCTGATTGCCACCGCAGCGATGGCATTGATGATGGCTAACCCGTGTTTCGAGCAGGATTTCGCCGTTGCGCAGGCCGCGCTACGCGGCTCGCTCGGACTCAGCGTGGCTCATTGAAATACGGGCCTGATAGAGCCGAAGTCTGCGCGCCTGCGCATCACGCTGTGCCCTGATTGGCCGCCAGCGCCATATCTTTCTCGCGGCCACGAACCATCGCCGGCCGCGCGTTGACGCGCGCCACATAGTCCCTGATCACGGCGACTTCCGGTATCAAGCCAAACTGACCCATCCAGCCCAGGGCGGTTGACCACAGTACATCGAGTGCCTGGAAGCGCGCGCCCAGCATGTAAGGGCCACGCTGCAGCTGCGCGCACAGCGCTGCGAACATGCCCTCGAAATCGCCGTAGGGTGACATGCCCACCGGCGCCGGAGCACGCTTCAGGGAACGATCGATGATCGCCGGCTCGAAGCAGGAGCCGTAGTAGGCGAGCCAACGCAGGTACGGTCCGCGCAACGCATCGTCAAGCGCGGGCGCCAATGCGGCAGTCGGAAACAGATCGGCGAGGTAGATATAGAGCGCCACCTGTTCGGTCACCAGGGCATCGCCATGCAGGATTGCCGGCACTTTACCCAGTGGATTGACGGCCAGATATTCTGGCTGGCGATTTTCACCCTGTTTCATGTTGAGCAGGCGCAGCTCATACGGGGCGCCCAGTTCTTCGAGCAGCATCAACACGCCCGTCGAGCGCGTGTTGGGGGCGTGGAAGAAAACCAGTGGTGTTGATGCTGCCATGTTCGATTCCTTATGCCCGCAGCGCCGTGAGCACTGGAGCGGTTGCGGGTCGCACGCCGCGCCACAGCAGAAAAGACTCGGCGGCCTGTTCGACCAGCATACCCAGGCCGTTCACTGCGCGGCGAGCGCCGGCGCCGCGTGCCCAGCGGATAAAGGCGCTGTCGGTATCGCCATAGGACAGGTCGTAACACAGCGTGTGCGGCGACACTGCGGACGCGGGTAGCGCTGGCGGCTCACCATGAGCATTGGCTGGCGTAGTGTTGATGATCAGATCGAAAGCCGCAGCGCCGTTGTCGTTACCGCCCGACTGGCGTGCACCGTCGGCGCTCTGCACCGGCCCGAGATCGGCAAACTGCTCCGCGAGCAGTTGCGCGCGCGCGGCAGTGCGGTTGACGATCACGAGCGATTCCGGGCCCGCGCCCAGGAGCGGTGCCAGCACGCCGCGCGCGGCGCCGCCGGCGCCGAGCAGCAGCAGGCGCATGCCAGCCAGCTGGAATCCGAGATTGAGCGTCAGGTCGCGCAGCAGGCCGGCGCCGTCGGTGTTATCGCCCAGTACCATGCCCTCGACCTGTACGGCCAGGGTATTGAGCGCGCCGGCGCGTTGTGCGCGCGGCGTGAGTGCGTTGGCCAGCGACATGGCGGCCACTTTGTGGGGCACGGTGACATTCAGGCCGCGCCCGCCAGCGGCCAGAAAATCGCGTACCGCGGCTGTGAGTGCCTCGGGCGCGACATCGATCAGTCCGTAGCTCATCGCCTGCGCAGTCTGCCGGGCAAACAGCGTATGAATCTGCGGCGAGCGGCTGTAGCCGATGTGCTCACCGATCACGGCGTAGCGATCAATGCTCATGCACGAGCCAGTTTAGCGCCGCGCCGCTGTGCTGGCGCGGGTCGCTGCCGCCATCGACAGCAAAGGCGATGCCGAGAGCCGTTGCCAGCTCGGGCAACCAGCGCTGCAGCTGCAGATCGAACTGGAAAGGCGGGTTGATCAGCAGCAGGCCCGAGCCATTGAGCGCGACGCGCGAATCGCAGGGATGCAGCCACAGCTGCGCGTTGAGCGTCGGCGTGTTGCCGGCAAGCGCATGGGCGCCGGGTGCCGCCAGCTGCGTGGCAACGCGTGCCAGCCATGGAGCCAGATCGCGTGCGTCCTTGATCGGGTACCAGAGCGCAACAACGGCGTTGGGCAGGCGCGCCAGAATCGCCGTAGCAGCGCCCAGCGCGCGCTCGAGTTCGGCGGACTGATCTTCATATGGGGGATCAATCAGCACCAGGGCGCGCCGTTCCACAGGCGGCAGGTGCGCACTCAGCGCGGCGTAACCATCCGCGCACAGACAGCGTACCCGGGGGTAGTCATGCAAAGCGCGTTCGAGCGCACGACATTCGGGTGGCAGGATTTCGCAGCACACTGCGCGATCCTGCGCACGCAGTGCCTGTGCTGCCAGCAACGGCGAGCCCGGGTACAGTTGCGCGCCGCTCCCGGCGGCACGCACGATGGCGTCGAGATAGGCGCTGATTTCCGGGCTGGTGTGGGGCACTGCGCGCAGCGCCTTGATACCGTGACGCGCCTCAGCGCTCTGCTGGGCCTCGGCGCCGCCCAGATCGTAGAGGCCGCGGCCAGCGTGGGTTTCGAAATACAGGAAACCCTTGTCCTTGCGCTGCAGGGCGCCGATCAGGGCCAGCAGGGTGACGTGTTTGTGCACATCAGCGAAATTGCCGGCATGAAAACTGTGGCGATATTTCACACGCAGGCCCGGAGCAACGGTTGGCTATCAGGCCGCTGGTCGTTTCGCGGTCTTCTTTTTGGCCGCGGGCCTGGCTGCCGACTTGGCGGTTTTTGCCGGCGCGCGGGTGCGTGCAGCCTTGGGCACTGCCGCCTTGGCGGCGACGGAGCTGACGACGGGGACGGCGATGCTGGCAGCGCCGACTGCGGCCGCGCCCTTTGCGCCCCTCGGGCTCTTCGGGCTCTTCGGGCTGTTCGGGCTGTTCGGGCTGTTCGGGCTTTTGGCGCCGTTGCCGGCATTCCTGGCTGGAAAGCGCCGTCCGAAACGGCCACGCGTGCCCTTGAGCGGTGCGGCGGCGAGCAGCGCCTGGCACTCTTCAAGTGTCAGTGATTTCGGGTCGCGGTCTTTGGGCACACGCGCATTCTTGGCGCTGTCGGTGATGTAGGGGCCATAGCGCCCATTGAGCACCTGGATCTTTTCTGCGGCGAAATCCTTGATCAGGCGGTTGGCATCGGCAACCTGCTTGGCGAGGATGACTTCGAGCGCCCGCTCGAGCGTGACCGTGTACGGATCGTCTTCCTTCAGGGAAACATATTTGGCGCCGAACTTGATGTACGGACCAAAGCGGCCGATGGCCGTGAGTACGGTATCGCCAGCGGCATCTACGCCCAGCGTGCGCGGCAACTTGAAGAGCTCGAAGGCCTCGGCAAGCTCGATGGTGTCCATCTTCTGACCAGGACGCAGGCCCGCGAAGCGCGGCTTGTCGACATCGTCCTTGGTGCCAATCTGCACGAAGGGCCCGAAGCGCCCCATGCGCACCGTGACTGGCTTGCCACTGACCGGATCTTTCCCCAGCTCGCGCGCCTGGGCTACCTGTTCACGGGTGACATTCTTCTCGATGCTCTCGACCTGGTCGATAAACGGCTTCCAGAACTTTATCAGCGGCGTGGTCCAGGGTTCCTCGCCGCGCGAGACCGCGTCGAGCTCGTCTTCCATATCGGCGGTGAAGCCGTATTCCACATATTTGTGAAAATGATCGGTGAGAAAGCGGCACACGATCTTGCCGATGTCGGTGGCGGTGAAGCGGCGATTGTCGATCTCGACATATTCGCGATCACGCAGCGTGGAAATAATGCTGGCATAGGTGGACGGCCGGCCGATGCCGTGTTCTTCCAGCGCCTTGACCAGCGAGGCTTCGGTATAGCGCGGTGGCGGCTCGGTGAAATGCTGCTCGGCGTGCAGCGCGGTGAGCATCACGACATCGCCCTGCTGCATGGCCGGCAGCACGTGATCGCCGTCTTCATCGACGTTGTCGTCGCGCCCTTCCTGGTAGACCGCAATATAGCCGGGTTTGACCAGCGTCGAGCCGTTGGCACGCAGCACATGGCGCGCCGGGCCGTCAGCACCGGCCAGCAGTTCGACGGCCACCGTGTCGAACACCGCGTGCGCCATCTGGCAGGCGACCGCGCGCTTCCAGATGAGCGCATAGAGTTTGTACTGATCGGCGTCGAGGTAGCGCTCGATGTCGGCCGGCACCACGGCGGCGGAGGTCGGGCGCACGGCTTCGTGTGCTTCCTGCGCGTTCTTCGACTTGGTCTTGTAGACGCGGATCTCTTCGGCTACCGATTCCTTGCCATAGAGCCGCTCGATCGTGGCCCGGATCTCGGTCACGGCTTCGGCGGCCAGTGACACCGAATCGGTACGCATATAGCTGATGAGGCCAACGCTGCCTTCGCCGATATCCACGCCTTCATAAAGCTGCTGCGCAATGCGCATGGTGCGCTGTGCGGAAAAGCCGAGCTTGCGCGAAGCTTCCTGCTGCAGCGTCGAGGTCGTAAAGGGCGGTGAAGGATTGCGACGGCGCTGCTTGCGATCGATCTCCAGCACCCTGAGCTGGGGCGGTGCGCCGGCCGCGGCCCGCAACGCGGACTCGGCCGCGCGTGCTGCGGTTTCATTGCTGAAGCTGAACTGCTCGACTTTGGCGCCGGTGAATTCCACCAGTTTGAGGGGAAAACCCTGGCTGCTGTGCTCGCCCGAGGCGTCGATGGTCCAGTATTCCTGCGCTATGAACGCGGCAATTTCATTCTCGCGTTCGCAGATCATGCGCAGCGCCGGGCTCTGGACGCGTCCGGCCGACAGACCGCGGCGCACCTTCTTCCACAGCAACGGCGAGAGATTGAAGCCCACCAGGTAGTCGAGTGCGCGGCGTGCCTGCTGGGCATTGACCAGATCGAGCGATAGTTCGCGTGGGCTGGCCACTGCCTCGCGGATCGCATTCTTGGTGATCTCGTGGAACACTACGCGCTGCGCGCTCTTGCCCTTGAGCTCGCCGCGCTCCTTGAGGATTTCGTACAGGTGCCAGGCGATCGCTTCGCCTTCGCGATCGGGGTCGGTTGCCAGAATCAGCGCTGATGCTTTCTTCAGGGCCCGCGATATCGCCTCGACGTGCTTTTCGTTGCGCTCGATGAGCCGGTACTGCATGGCGAAATTGTTGTCGGGATCGACCGCGCCTTCCTTGGGCACCAGATCGCGCACGTGTCCGTAGGAAGCCAGCACCTCGTAGTCTTTGCCGAGATACTTCTTGATCGTGCGCGCCTTGGCAGGCGATTCGACGATGACGAGATTTTCAGCCATGCGCGTGCGCCGGCTGCAGTTGAGTGGGCGCGCTCAATGCGGAATCAGGCCAGGTAATTCATAAACCAGTTCTTCCATGCGCTCGCAGGCGGCTTCTTCACCGGGCTGGCAGGAGAGCACCATCAGCACTACCCATTTGACCTGTTCCAGGCTCAGCTCTTCGGTATCGAGGGCCAGCAACCGTTCGATGACGATCTCGCGCTGCGTGGGTGAAAGTATGCCGCCGCGTTCGAGCGCCAGCAGCAGGCCGCGGCAGGCACTGTCGAGGCGACCGCTTTCTTCTTCGGCATAGAGGCGGAAGGCGCGTTCGTTGACATCAAGGCCCGGGCGCTCACGCTCGTTGGCGAGATCCGCCAGCCAGTCGAGCGCCCGTTCGACATTGGCGCCGCCAAAACCTGCGGTCTCGAGGTCGCGCGCAATATCTTCGCGCTCGGCGCTGACCGGCAACTCTTCGAGCATGTAGTGGTCGAAGACGTAGACCAGGATGTCAAAAACTGTACTTTCCATCGCCCCGATTGCGGCTCCTATTGCACTCTCGTAAACCGGCCTCCGGCGTGCAGCCCAACCCGACCCTCAAGCTCGAGAATCAGCAGCATGGACGCCAGGTTAGAACTCGGCAGACCGGTGCGCTCGACCAGAGTGTCGATGCTCGCCGGCTCGAATCCGAGCGCATCTAACAGGATTTCATAGTCCTTGTCCAACTCCGGGCCTTTGATGTCCCCGGCCTGGGGGCCACCCGCTACCTCTGTAACCTCTTGTTTTGTAAACGGTATTTTCAGTTCGGAGAGAATGTCGGCCGCGGTTTCGACCAACTTGGCGCCCTGGCGGAGCAACTCGTGGCAGCCTCTGGCAAGCGGATTATGGATGCTGCCCGGTATGGCGAACACTTCGCGGCCCTGGGCTGCTGCCAGGCGCGCGGTAATCAATGAGCCGCTCTGGCGCGCGGCTTCGACCACCAGGGTGCCCAGCGACAGGCCACTGATTAACCGGTTGCGGCGCGGAAAGTTATCGCGGCGCGGCGGCGTGCCAGGGGGAAACTCGCTCACCAATGCGCCGCCCTGCGCCACGATGCCCTGCGCCAGTGAGGCATGCTCGGGTGGGTAGAGCTGATCGAGCCCGCAGCCGAGCACGCCGATTGTGCGGCCAGGTGCCGCCAGCGCGCCTTCGTGTGCGGCCGCGTCGATGCCCACGGCCAGGCCGCTGGTGATGGTGAGGCCGGAGCGCGCCAGAAACAGCGCGAAATCGCGCGCCGTGCGCCGCCCGCTGCTGGTGGGATTCCGGCTGCCGACCACTGCGAGTTGCGCGGACAGCAGGGCCGTGGCATCGCCGCGCACGTACAGCGCCACGGGCGCTGCCGGAATCTCGGTCAGCAGCGGTGGAAAGCGCTCGCTGGTGCAGAGTATGAGCGTGGCACCCGCGGCCTGCAGCCACTGCCGGTCGGTCGCGAGCTGCTGAAGATCGGGCGCCGCCAGCCAGGCCGCGATGGCAGGGGGCAGTCCGCTCGCCCGAAGCATAGCGGCGCTGCCGCCCGGCAGGCGCAGCGGGTCATCCAGCGCTGCCGCGGCGCGCAAATGATCGACGTGCAGTCCTGGTGCGCGTGCCAGCGCCAATGCGCGGTCGAAGTCATCCATGTACGGCCAGCATAAAACAAAAAGGCCGGCATCACGGCCGGCCTTTTGTAGTCAATGTGCGCAGATACTAGCGTGCGACGACGTGATCACCCACATGCAGCGGGTTGATTTCACTCATGACCAGCGCGTAGCTCATGTCGTCGAAGGTCCGGAATACCAGCAGCGTACCGGCTGCTTCCTCCGGCAGGTGCTCTTTACGCATGTGCCCGCAGGTGCCGATGCCCTCGATGCGCGCGCAGTGATCATCGACCGACTTGCCGGCTTCGTTGACACTGAGCACGTGGCCAGGTTCGATCCCCTCATTGCTGCCGCCGCTGATCGCCACGATCTGGTATGCGCCGGCCAGCAGTACGCCATTCACCACGGCGAGAACGCGACCATCGACCGCGTGCGTGGCGGCGTGTGGAAACAGATCGCTGGCAATGCTGCCGATATCCGGCACCAGCACGTCGCCGATGAGGGTCTCGCGTGTCGATTCACTCATCGTCACCCGGGCCGGATCGCCGGCGCGCGCCACCTGGGCGAGACCGGTGAAATCTGTCAGGTAGCCCAGCACCCTGCCGCTATGCGGATCATGGAGCTTGGTGCCAACGTGCATGATCTTGAAGCGCTCGCCTGCTACCGCGGTCAGCTTCTTCACATACACATCGTTGCCGGCGCCGGCAATCATATGGTTGTCACGCAGCGCAACGATGTAGGGGGCCGCGTCGACCTGCTGCTTCGAGATGATACCCGGGCGTGACAGGAACGCCGCGATCGCGTTGTACTCAATGTTGGCAATCGGGCCATCGAGGGGATCACTGCGCAGCAATGGCTGCAGGCGCGTGCTGGCGCCCATGCGGGCGGCCGTGCCCGGCATGAGCTGCACCTGGGTCTTGCCATCGCTCCCGTTGGCCAGGCGCAGCGTGTCACCAGGATAAATGCGATGTGGATTGCTGACTTCCGGGTTCACGTACCAGATCTCGGGCCATAGCCACGGATCCTTGAGGAACATTGCGGCCAGGCCCCAGAGGGTGTCGCCACGCTGCACGATGTAACTCTTGGGTGCCGTGGACGCCAGCACTGGCGCGGCATCGGCAATGATGGTCGCGGCGGGCGCTTCACCCGTGGCCGGGGCGTCGCTGTCCACGTCCGGCAGATTCGAGGTGACGGTCTGCGGCTCGGTCGCTTCGGCGGCCGTAGCGGCAGGCGCAGGCGATCGCACATTGGCCGTCGGGGGCGGAGCGACGTCGCCATGTCGGGTGGTCGAACAGCCGCCGGCCGCCAGCAACGTTGCCAGCAGTGCCCATGCGGAAATAGCCGGCATAGCCCGGCGATGGCTAATAGTCTGATTCAGAGGCATCCCTCACTCCTAAATGGGGCGGGTGGGGTGGTTAACCCAAGCTGTTATAAACTCAATGACCGTAAAACGCACACGCTCCCATGCCGAGTTTGTGCGCTGGTTCACACAGGCGCAAGTAACAGATGGCCCGGCTGACGATTCTTGAATTCCCAGACCCGCGTTTGCGCACCCGCGCCGTGCCCGTCGTGGCCTTCGATGCGGCCCTGGGGACCCTTATTGATGACATGTTTGCGACCATGTACGCCGCGCCCGGCATTGGCCTGGCGGCCACGCAGGTCGACGTGCACCGGCGCCTGATCGTGATCGACACCAGCGAGCTGAAGAATGAGCCGCAGGTGTTCATCAACCCGGAAATCCTGGTCCGCGAGGGTGTCGAGGTCACCGAAGAAGGGTGCCTGTCGGTGCCGCAGATCTACGAAGAAGTGCAGCGCGCGGCGCGCGTGCGCGTGCGTGCCCAGGATCGCCACGGCCAGAGTTTCGAACGCGATCTCGATGGCCTGCTGGCCGTATGCCTGCAGCACGAGATGGATCATCTGGAGGGAAAACTGTTCGTCGACTATCTTTCCAGTCTCAAGCGCGATCGCATCCGCCGCCGGCTCGAGAAAGAGCGGCGCGAGCGTGGTGGCGCACCGCGCGAGCGCAGCGCGGCGCACGCTGGCGCGAAAGTCATCTAGGGTTCCCATGCTGCGCATTGCTTTTGCCGGCACGCCGGCCTTCGCCTTGCCGGCGCTCGAGGCCCTTGCGGCCTCGACACACGAGGTGGTGGGCGTGCTCACGCAGCCTGACCGTCCGGCCGGCCGGGGCCGCGTGCTGCACGCCAGTGCAGTCAAGGAGCGCGCCCTGCAGCTGGGACTGCCGGTTGCTCAGCCGCTGCGCCTGGCAAGTGAGCAGCAGCAGGCGAACACTGCGCGAGTGGGCGCCCGAGCTGCTGGTGGTGGTGGCCTACGGGCTCATTCTGCCCCCGGCTGTGCTGGCGCTGCCGCGCCTCGGATGCCTGAATATTCACGCCTCGCTGCTGCCGCGCTGGCGCGGTGCGGCGCCGATACAGCGCGCAATTCTGGCCGGTGATTCCCGCAGCGGCGTGAGCATCATGCAGCTCGATGCCGGTCTGGATACCGGGCCGGTCTATGCGCAGCGCGAACTGGCCATTGGCGATGGCGTTACCAGCGCAGAATTGCACGATGCCCTGGCGCCCCTGGGAGCGGCGCTGCTGATGGAGGTGATTGCTGACCTGGAGCTGGGGCGGGCGCGGCTGCGCGCGCAGCCGGCGAGCGGCGTCACCTATGCCGCGAAGCTCGAAAAGGGTGAGGCGCTGATCGACTGGAACCAGTCTGCGGCGCACATTGCCGCTCAGGTTTGCGCCTGCAATCCCTGGCCGGTGGCCGAAACCACGTTGAATGGCGCGCAGCTGCGCCTGTGGCGGGCGCGGGCTACGCCAGCGGCGGCCGCGCCGACGACTGGCCGGCTCCGGTGCGGCGCCCGGCACGGTGCTGGGTCTGAGCGGCGAGGCGCTGCGTCGTCGCCTGCGGCAGCGGCGTGCTGGAAATTGCCGAACTGCAGAGCGCCGGGCGCCGCCGCCTCGAGTGCCCGCGACTTCGCGCACGGGCACGGCAGCGCCGGGCTGCGCTTCGGGTGAGGGCGCGCCCTCCGGCTGCTGCGGCACAGGTGTTGGCGGGGGCAGCGCGCGTGGTACTCGCCGTGCTGGACGACGGGCGTAGCGCTGACGAGGCGCTGGCTGCCCAGGCAGCGCTCCCGCAGCGTGCCGCGATACGCGCCGTGGCGCTGGGTAGCCTGCGCTGGTATCTGCGCCTGGCGCCGGCGGTATTGCCGCTGGCCAGCAAACCTGGCGCCGAGCTCGATGTACGACTGCGTGCCCTGCTGGTGTGCGCCGTGCACCAGATCGAATATTCCGCTCACGCGCCTGCCAGCACCGTGGCCGCCGCCGTCGACGCCATCCGCCTGCTCGAACTGGAGCGCGCTGCGGGCCTGACCAACGCCGTGCTGCGCCGCTATCTGCGGGAGCGGGCCGTGCTGCTGGCCGAGGTTGACCGCAATCTGGCGCTGCGCCACGCACATCCGGCCTGGCTGGTGCGCGCACTCGAGGCGGCCTGGCCGGCGCAATTCGAGCAGATTCTGGCCGCCAACAATCTGCATCCGCCGCTGTGCCTGCGGGTCGATAGCACGCGCGCCAGCGCTGCCGACTATCTGCAGGAGCTGGCAGCAAGCCGGGATCGAGGCCGTCCTCGTGCCCGGTGTCGATACGGCCGTAAGCCTGGCCACTCCGCTTGCAGTCGCAGACATCCCGGGCTTTGCCGAAGGGCGGGTCTCGGTGCAGGACGCCAGCGCGCAGTTGGCCGCCATGCTGCTGGCACCGCTCCCAGGCGAGCGCGTGCTCGATGCCTGCGCAGCGCCCGGCGGCAAGACCGGCGCGCTGCTCGAGTTCGCGCATGGTGCCATCGAACTGGTGGCGCTTGATATCGACGCCAGGCGACTGGCTCTGGTGGCGGACAATCTCGCCCGCCTGCAGCGCAGCGCACAGCTGGTGGCCGCCGATCTGCGCCGCGAACCGGCCTGGTGGGATGGTCGGCCCTTCGACGCCATTGTGCTCGACGCGCCCTGTTCCGCGACCGGCGTCATCCGCCGTCACCCGGATATCAAGATGCTGCGTCGCGCCGTCGACGTGCCGGGGCTGGCCGAAACCCAGTTTGAACTGCTACGCAATTGCTGGCGCCTGCTGCGCCCCGGTGGCCGGCTGCTGTACTGTACCTGTAGCGTGCTGCCGGCTGAGAACACGGCCGTGATCGAGCGCTTTCTGGCAGCGGAACCGGGGGCCCGGCTCGACTCCGTGCCGGCCGCAGCGCGGCATACCCCGCCGTTGCAGGCGCAGAGCCTGGGCTGGCAGATATTGCCCCAGGAAAGGGCAGGCGGCGACGGCTTCTATTATGCTTGTCTGCGGCGCGGCGCGGTGCCGGGCACAGTATGACTAACACCCTGAAAACGCAGCATTCACTCCTGGTCCTGGCCCTGCTGTTCGGCATGGCCCCGTTGCTCGCTGACGATGAGCTCGACGGCCAGCTGGAAATCCGCTCAGCCTATGCCGTGCCCAGCCACGGCACGGTGCTGCTCAGCGCACACGTTATCTATCCGCAGACCGAGCGCATCAGTGCTGCCCTCAAGGACGGCGTTACGCTCAGCTTCGATCTGGAAGTGACGGTCAGCCGGCATCGGCGCCTGTGGTTTGATGCCGATGCGGTCGATCTCACGCGTCGGCGCGAACTTTCCTATCACGTCATCAGTGAGCGCTTCCTGCTGCGCGATATCGAGGGCAACAGCCAGGAGTCTTTTCCGACACTGGGCGCGGCGCTGACGCGCCTTGGGCAGGTGGAGGAATGGCCCATCGCGGTCGACGCGCAGTTGCGCAGCGACGAAGAGTGGCAGATCCGCCTGCGGGCCGGCGTGCGTCGCGGCAACATGCCCGACGCGCTGCGCGCGCTGATGTTCTGGAATGACGGCTGGCATCGCACCAGCGACTGGTATTCGTGGACACTCGTGCGCTGAAGCGCTGGGGATTGCGCGCCCTGGTGCTGCTTGGACTCGGCGCCGGCATCTGGGCGCTGCTGCTGCTGGCGCGCAGCGTGGAAAATTCCGCCGACTTCAATCGCCGTCAGCCGTGGATATTGCTGCTCAACGGCTGCGGCGTGCTGGCCCTGGGAGTGTTGCTGGCCCGCAAGCTGTGGCGCCTGTTTCACGATTTTCGTGATCATGTGCCTGGTTCGCGCCTGACGGCGCGCACGGTAGGCATGTTTGGCACGCTGGTGGTCGTGCCGTTGCTGATTCTCTATCTCTTTTCGCTCGAGTTCCTCAACTACGGTATCGACAGCTGGTTTCGGGTCGAAATCAAACAGGGCCTGAACGATGCGCTGGTGCTGTCGCGCTCGGCGCTCGATCTGCGCTTGCGCGAGCAGGCCCAGCGCACCGAGAACATCGCCCGCGCCATTGCGACGCACAGCGGACCAGAATTGCTGGTGCGCCTCGATGCCGAGCGCCGCGATGCCCAGGCCACTGCCATAACCGTGTACGCCGCCAGCGGCCGGCCGATCGTGACCAGCAGTGGTGCCGCCGCGGTATTTCCCGGCATGCCACCGGCCGAAGTGCTGCTGCAGCTGGCAGCGGGACACAGTTACGTGAGCCTGCAGCCGCTGGCCGGCGGACGCTACACCATCGTCACCGCAGCGAACCTGCCGCGTGCCATGGGCGCGCCACCGGGCCGTTACCTGCTCATCGATTACGCCGTGCCCACCGAGCTGGCCGCCCTGGCCGAAGCGGTGCAGCAGGCCTATAACAACTACGGTGACATGTCGGTGACGCGCCAGCCGCTGAAGGCGAATTTTCAGCTCACCCTGACCCTGGTGCTGCTGCTGACCATGCTGGCGGCGGTCTATGGTGCCGTCTGGTCGGCACAGCGCCTGGCGCGTCCGGTGCAGGACCTGATTGCCGGAACGCGCGCGGTCGGCAAAGGCGACTTCGCCCTGCGCCTGCCGCTCCCCTCGCGGGATGAAATGGGTTTCCTGGTGCACTCCTTCAACGACATGACCAAGCGACTGCGGCGCACCAGCGAAGAGGCCGTGCTCAGCCGGCAGGCGGTGGAGCGCGAACGCGAGCGACTCGCGGTCATCCTCTCGCGACTCTCGAGCGGGGTGCTGGTTATCGATGGCCAGTTGAACCTGCTCAGTGCCAATGATTCTGCCGGCGTGATCCTGGGCGTTGATCTGAGTGCGGCAGCCGGCCAGGCGTTTGGTGCCGGTTCGGCGCCTGGCGCGGGCAGCGCGATGGCGCGTTGCTGTCAGGCTTTGTCAGCGCCCTGCGCACACGCCTCGCGGGCGGCGAGCGCGAATGGCGTGAGCAACTGACGCTGAACGCTGAAACCGGCGCGCGCGTGCTGCTGTGGGCGGGCACGCCGCTGCCGGACGAGAGCGAGCGCGGCGGCCTGGTCGTCGTCTTCGAGGACATCACCGCGCTGCTCACGGCGCAGCGCAACGCCGCCTGGGGCGAGGTGGCGCGCCGCCTGGCGCACGAAATCAAGAACCCGCTGACGCCGATCCAGCTCTCCGCCGAGCAACTGCGGCGCAAGCTTTTGCCGGGGCTCGACACCGAGCACGCCCGCCTGCTGGAACGCGCCACGCGCACCATAGTCCAGCAGGTGGATGCCATGAAGCAGATGGTCAATGCCTTCAGCGACTATGCGCGCGCTCCGGAAATGCAGCTGGCCGCCCTCAGCCTCAATCAGCTGGTTGCCGAAGTCGCCGAGCTCTACCGGGTGCAGGATCCGGCCGTGGGCATTGGTCTCGAACTCGACTCGCAGCTGCCGGAAATCGAGGCCGACCGCAGCCGTTTGCGCCAGGTGCTGGCGAATCTGCTCAGTAACAGTATCGAGGCGCTGCATGGCGTCGTGGGCTGCGCAGATCATCGTGCGCACGCGCTGGCTGGGCACCAGCAAGCCGGCCCAGGCGGAACTCACTATCAGTGACAACGGGCCCGGCTTCCGCGAGGATATCCTCAGCAAGGCTTTCGAGCCTTATGTCACCAGCAAGGCACGTGGAACGGGCCTGGGCCTGGCGATCGTGCAGCGTATAGTCGACGAACATGGCGGCCGCATCAGTGCCGAGAACCTGGCCGGAAGGGGCGCGCGCATCCGCGTGCTGCTGCCGGCAGTGGCGGACAAGCGTAGCGAATTGCGTAGGGAGCGAGCATGAGCACAAACCGCATTCTGGTCGTCGACGACGAAGTCGACATCCGCCGGCTGCTGCAGGAGATCCTCACCGAGGAAGGCCACGACGTCGAAGTCGCGGCTGATGCCGCGCAGGCGCGCGCCGCGCGCGCCCGCAGCGCACCCGATCTGGTGCTGCTCGATATCTGGATGCCCGATACCGACGGCATCACGCTGCTGCGCGAATGGTCGACCGACGCGCGCAATGATTGTCCGGTGGTGATGATGTCGGGTCACGGCACCGTGGAAACCGCGGTCGAGGCGACGCGCCTGGGCGCCTTTGATTTCATCGAGAAACCGCTCTCGCTCGCCAAGCTGTTGCCGACCGTCAATCGCGCGCTCGATGCGCGCCGTTCGCGCCAGGCCGGCGCCTTTGCCGCGGCCCGCGGCAGCACGCCGTTGCTGGGACGCAGTCGCGTGGCGCAGCAATTGCGCACCGAGCTGCTGCGGCTGGCAGGCTTTCCGGCGCCGCTGCTGCTGATCGCTGAATCGGGCTGCGAACCGGAAGCGCTGGCGCGCCATGTGCACGAGTCGGGCCCGCGCGCTGCCGGCCCCCATGTGGTCTGCGATCCGCGCTCGCTGCAGGACGAGCAGTCCGTGGCGGCCCTGCTGGGCAGCGCAGCGCAGCCAGGTCTGCTCGAACAGGCGCGCGGCGGCACCTTTTACCTGGGCGATGTCGAGGAACTGCCGGACACGGCACGCCGGCTGCTCGGTGCGGCGCTGGCGAGCGGCAGCTTTCAGCGTGGCGGCGCTGGCGAAACACTGCCGCTCGAGGCGCGCGTGATCGCGACCGCCACCCCGGGCATCGAAGTGCGCGCCGGATCCTTGAGCATCAGCCGCGATCTGTATGCGCAGCTGTCGGTCCTGCCGCTGCGCGTGCCGCCACTGCGTGACTACGCCGAGGACGTACCCGATCTGCTGCGGCTGTGCATTGATCAGCTCACCGAGGGCGAGAAATTGCGCTTCCGGCGCTGCAGCGTCGCCGCCCAGAACCGCCTGCGCAACTACCCCTGGCCCGACAACCTGCGCGAGCTGCGCGGTTTAATGCGCCGTTTGCTGCTGCGTGGCGGCGCCGAGGAAATTTCGCTCGAGGAAGTGGAACGTGAACTGGCGGCGCAGACGCCGATCGATGCGCCGCTGGTCAAGCAGGATCTGCTGGCGCTGCCGATGCGCGAGGCGCGCGAGCATTTCGAGCGCGCCTACCTGCAGCAGCAGCTGCAGTTGTGCAGCGGCAAGGTCGGGCTGCTGGCCAAGCGGGTCGGCATGGAGCGCACGCATCTGTATCGCAAGCTGCGCTCGCTGGGTATCGAGATCAGTCACGGCGCGGAGGATTAGCCGGCGCCGCCATTTTTCAGATCACCCGCCCCGGATTGAGAATCCGCTTTGGGTCCAGGCTCGCCTTGAGCTGGCGCATCAGCGCCAGTTCAGCGCTGGTGCGCGAGTGGCCGAGGTAAGCGCGCTTCGCCACGCCGATGCCGTGCTCCGCGGCCACGGACCCGAAGCCCTGCAGTGCCCCGTAGACCACGGCGTTGAGCTGCCCGGTCACCGTCGGATCACGGGGACTGACAAGCACATGGATATTGCCGTCGCCCAGATGTCCGAACAGCAGCACTGGCATGTCGCCCGTGAGCGGTGCGATGTCGGTCTGCAGCTGCGCAAGGTACCCCTCGATCGCCGGCAGCGGCAGCGAAATGTCGTAGGAGAGCGCGTGCGGAACGTGCATCATGAGCTCGCCCGCCGCGTCGCGCACCCGCCATAGACGATTGCTCTCCTCCAGCGAGCGGGCCACCACGCCGTCCTTGATTACGCCACGCTCCATCAGCCCGGCAAGACCCGCCTCGAGCCGGCTGCCATCCTTGCCCGGTTCAAATGATTCCAGTTCGATGAGTGCGTAGATGGCGTGCCGATCCGTAAACGGCCTGGCTCCGCTGAGTACGTGGGCCGCCGCAAATTCGTAGTAGTCCGACCACATGACCTCGAAGGAACTGAGCTGGCCGCCGTACATCCGGCGACACTCTCCCAGCAGCGTCACAAGATCGGCGAAAGCGGCGACCGCGACAAAGGCCGTGTGGCGCTCGCAGGGTGCCGGCTGGAGCCGCAACACCGCGCGCGTGACCACGCCGAGCGTGCCCTCGGTGCCGATGAACAGCTGCTTGAGGTCGTAGCCCGCATTGTTCTTCAACATGGTATTGAGCGAACTCAATATGGTCCCGTCGGCCAGCACGACCTCCAGGCCCAGCACCTGCTCGCGTGCCATGCCATAGCGGATGACGCGCACGCCTCCGGCATTGGTGGCGATATTGCCGCCAATAGTGCAGGAGCCGCGCGCCGCGAGATCCAGCGCAAACTGCATGCCCTGCTCAGCGGCCGCCTCGTGGATTGCCGCCAGCGGTGTACCAGCGCCGGCAATCAGCGTGGCGCCGGCGGCGTCCACGGACTCGATGCCCGTGAGTCGCTCGAGTGACAGCGCCAGCTCTCCCGGTCGCGGCGTGGCGCCGCCAGCGAGACCCGTGAGTCCGCCCTGTACGACGATTGGCTGCGCGAACTGGTTGCACAGCTTCAGGCAACTGGACACTGCCGCGGTGGTGCGCGGCCGCACCACGACCACGGGCGCACAGGGATCGTGCCCGGACCAGTCCGAGTGGTAGCGGGGACCGATGTCGGCGCCGGTAGCGAGCGCATCGGCGCCGAGTTGCGAGCGCAGCGCGCCCAGCAGTTCGTTGTTCAATTCCTGCATGGCTGCTCCTTACCAGGGCGCTCACTCGGTAACGCGGACCACCAGCGAGTCCATATCTGCGGCCCGTAGCTGCTGGCGCAGGCGGTTGAGCTGGTTCAGATCCTTGAGCGGACCGACGCGGGTGCGAAACCAGACGTCGGCGTCGAGCTGCACGCGCTGCACGCTGGCACTGATGTCCTGGCGCGCGAGCTGTGCGCGCACGCGCTCTGCCTCGGCTTCGCTGTGGTACGAGCCGACCTGCAGGAAATAGGTGCCGGGCTGCTCGACGCGCGCCGCCGCATCGACGCGCGTGCCGCGCTCTTTCTCCGGCACCACGACTTCAAACTTTGGCAGCATATCGTAGAAGGCGTAGTTGGTATCGGCATCAGTGCTGCCGACGCCAGGCTCACGGGTGCCAGTGCGGCCGGCCGCGCCGGTGGCGCTGTTGGCCGCGGCGTTGCCTGCTGCCGAGCGCGCGGCGTTGCCGCTAACGGGATGGCGCGCGGTCGGATCGGTCTCGATCGTGGCCTCGCTGGCGCGATGATCGCTGACATAGACGATGAGCGCGACCAGCAGCCCCAGCCCCAGGCCGATGCCGAATTCGCGCCAGCGCTGCCAGTTGAAACCGCCGCGCTGCACGCCCTTGTAGTCGCGTGCGCTCAGGCGGCGCTGGTTCACATGCTCTCCGGTGAGCTGACGCCCAGCAGCGTGAGGCCATTGCGCAATACCTGCTGCGCGCCCACGGCCAGGCCCAGTCGCGCATCGCGCGTGGTGGCATCTTCAACTATGAAGGTGGCGGCGTTGTACCAGGTGTGAAAGGTCTGCGCGAGCTCGCGCAGGAAATGTACCAGCGTGTGTGGAGTGCGGTTCGCGGCCGCCTGCGCAATCACTTCCGGGTAGCGGGCGATGGCGGTGAGCACGGCCGCCTCGTGCGGGCCATCGAGGCGCTCGAGTGCGCCCAGTGCACGTTCGCGGTCAAATTCCAGGCCGCGTGCGGCCAGCTGCTTCATCACGCTGGCGACGCGCGCGTGCGCATACTGAATGTAATACACCGGGTTGTCGTTGCTGCGCGATTTAGCCAGCTCGAGATCGAAATCAAGCGGCTGGTCGTGGCTGCGCATCAGGTAAAACAGGCGGCAGGCATCGTTGCCCACTTCCTCGCGCAGCTGGCGCAGCGTGACAAAATTGCCATCGCGCTTGCCCATCGCCACTTTCTCGCCGCCACGAAACAGGCTGACGAACTGGATCAGGCACACTTCCAGGCATTCGCCGGGCTCACCAAGCGCCACCAGCGCGCCGCGCATGCGCGGAATGTAACCATGGTGATCGACGCCCCAGACATCGATGAGCCGTGCAAAGCCGCGCTCGCGCTTGTCGAGGTGATAGGCGATATCGGGTGCGAAATAGGTCTGCGCACCGTTGGCACGCACCAGCACCCGATCTTCGCTGTCGCCAAAGGCGCTGGTGCGCAGCCACAGCGCACCGTCCTTGAGGTAGGTCTGATCCTGTGCGGCAAGTCTGGCCAGCGCCCGCTCCACGGCGCCCGAGCGGGCCAGTGCGCGTTCTGAAGTCCAGCACTCAAACTCGACCCCGAATTGCGCCAGGTCCGCGCGGATGTCGGCGAGCATGGCCTCGAGCGCCAGTTCGAGCACCGACTCAAAGCCCGCGGTCCCGAGCAGCGTGCGCATGCGTGCGATCAGCGCGTCGATGTATTGTTCCTTGTCGCCGAGCGGTGCGTCGGCGGGCAGGCCGGCCTGAACGCTGGCCGCCGGATGCTGCAGCGTTGCGCCATGGCGTTCGCGCAGTTGCGCGGCGATGGCCAGCACGTATTCGGCACGGTAGCCATTGTCCGGAAACGGCAGCGTTTCACCACCTGCCTGCAGGTAGCGCAGCCAGACGCTGACGGTGAGGATATCGACCTGGCGACCGGCATCGTTGATGTAGTACTCGCGGTGCACGCGATGACCCGTGGCGCGCAGCAGATTGGCGAGCGTCGCACCATACGCCGCCTGGCGACCGTGGCCGACGTGCAGAGGTCCGGTGGGATTGGCGGAAACGAACTCAACCATTACCGCGAGGCCCGCACCCAACTCGCTGCTGCCGTAGCGCTCCGCTTGCGCGTACACACGCCGCAGGGCATTGCTCTGCGCATCGCTGGCCAGAAACAGATTGATGAAACCGGCGCCTGCAACTTCGGCGCGCGCGAGCAGTGGGCTCGCGGGGAGAGCCGCCACGATGGCCGCGGCCAGTTCGCGCGGCTTGCGAGCAGCCACCTTGGCCAGGCGCAGAGCGATGTTGCAGGCGTAGTCGCCGTGCTGCGCGTCGCGGGTGCGCTCGACGCTGATCCAGGAGCGCTCTACCGGCGCGGCGAGCACGCCGGCTGGCAACCCGGCCAGCGCCTGTGCCAGCAATTCTTCCAGCTCGATTTTCAAGGGCAATCCGAATACGGGGAATGGTCGCGCAGTCTACCGAAAAAGCTGCGCAGGCTGGCAAGCCACGCTACTGGATGTCCAGGGGATCGACATCCAGCGCCCAGCGCACGCGCCGCGCCGCTGGCAGGCGCTCTACCTCGGGCAGCCAGCGCTCCAGAAAGCGATGCAGGCCGCCGCGCCCGGCGTGTTCGATCAACAGCTGCGCGTGATGGCGCCCGGCGCGCCGCGCCATGCTGGCACTGACGGGCCCCAGCAGCCGTGCTTCGGGTTGCAATCCGGCGCAGTCCCGCGCGGCATTCAGAAAATCGAGCGCCTGCTCGGCCGTGAGCGCTGAAGCACGCAGCAGCGCCAGTCGGCTGAAGGGCGGCCAGCGCGCGGTGGCGCGCTCGAGCAGCGCGTCGGTCGCGAAGCTTTCATAGCCGCCGCTGAGCAGGCTTTGCAGCAGCGGGTGCTCAGGATAGGCCGTCTGTATCAGCACTTCACCGGCGCGCTCACCGCGCCCGGCGCGCCCGGCCACCTGCACGATGGTCTGTGCCAGGCGCTCGGCGGCGCGAAAATCGGTGCTGAACAAGCCCTGATCGGCGTTGAGCACGGCTACCAGCGTCACGCCCGGAAAATGATGGCCCTTGGTCACCATCTGGGTGCCCACCAGTATGCGTGCGCGGCCCTCGAGCAGTGAGTGCATCACGGCATCGATATCGGCGGCGCTGCGCACCGTGTCGCGATCGAGGCGCACCTGCGCGGCGGCGGGGAATAGTTCCGCCAGTGTTTCGGCCACACGCTCGGTGCCCTGGCCCACCGGCCGCACGGCAAAGCCGCAGCGCGCGCAGCGTTGCGGCAGCGGCTGCGCGGCGCCGCAGTAGTGGCAGCGCAGTTGCGCGGCCCCCTGGTGCACCGTCAGGCGCGCATCGCACTCGGTGCACGGTGCGATCCAGCCGCAGCTGGTGCACAGCAGGGTGGGCGCGTAGCCGCGCCGGTTCAGATACACCAGCACCTGGCCATCACTCGCCAGGTGTCGGCCGATAGCCTGAATCACCGGACCCGCAAGACCTGCGTGCACGGCGTGCGCGCGCAGATCGATGAGCGCCACCTTCGGCGCCGCTGCCTGGTCGGCGCGACGCGGCAGCGGCAATTGACGATAGCGCCCCTGCTGCACATTCTGCAGTGTCTCGAGGCTGGGCGTGGCTGAACCCAGCACCACCGGCACTGCCGCCTGCTGTGCACGGCGCACGGCCACGTCGCGCGCCGAGTAGCGGCAGCCGCCTTCGTGCTGTTTGTAGGAGCTGTCGTGCTCTTCGTCGATGACGATCAGCCCCAGATTCTGGAGCGGTGCGAACACGGCCGAGCGCGTACCGATGACGACCCGGGCCTCGCCGGCACGGGCCGCGCGCCAGGCCGCCAGGCGCTCACCATCCTTGAGCGCGGAATGCAGCACTGCCATCGGTACCGGGAGGCGCTCACGAAAGCGTGCCAGCAATTGCGGTGTCAGCCCGATCTCGGGGACCAGCACCAGTGCGCTTTGACCACGTTCGAGTGCGCGCACCACCAGGCGCAGATACACCTCGGTCTTGCCACTGCCGGTCGCGCCCTGCAGTACGAAGGCACTGTAGTGCCCTGCTTCGGCGTCGATGTCATTCACGGCACGCGATTGCTCGGGGCTGAGCTCAGGGCCGCGCGGCCAGCTCGTAGGTGACGTCGGGCCACCATCGGCCGCCGCAGAGCCAGCCACTGGCGCGGCCGCCGTTACGCTGCGCTCTTCGAGCGTGGTCCAACCGCGCCGATGCAGTGCCCGCGCGCTGTGGCGCCAGCCGGCAGCATCAGCATCGAGCTGCACGGTGCGCAATCCCTCAGGATTTTCAGCCAGGCGCTGCAGGAGTTCGCGTTGTCGTGGCGCGCGTCGGGGTTCGCCGGCTAAGATCGCTTCGCGGCCGGCGACTGTCAGCTGCAGCCAGCTTTGCTGCGCCTGCGCTGTGGCGCCGCTGCGTAGCGCCGCAGGGAGTGCCGCACAGATCACCTCCCCGGGCGGATGATGGTAATAACTTGCCGTCCACAGCAGCAGATCCAGCAGACCAGCATCCAGCAGCGGCTCCTCATCGAGCGCTTCGATGACAGCTCGCAGCCTGCCACTCGCCAGCTGGGACTGCCCTGCTCGGGCGATCACCACCCCGATGGCTTCACGTCGCCCCATAGGCACTCTCACGCGTGTACCCGGGCGCAGGTCGGTCGCGACGCGGCCTTTTGGAGGGAGATAGTCCAGGAGCGTGCGCAGCGGGCAATCCACAGCGACCTTCAGCACTTCCGGGGATGTGGAAAAATCGGGGCTCATTGTGGATAAGTCTGTGGATGGACTGGGTTTTTCAGCCACGGATTGGGCGTTGGGTACATTGGACCGGGGCGAAATCCAGACCCGGGATTTTCAAAAAAATACATAATTATCAATATCATAAAGAGATCCATGCGGTCTCAAGCGTGCGCCTGGCGGCCTCACTTCCAGTTTTTTCCCCAATATTTACGCTAAGTGGATGATTTTGGCGGTTCCCCGCCTACCAGTGGCGGTCAACCAAAGTAAACCCACTGCGTTGCTTCGATTAGGGCCATGAACACCTTTGCCAAATTGCTGACAGAATCTGCGAGCTTTGCCTCGCCAGAGGTCACCGCATTGCAGGATTCGACGTTGCAGGAGTCACGGCAGCTGGCCGATTTCCTGGCTGCCACAGAACGCCGGGCATTCAGGATCGCACAGATCGCGCTGCGCCACGACCAGGACGCGCTCGACGCCGTACAGGATGCCATGCTGCGCCTGGTGCGCCGCTACGCGCGCCGACCGGCCGCCGAGTGGCCGCCACTTTTTTACCGCATTCTTGAGAATGGCATCCGTGACATGCAGCGCCGCCGTCGTACGCGCAGTCGCGTCATCGCCTGGCTACCGTGGGTTCGTGCCGACGATGAGCATGACGAGCCGGATCCCGTGGCGCAGGCGCCCGATCCGGCGCCTACGCCCGCGGCCCAGGTGCAGACGGCGGAGACACTGCAGGCGCTGGAGCGCGCCGTGGCCGCACTCCCGGCCCGCCAGCGCCAGGCGTTCCTGTTGCGTAACATCGAAGGCCTGGATGTCGCGGCCACGGCGCAGGCCATGGCCTGTTCTGAAGGCAGCGTAAAGACGCATTATTTTCGCGCCCTGCAGTTCCTGCGCGGACAACTTGGGGAGTATTGGGCATGAACGCGGACGAGCAGCAGCGTCTGGAAGAATTCGCGCAGCACACGCGCGCACTGTTGCAGGACAGTGTGGCAAATCTGGACGGCGCGACACGCTCGCGCCTGACGCAGGCGCGTCACTCGGCCCTCGAGCAGGCCCGCCGCACTCAGCCGTTGCTGCAGTGGCGGCGCTGGCTGCCGGCTGGCGCGGTAGCCGGTGCCGTCCTGGCCGTGCTGATCGTCGTGGGTCAACAGGGTCCCGGTCCGGAGTTGCAGGCCAGCACCCGCGGCGCCGCTGACGACATGGAGTTGCTCGCCGACGGCGATGGCCTGGCACTGGCGCAGGAATCCGAGCTCGACTACGACTTCTACGAATGGGCTGTGAGTGCCGCGACGCAGGCCGACAGTGGCGGAGTCAGCTGATGATCTGGCGATCGGGCGCTCTGCTTGCGTTGCCATGCGGATTGGCGCTGGCCGGTGCGCCGGTGCCGCAGGCTGGCAGTACTGCGCCGCCGAAAAGCACCGCCGTGGATGCCGAGCTGCTGGAGTTTCTCGGTTCCATCGATTCATCCGAACCGGGTTGGCGCGATTACCTCAAAGGGACTGATCTTGAAAAAGCGGTGACGGCGCCCAAAAAACCAGCGCCGCCGCCCGCGGACCAGGGGAACGGCACATGAAGACGCTGCGCGTAGAGATATTTGCCTGGACCGTGCTGGCGCTGAGCTCGGCGTGTGCACTGGGCGCTGCTGCGCCCACAGCGCCCGCAGCGCCGTTGCCGGATTCGCCTGCCAGTGCGCCGAGCCCGTCCCTGGACTGGTCGGCACTGAGCGCCGGGCAACAGAAACTCCTGCAGGGCCACGCCGGCGACTGGGCTTCACTGCCGCCTGCGCGTCAACAGGCGCTGGCGCGCGGCGCGGATCGCTGGCTGAGCATGCCGCCACAGGAGCGCGACAGGGCGCGCGAGCGCTTTCAGACCTGGCGCGAGCTGCCCGAGGAGCAGCGGGAACTGATCCGCCGTCGCTGGCAGCACTTCCAGGCACTGGACCCACAGGACCGCGCACTGGTGCGCGAGCACTACCGCGACTTCGCCCGACTGCCGCCCGAGCAGCGCCGTCAATTGCGCCAGCGCTGGCTTGAGGCCACGCCCGCAGAGCGAGCGCAGATGCGTGAGCGATTGCAGAAGCGTAGCGCACAGCATCCCCAGAAGCAGAAGGAGTGAGTTGCGCCGGGCGAGTTGAGGCATGATGACGCCTTCACTCAATCGGAGTTTCTCATGGGCTTACTCGACGGCTTGATTGGCGGCGTTCTGGGTTCAGCAATGGGCGGCGGGGCGCAGCAGGGCAACAATCCCTTGGGTTCTTTGCTCAGCAGTCTGACCCGTGGCATGGGCGGTGGTCAGAATGCGGGTCAGAGCACCGGCCAGGCCGGTGGTTTGGGTGGCCCTGCAGCAGGTGCCTTGCTGGCCGCAGCGATGGCCCTGGTGCAGCAGCAGGGTGGTCTCTCCGGCCTGCTCGAAAAATTCCGCCAGGGCGGTCTGGGTCAGCACGCTGATTCCTGGGTGGGCAAGGGCCCGAACATGGCAGTCACTGGCGATCAGGTGCACCAGGTGCTCGGCGGCGACGCGCTCAGCGGGATAGCGGCCAGGCTGGGAATCCCGGTGCAGCAGGCGGGTGCTTCGATGGCGCAGCTGCTACCTGAACTGATCAACCAGCTGACACCGGGCGGTCAGGTGCCTGGCAATCACGACAGCCTCATTGCCGATGGCCTGAAGATGTTGCAAAGCCTGGGGCACTGACGCCCGTAGTGGTAGTGACGGGTCGGCGGGCGTTAGCCCGCGACCTTCACACTCTGCGATTGCGCCGCGGTCGCCTGCAACATCTGCAGGTCGCGTGAGCCGTGGTTCGTGCCGGCACCAGCCAGAGCGGGCAACAGTGCCATGCTGCTGGTGATGAGGATGCTGAGCACTGCAGCGCGCAGCGCAAAGGGATGCATTTTGTCTGAGTGGTTCATGTCGGTCTCCTGCACCTGAATTTCAGGTATTTCGTTAGTGGGTGCTGCAGAGCTTTGTTCTCCGCGGCGGTAACGGTAATACTCGCCAGCAGCCATTTGGTTGCAGGAATCTGCAGCAGGAGTTGCCGCTGGGGCGAGCGCGGAAGGCGGGTCGCGGCGCGCGGCCCGGGCAGTGCGCGTGGGGCTAGACCGCTTTAACCGCCTGGATGAGCTCAGCGGCCGCCTTCTGGCCATCGCCATAAAGCATGCGGGTGTTATCCAGATAAAACAGCGCGTTTTCGATGCCCGAAAAGCCGGTGCCCTGGCCGCGCTTGATCACGATCACGTTTTTGGCCTTGTCGGCATTGAGGATCGGCATGCCGTAAATCGGGCTCGACTTGTCGTTGCGCGCGGTCGGGTTGACGACATCATTGGCGCCGATGATCAGCGCCACATCGGCGGTTTCAAATTCGGCGTTGATTTCGTCCAGATCAGCGATCAGATCGTAGGGCACGCCGGCTTCGGCCAGCAGCACGTTCATGTGGCCGGGCATGCGGCCGGCAACCGGATGAATGGCAAAGCGCACCATCACGCCGCGATCGATCAGCAGCTGGCACAGTTCCCATACCTTGTGCTGGGCCTGCGCCACCGCCATGCCGTAGCCCGGCACCACGATTACCTTCTGCGCAAAGGCCATCATCACGCCGACGTCGGCGGCCTCAATCGACTTCATGCTGCCCGCGATATCGCCGCCGCCGGCAGCAGCGCCACCGGTGTCGCCGAAGCCCGAGAACAGCACATTGCCGAGCGAGCGGTTCATCGCGCGCGCCATCAGTTGCGTGAGCAGGGTGCCGGCCGAGCCGACCACGGTGCCGGCGATGATCATCGCGGCGTTCTGCATCACGAAGCCTTCGAACGCCACTGCCAGGCCGGTGAAGGCGTTGTACATCGAGATGACCACCGGCATGTCGGCGCCGCCGATCGGCAGGGTCATGAACACGCCGAATACCAGCGCGATTACCAAGAACAGCGAAACATGCAGCGGGTCGACGGCATGGCCGGAGGCGATCATCGCGCCGACCACCAGCGCCGCCAGCAGGATCACGATGTTCAGCAGCTGCTGGCCGCCGAAGCGCCAGGATTTCTTCACCAGGCCCTGCAGCTTGCCGAAGGCGATGAGGCTGCCGCTGAAGGAGATGGCGCCGATCAGCCCGCCGCTCACCGCGAGCGTGCCCATGGTCGGGCTCATGGTCTCGCCGCGATACAGTTCGACTGCGGCGATCGCCGCGGCCGCACCGCCGCCGAAGCCGTTGTAGAGCGCGATCATCTGCGGCATGTCGGTCATGGCCACGCGCTTGCCGCTGATCCAGGCCAGCAGCGTGCCGACGATGATCGAGGGCAGAATCCACTCGTAGTTGCCCATGCCCGGATAAAGGAACGTGAACAGGGTCGCGACCAGCATGCCGGCGCCCGCCCAGACGATGCCGCTGCGGGCCGTGACTGGCGAGCTCATGCGCTTGAGCCCCATGATGAACAGGAAGGCCGTGACGAAGTAGCTGGCTTGAATCAGCCATTGCCTGCCATCGGCGCCCAGCAGGGAGGTATCCATCAGTGGCCCCCGCTCTTGGGTTTGCCGGACTTCGCGCCGCTAGCCTTGAACATCTGCAGCATGCGCTCGGTCACCACGTAACCGCCGGCCGCATTGCCGGCTGCCATGAACACGCCGATGGCGCCGATGACCTTCTCGAGCGTGGTGTGCGAGTTACCGAGTGCCACCATCGCGCCCACCAGCACGATGCCGTGTACGAAATTCGAGCCGGACATCAGTGGCGTGTGCAGGATCACCGGCACCTTGGCGATGATCTCGTAGCCGGTAAAGGCCGCGAGCATGAATATATACAGAGCAACTATGCCGGTCATGTTCCCTCCACACTCTTGCGCGTGGCTTCGTGTTTGATGGCGCCCTCGTGCGTCAGGCACGACTGCGCGAAGACTTCATCCTGCCAGTCGATTGCCAGTGCGCCACTCTTGTCGATGGCGGGCTTCAGGAAATTGAGCAGGTTGCGGGCGTACATTTCGCTCGCGTGATAGGCCAGCTGCGCCGGCAGATTGACGGGCCCGACAATCTTCACGCCGTTGTGCAGCACGGTCTCGCCGGCGCGCGTGAGCTCGCAGTTGCCGCCCGATTCCGCGGCCAGGTCGACGATGACCGCGCCGGCTTTCATGCGCTCGACCGCGGCGCGCGAGATGAGTCGCGGTGCGCGCCGTCCCGGCACCGAGGCGGTGGTGATCACGGCATCGGCGAGCGCAATGCGTGCATCGAGCACTTCCTGTTGCTGGGCTTTTTCTTCGGCGGTGAGCTCGCGGGCATAGCCGCCCTGGCCCTCGGCCGAGACGCCGGTCTCGATGAATTTGGCGCCCAGCGATTTCACCTGTTCCCTGGTGGCACTGCGCACGTCGTAGGCCTCGACCACCGCGCCGAGCCGCCGGGCGGTGGCGATGGCCTGCAGGCCGGCCACGCCTACGCCGACAATCAGCACCTGCGCCGGGCGGATGGTGCCCGCCGCCGTGGTCAGCATCGGCAGGAAGCGATCCAGGGTGTTGGCCGCGAGCAGCACCGCCTTGTAACCGGCAATGGCGGCCTGCGAGGAGAGGGCATCCATCGACTGCGCCCGCGAAATGCGCGGGATCAGTTCCATGGCAAAACTGGTCACGCCTCGCTCGCACAGCGCCCTGACCTCGGCAGTTCGCGCATGCGCCTGCTGGTATCCCACGACCACCTGGCCGGCGCGCAGCGCGCCAATCTGCGCCATATCCAGGGGTTGCACCGTCAGCAGTACATCGGCCTGCGCCAGCACGCTGGCAGCCGAATCGGCCCATTCCACGTCCTTGTACAGGGCGTCGGGGAACTGGGCGCTGGTTCCCGCACCGCGCTCCATGAGCACCCGTGCACCGGCCGCCTTGAGCTTGGTGACGACTTCGGGCACCAGGCTGACGCGGGTTTCGCCGGGCACGCTCTCGCGTAGCGCACCTATGGTCACGGGCATGCTGGACTCCTGTGGATGATGGGTTTAGCCGGGTTTTTCACAATCCCGGACCCCATACGTTGAATTCTCTCACAAGGCTGCCTACTCTTGCACGGATGAGTGCCCAGACCACTGCCCATGGCCGCCCTGCGGAGGAGGATACCCGCCTCGTGCTGCACGCGGCTGCGCACGGCCTGACCCAAATGGTGCTGCGCACCGATATCGCCGGCATGCCGCTCGAGTGGATCGACTACCGCGAGGCGGCGCGCCTGTATCACCAGGAGCAGGTCGCCTATACCTGTGGTTCGCTGATCTATTCCTTATACGGCGGCGTCAGTGCGCGTACCGGCCTGCGCACGGTGGTCGAAGTCAGCTCCATCGTCGCCACCGTCGGCCACACCGGCAACCCCGGCAACACCCGTCACGACTATGTGCCGCCGCTGAACAACGAAACGCTGTTCCGGCGCGATGCCCACCTGTGCCTGTACTGCGGCGGCCGTTTTCCCTCACGCGAACTCTCGCGCGATCACGTGCGCCCCTTCAGCCAGGGCGGGCGCGACGTCTGGACCAATGTGGTCGCAGCCTGCCGCCGCTGCAATAACGTCAAGGCCTGGCGTACGCCCGAGCAGGCCAGGATGCAGCTGCTGGCGGTGCCGTTCGCGCCCACCTATGCGGAATATATCTTCCTCAAGGGCCGGCGCGTGCTCACCGACCAGATGGCCTACCTGCAGGCGCACTTCCCGCGCAGCAGCCCGCTGCACGATCGCATCCAGCGCTGGCTGGCCTGAGGGGCGAACGTCGGCTCAGCCCGTGCCTCGCGGCTCCTCGCAGTACTTGCTCCGCCCGCCATGGGTTCTCAGCATATCGACGTAGTAAGCGGCAGTGCCCTGCGCCTGCTGCTCCTCGGGCGGGTCGGCCGCAAGGAGCGATCGGATCGCGCTCACCCAGTCCGTCGCGCACTCGGTGCCGGAATGGCTGGAATCAGCGCAGTGGATGAAAGCTGAAAATGCCTGGCGGTAGAGGGAGAATTGAGCGCGCGTCATCGGGGCGCCATGGCCAGGAATTGCAATCCTGAAAGGTGTAGCCGCCACCTGCGCCAACGCTGCCTGCCATCCATCGGGGCATGCAGTGTCGAGAAACGGTGCCGGCAGGGTGACCAGGTCGCCGAGCACCACGACGCGGCTGGTCGTGTCGTACAGCCATATGTCGCCGGCGGTCGCAGCGTCAGGCGCCAGATTGACAGTCAGCACGCGGCCCCCAAGTGTCATGGGTCCCGACCCGGTAATCACGACATCCGGCTTGAGCGCCGCCCCATTCCGGATCGCCAACAGATCCCCACGAATATCTTCGCGCAACTCCTCCGGGAACTGCGGATCGTCGGGATATCCTGCCTGCTCGGTTGCGCTTGCGGCAAGAAAGCCGGTGAGGGCGTGGTCGATGGCGTTGCTCGCGTAGACGCGCAGCTGCGGGAATGCTGCACGCAGCGTCGGGTTGCCACTGACGTGATCCAGGTGCCAGTGACTGTTGACGATGGCGACGATCGGCTGTGCCTGACTGCGCGCCAATGACAGGATCGCCCGGCGATGCCACTCATGACGGCCTGTGTCGACCACTATCAATCCGGCCGGCGCAGCGAAGATCACGGAATTGCCATCGGGTTCGCGTCCGGCGCGTATGCCGCCGGGGATCAGCCACACTCCCGGCACCACTGTTTGCGGTGTCGGTGCTGCGGTCGATGCATTTGCTGCACAGCCAACCGGTGGTGTTGCGAGCGCCAGTGCCACGAGCCCGATGCCTATTCGAATTCTCATCCTCGACTCCGCAATCAATGCCATGCTTCAGTAGCGGCCGCCGCTCGCAGGTCGACGTCTGTGCACATGACTACCGGCGACGAAAGTTCTTCAACTGCCAGATGGAATCCGCGTCCACGCCATGGGTATGTCGGCTTCAAGCGATCCATCCAGATTCCTGATGCGATTCCTGAAGATCCCTTCCTGTTTGAAACCCAGGGATTCATAGAACCGTAGCGCTTTCCTGTTTGACTCCCGGGCAATCAGCTCCACCCTGGAAATATCCGCAGCATGACTTTGCACACGTTCCATGAATGTCTCAAACAATTTGCGTCCCACACCTGCACCCTGCGCATCAGGATCGACGGCAATGGTCAATTCCGATAGAACGTGGGCAAAGCAGTAGAGCCCCGGGGAGTACGCATGTATTTCACCGATCACTTTGCCTGCGTCCGTCACTGCAACATACGAAATGCCTGACTTGAGCGACCTGGCGAGAAAGCCCGCAATATAAGCACTGGTCAATCTCGCGTTCGAGGCGCGCCAGGCCTCCGGGTACCCTGGCAACCCGGACATACAGGTCGAGCAAAGCGTGACTATCCTCAGAGCTTGTTACTCGAATCAACATACGGATCCACCAGCAATGACTACGGCGGAAGCTTGCCTGACTGCCCGGATCGACGGCGAAGCCTGTCCACCAGTCCACCAAGCTGCTGTGCCTGAACGCCGTCCACCGCAGCCGCGAACTTGCTCAAGTCGTCCGGCGTGTAACCGCCGGCCCGATACCAGAGCACGATTCGCGTGCCACTGTCGATCGCCGTCAGGCGGAACTCAAGAGTCCCGGAAAGTCCCATCCCCTGCAATGGCCCAAGGCCGCCGCTCATGCGCAGCAATCTGTCCGGATCGGCGAAGGTCACCAGCATGTGCTGCGCCTGGCGATCCCCGGCCTGTTCGCAGAAGCAGCCGCCAGCGCGTGCATCGATCGTCAGCCTGGAAGCCCGACCCCACCAGGTATGGTCCTTTGGCCACCACAGATCGACTTCGCCAACCAGAACCCGCCAGGCGGTCGCGGGATCCACAGGGACGTCAGCAGAGTTCTCTAAGTAAACCCGGATGCGGAAGCGTCCTTGACCACGGCCTGCGCGGGCGTGGTCATCACGGCCATGGAAATTGACGCGAACGCAATTTTGAAGAGTTGTGCGACCATGGGTTGCCTCGTTGAATCATTCATCAGTGACTGAGCCCCAGCGCCAGGGCGCAGGCGGCCGCTTCGTCAACCGCATCACGCCCATCCGGCGGAGGCTGTTGCCATCCTTCTGTCGCTGCAGTGTCCAGCCTGGCCTGCACCAGCGCGCGCATACGCTCTTCCAGCGGTTGTCGGCGCAATTGCCCATGGGCCGCGTGCGCGGCATCGGCGCACGCGGCAATGCACGCGGCTGAGGTGTACTGGTGGTCGAGGCAGGCCAGATAGGCCATGGCATCCAGCGCCGAGTGCAGCCTGCCGGTGTCCAGGCGCATCGCCAGTTCATGAAACTCGGCGCCGCTGGCACGCGCCTCCGCGATTTCGCCGGACAGCAACAGCGCGGCAAAGTTTACGGCGAGCAGTTCCAGGCGCGTTTCACGGCGGCCTGAGTGACGCAGGCTCAGCGCCAGCGGACGACCCAGCTGCAGGGCGCCTGCCAGGTTGCCGCAGGTAACGTCCAGCTCGGCGATGCTTACGGTGGCCGCCAGTGCCTGGCGTTCACTCGTGGTCAACGCGAGCCGCACGGCACGCTGGTAGCTGGCGCGCGCTGCCGGGAAATCGCCGCGACTGACCAGCAGCGCACCTTCCGTCAGGGCGCCGTGGGCCAGCAGGCGCGCTGGCCACGCGGCATCTTCAAGCTGGCGCGCCACTTCGAAGGCGGCGCGAGCTGCGCTATCGTCGCCACGCCAGTTCAGCGCCAGCAGCGACTGCGAGTAGTAGCGCGCGCGCCCGTTGCCCACGTTGTCATGCAGCGTAGCGGCGAGTTCTGCCGCATAACGCGCGCGGTCGTACTTGCGCGTGGATTCAAGACTCGCTACCGCCTCCCAGAAGCGCGCGACTCGCGCCATCGGCAGGCTGGCGTCGATCTGCGTCACCGTCTGCTCAAAGCGGTTGCGACCCTCGGCCCCGAGATCGGTCTCCAGAAACAGCGGCCACGCCGAGCCATAGAGTGAGACCGCCAACAGCCGATCATGCGCGGCGGCCCAATCGATGGCGGCGCGCACGTTATCCAGCTCCGGCTGGTAGCGGTGCAACCAGGCGGCTTCATCCAGTGACCAATACTCCTGGTAGGCCACATCGAGCAGTTCGAGCAGCGCGCCGGCGACGTTGCGGTTTGCGCCCTCCAGCTCGCCGCGCTCTGCCAGCCGTGCGCGCGCGTAGTAACGCGCGGTCTCCAGCAGTGTGTAGCGTGGCGGGTCGATGGGCAGTGCCGACACCAGCGAGCGATCGACGAGATGCGTGATCAGGTCGATGGCTTCGGTCGCATCGATGTTCCCGTCACTCACGCTGCGTGCGGCGGCCTGTAGGGTGAAGCTGCCCGCGAAGGCACCCAGCTGGTTGAAGACACGCTGCTCGGCCGCAGTCAGCAGTCGGTAGCTCCAGTCGAAGGCTGCGTGCAGCGCGCCGTGGCGCGCGTCGGCAGCTGTGCCCGAGAGTTTCAGCAGCCGGAAGCGGTCGTCGAGCCGCTCCAGCACCATGGCGAGGCCCAGCGCCGGCACGCGCGCGGCGGCCAGCTCAATGGCCAGGGCGTTGCCGTCCAGGCGCCGGCAGATGTCGCTCACCAGCTTGCTGTTGGCGGCGTCCAATGCGAAATGCTGGTCGGCAGCGCGGGCGCGCTGGGCGAACAGCTCGACGGCGGCATAGCCCTGCGCCTCATCGCGCGGCGTGGCAGCGTCGGGTACCGCCAGTACCGCCAGGCGGTAGACCACTTCGCCCGCAATGCCCAGCGGCGCCTGGCTGGTCAGCAACACGCGCACGCCGGCGGTTTGCGTCACCAGCTCGACCAATGGCGCGGCCAACTCAGCCTGCAGATGTTCGGCGCCATCCAGCACCAGCAGCACCGGGACCTGCTCCAGCGCCTGGCGCAGGGCGGTAAATCCGTCCATGTTTTCAGGCAGCGCGAGCCCGAGGGCAAGGGCGATGGCCGAGGGCACACGCAGTGCCTCGTCGATGGGCTGCAGGCTGACCCAGGCCAGCGCTGCGGCCGATTTCTCCGCGCAGCGCGACAGCAGTTCCTGGGCAAGACGCGTCTTGCCGACGCCGGCACTGCCAACCACCGTCACCAGATTCGCGCTCGCCAGCGTTGCTTCGAGTTCGACCAGTTCGCGATCACGCCCGATCAGCGCGCCAATGCGCCGGGGCCAGAAACCCCTGGGAACAGCCAGTCGTGGCGCCTCGGCCATGGGCTGTGCGACGGCGGCTGGGGCTGCGCCGGGCAGGACCACCGGCAGTTCCAGCCGGTAACCAAAACCTGGCACCGTGCGGATGGCGCCCGCGCCCAGTACCCGGCGCAGGCTCGCGACCTGGGCGGGCAGGTTGTTCTCATCGACCACCAGGCGCGGCCATACACGTTCGAGCAGCGTGGCCTTGGTGGCCAGACGGCCGTGGTGCTCGATCAGCACCAGCAGCAGGTCGAAGGCGCGGGCGCCCAGCTCCAGGGGTAGGCCGTCCCGGGTGAGCGTCCGTTCTGCGGGCTGGAGTTCGAACTGGCCGAGACGAATCAGATCCATGCCCTGCTGTTACCGTGTTTCAGAAACATTTCATCCGCGTTTCAAGACGCCGGCGCCGCCCCGCGCGATCCTGCACCTGCGCACCGGGTTGCCGGCGCAGCATGAAACATCCACCAACCAGAGTACAGAGAGAAGCACATGCCGAAGTTTGTCATTGAACGCGAAATCGCCGGCGCCGGGAAGCTGACCGCCGCCGAACTCAAGACCATCTCACAGAAATCCTGTGGAGTGCTCAGCAGCATGGGTCCCAGCGTGCAGTGGGTCCATAGCTACGTCACTGCCGACAAGATCTTCTGCATCTACCACGCAGCCGATGAATCGCTGGTGCGCCGCCACGCCGAGCTGGGCGGTTTTCCGGCCAACAAGATCACGCGCGTCACCACCATCATCGACCCGGCAACCGCCGAATAATCCAGGAGACCACCATCATGAAAGCCCTGATTGCCATAATCCCCATGCTGATGATCGGCAGTGCCTTCGCCACCGACCCGCCGGCTCAGCCTGCCAAACCCGCTGTACACCGCTACATGATCGAGCGCACCTTTCCCGCCGGAGCCCTGGCCGGCCTCAACGCGGAGGGCAAGGCCAGGATCAACGCCACCAATGCGAAGTACGGCGTGCACTGGAAGATGTCCTATGCCAACGCCGAGCAGACCAGGACCTTTTGCGTCTATGAGGCGCCGAGCGAGCAGGCGGTACGTGATGCAGCCGCTGCCAATAACATCCCGGTCGACACCGTCATGGAAGTACCGGTGACGCTGCTGCCGAAGTAGCTGCCAGGGCCGGTGTGACTGCGCGTCGCTCGCGCAGTCACACCTGGCGTTGCCCGCTTACCGGTCGTGGCGGAACCCAGGCTCTGGTTCGCGCCCGACCTTGACAGACTGT
Source organism: uncultured Gammaproteobacteria bacterium (assembly GCA_963823235.1). Lineage (GTDB taxonomy): Bacteria > Pseudomonadota > Gammaproteobacteria > Steroidobacterales > Steroidobacteraceae > FEN-1191. The sequence goes on along the minus strand of CAWGKS010000007.1, from coordinate 566,293 downwards.
GTTCGACGCCCATACCGTCAACACTGTCCTGACCCCATCTTTGCTGCCAGGGGCAACCGCATCGCACGCAGGTCCTTCCGATTGAGAGCGAACGCCACGCGCAAGACATGTTTGACGTGGTCGGCAGTGGCCCTGCTCGTCTTCAGCGTGACGGCCGCGTGGGGCGGGACGCCCAGGCCCGCGGCGCCAACCTCCGGGCGACGTGGAGAGTCGCGTCGAATCGATCCTCGGGAAGATGACGCTCGAAGAGAAGATCGACCTGCTCGGCGGCGTCGACTTCTTCTACCTCCGTGGAGTCCCGCGGCTCGGCGTGCCGCGGCTGCGGATGGCCGACGGTCCGTTCGGCGTTCGCAACGACGGCCCGGCGACCGCCTTCGCGTCCGGCATCGGGCTCGCCGCCACCTGGAACCCGGCGCTGGCCGAACGGGTCGGCGTCGAGTTCGGCCGCGACGCGCGCGCCAAGGGCGTGCACTTCCTGCTGGCGCCGGGCGTCAACATCTATCGCGCGCCGATCACCGGGCGCAACTTCGAGTACTTCGGCGAAGACCCGTTCCTGGCGGGCCGGACAGCGGTGGGCTTCATCAAGGGCGTGCAGAGCCAGGGCGTCTCGGCCACGGTGAAGCACTTCGTGGCCAACAACGCGGAGTACGACCGCAACCACACCGACTCGATCGTCGACGAGCGAACGCTGCGCGAGATCTACCTGCCGGCGTTCGAGGCGGCCGTGAAGGAGGCGCAGGTCGGCGCGATCATGGACGCCTACAACCTGACGAACGGCGTCTACATGTCGCAGAACGGCTATCTCAACAACGATGTGGCCAAGAAGGAGTGGGGCTTCTCCGGGCGTCATGATGTCGGACTGGATCTCGACCTACGACGGCATGGGCGCGGCGAACGGCGGCCTCGACGTCGAGATGCCTTCGGGCGAGCACCTGAACCGCGAGAACCTGCTGCCGGCGATCCAGGCGGGCAAGGTCAGCGTGGCGACGATCGACGACAAGGTGCGCCGCATCCTGCGCACGGCGGTCCGCTTCGGCTGGCTCGATCGCGACGCGGTCGACCTCGCCGATCCCGCGCTACAACCGGCAGGGCCGGGAGGTGGCGCTGGCAGAACGCCCGCGAGGCGATGGTGCTGCTGAAGAACGAAGGTGCGCCTGCTGCCGTTCGGCCCGCGGCGTGAAATCCGATCCTTGTCGTCGGCCCGACGGCCCACCCGGCCGTCCTGGGTGGTGGCGGCAGCTCGCAGATGGAGCCGTTCGCGTCGGTCAGCTTCCTGGAGGGCTTGAGCAACCGGGCCGGCGCGCAGGTCCAGGTGCGCTACTCGCGTGGCATCGCCAGCCTCGCCGACATGGTGAGCGCAACGGAGTTCCGCACCGCGGAGAGCGGTGGCGAGCGCGGCGTGCGCGCGGAGTACTTCGCGAGCCCGAAGCTTGCCGGCACGCCATTTCTGGGCAGACCGAAACGCGGGTCGACATCGGGTCGCTTGCCCGCCCGGACCTTCCCGAACAGGAACAGTCGGCGCGCTGGACCGGCTACTACCTTCCGCAGAGTGCAGGTGCCTACGACTTCTTCGTAGGCACGAACGGCGACCTGGGTGGGCTGTTCCGCCTGTACGTGGACGACCAGCTCGTGATCGACAACTGGACCGACAACAGAGCGTTGCTCGAGTACGCGACAGTGACGCTCGACTCCCGGCCCCACAAGGTGGTGCTCGAACACCACGGCCGGCCAAAGTGGCCGCCGACGCGAGTGGAGCTGGGCATCTCGCGCCAGGGGGACCGGGTCGACCCGAACGCCAAAGCACTGGCGGCCGAGGTCGACGTCGTCGTCGTCGCCGCGGGCTTCGATCCCACGACCGAGGCCGAAAGCGCGGACCGCACCTTCCGGCTGCCTGCCGGCACAGGACGAGCTGATCCGTGCGATGACTGCCGCGAACAAGAACACGGTCGTCGTGGTCAGCTCCGGCGGGAACTTCGACATGCAGGGCTGGCTCGATCGCGTCCCGGCGCTCGTCGAGGCCTGGTACCCGGGCCAGGAAGGCGGCACGGCGCTGGCCGAGATCCTCTTCGGCGACACGAATCCCTCCGGCCGACTGCCGGCAACATTCGAAAAGCGCCTCGAGGACAACCCCGCGTTCGACAGTCACTACGCCGGAGCCGGGCACCCGGCGCATCCTCTACGGGGAGGGCGTCTTCGTCGGCTACCGTGGCTACGAGCAGAGCGGCGTCAAGCCGCGGTTTCCGTTCGGCTACGGCCTGTCCTATACGACCTTCAAGTACGGCGGCCTGACCGTCACGCCTGAGAAGACCAGCGACGGCAACGTGAGCGTCTCGTTCGACGTCACGAATACCGGAACGCGCGCTGGCGCCGACGTCGCGCAGGTCTACGTCGGCGACGGCCATGCCAAGGTGCCCCGGCCGCCGAAGGAGCTGAAGGGCTTCGCGAAAGTGACCCTCGCGCCGGGCGAGACCCGGCGCGTGACCGTCGAGCTGAATCGCCGCTCGTTCTCCTACTACGACGTCAAGGCGAAGCAGTGGCACGCCGAGCCGGGTGTCTTCAGGATCCTCGTCGGACGCTCGAGCGCCGACATCCAGCTGAGCGCTCCGCTGACGCTGACGGCGCAGCAGAGTCGACAGGGGATGTCTCCATGAGTTCAACTGAAACCCGCCATCTCGAACGCAGCATCGGTTCGAGGCAGCTGAGCATGATCGCGATCGGCGGGGCCATCGGCACCGGGCTGTTCTTCGCCAGCGGTGGCGCCATTTCCCGCGCGGGCCCCGGCGGCGCCATGCTGGCGTACGCGGTCATGGCCGTCGCCGTGTACTGCATGATGCAATCGCTGGGCGAGATGGGCACGCAGCTGCCGATCCCGGGTTCATTCGAAGCCTACGCTGAACGCTTCATCGACCCGTCGATGGGCTTTGCCGTGGGCTGGAACTACTGGTTCAGCTGGGTCGTCACGTTTGCGGCCGAACTGGTGGCCGGTGCGCTGATCGTGCAGTACTGGTTTCCGAATTCGAACTCCACCGCCTGGGTCATGGGCTTCTTCGCCGTGCTGCTGGCACTGAACCTGCTGTCGGTGAGGGCCTACGCCGAGGCGGAATACTGGTTCGCGAGCATCAAGGTGGTCACGGTGATCATCTTCCTCGCGGTGGGTGTCCTGATGATCATCGGTGTGGTCGGCGGTCACGGCGGCCTGCACAACTGGACCCTGCACGATCCAGCGACCGGCACGCACGCGCCCTTCGTCGGCGGCCTGACGTCCGTGCTGCTGGTGTTCCTGCTCGCCGGATTCTCCTTCCAGGGTACCGAGAGCATCGGCCTGGCCGCGGCGGAAACCGCCGACCCGGTCAGGAGCGTGCCCAAGGCGATCGGCACCGTCTTCTGGCGCATCCTGCTGTTCTACATCGGTTCGATCTTCGTCGTCGGCACGCTGATCGCCTACAACGACCCCAACCTGCTCAACGGTGACGAGAGCCACATCGCCTATTCGCCGTTCACCATGGTATTTGCGCACCTGCCGAGTATCGGGCACTACGCCGGTCACATCATGAACGCCGTGATCCTCTCCTCGGTGCTCTCCTGCGGGAATTCCTCGATGTACGTGGCCTCGCGCATGCTCTACGCGATGGCGCACAGCGGCAAGGCGCCAAAGCTGTTTGGCAGGTTGAACCGCCGCGGCGTACCGTTCGCAGCGCTGCTCGGCACCGGCCTGATAAGCGCCATGGCATTCTTTGCCAGCCTGGTTGGGGATCAGAAGATCTACCAGATCTTCTACAACGCCTCGGGACTGAGCGGCTTCGTGATCTGGCTGGGGATTGCCGTGTGTCACCTGCGCTTCCGCCGCGCCTGGCTCGCACAGGGTCACAGCCTGGATGAACTGAAGTTCAAAGCCCGGTTCTATCCCTACGGCCCCTGGCTTGCGGTGATCCTGTTCACCGTGGTCCTGTTCGGCGCCAACATCGGCGTGTTCCAGACTCCGGTGTTCTCATGGTTCAACTTCATCACCAGCTATCTGACGATCCCCGTCTTCATAGCGCTGTACGTGGGACACAAGGTCTGGAACAAGACGCGCCTGGTGCTGCTCACTGAGTGCAATCTCGAGCCGGAGTGAATTGCGGCGCGGCGCGCTTCAGGTTGGGGTCGAGGCGCGAAAGTTCTGGTCATGAGTCGCCGCGGCTGGACTTTAATTCGGCCCTCAGTTGTCGATCTTGACCTTCAGCTCGCTTTTCACTTCGCGTACGCCATCGGTCCCGCGTGCGATCGAAATGGCCCGGTCGGCCGCTTCCTGGCTGGGGACTTTGCCTTCTAGAGAGACGATGCCGTGATCGCCGACATCAACGTCGATGTGCGACAAGCCCTTGGATGAATGCCCTCTGCAAAGCGGGCATTGGTGCCACTGAGCGCTGTTGGTGGCAAACTCCAACGCTGGCAACTCGCCGGGACCTGCAGATACGAACGCGGAGCAATCTGATGGGTAGCACATCTGCAGGTTGGTCACGCCGTGAAGTTCTAAGCAGCCTGGCGTCTGTCGGCGCCACCGGCCTGCTGCATTCGGCCATAGCCGAGCCACAGCTGATTCTGCACAACGCGAATATCTGGACGGTCAATCCACGCGCCCCGCGAGCACAGGCGCTGGCCATTGCGGATGGCCGACTGCTCGCTGTCGGATCCGACCGCGAAGTGCTGCGCCTGGCCACGCGTCACTGCCGGAAGATCGATATGGCCGGCCGGTTTGTGCTGCCCGGCTTCATTGACGCCCACTGCCACCCGGCCGACGCGGGAATCAGCCACCTGCTGCATGTCGATTGCGACCTGGGTTCAAACGCCGAGATTTTGTCCGCGTTGCGTGCGCGCGCCGCAATTACCAAGCCCGGGGAATGGGTGCGTGGCTTCAAGTACGATGACACCAAGCCGAGCGAAGGGCGAGCGCTCACTCGCCAGGATCTCGACGCGGCGGTCCCGGATCATCCGGTGCTCGTAGCGCACCGCGGCGGCCATATTTCCTGGGCAAATTCGCGCGCATTCCAGTCCGTCGGGGTGGCCGAGGATGCCGCGGATCCGCCGGGAGGCTCCTATGGTCGCGATGCCGTAACGGGAAGGCTGACAGGCCTGCTCCGCGAGAATGCAGAAGACGCGTTCTGGAAACTGGCCGACGCCACCAAGCCATCGCGTGAGCAGGTGCGCGATGGCGTCAAACTGATATCGAAGATGATGTCCCGCGTCGGGATCACATCGGGTCACGACGCAGGAGTGGAGCCGCAGACCATACGCGGCTATCAGGATGCGCACGAGGCGGGTGAGCTGACGGTGAGGATTAACGGGCTGATCTGGTATGAGCAGCTGGATGCGGTACTCGAGTCGGGGGCACGTTCCGGTGCTGGAGACGAGTGGGTGCGACTCGGTGGAGTCAAGTTCTTCTGCGACGGCTCCATCTCCGAGCGCACGGCCTGGTTGTCCGAACCCTATGTCGGACGCCCCAGTGACCATGGCATCCTCGTCAACGACGAGGATCACCTGTACCCGATAGCCATGAAGGCACATCGTGGTGGCTGGCAACTGGGCACGCACGCCAACGGCGATTTGGCCATCGACATCGTGCTGCGGGTCTACGAGCGGCTGAACCGCGAGTACCCGCGGCGCGACCCTCGATTCCGGCTCGAGCACTGCACGGTCGTCAACGACTCATTGATACGGCGAATGAAAGCACTCGGTGCAATCCCGACGCCATTTTCCTCGTACGTCTACTTTCACGGGGAAAAGATGGCCGAATATGGCGCCGAGCGCCTGAATCACATGTTTGCGCTGCGAAGCTTTCTCGATGCTGGCATTCGGGCAACGCAGGCATCGGACTATGAGGCGAGCCCCTGGGAGCCCATGATGGCGTTGCAGTCCGAAGTGACGCGAACGGATATCAAGGGGAAAGTGTGGGGCCCGCAGCAGCGCATCACGCTCGAGGAAGCGATCAGAGTGGGCACACTCAATGGCGCTTACGCGTCGTACGAGGAAGGGCTAAAGGGGTCTCTTGAGCCCGGCAAGTTTGCAGACCTGGTTGTGCTCGGGAGGAATCCGTTCAAGGTGGACCCACTCGATCTTGTCAATGTTCCGGTGGAGCAAACTATGGTTGGTGGCCGCTGGGTATGGGAGGCCTAGACCGGTCTGGTCTCGGTGATGGCGGCCAGTCAGGTCGTGAAATGAGCAGACAAGAAGGCGTAGGGCCACAGTGCTAGCGGTGGCAAGGTCAATCCCAGGGCTGCTCACAATGCGTCGCCGATAGGGCGTCGCTCTCCGATCACTGAGGTGACATATGACACATTGCTCCCGCTCCACGCGACTTGCGCTGCTGCTCGCCTGCACTTTGATTGGCCAAGGGGCCGCCGCATTCGAGGGTCGTCAAGCCCCCCACGAAGAAGCTGCCGTGATTGCGCTTTGGAGGCAGTTCGAAGCGTTGTACAGCCAAGGTGACTACAAGGGAGTCGCGAGTTTGTACGCGCCCGACGCGGATCGGGGAATTAGCGGTTCACCGGAGATTGCGCGCGGTCGATTCGCCATCGAACAGATGTATAAGCGCGAACTCGCCGGATGGGATGGCAGCCGAGTTCACGATACTATCCGGGTGCGCTTCCTGCGGCCCGATGTGGCGCTTCTCGACGGTTTTGGACCGGACAGCGGAGCGAAGGATTCGCCGGTGGCCATCTATACGGTTGTTCTCGCAAAGTGGGACGGCCGGTGGATGATCGCCGCCGGCCGGCCGCGAGGAATCGTTGCGCCCAGTTCACCTTGAGTAATTCACCGTTGATTGGGCTTTCCGACTTCGACCTGGCAGCGGTTGGTGCAGACGGCCGTTCTTCCGAAGCGGCGGTGGGCCTGCTGACCTATATGTGACGGACGCAATCGAGTCTTCGGCCTGCTACGGTCATCCAGCGCGGGCGTTAACTTGTCCGGTTGCGGACGCTCGTCACCTGCAGCTTCGGGTCAATCTGGGACCGATGGCCAGACTTCTGATTGAACGGGCCGCCGGAAAACCGCCATTCAACGTGCCTGCGCAAAGGCGAGCGACACGACGCTGCTGCCGGTGACGTTCGGGCCCTCGCTCCGAGCCACGCTGGTAGCCACCGTCCCTCATTGACCGTGGCAATCTACCTGGCGCAGACTCGATGAGTGCGCGCGGACCGTCGCAGTATCGCAGCGAGCATAAGGCGTGGATTCAGGAGCGGCGAAATTGACTCGTGTCAAAGTGGCGACCATTCTCGGCATTCTCGCTGCGCCTCTGGCCATGGCCGTTACGTTGAGCATGGCAAACGGTGAGGAAACTGCGGGCGCGATGCACGCACACCTGAGCGGCGTGTCGTGCGACGATGCGCTGCCGAATGTGAAGCGGCCGGACTTCGGCTGCTTCAACGTCGCTTCGGAACAGGGCCTGCAATTCCCGGGGCCGCAGGTGTACTGGCATATCCGGAGCTTCGCAGACCGTGCCGCTGCAGACGCAGCCAGGAGCGCAACCGGGATCGTCGTTGTGGAGGACGGTCGGGTGTGGCTGTCGGAATTCGGATCACGCGACCTCATCGTCAAGGGCGGGCAGGCGGTGGCGACCGTAGGCCCACTGCAACTGTCTCCTGCAAAGTCGTATACCGCGGTGCTCTCATACGCAGTGATGCGCCCGGGGGATCAATCCAGAGTCCACACTCATCCGGGACCCGAGGGTTGGTACATGATCGTGGGCGAGCAGTGCCTGGAAACACCGGCGGGCGCCAATCGGGCGAAAGCCGGCGGGACGATGACCGTGCCGCCGAACGTACCGATGCAGCTCAACATAACAGGTACCGAGGTGCGAAAATCGCTGGTCCTGGTGATTCATGATTCCTCTCAGCCACGAGGAACAGTTTCGCAGTGGAGTCCGCCAGGGGCATGTCGTCAGTAGGGTTGCCGAGCTGCGAGCCAATTCAGAGAGGACAAGAGCATGGTCAAGAACGAGGCTACCGGCCGTACCGACAGCGGCATGGAGCACTTCGGCTACAAGGAATCGCTTGATCGCAGCATCGGGGCGTTCGGCAGCTTCGCCGCCGGCGTCAGCTATATCTCGATACTCACCGGTACCTTCCAGCTGTTCTACTTCGGCTTCGGCACCGCCGGGCCGGCCTATCTGTGGTCCTGGCCGCTGGTGCTCATCGGTCAGCTGGCGGTCGCGCTGTGCTTCATGGAGCTGGCCGCCAAGTACCCGATCGCCGGATCGGTCTACAACTGGTCCAAGCTGCTGGGCAGCCGGATCGTAGGCTGGTCGTCGGGCTGGCTGATGCTCACCGCGTCGATCGTCACCCTGTCTGCCGTGGTGCTGGCGCTGCAACTCAACCTGCCGCGCCTGTGGAGCGGCTTCCAGATCATCGGCGACGGCAACGGTGCCTACGATTTCGCCACCAACGCGGTGATCCTCGGCACGGTCCTGATCCTGTTCACCACCGTCGTCAATGCGCTCGGCGTGCGGCTGATGGCGATGATCAACAGCGCGGGCGTCTTCATCGAGCTGATTGCCGCCTGCCTCATCGCGATCATCCTGGCGCTCAACACCACGCGCGGTCCCGAGGTGTTCTTCTCCACCAACGGCTACGGTGCCGGCAAGGGCGGGGGCTTTCTGGGCGCCTTCCTGGTGGCGTCGCTGGCCTCCGGATACGTGATGTACGGCTTCGACACCGCCAGTTCACTGGGCGAGGAGACGCTGGAGCCGCGGCGCACCGCTCCCCAGGCCATCCTGCGGGCCATACTGGCCTCGTTCGTCATCGGTGGTGCGATCCTGGTGTTCGCGGTCATGTCGGCGCCCAACCTGCAGGATCCGATGATCGGCAGCAGCAGCGGCGGCCTGCAATACATCGTCGAGCAGGTGATGTGGGGTCCGCTGGGCAAGATCTTCCTGGTCTGCATCGTGGTCGCGGTGACGGTGTGCTCGCTGGCCGTGCACACCGCGGCCATCCGCCTGACCTTCGCCATGGCGCGCGACAATGCACTGCCGTTCGGGGAGAAGCTCGCGCGCGTGAATCCCAACGACGCAGACGCCTATCGTTCCTGCCATCCTGATCGGCGTGATTGCCGAGCTGATCCTGGTCGTCAACATCGGGCAGCCGAAGATCTTCACGGTGCTGACCTCGATTGCGATCATCATGATCTACCTGGCGTACCTGATGGTGACGGGCCCGCTGCTGAAGAAGCGCCTGCAAGGGCAATGGCCCCCGGCGGATCTCGCGGCCGGTGGCTACTTCACCATGGGCAGGTGGGGAATGTTCGTCAACATCGTCGCGGTGCTGTGGGGCGCGGGGATGGCGCTCAACCTGGCCTGGCCGCGCGAAGCCGTCTACGGCGCGCCCTGGTACAACACCTGGGGTGCGTTCGTCTACATCGCCGTGATTCTCGGGGCAGGTCTGGGGTGGTACGCCGTCAAAGGTCGCCATCACATCGGCACGCTGGCGTCGCACGCAGTGACCACGACGCTGCAATAGGCCCGCATGGTTTACCTCATCGATGCCTCGGTCTATATCTTCCGCGCCTGGTTTTCCATGCCGCCCGATCTGCGCGACGCCGAGGGCAATCCCACTCACGCGGTCTACGGCTTCGCGCGTTTCGTCGGCGATCTGATCGAGCGGCGTCAGCCGAGTTATCTCGCCGTGGCCTTCGACGAAAGTCACGGCCATGGTCATCGCCACGCGTTGTTCCCGGCCTACAAGGCCAATCGCGAGCCGGCGCCGCCGGAACTGAAACGCCAGTTCGCACTGTGCCGTGAATTCTGCCGGCACCTGGGCGTGAGTGAGTACGCGAGCCCTGAGTTCGAGGCGGACGATCTGATCGGCACTCTCGCCACCCGGGTGCGCGCCGAGGGCCTGCGTGTCACCGTGGTCACGCGCGACAAGGATCTCTCGCAGCTCGTGGGCCCGGGCGACTGCTTCTGGGATTACAGCGATGCCGCCGAATATGCCTATGAGGAAATCGCCGGCCGTTTCGGCGTGGCGCCCGAACGCATGGCGGACTACCTGGCGCTGACCGGCGATGCCGTCGATAACATCCCCGGGGTGCCGGGAGTAGGGCCGAAAACAGCCGCGGCGCTCATGAGCCGCTACGCTACGCTCGATGAGCTCTACAACGATCTGGACGCCGTGGCCTACCTGCCGCTGCGCGGCGCCTCGCGTTTACCTGAGCGCCTGCGCCTGCATCGCGAGGCTGCGTTCCTGGCGCGCTCACTCACGCGCATACATTGCGACGCACCGCTGCAGGCGACACGCGGCGATCTCAGGCGGCGCGATCCGGACCTGGCTGCGCTGGGCGAGTTCTGTCAGCGTCACGGCTTCGGCGCCATGCTGCCGCGCCAGGCCGAACGCATCGCGCGCCTGGCTGCCTGAGGCTCAGACCTTCTTGATGTAGACCTTGCACCAGCCCTCGGCATTGATCAGCTTGCCGGGGAACAGGTTGCAGGGCCGCCAGGCCTCGCCATCGACGCCTTTGATCTGCAGGCAGTTGGCGCACTTCTGCTCAGGCTTGTACATCGGGAACTTCGCGACGTCGACTGTCTTGGCGCTTTCGTGATACGAAAGTGCCACGGCCAGTGGATCGGTCAAGAGGACGTGCGGCAACGGGCCGGCGGCGGCCGTCGGTTGAGCGCCCGCGGCCGGTTTGGGATCGGCCGCATTGGCGCCGCGTGCCGCCACCAGGGTGCCTGCCACCAGCCCCAGACTGGCCAACGCCTCGCGGCGCGTAAGATTCTTCTTCATTGCCCAAATCTCCTCGTTCAAACGTGCGTGTAGTGTAATCGAGCGGCTGCCGCCGCGGCGCTAGGTAGCATTACTCATGCGCCGCTTGCGCTATTCTAAGCTCCTGGAACCGAGGCCGGGGGTCGCTGTGAAACAACAGAATATTGAATCCGCCCTGCATGAGGACCGTACCTTTCCGCCGCCGCCGGCCTTTGCCGCGCGCGCGCGCCTGCGAGCGGCCGAAGTGGCCGAACTGCGCCGGCGCGCCGCGGCCGACCATGTCGGCTTCTGGGGCGATCTGGCTGTTAAGTCCCTGCACTGGCATAAACCGTTCACGATCACCCTTGATGATTCCAGGGCGCCAAATTACCAGTGGTTTCCTGACGGGGAGCTGAACGTCTCCTGGAACTGCCTCGACGTGCACCTGGCGACCCGTGGTCATAAGTCGGCGATCGTCTTCGAGGGCGAGGCGGGTGATGTGCACACCCTGAGCTACCGGGAGCTGCATGCCCAGGTCTGTCGCCTCGGCAATGCGCTCAAGTCCCTGGGCGTGGTGCGGGGTGACCGCGTGGTCATCTACATGCCGATGATTCCCGAAGCGGTGGTGGCCATGCAGGCCTGCGCGCGCATCGGCGCCGTGCACTCGGTGGTGTTTGGCGGTTTTTCGGCGGTCTCGCTGCGCGATCGCATCGAAGATGCCGGCGCACGCGTGGTGATCACCGCCGACGGCGCCCAGCGCGGCGGCAGCGTAGTCGAACTCAAGGCGGCGGTCGACAAGGCACTCGAAGCTGCCTGCCCGAGCGTCGAAAAGGTCGTGGTCGTCAGGCGCAGCGGCGTTGCGGTGTCGATGCACGCCGGGCGCGATCTGTGGTGGCATGCGCTGGTCGCAGATCAATCGCCCGACTGCGCTCCGGAGTGGGTCGATGGCGAGCATCCGCTGTTCCTGCTCTACACATCGGGCTCGACCGGCAAGCCCAAGGGCATCCAGCACTCGAGCGCCGGTTACCTGCTCAACGTCAAACTCAGCAGCGAGTGGGTCTTCGACCTGCGCGATGACGATGTCTTCTGGTGCACGGCCGATATCGGCTGGGTAACGGGCCACAGCTACGTGGCCTACGGACCGCTGGCCGCAGGCGCCACGCTGTTGATGTACGAGGGCGCGCCGACCGTGCCCGATGGCGGTCGCTTCTGGAAAATCTGCGCCGATCACGGCGTGACCATTTTCTACACCGCGCCCACTGCGATACGCGCACTGATGAAGCTCGGTGACGAGCTGCCGGCGAAATACGACCTCTCGCGCCTGCGCCTGCTGGGTTCGGTGGGTGAACCGATCAATCCCGAAGCGTGGATGTGGTATCACCGTGTCATCGGCGGCGAACGCTGCCCCATTGTCGATACCTGGTGGCAGACTGAGACCGGCGCCATCATGATCGCGCCGCTCCCAGGCGTGACCACCACCAAGCCCGGCTCCTGCACGCAGCCATTGCCCGGTATCGACGTGCAGATCGTCGACGATCATGGCGACCTGATCACGCGCCCAGACGCCGGCGGCTATCTGGTCATCGCCAGACCCTGGCCGTCGATGTTGCGCACCATCTGGGGCGACAACGCACGTTATCTGGAAACCTACTGGGGAAAGTTTCACAATCGCTATTACGTCGCTGGCGACAGTGCCCACCGCGACGCCGACGGCTGCTACTGGATCATGGGCCGCATCGACGATGTGCTGAAGGTCTCGGGGCACCGGCTCGGTACGATGGAAATCGAGTCCGCGCTGGTCGCCAATCCGCGCGTGGCGGAAGCGGCCGTGGTCGGCAAGCCGCACGAGATCAAGGGCGAATCGGTGTTTGCGTTTGTCGTCTGTCGCGGAGCGCGACCCAGGGGAAATACGGCGGCACTCGTCAAGGAGTTGCGCGATTGGGTGGGCGAGCAACTCGGGCCTATTGCCAAGCCCGATGACATCCGCTTTGTCGACGCGCTGCCCAAGACACGCTCGGGCAAAATCATGCGCCGCCTGCTGCGCGCCATCGCCGGCGGCCAGGAAATTACCCAGGATGTTTCCACGCTTGAAAATCCGGCGATTATCGATCAGCTGCGCGGCATCGAGAGCTCACCGGTCGCCCGGCGCGCAAAGGCGCCGGCGCAGCGCATGGCACGCGCCGCCAGGCGGCGTGTGGCAGTGAAGCGCAAAACGGTCAGCAAGCGCAAGCCGGTTGGCAAGCGCAAAGCTGTGAGCAAGCGCAAGGTGGTCAGCAAGCGCAAGGTGGTCAGCAAGCGCCAGGCCGCAACCCGGATCAGGCTCGCTGCCAAGCGACCGCGACCGGCTGGGCGGCGCAAGCCGGCACCCAAGGCGAAGCGCCGCTAGCCCTGTCGCGTGGTGAATCCGCGACACACAGCAGCGATCTTGTTGCCGTCCGGATCGCGCACATAAGCGGCATAGAAGTCCGGGCCGTAATGCACCCGCAGGCCCGGTGCACCCTCGGAACTGCCGCCGCTGGTGAGCGCTGCAGCGTGAAAGTCATCGACTGCTTCCCACGAGCGTGCGCTGAATGCAACCATGGTGCCGTTGCCAATCGTGGCCGGTCGTCCATCGAACGGCGTGCCAATCCAGAAGGCGAGTTCACGAGCGCCGTCATCCTGGTAAATTCCCCAACCAGCCGAAATGCGATCCCATTCCGGATCACCCGTGATGCAGCGTGGCATGCCGAGGGGAATCAGGGTTGCATCGTAGAAGCGAATCGCCCGTGCCAGATCATTGGTGCCGATGTATATGTAGGAAAGCATCGCGTCCGCTCCGTCAGGCTACGGCTTGTTCCTGGCGATCCAGTTGTTCACCAATGATTCGAGCGTGGTCAGCGGTACGCCACCGTTCTCCAGCACGACCGCGTGGAAGTCCTTGAGATCGAATCTGGATCCGAGCGCAGCTTTGGCACGCTCACGCAGCTCCAGTATCTTGAGCTGCCCGACCTTGTAGGCACAGGCCTGGCCCGGCTGGCCCATGTAGCGCTCCACTTCCGAAACCACCTCGCTTTCGTTCATGCCGGTGGCATCGACCATGTAGGCGATGGCCTGCTCGCGGGTCCAGCCTTCAGCGTGCAGACCGGTATCGACCACCAGCCGCGTGGCGCGAAACATCTCGGCTTCAAGGCGCCCCAGGTCGCCGAGCGGATCGTCCTTGTACATGCCGATTTCGGCAGCGAGGCGCTCGGCGTACAGTGCCCAGCCTTCCGCGTAGGCGGAATAAAGCGTCTGCTGGCGGATGAGTGGCAGATCCTTGAGGCTGAGGCCGATGGATATCTGGAAGTGATGCCCGGGAATTCCCTCATGGTAGGCGAGCGTTTTCATGCTCCAGGTAGCGGTCTCGGCAACATCACGCAGGTTGACGAAGAAAGTCCCGGGTCGCGAGCCGTCCATGGCCGCAGTCTGGTAGTAGGCGCCGGCCGAGCCCTTTTCCGCAGCGAGCGGCACGCGCTCGACCGAGAGCCTGCTGGTCGGAACGGTCCGAAAATACTCCGGCATCCGCGCATTCACCTCATCGAGAATCTGCTGGTAGCGCGCCAGTAGCTGCTGACGACCTTCGTCGGTATTCGGCAGCAGGTAGCGTGGATCCTTGTGCAGCGCCTGCACGCGGGCACCAACTGATCCCTTGGTGTAGCCCTGCGACTTGAGCAGCGTGTCCATTTCCGCCCCGACTCGCGCTACCTCGGCCAGACCGAGCGCGTGTACCTGTGCCGGCGTGTAGTCGGTGGTCGTCATCTGCCTGAGGGCGGCGGCGTAATAGGCCGCGCCGTCGGGCAGGCGGCCGACGCCGGCGGCCTGGGTGGCAGCGGCCGCGCGCTGGCGTTTCGAGCGCCGCGGTCATGCGCTGGTACGCCGGGTAGACACCGGTCTGCAATGCCTGGGCAGCCTGCCGGGCGAGGCTGGCCCTGTCAGCGGCGTCGATACCGGTGGCCTTGTTCATTCGCGTAACGAACGTGGTCACCAGCGGATTGTCTTCTGGCCCCGGGCTTACCGTGTCCTTGATGCCGGCCTCGGCTCTTTCCAGCAAGGAAATAGGCAGTACCACGCCAGCCTTTGCCTGGCGCAGCATCTCCGCGGTCGTGGCATCGAGCTTGCCGCCCATGGCCTCGAGGCGCCTGACGTAGTTGCGGGCGGTCTTCTCATTCTTCACGACGTGCTGGGCCTGCATGAAGTTTGGCAACTGCACCTGCGTGCCCCACATGGGCGCAATGGGATACAGGCCCTCGGATGAGAGCCAGTCAAAACGCTTGAACGACAGCGCCGTCTGCCACTGGTCGAGCAGGATGTCGTAGGTCAACTGGTCCTGTTGATCGAGCCGGGTGCGATCGAAGCGCTCGACTTCCCTGATGTAGCGCGCCATCGTGGCGTAATCCTGGTCGCGCTTTTCGACGCCCACCGCGGCCAGCCTGCCGGAGTGAAAGTCGAGGAAGGTGCCGTCGACTATTCCTACCTGGGTAAACAACTCGGGATTCTTCACCAGAAACAGGAATGCCTGGCGATTGGCGAGTTCGTTGATGGTGAAGGGCTTGCCGAAACCGACCCGATACCCTGCGTAGCCAGCGATCAGCAGCAGCGCCAGACCAATCCAGCCCAATACTCTGAAGATCTTCTTCATTGTTGATGACCCCCGGCAAATTTTTTTATCGGCCGCGAAAGTTATCATATTCAAGGACTATTTCTAAGGCCGCGGTAAACTGCTGCCTTGAACGGCCTTCGCCAAATTGCTCCGCGCACAAGCCCGGCGGTCCTGCTCTCGCTGCTGGGCGTCCTGCTGAGCGTTGCGATGAGCGCCTGCCAGGCGCCCCGCAGCCAGCGTCCTGACGCCACCGAATTCAAGCCACCGCCGGGCGCGACGCGCTACGCGCTCGATCCGGAGTCATCGCGCATCTGGCTGCATCTGCACGCCGACGGGGCGCTGGCGCGGCTCGGCCATACTCATGTGATTGTTGCGCAGCAGTTACGCGGCGAAGTCTGGCTGCATCCGCAGCCTGAACGCTCGGCACTGGAGTTCACGATTCCGGTCAATGCACTTGCTGGTGGATGATCCGGGCGAGCGGGCGAGCGCGGGTGCTGAATTCGCCGAGCCTATCGATGCCGAGGCGCGTGCCGGCACCCGTGAGCACATGCTGGGTGACAGCCAGCTCGATGCCACGCACTATCCCGCGCTTACTCTGCGTTCGCTGCACGTACGCCCCGTTGACCCCGCTGCCAATGCGGGTGCCGGCGCAGGTCGCGCCGCGGTGATTGAGTTTCAGGTGACGCTGCGCGGCCACACGGCGCAGCTTTCAGTCCCGGTGAATTGGCAACTGCATGGCGAGCAGCTGCGCGCCACGGGCGCCGTTGAATTCAGGCAGAGCGACCTGGGCATCGTGCCTTACTCGGCGTTGCTGGGCGCGCTGCGTGTGGCCGACAGCATCGCGGCGCGTTTTGAGATCGTCGCGCAGCGCGTTCGCTGACCGCGGTATCAGGCTTCGGCGTTGAGCAGCAGCAACAGGGTGCCTTCAGGCGCTTCGAGCAGTGCGTGCTCGCTCGCGTCCAGCCCACGCGGCAGTCTGCTGGAGCGGGCGATGCCCGCAGCCTCAAGCGCGGCGAGCTTGGCTGGCATGCCGGGGTCGACAAATACCAGCATTGGTTCGGCCATGGTGCGCGGTGCATGCAGCGCCAACGACACGTAGTCGCTGGTCAGGGGCAGGTGTGCGAACGGTGAGTCCTGCGCGGCTAGCGCCACGAAGCCGGCACGTTCCCAGAAATCGCGGGCGACATCATTGCCAAGCGCGGGCATGCTGTAGGCGGAAAACCAACCACACAACGATTCCTGCTGGCGGCTGCGCGCCGGCGAAAAGGTGCGCGCCTCGAGCAGGGTTATAGCCTGGCCAGCCGGATCGTCGAGCTGCAGCTGGTGAAACTGGCCTTCGCCCAACTGCGCAGACTGCTCCACAAAGCCAGCGTCGCGCAGCTGCCTGGCGTGTGCGGCGAGCTCCGGGTATACAAAACTGAGGATGGCCGGGTGAGCGGGACGCTGGTGCAAGCCTATGCACAGGCGACCATCGCTGAGCACACCGTAGGGATGGGTCCAGATATCGTTGGCGGTGAGCTGCGTGAACCCGAGGCGCTCGTAGAACTGGACGGAGGCGACGATGTCGTCGGTGGCGATGCTGACTTCCAGGAAGCGGCCGAGCATGCCCTAGCCGTGCAGGCAGATGCGGGCCAGCGCCCAGGCGTGATCGGTGCGCGCGTTGAGTGCCGGCACGTAGGCAAAATTTTCGCCACCCGCGTGCCGGAAGATCTCCTGGCCGACGATGGCTATTTCTTCCAGTGTCTCCAGGCAGTCGACGGCAAAGCCGGGACAGACCAGTGTCAGGTCGCGCACGCCGCGCGCGGGCAGTTCGGCGAGTGTGCGATCGGTCGCCGGCAGCAGCCAGCGCGCCTTGCCGAAGCGCGATTGAAAACTCAAGCTCCAGGCCTGCTGGTCGAGCCCAAGTTCCTTCGCCAGCAGCTGCGCGGTGGTCAGGCAATGACATTGATAGGGGTCACCGCGCTGCACGCAGCGCTCGGGAATACCATGAAACGACATCAGCAGGTGGCTGCGGCGACCCTGCCGTTGCCAGTGCTCGCGTACGCTGTCGGCCAGCGCGCCGATGTAGCCCGCGTCGGCGTGATAGTCGCTGATCAGCCGCACGCTCGGCAGTTCCCGCCAGCCGCGCAATGCTGCGCCCACCTGATCGTAGACCGCACCGGTCGTGGTGCCGCTGGTCTGCGGGAACAGCGGCAACACCACGATGCGCAGGGCGCCGGCCGCGCGCAGGCGTTGCAGACTCGCGGCAATCTGCGGCGCCGAATACAGAAACGCACTCTCGATGGCGACGGCGTCGCCCAGTTCCTTCCTGAGCTCGAGCTCCAGTGCGCTGCGCAGCTGGCGCGAGTAGACCGCCAGCGGCGAACCTTCACTCATCCAGACGCGCTGATAGAGCCGGGCACTGCGCGGCCCGCGCAATGGCAGGATCACGCCGCGCAGCAGCGGCAGCCACAACAGGCGCGGCAATTCGACCACGCGCGGATCGGAGAGAAACAATTTCAGGAAGCGACGCACTTCGCGTGCGCGTGGCGCGTCGGGCGTGCCCGTATTGACGGTCAATACACCTAGCATGAGGGGCTCGGCCCGGTCACGCGGGCGTGATTCCACCAATACACAGGTATTTCAGTTCGGTGTAATCGAGTATGCCGTGGTGTGAGCCTTCGCGGCCAAAGCCCGATTGCTTGACGCCGCCGAAGGGCGCAACTTCGGTCGAGATGATGCCGGTATTGAGACCCACGATGCCGTATTCGAGCGCCTCGGAGACCCGGAAGGCGCGCGCCAGATCGCGAGTGTAGAGGTAAGAGGCGAGGCCGAACTCGGTGTCATTGGCCATCTGCACGGCTTCGGTCTCGGTCCTGAAGCGGAACAGCGGCGCTACCGGGCCGAAGGTTTCTTCGCGCGCCATGAGCATGCTGCTGTTGGCGCCAGTAATGATGGTGGGTTCAAAGAAAGTGCCGCCCAGTGCATGTGGCTTGCCACCCAGTGTCACGGTGCCGCCCTTGAGCCGGGCATCGGCGATATGTTCCTGCACCTTGGCGAGCGCGTTCTTGTCGATCAGCGGTCCGATGTCAGTCACGCCTTGCAATCCGTCACCGATGCGAAAGGCGCTCACGGCCTTGCGCAGGCGCGCGGCAAACTCGTCGTACACCGTCTCCTGCACCAGCAGGCGGTTGGCGCACACGCAGGTCTGGCCGGTATTGCGATACTTGCAGGCGATCGCGCCCAGCACGGCGGCGTCGAGATCAGCGTCCTCGAATACAATGAATGGCGCGTTGCCGCCCAGCTCCATCGACAGCTTCTTGAGCGTTGGCGCACTCTGTGCCATCAGCACGCGCCCCACCTCGGTCGAGCCAGTGAAGGTCAGCTTGCGCACCTTGATGTTACTGGTGAGCTCGCCGCCGATTTCGCGGGCACTGCCGGTGATGACATTGAAGACTCCAGCCGGTACGCCGGCGCGTGCGGCCAGTTCTGCCATGGCCAGCGCCGAGAGCGGGGTCTGGCCGGCGGGCTTGACTACGAAGGTGCAGCCGGCTGCCAGGGCCGGCGCGGCCTTGCGCGTGATCATGGCGGCGGGAAAATTCCACGGCGTAATCGCGGCGACCACGCCCACCGGCTGGCGCAGGACCAGGATGCGTTTGTCGGCCTGGTGGCCGGGAATGATCTCGCCGTATACGCGCCGCGCTTCCTCGGCGAACCATTCAACGAAGGCGGCGGCATAGGCGATCTCACCCATCGCCTCGGCCAGCGGCTTGCCCTGCTCGGCAGTCATGAGTGTCGCCAGGTCCTTCTGGTTCGCCATCATGAGCTCGAACCAGCGCCGCAGTATCGCCGCGCGCTGGCCGGCCGTGCGGGCCGCCCAGGCCGGAAATGCCGCTGCCGCAGCGTCGATGGCGTGGCGCGTGGCAGCGGCGTCGAGTTGCGGCACCGTGCCCAGCAGGGCGCCGCTGGCGGGATTGCGCACCTCGCTGGTCCGCCCGCTGGTCGCGACCAGCCACACGCCGTCGACATAGCACTGGCTGCGCAGCAGCGTTGAATCGGTCAGTTGCATGTGCCCGTCATCCTATGTGTACCTGAGAAAGTCCTGCGTGCGCTGCCAGGCCAGCTCGGCACTGGGCGCGTCGTAACTGGCACGCGCACTGCAGTTGAACCCGTGCTCGGCCGGATACAGATGATATTCACCCTGCGGGAAGGCGCTGCGCAACTGGGCCACGCGCTCGAGTGGAATGCCACTATCCCGCTCGCCAAAGTGCAGCAGCATGGGGCAGGCCGGAAGTCGCTCCATCGCTTCCCAGAGCCGGCTGGCGTAGTAACCCACCGCCGCGCTCACCGGCAGTTGCCCGGCGCTCAGCCACGACAACTGTCCGCCCCAGCAGAAGCCCACGACTGCGACCTTGCCGGCGTGGCGCACGACATTAACAGCCGCCGAAATATCGAGCAGGCTCTTGGCGCGCTCGATCTGCAACATGTAGCCGCGCCCGAGTTCTATATCTCTGGGGCCGTAGTCCAGCTCGATGTTGCGCCCGATGCGATCAAAGAGTGCCGGCGCAATCGTGAGAAAGCCGGCGGCCGCGTATTGCTCGACCACGCCGCGGATGTGTGCATTGACGCCGAAGATTTCCTGCAGCACGACCAGCGCGCCGCGCGGCGTGCCGACAGCGGGCGCCAGGTAGGCGGCGAACTCGTGTCCGTCGCGCGCCATCAGTGTTTCCCAGCGTGCCGCGTGCGTTGCCATGTACTGCCTTCAGGTGCCCAGCCAGGCGTCGGCTTCGATCTCGACCAGCATCTCGGGCGCGATCAGGCGGCTCACTTCAATCATTGCCGTGGCCGGACGAATCTTGCCGAACACTTCACCGTGGACGCGGCCAATCGCCTCCCAATCGGCAATGTTGACGACGTACAGGCGGGTGCGCACCACCTGCTCGAGCGTCGCCCCGGCGTTGGTCAGCGCGGCGGCGATGTTGCGTAGTGTCTGGCGGGTCTGTTCAGCCGGGTCGTTCACGCCGACAATTTTGCCGTCGGCCCCGGTAGCCGTGGTGCCCGAGACATGCACGTAATCGCCCACCCGCACCGCACGCGAATAGCCCACGATCGGTTCCCAGGTTGAGCCGGAGGAAAAATTCTGGCGCGCCATCAGCTCCGCTCTACGATGGCGGTGACGCCCATGCCGCCGGCCGTGCATACCGAAATGAAACCGCGCTTCGAGTGCGCATCGTTGGCCAGTATCTTGGCGAGCGAGCCCAGGATGCGCGCTCCGGTAGCGCCAAAGGGATGGCCGAGCGCCACGCTGCCGCCCTTTACATTGATCTTGGCCGGGTCGATTGACCCGAGCGCCGCGCTGCGGCCGAGCCGGTCGCGGCAGAATTCCGGCGATTCCCAGGCCTTGAGCGTGCACAGCATCTGCGCGGCAAAGGCCTCGTGCAGTTCGTAGTAGTCGAAATCCTGCAACTGCAGTCCTGCATCAGTGAGCATGGCCGAAGCTGCATAGGCGGGCGCCATCAGCAGGCCCTCGTGACCGGTGGCGAAATCGACCGCCCAGGTCTTGCCGGTGCGCAGCCAGGCCAGCACCGGCAGGCCGCGCGCACGCGCCCAGTCTTCCGAGGCCAGCAGCACGGCGGCCGCGCCATCGGTCAGCGGCGTGCTGTTGCCGGCAGTCAGCGTCCCGGCGCCACTGGTGTCGAACACCGGGCGCAGGCTGGCGAGCTTGGCCAGCGTGGCGTCGGCGCGCACATTGTTATCGCGTGCCAGGCCGTTGTGCGCCACCACCAGATCGCTGTAGAAGCCTTCCTTCCAGGCGGCGCCCGCCTTGGCGTGGCTTTCGAAGGCCACGCGATCCTGTTCCTCGCGGCTGATTTTCCAGGTCTTGACCATCAGCTCACAGGCCTGGCCCATCGACAGGCCGGTGCGCGGTTCGATCACACCGGGCAACATCGGTTTCAGATCACGGGGCCGCAATTTGAGCCAGGGCGCAAACCGCGCACCAAAGCTCTTGCCGCGGTAACTCTGCAGCAGCAGATCGCGGAATGAATTGGGGTATACCACCGGCGGGTCGCTGACATTCTCGACGCCGCAGGCGATACCGGAATCGATCTGACCCAGGGCGATCTTGTTGCCCACCAGTATGGCTGCTTCCAGGCTGGTGCCGCAGGCACGCTGGATATCCAGCCCCGGTGTCTGCGGATCCAGCCCGGTGGACAGCAGCGATTCGCGCACCAGGTTGAAGTCTTTGGAATGCTTGATGACGGCGCCGCCAATGACATCGCCCAGCCGCTGGCCCTGCAGCTGGCAGCGATCGACCAGCGCGCGCAGCGCTGCGGTCAGCAGATCCTGGTTGCTTTGACCGGCGTAGGCGCCATGCGAGCGCGCAAAGGGGATGCGGCTGCTGGCGATGATGGCGACACGTCGCAGGGTGGTTCCAACCAGCATAAAGCCTCCTGAATGCGTTATGA
Organism: uncultured Gammaproteobacteria bacterium; assembly: GCA_963823235.1. GTDB lineage: Bacteria > Pseudomonadota > Gammaproteobacteria > Steroidobacterales > Steroidobacteraceae > FEN-1191. The sequence goes on along the minus strand of CAWGKS010000007.1, from coordinate 544,520 downwards.
CGACATGCCCCAGCGCGCGGGCGCAGCCCCGTAGGATGCCACCTTGCTGGCCATTGTGCACGGTGCCTGCGCCGGGCAAGATGCCGAACCCCAAGGGCCCAGGAGGATGGATGGTGCGAGCGGCAATTGACCGCGTATTCGAGCGCCGGCTGGCGGCCCTGGTCAACAGCCGCGAGAGCGGGGTACTGGCCGGTGGTCGCCGGGGGCTCGAGCGCGAGACGCTGCGCGTCACGCCTGAGGGGCGGATCTCGGCGCGCGCTCACCCGCTGGCATTGGGTGCGGCGCTGACCAATCCGCATATCACCACCGACTACTCGGAATCCCTGCTGGAACTGGTCACGCCTACGTTCAATGACAACGGCGCGTTACTGCAATATCTGACCGACCTGCACCATTTCGTATATCGCCAGCTTGGCGATGAGCTGTTGTGGGCGGCATCGATGCCGGGTGAAATTGCCGGTGAAGCGGAAATACCGATTGCCCGCTATGGGCGCTCGCAGCGCGGCAAGTTCAAGGAGGTTTACCGGCGCGGCCTGCAGACCCGCTACGGCGGCCTGATGCAGGCGATTGCCGGCGCACATTTCAACTATTCCCTGCCGCCACAATTCTGGCCGGTGTGGGCCGAAGTCCGTGGCGCGCGTTCGGCCGATGCCGGGCTGATGTCCAGATCGTATTTCGAACTGCTGCGTAATTTTCGCCGCCACGGTTGGTTGACGCTCTATCTGTTCGGCGTCTCGCCGGCGCTGTGCGGCAGTTTCCTGCAGGATCGCCGTGACGATGAGCTGCTGCCACTGGGGCCTGGCACCCTGCATATGCCCCACGCCACCTCATTGCGCATGAGTGATCTGGGCTATCGCAATCGCAATCAGGCCGGCGTCGAAGTCTCGGTCAACGCCCTCGATGAATACCTGAAGGATCTGCGCCACGCCACGCACACCATACACCCGCCCTTTGCGGCGCTGGGCGTGCGCGTCGGCGACGAGTACCTGCAGCTCAATGCCAATGTGCTGCAGATCGACAATGAGTACTACAGCACCATCCGGCCCAAGCGCGTGCCGCAGCCAGGCGAATCGCAGAGTCACGCGCTGGCGCGCGGCGGTGTCGAATACGTGGAAGTGCGTTCGCTCGATCTGTGCGTGTTCGAGCCGGTGGGCGCCTGCACGGATGAACTGCATTTTACCGAAGCGCTGCTGGCGCAGTGTCTGCTGCGCGACAGTGCGCCGATCGGCGCCACCGAGCAGCAGGCGCTTGAGCACAATCATCTGCTGGTGGCGCGCCGTGGACGCGAGCCCGGATTGCTGCTGGAGCGCGACGGCCGCGCCACGCCACTGCGCGAGTGGGCCGATGAACTGCTCGACGGCCTGCAGGGCGTGTGCGAATTGCTGGATCGCGGTGATACCGCCAGGCGCTACCAGGGCGCGCTGGCCCGCCAGCGCGCCAAGCTACCGGAACCCGAGCTGACCCCCTCGGCGCGCCTGCTGCGTGAGCTGCAGCACGCCGATGGTGATTTTGCTGCCTACACACGCAGCATTTCTGTGCAGCATCGCGCGCGACTGCTCAACTCCGCGGGCCACGAACCGGCGCTGCAGCAGCAGTTTGCGGCTGAGGCGGCCGAATCACTGGTCGAACAGGCGGTTATTGAACACGCCGAGCGCGGCAGTTTCGATGACTACCTGAGACGGACGCTTGGCACTGATCCTGCATGACAGAGCCATCATGACGACACCGCCGTTCCGTCGCCTGCTGATTGCCAATCGCGGCGAGATCACCATCCGGGTAATGCGCGCCGCCAGCGAACTGGGAATCCAGACGGTGGCGATCTACTCGCAGGAAGATCGCTTTTCCCTGCATCGCACCAAGGCCGATCAGGCCTTTCTGGTGGGCGAAGGGCAGGGTGCGCTGCAGGCCTACCTGGGGAGCGATGAGATCATTGCCGTGGCCCTGCGTGCCGGCGCCGACGCGATTCATCCGGGCTATGGCTTCCTGTCCGAGAGTCCTGAATTCGCGCAGGCCTGCGCCGCCGCCGGGCTGGTGTTCATCGGCCCCACGCCGGCGACCATGCGCATGCTGGGCAACAAGGTTGCGGCACGCAATCTGGCCCAGGCGGCCGGCGTGCTGGTAATGCCGGCGACGCCCGCGCTGCCGGCGGAATTCGCCGCCTGCGCTGCGCTCGCCGCGCAAGTGGGCTACCCCGTCATGCTCAAGGCCAGCTGGGGTGGCGGCGGGCGCGGCATGCGCATCATTGAAAATGATGTGCAACTGGCCGAGCTGCTGCCCATCGCGCGTCGCGAGGCGCAGGCCGCCTTTGGCAACGATGAGGTCTACCTCGAAAAGCTGGTGCGCCGCGCGCGTCATATTGAAGTGCAGATCCTCGGCGACACGCATGGCAATCTGGTGCATCTCTATGAGCGCGACTGCACCGTGCAGCGTCGTAACCAGAAAGTGGTCGAGCGTGCGCCGGCCGCGTTCCTGAGCGACGCGCAGCGCTCTGAGCTGTGCGCTGCGGCACTGAAGATCGGCCGCGCCGCGCGCTATTGCAACGCCGGCACGGTGGAGTTCCTGCAGGACGCTGCCAGCGGCAGCTTCTATTTCATAGAAGTGAATCCGCGCATCCAGGTCGAACACACTGTCACGGAAATGGTCACCGGTGTTGATCTCGTCAAGGCACAGATCCGCATTGCCGCCGGCGCGCGCATCGGTGACGGCGCCAGCGGGGTGCCGGCGCAGGCCGAGATCACCTTGAGCGCGCACGCCCTGCAGTGTCGGGTGACCACCGAAGATCCGGAAAATAACTTCGTGCCCGATTACGGCCGGCTCACGGCTTACCGCAGTCCCGCCGGCTTCGGTGTGCGGCTCGACGCCGGTACCGCCTATGCCGGCGCCGTGATTACACGTTCTTACGATTCGCTGCTGGTCAAGGTCACCACCTGGGCGCCGACTCCGGAAGAGGCGATCGCGCGCATGCACCGGGCGCTGTGGGAGTTTCGCATTCGCGGCGTGGTCACCAACCTGCGCTTTCTCGATCAGGTGATTACGCACCCGCGCTTCATAAAGGCCGAATACACCACGCGCTTCATTGATGAGACCCCGGAACTGTTGGTAGCGCCGGCGCGCCGCGATCGCGCCACGCGCATCCTGAATTTTCTGGCGGAAACCATCGTCAACGGCAATCCGGAAGTGCGCGCACGTCCGGTGCCGGTGCGCGTGGTCACGCCGCGGCTGCCGCCGCGTGCGGTCACGCCGCCGCCCGCGGGCAGCAAGCAGCTGTTTGATGAGCTCGGTCCGCAGCGCTTTGCCGCCTGGATGCTGGCGCAGGAGCGCGTGCTGCTCACCGACACCACCATGCGTGATGCGCATCAATCGTTGCTGGCCACCCGCCTGCGCAGCTACGACATGCTGCGCATCGCGCCCTGCTATGCGCAGCTGCTGCCACAACTGTTTTCGGTCGAATGCTGGGGTGGCGCCACCTTCGACGTGGCGATGCGCTTTCTCAAGGAAGATCCGTGGGAACGGCTCGAGCGGCTGCGCGCCGCGATGCCCAATCTGCTGCTGCAGATGTTGCTGCGCTCGGCCAACGCGGTCGGCTACACCAACTACCCCGACAACACGGTGCGCTACTTCGTGCAGCAGGCGGCAGCCGCTGGCATTGACCTGTTTCGCATCTTTGATTCGCTCAACTGGGTCGAGAACATGCGGGTCGCCATTGACGCCGTACTCGCGAGCGGCAAGCTGTGCGAAGCGGCCATGTGCTACACGGGAAACCTGAGCGATCCGGGCGAGACCAAGTACACGCTCGACTATTACCTGAACATGGCGCGCGAGCTCAAGGCCGCGGGCACGCACATACTGGGCGTCAAGGACATGGCCGGGCTGTGCCAGCCGCAGGCCGCCTACACCCTCATCAAGGCGCTCAAGGAAGAGATCGGGCTGCCGGTGCACTTTCATACCCACGATACCAGCGGCATCGGCGCCGCCAGTGTATTTGCCGCGGTCGCCGCCGGTGCTGACGCGGTCGATGCCGCGATGGATGCCATGAGCGGTCTCACCTCGCAACCCAATCTCGGTTCCATCGCCAGCGCGCTGCGCTTTGGCGCCCGCGACCCGCAACTCGACCCGCAGGCACTGCGCCTGATCTCGCATTACTGGGAGCAGGTACGCGGCTACTACGCGGCCTTCGAGAGCGACATCCGTTCCGGCACCTCCGATGTCTATGTGCACGGCATGCCCGGCGGGCAGTACACCAACCTGCGTGAGCAGGCGCGCGGGCTGGGTATCGATGACACGCGCTGGCCGGAGGTGGCGCAGGCCTACGCCGAGGTCAACGGAATGTTCGGCGATATCGTCAAGGTCACACCCAGCTCGAAGGTGGTGGGCGATCTGGCGATCTTCATGGTCAGCAGTGGACTCACGCCCGCGACGGTGCTCGATCCGCACAGTGAAGTGGCCTTCCCGACTTCTGTGGAACAGTTCTTTCATGGCGATCTGGGCCTGCCGTACCAGGGGTTCCCGCCGGCACTGCAGGCCAAGGTGCTCAAGGGGCGCGCACCACTCACCGAGCGCCCCGGCAAGTCACTGCCCGCCGCCGATCTGGTCGCACTGCGCGCGACGGCGACCACTGAAGTGGGCCACGAGATTGGCGAGCGCCAGTTTGCTTCGTACCTGATGTACCCGCAGGTGTTCCGCGACTACGCCGCCGAACGCCTGCGCTACGGCGATGTCGCCACCTTGCCGACCATGGCCTACTTCTATGGCCTCGAGCCGGGCCAGGAAATCAGTGTCGAGCTCGAGCCCGGCAAAACCCTGATCGTGCGCTACGTCACCCGCAGTGAACCGCATGAAGATGGCTCGCGCACGGTCTTCTTCGAACTCAATGGCCAGCCGCGCTCGGTGCGGGTCGTCGATCGCGCCCTGATTCCACTGCGCCCGCCGCAGCGCAAGATCGAAGCGGGCAACGCCCGTCACGTCGGGGCGCCGATGCCCGGCACCATTGCCACGGTCGCGGTCAGTGTCGGCCAGCGGGTGGCGCGTGGTGATGTGCTGCTGACACTCGAGGCGATGAAAATGCAGACCGCGGTGCGCGCGGAACTCGACGGCACTGTCAGCGAAGTGCTGGTGCGGCCCTCGAGTCAGGTCGATGCCAAGGATCTGCTGGTAGTGCTCGCCTAAAGCTCGTAGCGTAGCGCCAGCTGCAATTGCCGTTCGGTGGCGGCGTTGGGCTCGCCGAGCAGCGCGCGCTGATCGACATCGCTGCGTACCTCGATTGCCTCAAGGGTAGCGTTCCAGTGTTCGTCGAAGCTGCGCTGCGCAGCCAGTGTCCACGCGTGACCGGTTTCGTTCAGGTAGATGCCGCCGATGTACTGGGCGAAATCACTGGCGGTCTGCTCCACGAAGAACTCTGTCGTAGCGTGCGGAGTAGCGCCAGCGACCCTGCTTATTGCTCGCCAGCAGAAAGTGGCTGCTGAAAGTCCATGCATTGGCCGGCTGCGACACGCCTTCGTAGGTGCGACCGTGCAACCACTGGGCGATCACGGTCCACGAAGCCGAGGGCGTCCAGCGCGCGCCCAGGCTGTCGAAATAGGTCTCCCAGGTTTCGTCCTGGATGCTGGGGGCCGCGACGCCAAGTGTTGCGCGGTTGTCGTAGTGCAGGCCGCGCAGTTCGATCAGGCCACGATAGCGAAAGCTCGAACTTATCGTGTAGCCAGCGCGTTTATCCAGATCATCGTAGAACACGGTGCGCTCAGGAAGTGGCTGGCCGTGATTGGCGAAGCGCCCGAACAGCGTGCTCTGCCGGTCATGCAGTGCCCAGCCGCGTCCGCCAATGACCGTACCGGCCGGGTCGTTCCAGCCGAAGGCCGCCACGCTGCTGCTGAATTCGCAGTTGTGCCCGTGCGCCAGGCCGAGCCAGTCAAGACTGTATTCCGCGCCGATGGTGCGCAGCTCTTCACCTATCCAGGTATTGATCGCCGAAAACGACAGTGTGTAGGGCGAGCGCCAGCCGCGCATGCGATTCTCAAGCGAGATCTCCGGATAGAACGCGCCGACTTTCACCCGCGAGCGCCAGGCCGAGGCCGGAATCGGTCGCCAGTCCAGATACATTTCCGTCAGGTCTATGGGGTTGACGTCATGATCGCCGTAGCTCACGGCCTCGGCGGCAAAGCGCAGCGTCGGCGTGATATCGCCGCGGTAACCCAGGCGCAGATATCCGAACCGCAGGCCTTCGTGATCGGCGTCGTAGCGCAGTTTGCCAAGCCCGCCGCCCAGGCGCGTGGCGCTGGCATCGCTGCTGACCGCACGCAGATCCAGGCTCAGATCGAATTCGCCGCCGCGACCAGTCTGTGGTGCTGCCAGCAGCAGCCCCAGGCTCAAGGCCAGCGCGCCGGGCGCGGCGTTCAGTAGTCTTCCCATTTCTTGTCCGCTCCGTGATTGTGCACCGCTGCGCGCAGTGGCCGCCTGAGGCTGAAGCTTGCGGCCGTGGCCTGGTTGTCGGGCACGGTGATACGTTGCTCAAGCTGTGGCCCGCTCTCGTCCAGCAGCGCATGCCAGATGCGAACCGTGTAGTCACCAGGGGGCAGATCGTGCAATTGCAGTCGACCGCTGGCGTCGCTCTGCCCATACCAGGGTGAATCGGTCACCCAGATGTAGCCGAGCATGTTGTCGTGAATATTGCAGCCCAGCGTGACCAGGCCGGCGCGATCGAAGATCACCGGTGCCTGTGGGCGCCCGGCGTAGAGAGCGAGTTCAAACTTCTTGGCGCCGGAAAACGAATAGACCTGATGACGCACCTGATCGCTGTTGGGAAAATCCACCGCAGTGCCGGTCTGCACGATCAGCACCTCAGGCACAAACATCAGGTTGCGCTGGTCCATGACCGCCTTCTGCCCGGCGCGCGGCCGCGCCCCGGACTTCAGCGGCTCGGCGATGATCACGACGCCGGCCACGGCGGCGCCGGTGGCGCTGCTGACCGTGACCGACAACTCGCCAGCAGCCTCCGCCAGCCGTGGCATGACCAGAAGCGTGCAGCCGGTCACATAAAGAAAGAGCAAGGCGCTTCTACTATGCATAAGCGGGTGGATTAGAGCGCGCATCCTTGAACAGCTTCAAGAACCGACTCCTCATTCTGATCGTTTCCCTGATGGCGTTGGCTCAGGGCGTGACGATCGTCCTCGCGTTGGCCTCGATTCGTAGTGCAGTGCGCGCGGATTCCGTGCGCCAGCTCACCGCCACCCGGGCCATGCTCGATCGCACACTGGCGGAGCGGACTCACCTGCTACGCGCCGCCACCGATGTGCTGGTGAAGGACTATGGATTCAAGGCGGCGGTGGCAAGCTCTGATCAGCCCACCATGCAGTCAGCGCTCACCAATCATGCGCGCCGCATCTCGGCCGACCTGGCGGTGCTCTACGCGCTGGATGGCACTGTGGTCGCCGCCAACTCCGGGGAACTGGCCGCCCAGTCGAGTCGCAGCCTGCACTTGCCCGAGGGTGAGACGGAAGCTGCGCCTTTCGCAATAGTAGGTGGCCGTCCTTATCAGATCGTCATCGCACCGATCCGCGCACCCCAGGCCATTGCCTGGGTGGCACTCGGCTTTGCGCTCGATCAGTCGTTGGCGGAACAGCTGGCCGCACTCGCGGGTACCGACGTCAGCTTTGTCTTTCATGAGCCGGGCAACGGCAACGGCATCATCTCCACTCTCGCGCCGGCGCGTGCCACGGCGCTGGCGATCTCGACACCGCCGAGCACCACCCGCGGGGTGCCGATGCTGTCCACGCTCCAGGACGCGCAATACCTGACCCTGAGTGCGCCGCTGCTGTCGCAGAGCGGCACTCTGCAATTGATCGCGCAGCAGTCGCAGGACGCCGCCATGGCACCGTTCCGGCAGATGCGCTTCGCACTGCTGCTCATCGGCAGCGTTGCCCTGGTGAGCGCCATCGTTGTCGCCCTGCTCGCCAGTCGCAGTGCGGTGCGACCGTTGGGCATGCTGGTGAATGCCGCGCACCAGATTGAGAAGGGGTATTACTGCGACGACATCCAGGTTCGCGGCGGCAGTGAATTTCAGCGCCTGGCCGGAACTTTCAACACCATGCAGCAGGGTATCCGCGATCGCGAAGCACGCATCCTGCACCAGTCCACACACGATGCCCTGACTACCCTGCCCAATCGTGAGGGCTTGCGCGAGCGCCTGATGGCGCTGCCGCAGGGCGCACCGTACAGCATCGTGATGCTGGATGTGCGGCGCTTTCGCGATGTCAACGCCTCGGTGGGCCACCAGGTTGGCGACCAGCTGCTCAGGATAATGGCTGCGCGTCTGGGGCAGATGACAGCCGCAGGCTTGCCGTGCGCGCGCGTCGGCGCCGATCAGTTCGTGCTGTCGTGCGCACTGCACGACAGTGAACTCATGCACCGCGTGCTGGTGCTGAGCGAAGAGCTGCGTTCCGGGGTGCAATTGGGCGAGCTGCGCCTGAGCATCGACATCCGCGCTGGTATCAGTGAGTGGCGGGAGCCGCGCGCCTCCGTCGACGACCTGCTGCGACAGGCCGATGTCGCGCTGTTGCAGGCCAAGGAACAGGGTACGGTCGCGGTGGTCTATCAGCCGACGCACGACGCCGAGCATCGCCGGCGCATACTGGTGGTGGCTGAGCTGCGCCGCGCGCTGACCGGCAGGGGCCTGAGTCTCCACTACCAGCCATTGGTCAATATGACCGATCGCGCGGTCGTGGGTTTCGAAGCGCTGCTGCGCTGGGCGCATCCCACGCTCGGCAACATTGCACCAGCAGAATTCATTCCACTCGCTGAGCGCGCCTCGGTGCTGCCGGACCTGTCGCGCTGGGTACTGAATGCCGCCATTGCCCAACTGGGACAGTGGCAGCGCGCCGGCATCGATGCCGAGATCGCCGTAAATCTTTCGGCTGCAGACTTTGCCGACGGTGAGCTGGCGGCGCGCGTCCTGGCGCTGCTGCGCGAACACGCTGCGCCCGCGAACCGTCTGCTGCTCGAAGTCACCGAGAGTGCCATCATGCGCGAGCCACAGCTGGCGGCGCAGGTCATGCAGCAATTGCGCACCGCTGGCGTGCGTTTTGCGATTGACGATTTTGGCACCGGGCATTCCAGCCTGGCGCAACTGCATGCCCTGCCGGTCGATGAGTTGAAGATCGATCGCGCCTTCGTCATGAATCTCGAGCGCTCGGGCAGCAATATCGCGATCGTGCGCACCACCATTGAACTCGGCCATGGCCTGGGGCTGAAGGTCGTGGCTGAAGGCATCGAGACACCGGAAGTATGGGCGACCTTGCTGCGCCTCGGGTGCGACCTGGCGCAGGGCTATTTCATCAGCCGGCCGATGGCGGCTGAGGCCGTACCGGTCTGGCTGAGGGCGCAGGGTGCGCAACTGGCGCGCGCCATGGTCACGGCCGAGCAGGCCGGCACGATTTCGAGCCTGCGCGGCCGCTCAGCCTGACCCGGCTCCGCGCCGGCAGTCAGTTGCTACGGCGCGCTGCACCCACGCCTGGATTCGCACCACCGGCGGGCAGGTCCCTGATTAATGCGCGCCAAATTGGTGCCGCGGCGCGGCGCCAGGCGCGCTGATTGTGGCATTGGCGCGCGTCTGGCGCGTCACACACCATGGCACGAAAGGTGCAATTCCAGATTGCCGGGTGGCCGACCCTACTGGAACGGAGGCGGGAGTTCTCGCATGAAACTGGTTACTGCAATTATCAAACCCTTCAAACTCGACGACGTGCGCGCCGCACTGTCCGAGATCGGCGTCTCGGGCATGACAGTCACGGAGGTCAAGGGATTCGGCCGGCAACGCGGCCATACCGAACTGTATCGCGGCGCCGAATACGTGGTCGATTTCGTGCCCAAGACGCGCGTCGAAGTCGCGGTGCGCAGCGAACTGGTCGAACAGGTGGTCGAAGCCGTGATCAAGACCGCCAAGACCGGCAAGGTCGGTGATGGCAAGATCTTCATCACCGAGATCGACCGCGTGATCCGCATTCGCACCGGCGAGACCGATAACGCAGCACTTTAGCGCTGGCGTCACCGGCCTTGAGTTCAGGCCGGCTCCACCAGCCGCAGGGCCCGACTGCTGCGGCTGATGCCGAGCGCGCCGCTGCGCACGATTTCCAGCAGCTCACCGTGTGCGGCCAGTTCGCGCATGAAGCCGCTGACTTCCGTTTCGCTGCCGAGCAGCTCGACAATGAAGCCCTCGATCGACGGATCGAGTACCCGGCCGCCGGTGCGTATCACGTAGCCACGCAGTGCGTCGCGACGCGCCGGTTCAACGCGCAGCTTTGCCAGCACCAGCTCGCGCTCCAGATGTTCACCGCGCGTCATGTCATCGATGCGCACCACATCAATCAATTTGCCGAGCTGATTGACAATCTGCTGGATGATCGCGTCGGTGCCGCTGGTCACCAGCGTCAGGCGTGAGACCGCCGCATCGTCGGTGGGCGCCACCGACAGTGATTCAATGTTATAGCCACGACTGGAAAACATGCCGGCTACGCGTGCCAGCGCGCCCGCTTCGTTTTCCAGCAGAATGCCAATGATGTGACGCATGTGGCTAGAATAACGGAGTTTTGTGCTGCCGGCGCAAACTGGTAGGCTAGTCTTATGACCGAAGTCGTCAACCAGGCCCCGCTACCCGCTCACGCCGCCGCCCACCCGCTGGCCGGTACCGCCATGAGCGGCGCCCAGATTATCGTCCAGGTGCTTGCCGATGAGGGCGTCGGCGCCATTTTTGGCTACAGCGGCGGCGCGATTCTGCCCACCTATGACGCTGTTTTCACCTTCAATGAAGCGCAGCGCGCGGCCGGTGGGCGCGAGATTCCCCTGATCGTGCCGGCCAATGAGCAGGGAGCGGGTTTCATGGCGGCCGGCTACGCGCGCGCCAGTGGCAAAGTGGGTGTCTGCCTGGTGACCTCCGGCCCTGGGGCCACCAACACGGTCACGCCAGTGCGCGACAGCCTGGCCGATTCCGTGCCGATCGTCGTGATCTGCGGGCAGGTGCCCACGGCCGCCGTGGGTACCGACGCCTTTCAGGAAGCACCGGTCGCCGCGGTGATGGGTCCGGTGGCCAAGCATGTGTTCCTGATTACCGACCCGACACGCCTCGAAGCCACGGTGCGCACCGCTTTTGAAATTGCGCGCAGCGGCCGGCCGGGTCCCGTGGTAATTGACATTCCCAAGGACGTACAGAACTGGGCTGGTGTGTTCCGCGGTAGCGGCGTGCTGCCCATTCCAGGTTACCGCAAGCGCAGCGCCGAGCTGGCCGCCAGTGCCATCAGCGCCAGGCAGGCGGAAACTTTTGTCGAACTGCTCTCGGAGTCGCAGCGGCCGCTGATATACGCCGGTGGCGGCGTAATCAACGCCGACGCCTCGCGTGCGCTCACCGCCTTCGCTGAGGCCCTGAATATTCCCGTGGTCACCACCTTGATGGGCATAGGCTGCATCGACACCACGCACCCGCTGGCCATGCATATGCTCGGCATGCACGGCGTGGCTTATGCCAACTACGCGGTGGAAGACTGTGATTTCCTGCTGGCCGCGGGCGCGCGTTTCGATGACCGCGTCGCCGGCGATCCGCGCAAGTTCGCGCGCGGCGCACGCACCATTGCTCACCTCGATGTCGATCGCGCTGAAATCAACAAAGTGAAGGCCGCACGCTGGAGTCACGTCGGTCGCATGCCTGAGGCCCTGGACGAGTTGCGTGCCGCCGTGGTGCGCGCCGCCCGCCAGCGTGACTACGCGCCCTGGCACGCACATCTCGCGTCACTGAAGAAACGCTATGGCATGAACTACCGCCGCGATGGCGAGCGTGTCCAGCCGCACCACGTAATCGAAGAGATCAATCGCCACACGCGTGGCACGGCGATCATCACTACTGGCGTCGGTCAGCACCAGATGTGGGCGGCCCAGCTGTTCGACTTTGGCGGGCCACGCCGCTGGCTCACTTCCGGCAGCATGGGCACCATGGGCTTTGGACTGCCAGCCGCCATTGGCGCCCAGGTGGCCAACCCGGATCGACTGGTCATCGATATCGACGGCGATGCCAGCATCCGCATGAACATTGGCGAGCTGGAAACCGCGACCACCTATGACCTGCCGGTAAAAGTGGTGGTGCTCAACAATTTCGGCGACGGCATGGTCAAGCAGTGGCAGAAGCTGTTCTTCAAGGGGCGCCTGTCCGGTAGCGACAAATCGCTGCACAAGAAAGATTTTGTCAAAGCCGCGCAGGCTGACGGTTTTGGCTACGCGCGCCGTCTCGATCGCCCGCAGGATGTGCCGGCCGTGGTCGCCGAATTCCTCGCCTTCAGGGGCCCGGCGTTTCTCGAGGTGATCATCGATCCGGATGCTGGAGTGTATCCGATGGTCGGCCCCGGGCAGGGGTACGACGCCATGATCACCGGTGATTACATCCCGTCGCGCGATGCCGCCGAGGCAGGGAACTTCGATCCTTCCGGGATGTTCTGAGGCGCGAGCCCCGCAGCTGCTGCGCGCGTCAGAACTGATAGCTGAGCTTGCCGCCCGCCTCGCTCAGGCGCCGCTCGAGGATCATGCGATCCACCAGCTGCTCTATGTCCGCAGCCGAGAGCTTGCCGGCAAAATGAGAATGCAGATGGGCGGCGAGCGCCGGCCGCTTCTTAGGGCGCTTGCCCTTGTCCATTGCGGCCAGCCACGCTACCGCATTGTCTATCGTGGCGACTACCGCGCGCGTGCCGGCATTGCCGGCGCTCGACCTGGGCCGCGCCGTCGGCGATGGCGGTTCGCGGCTGGCGGGGGTCAGCGGGCGCCTGGCAGCCACCGGTTGCCGGGGCAGGGCCGGAAAAGCCTCTTCGAGCGTCGCCACACGGCGCACGCTGTAGTCGCGTGCGCTCAGGTGCCTGACCAGCGGATCGAAGCCTTTGTCGCGCGACAGTATCACGCAGTGGGCGGCAGGATTGCGGGTCAGGTATTCACCCAGATAGAACGCAATGTGGAAGTCGAGCGCATTGCGACCAGCGCCGGCAATGTCGATGGCTATGAAGCGCTCGCCCAGTTTCAGTGCCGCCCTGAGAAAATCGGTGGGCACCGATTTCTGCGCGGCGCCAAAAAAGAACGGCACCACTACGCCGACTGGCACGGCGGCGAGATCGACCTTGGGCACATTCTCGAAATCGACCAGCAATATCTGCTGCATACCTGGCTACCCCGCGCGCTGCCATTACCACTACATATCGCCACGTTAACACGACGGCGGCCCAGGGCTGGCTTGCAACTATCCGGCGCGCAGTGCAATTTAGCGGCCTGGCATTTCAGTATTGGTGTAGTCAAATGGCGAGTCTTCCTAGGCGCACAGTCCGTTACGAACATGTCTCGCAGCCGGTGGCGCAGTGGCCGCACTATGTGCAACGCCAGTTGCGTAGCCTGGGCCTCGGCGGCGTCCTGATCGCGGTCTCGCTCGCAGTTGGCATGGTGGGCTATCACAGCCTGGTTGGCCTGGACTGGGTAGATGCCTACGAAAATGCGGCGATGATTCTGGCAGGTATGGGCCCGATGGCAGCGCCAGCCAGCACAGCGGGGAAAATCTTCGCCGGTACCTACGCACTTTATTCTGGCATTGCGGTGCTGGCGTTTGCCGGCGTGATTGCCGCGCCGCTGGTGCATCGCTTCATGCATCGCATGCATGCCGACGCCGGGGGTTCCTGATGAGCACGCCAGCGCGCTTGCGCCGCACCTATTTCGATTGCCGCTTTGGCCAGCTGCACGTGCATCAGGCCATACCGCCCGGTGGTGGTTTCGATGAGGCGACCGCCCTGTTATGCCTGCCTGGTGCTCCTGGGCTGGGGAGTTTCTTCAGCGCGCTGCTGGCGCCGCTGGGGAACAATCGCTCGATCTATGCGCCCGACCTGCCTGGCTGCGGAGGCTCTGATCCCGTGCCCGGCGTGGCCGATGCTAACCAGTGGGCTTACGCCATGGCCGACCTGCTCGATGCCCTGCGCCAGCGCCAGGTCGATGTGCTCGCACAGGGTGACGGCGCATTGGTTGCGCTGGCGTTGGTCGCGCAGCGCCCGGAGCTGGTGCGTCGCATCGGCTGGTCGGCCGCCAGTCCGGCGGCACTTGCCAGGGCACGTCAAGGCGGGGCGGCGATTCGTGAGTTTTCGCTGGCCGCAGCGGGCGCAGCAGCTGTTGGCTCTGACGCCCTTGGTAGTCAACTTAATGATATTATTGAGTTTTTTGGCGCAGGACCCGCCACTTAAGAAGTAGATCGCAGTTTCGCGCACCGCGTCTGCCGCCCCGCAAACCTTGGCGTAGACTGAAACGCTATCATGAGTACGAACAAACACCGGGTACTACCGGTGACCGAAGATCTGGACGATACGGTAGAGCTGCCCAGCCTGCCGTCGCTGGCGGAATCGCTCAACGATGCCCCGGTCGCGCCGCACATGAGTGCTGGCGATGCGACTGAAGAGATCATGCGGCCGCCGTTCGTCGACAGCGAGCGGCGCGAAGGGCGCCCTGAAGACCTGGCGCGCATCAGCGCACTGGAAAGAGATCTCGCCACCGGCGTCGAACAGCATCGCCTGAGCGAGGCCGAGCGTGACGAATTGCGCTTGCGCCTTGAGCGTGTCCAGGCCGAATGGCACAGCGCCAGCAGTTGGCGTGAACAGCAGGCCGCGGTCCAGGCCTCGCAGCTGCGCGATTGGGAACGCGAGCGCAGCCAGCGTGAAGGCGCGCTGCTGCGCGCGCAAAACGATCTGGTTGAATTGCGGCGCCGCTCAGCGGTGCACGACGAAGCGCTGCAGCACCTTGAAGGGCGCCGCTACCTGTTCGATTCAATGTTGCGCGAGCGCGAAGAGCTGATCGATGAGCGTGACACCCGCCTGCACAGCCTGGCGGCAGATCTGGCGTTGGCGCACGCGCAGGCCGACGGCGCGCGTGCGCAGGTCGAGGCCGCAAGTGCCCAGACCGCGGCCGCGCAGGAGTTGGCGCAGGCACAGCTCAAGGCCATGCAGGCGCGCGTCGATGAACAGAGCGCGGAGCTGGCGCAGGTGCAGGCGGCAATCACTGCCGGCCAACAGCAGCATGAGGCAGCGCTCAGAAATATCGCCGGGCTGGAGCGCGATGTCGCTGATCGCGACGAGGGCCTGCAGGCGCTGCAGGAGCAGTTGCAGGCGGCGCAGCTCAGCAGCGAATCATTGCGCAGCGATCTGGCCGCTGCCGAGGATCTGATTCGCACCCAGGAGAGCGAGCAGCAGCAACGCGCAGTGCGCATTGCCAGGCTAGAGAGCAACGAGGCCGCGCTGCGCGCACGGGCGGAAAATGCGGAGCGCCTGGGTGAAAGGCGCGCGGCGGGTGTCAGGGATGCAGCGGCCGAGATGATGGACACCAGCGGCGAACCAGGTTCGGCGGCGACGCGTGGCAGCGCCGCAGGGCGTGACGGACAGGTACGCCTGCTGGTGCGTACTGAGGGCGATACCGGCATCGTGCATCTGCTCCGGCGCACCACGACCATCGGGCGCACGCCCGACAATGATCTGTGTATCGACGCTGATTTCATCAGCCGCCACCACGCCGTGGTGCTGGTGTCAGCTTTTGGTGCGGTCATTGAGGACCTCAACAGCACCAACGGTGTGTTCGTCAATGGGGCGAAAGTCGGGCGCCGGCAGTTGTGCGAGGGCGATCTGGTGACTATTGGCAGGACCGGGTTTCGCTATGTCCTCAAGCCGGCGGCCGCCGACCCGGGTGGCCAGTCGCCAGGTCCGACGGCCGGTTAGTCCGCGCCGGCGCGTTGCCGCGCCAGCCCCTGGCCCGAGTCCGTGTACGATACGTACATGAGCGACGACTACCTGCAACGCATACTCAAGGCGCGCGTCTACGACGTCGCCATCGAATCACCGCTGGATGCCGCACCACGACTGTCGCGCCGCCTGGGGGCCGACATCCGTCTGAAGCGTGAAGACCTGCAGCCGATCTTCTCCTTCAAGTTGCGCGGCGCCTATAACAAGATCGCGCACCTCAGCGCTGCCGTTGCCGGGCGCGGCGTGATCAGCGCTTCGGCCGGTAACCATGCCCAGGGCGTGGCGCTGGCCGCGCGCCGCCGCGGCGTGCGTGCGGTCATCGTCATGCCGGTAACGACGCCCGCTATCAAGGTCCAGGCGGTGGCGGACCTGGGCGGTGAAGTGGTGCTGCACGGTGATTTCTACGACGCCGCCTTTGAGCATGCGCTTGCCCTGGCGCGTACCCAGGGGTTGGTGTTCGTGCATCCATTCGATGATGCGGACGTGATCGCAGGTCAAGGCACTATCGGCATGGAGATAGTCCATCAGACCGGCGGGGAGCTGGACGCGATCTTCGTGCCGGTGGGCGGCGGGGGTCTCATCGCCGGCATTGCCGCCTTCGTCAAACAGGTCTATCCACGCGTGCGCATCATTGGCGTCGAACCCGAGGATGCCGCCGCCATGTATGAATCGCTGCGCGCCGGGCAACGCGTGACGCTCGAGCGCGTTGGCCTGTTCGCCGATGGCGTTGCGGTGCGGCGTGTCGGCGAGGAGACCTTTGCACTGGCGCGCCGCTATGTCGATGAGGTGCTGCTGGTCAGCACTGACCAGATCTGCGCCGCGATCCAGGATGTCTTCGAGGATACGCGGGCGATCCTCGAGCCTGCCGGCGCGCTGGCGGTCGCCGGGATCAAGCAGTATCTGGCGCGCGGCGCACCCGCCGGGCAGCGGCTGGTGGCCGTGTGCAGCGGCGCCAATATGAATTTCGACCGGCTGCGTTATATCGCTGAGCGCGCTGATCTTGGCGCTGGTCGCGAATCATTGCTGGCGGTGGAGATCCCGGAACAGCCCGGCAGCTTTCTGCGCTTTTGCGAAACACTGGGACAGCACAGCATCACGGAATTCAATTATCGCTATCAGGGTACGGAGCGGGCACGGCTGTTTGTGGGCTTCTCGGTCGGCTCCGGCCAGGAGGAGTGCGCCGCCGTCAGCGCGCGACTGCAGGCCGCGGGCTTCGGCGTCATCGACATGAGTGCCAATGAAATGGCCAAGCTGCACGTGCGCTTCATGGTCGGCGGCCTGGGGACCGGCCTCAGCGACGAGCTGCTCTATCGATTTGAATTCCCGGAGCGGCCCGGCGCCCTGCTGCGCTTCCTGCAGGCCATCGGCACGCGCTGGAATATCACACTGTTTCACTATCGCAATCACGGTTCGGATAGTGGGCGCGTACTGACCGGCATCCAGGTTCGCAAAGCGGAGCGCGAGCAGTTTCTGCTGCACCTCAAGGAACTCGGCTTCCCGTATACCGAGGAGACTGACAATCCTGCTTATCGCAGTTTCCTGGCGGGTTGAGCCGGTCGCGGAGGCATTGCTTGCAGGGCGCTGATTCCGGGGTGCTGGCGATCCTGCGTCGACGCAACCCGGCCTGTTACGCGCTGGGCCGCCTGTGCGGCACGCTCGCCTGGCAGATGCTGGCGGTCGGTGTTGGCTGGCATGTGTACGCCCTGACGCACGATCCCCTGGCGCTCGGGCTGGCGGGCCTGAGCTCGTTCCTGCCGTTCGTACTGCTGGTGCTGGTCGGCGGCCACGTCGCCGATCACGTCGCACGGCGCACCGTGGTGATGTGGGCCTATGGCCTGGAAGCACTGTGCGCGCTGGCGCTGCTGACGTTGAGCGCCGGAACACTGCAGCAGGTCTGGCCTATTTACCTCCTGCTTGCCGTGTTTGGTGCCACCCACGCTTTCTGGGCGCCGGCCATGCAATCGATGCTGCCGCAACTCGTGCAGCGCGAAGAACTGGGCCGCGCCGTGGCGCTCAACGCGATGATCTTTCAGACTTCCGCGGTCTGCGGACCAGCGCTCGGTGGGGTGCTGTACCTGCTCGGGCCGCGTGTGCTCTATGGCGTCTGTCTGCTGCTGTTTTCGGCTACCACGCTGTGTTTCTGGCTGATTCGCGCGCCAACCCGCGCAGCAGTTGTGCCAGCCACTGGCAGCACCCGGCGCTTTCTCGAGGGCCTGAACTTTGTGCTGCACAATCCCCTGGTGCTGGGCGTGATGTCGCTCGATCTGTTTGCGGTGTTGTTCGGCGGCGTCGTGGCACTGCTGCCGATCTATGCCGGCGACATCCTGCATACCGGCCCCGTGGGTCTGGGACTGTTGCGCGCGGCACCCGGAGCGGGTGCGGCGCTGGTCGGCATTACACTGGCGCTGCGACCGATCCGCAATCACGCCGGCAGCTGGCTGTTCGGTGGCGTCGCCGTGTTTGGCGTGTGCATGATCATCTTCGGTCTGTCACAGAACTTCGCGCTCTCGTGTGCCGCACTGCTGATCGGCGGCAGCGCCGACATGATCAGCGTCTATGTTCGCGCGGTACTGGTGCAGTTGGCGCCGCCCGATGCAATTCGTGGGCGGGTCAGCGCCGTGAACTCCATGTTCATCGGCGCTTCCAATGAGCTGGGTGAGTTCGAGTCAGGTCTGACAGCGAGCTGGTTTGGCGCCGTGCCGGCGGTGGTGGTGGGCGGTGTGCTGACACTTGCTTGCGCCCTGAGCTGGGCCGTTATTTTTCCGACGCTGCGGCGCCTGAAGCACTTGCATTGAGACTGTATATCCGTACAGTAGCGGCATGGCGAAGGCACTCAAGGGCCGTGGGGCGCTCAGCAATCCGGTAGCGCGTTTTGCCGCACGCACAACCCAGGTCATAGACGATGGCTGGTACCAGCACGAGCTGGCTGATTCCATCGCCACCGAAGTGCGTCCCGAGGCGGCGC
The DNA here is from genome assembly GCA_963823235.1 of uncultured Gammaproteobacteria bacterium. GTDB lineage: Bacteria > Pseudomonadota > Gammaproteobacteria > Steroidobacterales > Steroidobacteraceae > FEN-1191. The sequence continues at coordinate 525,776 of CAWGKS010000007.1, read as the reverse complement.
GCTCGATCATCAGCCGCAACGATTCGCCCGATATTCCCTTCGAGCAGTCGATCAATCCGTATCGGGGTTGCGAACACGGCTGCATCTATTGTTACGCCAGGCCCAGTCATGCCTATATGGACCTCTCGCCCGGCATCGATTTCGAGACCAGGCTGTTTTACAAAGCTGATGCCGCGCGGCTGCTGCGCGCCGAGCTCGCGAAGCCGGGCTACCAGTGCAAACCGCTCATGCTGGGCGCCAACACCGATCCCTATCAACCGCTCGAGCAGCGCCTGAAAGTAACGCGCTCGCTGCTCGAAGTGCTGCTTGCCACGCGCCACCCGGTCAGTGTCATCACCAAGGGCACGCTGGTGCTGCGTGACCTCGATCTGTTGCGTGAGCTTGCGGCGCTCAATCTCACGCGGGTCTATGTCAGCTGCACCACGCTCGATGTCGATCTGAAACGCAAACTTGAACCGCGTACCGCCTCGCCGCAGGCGCGCTTGCGGGTCATGGCGGCGCTGGCTGGCGCCGGCATTCCGGTGGGCGTGATGACTGCGCCGGTAATTCCGGCCATTAACGATGCCGAGCTCGAGAGTCTGCTCGAGGCAGCGGCCCATGCCGGGGCGACGCGCGCTGGTTTCGTGCTGCTGCGCCTGCCCCACGAGCTCAAGCTGCTGTTTCGCGACTGGCTCGCCGAGCACTATCCGGAGCGTGCCGCGCACGTGATGTCGCTGGTGCAACAGGCTCGTGGTGGCCAGGATAACGATGCACGCTTTGGCGCCCGCATGCGCGGCACCGGGCCGTGGGCGGCGTTGCTGCGCGCACGCTTTGAGCTCGCCTGTCGTCGCCTGAACCTGAACCAGGAGCGTGCCCCGGAGCTGGCGACCAGGCACTTCCGCGCGCCGCATCTGGCCGGGCAGCTGGAATTTGCGTTGTAGATCGTTGGCCGGGCGTGCCATAGCGCCGCCCTGCAGGTTAAGCTTGCGCCCATGGAGGCCGACACCCAACGTATCGCGCTCGTGGCAGGTGCCAACGGCATGGTCGGCACGGCGTTGATTCGCACGCTGGTCGATTCAGGAGACTACACGCGCGTTATCGCCCTGACGCGCAGGCCGTTGGCGCTTGAATCACCGCGCCTGGTCAATCGCATCCTGCGTTTCGCGGCACTGGAAAATGAAATGCAGGGTCTCGCCTGCCACGATGCATTTTGCTGCCTGGGTACGACGCTCAGCCAGGCCGGGTCAGCAGCGGCGTTTCGCGCTGTCGATCACGATCTGATCCTGAGCTTCGCGCGTGGCGCGCAGGCGGCCGGCGCGCGTTGCCTGGTAGTGGTGTCTTCTGCAGGTGCCGATAGTTCATCGCGTAACTTTTATCTGCGCGTAAAAGGCGACACTGAGCTGGCGCTGGAGGCGCAGCGCTGGCGCGCCCTGCACCTGATGCAGCCGGGATTATTGCTGGGTGAGCGCCGCCACTGGCGTCTGGGTGAGAGTCTGGCGCGCTGGAGCCTGCCGTTACTCAATCCGCTGCTGCTGGGTCGCTTCGAGCGTTATCGCGCCATCAGTGCACGCGTGGTTGCCGCGGCAATGCGTGCGGCGGCCCGCTCCGGACGCCTCGGTGTCTTGCGCTATACCTACGCCAGCCTGCAAAGCCTGGCACGCGGCGACCGGGTAGCGCCGCGAGTGTGATGCGCTTCGCAGTCGGCAGGCATTAAGTCCTCAATACGTGACCTGGCACGCATAGGAGTGTGACCGGCATTCGTTAAATTGGCTGCAGTAATTGCCGCCCGTGCCGATAATGCCGTCGACCGATAACGCCACCGCACCGACGATGCGCCGCCGCCTGCTGGCAGCCATGGTGCTGTTGTCGCTGCTGCTGCTGCTGGCGGCGTACGCCACGGCGGTGCGCACCATCGCGCAGAACAACGAGCAACTTGCCCGCAGCGCCAATATCAGTGTCGGCCGTGACTACGCGCGCGAGCTGCGCACCCGTCTGCAGGCCGCCGAATCGATCGCTCATTTCGCCGTCGGCGGTGATGCCGGCGTTGCCGGTTACGTCCTGCGCCAGCGCCTGGCGCACTCGGCCGCCATTGCTGGCGTCATGATTGCCGATCGCACCTTCGAGAATCTGCCGGTGGAGCTGGCCGCCAGCGACCAGCTGGCGTTGGGCACGGGACAAACCCTGTTGCGCAGTGGCTCGCGTGAAGGCCTGCACACCAACCTTTACATGGTGCGCGCCGTGATCACCGGCGGCAGCACGCTGGCCATCATGGAGCTGAACCGCGACTGGCTGTGGCAGGGGCTGGAGGAGTTGCCCCAGACCCATCGCCTGCTGGTGGTGCTCGATGGCGCCGGCGCCATGCTGGCGGCGAGCGGCGTGGTGCCACATGATCTGCTGGCGATGTTGTCACGCGAGCGCCTGTCGGCATTGAGTTCGCAACCGGACAGCGCACTGCGCTCCTGGAGTGTGAGCGGCGAAGAATGGCGCGGCGCCGTGTTGCCGGTGCTGCCCGAAGAAGCGCACCTGGCGGCCGGCCGTTGGACCATCGTGGTTGGCATGCCGGCGGCGGCGTTGGCTGATGCCTGGCTGCCCGTGGCGCGGGCGATGTGGCCATTGACCCTGGTCGCGCTGCTGCTGATTGCCGTGCTGTGCTGGTACCTGCAGCGACTCTGGCAGCCGGCACTGGAGTCCGTGCGCGCTGCCTTGCGTGAACTGGCGGCCGGGCGCTATCAGCGCATTACCACCGCTGCGGCGGCCGATGAGCCGCGCCGGCTGATCGACGAGTTCAACAGCACCATCGGCACGCTGGAAAGCAGGATGCGCGGGCTTGCCAGCCTGAACGAAATAGATCGCATGCTGCTCGAATCGGCCGAGCTGGAATCGTGCCTCGATCGACTGCTCGATCGGGTGACCAGCATCACGGGTTGCGACGGCGCCATGCTGGCGCTGCTCGATCGCGACGCCACCGAGTATGGACGCGCCTACGTGTTCAGCGGCGGCGTGCCAGCACCCATCAGCCGCATCAGCCTCGACGCGGCGCTGCTCTCACAACTCAATCAGGAACGCTCAGGGCTCACGGTCGCACGCTACGAGCCCGGACGTCACAGTCTGCTTGAGCCACTGCACCAGCTCGGCGCCGGGTTCTTCTGGCTGTGGCCCGTGGTTTCGCAGGACTCGCTGGTGGCGACGCTGGTGGTGGGGTATCAGAATGCACCGGCGGTAGCTGCCGAGGTGGCCCGTTTCGGTACCGAATGCGCGGCACGCATTGGCGTGGCACTCTCCAACAGCGCACGCGGTGAACAACTCTACCGGCAGGCACATTTTGATCCCCTGACTGCCTTGCCCAATCGCCTGCTGTTTCGCGATCGTCTGTCGCAGGAACTGGTCAGCGCAGCCGACGGCGTGCTGCGCGGTGCGCTGCTGTACGTCGATCTCGATCACTTCAAGAAGGTCAATGACACCGTCGGTCACGGTGCCGGTGACCAGATGCTGCAGATCGTGGCGCAGCGCCTGCGCTCCTGCGTCAAGGATGGCGACACGGTGGCCCGACTGGGCGGCGACGAGTTCACGGTAATACTGCGCAGCGTCGGCAACAGTGAAGGTGCACTGCGCGTGGCCAATCGCATCATCGATGCCCTGCAGCAGTCGGTAAGTATTGGCGGCCGTGACTACTTCGTGCGTGCCAGCATCGGCATAACCCTGTTTCCCGACGACGGTACCGAACTCGATGATCTGATGCGTAACGCGGATCTGGCTATGTATCGGGCCAAGGAAGCCGGCCGCTCGCGCGCGGTGCTGTACGACCACGCCATGCAGCGCATGCCAGCCCTGGCGGCGGAAAGCGGCTTGTATCGCGCGCTGCAACGCCGTGAATTTTCCCTCTATTACCAGCCACAGTACGCGCTCAGCGACGGCAGCCTGTCGGGGCTCGAAGCGCTGTTGCGCTGGCAGCCGCCGCTCGAGGCCATGCGCTATCCGGCTGAGTTCGTGCCGGCAGCTGAGCACAGTGGCCTGATCATCGATATCGGTGCCTGGGTGCTCGAGGCCGCGTGCGATCAACTGGCACTGTGGTGCGCGGAGGGCATTGCGCCGCCGCGCCTGGCGCTGAATGTGTCGGTACAGCAGCTGCGCCAGGCTGATTTTCCCAAGCTGGTGCGCCGCGCGCTCGAGCGCGCCAAAGTGCCGCCCGATCGCCTGGAAATAGAGATAACCGAATCGGTGTTCGCTGACGATGAAGCGCTGGTCACGTTGCGGCGCCTGGCAGCGCTCGGTGTGCGCCTGTCGCTGGATGACTTCGGCACCGGCTATTCATCGCTCGGCTACCTGCGTGCCCATCCGGTACATGCCATAAAGATCGATCGCTCGTTCATTGAAGGCGTAGCCACCAACAGCACGGCCGCAACCCTGGCTGAAACCATGATCACCATGGCGCACGCACTCGGCAAGCTGGTGGTTGCCGAAGGTGTTGAAACCATGGAACAGCTGGAATTCCTGCGCAGCCGGCGCTGCGACTACGCCCAGGGATTTTACTTTGCGCGACCGGCCGCCGTGGCCGAAATTACCAGCCTGCTGCGTGGGCGTCGCGCCGCCGAACTCCCGCAACTGCGCGCGTCGGCCTGAAGCCGGGCAATTTGACAGAAGTGTGCGCTGGCGCACTGCACTCATGCAGTTGTGATCCGGCTCTCCGTATTCGCGCTTGACCCGCAGCGTCACTATGCCAAACTGCGTCACGTTACAGTGATGGCAAACCTGTCGTGAGGCAGGGACGCAAAGCTTCCGGTCCCTTTGTCTAAAGAGGGAAAGCGGGGTTGCCAGCGAGGCGGCGCACCCGGCGCAGTTTGCCACGCTGACTTCCCGCTCAGCGACCGTAGGCCCGATAGCTTCCAGGTGCTACAGCGGGGAACAGTGCATGCAGCAGGCCACGAGCCCGAACGGAAATCTTGCCACTACCACCGGCAATTTTTTGCCGCCGGCCGGACTTCAGACCAGTTTCGTCATCAATCTGTGCGCCTCCACGACGCCAGTCGGGTTGGTACATCCCACTCATGCGCAGCTCAAGCGCTTCACGTTTTTTGTTTCGCGCCGCCGTGAAGATGGGCGTGAGCGCTTCCGCCTGCACATGGGCTATTTCTCCTCGCAGGAAGAGGCGGAGAAATTACTTGATGTGGTGCGCGATATCTATCCAGCGGCCTGGGCCGGCGTCGCGCCCGGACAGCAGTTGCGTTCACGTCAGCCGGTCGCTGCATCGGCGGCAGTCGCCCCAGCTGCGCCAGCCGCGGCGCCGGGAAGCGCGCTCGCGCCCGCGCTGGCCGCTGGTAAGCCGGCCGCGGGCGGCACTGAAGCAGCGGCGACACGCTCGCTCACCAACGTCCGCGCTGCCATTGATTCACTGCGCGATCAGCCCGCGGGACCAGTTGCCGCGGCGCCATCGACGCCAACGGTGCCAGCTGCGCCGGCGCTAGCGCCGCCCGAGACACTGCAGGCCGCCCAGGTATTGCGCATACTGGAGACGCCGCCGGTCGCTCCAGCGCGAGCCGTTGCGCCGAGTGCTACGGCGGCGGCGCCCACCACGGCTGCACCACAACGCGCGGTCACGCAGCTGCGAGCGGTGTCCGCGCCGGGCGCAGCGAGTGGCGTCAGCAACACGCGACCTGGAGTTGCTGCGGCACCGGGCGCCGTGCCGCGCGCACCTGCGGCGCCGCCCGAGCTGGCGGCCTACGCCGTACAGCTGTTGTGGTCGGTGCAACCCATCGACATGAGCCAGATTCCACAGTTGGCGATCTTTGGGGCCTATACCCTGTACGGCGCTGAAGGCAATCGTGACGGACGCCGCTGGTACGGCCTGCGTCTGGGGTTCTTCACCGATGCCGTGTCGGCCAAGCAGGTGGCGCAATACGTGCGCTCGGAGTTCAAGTCCGTGTCGGTAGTGCCGGTCACGCAGGGCGAGCGCACGCGCGCCAGCGGCGCAACCGCGCGGCCGCTGCCTGCCAACAGCACCAGCAAAGGCACGGGCCACGAACTGAAGTTCATCAATGAGGTTCCTACCGATACCGCGATGAGTGGCAGCCGCCCGGCGCTGCAGCTCGATGCGCGCGGCGCCGTGGTGCCGCCGAAACCTGCGCGCGAAGACGCGTGGCTGGAGGCCGCGCGAGCCGGTTCGCATGCGCCCACTGGCAAGCGCGCCAAATTGCGCGTCGCCCAGGGCACCAAGCCGGTCAGCAAGCGACCGCGCCACGATGGGCCACTGACGCTCGAAGAGACCCTGGAGATACTCGGCGCCAGCACCCTGCAGCTCGACAAGGGACGCGGTGAACTGCTCAACGACGCGGCCACTCATGATCGCAACAAGGGCGCCACCAGGCCGGCCCGCGGTTCACGCATCGGTCGCCTGATGGATCGCCTCGCCGAGCGCTTCAACGGCAGCTGAGACGGCGCGCTATTTCTTGCCGAACAGCCGCTCCAGTTCACTGCGGGCCTGATCGGCGGCACGCGTGCTGTGCGCCGACCAGGCGCCGGGACGCGGCCGGAAGAAATCACAGAAGTTCGCTGCCTGCTTGTCGTTGACCTCTTCGGCCGTGGGCTCGCGGCAGTGCTTGGCGACGCTGGTGTCGTACTCCACGCACATGCGGCAGGCGTGCAGCTCGGCGCGGCACCGCGCGCACTCGTCGCGGCGCGACAGCGGCAGGCTCAGGGCCGCCAGATCGGCGCCGCACTTCCAGCACACCAGCTCATGAGCCATGGTCAGTCTCCTCCGGCTGTACTCAATCGCAGCGGGCCCGCAGGAACGGCGCCAGCGCGGCGCCAGTATGCGAGCGGGCGTGGCGTGCGGCAATCTGCGCGGGTGGCCCGGCGGCTACTACGCGCCCGCCGCGCGCACCCGCTTCCGGGCCCAGGTCGATGATCCAATCCGCCTGCGCCATGAGATCGAGATTGTGCTCGACCATCACCACCGAATTGCCGGTGTCTACCAGGCGCTGTAGTACGGCGCTAAGCCGTTCCACATCCGCCATGTGCAGGCCTACCGTGGGTTCGTCGAGCACATAGAGCGTGTGTGCCGCGACCGTGCGGCCGGGGCGCAGCGCTGCGAGACGCGCCAGTTCGGTAACCAGCTTGATGCGTTGCGCCTCGCCGCCTGAAAGCGTGGGGCTGGGCTGACCGAGCGTCAGGTAGCCGAGGCCCACGTCACGCAACAACAGCAACGGCCGGTGCAGGCGTGGCAGCGCGGCAAAGAACTCGACGGCGTCCTCGACGTTCATGGCCAGCACATCGGCTACCGAGCGGCCGCGCCACTGTACTTCCAGGGTCTGGGCGTTGAAGCGCTGGCCGCCGCAGCGATCGCACAGCACCTTGACGTCAGGCAGGAAATTCATTTCTACCGTGCGTTGCCCCTGTCCCTCGCATTCCGCGCAGCGACCCTCGCCGGTGTTGAATGAAAAGCGCGTGGCGCTGTAGCCGCGCATGCGCGCTTCATCGCTGCCGGCATAGAGGCGCCGGATGTCATCCCAGAATCCCACATAGGTTGCCGGGCAGGAGCGTGGCGTGCGGCCAATCGGGGTCTGGTCCACTTCGAGCACGCGCGTGACGGCTGCGGCACCCTGAATGTCCTGCACTCCCTGCCAGCTGGTGCCTTTGCGAGCCAGCGCCGCGTGCAGGTTGGCATAGAGCACATCGCGCGCCAGCGTTGATTTGCCAGAACCCGAGACCCCGGTGATGACCACCAGCCGGCCGAGCGGGATGCGCACCTCCAGGTCGCGCAGATTGTGCAGCGTGATGCCATTGAGCTGCAGTGCCGGGGTGCTGGCGCTAACAGCCCGGCGCGGGTGCAGCGGATGACGCAGCGGAGCGGCCAGCAGGCGACCGGTCACCGAGCGGGGATTGGCGCTCAGTGCGGCCGCATTGCCGGTGGCGATCACCTCGCCACCGTGTACGCCGGCTCCGGGCCCGAGATCAATGATGTGATCGGCCTGCCTGATGGTGTCCTCATCGTGCTCGACTACGATCAGCGTGTTGCGCGCCTGGTTCAGCATTCTCAGTGCGCCGAGCAGTACCGCGTTGTCGCGCGGATGCAGGCCGATGGTGGGTTCATCGAGTACATAGCAGACGCCCTGCAGATTGGAACCCAGCTGCGCGGCCAGGCGGATGCGCTGTGCTTCACCGCCAGAGAGTGTAGGCGCTGCGCGCTCGAGCGTCAGATAGCCCAGACCTACGCGCTGCAGAAACTGCAGACGCGCGTGTATTTCCGTCAGGGCGTCACCGGCGATCGCCCGGGCGCGCTCGTCCAGGCGCAGGCGGCTCAAATGCTTTACCAGGGCTGCAACACTCAGGGCACACAGCGCGCTGATGGAGTGCTCGCCCAGGCGCAGTTGCAGCGCCACCGCATTCAGGCGCTGGCCCTGGCACTCCGGGCAGAGCGTCGTCGTCGCGCTGCGTTCCAGCCACTGCGATTCCTCGCCGCTCTGTTCGGGGTCGAAATCATCAAGCCTGAGTCCCGTGCCGCGACAACTCCTGCACCAGCCCTGTGATGAATTGAACGACAGCAGGCGCGGATCGGCCGCAGCGAAGCCGCGACTGCACTTTGGGCAGGCGCGCCGGCTCGAGAGCACTTCGACCGTGCCGCTCGCGCCCAGCGCGTGGGCGACACCATTGCCGAGTTCAAGGGTTGCCATCACAGCACTGCGCAGTTGCGCTTCAGCGCGCACCGATACTACAAGATCGGCCACCGGCATCTCGATGCTGTGCTCGACGAAGCGCTTGAGCTTCGGAAACGGCTCGGTGGCTACCAACTGGCCATCGACACGCAGCTGGCGCGCGCCGCGCGCCGCCGCCCAGCGTGCCAGATCGGTGTAGATGCCCTTGCGCTGCGCGATCAGCGGCGCCAGCAGCTGCAGCCGCTGGCCGCGATGGCGCCGCAGCAACTGCGCAGCGATCTGCTCCGGAGACTGCGGCGCGATGGCAATGCGGCAATCCGGGCAATGCTGCACGCCCAGGTGCACATACAGCAGTCGCAGAAAATGGTAGATCTCGGTCAGGGTTGCCACCGTACTCTTGAGTCCGCCGCGACTGGCGCGCTGCTCAATGGCTACTGTCGGTGGCAATCCGGTCAGCGAGTCAATGTCGGGACGCGCCGCCGGCTGTACAAACTGACGTGCAAAGGCATTGAGTGATTCCAGATAGCGACGCTGGCCTTCATGAAACAGTATGTCGAAAGCCAGCGTCGATTTGCCCGATCCCGATACGCCGGTAATGACGGTGAAGCAATCGCGTGGAATGTCGACGTTGATGCTGCGCAGATTGTGCTCGCGTGCACCGCGCACGCGGATCTGGGCGGGCGCTGGCGCTGGCCGGGCGCGCGCTGCCGGCGCGCGCTGCAGCGCACGCGCTGCCGACGGCGCGGCGTCGCGTACGCCCGGGGTGCGCTGATAGTCACGCAGGGCCTGCCCGGTATGCGAGCGCACTTCGGCCATCACCGTAGCTGGCGTTCCGTGGCAGACCACGGCGCCGCCGGCCGCGCCGCCTTCCGGCCCCAGATCAATGATCCAGTCGGCGGCGCCGATGACATCCAGATTGTGCTCGATCACCAGCAGCGAATGCCCGGCCTCCAGCAGCAGGGCAAAGGCCCGCAGCAGGCGCGCGACATCTTCAAAGTGCAGGCCAGTGGTGGGTTCATCGAACAGCAGTAACTTGCCTGCCACTGCCGGGCTGGCACTCGCCGCGCCGTGCAGCGCGCGGGCGCGGACCCGGCCCTGGCGCGCGCTGTCGATGGCGGCCTCGGCCAGGTAGCCAGCAAGCTTCAGCCGCTGCGCCTCGCCACCGGACAGCGTAGGTACCGGTTGGCCGAGGCGCAGATAGGCCAGGCCCACGTCCGCCAGCGGCTGCAGGCGCGCGCCGACCCGTGGCGCGTGCGCGAAGAACTGCAGTGCCTCGCTTACCGTGAAATTGAGCACCGCGGCGATATCGGCCTGCCGACCGTCGCTCCCCGTGCAACGCACCTGCAGCGTCTCGGCACGGTAGCGCGTGCCATTGCATTCGCCGCAACGCAGATAGACGTCGGCGAGAAACTGCATCTCGACGTGCTCGAAGCCGTTGCCGCTGCACGCCGGGCAGCGGCCGGTGCCGCTGTTGAAGCTGAAGGTGCCGGCGCTGTAGCGGCGCAGCAGCGCGTCAGGCGTGGCCGCGAACAGCGCGCGGATCTCATCGAAGGCGCCTACATAGCTCACCGGGTTCGAGCGGGTGGTACGGCCAATCGGTGTCTGATCAATCATCACGGCCGAATCGATGAGCTCGGCGCCGAGCAGCGCGCGATGTTCGAGTGGCGTCTCGCCGCCCTTGCCTTTGGCTTTCTGTATCGCGGCGTAGAGCACTTCCTGCACCAGCGTAGATTTTCCGGAGCCTGAGACGCCGGTCAGACACACCAGCTGGTGCAACGGAATGCGCACGTCAATATCCTGCAGATTGTGAGCGCGTACGCCGAATAGTTCGATGGCTGGCGCAGTGGCACCGCCGCGCGCCTGGGGGCAGCTGGCGTTGCCAGCTGATGCGCTCACTGAGCGCAGCGGCGGCAGGCGCTTTCGCCCAGACAGCCAGGCACCGGTGACGGAGCCTGAATCGGCCGCCACTTCGGCCGGGGTGCCAAAGCTGACGATCTGGCCACCCAGCTCACCGGCGCCTGGTCCCATATCCAGCAGGCGATCGGCGGCGCGCATGATCTGTGGGTCGTGTTCAACCACCAGCAGGGAATTGCCGGCATCGCGCAGGCGCTCCATCACGGCGATGACGCGTCCCATATCGCGTGGATGCAGTCCGATCGAGGGCTCGTCCAGTACGAACAGCGTATTGACCAGTGAGGTGCCCAGCGCCGTGGTGAGATTGATACGTTGCACTTCGCCGCCCGAGAGCGTGCGCGATTGTCGATCAAGCGTGAGATAGCCAAGGCCCACCTCGCACAGGTAACGCAGCCGGGCACGCAATTCCGCGAGCACCAGGTCGGCCGCCTCATCAAAGGGCGCCGGCAGCTGCAACTGGTCGATGTATTCACGGCACTGTGAAACCGGCAATGCCACCAGCTCGTGTATTGCGAGCCCCGCTGCCGCCGACGGCGACAACGGCGCGGTGCCCAGTCGCCACAACAGCGCATCAGGTTTGAGCCTGGCACCCTGGCAGGCACTGCAGGTGGTGTAGCTGCGATACTTCGAGAGCAGCACCCGGATGTGCATCTTGTAGGCACGGGTCTCGAGCCAGGCAAAATAGCGGCGCACGCCGTACCAGGTCTTTTTGGTCCAGGGACCTTCCCCTTCGATGACCCACTCGCGCGCCGCGGCCGGCAGCTCGCCCCATGGCACATCGAGGGCGATGCCCCGGCGCCTGGCATGGCGCTCCAGGTCGTCCTGGCACTCGCGGAACGACGGCGTCTGCCAGGGTTTGATGGCACCCGCCTTGAGGGTGCGGCGCTCGTCGGGAATCACCAGCGCATAGTCGATACCGATCACGCGCCCGAAGCCGCGGCACAGCTCGCAGGCACCTACGGCTGAATTGAAGGAAAACAATGCGGGCAGTGCGTCCTGGTACGACAGATCGCAATCGGCACAATGCAGGTCGCTGGAGAAGCGCCATGCCAGATCGGGCACTGGCGCAGACGGGCGAATCAGCACGTGTACGACCAGTTGTCCATGCCCGGCGCGCAGCGCTGCTTCCAGTGCTTCCAGCAATCGTGTGCTGTTGTCGGCCGCCCGTAGCCGATCCTGGATGACTTCCAGCAGCCGTGGTGATTCGCTGTGCAGGCGCGCGTAGCCCTGTCGTTCGAGCTCGGCGCGTACTTCCGCGACGCTCATGCGCTCGGGCACTTTGACCGTGAAGCAGATCGCCAGGCGCGGATCGTTGAGCGCCGCGGCGCGTTCACGCACCTGCGAGGCTATGCTGGCCGCGCTGTCGCGGCGCACCGGCAGGCCGCAGCGGCGGCAGTGCAGGGTGCTGGCACGCGCGTACAGCAGCTTCAGGTGGTCGTTGATCTCGGTCATGGTGCCGACCGTGGAGCGCGAGGTGCGCACCGGGTTGACCTGGTCGATGGCGATCGCCGGTGGAATGCCTTCGATGCGCGTCACCTGCGGTTTGTCGCAGCGATCCAGGAACTGGCGCGCATAAGGCGAAAAGGTCTCGACATAACGCCGCTGCCCCTCGGCATAGAGGGTGTCGAAGACCAGCGACGACTTGCCGGAGCCGGAGACGCCTGTGACCACCACCAGCTGGTTCAACGGGATGTCAAGATTGAGGTTTTTGAGATTATTCTGGCGCGCGCCGCGCACCAGAATGCACTCGGTAGCGTGCTCAGGCATGCGGGGAACTTTAACCGAGTATTCCGACCGGGTGGAGAGCGGCGGCGACTATAATCAGCGCATGCAAGCGGCCCCCGCACTACAGACCTTCTTGCCCGCAGCCACCCGGCGGCCAGCAGCGCCCTATCTGCCCATGACCGGCGCCGAGATGGCAGCGCTGGGCTGGGAACAGTGCGATGTCATCCTGGTCAGTGGCGATGCCTATGTGGATCACCCCAGCTTTGGCATGGCGTTGATAGGCAGAGTGCTGGAGGCGCAGGGTCTGCGGGTTGGCATCATTGCGCAGCCCGACTGGCACAGCGCCGCTGCCTTCCGGGCGCTGGGCAGGCCACGCCTGTTCTTCGGCATTACCGCCGGCAACATGGATTCCATGGTCAATCGCTACACGGCCGACCGGCGCGTGCGCAGTGATGATGCCTACACGCCGGGTGGCGAGGGCGGCAAGCGACCTGACCGCTCAGTAATCGTTTACGCACAGCGGGCCCGTGAAGCCTATAAAGATGTGCCCATTGTCATCGGTGGTATCGAGGCTTCATTGCGCCGCATTGCGCATTTCGACTATTGGTCGGAAAACGTGCGACGCTCGGTGCTGCTCGATGCCAAGGCCGACCTGCTGGTGTTTGGCAATGCCGAGCGCCAGATTCTGGAACTCGCGCGCCGCCTGGACGCGGGCGAGCGCATCCAGGCCATCGATGATCTGCGCGGCACGGCCTTCGTGCGCCGGGTGTGGCCGCAGGAGTTCATCGAGATTGATTCCACCCATCTCGACGCGCCCGGGCCGCTGAATCCACCCATTGACCCCTACGCCCTGAGCGCAAAGCCGGCGCCCGGTGCAGCTGCGTCCGTGGCGCCAGCAACTGCGAGCGCCGACGCTGCAGCAGTCGCGGTCGTGGCGGTCCCGGCTGTGCCGGTACGCTTCGCGCGCGGTGTGCGCAATCAGGATCGCGAGCGCAGCGTGATCCGCCTGCCGTCGTTTGAACAGGTCGAGCGCGACCCGGTGCTATATGCGCACGCCTCGCGCATCCTGCACCTGGAATCCAATCCTGGTAACGCCCGCGCCCTGGTGCAGCGTCACGGTGATCAGGATCTGTGGCTCAACGCGCCGCCGATTCCGCTGGCCATGCACGAGATGGACTGGATCTACGATCTGCCGTTCAAGCGCCAACCACACCCCGTGTACGGCAAGGCCAATATTCCCGCCTACAAGATGATCCGCTTTTCGGTGGCGATCCAGCGCGGCTGTTTCGGTGGTTGCACTTTCTGTTCGATCACCGAGCATGAAGGGCGCATCATCCAGAATCGTTCCGAAGCTTCGGTCATCCGCGAGATTGAGAAAATCCGCGACACCGTGCCAGGCTTCACCGGCGTAATTTCCGATCTGGGTGGCCCGACCGCCAACATGTATCGTATCGCCTGCAAGAGCACGGCGATCGAGAGTGCCTGCCGGCGGCCGTCCTGCGTGTTTCCAGGCATCTGCCCCAATCTCAACACCGATCACAGTGCGCTGATTCAACTGTATCGGCGCGCGCGCGAATTGCCGGGCGTCAAGAAAGTGCTGATCGCCTCGGGTGTGCGCTACGACCTGGCGATCGAATCACCCGAATACGTCAGGGAACTGGTGCAGCATCACGTCGGCGGTTACCTGAAGATTGCGCCCGAACACGTGAGCGAGGGGCCGCTTTCGAAAATGATGAAGCCCGGTGTCGGCAGCTATTATCGCTTCAAGGAATTGTTCGACAAGTATTCAAAGGAAGCCGGTAAAGAGCAGTACCTGATTCCCTATTTCATTGCCGCACATCCGGGCACCACCGACGCCGACATGCTCGAGCTCGCGCTCTGGCTCAAGCGCAACGGCTTTCGTGCTGATCAGGTGCAGGCCTTTCTGCCCTCGCCGATGGCGAGCGCCACGGCGATGTATCACACCGGCAGGAATCCACTGCAGCGGGTCACGCGTACCAGCGCCGGCGTCAGCGTGCCCAAGGGCCTGCGGGTGCGGCGGCTGCACAAGGCTTTCCTGCGCTATCACGATGCCAACAACTGGCCGCTGCTGCGTGAGGCGTTGCGACATATGGGTCGCGCTGACCTGATCGGTCCGGGGCGCGAGCAACTGATCCCGGCCTGGCAGCCGCAGGGCACGGGTGACCTGCGTGAAGGCCAGCGCCGCCAGCCCATGCGCACGCAACACACGGGCTTGCCGCGCACGCCGGCGGCGCCACGCACGTCACCTGCTGCGCGCAAGGTACCCACGTTACGCCCACCAGCATCTCGTGCAGCCGCGCCGCAGCGAGCCACGCCGGGCGCCAAACCGGGCGGCAAGCCCGGCGGACGCGGAGCGCGGCGTCCCCGTCCGTGAACAATGTGGTCGCCCGCCGGACGCTGATCGCCGGTAGTTTATTGCTGGCGCTGGCGACCGCCATCGGTGCCCTGGCGGCGCACGCCCTGAAGGGGCAACTCGCCCCGGAGCGCTTTGCCGTGCTGCAGACCGCCGTGCTGTATCAATTCATTCATGGCCTGGGACTGTTGATCCTGGGTGTGCTGGCGGCGCAGCGCGGCATTCGCGGTCTCGGCCTGGCCATTGCGCTGTTGCTGGTCGGCGTAGTGTTCTTTTCCGGCAGCCTGTATTTGCTGCTGTGTGGTGCGCCGCGGTTGTTCGCAGTGTTCACACCGGTGGGCGGCCTGTGCCTGATTGCAGGCTGGTGTGTTGCGGCCTGGGTGTTGTGGCGCGCAGCCGGCGCAAGTAGCACATGAAGCCTCTCGCCCCGGGTGCTGTGCGGGAGTTCTGGCGACGCTGGCTGGTGCCGGTGCTGACCGTGGGCATTTTTGCCGGCGTGACCTACGTCATTCACCGTGAACTGGCCCAATTCCAGCTCAAGGGCATCCTCGCCCACCTGCGCGCCATTCCCTCAACGGCGGTGGTTCGCGCCGTGGTATTCACCGCGTTGAGCTATTGGCTGCTCGGTTTCTATGATGTGCTGGCGTTGCGCTATATCGGCCGGCCGGTGAACTACGCGCGCGCGGCCTTCACAGCGTTTATCGCCTATGCCTTTGGCCACAATCTGGGCGTGGCAAGTTTCACCGGCGCAGCCGTGCGCTATCGGCTCTATGCGGCTTCGGGCCTGAGTGCTGCTGATGTCGCGGCCGTCGCCGTGTTCTGCGGCATCACGACCTCGATTGGCCTGGCGGTGCTGGCAGGTGTGGCCTTTGTCGCGGCGCCGGCCGCGGGTGCCGCCGCATTGCATTTAAGTGCGCCATTGGTGTGGCTGCTGGGCTGCCTGCTGCTGGGCGCTGTGATCGCCTACGCTGCCTGGTCGTTGCTGCGTCCGGCGCCACTCGAATTGCAGGGCTGGTCACTGCGCGCGCCATTGCCCGGCGTTGCGCTGCCGCAGATTGTGCTGGCGATTGCCGATCTGGGACTTTCCGCAGCGGTGTTGTGGGTATTGTTGCCCGCAGGCGCCACAGTGTCGTTGCCGTTGTTCACGGGAATTTATGCCGTGGCGATCACGGCTGGCGTTATCAGTCACGTGCCCGGCGGCCTCGGTGTTTTCGAATCAGTGATGGTGCTGGCCCTGCCGGGTATCGCCGCCGATCAACTGGTTGGCACCCTGCTCGCCTGGCGCGCGGTCTATTACGTGCTGCCGCTGGTGGTAGCGGCGTTGCTGTTCGCAACCCAGGAAGTGCTGGCGCTGCGGCCCAGGCTATCGCGCTTCGAACAGATGGTGGCGGTATACATCACGCCGGTAGTCCCGCAGATCAGCGGCGCACTGGTGTTCCTGGCCGGCTTCCTGCTGCTGGTCTCGGGAGCGACGCCGGCTATCGATACACGCCTGGCGCTGCTGTGGCGCGCACTGCCGCTGGCAGTGGTGGAAATCTCGCATCTGGCTGGCAGCGTCATCGGCCTGGCCCTGCTGGTGCTGGCACGCGCGCTGTTCCGGCGCGTGGCCGCCGCCTATCAGATGACCTTCTGGTTGCTGCTGGCCGGCATAGCGGCTTCGCTCCTCAAGGGTCTGGAAGTGGAGCAGGCCCTGGTTCTGTCACTGGTGCTCGATCATTCTGTGGCTGGGCCGGCGCGCTTTCTACCGACCCTCGGCCGTGATGGCAGAGCGCTTTACGCCGGTGTGGGTGATGAGCCTGATCATCGTTATTTCGACGGCGGTGTGGGTTGGCTTCTTTGCACATCACCACGTGGAATATTCGCATTCCCTGTGGTGGACCTTTGCGCTTGAAGGCGATGCGCCACGCATGTTGCGTGCCTCGCTGCTGGTGGTGCTGCTGGCAACCGCATTTCTGGCGATGAATCTGCTGCGGCCCGCGCGACCCGAGCCGGGTACGGCCTCGAGCAGCGACCTGGACAGCGCGCGCGCGCTGTTGGCGCACTCCGATCAGGCGCTGGCCAACGCCGTGCTGATCGGCGACAAGCGGGTCCTGTTCAGTGAAGCGCGCGATGCCTTTCTGATGTACCAGGTCAGTGGCGGCAGCTGGATCGCGCTGGGCGATCCCGTCGGACGGCGCGAGAGTCACGAAGAGCTGGTGTGGCAGTTTCGCGCGCTCTCCGACCGGCACGGCGCGCGCACGGTGTTTTACCAGGTCAGTGGCGAGCGCCTGCCGCTCTATGTCGATCTTGGCCTGGCAGCGCTGAAGCTGGGTGAAGAGGCGCGCGTACCGTTGACCGATTTTTCACTGGAAGGCAGTGCGCGCGCGGAGTTGCGCACCCAGCGTCGACGCGCTGAACGCGACGGCGCCACGTTCGAAGTGCTGCCCGCGGCACAACTCGCGCCGCTGATGCCGCGCCTGCAGCGCATCTCCGCGGCCTGGCTCGAGGACAAGGCGGCTGCCGAGAAGGGCTTTTCAGTAGGCGCCTTCACACCCGAATACCTCAGTTATTTTCCGCTGGCGCTGGTGCGCTGCGAGGGCGATCCGGTGGCCTTTGCCAGCTTGTGGGTGGCGGGCGATGGCGGCGAGCTGGCCGTTGATCTCATGCGCTTTGGCCCCGATGCGCCGCGTGGCGCCATGGATTTTCTGTTCGTCGAGCTCATGCTATGGGCGCGTGCCCAGGGTTACCGCTGGCTCAACCTGGGCATGGCGCCACTGGCAGGGCTCGAGCAGCACCCGCTGGCACCGGCCTGGCATCGCGTCGGCAATTTTGTTTTTCGGCACGGTGAACATTTCTATAACTTCGATGGTCTGCGTCGTTACAAGGCGAAGTTCAACCCGATTTGGGAATCAAAATACCTGGCATCGCCGGGTGGCCTGGTATTGCCGCGGGTCTTGCTGGATGTATCGGCTTTGATATCGGGTGGCGTCCGGGAGATTTTCAGCAAATGAGACACGCGGTAATGCTCGCGCTGCTGTGCGCCACGTTCTGCACCGGCCTGCCGGCCGCTGAGCGCGAATTCGATTACGGCCCGCCCTTTGGCCGCGTCACGCTCTATATGCCTGAGGGCAAGCCGCGCAGCATGGTGCTGTTTCTCTCGGGCGATGGCGGTTGGCATCTGGGCGTCGTCGCGATGGCGCGTGCGCTCACCGCAGCCGGCGCCGCCGTCGCGGGCCTGGATGTACGCCATTACCTGGCCGACATCACCGCGCACCCCGGACCATGCCGCTACATGGCTGCGGATTTTGAAACCCTGGCGCATCGCGTGCAGCGCGAACTGCAGCTGGATGATTACCAGTTACCCCTGCTGTATGGCTACTCCTCGGGTGCGACGCTCGCCTATGCGGTTCTGGTGCAGTCACCACCCGGCACCTTTGGTGGCGCCGTGAGTCTCGGATTCTGCCCTGACCAGAAATTTGGCGGCGTGCCGCTGTGCCCTGGCCCCGGAGCACAACTGAGCTATCACCCTGGAGCCAAGGGTTCGTTCGTGTTCGAACCTGCAGCACGGCTGAACGATCGCTGGCTCGCATTTCAGGGGCAGAATGACCAGACCTGTCCACTTGCCGCAGTCGACGAATTCGCCCGGCAGGTGGCCAATTCCAGGGTAATTCGCCTCGCTGGCGTGGGCCACGGCTTCGGTGTTGAAGATCGCTGGATGCCGCAGTTGCTGGCGACCCTGGACTCGCTGGCGCCGCGTGCGCCGGCCGCTGCGCTGCGCTCCGCAGCGGGCACGGCGCCTACCGGGGCTCCACCCGCAGCGCCTGCCAGCGTCGATGACCTGCCGCTCATACTACAGCCGGCCACGCACGGCGCGGCCGACCTGCCGCTGGCGTTGCTGCTCACGGGCGATGGCGGCTGGGCAGGCCTCGATCGGGGCATGGCCGCAGAGCTCGGCGCTCGCGGCCTGCCGGTCGTGGGATTGTCGACACTCAAGTATTACTGGAAGGGGCGCACGCCGGAGGAATCGGCGCGCGATGTCGCGCGCGTCATCACGCATTTTCTTGGCGTGTGGAAACGGCAACGAGTGCTGTTGATCGGTTACTCCTTTGGTGCGAATGTCCTGCCCTTCATCGTCAATCGCCTGCCGCCCGAATTGCAGGCCCGCATTGCCGGCGTTGGTCTGCTGGGGCTCGATACCAACACCAGTTTTGAAATCAAAGTGACCGGCTGGCTGCCGGGTTCCAGTATTGGCGAGCTGCCGGTGCGCCCGGAGATCGAAAAGCTGGCGCAGCTCAGGGTCGTGTGTCTCTATGGCAAGGGCGAGCAGCACGATCCCTGCGCAGCGCTGGCCAGCCCCAAGCTGCGCGCGGTCGAGATCGGCAGCGGCCACCATTTCAGCGGCGCCTATGCGCAACTTGTCGACGCGATACTGCAGGGCAGTGACATCGGCGCGCCCGGAACGATCGCAACGCAGTGAACGCTGCTGCCTACGCCGATCACGCCCTGGCGCAGCCGCTGCGCGTGGCGCTGAGCAAGCATCACGACGCGGTGCTGCAGGCGCCACCGGGCGCCGGCAAGAGCACTGTGGTGCCGCTGGCACTGCTGGCCGAGCCGTGGCTGCGACAGCGAAAGATACTGTTGCTGGAGCCGCGCCGCGTCGCCGCGCGCGCTGTGGCGCAACGCATGGCCTGGCTGCTGGGCGAGCAGGTGGGCGACACGGTCGGCTATCGCATGCGCATGGATACGCGCGTTTCGCCGCGCACACGAATTGAAGTCATTACCGAGGGCGTGCTGACACGCATGCTGCAGGGCGATCCGGAATTGCCGGGCGTCGGCTGCGTGATCTTCGATGAATTTCACGAACGCAGCCTGCAGGCCGATATCGGCCTGGCACTGTGCATCGATGCACGCCGCCAGCTCGAGGCGGAGTTGCGCATCCTGGCGATGTCGGCCACGCTCGATGGCGCACGTGTCGCGGCGCTGCTGGACGATGCGCCCATCGTCAACGTTCCAGGCCGGCAGTTTCCGGTCGCAGTGCACTACCTCGGGCGCGCCTTGCCGCTATTGCCCAGCGCCAGCGAATCGCCCGAGCGCCTCACGGCGCAGGTGGTGCGACGCGCGCTGGGCGAGACGCAGGGCGATCTGTTGGTGTTTCTGCCCGGCGCCGGTGAGATCCGCCGCGTACAGGGATTGCTGAATGATCTGGGCTCAGCAGTGCTGCAGGTCCTGCCACTGTACGGTGAGCTGGGCGCGCAGGATCAGGACGCCGTACTCGCGGGTCACCAGGCAGGAATGCGCCGCATTGTGCTGGCTACCAATATTGCTGAAACCAGCGTGACCATTCCCGGCGTTACGGTAGTCATCGATGCCGGTCTGGCGCGCCGCTCGCGCTTCGATCCGGTCACCGGCATGAGTCGCCTGGAACTCACGCGCATTTCGCGCGCCTCGGCCGAGCAGCGCGCCGGTCGCGCCGGCCGCACTGCCCCTGGAGTCTGCTATCGGCTGTGGAGCGAGGGTGCGCACGCCAGTCTCGCGGCCCACACGCCCCCGGAAATACTTGAGGCCGATCTCGCGCCTTTAGCCCTTGAGCTCGCGCAGTGGGGTGTCGCTGAGGCGGCGGGCTTGAGCTGGCTGGATGCACCTGCCGCGCCGCAGCTGCAGCAGGCGCGCGACCTGCTGCTGCGCCTGGGTGCGCTCAATGCACAGGGTGCGATCACTCCCATGGGTCGAGAGATGGCCTCGCTGCCGCTGCATCCGCGCCTGGCGCATATGCTGCTGGCCTCGAAACCAGCGCATGGCCCGCGCCCCACAGGGTTCAACAGCCAGCAACCTTCGCTGGCCGCCGAACTCGCCGCACTGCTCTCGGAGCGCGATCTGCTGCGCGGCGCAGGCGGCGCACGCGATGCGGATATACGCACGCGGCTGGAGCTGCTGCACCGCGAACGCGGCATCGAAGGCGTCGATCGCGGCACGCTTGAGCGCGTGCGTCGCACGGCTGCCCAGCTGCAGCGCCTGAGCGGTGCCGGGTCCGGCGAGGCCACACCGGGATCACTGCTGGCGCTGGCCTTTCCCGATCGTATCGCGCAGCGACGCGGTGAATCCGCTGGCCGTTACCTGCTGAGCAACGGGCGTGGTGCGGCCTTCAGCGCTGGCGCCGCACTCGCGACCCAGGAATATCTGGTCGCCATTGAGCTGGACGATCGTGATCGCGAGGCGCGCATCGATCTGGCCGCGCCCATCAGCCGCGCGCAGATCGAAGCGCGCTTCGCCGACCAGATCGTCAGTGACCAGCAGGTCAGCTGGGATGCACGCAGCGCCGCCGTGCTCTCGCGGCGCCTGCGCCGCTTCGACGCGCTGGTGCTCGAAGACCATCCATTGCCGCAGATTCCCGCTGATCTTGCCGCGGCGGCCATGCTCGGTGGCGTCCGTCAACTGGGACGTCGACGCACTCCCGTGGGACGCCGACAGCCGCAATCTGCAGGCGCGGCTGGAATTCGTACGCGCACTCGTGGATTCACCGGGGCGCGCCCATCTTGCGCCCTGGCCCGCCAGCGACACCGTGGCCCTGACGACAGACCTGGAGCACTGGTTGCCGCAGTGGCTCGCGGGCATCACGCGCCGCGAACATCTTGCGCGCCTGAATCTCAAGGATGCATTGCTGGCGCGCCTGAGCGCGGCGCAGCGGCGCGCGCTCGATGAGCTGGCGCCGCGTGAAGTGGCCGTGCCATCCGGATCGCGTTTGCGCATCGACTACGTTGATGACAATGCGCCCTGCATCGAGGTGCGCCTGCAGGAAGTATTTGGACTGGCCGCCACACCGCGCATCGGTGGCGGTGCCGTGCCGGTGACTTTCAAATTATTGTCGCCGGCGCAGCGCCCGGTACAGATCACCCGCGATCTGGCCGGCTTCTGGCAATCGAGTTACCTGGAAGTGCGCAAGGAAATGCGCGGCCGCTACCCAAGACATCACTGGCCGGATGATCCGCTCGCAGCCGCACCGTCGCGCGGCGCGCGGCGTCGCAAATAGATCTGCAACGCCGCGTGCCTCCGCATCAGCTCAGGCTGCCTTGAGCAGGCCTTCTGCCCGCATGACTTTCTGCACGGCGGCTCGCGCCGCGACTCGTGTGTGGAAGGCCTTGACGTTCGGATATCTGGCCAGGTCGATGCCCACCTTGCCGAACCAGTTGAGCACCACGAACAGATAGGCATCGGCCGGAGTGAACGTCGCGCCAGTCAGGTAGGATTTCCCGGAAAGCTCAGTCGTCGAGATAAGCCAGACGCTTCTTCAGCAGCTCGCGCTGCGTCTGCCAACGTGGCCTCCGGCGTGTCCGGGCGAAAGAACGGGCTGCAGTTCCGGTGCATTTCACTGCTGACAAAGCCCAGCCACTCGCGCACCCGATAATTTTCTAGTGTGCCGGCCGCCGGCATCAGGCCCGCTGCGGGCTTGAGTTCACCGAGGTAGCCGAGCAGGGCGGTGTTCTCGCCTATCATGGCGCCGCCATCCAGCTGCACGCAGGGCACGTAGCCCTTCGGATTGATCTTGTAGTAATCCTCGCCGCTCTCGGTGGTGTGGTCCTCTGAGGTTTACGCGGCTGATCGAATAGGGCAGGCCGCTCTCGGCCAGCACGATGTGTGCGGCCATCGAGCAGGCGCCGGGCGAATAATAGAGTTTCATGGGGCGCTCCGACTGGAATAGGGGCGCACATGCTAGCGGCTGCCTGCCGTTTGGCAAGCACCTCGCATGAAGCTATCGTACGCACATGAACGCCAGGCTCATGTGGCTGCCCCTGTTGCTGCTCGCCGCCGCGCCGCAGCGGGGCGCAGCTGTCGGCGGGCAGCACGCGGATTCCCCGGGCATTGCCTGGTTTGCCGGCGATGTGCCCGCGGCCTTCGCTGCCGCGAAGTCCAGCCAGCAGCCCGTCCTGCTGTATTGGGGTGCCGTCTGGTGCCCGCCCTGTCAGCAGCTGAAAGCCACGGTATTTTCGCGGCCGGACTTCATCGCCAGGAGCCGGCAGTTCGTGCCGGTCTATCTGGATGGCGACGAAGCCGGCGCGCAGAAATGGGGCGAGCAGTTCAAGGTGGCCGGCTACCCCACGCTGGTGGTGCTCGATGCCGATCGACATGAACTCATGCGCATTGCCGGTAGCATGGATCTGGGCCGCTACGCGACTGTCCTCGATAGCGCGCTTGCCGACCTGCAGCCGACCGGCACTTTACTCGGCGCTGCGATTGCGGGTCACGCGCTCGACGCCGGCCAGTGTCGCCGCCTGGCCTATAACGGCTGGGTGCTTGACGAGGTGAGCGAAGCCGAACTCGCCAAGCGCGCGCAGCAGTTGTCGGCGGCGGCGCTGCGTTGCCCGGCATCATCGCGCCTGGAGAGTGCGCGCCTGCGGGTAATCGCCGCGAGCTATGCCGGCAAGGCCGCAGCGCAGGATCTCAGGCTCGGCAAGGTTCCGGATCAGGAGCTGAATGCGCACATCGACGCCGTGGCCACCATACTTGCCAACCGGCGCCAGGCCGTGGCAATCGCCGACGCTCTGCAATATCTGGACGAAAATTTCTTTCGTGCGTGAAAGCCAGTGCCGATCCGGCTAGCGTGGCTGAGCAGGTATTCGAAAGTGATGGATGCCGCTGCAGTTGAGCCTGACTACGCCGAGGCTGATCAACTCGGTGCGATAGGTTCAAAAATTACGGCGATCAGGATCATCAACGGCGCCGTGCCAGCCGGCGCGGCCCGCGCCGCACGCGCGCGTGTCGATGCCGCGCTGGCCGACCATCAGATTCCGTACCTGCGCTCCGGAATTATCAACGCCGTGCTGCCCATCTTCGAGGTGCTCGACCAGAATGAGGTGGCCTACCGCGTAGTGCAGGGCGAACTGGCCAGGACTGCGACGCCCTACTATTACAAAGCTGATCTCGGCGAGCTCGCCGAAAGCCTGGGCAGGAAAACCGAAGCACTGAAATGGTACGCCGAGAGCTACAGTGAATCGCGCGGCACTGCCACCCGCTTTCAATGGGGTGCACGCTACCTCGGCAGCCTGCTGCGCCTGCAGCCTGATGATGTGGAGCGCATCCGCAGCGTGGGCAGCGAAGTGCTCGGCGAGCTCGATGGTCCCGATAGAATCTATCGCCGTGCGCGCATGCGCCTGGAGCTGCTGGATGGCTCGCTGCGTCACTGGAACCAGGCGGCCAAGGGCGCACACCAGGACGTACTGGTCCACCTGCGCGACCGGCTGCAGCAGACCTGCGTGAAGATTCCCGCCGGCGACGCGGCCCGCGGCAGTTGCGATGCCTTCCTGGCCGGCGCCTGAGCAACGGCACCGACGCCGCTGCAGGCGGCCTGCTAGAATCGCGACCGAAAATTCCCGCGGGCCTGTAGCACAACGGTTAGTGCAGGGGACTCATAATCCCTTGGTTGTAGGTTCGAATCCTACCGGGCCCACCATCAATCCAGGAGCACACGTGAAAGCCATGAACTGCGGTGAGGCCGTGATGAAATTGCTCGCGGCCTACGAGGTGGACACGGTGTTCGGCATGGCCGGGACGATGACCGTCGAGCTGTATCGCGGCATCGGCGCTTGCCGGCATCCGCCACGTGCAGTGCCGCAACGAGCAGGGCGCCAGCCTCATGGCCGACGGCTACGCGCGCGCGACCGGCAAGCCCGGCGTTTGCACCATCATTGCCGGCCCCGGTGTCACCAACGCGGCGACCGGCATCGCCCAGGCCTACTGCGATTCGCAGCCCATGCTGGTGCTATCCGGTGCCTGCGCCACGCGCACGCAGGGCAAGGGCTGGGGAGCGATCCACGAGCTCGCCGACCAGGCCGCGGTCACGGCCGGGTTCACCGCATTCAGCGCCATGGTCCGACTATCCGGAAGAGCTGCCGGAGTTGATTGCTCGTGCCTATGCGCTGTTTCGCGGCAGCCGGCCGCGTCCGGTGCATCTGTCGCTGCCTCGGGACGTGCTGCCGGAACCGGTCGCGGCCGACTGGCAGACCGCGCCGCGCGCCTTCCCTGCCGATGCCCGATCCGGCGGCGATCGACGGAGGCCGCGGATCTGCTCGCGCAGGCCAAGCGCCCGCTGATTCTCGTCGGCGGCGGCGCGGTCGGCACGCGCGAGGCGCTGACCGCCATCGCCGAGCATATCGGCGCGCCGGTGCTTTCCACCAACGCCGGCAAGGGCATCCTCCCGGAATCCCACTCCCTGTCGCTGGGCTGCTCGATCGTGCAGCAAGGCCAGCCAGCAGGCGCTGGCCGACGCCGACGTGGTGCTGCTGGTCGGCTCGGAAGTTTCGGCAGGCGACAGCTTCCTGCCGACACTCGACATATCGGGCGACATCATTCGCATCGACATCGATCCCACGGAACTGACATCGGTGTATTCGGCCGCGGTGCCCATTCAGGCCGACGCCCGTGCCGCGATGCTCGCCCTGTCGACCGCTCTCGCCAGCCGCAAGCCGACGTCGCAGCGCGCGGCAGGGCGAGCAGCGGGTCCGGGACGTCCTCGCAGCGCAACGCCGCGAACGCTGACCGACCTCGAAAAGCTGCACGCGCGCGTATGGAAGACGCTGCGCTCAGTGCTTCCCGCGGACGCCATCGTGATGGGCGACGCCTCGCAGATTGTGTACACCGGCAGTTTTGCGATGCCGATGGACATGGAGCGCTGCTGGTACTATTCCGGCACCTACTGCTGCCCTGGGTGTCGCCCTGCCGATGGCCATCGGCGCCAAGATCGGCGCGCCGCATCGGCCGGTGATCGCCGTCGCGGGCGACGGCGGGATCATGTTCACGATCAATGAACTGGCCACGGCGGTGGAAGAGCGTCTCGCGCTTCCGGTCATCGTGTGGAACAACGATGCCCTGAAGGAAATCGTCGACCAGATGGACCGGCAGCAGATTCCGCGCATCGGCGTGGAGCCCAAGAGCCCGGACTTCATGCGCCTGGCGGAGGGTCTCGGCTGTCATGCCGTGCGCGCCGCGAGCGCCGAGCATCTGGCGCAATCCGTGCGCGATGCTCTGCGTCGCCGATCGTCCGACCGTGATCGAAGTCCGCCAGGACAGCCCGTGGCTGATGGCTAAGCGGTGGACTCGCCAGCGGCGCGCGGGACGCCGCACCGGCGTTCTGGTCGTTGATCTCGTCGCGCGGCCGGTAAGGCGCCTCGAGAAAGTCCCGCTCTGCGGCATCGAGTCGCAGCTCCAGCGCCTCCACGGCGACGTCGAGCTGCGCCGTCTTCGCGGCACCCACGATCGGAATGTTGTGGTTGGGGCTGCCCGCGACCCAGGCCATCGCGACGTGCGCCCGGCTCACGCCGCGGCGCAGCGCCACCTCGCGCACCCGGCGCGCGATCTCGCGGTCGATTTCGTCGCCGTAGAATTCCTGGTAGAGATCGTGGGTCGTGCGCGCCGTGCCGGCGTCGCGCGCGAGGAAGCCGCGCGCGAGCGGGCTGAAGGTCGTGACGGCGATGCCCTGGTCACGGCAATAGGGGAACATCTCCCGCTCTTCCTCGCGGTAGAGCAGGTTGTACTGGCACTGCATGTTGACGAACGGCGTCCAGCCGTTCAGCGCCGCCACGTGGTTCATCTTCGCGAACTGCCACGCGTACATGGTGGAAGCGCCGAGGTAACGCACCTTGCCGGCACGGACCGTGTCGTGCAGCGCCTCCATCGTTTCCTCGACGGGCGTGTCCGCATCGAAGGCATGGATCACGTAGAGGTCGACGTAGTCGGTGCCCATGCGCGCCAGCGAACGGTCGATGGAGGTCGCGATGTGCTGCGCGCGACAGGCCACGATCGTGCGGATCGTCGCTCATCGGGTAGTAGACCTTGGTCGCCAGCACCAGCCGCTCGCGGGTGCTCATCCTGAGCAGGTTCCGGCCGACGACCTCCTCGTTGCGGCCGATGGAATACCAGTCCGCCATGTCGAAGAAGGTGATGCCGAGATCGAGAGCGCGCCGCAGGATGGGGATCGAATCGTCCTCATCGAGCACCCAGCCCTTCCAGGCGGAGCTGCCCATCGACATCGTGCCGAGGCAGAGCTGCGACACCTTGAGGTCCGTGCGTCCGAACGGAACGTATTCCATGCGAACCCCCTACACGCGCCAGCGGCGCTGCTCGCTATCCGGCAGATCGTAGCTGACCAGCAGCGCGGCCAGGCGTTGCGCCTCCAGCGCGGCGTCGATATCTGCGCGGATGAGATGGCGGGGCGGCAGTGCCACGCCCCGGTGTCGAAGCAGCGGAGCCAGTCGACGCCAATGGAGTCCGTCGCCCGGCTCCGCGCGCACGCCGATGGCCACCACCGCATAGCCGTGGTGTGCATATTCCGCGATCTGATCGGCGATCACGGCCAGCAGCAGGCGATGCTCGCCAGGCGGGGGTAACTGCAGCACACCATAGCCGCTCGCCTCCAGTACGCCGAGCACGTCAGGCAGCGCCGCGCGCAGAGCGCGCTGGCGGATTGATGAGTACGTCGGGCACCAGCGCCATGCGCCAGCCACGTGAATCGCGGTTCACGGCCCGCCCGAATCGTCGCCGCGCGGCCGCGCAGCGCCTTCGCGGCCATCCAGGAACTGCTCCAGATCGCGGCGCGAGCCCGCCTCATCGAAGCGCCCCATGTCCAGCGCCCAACCCGTAGCCGGCACGGGCGGCAGGCCACGACGCGCCAGCTCAGCCTCCAGCTCCTCGATCCATACGCCGCGGCGTGGCACGATTTCCCAGTCATCTTCCGGCCGGTTGGGCCGACCGCCCCAATCGGGTTTGCTGGAGGTGAAGCGCACGCCGGTAGACGGGCTGCCGTCGAGCCCGATCAGAATCACCTCGTCGCCCGCTCGCAGGTGACGCTCGATCAGCGGCGCGATCGCCTGTGCCAGGCGCCGGCAGTGGGCGCGGTACGCCGGCGTGTCATATTGCTCATAGACGGCCCACCAACGGCGCGCGCCCGCGAAGGACAATTCGGGGCAAGGCAGCTGCAGCAGCTGATACCCCCGGCTGCGCAGCGCTTCCACGACCGGACTGACCAGGCCCGGATAACGGGCGCCCTCGCAGACCTTGGCGTTCTGGTTCATGAGGCAGTTGGCAATCAGCGCCACCTTGCGCGGCGTATTCTGTTCCATTTGCGGACTCGCTCCGTGCTTCAGCGACGCAGGCTCGGTGGTCGCCACCGCTGCTGGCGGATGATGCGCGATCCAGTGGCGCGCAATGCGCTCCCGGCTGCAGAGCCACACGCCGTCGTGGCGCTGGATGTGATCGAGCAGCCGCGCCAATGCGCCGATCCGCCCGGGACGGCCGATGATGCGGCCGTGCAGGCCGACCGTCATCATGCGCGGCCGGCCCTCGCAGCCCGACCGGTACAACCAGTCGAAGGCATCGCGGCAATAGGTGAAGAAATCCTCGCCGGTGGCGAAATCGCCGCCGCGCTGCAGGCGGCTGTCGTTGGTGTCGAAGCTGTAGGGAATGACGAGGTGGTGCGCCGCGCCGACGCGCGTCCAGTAGGGCAGATCGTCGTTGTAGGCATCGCTGTCGTAGAGAAATCCGCCGGTCTCGACGACCAGCCGGCGCGTGTTGGGTCCGGGCCGGCCGGTATACCAGCCGACCGGCCGGCGGCCGATGAGTCGCGTGATGATCTCGATGTTGCGCAGCATGTCGGCGCGCTCCACCGCCTCGGCGACGTACTGATAGTCGATCCAGCGCTGTCCGTGGCAGGCGACTTCCAGGCCGCTTGCGGCGATTGCCGCGGCGGCCTCGGGATTGCGCTCGAGCGCCATGCCGACGGCGTACACGGTGGCGTCGACGCCGGCGCTCGCGGAGCACCCGCATGATTTCCCAGAAGCCCACGCGGCTGCCGTATTCGAACATCGACTCGACGTTCAGATTGCGCGCATTCGGCAACGGGCTCGGCGCCGACGTCGGTCAGCACCGACTCCGAATGAGCGTCGCCGTGCAGCACGCAGGACTCGCCGCCTTCCTCGTAGTTGAGCACGATCGAGACGGCGATCCGCGCGTCGTCCGGCCAGCGCGGGTCGGGCGGGTGCGGGCCGTAGCCGACGCAGATCGCGGGGATAGGTGTCCGGACTCGCGTCATGCCGTGCTCGCTGCGCCTCGATCCAGTCCATGTAGGCATGCAGCGCCTCGCGCACCGGCCGCGGCTGCCAGCCGGTTTCCGTCGCGATGCGGGAAATATCGTAAGCACCCCACATGCCGTCGCGCAGGCTCGCATCCTGCAGAATATCGGCCTGCGCGTCCGCGGCTGATCTCGGCGTGAAACCCGGGCGCCTTCTCCGCCGCCCATTCCACCAGCTCGCCGATCGTCGTGGCGCAGCCTTGCGCGATGTTGTAGGCACTGTAGCGCAGCGCCGGCGCGCGCAGCAGCGCGACGATGCCGCGCGCCACGTCCTCGGCATGAATGTAGTCGCCGACCGCAGTGAGCGTGTTGACGCGCACGCGCTTCGCGCCCTCCACGGCCATGTGCGCGATGCGATTCGGGACATGGCGATGATTGCGGCTGGCCGTCACGCGATCCATCGTGCCGTACACCGACGAGAGACGCACCGAGGTCGGTCGACAGGCCGAACAGATCGCCGTAGCGTTCGGTGATCAGTTCGGAGGCCAGCTTCGAGATGCCGTACAGGCGGCGCGGCATCACGTAGCCGTCCTCCGGCAGCGGCTCGCCGGGACGATCCGGGCCGTGGTGCTTGTAGACCGCGCCGGAACTGACGTAGATGAATCGCGGCGGCCGGCGGCAGGCTGCGCGCCCAGTCGAGAACGGCCACCGTGCCCATGACGTTGACGTCGATGATCCGGCCCGGGTTGCTCCGCCTCGGGCTCGCGCGGGCTTCGGCCGCCGTGCCGCGCGACAGCGGCGTCACCGTGGCGCCGTGGACGACATGGTGAATGTCCTCGCCGCGCAGCGCATCGCGCCATTGCTCAGGCCGGGTGACGTCGGCCGTCACGACCTTCATGCGGTGCCTGAACGGGGCGAAGTAGCGCTGCGCGGCGGCGTCCAGCGGCGCGGCATCGAGCACCACCAGGCGCTCGTCCGGGTCGGCCTCCAGCCAATGGCGCGCCGAGCACGCTCATGACGAAGCCCGTCGCGCCTGTGACCAGCAGGGTCATGGCAGCGGAAAGTCCATCAGCAGGCCAAGCAAGGCGCGCGCCCCGATGTCGAAATCGTCGAGCGTCATGGCTTCGTCCGGATTGTGGCTGCCGTGCTCATTGCGCACGAAGATCATACCCGTCGGAATGCCGACTTTCGCGAACACCGCCGCGTCATGCCCGGCGCCGCTGGGCATTTCGTAGGGCTGCTGCAGCTGCGCGCGCAGAGCCGGCGCGCAGCCGCTGCGTCCATGACCGCCGGCGGCGAATCGCTGGTGGCGCCCAGGTCGAAGTCGACGCGATAGGCGGCGCCGATGCGCGCCGCGGCGCGGCGCGCTTCGTCCGCGACCGCATCCATGATCGCCTCGCGACAGCGCTGCGGATGTCGATGACGAAGTGCGTGTCGCCGGCAATCTTGCTGGGCGCATGGCAGGCGGAGTCGGTATACAGCTCGCCAAAGGTGATCGTCAGGTCGGCGCCCTGTCTGTTCCTGTTGCAGCCAGACCGTTTCCAGGTGGTGCAGCAGCGCCACGGTCGCGGCGACCGCATCGTGCCGGTGAGGCCGATTGACGGCGCCGGAATGCGCGTACTGGCCGATGCAGCGCGCGTTGCGGAAGCGCTTGCAGCCGCGGATGCCGGTCACCACGGCGGCCGGCAGGCGCTCGGCGACCAGCGTCGGGCCCTGCTCGATATGCAGCTCCAGGTAGGCGCGGATGCGCGCGGGGTCGAGCAGCGCGCCGTCGCTCGCGGATCGGCCGCGGATCGAAGCCGCGCTCGAGCAGCGTCGCCTCCAGGCTCTGGCCGTTGTCCGAGCGCGGTGACCGCGAGGCAGGCGGGATCGAGCAGCCCGAAGGCGCCGCCGCTGCCGAGATAGGAAATGTTGAACCAGGAGGATTCCTCGGCGCGAATGCCCATCACCGTGATATCGCAGTCCAGCTGTCGGCCGGCACTCCTTGAGCGCCGACACGACGCACACGCCCGCCACCACGCCGGCCGCACCATCGTAGTTGCCGCTCTGCGGCGACGCTGTCGAGATGCGAGCCGATGATGATGCGCGGCAGCGCTGCCGGTCGCGGCCGGGCAGCGTCATCATCAGGTTGCCGATGGCATCGACGGAAACTTCCAGGCCCAGGGCCTGCGCCGCCGAGCGCATGATATCGTGCGCCGCCTGCTCCCCGTCCCCGTAGCTGTCGCGCACGATGCCGCGTCCCTGCCGGGTGGCACGGTCGAGGCTATCGAAAAGCGTTGCGGCCAGCTTAATATCAGGTTGCATGGGTTCGGTCGGCGCGTGTTGCCGATATTGTAACCTGTCGCTCAAACAGGGGATCGAAGCAGATGTCCAGTTTGCTTGCCGGAAAGGTTGCCATCGTCACCGGCGCAAGTTCGGGAATCGGCCGCGCGATCGCCGCCAGCTTTGCAGCCGAAGGCGCCGCCGTGGTCATCGCCGATATCGTCGGCGAGCCGCTCGAAGGCGGTGAACCCACGCTCGAGCTGATCCGCAGATCCGGCGGCAGCGGCGACGTTCGAGCAGGTCGATGTCGGCCACTGGGACGACATCGATCGCTTGGTCGGCGCGACGGTGGCGCGCCACGGCCGCCTCGACGTGATGGTGAACAATGCGGCGATCTACTCCGGAACCCCGCTGCTCGAGACCACCCTGGCGCAATGGGAACAGGTGATGTCGGTCAACCTGACCGGCATGTTCCACGGCTGCAAGCGCGCCATCCAGCAGATGCTGACGCAGGAACCGCGCAACGAGGTGCGCGGGCGGCTCATCAATCTGGGCTCGCAGCAGGGCATCGTGACCTGCGCCGCACGATACGCCCTACGGAGTGAGCAAGGCCGGAGCCATCTACCTCACCAAGCAGATCGCCGTGGACTATGCGCAGGACCTGATCGTCTGCAACTGCATCTCGCCGGGCAAGATCGTCACGGGGCAACCGGGCGCAGCCGTCGGATCCGGCACGCCTGGAGAATGCCCGGCGGCGCACGCCCTGGCCGCGCCTGGGTCGTCCGCAGGACATCGCCAACGCCGCCGTGTTCCTGGCCAGCGATCGGGCCACCTACATCACGGGTTCCAATCTGGTCGTCGACGGCGGCTGGCTCGCGCGCTAGATGCCTGACCGTCAGCGATTGGGTATCGAGTAAAGCTTGCCGTGATAGGGAGGCTGGTCGAACTGGTCCAGCGCCGTCACGTACAGGGTCTTCTCATCCGGGCTGAAAGCGAAATTCGGCACCTGGAGCGACGGCAGGGTCAATTGACGCAGCAATCTGCCCTTGGCATCGACGACAAAAATAACGCCGGCGTAGGGCACATGGTATTCGCGCGCGCTCTGGCCGAGGTAGATCTGGCCGCGTGAGTCGATCTTGACCCCGTCCGGCCAGATGTGCACGGCGTGATGCGCCAGATCATCGAGATTGACGACGATGCGCCGGTCCGACAGCGACCCGTCGGCTCCGATCCTGAATTTCAGCAGCCGATTCTCGTCGGTCTCGACCACGTACAGGATCGTGCCATCCTTCGATACCGCCAGGCCATTGGCATTGTGCACGTCATCGGCTTTCAGACTGATGGTCCCGTCCGCGGCGATGTAGAACACCTTGCCGTCGATGGCGTCCCCATGACTGCCGGAGGTGCTGAAGTAGATGCCGCCGCGGCTGTCGGGCGCGAGATCGTTGGGCCCGACAAACGTGCGCCCGTCCTTGTCATGCGTGTAGGGTGGCAGTGATTTTCCATCGGCCGCGATCCGGCCGATCGTGCCATTGTCGTAGCAGGTGGTGAGAAACTCGCCGCGAGCCGTCGGCACCACCGCGGACTGACCGCAGCCCTTTTCAGCCGAGAACACCGCGTTCTTCTTCCCATCCCAGACCATTACCGCGTTGCGGCCATATTCCACGTAGTACAGCTTGTCCTGATACCAGATCGGGCCTTCGGGGTAGTACGCATCAGCGTTGAGCACCCGGATGCCGTTCTGCGCGAAGCAGGGCAGGACGGCTGCGCAGGCGACGACGCAGGCGAGGATCTGCCATTGGCAGGAAATGCGCGAGTGCATCACGCTGGCTTGCCGGATAGTCGCCCGTTGGCGATGACATAGCCGATGGCGCGTTCCTGGTCGGCGACGATGGTCCTGCTGGCCATGCAAAAATGATACACGGCCCACAATCCCGTCGGCGCGAGCACCAGCAACGCCAGGCGCAGCGAACGGGCGTCGGCGCCGCCGCTCCCCGCGAACCAGTCGCTCAACAGTCCGACGCCCTGCGGCGCGATGATCAGATTGAATACATTGCCGACCACCAGCGACCACGCGGTGAACATGGCGCGCATGCGCGGGGGAGCCAGGTTCTGCATCAGCCCCATGGCGGGACCGATGTAGAAATAGATGGCCGGAATGAACAGCCAGAACATGCACTTTGCCAGCCACAGGGAATGCGTCCAGTAGGCCATGAACGAGGGAATGGTGGCCAACCCGACTCCCAGCGCCAGCAGCCAGACGACGCGCCTGGGATCGGCCATCGCGGGGCGCGACAGAATCCAGGCGGTGCCTGCGGTCGCGATGATGCCGCCCACCAGATGAATGTTGCCGGTGACCGCTCCTGCCTCGCCGACGTTCAGGTCGTAGGTGCGCATCAGGAAGGCGGGAGTGAACCAGATCAGTCCCCATCCCCACAGCGCGCACACGCCGGTGCCCATGACGACGTGAAATGCGGCTCTTTGGCGCCACAGGAACTGCAGTGATTCCAGCAGCGACGGGGCGTCGGTAGAGGTCACGGCGTCCATCCGTCCTCGTTTCGGTTCGCGAATGGTCAGATAGATGAGTGTGCCCATGAGTATCCCGGGGATACCCAGCGCCAGAAATGCGGCACGCCAGCCGTAGGTGTTGGCGATGGCGCCGGCCACGTTCGCTCCCAGCCAGGCGCCGAGCGGCGCGCCCAGCGCGAAAACGCCCAATGCCATGGGTCGCCGGTCCGCCGGAAAGTAATCCGCAATGATGGAATTCGCTGGCGGCGTGCCGCCCGCTTCGCCGACTCCGACGCCGATGCGCCCCGCCAGGAATTGCCAATAACTGCGCGCCAGCCCGCACGCCGCAGTGAAGCCCGACCAGACGATGAGCGAGGCCACCAGGATATTGCGGCGGTTGCGGCGGTCGGCGAGCCAGGACATGGGAATGCCGAAGGAGACGTAGAACAGGCCGAGCGGGACGCCGGTGAGAAACCCGACGCCGGCATCCGTCAGCTTCAGCTCCAGCCGGATGGGCTCCAGCACGGTGGAGACCACATAGCGGTCGGCGATGTTGACGGCATACACCAGGCACATGACGACGACGACGTACCAGCGCTCGGCAGCGGAGGCCGCCCGCGATTCAGGCGTATCGATCATGCTGGAACTCATGCAAAACCAGGCTGGCGTCGAGATGCGGTGACAGTACAACGTTTATCGGCTCTACGCGACCTCAGCCGGCCGCCCTGGCCCTAATGGATCGGATCCAGGGCGGACGTTGGTGTTGGCATTTTTAACGTCGACAATAATTGTGGCAAGCGGATGTTCCGGTGGTCTACAGTAGGCCAGGGGCGGCCATCAGCAGATCCAGGCGGCGATACAACAACATGGAGTGCAGGCTATGGTGATCGATTCGAAGAAGAATTATCTGCGGCTGCGTTCCAATCCGTCTGCGCGTTCGAAGATACAGTGCGCCATCGCAGCCATTCTTGGCGGCAGCTCGGCCGCTCATGTCATGACCGCCGCTGCGGCGGATGCCAGCGCAGGCTTCGATCAGATCCAGGAAATCACGGTGACGGCGACAGCGCCGCTCGGAAAACATCCAGAATGTGCCGATTGCGATCCAGGCTCTGACCAGCGAGACGCTGGAGCAGCTGAATGTCGCCACGCTGGATGAATTCGTCCGCTATCTGCCCAACGTCACGGCGCCTTCCTCGGGGCCCGGTCAATCGCAGATCTTCATGAGGGGCCTGAGCGTCGGCAGTGACGGTACCCAGTCCGGCGGCTCGATCAGCGGCTTTCCGAACGTGGCCATCTATCTCGACGATCAGTCGGGTCAATTGCCCGGCCGCAACCTGGACGTCTACGCCGCCGACCTGGAACGGGTCGAAGTTCTCGAAGGGCCGCAGGGAACCCTGTTCGGCGCCGGTGCGCAGGCCGGCGTGGTTCGCTATATCACCAACAAGCCCAAGCTCAACGTGACCGAGGGCAGCGTTACCGCCGGCTACGGCGTCACCGCGGGCGGCGATCCCAACAGCGATCTCACTGCCGTCATCAACGTGCCGTTGATCACCGACACGCTCGCGGTGCGCGCGGTGATCTATAACGACCAGCACGGCGGCTACATCGACAATGTCCCGGGCACCTTCACCCGCAAGGCGACCGATCTTGGCATTGGCTATGCCAATTACCCCGATGGCTGCGG
The DNA here is from genome assembly GCA_963823235.1 of uncultured Gammaproteobacteria bacterium. Classification (GTDB taxonomy): domain Bacteria; phylum Pseudomonadota; class Gammaproteobacteria; order Steroidobacterales; family Steroidobacteraceae; genus FEN-1191. The sequence continues at coordinate 490,647 of CAWGKS010000007.1, read as the reverse complement.
CGCCACCGGCACCTGCCAGGTGCCTCCGGGAGCTGCGGCCATCAACAACTACGCGCTGGCGAAAAAGGCGATCAACCCGGTGACCTACCAGGGCCTGCGTGCCTCGGCGCTGTGGAATATCAATGATGCACTGGAGCGCGCTGCTGACACAGAGCTACCAGGACATGGACGCGCAGGGCGTCTTCTACCAGATGCCGAACAGCTCGGACGGAGTTCCGCTGCCGAAGCAATCGGTCACGCTATTCAACAATTCGTTCAACAAGGACAGATTTGCAAATACGGCGCTGACCGTCAATGGCCGCTTCGGCGACCTGAAGGCGGTGTACACCGGTTCCTACCTGGTTCGCAATGTGAGCCAGGTGCAGGATTACACCAATTACTCGCGCGGCGTCTACGCCGATTACTATCAGTGTCATGGTGCGGAGCCTGCCAACGGACTGGTCGCGACCTGCTATTCACCCAGCGCGACGTGGAATGAGACCGAGCGCAATACCCATCAAAGCCATGAGTTCCGGCTCAGCACGCCCGATGACTGGCGCATGCGCGGCATCGTCGGCGCATTCTTTGAAGAACTCGTAATCGAGGATCAGCTCAACTGGCAGTACAAGTCGCTGCCCGCCTGTACGGCAACCCTCACTGTCGGCTGCCTGACCAACATTGCGCCGGCACCGGGAACGACGGTCAGCAATCCTGCCACGCGCAATGACAACGTATCATTTTTCAATGACGTGACCCGCGGCTACAAGCAACGGGCATTCTTCATGTCGGTGGATTTCGACCTCATTCCCAAGGTGCTGACCCTCACGGCGGGGACGCGCTACTACCACTTCGACAACACCGAGAAAGGCGCGGTCACCGGTAGTTTTGGCTGTTACGAGGCGGGGCCCGCGCCGTGCCCGGCCCCCGCTTTCGCCGTCAATATCGATGACGCCCACCTGCACACGACTTACCAGGGGTTCAAGAGCCGCGCCAACCTGACCTGGCACTTCATGCCCGACGCGCTGGCTTACATCACCTGGTCGCAGGGTTTTCGCCCGGGCGGATTCAACCGTTTCACGGCCTGCTACGTCGCGGATCAGGCCAGTGGCGTCAACCAGTACTGCTCACCGTATGCATTCAAGTCCGACAACCTCATCAACACGGAGCTGGGCTGGAAGACGGAATTCCTGGATCACCGGCTGCAGTGGAATGGCGCCCTCTACCAGGAAGACTGGCAGGACGTGCAGATCAATCTGTTCAATCCCGGCGTGCTGGGGAACATCGGCTTTGGCACCAACGGTCCAACCTATCGGATTCGCGGCCTGGAGACTTCTTTCATTGCGGTGCTGACCGAAGGCCTGACCGTGCAGGGTGGGGCATCCTGGAACAGCAGCGAGCAGACCAACTCACCGTACCTGATCGCGAACAACCCGGAGCTGCTCAACGATCCGGCGACCTCGGGCTTATATGGCCAGCCGATTACCAATATCCAGAATGTGTACGGTCCGCTCGGTACGCCGAGCGCGAATTCGCCGCCATTTCAGTACAACGTGCGCTTGCGGTATCAATGGTCGGTGAATGCCTACCATGCCTTCGTGCAGGCAGGCGCCACCCACAACGCGCACTCGTATACGCAGTCTGGCGTCAATCCGTCCTTGTCCACCGGCGGCAACGTCAGCACTACCCTGATCAGATTCGAGAACCCGGCGTATTCGCTCTATGACGCATCCGCCGGCGTGGCCAGGGATGCCTGGACGGCGGAGCTCTATGCGCAGAACCTGACCAACGTCAATGCGAGCGTCTTTACTTCGACCACACAGTTCGTGCCGGCAGAAACCATCACCAGGCCGCAGGTAATCGGCATCAGGATCGGCTATAAATTCTAAGGCCGGCGCGCTGCTAGCGGGAAAAGTGCCGCGCGATGCGATTCGCCGGGCCGCGCACCAGGACGTAAGGCACGAGGGCGAGCAGCGTCGCCGTGAAGAGCATCTCGACCGGGTAGATCCAGTGGTGAACGATGATCTGGTAGATCGCGTCCAGCGTCGCCGCGACCAGGAAGGGGATACGCATATCCTTCCAGCCACCGTGCAGCAGTTGGTCACGTTGAGTGGCGTCCGTAAGCGCGGTCCAGAGATAGGGCGGCCTGCCCATCTTGGCGTCCTTCAATCCGGCACGAATGGCGATGATCGAGGCCAACGTCGGCTGGATGATAAAGCGAAGATTGAGCGGCCCGTCCGGACGAGCCAGGAAGTTCTCCCACGCGCGGGCAATCGTGTCAGTGACCAGGCTCATCATATCTTGGCGACAATGTTGCCCGTTACCATGCGGAGTAGCCTGATTTCACTGTACCTTTAATCCCGTTCGTGGGCAATCCAGGGTGCCAGTGCAGGCTGCCCCCGAATGAACGGCCTGGCCTGAGGAAAACACACTGACCCCGAATCCGCTTGCTCCATCCAGCGCTGTACCGCAGCTCGCTCGCGAGCGCCGCCTGACGCTGTTTGGGCTGATGGCCCTGGCGTTCTTCTCGACCTCCGGCGGGGCGTTCAGCATTGAACCACTGGTGGGTTCGGTCGGCCCCGGCTGGGCCGTCGCGCTGATCCTGATTGCGCCGCTCCTCTGGAGTCTGCCGATGACCCTGATGGTGGCCGAGCTGGCAACGCTGATGCCTGAAGAGGGTGGCTACTACATCTGGATTCGTGAAGCGCTCGGACCGTTCTGGGCCGTTCAGGAAGCCTGGTGGATCATGGGTTATTCGCTGGCGCTGCTCGCGATCTTTCCGGTTCTGTTCGTCAGCTATCTCGCGTACTTCGTACCGGCACTCGGCCCGCCAAGCGCGGACTCCGGCGGCGCGGGTGCCCTGCTGCGCTGGATCATTGCCGTGCTGCTGATCGTTTCGGCAACCGCGGTCAATCTGCGTGGCTCACGCGAGGTTGGCGGCGCCGCCAAGGTTGCCGGGGTGTTCATCGTCGGTACATTCGTGGTGTTCATTGCCACGAGTTCAGTGCTCGGGCCGGGCCTCGGAACCGGGAGCGCCATCGCCCTGCACGACGCAGTCTCCAGCAGCCCAAAGGGCCTGCTGCTCGGATTTTCCATCATCATTCTGAATTTCTCAGGCTGGGACAACGTCTCGACTTATGCCGGTGAGGTCGATCAGCCGCGGCGCAACTATCCGTTGGCGGTGGGTGGCGCACTGGTCGCTGTCGTGCTCGGCTACCTGCTCCCGGTCCTTGCGGGACTCGGCGCATCGACCGACCCTGCGGTCTGGAGTGATGCCGCTGGCTGGCCCGAGATCGCGCGTCTGGTCGGGGGGCCGTGGCTCGGCAGCCTGTTGGCGGCCGCGGCGCTGGTCTCAATGTGGGCGTTGTTCAGTGCGCAACTGTTGTATGTCTCGCGCCTGCCATACGTCATGGCCTGCGACGGGTGGCTGCCAGCGCGTCTTGCCCGCACCTCGGCGACGAGCGCCGTGCCGACGGTCTCGATCCTGCTGTTCTCTGTGCTGACGGCTGTATTCGCCGCGTTGTCGTACTCCAGTCTGACGGTCATTCTCTGCCTGCTGAATGTCGCTTCGACGTTGTTCGAGCTCCTCGCGCTCATAGTATTTCGGGTGCGACGTCCCGATGCGCCGCGAAGTTTTCGGGTGCCCGGTGGTTGGTGGGGCCTGGTGTACGTATGTGCGGCTCCATCTGCGGTGGCGCTGCTGATTGTGGTCACGACCCTGCGCGAATGGGCAACCTATACCGGCCAACTGCTGGTCGTGGCCAGCGTCGTCGTGAGCGGCATACTCCTGTACATCGCGCGGCGCAAGGCAGCCATGGCGATCGCGCAACAGCGGGGCGCCGAGTGACCGAAGTCACTGAGCAGCTCGCTACACGATGCCTCGTGTCGGTGCTGAAGGAAACCGCGCGACGCTGCGGAGGCGTGTCACGCGAGGAGTCGGGACTGGTGCTGGTCGCGGGCACCCATCCCTGTCCGGTTGTCGTCAACAGTGCCCTTCGCACCGGGCAGATGGACGCGGCCGAGGTGCTGCAGCGGGCCACGATTTTTTTTGGCGAGCGTCGCCACTCTTACGAGCTGTGGACCCGCGACGGTATCGATGCAGACCTCGAGACGGCCGCGCTCGAATCCGGCATGCGATTCGGCGTCGCCCTGACGGCAATGATTGCCGCACATCGTCCGCCGCTGCCGACGCTGGTACCCGGCGTTGCCATCCAGCCGGTTGCTGACAGCAACCGTGTCCGGGATTTCGTCGCCGTCGTCGCCGATGGCTTTCAGGAGGAGGCGCCGGACATGCCAGATCTGGTCAGATCGATTTTCACCGATCCCGCCTCCCTGCTGGCCACCGACACCGCTGCGTTCGTCGTCGTAAGTCACGGCGAGCCGGCGGCGGCTGCAATGACGATGGTCAGAGAGGGAGTCGCGTGGATCGGTTGGGTCGCAACGCGCGCCGACTTTCGTGGACGTGGCCTCGGCGGAATCGCCACGGCCGTCGCGACCCGTGCGGGATTTGCGCTCGGTGGCAGATTCGCGTCACTGGAAGCCACCACCGCTGGTCGCAGTGTGTACGCCAGGCTCGGCTATCGTGCGATTGCGGAGTTTCGCAATTACTGGCCGGCCCGCCAGTAGTCGCCGCAGACACCACTTTTCAGCGTAGCCGAGAACTGCGTCACACCCGGAATCGCGCGCTCTGCGGCTGGCACAACAAAATTCAGCCACCCGTCGTTTAAAGTCAAACGACGGGTTTCGCAGCAAATTCCCGTGCGGCCGCTCAACTGCTGATTGTGGATGGTTCATGCCGACCCAAGACCACCTGAACGTGATTGCTCCGGTACCTGAGGGCGCTCCGCGCTGGCTCCAGCGTTTGATGTTCGGGCTCATCATCTACGTGGTCACCATGATTGCCTGGCTGCTGACTGGAATCGGCGGTCCGCAGGTCATTCACTATGTGGCCCTGCTTGTCCGGTACGCCCGCCGCGCTGGTACCCATAACATGGCGGTTGCCGCCGCGCGCTATACGCCGGTCGGTACGCAGCGCACGGCGTGGAAGTTCGTGGCCATTGCGTTCGTGCTGTATTTCATCGGCGATGAGATCGGCGTGGCCATGTGGCTGACGGGCCGGGATCCCTATCCCGGGTCCAGCGGACATCTTCTTCTTCGCCAACTTCGTGGCCTGGGGGATCGCCTGCGTTCTGCTGATCCGCTCCACGCCGGTGCGTGTGCAATGGATTCAACTGGCTCTCGATGCCACGATATTCGTGGTCGGCTTCGGGGCTTTCTTCTGGTTTCTCGTGATCCATCCGGTGACCTCGCCAGTGGCGGCCAATACCCTTGGCAAGATTATCGCGCAGCTTTACGCGGGCCTGGATTGCGTGCTGCTGCTCCTCTTTGGTGTGGTGTTGCTTGCCAGGAGCACTGACGGCGGTGGCGGCAGGCGCGCATCGCTCCACCTGTTGACTGGCTTCGCGATTCTGTTCGCCGCCGACATCGTCTGGTCATTCGCCAAGCTGCGCGGCTATTACCTGCCGGGCCAGTTCCAGGACGTGCTGTACCTGCTCTGTAGCGTGCCGTACGCGGCTGCGGGCTACGAGCAGTTGCGCAACGTCGCGTCCTCGCCGCGCGCGGCGTCGGGCTCGGCGGACAAACTCTCGTGGGCCATGCCCTATGCGGCGATGCTGGCGGCATTCATAGTGCTGGTGTATTTCAGCCGCGCCGATGTACTTGGCCCCTCGACCATCCTGACGATAGTGGTATTCGCACTCACCCTGCTGATGATGGTCCGGCAGACCATCGTGTTGCGCAGTGACGCACTCCTCAGGGAGCAGAAGGCCGCGCAGCGCGTGGAGAAGTGGTACGCCTCGTTGATCGCGAATGCCTCCGATGTGATCATGATCGTCGACCCCAATGGACTGCTGCGCTTCATTTCACCGGCCTCGGAGCGCCTGCTCGGCCTGAAGCCCAGCGAAATAGTCGGCAAGATGCTGGTCGATGTGTGGTCCGGCGAGCCCGACGGCAAATTGCACGAGTTGCTGGCGCATATCGCCGCCGCGCCGTCCGGAACGGTGGGTCCGGTCGAATTGCAGTACCGGCACGGCGCCAGGCGTTGCGTCATCGAATGCGTCGGCCACAATCTCACCCAGGATTCGGCCGTGGAAGGCTACACGCTCAACCTGCGTGATATCAGCGAACGCAAGGCGCTCGAGGAGCAGCTGCGTCATCTGGCGTTTCACGATCCGCTGACGCTGCTGGCAAACCGCAGTCTGCTGCGTGATCGCGTGCAGCATGCCATTGCGCTGGCGCAGCGCGGCAACAGCTCGATCGCCGTCATGTTTCTGGATCTGGATCATTTCAAGCGCGTCAACGATACGCTGGGCCACGATGCCGGCGACCGCCTGCTGCAGACGGTGTCGCAGCGGCTGGTCAAGGCAACCCGCAGCTCGGATACCGTAGCGCGCCTGGGCGGCGACGAATTTGCCGTGCTGATGGAGGGCTGTGAGTCACGTTCGCAGGTGGAGCTGCTGGCCGACAAGCTGCTCGAGTCCCTGAGTGCACCGATTCTGCTCAACGGCACGGAAGTGCGGGTCGGCGCGAGCATTGGCGTGGCGTGGTTCGAACAGGAAACTGATGCCGAGACGCTGCTCAGCAACGCGGATGTCGCGATGTATCACGCCAAGTCCGCTGACCGGGGCCGCTACGTTACATTTCAGCCGCACATGCAGGACGCATTGCGCGAACGCCTGCGCCTGGAAACCGATATCGACCGGGCGCTGGCGAATCAGGAATTCTTCCTCGAGTATCAGCCGATCGTGGATCTGGGCAGCCGCAGCCTGCTGGGTGTGGAGGCGCTGGTCCGGTGGCGCCACCCGGAAGCGGGCATTCTCATGCCAGCCAGTTTCATCCACGTGATCGAAGAGCGCGGGCAAATCTCCAAGCTGGACCGTTGGGTCCTGAGTCAGGCCTGCCGCGAATTGTGCGCCTGGCGGACGAGCATCGCCGGTGGCAACGAACTGCGCCTGGCTGTGAATATTTCCGGACTGCACCTGCAGCACGGCGATCTGATCGGTGACGTAACGGCGGCATTGCAGGAGTGCGGGCTGGAGCCGGGAAATCTGGTGCTCGAACTGACTGAAAGCACGATCATGCACAAGACCGATGCCATCCTTGAGCGCTTCCGCGCTCTGAAAGCACTGGGCGTGCGGCTGGCGATCGACGACTTTGGTGTTGGCTATTCGTCGCTATCCTATCTGCACCGCTTTCCGATCGATATCCTGAAAATCGACCGATCGTTCATCAGCGAGCTGGGGGATTCGGCCAAGGGCTCGGAACTGGCGTGCGCCGTAATCACGCTGGGTGAAACCCTGGGACTGGATACCATCGCCGAGGGCATCGAATCCGAATCGCAGGTTGGCGCGCTGCTGGCGCTGAACTGCGTCGCCGGACAGGGCTTTCTCTTCCAGAAGGCCGATTCCCTGGAACGCCTGTCGGGCAGCAGCTTCGTGGCGCGCCGCAAAGAGTTGTGGACGGCGCAGTCGGCGCAGGAAGCGCTATCCCCGACCGGTCGCTTCCAGGCCCTGAAAAACCTGCAGCGCGAGTACGGCAGCACTGCGTAGCGCGCGCGTGCCACGAAACTTTTTCACGTGCTCGCGCCATCCGGCCTGCTGCTCAACGGCGCGAACGGCGCGCCGGTCGCGCCGTGTTCGCTGCCGGCACAGCGTTGGTGAGCGGGCCCATCTCCCGGACAATGCTGTCGATCGTTGGCCGTTCGCCAATCGCGTGCCTGTCGAGCGAGGCGCGCATGGCGGCGATATGCGCAGGCGTCGTGCCGCAGCAGCCACCGACAATACGCGCGCCAGCATCGACCGCCAGTGTGGCATAGCGGGCCATCAGTTCAGGCGTACCCGAGTACACGCAGGCAGTGCCCACGAAGCGCGGTATGCCACAGTTGCCCTTGCAGACCAGTGTGTGCGCCGCGCCCTGCATCGCCAGCAGTGATACCAGCACATCGGCTGCGCCGACACCGCAGTTGGCGCCCATGGCCACCGGCGCCACGGGCTGCGCGGCCACCACGTCGCCCAGCGCACCGGGCAGCATGCCCATCATGGTGCGGCCCGCGGTGTCGAAGGAGCAGGTGACTACATAGGGCAGGCCGACGCTGATGGCGGCCGCGGCCGCGGCGTTCACTTCCTCGGCCGAAGACATGGTTTCTATCCACGCTACGTCGGCGCCGCCATCGCGCAGGCCACGCATTTCTTCGGTGAACGAGGCCACGGCGATTTCATGCGTGAGCTCGCCCATCGGCACGAACAACTCACCGGTCGGACCGACGGAGCCCGCGACCACGACCGGCCGCGCGACCTCGTCGGCGGCCTGGCGCGCCAGCTCTGCGGCGCGCTTCGCCAGCTCATAGCTGCGCTCTTCAGCCTTGTGCAGCTTCAGGCGTTGCCGATTGCAGCCGAAGGTGTTGGTGAGGATGATGTCGGCACCAGCAGCGATGAAGCGCTGGTGCAGTCCCACAACTTCCTCAGGTCGGTCGACGTTCCAGAACTCGGGCGGCTCGCCCGATGCCAGGCCGGATTCAAAATAGTTGGTACCAGTGGCGCCGTCGGTCAACAGCACCTGCCTGCTGGCAAGGAGGGTGGCGAGTGTGGTACGCATCGGCTGATTATAGCGGGCTCATTGCGCCGTCAGGTACGCTCTTTAGCAGGTCCTGATCCGGGCGCGATCTCGCTCGCGCAGACAGTGCCTGAGGCTGGCAAAGGCGGCGCCATGAGCTTGGCGCCCCGAGCTGCACGGCAGATTGTGACTTCATTCACAGTACCGGAACCTGCCGGACCCAGGTCACAATTGTTCCCGCGCCTGCAGCCGATAATGGCAGGACATGGCAACTTTCTGGAATATCAGGCTCAAGGTCACCTCGTTGCTGGTGGCTGCGTTTGCGACCCTGGTCGCCGCGCAGTTCCTGATTCATCAGCGCGTGCTGATGCCCAGCTTCGAGGCGATAGAGCACCAGGCCGCGCTCACCGACATGGATCGCGTTCTCAACGCAATCAACAGTGAGCAGGCTCAGCTGTCGATCATCGCCTGGGACTGGGGTAACTGGTCGAAGACCTGGGACTTCTACCAGGACCGCAACGCGGCATTCCTCACGGCCAACCTTACCGCCGCGCAGATGCAGACCCTGCGCATCAACCTGCTGGCCTTCGTGGATCTGGACGGACGCTTCATCGCGGCCAAGGGGCTCGCCCCTGACCTGAGCCATGACCTGGACATCGATTTCGTGCGGCGCGGCGCACTGGCCCCGGGACACCCGTGGCGCAAGGCGCTGCAGCAGGGATCGCGGGTGCAGGGCCTGTTCGCGACCGACCGGGGCGTGATGCTGGCTGCGGCCTCGCCGGTGCTTGATGGCGCCGCCCTTGGACCCCATCGGGGCATGGTGGTGATGGGCATACTGCTGACGCCAGAGGAAGTCAGCCGCATCGGTGAGCAGGCTCAGGTCAATGTGTGGTTCGAAGATCTGCGGAACTCCGCGCCGCACGCGGCCGACCCCACCGCGCTGGCGGGGCAGGAGTACACAATCATTACCCGCGACCTCAAGGGCATCGACGGCGCCGTGGTGGGCACGACGCGCATTGCGGTGCCTAAAAAGATCAGCGCCCAGGGTCAGAAGACGGCCAGGTCCTCGGAGATTTTTCTGGTCTGCGCCTGCATTGCAGCGTTGGTGCTGTTGGCGTTCGCCCTGCAGAAGATCGTGCTCGACCCACTGTCGCGACTGCAACGCTTCGCGGTGGCGATTTCCGCGACCGGCAACCTCACGGCCCGTACCAATCTGGTACGCAACGATGAGATTGGTGTGCTGGCACTCGAAATTGATCGCATGGTACAGAATCTCGATCAGGCCCAGCGCAAGCTGCTGGACCTGTCATTCAATGCCGGCAGCGCCGAGATGGCGAGCGGCGTATTGCACAATATCGGCAATGCCCTGACGCCGGTGGCGGTGGCTGTGGCCAGCCTGCAGCAGCGGCTCGGCGCAGCGCCAGTGGGTGACCTGCAGCTGGTGCTTGACGAACTCGAGTCTGGTGCGGCGCCGGATCGGCAGCCCGACCTGCGGCAGTTCCTGTACCTCAGCAGCCGCGAACTCGCCGTTACCGTTACGCGCTCCGGAGACGATGTCGCCATTGTGTCGCAGCAGATTGAGCAGATACGCAATATCCTGACGCACCAATCCACGCTGGCGCGTACCGGTCCGGTGATCGAGGCAGTGCTGCTTGCTGATCTGGTAACCGCGGCTGCGGATACCTTGCCGGCACCGCTGCGGGCGCTGCTGGCCATCGACATCGATGAGTCGCTGCGCACGCTCGGCGCCGTCAGCGTAGAACGGATTCTGCTGAAGCAGGTATTCCAGAACCTGCTGTTGAACGCTGCCGAATCAGTGCGCGATGCCGGGCGCACGACGGAAGTTCTGTCGGTCTCCTGCAGCGTGCACAGCGTAGCGGGGGGCGAAAGGCTTGAAATCCTCTTTCGCGACCATGGTGCCGGCATCCCGGCCGAGGATCTGCCGCGCATCTTTGAAATGGGATTTTCGACCAAGTCGGCTCACAACAATTCCGGCATCGGTCTGCACTGGTGTGCCAACACCCTGGGTGCTTTGGGCGGCCGATTGTTCGCTGACAGCCCGGGTGCAGGCCAGGGCGCCACCCTGCGGGTAGAGCTGCCGCTGCATCGGGCGCACGACGCTGTCGCGACGCAGGCGGCCTGAGGTTCACGATGACTGCCGCCAACAGACAAGCCCATCCGCGTGCTGGTCGTCGACGACGAAGAGACGGTGCGGGACGCCTATCGCAAGCTGCTCGCCGGTGCACCGGAACGCGCCAGCGGCGCGGTCATCGACGACCTGCGCGCCAAGCTGTTTGCGCCGAAGCCGGATGCGGCGGCGGCGCCGCTGCGACGCCGAAGGACGCGGACCTTCGAGGCGCAGTTCTGTAACGGCGCCGAGTCGGCGGTACAGGCAGTACGGGATGCGATGGCCGCGGACGCGGCGTTCAACGTGGTGTTTCTCGACATGCGCATGCCGCCCGGGCCGGATGGCGCCTGGGCCGCGGCGCAGATCCGTGCCATCGATCCGCTGGTCGAGATCGTGATCTGCACCGCCTACTCCGATGTGGATCCGCGCGAGATCGGCGCGCGCGTGCCAGACGGACCCAAGCTGTTCTACCTGCAGAAGCCGTTTCATCCGAACGAAGTACTGCAGATGGCACTGGCACTGGGCGAAAAGCGGCTGGCAGTCGGACAGCGTACGGAGTCTGCGACCGGTCTTGATGCGGTAACCGGGCTCCTGAACCGCGCGGCTTTCGTGGAGCAGTTGTCAGCGAGCATGGAAGCGGCGCGTCGGCAGGGGCAGAAGCTTGCGGTGCTGGACTTCAACCTGAATGGCTTTCGCCGCGTCAATACATCGCTGGGTCACGAACTGGGCGATGAATTCCTGCGTCTGGTCGCTCAGCGCCTCACGCAGCACGGTGCACAATGCTACGCCCGGCTCGGCGCTGACGAGTTCGTGATCCTGCTCTCCAGCATCGCTGCGCTGGGCGAGGCGAGCACCCTGGCAATGGATGTCCTTGCGGCGCTGGCCCAGCCGGCACGGATGGCGCAACACGACATCTCGATTACCGCCAGCGTCGGCATCGCCACCTTCGACGGTGGGGAAACCGATGCGGGCACGCTGCTGCGCCACGCCAGCGTCGCCCTGCAACAGGCCAGGGCGCAGGGGCGCGGCCAGCTCGCGATATATGAAGACACGATGGACCTGAGCGCAGTGCGGCGCTTTTCATTGGAAAACCATTTGCATCAGGCACTGGAGCGCCAGGAGTTCTCGCTGGTCTATCAGCCGCAGCTGGTGCTGCGCGACGGCAAGATCTGTGGCATGGAAGCGCTGCTGCGCTGGAACAACGCCGTGCTGGGCATGGTGTCGCCGGCGAAATTCATCCCGGTTGCCGAGGAAACCGGACTGATCCTGTCACTGGGCGAGTGGGTGCTGCGTACCGCCTGCAGCCAGCTGCAGGAATGGCGTCTGGCCGGGCTTACTGACGCGCGCATCGCGGTGAATGTCTCCGGGCGACAGTTCCGCCAGGCAGACTTTCCGGCCATGGTGGCCGGCATCCTGAGGGAAGCCGGGCTGCCTGCCGAGCGGCTCGAGATCGAGATCACGGAGTCAGTGCTGATGATGGCGGATGCGCGCACGCAGCAGGTGATGGCCGGCCTGCGGGCGATGGGCGTGACGCTCGCCATCGATGACTTTGGCACTGAATATTCCAGCCTGAGTCGCCTGGCGCAGTTCCCGATCAACAGGCTCAAGGTCGATCAGTCCTTTGTGCGCAATATGAATAGCAGCGCCAGCGGCGCGGCCGTGGTGACGGCTGTCATTCAGCTGGCCAAGGCGCTTGGTCTTACGGTGGTCGCCGAAGGGGTGGAAGAGCCCGAGCAGCTGCTGATGCTGCAGGGGCTGCTGTGCGACGAGGCCCAGGGCTATCTGCTGGGACGCCCCCAGCCAGCTGAAGATATCCGCAAGCTGCTGGCAGGGATCGCCGCCGCGAAAGCCGATCCTGTGGCGCCAGCAGATGTTTCTGCCGGCTGATCAGCAGTACTACACCTACATTGGTTCAACGCGCATCACTCAAGTGCGCCAGACTGCGCGCATAGGTCGGTGCTGCCACCTGACCGACCAGATGTTCCATATCTGCGCCCAGCGCCAGCATCGCAGCATCGGTCCAGGCCGGGCCGATCACCGACACGCCCACCGGCAAGCCCTTGATCAGTCCCATGGGCAGGGTCAGATGTGGATAACCGGCAATCGCCGGCAGATTACCTGGTCCGGACCAATTGCTGGCATCGCCGTTGACCGGATCGATCATGTATGCCGGACCCTCGGTCGGTGCGATCAGCGCCTGCAGTTGCTGTGACGAGAAGATCTTGTCGAGCCCGTCGTGGCCCGCGGCGAGCCGGCTGCCTTCCAGAGCCTTGAGATATTGAGCATCCTGCAACCCGCCGGTCGCCTGCGCCCGCTCAAACAGTTCCTGCCCGAACAGCGGCATTTCTTCACTGGCGTGCTGGCGGTTGAAGGCGATAACTGCGGCGAGTGAGCGGGCGTTCACGGCAGCCGGTGTCGAAGCCAGATAGACATCAAGATCAGCCTTGAGCTCAGTGAGCAATACGGTCGATTCCATCTCCCCAAGCTGCTTCGCACCGGCCGGTGCCTGCACGTCGATCATGGTCGCGCCCGCATCGGCAAGCAGCTTGACTGTGGCGTCGAACAGTCTACTGGCCGCCGGCAGGGCGTTGTCGATCCGCAGCACACCTATTCGTGCGCCGCTCAAACCGGCAGTCCGGGAAGCACCAACGAGAGCTTTCTTGTACTGATCAGCTTCCCGCGTCGCCTGATCCAGCGGATCGCCGCCGGCCATGACGCCGAGCAATAGCGCGGCGTCGGCAACAGTATGCGCAATGGGCCCCGGCGTATCCTGGCTGTGGGAGATCGGCACGACGTAGGTACGCGACACCAGGCCTACCGTGGGTTTGATGCCGACCAGACCATTCATCGACGCCGGGCAGGTTATCGAACCATCGGTCTCGGTGCCGATCGCTGCCGCGGCCAGACTCGCCGCAACGGCAGCGGCGCTGCCGGAGCTCGACCCGCAGGGATTGCGATCAAGCGCGTACGGGTTCAGCGTCTGGCCGCCCACTGCGCTCCAGCCGCTGACGGACACGGTAGAGCGGATGTTGGCCCACTCGGACAAATTGGACTTGCCGAGGATCACGGCGCCGGCCGCGCGCAGCCGCGCGACCAGCGGCGCGTCGCGCCCGCTGAGATTGTCGGCCAGCGCCAGCGACCCGGCAGTCGTCGGCATGGGATCAGCCGTCTCGATATTGTCCTTGATCAGCAGCGGAATTCCGTGCAACGGGCCACGCACCTTTCCTGCCGTTCGCTCCCGATCGAGTGCCCGCGCCTGGGCGCGCGCCTGTGGATTGATCGCCAGCACACTGTGCAAGGCGGGACCCGCGCGATCCAGTCGCGCAATGCGCGCCAGATAGGCATCCACCAGCTGCAGCGAGCTGACCCGTCCCTGTGACTGGGCCTCGGCCAGCTGTGTGATGCTCTTGCCGGTGACATCAAAGCCTGCTGCGGATTGCACCGGCATTGCAATCAGCAAGGCGCAAGTCCAGGTACTGCACGCAAGCGTTGCGCAGCCGAGTTGACGGGTTGTGGCTCTCATGATCTTCAGTCTACACCGGGCTGCTTGTCAGCAATTAACTTCGAGAGGAGACTGGGCAGCGGAGGAGAATATGAAGAAGGAACTGTTTCAGCCGCTGTCCGGAAATGAAATGCCGCGCTTTGGGGGGCCGGCGACGTTCATGCGGCTGCCCGCCTGCACTCTGGCTGACCAACTCGACGTCGCCTTTATCGGCGTGCCGTTCGACATTGGCACCTCGAACCGGCCTGGAGCCCGCCTGGCGCCGCGCCAGATCAGGGATGAATCGCGGATGCTGCGACCCTACAACATGGCGACTCGCGCGGCGCCATTTGATTCGCTGCGGGTCGCCGACGTGGGTGATGTGGCCATCAATACCTTCAACCTCCTGAAGAGCATCGACATCATCGAGCAGCACTACGCTGCCTTGCTTGCCAGCGGCGCCATTCCGTTGACGATGGGCGGTGATCACACCATTGTGCTGCCGATCCTGCGCGCCATGCGGCACCAGCATGGTCCGGTAGGACTCATCCACGTGGATGCGCATGCCGACGTCAACGATGAGATGTTCGGCGAGAAGATCGCACACGGCACCCCGTTTCGGCGCGCCGTGGAAGAAGGGCTGCTCGATGCGCGGCGCGTCGTGCAGATCGGCTTGCGCGGCACCGGTTACGCAGCCGATGATTTCGACTGGTCGCGAAACCAGGGATTTCGCGTCGTGCAGGCCGAAGAGTGCTGGTACCAGTCGCTGGCGCCGTTGATGCGTGAAGTCGCGACGCAGGTTGGCCGGGGACCGGTATACCTGAGCATCGATATTGACGGTATCGACCCGGCCTATGCGCCTGGCACTGGCACGGTGGAGATTGGCGGACTCACGGTTCCACAGACTCTGGAGATCATTCGCGGTTGTCGCGGGCTCGAGCTGGTCGGCGGCGACCTCGTGGAAGTCTCTCCGCCCTACGACGTGACGGGTAACACCGCGCTGCTGGCGGCGAACCTGTTGTTCGAGATGCTGTGCGTGCTGCCAGGGGTTGAGTATCGGCGCTAGCGCCATGACGCTTGATCTCGCCATTGTGCTCGGCTATGCACTCGGCCTGATGCTGATCGGCTGGTACAGCCTGCGTCGCGCGCGCAATCGCGAAGACTACCTGGTCGCGGGTCGCCGGCTCGGGCCGCTCATGTACGCCGCGACGCTGGCCACCGTCATACTCGGCGGCGCGTCCACCGTCGGGACGGTCCGGCTGGGCTACGTATACGGCTTGTCGGGTCTGTGGTTCTGCACCCTGATGGGCTTCGGCATCCTGGTCATCAGCCTGCTGCTGGCGCGTCACCTGGTTCGCCTCAGGCTCGTCACAGTGACCGAACTGCTCGAGCGGCGTTACAGCCCGGCCGCGCGGCTGAGTGGCGCCGTCATCATGATCGGTTACGCGCTCATGGTCGCCGTGGCTTCGATCGTGGCCTGCGGCACGATCCTCCACGGTCTCTTTGGCCTGCCATTCTGGGGTGGAGTCCTGCTGGGTGGCGGCATCGTCGTTCTCTACTCCGTCATCGGCGGCATGTGGTCGATCACGCTGACCGACATCGTCCAGTTTTTCATCATGACCGTGGGCATGATGTTTCTGCTTGCTCCCATGTCGATTCAACATGCAGGTGGCTGGGCTGCCATGCGGCAGCTGTTGCCGGCAGCGAATTTCTCGCTGACGACTCTCGGCTGGCCGATGTTCCTGGGATTCACGCTGAATTATTTTCTCGGCATCATGATCGGGCAGGACATCTGGCAACGGGTGTTCACGGCGCGCAGCGTGAACGTGGCGCGCTTTGCCGGCGCCGCCGCAGCCCTGTATTGCGTGCTCTATGGAATCTGCTGCGCCCTGATAGGCATGGCGGCGCGCGTGACGCTGCCAGCGCTCGGCGATCCCAACCTGGCCTTTGCCAGCGTCGTCCAGGTGACCTTGCCGGACGGAATCCGCGGCATAGTGGTCGCGGCGGCGCTCGCGGCGATGATGTCAACGGCCAGTGCAACCCTGATGGCGGCCGCGACCACATTCGCCGAAGATGTGTTGCCCAGGCTTCGCGGCGGGAAGCCGACACTGCTTGCGGATCGGATCAGCACTCTGGCGATGGGTGTCGCCAGCCTGGCTATTTCACTGGCTCTCAACGACGTGTTCAAGCCGCTGACCGTTGCCTATGATCTGCTGGTGGGCTCGATACTCGTGCCAATCGTTGGCGCGATCTATTGGCAGCGAGCCACGGCGCGGGCTGCCATTGCCAGCATAGTGGTCAGCGCCGCGGTCACGATTTTCTTTCTCGGCAAGGATGGCCTTGACGCCAATACGCCGATCTTCTTTGGGCTGGGCTCCAGTCTGCTGGTATTTTGCGGCGTCACTATCCTGGGCTCCGCTGCGGCGACGCGGGCTCAGGGGTGATAGCTGCGTTCGGCATGAGCCTGCACGTCTTCAGGACTGAAAAGCACATCACGGAATTTTCCCTCGCTGAACATCAGGGCCTGGTCGGTGAAATGCGCTGAGCCGGGATCACCGCTTTCACCGCCGCTCATGATGGCCTTGGCGTGAATCGTCGGGCCAAATTCCACTGCCGCGACAAAGCTGTTGCCCACGGAGCCATAAATCTTCTTCGTAGTGCGCGGCCTGGACCAGTCGAACGAGGCGAGCGCGCCCCATTGCGAAGGCGCGAATCCTACCGGCAGGCTGGGTCTGGCATCGTCGAAGGGCTGCACTATGTCGTCCGTGAGCCGTTGAAAGCGGTTGATCTCACCCCACGGCACCTGCCAGCGGCCGAAGTCGCGCTGCAGGGTGTCGAGCGCCGCGCTCAGTGCATCGATCCGCTCGGCATCGCTGAGCCGCCCCACCAGATAGTCATAGACCGGCTCGTCGGCATCGCGTGCTTCCGCACCTTTACGTTCCACCAGAGTCTGGCCCCAGAAGATCGCCACCGCGGTGGCCACCGAATCCTTCGCGGTGCGTCGATCCCAGCCGCGCAAGCTGGTGATCGCGCCCTCGAGAGCCGGGCGCCGCGGATCTTCCTTTGCCAGGGCATCGAAAGCCGCGAGCAGGGGCGGCAGCAGTTCATCGAAGGCGGTCAGGTGGCCGTCGTAGGCGCCGGCAATCAGGCTATCCAGGGTAACGTCATGAATATTCTGCAGGACCTCGACGGCATGAATGCCGCGCGGGTTCTCTCCCTTGGTCCACATGTAGACGGGGTAATTTTCGCGTTTGGGGCTCGCGGCTCCCGCTGCGGAAAATGGCCAGTTGTTGGTGTTCATGATCCAGCCATTGCCGGGATTGAGCAGGGTGATGGTGTCTTCGATAGCGTGCGCGCCCTGCCATTCGGTTGCCGGGCTGCTGCCATCCACCGGGTGGGTGAAATCAAATTTCGGATCGCGCCTGGGAATGAAATTGCCATGAAAATAAGCGATGGTGCCGTCAGCATCGGCATAGACGGTGTTGTTGGAGGTGTCGGTGCGCAGCTCCTGGGTCTTGCGAAACGATGCATAGTCCGTGGTCTTGGTGCGCAGGTACGATTGCTCCAGCGCCGGCACCGGATCCTGCAACAGCCTGATGGCGATCCACTTGCCGTTCTCGGCACGGATGATCGGTCCGTGATGGCTGTGATACACGGTGAAGTTGCGCGTTACCAGCTTGCCGTTCTGCCTGCAGGGGATGGCGAGGTGCGTGACGGTAAGCGGGCGCAGCTGCTTACCGTATCGGTAATAGATCCGACCGGACTTATTGACGATGGTCTCGGCATATTCATCGATCGCATCACCGCCGTAGGAGGTGTGCATCCAGCCATTGTGCGCATTGAATCCCTGGTAAATGAAGAACTGCCCCCAGGTCGCGGCGCCATAGACGTTCAGTCCCTGCTGGCTGACCATCTGCAGCTCGGAACGAAAATAGTAGGAGGTGTGGGGATTGATCCAGAGCAGGGCATGGCCGGAGGCGCTGCGGCCCGGAGCGATAGCGAAGCCGTTGGAGCCTCCCGACGCGGGCTTCGTTGTCACTGGCGCAGGCGCAGCCGTGAGCTGCGCGGCCGGAGCGTAAAACTCGCGCAGCCTGCCGAGGTCGATATTTTCAATGTCGCCGCCGATGCTGCCTTCCGTGAAGGACAAAGCCATCCAGGGTTCGAAATGATGAATGACCCTGGGCTGAACCGCGGGATGCCGGTAGAGAAAGTAGTTGAGGCCATCCGCCCAGCCGTCCATCAGGGCCTTGAGCCAGGCGGGACTTGTCGCATAAAGCCGCTGCAACCGCGCGGTGTCGACAAACAGTCTGGCGCGCAGATCGCTGTAGAGGGCGGATTCTCCCTCCGCCTGCGCCAGCCAGCCCAGGCCGTTGAGATAGTTGCGCTCGATGCGGTTGAAATCATCTTCAGCCTGCGCGTAGATCGCACCGAACACGGTATCGGCGTCCGACTTGCCGTAGACATGGGCGATGCCCCAGTTGTCGCGCACGATGTTGACAGCCGCTGCGTGCTGTTGCCAGCGACCGGCCTGGCTGCTGTCGGCCGCAGTCGCCGTCGCAGCCGCGGCGGACGCGAAATCAAGACAAAAGAATGCAATCAGGAAGACTTTCATTGCAAGGCCTCTGGGGCGTAGCATCCGGGTATTCGGCGGCAGTCTACCCGCGTGCGACGGGAAGGCAAGGCGCTGCAGATTTCGGGCAACCAAGATAACGAGGTGTGCTGTGATGATCAGAGCTATTTTTGCCTTGCTGGCCGGGATACTGCTTGCGGCTGCGGCCCCGGCTGCTGCGCCAGGAGATCCAATGGCGCCGATCCGTCAGTTCATTGACGGCTTCAACGTTGGTGATACCAAGTCCGCCTATGCCGCTTACGCTGCCGGTGATGTCGCCATTATCGATGAGTTCGCACCGAATCGCTGGCTGGGTCCGAACGCGCCGAAGCAATGGTCAGCGGACTACGACAAGCACGCTGCCGCCTTCGGCGTATCGGATGGCAAGGTCGCATATGGCGAGCCGACCCGTACCGAGATCAGCGGCAATTCCGCCTATGTGATCATTCCAACCGTCTACACCTATAAGGTCCACGGCAAGCCGACCGTGGAAGAGGGGCAGATGACCTATGCGCTGCGCAGCAGCGCCGAGGGCTGGAAGATCACCGCCTGGACCTGGTCCGGAGTCAAGCCGCACGCGCCAAAATAGCCGTGCCTCAGGCGCCCTGCATGAAGCCGCGATTCGCCTTCTTCTCTTTCTTGGCGGCGCGCTTCTCAACCAGGGTCTTGGCCGGCTTCTTCTTGGCCTCTTTCTTGCGATCCATGCCCTTGCTCATAGTGATTACTCCTGGGTAGTGCCGGCTGACGAGCGCGTATTCTACCCTGCATCAAATACGGTAGCGCAACTTCACAAAGAACTGGCTGGTGGTGATCTGATCGCGCGCGCGGCGAAACTGCGCGCCCAGTGATTCAGTGCGATCATCCAGCGAGCCATCGCCGCCGCGACTGTAGACCACATAGAGGTCGGACTGCGGCTTGAATTCAAAACGATAGCGCAGCTGCGTGGCGAAGGTGCTGTCGGTGAAATCACTGGGCAGGCC
Organism: uncultured Gammaproteobacteria bacterium; assembly: GCA_963823235.1. Classification (GTDB taxonomy): domain Bacteria; phylum Pseudomonadota; class Gammaproteobacteria; order Steroidobacterales; family Steroidobacteraceae; genus FEN-1191. The sequence continues at coordinate 470,863 of CAWGKS010000007.1, read as the reverse complement.
GGCAATTGCCACTGGCGTGCCATCGGGCAGCAGCTGGTAGAGCTGCAGTGCCTGCGCGCCCAGTCCCACCCACTGGAATTTCAGGCGCAGTTCGTGTCGTGCACTCGGATACCAGCTGGCATTGAGGCCGACGTGAAATTCGTGACGGTAGTAGGTTGCCACCTGCGACCCTGCAGTCCACAGCAGCCAGTTGGGGCTGTCGCTGAGATTGAGCGGCAATCCGAACACCAGGTTGTCGGTCAGGAACCAGGTGGGCTCGAAGGTCAGCTCGTGCGTGAGGCCGGTAAAACCCTGCTCGCGGGCAATCCCCTGGATGTAGTAGCGAAAGCGCCCCTGCGCCGGGCTGCGGTAATCGGCGCCATAGTTGTGACGTGTCTGCATGTGCAGCGCGCCGTTGCCACGGGTTATCAGGTCGTCAAAACCAGGAAATTCGTGGATGTAAAAGAAGAAACTCTCGGCGCCATTGCGCCACTGAAATTCATGATTGATATCGACCCGGGACACCAGACGTTGCCCGTACGTGTTGTAGGGCAGGCCGAGCGCCACCTCCCAGAAACCGCTGTCGGCCGGCGCCGAGGCGCGATATTTGCGGGTAAAAAAATCAGAGACGCTGTCGAGCTGGACGATGTTGGCCCGCTCCTGATAGCCCAGGTCATTGATGTCGAGGTTGCGGTCATACCAGGTGGCAGTCAGCCTGTGCTGCCAACGCGTGCCGGGCTGGTAATCAAAGTGAGCCCAGGCGCCGTAGCCGCGCGACTCTCCGGGCACGGTGCCTGCGGCGCCCGCCGTGCTCGCCTCACCGATGCGGATATCAGACATCATGACCTGTCCGGAAAGCGCCATGCCCTGGTGCAGCCGTTGGCTGTAATCGATGGCATGCACATAGGCATCGCGTGCCAGCGTGGGCCGCAGTGCCGCCGTGCCCAGATAGCCGAGACTGTAACCGTCATGACTGCCGCGCCAGCGGGCGGTCAGGTAGCGCCTGCCCTGTGCCTGTGTGGTGGCTTCTTCCGCGGCGCCGAAGACGCCAAATTCATGGTCACCACGGATGCCGGTGTATTTGGCCGCAGCCAGGACATTGCTGCCCGTCTCCGATCCGGCATCGGGCGCTGCGCCGATGCGTCGCGTGTTCACCAGCCTGCCGTTCCTGCTGGTGGCCAGGTTGAACAGCTGCAGGCCCTGGGTGAAGAACGGGCGCTTCTCTTCAAGGAGTGTCTCCACGGGCGAGAAATTAACGATCAGATCGTCGCTTTCGACCTGACCGAAATCCGGATTCAGCGACACCGAGAGCTGATTGCGGCCGTTGGGCTTCCAGAATACATCGACGCCGGCATGGCCCTTCGAGCTGTCGCTCAGGGTATCGTGCGTCAGCGAGACATAGGGGAACCAGGCCAGCGACGCGGTCGAATAGCGCGGCACCTCCAGCTGCTGAAAATCGCGCACAAAATTGGGGCCCAGCATCTCGATGGCCGGATAGGAGTAGCGATGGGCGTTGCGCTTGATGTAGCGCGAGGCATAGATCGCGATCGTGCGCTTATCGCCGTGCGTGGCGCCCTCCGGCGCCACCGACCAGGGAATGCGCCACTCGGCGCTCCAGCCCGCGGCGTCTTCATGCACGGCCGCCTGCCAGTCGCCGTCCCAGTCGCGCGACAGCTGGTTCTGATTGATTATGATGCTGTCACGCCGTGAGCCGCTGAGACTTATCGTAAATTCATAGGCGGTCTTGCCCAGGCCTTCAAAGTCGACCAGCAGTATCGCCGGATCGGCATCCAGGCGCGGCGCATCACGCGGTGAGCGGCCGTAGGTGCGCAGCTCTGGGGGTATCTCGGAACGCAGTCCGACGTAGAGTCCATCCGGGAGCGCCAGTACGCGCAGTTCCGTGCTTTGCGGCGGCACTTCGCGGGTCAGCGGCTCGAGCACGCGGAAATCGGTGTACACCTGGGCCTGCGCCCAATCGGCTTCATCGAGCAGGCCGTCGACCGTCAGCGCCAGCGCCGGGCGGGCCGCCAGGCTCAGCAGGGCAAAGGCTGTGGTGGCGAGCATTTTCATGTGCAAAACCCGGCTACGAGCTTTAGAGTCTAATGTGTTTGCTGGCGTTCAAGTGCAGGAATATGACATGGGCGACGATCGTGGCAGTGAGGTGCGCGAGTATCTGGGCTCACTGCAGGATGCGTTGTGTAGTGCCTTCGAACAGCTCGATGGCGCGCGGCAGTTTCAGCGCGATCGCTGGGAACGGGGCGGTGAAGCAAACGCAGTACCGGGCGCGCTCGGCGGCAACGGCATCACCGCAGTGCTTGAAGACGGCGCGCTGTTCGAGCGCGGCGGCGTCGCGCTTTCCGATGTGCATGGTTCAAAACTGCCACCGGCGGCCACCGCGCGCAATCCGGGACTGATCGGCCGTGCCTATCGCGCCATGGGTGTCTCGGTGGTGATGCATCCGCGAAATCCCGGCATTCCTACCAGCCACCTGAACGTGCGCTACTTCAGCGCCGGGGATATCTGGTGGTTCGGTGGCGGCTTCGACCTGACGCCCTATGTCGTGCATGAAGAAGACGCCGTGCACTGGCATCGCGCCGCCGCCGCGGCCTGCGCGCCGTTTCATGACAATCTCTATGCGCACGCGCGCAGGGTCTGCGACGAATATTTCTTCCTGCCGCATCGTGGCGAGGCCCGCGGGCTGGGCGGCATTTTCTATGATGATCTGAATGCCGATACGCCGCAGTTTGCCATGCCCTGGGAGCGCTGTTTCGAATTCATGCGCGCGGTGGGCACGCAGTATCTGCAGGCTTACAGCGATATCGTAGCGCGGCGCAGTAGCGCGACCTACGGTGAGCGCGAGCGTCGCTATCAGCTCTACCGGCGCGGCCGCTACGTCGAGTTCAATCTGGTCTTCGACCGTGGCACGCTGTTCGGACTGCAATCGGGCGGACGCACCGATGCGATCCTGATGTCGATGCCGCCGAGCGTGCAGTGGTCCTATCGATCGCCCGACGCGGAGCTGGATGCGAGGCTGCTCCCTTATCTGACTGCCAGGCGTGGTCACGACTGGCTGGGCACTGGAGGCTAGGTTTCACATGATTGCCATTCGCTGTGCCTGCCTGCTGATGTTGACGCTCAGCGTTGCCGCCGGCGCCGAGACCAGCGCCACCGGGCCTAAGGCCGCCAGCCTGCCTGCCGCCCAACAGGGCGATTACCTGATTGCCAACTTCAGATTTGCGTCCGGTGAGTCGCTGCCAGAACTGCGCCTGCACTACACGACCTTCGGCACGCCACAGCGTGACCAGTCTGGCCGCGTGATCAATGCCGTGTTGATCCTGCATGGCACCGGTGGCGACGGGCAGCAATTCCTGCGGCCACAGTTCTCCGAGGTGCTGCTCGCGCCCGGTGGTCTGCTCGATGCCGCGCGTTACTACATCGTGCTGCCCGACAACATCGGCCATGGGCATTCCTCGAAGCCCAGCGATGGGCTGCACGCGCACTTTCCCCAGTATGCATACAGCGACATGGTCGAAGCGCAGTACCGGCTGTTGACTGAAGGATTGCACGTCAACCACCTGCGCCTGATTCTCGGCACTTCGATGGGCTGCATGCATTCGTTCATGTGGGGCGAGACACACGCGGACTTTGCCGATGCGCTGATGCCGTTGGCGTGCCTGCCGGTGCAGATTGCCGGGCGCAATCGCATCTGGCGCCGGATGATCATTGATGCGATCAAAAACGATCCGGCCTGGTCCGGCGGCGAATACCATACGCCACCGGTTGGCGGACTGCGCGCCGCTGCCGACCTGCTCATGATCGCCGGCAGTGCGCCCGCGCTGTGGCAGGCGCAATATCCCGATCGCGATGCGGCCGACCGGCGCCTCAGCGAATATATCGACGGACAACTCAAGGAGCTCGACGCCAACGATCTCCTGTACCAGGTCGCGGCGTCACGCGACTACGATCCCGCAGCGAAGCTGGCCAGCATTCAGGTGCCAGTGATGTGGGTGAACAGTGCTGATGATTTCATCAACCCGCCAGAGCTGGGTATTGCCGAGCGTGAAGCCCGAAAGTTGCCGCGCGGAAAATTTGTGCTGCTGCCGGTGAGCGAGCGCACGCATGGGCACGGCACGCACACCTGGGCCGCGGTATGGCAGGATTACCTGCGCGAGTTGCTGGCAGAGTCATCCGCGCCAGTCACGAAATAAAAAAAAGGCCCCGCATTGCGGGGCCGCTAATTACAAAATCGATCCGGTCTGCCACGGGCGTACATCTATTCATTCGGACCGGCATGACTGGCAACTTGCCACTCCCGAAAATGCGGGGGCGACGCGTCAATTCGCGTCTTTTGGTCGTGCCCGGCGCCGAAAAACCTTCGGCTACCTTATCCGTGTTCGCCCGGACAGCCAGATTTCTGCAAAATTCTTTGGCTGTCCCATTTGCGCATCGCTTCGTCCGCGACGCGACCTGAAGTTAGCATAGGATTATTACAGGAAAAAATCCACAGAAAATCATCAGTTTGAGGGCGATATTATGTCGCGTTTCGACGACGACGCAGTGGGGCAGAAGCGCCGCCTGTGGCGGCAATCAGACGAATATCAATGTGCCGGAGCAGGCAACAGGCCCCTCAGCCGGGTGAATGCGGCGGCCTCAATCTGGCGGATGCGCTCGGCCGAAACCCCATATTCAGCGGCCAACTCCTGCAAAGTTGCCTTGGGCTCCACCAGCCAGCGGCGCTGCAGAATGTTGCGGCTGCGAGCATCCAGTCCGCCCAGGCCTGCGGCCAGCTGCTCGGAGGAATCGCTGCTCCATTCTTCATCTTCCGCGGTCATGGCCGGGTCGGCGTCCGGTGCGGCGAGGAACGCAGCCGGGCCATAGCCCTCTTCCTCTTCGCCTGCAGGCAGCGGGTCAAAGCTCGCATCACGAGCCGACAGGCGCTGTTCCATGTCCGTGACTTCGGCAGGCGTTACGCCCAGGTCCCTGGCGACCGCGTGGGTCTCGTCCTGGCTCAGCCAGCCCAGGCCACTCTTGGCGCGACGCAGATTGAAGAACAGCTTGCGCTGCGCCTTGGTCGTGGCGATGCGCACCAGCCGCCAGTTGCGCAGCACATATTCGTGGATTTCAGCGCGAATCCAGTGCACGGCGAACGATACCAGCCGCACGCCCACCGTCGGATCGAAGCGTTTGACGGCCTTCATCAGGCCAATGTTGCCCTCCTGGACCAGATCGCTGACCGGCAGGCCATAGCCCGAGTAGCCGCGGGCAATGTGCAGCACGAAACGCAGATGCGAGAGCACCAGCTGTCGGGCGGCGTCGAGATCTTCAGTATCGCGAAAGCGCTGCGCGAGCCGCTGCTCTTCCTCACGGCTCAATACCGGTATGCGCCTTACCCGCTCGACGTACGCGTCAAAACTGCCGACCGGGCCTACCAGGCCAAAGTCGGAATGCTGGGCAATCAGGGCGGTCTGTGCGGTCATCTATTGATCTCCCCAACGGTTCGAGGCGCTATTTTAGCACTCGAAAACTTCGAGTGCTAAGGCCCGTGAAAGTTCCGTCCTCCAGCAACAGCCATCTATAAAAATCAAAGGGTTATCAGGTTCCTGGCTCGATACGTGCCAGATGCCGGCCGGCCGCCAGCCAGGCGCCCACCCAGCCCAGCAGCGGGCCCGCAGCCAGCAGCAGGCCGAGGTCGCGTTGGTTGGGACCGCGCAGCGTGAACTGGCTGCCGTAGCTTTGCGCGAGGCGGGCCGCAAAGGGTGCGAGCAGCCAGAGCGATACCGCCACGACCACGAAGGCGCAGAGGCCGCCCAGCAGCCCGTAGAGGGCCCCGGTGTAGAGAAACGGCCGCCGCACGAAGGCATTGGTACCACCCACCAGCTTGGTCACTTCGATTTCCGCGCGCCGATTCTGGATTTCCAGCCGGATGGTATTGCCCACCACCGCCACGACCCCAAGACCCAGCAGCCCCGCTGCCAGCAACAGCAGGCGGCGCAGCAGCGCGAGTATGGCGTTGAAGCGCGCCACCCAGTCACCGTCGACCTGTACGGTTTCCACTTCGGGCCAGGCCTGCAGGAAGCGGCGCAGATTTTCAACGGCGGCCGGATCAGTCCCGGCGGTGTTCGGCGTAATGGCCAGTACATGGGGCAGTGGGTTGTCCTCGAGCGCGTCGAGCGCCGCCCCGAATCCCGACTGCTTGCGAAATTGCGCCAGTGCTTCGCTGGCGGTGATCAATGTCACGGTCCGCACGCCGGGGCGCTCACGGGCGCTACGCAGCAGTTGCTGGGCGCGCGATTCCGCGACACTGGTTTTCAGATACACCGAGATGCCAATTGCGCCGCTGAAATCCCCGGTGGCGCTGCGCACGTTGCGCACCAGCACGTCGAGGCCCAGTGGCAGCGCCAGGGCCAGGCCCATCACCAGCACCGTGAAGGTGGTTGCGATCGGTGCGCGTGCCAGGTGACCTGCGGAGGCCAGCAGTGATTGCACATGACGCAGCAGCCAGTTCATCATCGCTGCGCCTCGATGATCGGCAGTTCCAGGCTGTCCTCGCCGCCGGCCACGCGGCCGTTGTCGAGCACAATTTCCCGCAGACCTGATTCACGCACCAGGTGCAGATCATGTGTCGCGACCATGATGGTGACGCCCACTTCATTGAGGCGCCGGAACAGTCCCATGACTTCGGCGGCGAGCTGCGGATCCAGATTGCCGGTGGGTTCATCGGCAATCAGCAGTGGCGGACGGCTGACGATCGCGCGCGCGATGCCGACCCGTTGCTGCTCGCCCACGGAAAGCTCGGCGGGCAACTGGCGCTCGTGTCCCAGCAGACCCACCTGATCGAGTGCCGCGCGCACCCGCTTGTCGATTTCCTTGAGCGAGCTGTCGGCGACGATCAACGGCAGGGCGACATTGTCGAACACCGGTCGATCGGCAAGCAGTCGATGATCCTGAAAAACGACGCCGATGCGGCGGCGAAAGGCCGGAATACGCCGCGCCGGGAGCTTGCCAGTCGCCTCGCCACCGACAATGACCTGGCCACGTGTGGGGCGTTCCAGCAGCGCGATCAGCTTGAGCACGGTGCTCTTGCCGGCGCCTGAACGGCCGGTGAGAAACACCATCTCGCCCGGGCTCACGTGCAGGCTCACTTTGCTGAGCGCTTCGCGTCCGTTGCGATAACGCTTGGCAACACTCTCGAAAGTGATCATGGGTTGGCGCCCGTGACGCTGCCCGCGTCGCCGCCATCAACCAGCGCCGTGGCATACGCGGCCGCATCGAAGCGCCCGAAATCGCCGGCCTGCTCGCCGAGCCCGATGAAGCGGATCGGCAGCCCGAGCTTGCGCGCAATGGCGACGACTATGCCGCCGCGTGCCGTGCCGTCGAGCTTGGTGATGACGAGTCCGGTAACGCCCACCGCGGCGTGAAACTGTTCGGCCTGTGCCAGCGCGTTCTGTCCCTGGTTGGCATCGAGCACCAGCAGCACTTCGTGCGGCGCCGTGGCATCGATACGCGCCAACACGCGGCGGATCTTGCGCAATTCTTCCATCAGGTGCGACTGACTGTGCAGCCTGCCGGCCGTGTCGGCCAGCAGTACATCCAGCTTGCGCGCCCGCGCTGCCTGCAGGCCATCGAAGAGCACGGCGCCCGGATCAGCGCCAGTCTGCTGTGCGGAAAACTGCGCGCCGCTGCGCTCTGCCCACACTCCCAGCTGCTCGATAGCCGCGGCGCGAAAGGTGTCGCCGGCGGCCAGCATCACCGACAGGCCCTGCCCGCGCAGTTGCGTCGCCAGCTTGCCGATGGTGGTGGTCTTGCCTGAACCATTGACGCCGACAATCAGCACTACGAAGGGTTGCTCGCCGCGCCTGATCTGCAGCGGCTGCTCACAGGGCTTTAGAATTTCAGTGAGGTGGGAACGCAGCGCTGCGAGCAGCGACTCGGCATCGTTCACTTCATGGCGCGCGACCCGCTGCTGGAGTTCGGCGAGTATTTCGCTGGTGGCGGTGACGCCCACATCAGCGCTCAGCAGGCGCTCCTCGAGCTGTGCGAGCAGCGCGGCGTCGATCTGCCGGCCGCGCAGGAGATTGCGCAGCTCCTGCGCCAGGTTCGCGCTGCCGCGATTGAGACGCGCGCGCAGTCGCCCGAAAAAGCCCTGCGGCGCTTCGACCGGTGATTCAGCGGTGGCGTTGCTGCCAGGCATGGAGGTCCCTTGTAGATAGTCGCCGGACAATTGTAGCCTCGGGCGGCTGCTCGTGTGACGCCCATGAGGTAGGCTTACGTCCCCTATGATCAGGCCACATTCACAGGCGCGCCAGCTGCGCATCATTGCGGGTCTTTGGCGCGGGCGCCGCTGGCGTTTTCCGCCGGGTCCGATTCGCCCGACCGGCGATCGCGTGCGTGAAACGCTGTTCAACTGGCTGCAGGGGCGTCTGGCCGGACGGCGCTGCCTCGATCTCTACGCGGGTGCAGGTGCGCTCGGCCTCGAAGCGCTGTCGCGGGGCGCCGCCGAATGTGTATTTGTGGATAGCGATCGCCAGGCGATCGACGCGCTGCGTACGCTGCTGCTGGAATGGCGCGCGCCGCCCAGTGCCACGCAATTCGTGAACGCCGAGGCGCTACGATACCTGGCCGCTGCGGCCCAGCCATTCGATGTGGTATTTCTCGACCCACCCTTTGCCGCCGGCGCCCTGGCAGCTACTGCCGCGCGGCTCGAGGCCGGCGGCTGGCTCAGGTCCGGCAGCCACATCTACCTCGAACACCCGCGTGCCGCGCCGCTCACGGAGCTGCCAGGCAACTGGCAGCATTTGCGCGCCGGCACGGCCGGCGCAGTCGGTTATGATCTGTTCGAACGCCCATAGAGGAGCGAGTCGTGCCTACCCACCGCAATGCCGTTTATCCCGGCACTTTCGATCCCATCACCCGCGGCCACGAAGATCTGGTGCGGCGTGCTGCCGGTGTCTTTGATCGCGTGGTGCTGGCAATCGCCGCCAGCCCCAGCAAGGTACCGATGTTCGATATCGACGAGCGCGTCGAACTGGCGCGCAAGGTGCTTGCCGGCATCAGCAACGTTGAAGTTGTCGGTTACACGGGGCTGACGGTCGAGTTCGCCGCCAGGAATGGTATCGGCGTCATCGTCCGCGGTTTACGTGCCGTTGCCGACTTTGAATTTGAATTTCAGCTCGCCAACATGGGGCGACACCTGAACCCGGACATTGAGACGGTCTATCTCACGCCCAAGGAGCAATACACGTTCATCTCTTCGTCGATGGTGCGCGAGATCGCAACGCTTGGCGGCAACGTGAGCGAATTCGTGCATCCAGTGGTGCTGGCGGCGTTCAAGCGTCGCCTGGCCAAATGATAGCCCGCGTTGGCGCCACATTTGGGGTGTTGCTCGCTGCCCTGTTGAGCGTCGCGGTGGCTGCGGCGCCAGCGCCGGCACCAGCGCCGTCGACGCCGGCGCACGCGGCGGTATCGAGTGCGCACCCGGCGGCGAGCGCTGCGGGGCTTGAAGTGCTGCACGCCGGTGGCAACGCCTTCGACGCTGCGGTGGCGATCAGTGCCGCGCTGGCAGTGGTCGAACCCACCGGCTCTGGCCTCACGGGCGGTGGCATCTATCTCCTGCATCGCGAGCAGGATGGTTTCGAGACTGCAGTCGATGCGCGCGAGTTCGCACCGGCCGCGGCCACGCGCGACATGTTTCTCGATGCCCACGGCGAGCCGCTGGCGGGGTTGTCCACCGACAGCGCGCTGGGTGCCGGCATTCCCGGCGAGCCTGCCGGCATGGCGCTGCTCGCAGCACGCTATGGCAAGCTGCCAGTCGCGCAGAGCCTGGCGCCGGCAATACGCCTGGCGCGCAGCGGTTTCCCGTTATCGGCGCATCTGCACGAAGCACTGCAGCGGCGGCTGGCGCAATTTGCCGCCGATCCTGAAGTGGCGCGCAATTTTCTGCGTCACGGCGCGGTGCCGCCCGCCGGCACAGTTATCCGCCAGCCCGAACTGGCCGCGCTGCTCGAACACCTGGCGCGCGATGGCCTGGACGCTTTTTACCATGGCGAACTCGCCGCAAAGCTCGTCGCTGGCGTACGCGCCCAGGGCGGCATCTGGAGTGAGGCTGATCTGGCCGCTTACCGCGCGATTGAACGCGCGCCCATCGTTGGCCAGTATCGCGGGGCGCGCGTGGTCTCGGCGCCGCCGCCCAGCTCCGGTGGCATCGGGCTGATCGAAGCGCTGAACATTCTCTCGCAAGAGCCGCTGAGCAGCAGCGATGGCGTCACCCGCAAGCATTTCATCATCGAGGCCATGCGGCGTGCGCATCGCGACCGAGCAATGTATCTGGGTGATCCTGATTTCGTCAGCATGCCGACTGCGCGACTGATCAGCCCCGACTACGCTGCCGGGCTGGCCGCCTCGATCCGCAGCGATCGTGCGACGCCCAGCAGCGCGCTGCCAGGAGTCGGCGCCGGCGCTGCCGCGGGCCCGCAGACCACGCACTTTTCAGTGCTCGATCGCGAGGGCAATCGTGTTGCCGCCACCATCACGCTCAATTTCAGCTTTGGCTCCGGACGCATGATCAAGGGCACCGGTCTGTTCCTGAATAACGAGATGGATGATTTTTCCATGAAGGCGGGCGTGCCCAACGGCTATGGCCTGGTCGGCGCGGATGCCAACGCCATCGCTCCGCACAAGCGCATGCTCTCTTCGGTGACACCGGCCTTCGTGGAGTCCGGCGGTCGCGTCATGATCACCGGGTCGCCGGGCGGCAGCCTGATCATCGGCATGGTGCTGCTGGCCACGCTCGATTTCGTGGATGGTCACAGCGCCGCGGAGATTGCCGCCGCGCCGCGCATCCACCACCAGTACCTGCCCGACGTCGTACGCTACGAGCCTGATGCGCTGAGCAGCGATGAGATCGCCGAGCTCAAGGCGCGCGGCGATACCGTCGAGCCAGGCGGACGGCGCTGGGGCAATCTGCAGACCATCGTCTGGGATCGAGGCAGCGGGGTGGTTGAAGCGGCCGCCGATCCACGCGGCGAGGGCGCGGGCGTCGTCGACTGACCGCGTCGCAGCTATTTCCCCGGTTTGCGAAACCTGAACATGAACTGATCCGTCTTGCCGCGAATCTGAGGATCGAAAATCGCCGCCGTGTGCGGGTCGGCAGGGTTTCCCAGCACTTCACTTTGTGCTTCCAGCACGAAACCTGCGGCGATCACTTCGCGCTTGACGAGCTCGGGATCGATGCGGTGCAGTGTGGAAGTCACATCGGCTGGCGCATCGGCCGCCGCCCGGTGATCGATCAGGATGTACCGGCCGCCCGGTTTCAACGCATCGTAGATCGACTTGTTGAACGCCAGCAGATCTATCCCAGGCACGTTGTGCACATCATGGTAGTTCTGCGACGTCCACACCGCATCGACCTGCACGGGCAGGGAAAGGCTCCTGATCGGTTGCACCAGCACCTCGATATTCGGATAGTGCGCGTCGGCGGCGATGGCCCTGACGGGCGCCGCGCGGTCGGGTTCTCCCGCCGGCGCGTCCGCGCGCGGTGCCGGCGCCACCGCGTAGAGCTTGCCGTGGTTACCGATTACCCTGCTCAGCAGGCGCGTGTAATAGCCGCCGCCCGGAACCAGTTCGACCACCTGGCTGCCTGGCCCGATGCCGGCAAACAGCAGGGTCTCCGCGGGCTTGCGATCGGCATCGCGTTGCAGGTCTGCACCTGGACGATCAACGTCGGCCAACGCGGCGCTGATATATGAGGGCGTCGCCGCGTGAGCCGGAGCATGGCCTGAGAGCAGGCTGCCGGCGGACAGGGCCACGGTAAACAGGGACGCTGTGAGTTTCATGGGCTTTCTCCGTGAGCTCGACCGATCAGGCTGCAATGATAAAGCGACCCGGGGTTCGGCAAATGGTTCCACGCGCCATGCAGGTGACCGGTGCGCGCGCCCGATTGGTACTGCGGGCACGCGCAATTCGGGGCACAATAGCTGCGCAGCGCTCTGGCAAACCACGAACGAAGGGACAGACATGGCTGACACACCGGGCAAGAACTTTGGGCGCCGTGAGTTCGTGCAGGGCGCGGCTTCGGGCGCGTTGCTGGCGGTGACGCCGGTCGCGGTGCTCGCGGCAGATTCCGGCAAAAGCGCCGACAAGGCGCTGGTGCTGGCGCAGATTCCGAAGATGCACGCCGAGAATCTCAAACGCCTGCAGGACTGGATTGCGCTGCCGTCAATCGCTGCCGAGAACCTCAATTTTCCCGCCGGCGCTGAGCACATGGCCGAACTCGCGCGCCAGGCGGGCTTCAGCGGCGTGAGACTCGTGCCCACCTCGGGCAAGCCTGGTGTGTATGGCAAGCTCGATGCCGGTGCGCGCACTACGCTCGCGGTCTACTTCATGTACGACGTCAAGCAGTTCGTCCCCGAGGAGTGGAGTTCCCCGCCGCTCGCGGGACGGCTGGTGCAGAAGGAAGGCCTGGGCGCGGTCTGCATGGGACGCGGGGCTGTGAATCAGAAGGGCCCGCAGAATTCCTTCCTGAGCGCGCTGCTGGCGTTCAAGGCCGCGGGGAAAAAGCTGCCGGTGAACCTGGTGCTGGTCAGCGAAGGCGAGGAGGAGATCGCTTCGCCGCACTTTGGCGAGGTGGTCTCAGACCCCGAGGTGCTGGCGCAGCTCAAGGGCTGCGTCGGCGTCATGCTGCCGGAAGCGAGCCAGGAGCGCGACGGCAGCGTGGAAGTGGACATGGGCGCGAAGGGAGTCGTCGAGCTCGAGCTGGTCTCCAGCGGCGAGAAGTGGGGCCGCGGCCCGCGCAAGGATGTCCATTCGAGCCTCGAGGCGCAGGTGGATTCGCCCTCGTGGCACCTGATCCAGGCGCTCAATACGCTGGTCGAGAAGGACGGCCACACGCCGGCGGTTGAAGGCTTCTTCGAGCGTGCGAAGCCACTGTCAGCGAGACAGCAGCAGATGGTCCTGACCTATGCAGCGACGGTTCCGGAAGAACTCGTGAAGAAGCAGCTGGGCGTGGATCACTGGGTGCACGATCTCGACTGGCAGGATTCGCTGCTGCGGCTTTATTCGCAGCCGACGATCAACATCGAAGGCCTGGTCGGCGGCTACACCGGCCCCGGCGGCAAGACCGTGCTGCCGCACCGCGCGGTCGCCAAGATCGACATGCGCCTGGTGCCGGACATGACTGCGGCCGATACGCTCGCGAAGCTCAAGGCACACCTCGCCAAGCATGGTTTCGCCGACATCGAAGTCAACATGACCGGCGGCTACGATCCGACGCAGACCGATCCGGACAGCGGCTACATCAAGGCCGTGCTCGGCACCTATCGCAAGCTCGGCTCGTCGCCGCAGGTGCTGCCGCGCAGCGCCGGGTCCTGGCCCGGCTATCGCTTCACCAATGCGCCGCTGAGTCTGCCGGCGGGCGGATTCGGGCTCGGGCACGGCACCGGCGCGCATGCGCCGGACGAGTACTACCTGATCGACTCGACGAACCCGAAGGTGCAGGGACTGGACGGAGCGGTCGCGTCGTTCGTGGAGTGCCTGTACGCGATCGCCTGACCGCCAAAGACCCGCAATGGTGTTTGAGTGAACAAGGTGCCCTCGACTGATTGGGAGCTCGCCATCGACCTGCCGCTGGGCGTGGTTGCCAGCCAGTTGCTGCGCATCGAGGAGCAGTTGCGTCTTCTGAACATGAAGGCTGCGGACTTCGTAAAATCACGTGACAGCGATCGCCGCAACGGCGCCATAGCGCTCAGGCTGGAACACATCAACCGCGCGCTCGATTCGATCAGGACCCTGATGACGGACATCGAGAGCGATATCGATACCACGCGCGGGTCTTCCGACGCCGTGTATTCCCGCGCTTCAGGCCGCAAGCCCTATCCCGAACGCGACGATTGATTCCGGGTGCGGCGGATTTTGGCGCGCGCCTTGCGCCTGCGCACCGGCGCTGTTTGCTGCTTGTGCTTCTTCGCGGCAACGCGCTGCTTCTGAATCGCGACTCGCGGCGCGCGCGGCGCGCGCGGCAATTTGCCTTCGCGCGACAGGTCGACTGCACGCCACAGGTACCAGGCTGCCATTGAGCAGTGCGGGTGCCAGCGCGCGCCGAATTCGGCCAGTGCCCGTGGTGTCGGCAGCCCCTTGAGTCCGTAGGCCAGTCGAAAGCCGTTGCGCACGCCGAAATCGTCAATTGGCAGCACGTTGGGCCGGCCGAGCTGGAACATCAGGAACATGTGCGCGGTCCACGGTCCGATGCCGCGCACCTGCGTCAGGCGTTCGACGATGTGCCCGTCCTCGAGCGCGACCAGATGGGCGGACGCGGGCACCACGCCGGCCTGCGTCTTCTCGGCGAGATCACGCAGTGCGCGGATTTTCGCAAAGGAAAAACCCACGGCGCGCAGCGCCGTGTCATCGGTGGCCAGCAGTGCTGCGGGTTCCGGAAACGCCGCCGGCGCGTACAGGGCCACGAAGCGTTCGAGTATGCGCGCGGCCACCGCGCCGTTGAGTTGCTGGTGTGCAATGCTCGAGGCCAGCGTTTCAAAGGGCGTGCTGTCAAATCGCGCCTGCATGGTGCAGGGTCCGGCGGCGTCGATTACGCGCGCCATCACCGGGTCGCACGCGGCCAATGCGCGCTCGCGCCGGCGCATCGCGGCACGCGTGGCACTGGCAGATCTGGGTAGCGGCCTGTTCATCGCTGGCACTCCGGGCAAAAATAGCTTGAACGTTGTCCCTGGGTAATGTGTCGCACCGGCGTGCGGCAGCGTCGGCAGGGCTCGCCGGCGCGTTCGTATACATAGAGTTTTACGCCGAATTCACCTGGCATGCCCTCGGCATTCACATAGTCGCGCAAAGTGGTGCCGCCGGCGCGAATCGCGGCACTCAATACGCGGCGGATGGCGGCGGCCAGCCGCGCGCACTCATCGCTCCGCAGCGAGCGCGCGCTGCGGCGTGGACGAATGCGGGCGCGAAACAAGGCTTCGCTGGCGTAGATATTGCCAACCCCGGTGACCAGGTGGCCATTGAGCAGCAGCGACTTGATGGCAACGCGGCGGCGGCGCGTGATGCGATGCAGATAGGCGCCGTCGAATCCGCCCTGCAGCGGTTCGGGCGCGAGTTGCGCCAGCAGCGGGTGCTGCTGCGGATTGCCGCTGGTGTACAAGCAGCAGCCGAAGCGGCGCGGATCATTGAAGCGCAGCGCCTGGCCGGAATCGAGCCACAGGTCGAGATGATCGTGGGGTTTAAGCGGGCTGCGCTGTGGCAGCACACGCAGCGATCCCGACATGCCCAGGTGCATGATCAGGGTGCCGCGCGTGAGGCGTATCAGCAGGTACTTTGCGCGCCGCTCAACGCCCAGCACCTGCTGGCCGCGCAGCAGCCGGGCGAGCTTCGGGTCCACAGGCCAGCGCAGCCTCGCGTCGTGCACGTGCAGCGCGCGAATGCTCCGGCCCAAAAGGTGCGGCTCGATGCCGCGGCGTGTGGTTTCGACTTCGGGCAGCTCTGGCACGGCGCCCGCCTCTGCAATCGGGCCGGTGCCCCAGGCTACTTGATCTTGGTTTCTTTGTAGCTCACGTGCTTACGCACTTTCGGGTCGTACTTGAGCATCTCCATTTTCTCCGGGTGCAGGCGCTTGTTCTTCATCGCCACGTAGAAATGGCCGGTGCCGGCTGAGGAGAGCAGTTTGACTTTTTCGCGCATGGCTGCAGGACCTGTAATTCAGAAGACTTCAGACGTGCTCGCCACGGCCGCGAAGCTCGGCGACCACGGCCTCGATGCCGTTCTTGTCGATGGTGCGCAGGCCATTGCCTGACACCCGCAGGCTGATCCAGCGCTTTTCGCCTTCCAGCCAGAAACGCTGCGTATGCAGGTTCGGCAGGAAGCGGCGACGCCGGCGATTGTTGGCGTGCGAGACGGTATTGCCCGACACGGGGCGCTTACCAGTGATCTGACAGACGCGCGACATGAAAGTGGTCCTTGTAAATCAATAATTTAGTATTGCGCTTCGCCGCTTCGAGGCATAGCGAAGGGCGGGCTTTATACCAGCCCGGCGCGCGTCAGTCTATAGGCACGCCAATGATGGCCTTGAGGATCAGATGATCCGGGTTGCTGCCATAACCCGTACCCACCCCCAGGTTCAGCTCCCAATGCCCGACAGATTTATCCAGCACGATATACCCGGCCTGCTCGCTTTCGTTCAGGTGTCCTGGTGATTCCAGTTCGCCCAGGCCGTTATAGCTTTCGATGCCCAGGGATGCTCCGTGACCAATGGCGCGCATCAGTTTCGTCGCCAGCTCAAATGTGGTCGGACTCGGCTCGGGCCCCGAAACCTTGAAATCAATATTGAGGTTGCAGGCCAGCGTCCACGGGCCATTGCGCGTGCCGAGGATCCCCTTGAGCTCGCCGTTCACGGGGTTCGCATCGAGACTGTGATTTACGCGGCCGAGCTCGAGATTCGCGCCCCAGAACCAGCCGGCTTCGGGCGCCTTGGGCGCGACATACTTCAGGCGAAACTTGATGCCGCCCGCGTCCAGATGGCCGTCCTGATCCACCGTCGCGAGGGGCAGGTACACCCCCAGTTCCAGGCTGTCGGTGAGGCCGTAGGCGAACTCAGGCGTGATCCGCAGTCGATGCAATGAGGGTTGATTGCCAGGATAGTCGGTGACCAGATCGCCATCCGCCACGTAGTTGGTATGGACGTCGAGTCCGAACTCCCCGGGTTTGCCGATTTCGTCCATGTAGACCTGGATTTCTTCGTCGGCGCCGAATGCCGCACCTCCGACCAGGACACCGATGGTGGCCAGGGCCAGTGCCACCGGAGTGCGAGCGCGCGTGATCATGCGCACACCATGCCGAATTGCCAGAATGACGTCAACCGCCCGGGCGGGCAGGCCACGCGCGATCTACAGCAGCCCGCGCTCCGAAAAAAAATGCTGAGTTCAACATTTTTTGCCGCAGCGGGACTTATTTGATATGTGCAGCGACCTCGCTCTCACGGCTGTGGGAGCGAGGCTGTTCTCTTTTTGTTCAACATCTCTGAGCTGCGGCGTAGCTACGATACCGTAGCCGTCCCCTTGGACCATGCCCAGCTGGCCAGCCGCCACCCTGCAGGGAGCTTGCGCAGGGCAACCGTAAAGATGGCGCCCGACTGGGTTACGTGCTTGTCGCGAAGCTTGAATTTCATGGTCGTGGGGATGACGACGTAGGCGGCATCGCCCGTGACGTCGGCATGCGCCGCCTTACCCAGAGTGACGTGGTAGTCCCTGGCGCCCAGGTGTTCACCCTCGGCCAGCACATCCTTGTACCAATCCTGGGTCGCCGTCGGCCCGCGCCAGATGTGTGGCGCCATTCCGTCCAGAATAGACATGGGATCGGCGCACATCGCAGCCATTGCCTTGGCATCGCCACTATTGAAGGCGTCAATGTATTGCTGTACCGCTGATACTGGATCTGCTGCGTTTGCCATGTCGTAATTCCTTTCGCTCGCGCGATTATTCGGCGTTTACTACCCGTAAAAGTGGCATTCGCCTGGAGGATGCTTGACCAGTCCGTACCAGGCACGGCGGAACCTTTAAGGCTACCCCGCAAGGCAGGGCTTGGTGGGACCTTCGTTCGCCTGCTGATGCGCAAGCGGAACGCCCGCCACCATCACCCCAAAAATGTGGAGGTCCCAAGGTAAATGCCCCCGAGGGCGGCAGTCCGAATTTGCCGCACTCTACATATCAAAGAAGTCCCGCTTCGGCAAACGACAGGCAGCCATTGTCGCCCACGATGCAATGATCGAGGACGCGGATATCGACCAGCGCCAGTGCCTCACGCAACCGGCGCGTAATGAGTTCGTCGGCCTGGCTCGGTTCGGCCACGCCCGAAGGATGGTTGTGCGCAAGTATTACTGCCGCCGCGTTGCGCGCCAGGGCCTGCTTGACGACCTCACGCGGATGCACAGTAGCGCCATCGATCGTGCCGCGAAACAGTTCATCGAAGGCGATCAGTCGATGACGGTTGTCGAGGTGCAGGCAGCAGAACAGTTCATGCGGCTGATCGCGCAATCGGGCGATCAGCAGGCGATGGGTGGCAGCAGGGGAGTCGAGCAGCGGGCCGGTGCGCAGTGCCTCGGCGTAGTGTCGGCGCGCCAGTTCAAGCGCGGCCTGCAGACGACAGTACCCGGCCGCACCCAGGCCGCGCCGCGCCAGCAACGCTGCCCGATCAGCACTGAGCAGCTCGCGCAGCGAATGATGCGCATTCAGCAGTGAGCGGGCGAGGTCGACCACATTGCTGCCACGCAAACCTGAGCCGCCCAGCAGCAGGGCCAGCAGCTCGGCATCGGACAGTGCGGCGGCGCCGGCGGCCAGCAGTCTTTCGCGCGGACGCTCGGCCAGCGGCCAGTCTCGCAGATTCATGTGAGGTGCTTCACATCCGCTGAAGAATCGGACGCTCATTGTTCCCCGACATGGCCTCCGGGTGTGATCGTCATATCAGCCGGGCATGGCACGAAACAGGGCTATTGCCCGATAATGCACCCATGCGTGGCAAACACGTCATTCTGGGCGTAAGCGGCGGTATCGCTGCCTACAAGAGCGCTGAACTGGTGCGTCGCCTCGTCGAGCGCGGCGCCGAAGTGCAGGTAGTCATGACTGCGGCTGCCCGCGAATTCATTACCGCCACTACCTTTCAGGCGCTGTCCGGCCGGGCAGTGCGCGAGAGTCTGTGGGATTCGGCTGCCGAAGCGGCCATGGGTCATATCGAACTGGCGCGCTGGGCCGATCTGGTATTGGTCGCACCTGCCAGCGCTGATTTTCTGGCGCGCCTGGCCGGTGGCCGCGCTGACGATCTGCTCGCCACGCTGTGCCTGGCGACCACGGCTCCACTGGTCGCAGCGCCGGCAATGAATCAGCAGATGTGGCTCAACGCCGCGACCCAGGCCAATGTCGCCACGCTCAGGAGTCGCAACGTGCGCCTGCTCGGGCCAGCCAGTGGTGATCAGGCCTGTGGTGATGTGGGTCCTGGTCGGATGCTTGAGGCCGTGGAGATTGCCGATCTGGTCGAGCCGCTGCTGACGGACCCGGGTTCGCTCAGCGGCAAGCGCGTGCTGATTACTGCCGGCCCGACTCGTGAGTGCATCGATCCGGTGCGCTTTGTGAGCAATCGCAGTTCCGGAAAAATGGGCTTCGCTCTGGCCCAGGCGATGTGTGCCGCTGGCGCCGAAGTGGTGCTGGTGAGTGGGCCGGTGGCACTGGGTACGCCCGCCGGCGTAAGGCGCATCAACGTTGAGAGCGCGCTGCAGATGTACGAGGCTGTGCAACAGGAACTGGCCGGCACCGCGGTGTTCATCGCCACGGCCGCCGTGGCCGACTACCGGCCCATCGAGATCGCGCCGCGCAAAATCAAGAAGCGCAACGAGCAACTGACGGTGGCCATGACGCGCACCACCGATATCCTGGCTGCTGTCGCCGCGCGCCCGGATCGACCCTTTGTGGTTGGCTTCGCGGCCGAGACCGACAATGTAGAGCAGCACGCCCTGGAAAAACTGCTGCGCAAGAATCTCGACATGATTGCCGCCAACGAAGTCAGTAGCTGCAAGGCTTTCGACTGCGATGACAACGCACTGCTGGTGCTGGCGCGCGGCGGAGGGCGGGTGGAGTTGCCGCAGGCTTCGAAGCGCGAACTGGCCAGTGCACTGGTGGCCCTGATTGCCGAGCGCCTGCCGACCGCATGCTGCGCCGCCCCGGCGGCGCTGCCGGCCAGCAATCGTCAATGAGCGCTGTGCCGCTGCGCGCGCTGCAGGTGCGCATACTCGATGCGCGCATCGGCAATGATTTTCCGCTGCCGGCCTACGCCACCAGCGGTTCGGCGGGGCTTGATCTGCGCGCCTGCGTGGCGGCGCCGCTGACGCTGCAGCCCGGCCAGGCGGAGCTGATCTCGACGGGCCTCGCCATCCATGTTGCGGATCCGGCGCTCGCGGCGGTAATCCTGCCGCGTTCCGGGCTCGGTCACAAACACGGCCTGGTGCTGGGAAATCTCGTCGGACTGATCGATTCCGATTACCAGGGGCCACTGATGGTTTCGTGCTGGAACCGCAGCAGCGTTGCCTACACGCTGCAACCCGGCGAGCGCATTGCCCAATTGGTGCTGATCAACGTGGTGCAGGTTGAGTTGCAGGTGGTGGCGGAGTTCAGCGCCTCGGAGCGCGGCGCCGGCGGCTTCGGGCACAGCGGAAAATCCTGAACCTCAGCCGGCTGAGTTGGCGGTCAACTCGCGGTAACGCGTGATATCGGCTTCAAACTGGGCGCGCACCGTGGCCTGTTCTTTGGTGCGATTTTCCAGCGCCTTGCGCTGGGTGCGCACATCGTTCGAAGCGCGCACCAGCTCTTCAGTGAGATCGTCGGGCATGCGCCGCGCGTCCGCCTTGGTGTTGTAGGGCTTGAAGTGCATGGCGCGTTCCTGCAGCGCTTTGAGCCGCGTCTGCAGCAGATCAATATAGGCGTTGGTCGCCTTGATCTGGCCGTCGACCTGATTGAGGCGCTCGTCGCGCAGGCGCTCGATATCCTTGGTCGAGGTATAGGTGCTGAGCAGAAAATGATCGTGCTGCGCACGCTGTGCGCTCGCCTGCTCACGCTGGCGCTGCTCGGCCTGTTGCTGCGCATTCTTGAGGGCCCCGAGTACCTGTACTTCGATACCCTGGGCATTGAGCTCGCGCCGTTCGACCTGCGCATATTCAGGCGGCACGGCATCGCCATAGTGGCGCTCGCCGTTCTTGTCGACCCAGCTGTAATTGTGATTCTTGCCGGGTTCGGTTGCCCACGCTGGCACCGCAGTGGCGGTCCACAGCAGCACCAACCCGGCAATGCCCAACGACTCTTTCATTATGTCAGCCACTCCGCCGGCGATCCGGCAGGCTCCATTGTCCACGGCCCGCGATCCAGAGCAAGGGACGCGCGCCCCAATGCGCTAATCTGCGACACCGTACTGCTCCCGATAAGCACGCAAAGCGGCCAGCTGGCCGGACCCCAGTGCCGCTGGTCCCGGTGCCGCCAGTGCCTCGATCAGTCCACCCAGCGTAAGAATGCTTACACAGCGCAACCCGAACTGTGAGGCCACTTCCTGAACGGCCGATTGAGCCCCCAGTCCGCGCTCCTGTCGATCCAGCGCCAGCGCCACCGCTACCGGTTGGGCACCCAGCGAGCGGATCAGATCTATGGATTCACGCACGGCAGTGCCCGCGGTAATGACATCATCGACGATCACCACGCGGCCCTGCAGCGGGCTGCCGACGATCAGGCCCGCCTCGCCGTGATCCTTGGCCTCCTTGCGATTGAAGGCCCAGGGGAGGTTGCGCCCGTAGTGTTCGGCATAGGCCGTGGCGCAGGCGGCCACCAGCGGAATGCCCTTGTAGGCCGGGCCGAACAACTGGTCGAAAGCCAGGCCCGAAGCCTGCAGCGCTGCGGCATAACAGCGCCCCAGGCGAGCCAGCGAGGCGCCGTCGTTGAACAGGCCGGCATTGAAAAAATATGGACTCACGCGCCCCGACTTGAGCCTGAATTCGCCAAATCGCAGGGCCTGGCGCTCGAGCGCCAGGGCGAGAAAATCCCGCTGGTAATCGTGCATGCGCGGCAGGCTATCATGTCGCCATGCGCGTCATCACCCTGAACGTCAACGGTATCCGTTCGGCCGCCAGCAAGGGCCTGTTCCCCTGGCTGGCAGGCCAGGAAGCCGACGTGATCTGCCTGCAGGAAGTGCGTGCCCGTGAAGATCAGTTCGCCGGCCACGAGATCGGCCTGGCCGGTTACCACGCGGCCTATTGCCCGGCCGAGCGGCCCGGTTACGCCGGCGTCGCGCTGTATTCCAGAGTGCGACCGCAACGTCTGGTGCGTGGTTTTGGCGTGGATGAATTCGATCGCGAAGGTCGCTACCTGGAGGCGCAGTTTCCTGGTTTTTCCGTGGTCTCGCTCTATCTGCCCTCGGGCTCATCGGGACCGGAACGCCAGGCTTCGAAGTTCCGGTTTCTCGAGGCCTTCCTGCCGCATTTGCGTGCGCTGCGGCGTCGCCGTCGGCACACCATTCTTTGTGGCGACTGGAATATCGCTCACCAGGCCATTGATCTGAAGAACTGGAAGGCCAACCAGAAGAATTCCGGCTTCCTGCCCGAGGAACGCGCCTGGCTCGACACCCTGTTCGATGACGCGGGTTTCATCGATGCCTTTCGCACTGTGAACACCGGGCCCGATCAATACACCTGGTGGTCAAATCGCGGCGCGGCCTGGGCGAAGAACGTGGGTTGGCGCATTGACTACCAGATCACCTCGCCCGGGCTGGCAGGCGCGGCGCGCGCGGCGCAGATCTACAAGGCCCGGCGCTTTTCGGATCACGCACCGCTGATCATGGACTACGAGTTCTAGGTTGATGCCGGCCAGCAAACCCAGACTGCGCGAGATATTTTCCAGTCCCAAGCTGCTGGTCATCATGGCACTCGGCGCCGCTTCCGGCTTTCCCAATCAGATCACCGAGAGTGCCCTGCAGGCCTGGCTCAAGGATGCCGGCACCAGCAATACCACGATCGGCCTGCTCAGCTACGTTGCCATCCCCTATCTGCTGAAATTTCTGTGGGCACCACTGCTCGACCGCTACCCGCTACCCCTGCTGGGTCGCAAGCGCGGCTGGATGTTCGTCATTCAGCTTTGCCTGGCGCTGGCCATTGGCATGTTTGCCCTGCAGAACCCGGGTGTGTCCCTTACTGCGGTAGCGATTACCGCCCTGATCGTCGTGTTCTTCTCCGCATCCCAGGATATCGTCATAGACGCCTACCGGGCCGACGTGTCGAAACCTCATGAACGCGGGCTCGCTGCCGCCGCCAACAATCTCGGCTATCGGGCCTGCGCCTGGCTGGCCTTCGCTGCCGCACTGGTGATGGCGGACAGTTTCGGCTGGCGCCTGGCTTTCCTGGTGCTGGCCGCCGTGATGGCAGTCTTTGCTTTGGTCACCTGGATGGCGCCAGAACCGGAATATCACGCGCCACCGCCAGGTTCACTGCGTGAATCGGTGCTGGCGCCGCTGCGCGAACTGCTGGGCTCACCGGGCGCATTGGGACTGATCGGCGTGATCATCACTTTCAAGATCGGCAACGCCCTGGCGCTGAAGCTGTACACGCCGTTTCTGATGGACATCGGCTTCACCAAGACCGAGATCGGCCTGGTCGCCAAGGCAGTGCTCACGACCAGCGCCATAGTCGGTGGCGTGCTCGGCGGCCTGTGGATGATCCGACTCGGGCTGCTCAGGTCGATGCTGCTGTTCGGCGCCATGCAGACCGTGACGACCCTGTCGTTCTATGTGCTGGCGACAGTGGGCAAGAGCTTTCCGATCATGATCGCTGCGACGGCCATCGAGAACCTGTCGGCGGCGATGGGCAATATTGCCGAGGTCGCGTTGATCATGGCGCTGTGCAATGCACGCTTCAGCGCTTTTCAATACGCGCTGCTCTCGGTGCTCGCGCTGCTGCCGCGCTATCTGCTGGGCGGCCCGGCCGGCTGGCTGGCCGATCACGGCGGCTGGAGCGCCTACTTCGTGGTCGCCTTCCTGGTCGGCCTGCCTGGGCTGTTCATGGTGTGGTTGATGCGTGATCGCATCGCGGCACTCGATGTCCAGCGCTGAGATAGATCTGACCCGGGTGCTGTGCCGGCTTGAAGAGCTGAGCGCGACCGGTTGCCGGGAATTTCGGCTCAGCGGCGGTAACTGGCCGCTCAAGGGGTTCGTGGTCAGTATTGCAGGCGGCGTGCGCGCCTATGTCAATCGCTGCCCGCACCGCGCGCTCTCGTTGAACCTGCTGCCTGACAGGTTCCTGAGTGCCGATGGCAGCATGATTGTCTGCTGCTCACATGGTGCTATTTTCGAAAAGAGCACCGGGCTGTGCGTGGCCGGGCCCTGCGTCGGGAATGCACTGGTGCAGTTGCCAGTGGAAGTGGCAGGCGGAGTGGTCATGCTCGGTGGCGAAGTGGATCGCGCCGCGCTCATCGAGCGCTTCGTGCCGCACTATGATGGGAGGTGAGCGATGAGCCGTTGGTGCATGCTGCTGGGGCTGACTGCGTTGTGTTGTGCGCCGTGCGCCCACGCTGGTACACGGGTGCAGGATCTCGAGCTGGCACAGTCCGGATATGTCGAGCACAGCGTTTCGATGTCGCCTGAAGTGCGTCAGCGCGCGCTGCAATTCATCGCCCGGGTCAAACCACGCGTGGCGTCGATGTCCCAGGAGGAATTCCTGCTGTGTATGTTGCAGCTCCTGGCCATCGCTGACAATGCTCACGACGTACTCAATGACGAGAAGGGCGCGTGGTATCCGCAATCGCGGCTGCCGCTGCGGATGATCTGGTTTTCAGACGGCTGGGTGATTGCGCGCGCCGCACCGGAATATCTCGATCTGCTGGGAGCCAGGGTATTGAGAATCGAGGGGCTGGCCCCGGCGACGATGCTGGCTCGCATGCGCTCGGTCTGGGGTGGGCCGGATGCCTCGCTGCGCTGGAACGTGCAGTGGATCATCGAGAATGGCGGGCTGCTGCATGCCCTGGGTGCTGCGCAGCGTGCCGACGGTCTGCAGCTGGAGCTGCAGCTCGCTGACGGGCACCAGGTCACGCGCTACATCGCTTTCGTCCCCAACACCACAATGCCGTCCAGCAAGGGACCGGTGCGCCTGTGGTCAGCCGATCCCTGGCCCGGCGAGGCAGACCAAGGCTGGCGCAGCGCGCCAGCGGGTCCGCAGCCGCTATACCTGCAGGATAGCGCCAGCCTATTCCGGGTCGTCCCGTTGCCCGGGATCGAAGCCCTGTACGTCCAGTTCCGGTCACACCTGGATGGCCCCAATGAAAAGATCACCGACCTGATGCACACGGTCGATGCTGCGATTGAGGCCCGGCACCCACGTCGGCTGATCGTCGACCTGCGCTTTGACATTGGCGGCAACACCGATCTGACGCGCGAGTGGACTCGCACTATTCCGGACCGGATTCCGGACCGCATCTACGTGCTGGTCAGCCCTTACACATTTTCGGCCGGGATTGTCGCCGCCGCCGCCTTCAAGCACGATGGCGGCGCGAAAGTGCGCATCGTTGGCGATGAGCTCGGCGATCGACTGGTATTCTGGTCGGAAGGCCGGAATGTCTGCCTGCCAACTTCGCATTACTGCCTGCACGCAACCACCGGAAAATGGGATCTGGTGCACGGCTGCCAGGGGCAGGCGGGTTGCTATGGCGACACGTATCAGGTCACTGTCGGTACGCTGCGTCCCGATTTGCCGGCGCCGCTCGACGGTGCCGCATGGATCGCAGGCCAGGACCCTGGCATGGATGCGGTGATGCGCGACATCACTACTGCCCGATAGCGCCCTGCGGGCGGGCGATCCGGACGCCGGCCGGTTACTATCCGCGCATGTCCATACTCTCACTGCTCGGCGGCGAACTCGCCTATGGCCTCACGCCGCTGCTCGATCAGGCTTCGTGCACGCTCAATGAGGGTGAACGCATCGGCCTTATTGGCCGCAACGGCACCGGCAAGTCGACCCTGCTCAATGTCATCGCCGGCCGCACCATGCTCGACGGCGGCGCCGTGCAACGCCGCGAGAACCTGCGCATTGCGACCGTGGAGCAGGAACCGCTGCTGCCGCCCGCCGCGACGCTGCTCGAGAGCCTGCGCCTACGTGGCGATTTCGAGGCGCTGGACGACGACCGCTATCGCTGGCACACCGAAACGCGGCTGGTGGAATACGCCACGCGCCTGGGACTCGACAGTTCGGTCGATCCCGCCATGGCCTCGGGCGGCGAGCGCAAGCGCGCGGCGCTGGCACTGGCCTTTGCACTCGACCCGGACCTGCTGCTACTGGACGAACCGACCAATCATCTGGACCTGACCGCGATTGCGCAGCTCGAGGAACTGCTGGCGAAGGGACCGACGCTGGTGTTCGTCACGCACGATCGCTGGTTCCTGGATCGGGTCGCCACGCGTATTCTCGAACTCGACCGCGGCTGGCTGCGCAGTTATCCCGGCAATTACACCGCCTATGAACTGCAGAAAGCCTCGGAACTCGCGGCTGAGGCAGTCGGCAAGCGCAAATTCGATAAATTCTGGGCACAGGAAGAAGTCTGGATTCGCCGTGGCATCGAAGCGCGGCGCACCCGTAACGAGGGCCGGGTACGCCGGCTCGAACAGTTGCGCGTGGCGCGTGCCGAGCGGCGCGAGCGCATTGGCAATCTAAGGCTCGCCATCGATGCCAGCGAACGCTCCGGCAAGCTGGTCGCCGAGCTCGAAGGTGTCAGCAAGAATTTCGGCGATCGCGCCATCGTCAGCAATCTGAACCTGCGCCTCATGCGTGGTGACCGGCTGGGTCTGCTGGGACCAAACGGCGTCGGCAAGACCACGCTGTTGCGGTTGATCCTTGGCGAGACCGAGCCCGATTCCGGCAGGGTGCGCCTCGGCACCAACCTGCAGGTGGCCTATTTCGACCAGCTGCGCGCACAGCTCGATCTCGATCAGACAGTAGCCGACACCATTTCTGCCGGCTCCGACTGGGTGGAGGTCGGTGGCGAGCGTCGCCATATCAGCAGCTACCTCGGCGACTTTCTTTTTTCCGCCAAGCGCGCCGCCACCCCGGTGCGGGCACTCTCGGGGGGCGAGCGCAATCGGCTGTTGCTGGCGCGACTGTTTGCGCGGCCCGCCAATGTGCTGGTGCTCGACGAGCCGACCAACGATCTGGATATCGAATCACTGGAGCTGCTGGAATCGGCATTGCAGTCCTTCGCGGGTACGCTGCTGCTGGTCAGTCACGATCGCGTGTTTGTCGATAATGTTGTGACGCAGACGCTGGTGGCCCAGGGCGATGGCCGCTGGCAGGAATTTGTGGGCGGCTACAGCGACTGGCTGGCGCAGCGTTCGGCGATCGCCAGTGGCGCGGCCAGCGCTGCCAGCCTCGGCAGCCCGGCGCTGGCGCGTACTGCGGATTCATCCAGACCCGCCAAGCCGGCGCGCGCCAAGCTCTCGTACAAGGATGCGCGTGAACTAGCGGCCTTACCCGACCAGCTGGTGGCCCTCGAGACCGAACAGCGAGCGCTGATCGAACGTATGAGTGCGCGTGAATATCATCGCGTCGACGCCGCCAGCATGCGCGTTGACAGCCTGCGTGCCGCGGCTATCGAACTTGAGTTACATGAAAAACTTGAGCGCTGGGAATACCTGGAGGGCCAGGCCAGCATCAACGCCGTGCCTGCTGCCGGCAATCCGTAGCGCCCGCTTCAGGCGTTGTCAAACAGATCGAGCCCGCCGGTGCTGCTGGCGTTGAGGCTGCGATCATCCTGGGTAGGATCGATGCCGCTGCGCTCGTCTTCAGGTTCGACATCAACTGAACCATGCCAGTCTTCCGGTGGTTCGGCATCGCGGATGGCGCCGCTGGCGCACTGCGTGTGCCAATCATTCAGTTCGAACTCTTCCAGCGTGCCATCGAAGAACTGCACTTCGACAGTGCCCGCCGTATCGTCGATGGCGACCACTTCGAACAGCTCGCTGTCGTGTAGCCGGTACCAGTCGCCTATGCCAGGTTGTTGCACAGTCATTGCGCCACCTCCAGGCAGATGTTGCGCCCGACCGCGGCGCGGTACAAGGGCGAAATGTGTCGCCAAGTAGCGCATTTGCGATAGCTGCTCACACTATCGCAACATCGGCGTACACTGCTGCGATGCGTCAGCCGCGGCGGCGGTAACAGAAATCGCTGACCGCATGGCCAAGCTGCACTCCACGGCGCTCGAAGCGCGTCAGCGACCGCGCCGTCGCTGCGCGCGCCTCTGCCGTGCCCGTGACCAGACGCTCAAACAGTGGACAGGCATCGAGGGTCATTTGCATGTGTTCGGCGTACGGGGCCCAGTCGGTCGCCAGCAACAGGCGGCCGCCGCTGCGCAGGCGCGAGGCCAGCAGTTCGACAAAATCGGGCTGGATCAGGCGGCGCTTGTGATGACGCTCCTTCGGCCAGGGATCGGGAAACAGTATCTGCACCTCGTCGAGCGCGGCGGCGGCGATTTGTGCCCTGAGCACCTCGATCGCATCGTGACAGGCGACGCGAATATTGCTCAAGTCTCCCGCCGCCGCCGCATTCAGCAGCTGCCCGACGCCGGAGCGGTGCACCTCAACGCCCAGGAAGTCGCGTTCTGGTTCGGCCGCGGCCCGCGCCA
Organism: uncultured Gammaproteobacteria bacterium; assembly: GCA_963823235.1. Lineage (GTDB taxonomy): Bacteria > Pseudomonadota > Gammaproteobacteria > Steroidobacterales > Steroidobacteraceae > FEN-1191. Next base: position 442,706 of record CAWGKS010000007.1, on the reverse strand, counting down.
GCAGATGCTCGCCATTGCCGAAGCCAATTTCCATGGTGCGTAGCGCGCTGCGCCCGAACAGTGCGTCCAGATCGACTGTCTGCAAGCTGAAATCGAGCCCGAAGCGCGGCCAGTATTCGCTCAGGGCGCGTGCCTGCGAAGGCGTGACGCGCCCGCTGCGCCGCACGTAGGAGCGGACCGTGCGAAAGTGTGGGGGCGGCGCCTCGCTCATCCGCCCATGGTCGGTGTTTTTCAGGTGGCGGTAAAGTCGCTGCCGGCGACGATCGGGAATCGCACCACAACCGACAGGCCGCGCTCGTGCTCGCCGCTATCGACCTCGATATGGGCGCCATGCAGGTCGGCGATGCGTTGCACGATCGACAGGCCAAGACCGCTGCCGTAGTCCTGGGTGCCGCTTACCCTGTAGAAGCGCTCAAAGATGCGCCCGCGCTCCTCGGGCCGCACGCCCACACCCTGATCGCTTACCGCCAGCTCCACGTAGTGTTCGCGCTGCGCGCAGCTGATGATCACGCGCGAGTTCGGTGGCGAGTAGCGGATGGCGTTGTCGGCAAGATTGCGCAGCAGTACGCCGAGCAGATCGCGATCGCCGCGCACCACCGCTGTCGCAGCGTTCGCTTCCAGTTGTATCTGCCTGCGGAGCGCGAACGGCTCCTGCTCCTCGACCTGCGAACATACCAGTGTAGCCAGATCGACCACGGTGAAGCGCCGCCGCACATCGCTGCCTGAATCCAGGCGCGCCACCGCCAGCAGTTGCTCGATCAATCGCCCACTGCGATCGACACCAATGAGCAGGTCAGCCGCGGCGGTCGAAAATTCCTCCGCGCTGCGCGCACCCTGCATGACCTGGGCGTTGGCCCGTATGGCCGCCAGCGGCGTGCGCAGCTCGTGGGCCGCGTCGGCGGTGAAGTGGCGCTCCAGGTTGAGTGCTTCACGCATGCGCTCCAGCAGGCGGTTGAGCGCGGTCAGCAACGGGGCCACTTCCTGCGGCACATGTTGCGCATCGATCGGCTGCAGGTCGCCAGCGGTGCGCGCCGCAACCAGTTGGGTTGCGGTGCGTACTGCGCGAAAACTGTGGGCAATGGCCCACCATATCAGGGCACTGCCGAGCGGCAGCAGTATGGCCAGCGTGGTGACCAGTCCCCAGAAGAAGGCCGGCGGCAGTTCGCGGCGGTAGCGTAGTGATTCGGCGATCTGCAATTGCAGGGTTTGACCGCGATTCCACACGGCAAAACTGCGCCACGCCTCGCCGTTGATCGTGGTCCAGCCGAAGCCGGTGGCCGCCAGCGGCATGAGTGGAGTCCTCGGGGCATCCTTCGTGCGGTAGGACGAGCGCAGTTCCGGGGTCCAGATCTGAAAGCGAAACGCGAACGGCCCGGGCAGGGTTTCGGCACGCAGCAGCGCTTCGCCGAGCGCTGGCCCGTGTTCCTCGAGTTCGTGCTGCGCCAGTTCCAGCAGCAGCTCGCCGGTCTGGCGCATGGATTCGTCGTATAAATGCTGGCTGGTGGTGCGCGCGCTGAAATACATCGCGGCAGCGCCTGCCGCGACCAGGCAGCAGTTGACCGCGATCAGCAGCGCCAGCAGGCGACCGCGCAGTGACCAGTGTGCGGTGGCCTCAGCCCGTGGCGTGCGCGGGACCAAGTGCCTGAAGCTCATCGATCATGTAGCCGTGGCCGTGCACGGTGCGGATCAGATCACGGCCGAGCTTGCGGCGCAGATGATGCACGTGCACTTCGACAGCGTTGCTTTCGATGTCGTTGCTCCAGCTATAGAGCGCATCCTGCAGCTGGGTGCGGCTCTGTACCTTGCCGCGATTCTCGAGCAGTTGCAGCAGCAGGGAAAATTCGCGCGCCGTGAGCGGCACATCAGCGCCATCGAGCGCGACGCTGCGCGCCGCCGGATTGACCTGCAGGGTGCCGTGCTCGACCAGGGTTCGCGCCCGACCCACCGAGCGGCGCGCCGCCGCACGCAGCCTTGCGCCCAGCTCCTGCAGGTCGAAGGGCTTGATCAGGAAGTCGTCGGCGCCGGCGTCCAGGCCCAGAATGCGCTCGGGCACTTCGTCGCGGGAAGTAATGATGAGCACGGGCGTCAGGCAGCCGGCCGCGCGCAACTTCTGCAGCATCGGCATGCCGCCCTGGCGCGGCAGCCCAAGATCCAGCAGCACTGCGGCGTATTCGCCTGAAAGTGCTGCGCTCTCGCCAGCTATGCCGTCACGCACCCAGTCGACTGCATGACCCTGCTGCTGCAGGCCAGTCTGCACGGCCTTGCCCAGCTGCAGGTCGTCTTCGACGAGTAATACTCGCATGATTCACCTAAACCAGCGCCCATGCTGCATTCAGAGCCTAGTGCAGCCGTATTAAGCGCATCTTAAGTATTTTTTTCAAGACCCTTAAATCAATGTCCGCGTGGCGCCGATGAGCGCGGCAATGATCAATACGGCTACGGCTGTGAACGACAGGCCAAAGCCCGGGCCACGCTTCGTCGGATCTTTGACATATGCCTGCGCATACATTGTTCGACCGACCAGATAGACCACGCCCGTGATGGCCGCGTAGCCAGGCGACCAGTACCTGGCTGCCAGCCACAGGGCCGGCAGAAAGGCGATAATCATTTCGACCGTGTTGGCTTGCACGCGAAACCAGGCCTCGAAAACCGGGTGGCCGGTAGTGGCGGGAGCCTTGATGCCATATCTGTAGCGGGCCCCGCCCACCAGATAACCGAAAACCAGCAATTGGATCAGCGCCAGCAAGCCGACGATATCTACCCAGACCATGCTTCCCCCTTGAGGTGCCATTGTAATGCCCGAGCCCATGTTACCGCGCTCTGTGACGTGGTTCCCGTTTCTCGACTACACCGGTCACAGCCCGGCAGAAACCTGAACTACGCCTTAGCTGCCGGTCGCAATCAGGCGACAGAATCCACCCCAATGTGACATTAACCCGTTGGTCGGGATGGCGAGGCCTGAGATGGAAAGCTCAAGTTTGCAGGTACTGGATAGTCGCTCAGGCGCGCGCTGGTGTGCCCTGGCGCTGACCGCGGCACTGCCGACGCTGGCGCTCGCCGGGGCGATGCTGCTGGCCGAAGGTCCGCGCGATAGTCAGCTGTTTTTTGCGGTGGTCGCCAGCGTAACCGTCATCCTGGCCGGCGCCGCGGCAGTGAACCTGCGGCGCCGACATGCACAGCAGATCGATGGCCTGGTGGCCGCCACACGCCGGCTCGGACGGCGCGAGTTCACGCAGGTACCGGGTTCGGTCATGCAGGAATTTGACGAGGCCACCGCCTGGCGACTGGGGCAGGTCTATGCCGATGCGGCTTCGCGCCTGCGTCGTGAGTTCAGTAAATTGCACTCGGTGCTGGAAATGGATCGCTGGTTGCTGTCGGTGGGCGCTGCCGAAGAAATGGTGCGTGGCGTGCTGCCCCTGATTGCCGAGGTGCTCCAGTGTCGCGCGGTCTCAGTGGTGTTGCTCGATGAGACCTCGGGCAACAGTGCGCGTTGTTTCGATTTCATCTACGAGTCCCAGAGCCCGATGCCGGCAGCGCGCAGCATCGCCATCGATGCCCAGCGACTGCGCGCCGCGAGTGCGCAGGAGCCCGGGCTCGATGTCAGCGCCGTCGGCGTTGATGCCGAGGAATTCTTGAACGCACTGACGGCTTCAGGCGCACAGGCGTTCCGTCTGTGTCCGCTGGAATATCGCGACCAGGTGCGCGGCTTTCTGTGCGTGGGCTACCGGGTCGATGCGCACGCCCAGGAAGATGCCGGCTTTGGCGCCATTGAGCTTGCCGAACGTCTGGGGCTGGCGCTGGCCGCTCGCGCGCCAGGGTTGCTGCCTGCACCTGCGATCGACGCTGCCGCAGCGCCGGATGCACGGACGCGCTCACCGCTTGAAACCGGCATGCAGCGTGCGTTGCAGCGCGAAGAATTTACCCTGGCCTACCAGCCGATTGTGACCGCACATTCGCGCCACGTCAGCGCGGTCGAAGCGCTGGTACGCTGGCCCAACGGCAGTGATGGCACCAGCCGCCTGGCGGCGGAATTCATACCGGTCGCGGAAGACAGCGGCCTGGTCGTCGATCTGGGCGACTGGGTGCTGCGCACGGCCTGTGCCCAGTTTGACAGCTGGCGACGCAACGGTCTGAGCCTGGACTACGTGGCCGTCAACGTTTCAGCGCGGCAGCTGCGTCACTCCGGATTGCTCGCCACGGTGCTCGCCTGCCTGCAGCGCAGCAACATGCAGCCCTCGCAACTGCAGCTCGAAATTACCGAAGGCATGCTGCAGGAAGGACCGCAGGCGGTGGCCTTGCTGCGCGAGCTGGCGCAACGCGGTGTGCGCCTCGCCCTGGACGATTTCGGTGATGGCAATTCTTCGTTGAGCGCAGTGCGCGATCTGCCGGTGACCGCGCTCAAGATTGACCGCTCCTGCGTTGCCGGCCTCACTGTCAATGAATCGGTGCGCTCGCTGGTGCGCGCGGTGATCGGCATGGGCGCCGCGACCGGCAAGATCGTGATCGCTGAAGGCGTCGAGCAGGCAGAACAGCTCGAATTCCTGGAGGCGGCGGGCTGCGATGCCCTGCAGGGCTTCCTGTTCGCCCCGGCGCTGGTGGCCGCGGAAATTCCCGCTTTCGTTGCCGCGTACACCGAAGCGCCCAGCATGGTGGCCTGAGACATAATCGTCGGGCTGTGTGTCGCTGCCGACAATTGTCAGCGTCCGCCCACTCGCCTAGGATCGGCTGCAGTGTCCTGACGGCTGAAGTCGGTGCGGAGAGCGACCTTGCGAATTCTGATGACGACGCTGTTTGTCGCGCTTGCTCTGGCAGCTTGCGGAGGCGGCGGCAGCACGCAGATGGCGCCGGCATGGCAGTCGGGCGTGTTCCAGCCGGCGACGAATTTTGCTGACAAGTGCGCCATGCCGCGCAGCGGTACCGACCCCATCACCAGCGCACCTTATCCGGATCGGGCGGGATCGGTGCTCGATGAGAACAACTGGTTGCGATCGTGGAACAATGATCTGTACCTCTGGTATAGCGAAGTGGTCGACCAGGACCCGGCAAACTTTGCCACCGCCCTGGATTATTTTGACGTCCTGACAACCACGGCAACCACCCCATCTGGCGCGCCCAAAGACAAGTTTCATTTCACCTATGACACCGCTACCTGGGAAGCACTCTCGCTGACCGGCTCGCAGGCCGGTTATGGCGTACAGTGGATCATTACCAGCAAGCCCAAGACTCTGCCCCGCAGTTTGCTGGTGGCCTATACCGAACCCAACTCTCCCGCGACCGTGGTCTCGGTGAATCTGCAGCGTGGTGAAGCGGTGATCGAAGTCGACGGCGTTAGCCTACCCAACGCGAACACCCAGGCGGACATAGACATTCTGAATGCCGGACTGTTTCCAACGGCTGCGGGCCAACTGCACACCTTCCTGATCCAGGCGCTGGGCGGCGCTACGCGCACCATCAGCATGACCTCAGCCGATATCGTCACGGCCTCGGTACAAAATACCAGGACCATTGCGACAGCGAGTGGCACGGTCGGCTATCTGCTGTTCAACGATCATCTGGCCACCGCCGAGCTGGCACTGTACAACGCCTTTACGATCCTGCAGGCGGCCAACGTCACGGATCTCGTGATCGACATCCGCTACAACGGCGGCGGCTACCTGGATATTGCCAGCGAACTGAGCTACATGGTTGCGGGCGCCAGCCGCACCAGCGGCAAGACCTTTGAGCTGACGCAGTTCAACAGCAAGCACCCAACGATCGATCCGGTAAACAACGAGGCGATTACGCCAACGCCGTTCCATGCCGTGTCGCAGGGCTTCGCCCCGGGCCTGGGCGCGGGCCAGCCACTGCCCACACTCAACCTTGCGCGTGTCTATGTACTGACCGGTCCTGACACCTGTTCCGCGAGCGAGGCCGTAATCAATGGACTGCGAGGCGTCGGCGTCGATGTGATCCAGATCGGCTCGACGACCTGCGGCAAGCCCTACGGTTTTTATCCTACCGACAACTGTGGCACGACCTATTTCTCGATTCAGTTCCGTGGGGTGAATGACCTGAACTTTGGTGACTACACGGATGGCTTTTCGCCGCTGAACACGGTGGGGGTGCCTGGTGGCACGCCCGTGGGCGTGCTATTGCAGGGTTGTTCAGTGGCCGATGATTTCACGCATCAGCTTGGCGATCCTGCCGAGGCGCGACTGGCAGAGGCCCTGGCCTATCGGCAAGCCGGAACTGGCATGTGCACTTCGCCACCTACTGGTATCAAGAAAGCCCTGCGAGCACAGAGCGGAGCAGCCACGGAGGCTCGCCTGCCGGCTTCGCCGCGGCGCGCACTGCTGCTGCCGCGACCCTTACGCTGAGGGCGGGCCTGCCGGGCGATAGCGCTCGCCCACAAGTGCCGCGCCAGGGCTTATGATCGTGCCCCGTTATGGAAGAATCCCAGCTCACCGCGGTAGCCTGCGCCAATTGCGCGACCCCATGCACGGGCAACTATTGCAGTCATTGCGGCCAGCGGCGCGACACCGAGATTCATTCGCTGTGGCATTTCCTGGGCGAGGCCACCGAGGTGCTCACCCACGCCGATTCCCGGGTCTGGAACACGCTGCTGCCCCTGTTGACGCGTCCGGGCCTGTTGACGCGCGAGTTCTTTGCCGGTCATCGCGCCCGCTATCTGCAGCCGTTCCGGCTGTATTTCATTCTGAGCGTGCTGTTCCTGCTGTTGGCAGGCTGGTTGAATAGCGGCGCGCCGGCAGTGAATATCGAAGCCGGCGCGGCCCACGTTGGCAAATGTAGCAGTGACCTCAAGGCTGACCTGCCCGGCGCCTCCTGGTTGAGGCCGCGCCTGATTGTGGCCTGCCAGAAGATCCTGACCAGGGGTGAACGTGAGCTGACCCAGAGCGTCGTGCACAACCTTGGTCGCGCCATGTTCATCTTTCTGCCGCTGGTGGCGGGGTTCATGAAGCTGCTGTACTGGCGGCCGCGCCGCTACTACCTCGAGCATCTGCTGCTACTGCTGCACAATCATGCCTTCGTGTTCCTTTGGCTCTCGGCGTGGCTGCTCGTGACACATTGGCTCAGGACGCCGGGCTGGGAGACCCTGTTCAGTCTGGTAATGGGCACCTACCTGATCCGTTACCTCTACAGGTCGATGAAACTGGTCTATGCACAATCGGGGATTCTCACTTTTCTCAAATTTTCGGTGCTGTTGTGCGTATACCTGGTCTGCGGCCTGATCATGCTGCTGGCCACCACATTCTTCAGCGCCGTGACCCTTTAGGGTTGCGTAGAATCAAACAGACCATGCGATCGAGGTTTATATGCACGGCTTGACGCTCACTACCCTGGCTAGCAATGAACTGGATATTCCGGGAGCTGACCCCTGGCACGCCAACCCAGGTGATCCGGCCCGGACCGTAATGACCGATTTTCGCGAGCGGCCGTCGGTAACCATCAGCGAATCCGCAACGATTGATGCGGCCCTCGAGCACATGAAACATGCCGGGGTGCGTTGTGCCTTCGCGACCGACGATGCCCGCCGCCTGTTGGTCGGCATGATTACCGCCTACGACATCACCAGCGAGAAGCCGATGCGGCACATACGCTCGGTGGATGGCCGGCGGCAGGATGTACTGGTGCGCGATATCATGCAGAAGACGGCCGACTGGCGGGTTGCCGAATTCAGGCAGATAGAGCGGGCTAACGTGGCGGCGGTCGCCCGCTTGTTCGAAGAAACCCGCCTGACTCATATTGCGGTGATGGAAGAGGGCGAGTCGGGCGCGCCCAGGCTGCGCGGCCTGCTATCCGCCGCCAGGGTCAAACGCCTGATGGCAAGCTGACAGGATCAGACCTGCTGCCGATTGGATGGCAGCTACTTCGGCAACGGCTCGTCGCTCGCCGGGTACTCGACACCACCCTTCATAATGAAGCGCACCTGCTCGAGCCGCTTGATGTCGGCGAGCGGATCACCCTGGACAGCCACCAGGTCGGCGAACTTGCCGGTCTCGACGCTGCCGAGTCGATCGCTCCAGCCGAGCAGTTCGGCGCCCACCACGGTCGCCGACCGCAGCGCCTGCTCGGGCGTCATGCCGTACTTCACCATGAGCGCGAATTCCCGCGCCGGGTTGATGTGCCAGTCAAAGCCGCCGATATCGGTGCCGAAGGCGATCCTGACGCCCGCCTTGAGCGCGCGGCGAAAGGTGTTCTCATGGATGGCGAGCATATCGAGCCACACCGGGGCCCCCGCGTTGGCCCGGCCCTTGGCGACGTACTCGCCTACGAAGATCGTTGGCACGTAGTAGATGCCCTTCTGCACCATCGTGCGCAGGTCCTCCTCGGCGATGTAGTTGCCGTGCTCGATGCTGTCGACTCCGGCCTCGACCGAATTGTGTACGCCGTAGAGGGCCATCGCGTGCGCGGCGATCCGGTGCCGCTGGCGGTGCGTCTCATCGACGATCGCCTTGAGCTCATCGAGCGTGAAGGTTGGAATGTCGTCGAGCACACCGTTGCCGGCGACGCGATAGCTGCGATCGGCATAGACTTTGATCCAGTCGACGCCGTGCGAGAGCTGCTCGCGCACTGCGCGGCGCCCACCGTCCGCGCCGTCGACTTCCTGCACGCCCTTCGGCATGACAAGCGCCGGCGCGTAACCGAGCAGCGGGTAGGCACCGCTGACGTCCATCGAGCGGCCGGCAACCTGCATGCGTGGCCCCGGAATGATGCCGCGCTGGATGGCGTCGCGTACGTCGACATCGGCGTATCCGGCGCCCTCCGTCTCGACGTCGCGGATGGTCGTGAATCCCCAGGACAGGATGCGGCGCGCATTCACTGTGGCGAGAATCGTCCGGTACTCGGGCGACTGCTTGAGCAGTTGCGCGTCGTAGTCTTCGGCCGTGATGTCTCCCTGCAGGAGCACGTGCGTGTGGCTGTCGATGAGGCCCGGAAGGCAGGTCAGGCCCGAGAGATCCGTCACGGGACCGGGCGGCGCGGGCCCGTCCGCGGGGCGCAGCTCGCCAATACGATCGCCGCGGATCTCGATCAGCACAGGGCCCCGCGTCGGCCCGCCGCGGCCGTCCCACAATGCCCCGCAGCGCAGCCAGTGGCTCGCAGGCGCGGGAGGTGTTGCCGGCTCGGCGGCCGGGGTGTGCGCGGTCGCGCCAAGCAGAGCAAGCAGGAGCAGGGCGCGCGGCATGCAGGACGCGGTATTGAATTCACTCATTGCGGTTGAGCCTCCCGGCCCTGGGAATCGAACCAGCGTTATCAGCCTGGGCGGCTACTTTAGTGTGTTTGCCTCCCGCAGGCCAAGCGCCTGCTACGCGCCGGACGCTTTGCGGATCGGCGTACTCGGGCCTTAAACTTAGGACGATGCGGGTGTAGTTCAATGGTAGAACTGTAGCTTCCCAAGCTACTAACGTGGGTTCGATTCCCATCACCCGCTCCAGATTTCACATGCGCAGCCGGGCTGGCAGGGAGTAACGGCCATGCTTGAACTGCATGATGTGGACTTGCGCGCCGATCCGGCCGCACAGGAATTCATCAAGCACGAGACTGTGAGCGTCAGCTTCGCGAGCGCAGCCGGTGTGCTCACTTCGCGCGTCGGCCAGAATCATTATGCGGCCGGCGACGCGCTGGTGACGGGTGCCGACGGTGATTGCTGGTGTGTCGCGCGCGAGCGCTTCGATGCGGCCTATCTGCCGCTGGCGCCGACCACGCACGGTGCGCCGGGCCGCTATCGCAACCGGCCGCGGCCAGTGCTGGCCAGGCAGATGGCGGTAGCGTTTTGCTGCGCGCGCAGCGCCGACGGCGACTGGCTGCAGGGCGAGGCGGGCGACTGGCTGCTGCAGTACGCCCCGGGCGATTACGGCATTGCCACTGACGCGCGCTTTCGGCTGGTGTATAGCCCGGTCGCCTGAGTTACCAGACGCGACAACGGTTGCTGCTCACCATCGGCTGCGCGGCCATGCAGGCGAAGGCGTGTTCGAACTCCGGCATATTCACGACCAGGCCGTTTACGCGGTAACGACCCGGTGAGTGCGGATCGGTCTTGGCGTGCAGGCGCTGGTTTTCCGGGCGATTATTGTTGCAGGCCCACTGCGCATAGCCCACAAAGAAGCGCTGCTCGGGCGTCAGGCCATCGCGGCTTTCAGGTTTGTCATGGGCTGTCTGCGCCGCCCAGGCCACGTGCGCGAGGATCAGGCCGCCGAGATCGGCGACATCTTCGCCCAGTGTCAGGCGGCTGTTGATGTGGATGTCATCGATCACCACGTATTTTGCATACTGGTCGACGATGCATTGCGTGCGTTCCTGGAATTTCTTCGCATCGTCCGCAGTCCACCAGTCCTTGAGATTTCCGGCCGCGTCGAACTGACGGCCTTCATCGTCAAAGCCGTGCGTCAGCTCGTGGCCAATCGTGCCGCCGGTATTGCCGTAGTTGGGCGCGTCATCCAGCCTGGGATCGTAGAGCGGTGGTTGCAGCACGCCGGCCGGGAAATTGATGTCGTTCATTTGTCCGTTGTAATAGGCGTTGACTGTTGGCGGCGTCATGCCCCACTCACTGCGATCGAGCGGCCTGCCGATTTTCGCGAGCTGGCGCTGGCCTTCGAAGGTGATGGCACGCCGCACGTTGCCAAAGTAGTCGTCAGCATGGACGCTGACGGCGCCGTAATCGCGCCACCGATCGGGGTAACCGATCTTGTTCACGATGGTATCGAGTTTCGCGAGCGCCTGGCGTTTGGTCGCGGCACTCATCCAGCTGAGCGATTCGATATCCTGGCGCATGGCCTGCTCGATCTGCTGCGTCATCCTGAGCGTGGCTGCCTTGAGTTCGGGGCCAAAGGTGCGGGCGACGAACTCGCGCCCCAGCGCTTCGCCCAGCAGCGTATCGACCTGGGTCACGCAGCGTTGCCAGCGCGGCTTCTGCTGCTCTATGCCCCGCAGCGTGTGATCAAAATAGGCAAAGCGCTCATCTTCGAAGGCGCTGGAAAGATAGGCAGCCGCGCTGTGCGCGGCATGCCAGCGCAGGTAGGTTTTCAGATCAGCAAGGCTGACTTCGCCGAGCAGCTTGTCGAAGGCTGCGTAGAACTGGGGCTCGACGACGTTCAGGACCTTGATATCGGCGAGACCCAGCGGCTGCAGGTAGCCGGCCCAGTCGAAGTGCGGCGTGAGGCGCGCGAGCGCGGGCCGCTCGAGCTTGTGGTACAGCTTGTAGGGGTCGCGCCGATCGACGAGCTTGAGCGAGGCTTGCGCGAGCTGGTTTTCCAGTCGCAGTACCGTCGCCGCATTGCGTTCAGCCACGTCCGGCGCATCGCCCAGCAGGCCAAATACCCGCGTCAGGTGCTGGTAATACTGCGTGCGCAGTTGCCGGGCGTGCTTATCCGTGTCGGTGTAGTAGTCGCGATCCGGGAGCCCGAGGCCACCGGCGTCGGCAAAGGCAATGATCTGCGTCGAATCGCCAAAATCCTGATTGGATCCGAAATTGAAGAAGAAGCCGGCATCGCCGCTGCCCAGCTGCAGCTGGCCGAGCAGCGCGGGCAGGTCGCGCTTGCTGTGCAGCGCCGCGATATTCGCCAGCATCGGGGCCAACGGCCCGGCGCCGGCCTGTTCGATGGCAGTCTCATTCATGCAGGCCGCAAAGTAGTCGCCGATCTTCTGCTGGTTAGTGGTGCGGCCGTCCTGCTGGTGCGCCAGTCCATCGAGTATGCCCCACAGGAATTTCTGGTTGTCGTGATAGAGCTTGCCGTACACGCTCCAGCTGGCCTGGTCAGCGGGAATGGGGTTGTGCGCCATCCAGCCGCCGCAGCTGTATTGGTAGAAGTCGACGCAGGGGTCGGCGCTGCGGTCCATGGAGGGCAGGTCGAGACTGGGTGTATAGGGAAAACTCGTCAGCGGCTGATCTGCGCTATCGGCAGCGGCAGCGCCGCCGCAGACCAGGGCAAGTATGGCGAGTGTGATGGTGCGGGCGCGCATGGTCAGCTCCTCTGGGCTCTGATCCGGATCGCGCTAGCGTACCGCCTGCAGATCGTGAATGCGATAGCTCATGAAATCGTCGATGAGCGCACGATCTGCGCAGTCGAGCAGCAGATTGTGGCAGCGCTGCGCCACGCTGAGCGCGGCCTGCGCACCGGCGTCGAGCGGAATGCCGGCGAAGCGCAATAGCTCACTGCCCAGGAATGGCACGTCGAGCGCCTCACGTGCCGTCGTTACGCCGGGCACGCCAAAATTGGCGCTCAACTGGTGATAGGTGAGATAGCGCAGGTGCACGGCGTGCACGTTTGTCGCCAGATGCGCGACATTCATGTCGGCCATCGTGTTGATGAAATCCCAGGCGAATTCAGGCTGATGATCACCGAACCAGCCGATCACGCGCGGCTGCGGCGCACCCAGCCAGCTGCGGCGCAGCGCCTCGATATCCCGGGCGGAATCGTCCAGGCGGGCCAGGTAATCGGCCAGCGGTCGACCCAGCTGCTTCTCCACTGTGCGCACGGCTACTGGCAGTGGACCGCTCGTGTCACCGTGCGGGCCGTGATTGCGGATCGTCAGCATGAAAATGAACAGCGGCCGCTGGTCATGGCTTTTGGCGAGTATCGCGAGTGCCTTGTCAAACAGCGTGCTATCGCGCACGGCATGCCAGTCATCCGGCAGCTGCAGATCCTGCGCGGCATAGAACTCATCGAAGCCGTAGTAACGATAAGCCGAGCGCGCGTGCAGGAAATCGGCACCCACTGCCGAGAACACCACGGTGTGATAGCCGAGTGTGCGCAGATACTGCGGCAACGACTGGCGCAGTCGCGGCGCGAGCGATACGGGCGCATAGGCGCCGCCGCGCCCGAAGCTGCGCCAATCGAAGCCTGACAGAACAGCGAACTCGGTGAGCCAGGTTCCTCCGCCCGAGGTGTGCACCAGCAGCGGGCCCTGCTCGGTACGCAGCGCGCTGGCCGGAGCACGGAACATGGCGTTGTTGCAGGCCGGATAGCGGCACTTGCCGATCAGTTGCGGATCAAAGGTGCTTTCCTCGAGCACCATGAGCACGTCCGGCAGGCGTACATGCGCGGCGGCGTCGGCCGGCGTCGCGCGGGCCACGCTTTCCGGCTGCTCGGACAGCGGAAAGCGCGTCTGCACTTTGGTCGGCGGAATGGTCGCCAGCATGTCGCGGTTGTCAAAGAACACATTGAGTCTATCGGCCCAGTGATCTGCCAGTTCCATGCGGCGCAGGGAGAGAAATGCGCTCCAGGCGTCGCGATCATCCGCGGTTCCGGCATGCGCCATGGGCGGCGCCGCGCTGTAGCCGAAGCCGAGCACCGCGGCCAACGCGACGACTACCGTGAAGCGCGCGCCGTGGCTGATTACGCCCGAGCCGCCCGGCCAGCGCGAGCGCTCAAGTCGCCAGCCGAAGATGAGCAGCAGCACGAAGCCGGCGATGATGCCGAAAAAACTCAGGCCCAACACCGGGTAGTTCCGGAACAGCTTCAGATCATCGAGCGGGTCGTGAAAGAAGAACTGCACATCGGCAAGCGTCAGTGGCATGCCGAGGAAGGATTGCATCACGGCCGAACTTACCAGCACGGCGCCCAATAGATAGAGCACCAGCAACAGTGCTGTCAAAGGTCGGCGCGTAAGCGCGGCGAATATGCCGAAAGCGCAGCCGGCAGCGATCAAGGTAGTGGCGTTGGGCACGCGTGCAGTCTAGAAGAAACTCCACGGGTCGTCACCAGCTGCGAAGCGGAGTCACGCGGCCTGTTCCGCGTGACTACCGCCTTGGCACAGAACTACAGCGCAGCAAACTCTTCCGTCTGCAGCGAGATGATTTCGCCTGTGGTACTGACGCGGCAACGGGCGCGCGAGACGAACTTGGCGCCGGCGCGCGGGTTGGTGGCGATCAGCACCAGATCGGACGAGCCAAACGGCATGATGCCGTCGCGCGGATAGCGCGTCTCGCGCAGCTGGGTATTGGATTCATAGTGCGCCGCGAGACTGGCGACGAAGGCCTTGGCACAGGCGTCGACGACCCCTTGCGTGCTGTTGGTCGCATGGCTGGTCAGCGGCATAGCCGCAACGGCGCAGGCGAGAATCGCAGTGGTGAGGTGTTGGGTTTTCATGGTGTCAGCTCCGGAATGAGTGGGGGTACTCGCGAGTGACACTAAAGTTGCGCACCACGTCTGGCAAACGACAATTTTTCACGTCAGCCTGAGTTTTCGCCTCAGCGCTGTCAGCCGCCGGCGACGCAACCGAATTCATCAATCAACCAGTTGCCCAGCGAGCGCACACCCGGGCGTTCCATATCCGCCGAACGCTGCAGCACGTAATAGCTCTCATCCACGGCAATGTCCTGGGTAAATACGCGCCGCAAGGCGCCAGTGGCGAAGCGCTTCTGCGTCAGTGGTACGGCGACCAGGGCGAAGCCAACCCCACGCTCGGCCGCATCCACCACTGCCGACATGGTGTCAAATCTCAACTCCTGGCGCGGCTGCAGCGAGCGCAGACCCACCTTGGCGGCCCAGCGATCCCACAGATCGTGGTGACGCGTGTGCACGATCAGCGACTGACCGGTAAGTTGCGTTACGCTGCGCACGCCGGAGAAGTCCAGCAGTTGCGGAGAACAGGCCGGGACAAAGGACTGCTCGAACAGGGGCCGCACCTGAAACTCCGGCCACTGACCATCGCCGATGGCGACCGAGACGTCGGCATCCTCGGGGTGCGCCACGGGCGGCTCGTTGCGAGTGGCGATCTGTATGTCGGTATCGGCGTGCGCGGCGCTGAACTGCGCCAGGCGCGGCAACAGCAGTTCCTGCGCAAAGAATGGCGGCACCTGCAGGCGCAGCACTACCTTGCCGCGGCGGGCACGCAGTTGGGCGGTGGCGGAATCGAGCTGCGCAAAGATCTCATCGAGCCTGGACAGGTACAGCGCGCCGGCCTCGGTGAGCGCGAGCGAATGTGCGCGCCGCTCAAAGAGCCTGGAGCCCAGCTGTTGTTCGAGGCGGCGAATCTGATGGCTGACAGCCGAGGCCGTGATGCACAGTTCACTGGCGGCCGCGGCAAAGCTGCCGCGCCGTGCCGCGATCTGAAAGGTCTTCAGAAACTTCATCGATGGTGCAGACATCGGTACCAGCATGTGCTGCACACAAGCTGTGCATTAGTGGTGAAGCAAGTGATGTGCCAGCTGATTCAGGCGGCCCGCTGTGCACACAGCGTCAGGCGCTGCAATTACCAGGCCCCGAGGGCTACATTGACCGCTGTCTATTGGTGCATGTGCAAGCAAGGAAGGCCATGAGAGTGCAGGCTCAGCGCGTCGGCAGGTAGTAGAGATCGATAGATTTGCCGACGCGCTGTACCGGTTGGAAGTCGGCCAGCCACGCGTAACCGTCTTCCGATTCCTTCAGTGCCAGCATGTCGATGGCGATCCAGCCGGTGGCGTGCTGACCTCGTGCCAGCAGCTGGAAGGGCGGCAGATGTTCGCGGCTCAGATCGGCGGAGCCGCGATAGGCGATGTAGAGCGATGGCACGCGACGGCGCGCCAGTTCCAGTGACAGCCGACGCAGGTCCTGGCCCCAGTCCAGATCGGAATCGACCAGGATACGCTCCGGGTGCGCGCCCGCGAAAGCATTGAAGTAGGCCAGGTAGTCGGGATACGCGTACACCACCGTGGCGACCTGCCAGAGCAGCAGTGCGCCAAGCAGGCCGCGGGCCCAGCGCGCGCGCAGCCTGTTCCACAGTGCGACGCTGGCTGCCGCAGCGCCAATCGCCAGCAATGGGTAAAGCACCAGCACGTGACGCACGCCGATATTGATGTGGCTGTACAGGCAGCAGAATATCAGCAGCGCGGCAAAGATCAGCGCCGGCGCCATGATTCCCAGCTGTCGCTCGCGCCAACCATGCCATGCCAGCCAGAGCAGACCCGGAATGCCGAGCAGCAGCATCGGCAAGGTTGTCTTGACACTCAACGCCACCGGATAGAAATACCACCAACCCAGCAGATCGGTCTGACCCAGCAGGTAGGCAGGGTGACCATGGATGTTGTGGAACTCGACGCCAAGAATGCTGAGCACGAATTCCTGTACGCCCAGCGGCACGCGACAGTGTGCGGCCAGATTGTAGGCGAGCTCGTGCAGCCGGCCGCTGTCACCGACCAGCGCGTCGAGGGCGCGGTTCGGACTGAAATCCGGAGTTGTCAGATACATCAGGTGCGGTCCGTAAACCGCGACGCAGACGATAAGCGCGAGCAGCGCAGCGAGCACGGCGCTGCCGATATAAGACTTGATGCCCGGGCGCAAGGCCGCCCCCGGAGCTGGCGTGGGCGTCGCGCTGCCGTCACGCGTCGCACCTGCCTGGCCCATGTTCAACACGACCTGCGTTGCCGCCAATACCGCAGCAGCGATGCCGATGAACGGCAGCGCCGACATCTTAGTGCTGACCGCCAATCCTGCCACCAGCCCCAGCGCGGCGCCGCGCCGCGCAGTCGGCGCGGCAAGCCAGCGCTGCAGCAGATAAAAACTCAGTATGCACAGTGCGGTCACCGGAACATCCAGGGCCACGACGCCAGCGTGACCGAGTATCGCGGGTGTGCTGAGCAGGAACAGTGTGCTCATCCAGGCGACACGCTCGCCGTGGTTGTCCCGCACCCAGCGCCACAGGGAGAAGATCAGCACTACCAGGAACGGCAGCATTCCCATTCGCGCCAGAGTCAGCACCGAGTCGTAGCTGATGTTCGAGTGATAGAGAATGTCCCGACCCGCTTCTTCACCGCCCGCATCGGCATCGGCACTCAGGCGGCGCCTGCCAGGTGCGGACCCAGCGCAGCCGCCAGGCGCGCGAGCGGCGGATGCTGATCGTCGTAGAGATACTGATCGCGATCGATCAACGACATGCCCGCCGCGATGTGCTCGGGTTCATCCCAGACATTGCCGAACACGTGCCAGGTAGAGGCCACGAGCGCGCAGGCCAGCAACGCGAGGGCGGCCAGCAGCGAACGTCTATCCATGAACCACGGCGATCTGGTGTTGATGAAGGCTCTCTCTGGCGGGGATGTCGGCGGCTGCCGACAGGATACCCCAGCAGCCCGTCGGATCGATAATCGACTGGCGACGAGCAGGGGTAATCTTTGAGCCACGAACCGCACCAGGCAGGCAGTGAAAATCAGGACTTCATCGCACTGAAGCAGGCGCTGTGGCTCTATGCGCAACAGTGTGCGTCGCTGCCGCCCGAGCAGCGGGCCAACGTGTCGCTTGAAATGGGTGAGCTGCTGGTCGCGCTGGTGAGCGCGTCCGATAGACTGAACATCGACCTGGTGCGCGTCGCCGAAGAGTTCATCGCACGCCGCGCTGCCAATTTGCCACGAGTGGTGTAACTCAGGCATCCTGAAGATCCGCTAACCAGTTGAAGGCCGTGCGCGACACCGACCGGGTTGCTCCAGCTCTGATTTCCTGGCACGCGCGCCACGGCCGGCACGATCTGCCCTGGCAGCGTGAACCGACGCCATATCGCGTCTGGGTCTCGGAAATCATGCTGCAGCAGACCCAGGTAGCGACGGTCGTCGACTACTACGCGCGCTTCATGCAACGCTTTCCCGATCTGGCAACACTCGCCGCGGCACCGCTCGATGACGTGCTGCATCTGTGGTCGGGCCTCGGCTATTACTCGCGCGCCCGCAATCTTCACCGCACCGCGCAACAGGTATGCGCGCAGCACGGCGGAGAGTTACCGGCATCGACAGAGCAACTCATACAACTGCCCGGTATCGGCCGCTCGACCGCCGCGGCGATTCGTGCCCTCAGCGCCGGCGAACGCTGCGCGATACTGGACGGCAATGTGCGCCGCGTGCTGATGCGCTACTTCGCCGTTGCGGGCTCGCCCGCGCAGCGCACTGTCGAACAATGGCTGTGGTTGCTCGCCGAA
The DNA here is from genome assembly GCA_963823235.1 of uncultured Gammaproteobacteria bacterium. GTDB lineage: Bacteria > Pseudomonadota > Gammaproteobacteria > Steroidobacterales > Steroidobacteraceae > FEN-1191. Next base: position 424,826 of record CAWGKS010000007.1, on the reverse strand, counting down.
GCCTGCACGCCGATGAATGACGTTGCGACCTACACCCAGGCGATCATGGATCTGGGTGCCACGATCTGCGTACGGCGCCGGCCCCTGTGTCCGGCCTGCCCACTCAGTGACCACTGCGCTGCGCGCCGCACCGGGCGCCAACATGAAATTCCAGCGCCACGTCCGCGTCCCGCGCGGCGCTCCCGATCCGTGGTGATGTTGCTCGCACAACAACCTGACGGTGGCGTGCTGCTCGAGCGCCGTCCCGAGCGCGGCGTGTGGGGCGGCCTGTGGAGTCCGCCGCAGTTTCCCAGCATCGAAGCGGCCCGCCTCTACGCCGATACCCGACTCGCGGCGGCCGTACTCGAACCCCAACCGCGCCCGATCATGCGCCATGCCTTCACGCACTTCGACCTGGAGATCACCCCACTCCTGGCGCGCTGCGCCGGACCTGCCGGCGTGATGGATGGCCCCGCGACGCTCTGGTATAACGCCGCACAGCCGGATCGCGTGGGCCTGCCGGCGCCCGTCACCACACTGATCCGGAGCCTCTCGTGAGTCGAATGGTCCAATTGCGTGCTGCTCAAGCGCGAGGCCCCCGGCCTCGAGCGCCTCCCGTACCCCGGAGCGCTGGGCCAGCGCATCTTCGAGAACGTGTCCAAGCGAGGCCTGGACCCGCTGGGTGGCCCACCAGGTGATGCTGATCAACGAATACCGCCTCTCGCCCATAGAGCCCAAGGCCCGCAAATTCCTGGAGGCCGAGATGGAGAAGTTCTTTTTCGGCACCGGCTCGGAGCCCCCCACGGAATTCAAGCCGGCTGGCACCTGAAGCGCGTCCTTAACTGCGTTATTGGGCCCCTTGCCTTGACGCTTTGGCCCCCAGCCCGGTCTAATACGCGCCCTTCCGACCCGGCGGCCAGGTAGCTCAGTTGGTAGAGCAGCGGACTGAAAATCCGCGTGTCGGTGGTTCAATTCCACCCCTGGCCACCATTTACAATGGGTCTATTCACTTCCGATCTGCGTCGAGATCGACAGTGAACCCGATTGGCCGCGACCTCTCCCTGGCTGGGGACTCAGCCAGCTGACGAATGGCCTCCACCAGGTTGCCGATCACTTGATCGTGACAGTCAACCCGCTCGGACAAATCTTCTATGAGTTTCATCAGTTCACCGCTGATCAGCGACGCGCGACGCAGCCGCACGAACGCCCGCATGATCGCGATGTTCACGTGGACGGCAGTCGTGCTGCGTAACACGCTGGATAGCATGGCGACGCCCTGTTCGGTGAACGCGTATAGATTGCTCCTTCGACCACCGTGGCCTGCACCTAAACTTGAGGTCACAAATTGTGACCTCAAGTTGTCAACCTCTTGATTCGTAAGTTGAAAAACGAAATCTTGAGGGAACCGATTTCGATTCCGGCGCATGGCTTGCAGTAGCGCCTTGGTCTCGACGCCATACAGCTGCGCTAAATCCGCATCGATCATCACCGACAGGGCACGGACCGTGAAGATTCGGGTTTCCAACTCGACAAGGTTGCTGGCGGACTTGGGCATGGCAGTGAGGTACTTTCCCACTCGAACGCTGCGCAGTCAGCACGCAAAATTAGCGATGTTCGCCAGATACAGATGACCTGCATGTGGCGCGTGAAGTCGACTGAGATTGGACCCGTCTTAGGTCGCCAGCAGTCCAAGCGTTACGCCCTCACTTTGCCGTGCCTGATCCAATTCCTCGAACGAATGGAATTTTCGAAGTAGATCGATACAGGGTCGTCTTGCTACCCATTCCTGGTGCGTAAAGAGTGGTTCGCCCAGACACCGCAAGGTATCTGCCCTGATTCGGCGACTCTCCGGGCGCCGGTCTTTGCTGGTCTTTGCAATGCCCACTTCTATCCACTGCCACTTCTGAAACTGCGCATCTTCCTGGAGGAGCCGAAACGGCACCGGGTATAGCCGCACGTGCTGCCCGTGTTCCATCATAGCGGTTACACATGACGTTTCCACATGGCCTGCGCTGGGCGATGGGTAGGTTTTGCAAAGAACGAGCAGGCGGGTTCGCTCGAATTGCTCCATCACATCAGACTAGCGCTTTGGCCAATTCTCCGCGACTGCAGATACTTGTACAAAGCGAGGCCAAATGCGCCTTGTGGCGCTAAAGACGCATAGGTGACCCAAGAAATGGCACTAGTCGACAAGGCCAAAGCTTACGCCGATGCCATGGTGAAGTGCCTATGGCTCGCCGACGCTAAGTCGGCCGTCGGGCTCGGGCTCGCAGCGTATGATCTTCAAGAGCGATTGGCTTATAGCCATGGAGCTGCAGCCTACGAAACCCTCGCCAAAGTTCTAATGGGCGATCTCATTCGTTCCACCTGGGCATTCACGCTCGATCGAGATACTCGCGCGCCCAGTGTGGCCAATCTTTGGGCAATGCTGAATAGTGCTGACCTTCGCGCAGAACTTCGTGCGCAAGCGCTCGCGTCAAGGCAATCGACGGACGGATCATCAGTGGTAGGAACGGACCCCACTCACGATTTCGACGCCGCTCTGCGCGGTTTAGAGACTGCGGTCCCGGCGTTTCTGGAGTGTGAGGCTGCGCAGCGAATTTACAATGCGCGAAATCGGGGTGTGGCCCACTACAACATGGCTTCAAGCGCCGCTGGTGATGCCGAACTGTTTGATCTGGCAAGTGTAGGCCTACGTTGGAAACACCCGACGGAGTTCCTGGCTCAGGCAAGGCCCATAGTATTGAAGCTTGCGGAGTTCCTCACTCAGACCCAGTATGTAGCGCAGGACCACGAGTTCTTGCAGCAAATGCGGGCGGCGGATTTCTGGTCAAGGGTTATGGGTAAGGGCCCCATAGAGGCAAACGTGCTGAGTGCCACTCTGGACGCCGCCAACGAAAACGACAATAGTTAGCCTAAGCCAGACATAACATCGACCGTGCGCCATTGGTGGGTAAATCAAAATCAAACCTATCGGCATGAAATTGCCGGTGGCTACCTTTGGTCGCCCAAGCGCAAAAGCAATGGCGAACGCAACGCATTTTACGAGTTCATGCGTGAAGTCTCGCCAGGCGACGTAGTGTTTTCGTTCACCGACACGTTGATCGCAGCGATCGGTATCGCGCGATCCTATTGTTACGAGAGCCCAAAGCCCACTGAGTTTGGTACCACGGGTTCGAACTGGGGCCCAATTGGGTGGAAAGTAGATGTCAGCTTTCAAGAGCTCTCAAATCGGATTAGGCCGAAAGATCACATGAGTCGGTTGGCCAGCCACCTGCCGGACAAATATGCCCCGCTGCGCGCTTCGGGCGATGGGCTGCAGAGTGTATACCTGACTGAGGTAGGAGCAGGCTTCGCCGCGACTCTGTTCTCGCTCATTGGTCACGAGGCGAACCGAGTCAGCGACGCAGCAATGGCAGTGTCGACGGCCGAGCGAGCGACTCCGGCGGCGGAGCCGACCCTGGACGAATGGGAGAGGCGAGAAGTGGCACGAATTCTCGAGGCAAAGGACGTGCCAGAAACTGAGCGGCAGGCCATCGTTCAGGCGCGACGTGGTCAGGGAGTGTTTCGAGCCAATGTTCGCCAGGTCGAGCGCGCCTGCCGTGTCACGAGGGTTGATCGCCCCGAGCATTTGATTGCTAGCCATATTCGCCCATGGCGAGACAGCTCCAATAGTGACCGCCTCGCTGGCGAGAACGGTCTGCTGCTGACGCCTACCATCGATCACCTGTTCGATAAGGGCTTCATATCATTCGAGGACGATGGTCGGCTGATCGTCTCGCCTGTGGCTCACGAAGAGTCGTTGCAGCGCATGGGCGTTCGTCGCAGCGAGAAGCTCAACGTCGGTGCATTTTCCGAACAGCAACGCTCGTTTCTGGACTACCACCGGGAAAACGTGTTTCGCGAGGCCGTCGTTCGACGCTAGCACAAGCGGCCAATGCAGGCTTTGAATGCGCTGGATACGAGCTAGTGGTGGGCGACGGCAAACAGGTTGGTGCGATTGGCCATGAATGACGTCCGTCTCATTCTTGTTTTAAGCAGTACGGGGCAGTGGGAAGATAAAACTGACGACATCGCCGCCTGCGTTGCTGAACGCGCCACTGGGCAAATCAGGATCAAGTACAAGGCCAATCCGGAGCACGAGTATCCATATCGGCAAGAGCGCGTGCGGTTGCTATCTGCAATTGCAACCCTGAATCCAGTTGAAGTGCAGCTACGGATAGTCGGCCGACTGCTTTCGGGAGTGGACTCCATAGTCCGATTCCCGAATCACTACGTTGTTGTTGCCAGTGGTGTTCGCACTCTGTATGCGGCATCCGATGTGCATGAGGAACGGGATGTCGCGGTCGAACCGTCCTGCAGCGCCGTGCTGGCCTATTTTCGCGCTGTTGCGAATGTGGTCAGCCTGAAGGGTGACGACGATCAATCAATACTGGCAGGACAGTACAAATATCTCACGCGGGTACCCGATGCCAGCGTCTTGGCCGCATACCTGAAACGCCAACCCCTATTGGCAGAGTCTGCCTCGCCCGGTCCATTGATCTATCCGTTCGGAACAAATGCCAGCCAGAAGGCCGCCGTCGAAAAGGCCTTCCGGTCGCAAGTGACCATCGTGCAAGGCCCTCCGGGAACTGGCAAGACTCAGACAATACTAAATATGGTCGCCAACGCGATTCGCTTCGGCCAGACCGTCGCTGTGGTGTCTAACAACAATACCGCAACCAAGAATGTCGCGGACAGATTGAAAGAGCGAGATCTCGGCTTCCTGCTGGCTACCTTGGGAAAGCGAGACAATAAGAAGGCATTCATCGAGGCACAAACTGGATATCCAGTATGGGTGACTGAGGCAACCAGACCTCCGGAAGTGATGCGGCGTCTTGAGGCAAGCATTGCGTCATTGACCAGCATCCTGGATAGGCTGAATCACGCGAACAATGATCGCGCCATGCTGGCTGCACAAGTCGAGAAGGGGCGTGCTGAAGCCGAGCTGCACCGCATGGTCGCGGGCTATTCAATACCGTCGCATTTCGCTGCAATAGTGGATCTTTGGACAGCCGGCGATCTATTAGAACTACTGGTCGAATGTGAAGAGGTCGGCGCGGGCGCTCGGCTCGGCGTGCTGGGCTGGCTCAGATTCATCTACCATCATGGGCTTTCTCAACTAAGCGTGCGTCGTCAGTTGCTCGCAGCGGGGCCAGTGGCCCTACGCAGCCTGCATTTCGATAGGCATCTGGTTGAACTCCGAGTTCAACTTGCTGCCGCAGAGAGCTTCCTCGCTGAGAACAATCTTCAAGCCATTCAGCAGGAAATGGATAAGGTGTCCTGGGAGCTGCTGCTGGCAAGCATTGCCGATCGATTCCCGGGCAAGGCCGCCAGGCCGATCTTTGCGGAGCGTGAGTTGTGGTCGAAATACGCCTCGGTTCTGCATGACTATCCGGTCGTATTGAGTACTACCCATGCGCTCAAAACTTCTCTGTCGCCCGATTGTCTGTACGATCTTCTCATCATCGATGAAGCGTCTCAGGTCGATGTCGCCACAGGCGTGCTTGCCCTGTCGTGCGCGAGGCGCGCCGTCATCGTGGGCGATCAGCAGCAATTGCCCAATGTCATCGACGAAGAATCCAGACGCCAGGTTGGCGACATCTGGGCTAAATACAAGCTGGTCTGCCAGGCATGGGACTACGCCAGTAACAGCCTACTCTCCTCCGCAACCAAGCTGTGGCCCGAAGCTCCGAGCGTGCTGCTGAGAGAGCATTACCGCTGTCATCCCAAGATCGTGGGGTTCTTCAATCACAAATTCTACGACGACAAGCTGATTACCATGACTACCGATCACGGTGAGCATGACGTCATGCAGGCAGTGTTCACGGTACCCGGGAACCATGCTAGAGGTCGGATCAACCAGCGGCAAATCGACGTCATCCGGCAGGAGGTCCTGCCCCGCTTGCGCGAGGCGGGTGTGACCGACATCGGCGTCATCGCACCGTATAGGGCTCAGGTGGCAATGCTGAGGGACGCCATTGGCGATAGTGTCGAGGTGGGTACCGTTCACAGTTTTCAGGGAAGAGAAAAGCAGGCCATCATCCTTTCAACGGTGGACAACGACATCGGTGATTTTGTCGATGATCCTCAGCTGCTCAACGTGGCGGTGTCGCGGGCGCAACGCAGGCTGGTCGTGGTGTTGTCCGACAAGCATGATAAATTCGCCAGCAACTTTGGCGATCTCGTGCGCTACATACGTCATCACCAACAGTTGGTGGTGCGCTCCCAGGTGCGTTCAGTGTTCGACCTACTTTATGCAAGCTACGGGAACGCTCGCCGCGAGTTCCTGAGCCGGCGAGGGCGACAGTCCGTTTGGGACTCCGAGAATCTCGCAGAGGCCGCTATCCGGGATGTGATTGCAAATCCCGAGTTCTCCAAAGTCAGCCTGGGCTGCCTTCGTCATGCGCCACTCGCATGGCTCGTCGCGGATCTCGAGAATTTGTCAGAGCGTGAACGACAGTACGTAGACCATCCATGGTCGCATGTCGATCTGCTGATCTACGACACCATCGGGAAGCGCCCTCTGGTGTGTGTGGAAGTCGATGGCTGGGCATTTCATCGGCCCGGGTCATTGCAGGCGGTGCGCGACGATATCAAGAATGCTGTATTTCAGCGTGCCGGCTTGCCTTTGATCAGGCTTTCAACCACCGGGAGCGGCGAAGCAGAGACAATTTCAAGCGCGGTTCGGCAATCAATTAGGCCCCACGTGAGATCAGATCGGGAGACGCCGCAGCGCCGCTAATGCACCGGATCCCTTCACCGCCGATCACCCGGTCGGCCTGCCGCCAGCGACGACGATAGGTTCGCCGAGCGCCCGCCGATATTCTTCCTCGCCGATCGCATCCACCGACCGCAGCTTCGCCAGCAGGTCATCGACCAGCGAGCTCAGCCCAGGCCCCGGCGTGCCGTGCGCGAATGAACTCTGGTACTTGATCGGCGCGGGGATGATCGCGACCAGGAAGGCCATCTCGGCCGGCGTCAGCGCGCGGGGTTCGCGACCGAAATAGGTGCGGGCCGCGGACCGCAGGCCACGCAGGTCCGGTCCCCATTCGATGATGTTCAGGTAGATCTCGAGGATGCGATCCTTGCCGAGCGCGGACTCGAGGAGGAACGTGATCGCCAGTTCCTGGAGCTTGCGTCCGAGCTGCTTGTCGCGCGACAGGAACAGGTTCTTGGCCAGCTGCTGGCTGATCGTCGACGCGCCGCGTGCGGCGCCGCCGCGCGACCAGTTGGTGAGCAGCGCCGTGGGTAGTTCGCGCAGGTCGATGCCGCGATGGCCGTAGAAGCCGGTGTCTTCGGCCAGCAGTAGAGTGCGCACGAACAGTGGCGGAACGTCACGCAGAGCGATGAAGTCGGGGGATGCGGGCGAGACGTCGATGGGGTGGTGCGGCCCGGGGCCGTCATCGGGAGTAAAGGTGAAATCGCCGCGCAGGCGCGCGATCGCCGGCGGCATCTGGCGGGGCGGCCTGAGGTCGATCTTCTGGGTCACCGAGAGCGAGGCAGGGTCCGCCGGGCGTCCGCGTACCCGCAGATCGATCGTGGCGGAGCCGAGGTCATGGCTGCCGTCGGGCGCTATCCCTAAGCTTTCGGGTACCTCGAGCCCCGATGTGCCCAGCAGGTGCGCGAAGTCCAGCCGCGCGCTGAATGCGAGATCGACAACCGGATTGGTGTCGAGATCGCGCAGCGCGAGCGCGCCCGACAGGGCCGCACCGGCCACCGTCGCGTGGAGCTCGGGGATCTCGATCGTGCCCTTGGGCCGCTGCCAGGTGCCATCGAACCGTACGGTCACGTCCGTCGGATCACCGAGCTGCGGTTCGTCGGCGGCGTTACCCGCCAGCGCTTCAAAGCGCGCGCCGCGCGAGCCCAGACCTACGTGGAAGCGGAGCGCATCGGTGCTGGCCTGAAGATCCACGCGGCCGTCCGCGATTCCACCATCGAGCAGCGGGTGGGCATCGCGCCGCACCTCGAGCAGGCGGTCTACGTCGAGCCCATGGGCCTCGACGGTCCACGCGCTGCCCGCCGGATTCGCGAGCTTGCGGATGGTGAGACCCGCTTGTGGCTCCACCAGCGTGAGCCGGAGGTCCTTGCCGAGAATGCCCGCCATGCCCCAGGCACTGGCCGGCGAGCTGACCCTGACTCCTGCCGGGCCCGTGAGTGTGGCGGCGCGAACTGCCATTCGCAGGCGGCCGGGCCACGTGGCCGCGATCATGTCGGCATGCAGTCGCAAATCAGGCCTCAGGTCGAGATCGAATCCCTCCAGCTGCAGCAACGGCCAGACGCCGACGTGTACCCGCCCGATTCGGGCAACCATGCCATGGCGCACGGCCGCGGACTCGATCCGCGCACGCACCGTGTGCTCGAGCGTGGATTTAAGGAACAGAGCGGCAAGGACTGCGACCAGCGCCGTGGCGAGCGCTACGAGCCACCACCGTCGACCGCGGGTTTGAAACGTGAACATTGAGGCAAGGATGCCACCGCTGGGGATGTCGGGTTGGAATTCGGCGTTGGACCAGGTTCATAAGATGGGCTTGGCGAACAAGGGGGTGGGGTGGAGCAGGGCGGGGAACAGGAGGACTAGCGCGAAATGTAGCGATGGGCAGCCGTGTCGTCGGATGCTGAACCTTCAAGGTCACAAATTGTGACCTTGAACTTTGGTCGGGACCGGCACCACTCAGGCGGCGTTTGGTTGGCCTTGGGGCAACAGCGTCGCTTGGGTTTGCCTTTCAGGGTGAACGCACAGAATTCGCACGTCGCCAATCGCCGGATACCGCCGGCATGCTTTGCAGGCATGACGAATATTACGCCCACGGCCCTTGCGGCCGACATCGCCCACCGAGTCCTCGTAGTGCGCAACGTGCGTGTCCTCCTGGACGCGGATCTGGCGGCGCTTTATGGCGTCAGCGTCAGGCGCCTCAATGAACAGGTTCGAAGAAACGTGGATCGTTTCCCTGAAGGGTTCCTGTGGTCCCTTACCGATCAAGAGCTTGCCAACTTGAAGTCGCAATTTGCGACTTCAAGTTGGGGAGGAAAACGCAAACGTCCGCTGGTTTTCACCGAGCATCGTGCGGTGATGGCAGCGACGGTCCTGAACAGCGCACATGCGGTCCAGATGACCATTTTCGTGGTCCGGGCATTCATTGAGTTGCGAGCGGCCCTCAGCGCCAACGCGGTACTGACTCGTAAGCTCGACGCGCTCGAAAAAACTGTCGCAGTACTGGACGCCGACTCAAGGCGACAGTTCAAGGAGCTTCGGACTCTGGTCTTCTCCTTGGCTCTGCCGCCAGGAAAGGAGCAATAGCGCTCGAGACCAGCGACTGCGACCAAGGCTTTGACTAAGCCGGTCTGGCAAAACCTCGGTCGCTATCTGGGAGATTTTCTACTTATCCATAAAAATCAAGACGTTGCACGTTCAAGGTCACAATTTGTGACCTTGATCGTGGGTAGGAGCCGGCATCGCTAGTATCGCCAGTGTGCGCATGGCTGTTCCTCGTGGACACTATGCTATTGATTTATCTGATGGTGTACAGCTCGACGACCGATTATAGTAGATTTACTATAATCGCGAGCCGACTCGATGCCACCCGACTTCGACACAGTGCATGCCTTACGCAATGACGTCGCGCATCAGATTGCACGCTACACACAGCAGCTCGGCATCAGTCAGCTGGCCGCTGCCAGACAACTGGATCTGCCGCAGCCCACACTCAGCAAGATCGTCAATGGGCGTACCTCCGAACTTTCGCTTGAGCTGTTGCTGCGCATTGCAGTGCGCGCTGGATTGCGCATCACGCTTCATACCGGACTCATTCCGCAGGAGGCCGGGGCTCACATAGCTGCCAGTCGGCCTGCATCGGACCGTACGTTTCCCTCGAAAATCGCCGCCGATACGCATGCCTCGCTCAATGTATCCCTCCGGGAGCTGACTCCTGCGCAGAGAGTCGAAGCTTTTCTCGAGCACAATCAGCTGGTGAACGAGCTGCGTGAGGCCGGGCGCGCTGCTCAAACGCCGGCCTTGGCTCATGCGTCTCCAAGGCGATGAGAACCGATAAAGGCGGGCAGTCCGCCCTCCTGCTTCTCGATGTGGTCGAGATTCTGCGACGCGAGAAAGTCGACTACGCGATCATCGGCGCCTTCGCGCTTTCAGTGCTTGGCGTTGTACGCGCGACCATGGACGCGGATGCGCTACTTTTTGCGGAATCCGGCCGACTGGCGAAGCTTGAAAAGAAATTCAAACAAAAGGGATTCGGCACGGAGCTCCGCACCGCAGAGGCAGACGACCCCGTCTCTGGGATGCTCGTCCTGCGTGATGATTTCGGAAATCACGTTGAGCTCTTGGGCGGTCTTCGCAACATGGATCCAGAGGCCTTCTCCAGGACTCTGGAGATCAATTTCCGCGACCAGAAGCTTCGCATTGTTGGGCGCGAGGATTTCATTGCGATGAAGTGTTATGCAGGCGGCCCGCAGGACATCCTCGACGCCCGGTCGGCCTATCAGTCGGCGCCGGGTCCCATTGATCTCGATCTGCTGCGCACCGTTACTCGTCGATTCGGGCGCGAGGCCGCGGACAGACTGCAAGAGGTCCTTGCGGGTTGACGCGAAATTTCCAGGCGCGTGGCGCAACTGTGTCGAACTCAGACTGGGTGTGCCAGGAATGTGCCGTGATGTGCCCGGAACAGGGGTTGGCAAGCTCTGCAAGTGAGTGATTAATAAGCCCCTGCACCGGATTTCTTCGGTTGAAAATCCGCGTGCCGGTGGTTCGCCTGCACTTCTACGTGGCACGGGATCGATGGGCACGACCAGCCTGCCCGGCAGTTAACACTGGGCTCTGCGTCTCAGTCTGCGCTCAGGCGGCTGGGAAGCACTTCCGCGCAGGAAACCGGGGGGCGTGGTTTATTTGCCGGATGTCGAAGCTTTACTTTAATCGGCATCCCAGCGCCACCACGGGCGGAGAACAAGACTGGCTGGCGCCCGCGGCAGCCCTCATCGAGAGCGCGCCGGTGGCGATGTACCAGACCGATGCCGTCGGCAATCTGGTCTACGTCAATCCCGAATTCCGCCGGGTCTTTGGGCTGGGACCCGAGCACAGCGCGGATGATCGGTTCGGGCGAGTGCATCCCGAGGACCGCGCGCGCACGGAACAGGGCTGGGCCGAGTTCTGCGCAAATCCCCGTGCAATGACTTTCGAGTACCGGACGGCACCACAGGCCGGGAACGTCCGGCAATTCACCGAACGTGTCGTGCCGGTGAACGGCCTCGCTGCGTTCGTGGGCACGATCAGCGACGTCACTGACCTCGCTCGCCAGCGCCTGGCGGCCGAGCTTGAAGAACACAGGACGTTGCTGGAAACACTGATCGCCGACCTGCCACTGTCGCTCATCGCCTGCGACGCCGAGGGCCGGGTCACGCTCTACAACCGGGAAGCGGCCGAGCTTGTGCTCCATGCAGAGCGATGAGTCATCCAAGGGCAAGACCTGCGAGCACGTCGTCGGGGCCCAGATCTACCATGCCGATGGCGTGACGCCGCTGGACCTGGCCGATCGTCCGCTGGTGAAGACGCTGCGTGGCGAGCTGGTGGAAGACCTGGAACTCGTCGTCGTGCCGCGCGATTCCACCGAACGCGTGACTGCTCACCAACGGTCGCCGCCTGACGGCGCCGGACGGGCGCCCCATGGGGGCGTTCATTATCACCGAGGACATCACGGAGCGCCGACGCTCGGAACTCGAGCTCGAACGGGTGCATGAGCAGCTGCGCACGTCTGCCCGCCAGGCCGGCATGGCCGAGGTCGCGACCAGCATCCTGCACAATGTCGGCAATGTCCTCACCAGTATCAAGGTCTCCGCGGCCCTGGTCACGGACGGGCTGAAACGCTCCAAGGCAGGCGACCTGTGCCGGGTGGCGGCGCTCCTGCATGCGCAGGGTGCACGGCTCGCTGAATTCATGACCAACGACGAGCGCGGCAAGATCCTTCCCGGCTACCTGCAGGCGCTCGGCCAGCAGCTGACCAGGGACACCGATGCGGCGCTGGAGCACATGGCTGCGTTGCGCAAGAGCCTCGAGCACGTCGATAGCGCCGTGGCCATGCAGCAGAAGTTACGCCCGGCTTTCTTCGGTCCGTGAAACGGTGAGTATCGTTGACCTGGTCGAAGACAGCCTGCGACTGAGCGCCGGCGCGTTCAGCCGTCACGGCATCGAGCTGCGCCGCGAGTTCGATCCGACGCCTCCGATCACCATCGACAAGCACAAGGTCCTGCAGATCCTCGTCAACCTGATCCGCAACGCGACCAATGCCTGCAATGAGTCCGGCAGGAAGGACAAGGCGCTGACGCTGCGCATCGAAGGTGCAGAAGCAATGGTTCGCATTTCGGTCACGGACAACGGCGTAGGCATCCCGTCGGAGAACATGGGCCTGCTGTTTACGCACGGGTTCACGACCCGTCCCACGGGCCACGGTTTCGGTTTGCACAGCAGCGCGAATGCGGCGCGGGAACTCGGGGGCTCGCTGCGCGCCGAGAGCGCGGGCGCGGGGGAGGGCGCGACGTTTATCCTCGAGCTGCCGCGCGATCCACCGACCGCGCCGGCCTGATCATCGATTCGGGCGGAAGTGGGCCTCAAGCGCCGCGATGCTGGCGTCCGCCAGTGGTGCACCGGAGAGCTTCGCGGCATGCACCGCGGCGCCGGCGTCGCTGGGCAGCCGTGCGGCGAGAAAACTGTAGTTGCGGGACGGGCTCTCGATCGCTGAGCGCAAAGGCGCGAGCAGCAGATCATGCGGCTCGAACAGATCGCCGGAGTACGATACCGCCAGGCGCACATCCGGTGGCACCTGCAGGCCATGGCGCACCGCATCGATGAGTTCACTCAACTCCGCCGCGGCCTGCACGAACAGCGCGGCTGCCGCCGCATCACCGGCGTTCGCAGCCTCGACCACCAGATGCGAGAGCTGCGCGAACTGGCTGCGCTGGGCCAGGCGCTTGCCATAGATCGCCGCGCACAGGTCGAGGTCGTGGCGCAGCACGAAGTGGCGGCGCACGAGCTCGTACAGCGCGCCCCGCGGCGTGCGACCGTCGCTCATGCGTGAGAACAGGCGCAGCCCTTCGCGGGCCAGCCAGTAAGCCGACCCCTCGTCGCTGAACAGTTCGCCCCAGCCCCCGGTGCGGACACTGCGGCCGGCGTACTCCCCGTAGGCGATCGAACCCGAGCTCGCCACGACGCTGATGCCGTCCGATCCCGCGAGCGCGCCGGCCCAGCCACACACCATGTCGTTGCCGCAGCGATAGCGCCCGGTCGGCAGGACGGAGGAAGGTGTGGTGTCCAGTGTCGCAAGGAGCGACGAGTCCTCGCCGTAGGCCGGAAGGCCGAGGAACGCGAAGCTTAAGGCAGGGACCGTCAGGCCCGCCTGGCGGAGGATCTGGTTGATTCCACGTGCCAACAGTTTCTTGAGCGCTTCGAGGCCCACTTCCGGGTAGTAGGCCGTGCCCTCGGTATGTGAGGCCAGGACCTTCCCGGTCTCATCGATGAGCAGGAAGAGTGTCTTGCTGCCACCGCCATCGACGCCGAGGTAAGTTCTCATCACACGCGCATTGTATCCAGCGCGGATCGGGTTGGCTGCCGATTGGCATTCGGCACAAGTAATTGATTGGCAAGCCCCACTTCCGGGTGGGCTAAGTACTTGTCGTGGTTGGAAAGGCGTGCTTCCATAGATCTTCCTGCAAGCAGGCCCGCTATGCCCACAGCCACAGTCCATTTCAAGGAACTCATCCAGGACTCCCAGGACTACGGGAGTGATGATAAACACATGGTGTCGCGCGTGTTTTTCGACCTGCAAGTCGACGACAAGAAATATCCAGGGGCGTATGCGAACCTGAAGCAAGCCGTCGGAGCGACCGCGTCTGACCGCATCGAGGTGTCCCCGCCTGCTGGATACTCTGGCCCGTTTGATCACCAGAAATTTCAGACGGAGGTCGAGAAATACTTCCGCAGCCTGTTTGGCAGTTCGGACTCCTCGATCAAACGTCGTCTGGTGGCTAAAGGCACCCGTATGCGCGACTGCCGGCACAGGAAAGCCGTCTCGGTGTCGTTCGAAGTCGCAAAACTGCACTCGCCCTGGTAAGTCGTCAGGGCGCGTCGTTGGCGTTGATCATCGCCGGATTCGCGAGGAATATAGGGCATGTCCACTCGTCGGCTGCGGCGCCTCCGTCGAGCGGAGCTTCCAGTGGATACCGTGGAGATGGCACGCTTCCTGATTGGCAAGGTCGTGGTCCACGACACTGACTCTGGCAGGTTGAGCGGGCGCATTGTCGAGACGGAAGCCTATCCGGTCGGTGATGCAGCCGGACATGCATTCCATGGAAAGACGCAGCGCAATCGCTCGCTCTTTCTGGAACGGGGGCACGCCTATGTATACCTCTGTTATGGGACATCGTTCCTCTTGAATGTGACGAGCGAAGTAGCCGGGGTGGGTGGCGGCGTTCTATTGCGCGCCATCGAGCCGCTGGAAGGCATCGGCGCAATGATGGTCGGCCCTGCGGCACGACACGCCTTGCCGATCTCGGCAGAGGCCCGGGGCGAATGACCAGGGCATTGCGGGTTGATCGCAGCCAGGACGGATCTGACCTGTGCGCTGCCGGCTCGCTTTGGCTGGCCGCGGCCGCACAAAGGACTGGCGGGATCGGCAACAGCGTTCGCATCGGCATCACACGCGCTGCAGATCGGTTGCTGCGCTTTTACGAAGCCGGAAATACCCACGTGAGCGGTGTAAGGACACACCTCAGAGGCCCCTAATGGATCGCAACGCCGATATTTGGCCCGATATCTCCTATCCAGGCTGGCGTACCACGGTGGCAACGCTGCACATGTGGACCCAGGTCATTGGCAAGGTCAGGTTATCTCTGACTCCGTGGATCAACCATAGCTGGCAGGTTCCGCTATACGTAACCGCGCGCGGTCTGGGCACAGGACCGGTGCCGTTTGGCAATGAGATCTTTGAGGCGGAGTTCGATTTCATCAGTCACCATTTGCAGGTCCGGACGAGCCAGGGCGCGGAACGGAAACTTGCACTGGAGCCGCAATCGGTCGCTGATTTTTACTTTCGCGTGCTTGATCTTCTGAATGGCATTGGGGTTTCAGTGGCAATCAACGAGTTGCCGAGCGAGGTGGCGGACCCGATTGCGTTTTCCAGGGATCGCATTCACGCCGACTATGACGCCGCGGCGGCGCAGCGCTTTTGGCGTGCACTAGTGCAAGTGGATCGCACGTTCAGGCATTTCCGTAGTGGCTTCCTCGGCAAGGTGAGTCCCGTCCATTTTTTCTGGGGAAGCTTTGACCTCGCTGTCACCCGCTTCTCGGGGCGACCGGCGCCGCGACATCCCGGTGGCGTTCCCGGTCTGGCGGATGCGGTGGTGCGGGAAGCCTATTCGCATGAGGTCAGCAGCGCGGGATTCTGGCCGGGAAACGACGCCTTTCCGCGTGCTGCATTCTACTCTTACGCCTACCCCGAACCCGACTCCTATCGCCATCGACCGACGACGGCAGGCGCCTATTACGATGTCACGCTCAGGGAATTCATATTGCCCTACGACAGTGTGCGCACCGCCGCTGACCCCGATGCCTTGCTCCTCGACTTTCTGGCAACCACCTACGCCGCAGCAAGCGAGGGTGGAAGTTGGGATCGCGCGACGCTGGAGTGTGCCATGGGGATCCCGCGGCGGGTTCGTCCGCTCAGTTAAGTGAGGTAGCTCTGAGGCAGACCGCCTACGAATTCACCATCGATGAGTATGAAGGCGATGCGGCAATTGCGGCCTGAGCGGTTCGCCCAGCCATGGTTGGTGCCGCGCTGGATCACGATGTCGCCGGCGCGGACCACCGTTTCGCCTACATCCATTATCAACGTGATCTCACCGTCGAGGACGATGCCATAGTCGATGGTCTCGGTGCGATGCATGTAGGCATGGCGGGAGCCAGTGGACGTATGCGAAGACGCAGCGGCTGCGCCCACTTCCGCGAAATGCGCGCGAGCCTCATCCGGCGTGACTGCCTCAAAGCCCTCGCCCTCAGGCGGAATGTCCAGCACGCGAATGCGCGTGCCATGCTTTGGGGGGGCAAGCTGGATGCCTTCTTCGGGCGGCTCACCCGAGGCGCGATCGATGGACGCAGGCATGCCGCGGGTATTCCACACCTCATGGAACATCGGACCCCTTGGGCCACCGATGCGCTGCACGCGCAGCACGGCGCCATCGTTCTGGATGACGGCTCGACCCTCTGCATCGTGGCCGGTGACCACGCGCCTCACCAATACTTCGCTCATGTCGTGTGACCCCCTAGTTGTTCGGCGAACCAGTCCGCGATGTACTCGCGACCGAAGGACATGTTGTCCGCACCCACATGCTCCACGCCGCCTTCTCGAGCAGTGAAGATCTTCAATTCCCGGCGCGGCGAGTTCACCAGCTGCTCGTAGGTCAGGTGCGCATTCGCCACCGGAATCTGCCGGTCCTTCGCGCCATGCGTCACCAGGAAAGGCACGCGGATCCGGTCCAGGTGGCCGTTAAGGTTCATGGCCGCGGCCTTCGCCAGAAAATCCGTCATGTCCTTGGCGCCGAAGGCCCAGTGCACATGCGCCCAGTAGTGCGGTACCGGGTTTTCTCCTTCGCGTTGCATGCGGCGCTGCTGCACTTCGGCCCAGTTGTGGTTCGCGCCCCAGACCGCGCCTGCCGCAAAGCGCGGTTCGTACGCCACGGCGCGCGGCGCGAAATGGCCGCCAAGCGAGATGCCCGTCATGCCGATGCGGCCACCTTCGACGTCGAGCCGTTGCACCAGCCAGTCCACGGCCTTCGAGGCCCAACTCTCGCTGTGCGGGTCGACGGGCAGCCCCTGCAATCGCAGCGCCTCGCCGGTGCCAGGTTGGTCCACGCAGAGCGTGGAAACGCCGCGACGCGCCAGCGCCTCGGGCAGCCCCGACCAGTAAAGCAGCTCCTTGCAGCTGTCCAGGCCATTGCAATACACCACCACAGGGTGTCGGCCGCTTCCGGGCGTGCGCGTGTATAGCGCTGGCATCGTGGCTTGTCCGGTCGAGCGGTTGCCGAGGGGAATCTCCACGCGCTCGCGATTGATGTGTCCTAGCGTCGCGGAATGGTCGAAGGCCTTGAGCGCGCGCGCATAGGTCGCCTCGCGACCCGACGACCCCCGGGCCTGCATGCGTTCGGCCACCAGCAGGTAAAGCGCGGCGCGCTCGAGCTTGTCGGATGCTGAAAATCCGCAGCCGCGCGCTTCGTCTTCATCCGCAAGACCGATGAGCCGGTCCGCCATGGCCACCCATTGCGCCATGAACTGCGGCGTGCCCGCGTCCGCGCCGTTTGCCGCCGCATCGCGGATGGGCTGGCACATGTCGACGATCTCGCCAATCTTGCCGCCACTCTCCAGCGCCATGGCAACCGAAAGGTTCCAGATGTAGTTGGAAAAGTACTCGAGCAGCGCCATGACTATTCAACCGCGGGTTGGAACAGTCGCGGATCGGGCGCCGGATGCGGCATAGTGTGCGGTCCGCCGACGCCGACTCCCCACTGGTCCATCACGCGCGGCGTCGGCGCATGCACCTGCGGCTGGTGCTTGTCAAATTCCACGGCTTCCAGCTCGGCGGTATACTCCACGGCGAAGCCACCCGGTGTAACGAAATAGCTGAAGGTGTTGTTGCCCGCGGTATGACGGCCGGGACCCCAACGTACCGAAATATCCGCCTGCTTCAGTCGGCTGATGCCGCGCATCATGCCGTCCACGCCCACCATGTCGTAGGCCATGTGATTGAGGCAGGGCGGTCCGGGCAGTATGGCGACGCGATGATGCGCGGAATTACAGCGCAGAAAGCACATGAAATCGCCCAGCCAGTCGCTGACGCGAAAGCCCAGCACATCGGTGAAGAACTTCACCATGCCCAGGTGGTTCGGGGAATGCAGCACGATGTGGCTGATGCGCACCGGAACTCCTTCCCAGCGCTCGATGTCGCGCCGCGGACCGCGCGCCACATCGCTCGAGATTTCGAAGGGCAGCCCGTCGGCACTGAAGAAGCGAAAGCCATAGCCGCCACCGGGCCCCACTAGTGTTTTCGGGGGATGGATGATGCGGCAACCCGCGGCGGCCACCGTTTCGTGCAGCGCCTCCACATCGGCACGCGTCGCGGTAGCCAGTGAGATCACGTCTACGTGGTTGGCGTCTGAGCGGCGCAGGCGGACCACGAAAGGCTCATCGTGGCCCTGAGCGCGCAGCCAGACCTTGCCGTCCTCGGCGGCCGTTTCAGCCAGAGCCCATTTCTCCAGGTAAAAGGCGCGCTCGGTGTCGAAGTCGGTGACGCCATACCCTACGTAGCGCATTTCGGTCACGCGGCTCATGGCTGCTCCTTTGTCTCAGATAGGTTGCGCGGTGACGGCAAACATCTCTGCCGTCGCCTTCGCATTGTCCACCGGCGGACCCTTGCCCAGCTGACCCATGCAGATGGCAAGGCTCCGCCGCACGATGTAGGCGCAGCGATCGAAGCGGCGCACGCGATAGGACTGGAACGCGGACGCGACATCCCCACTACGGGCCAACTCGTCGGCCAGCACCAGGCTGTCCTCGATGGCCATACCCGCCCCCTGACCCAGGTGTGGCGTGGTGGCGTGCACGGCGTCGCCCAGCAGCACAACCCGCCCGCGGTGCCAGGGACCCTCAACCAGCAAGCCTTCCAACGGCCGATACACCACGCCCTCATCGTCGGTGATCTGTTCGGCGAGCTGGCGTATCGCTGGCGCACATAGCGCGGCCTTGGCGCGCATAGCGGCGGCCAGACCTTCACGCGGGTAGCGTGGATTGCCCGGCTCTGGCGTCGTGATGAACACGTACATCACGTCGCGGCTGATGGGCACCAGGCCCGCGCCGATCGGGCCGTTATACACGTGCAGTGCATCGAGACTGGTGGGCCGCGGCAGGTTGTAACGCCACACGGCCTGGCCGGTGAATGTGGGTGCCGGCGCATCCGGCAGGACCATCTGGCGCGTGGCGGAATAGGTGCCGTCCGCGCCCACCACCAGGCTGTAGTCGCCCGTGCTTCCATTGGAGAAGCGCACGCGCACGCCGCTGGAATGCTCTTCGATCGCCGATGCGCTGACTCCCAGTTGCAGGGTGGCGCCCGTTTCGAGAGCCGCGTCCCCCAGCACCTTCTGCAGCGCGCGCCGGCTTACGCCCAAATTGGCGGGCCGGTCGGGCAAGAGTCGCGGCGAGGGCACGCGCGCCGCCATCACGCCATTGGGCAGGTACACCTCCACCATATCGAAACCCACGCCGGCATCAACGTAAGAATCCAGGATGCCGAGCTGGTCAACGGCGCGAAGCACATTGCCCTGCTGGATGATGCCCACGCCATAGACCGACCAGGCAGGGTCTTTTTCGATTATTTGCACGTGGAAGCCACGCTGTCGCAGCGCGATGGCCGCAGTCAGGCCGCCGATGCCGGCGCCGATCACGAGTATGGAGAGATCTTTCATGTGCGCGAACACAGACAGCTGATCTTCGGTGCCAGTTGTCGGCACTGACAATTTCTGTCCAATATTGGCCAACTCGCAAGATTGTGCGCGGCCGGCTCAAATGCGCGTAAGCTGTTGATCGTATTGTACAAAGTTACTTGTCCGGCCTGGATTCAAAATTGCCCGCGAACGGCGATGGTGCACTGAACATACGAGCACTCTCTGTCCAAAAGCGTCTGTTACCAGCATTTGATGTCCAAATCCGCGGGAGATTCGCGCGCACGCTGAAGATTTCGAATTTCATCCTTGCGTAGAAGTAATATTTGTTTCGCCCGAGCTCGGGGTCCACTGCTCTTCTGAACCTGTCCGTTAATCCGCGTCTTGCGTCCCGACCGAGAATATCTCAGATAGTTAAGGAGCGCATCAGCCGACGTGGGCGATGTTCGAGGCCGTAAACTCATGGTCTATGCTGAACACATGGGTGACACTCTTGCACCGCAGGGGTGTGGCTCGAGTCTCACTCGAGGGAGATGAAACCAATGAACAAGCATTTGCTTAACCGACGTCAATTCAGCGCGCGTTGTGCAGCCTTCGGTCTAACGCTTCCCGTCTTGAGTGCAATGACCGCGGAGCAAGCTGCACAGGTACCGAATACTGGCGCAGCGCTGAAGCCCGCTGCGCGTACCGTAAAGCTCCCAGACGGCAGTACCGTCCCACCACTCGGTCAAGGCTGCTGGCACCTCGGTCAGGGCAGGCATCCGCAAGCTGTCGAGGAAGAGGCGCTGCGCACCGGCATTTCGCTGGGCATGACGTTGCTCGATACCTCGGGAAACTACGGCAACGGCCGGTCCGAGCAGTTCCTCAAGCATGTGTTTGCCGATCAGCGCGAGCGCATATACCTGGTCTCCAAGGTGGAAGGCGATGAAGTGTCTGGCGATGGCATCGCGCGCGCCTGCGCGGCGAGCCTCGCTCGTCTCGGCAGCGGGTATCTGGATCTCTACCTTTTGCATTGGCCGGTTCCCAGTGCGCAATTCGCCGGGGTAGTGGCGGCATTTGAACAGCTACGCGCGGCGGGGAAGATTCGCGCGTGGGGTGTGTCCAATTTCAACGTTAAACAGATGGAAGATCTTTTTCGCGTTCCGGACGGCCATCGCTGCGCGACCAACCAGGTTGCATACAGTCTCAACAACCGTGGCATTGAGCGTGATGTCCTGCCGTGGTGCAGGCAGCATGACCTGCCGGTCATGGCCTACTCACCGCTCGGCGGCGACAACAATCTCGTGGTACATGACCGCACGCTGGTGCAGCTCGGCGCCAGCCACGGTTGCTCGGCCGCTGCGGTCGCGCTGGCCTGGGTGATGCGCAGCGGAAGCGTCATCGCTATTCCTGAATCGGGCTCGCCAGCGCACGTCAGGGAAAACGCCGAGGCGCTGGCTATAACCCTCACGGCGAGCGACCTGCAGACTCTGGATGCAGCGTTTCCGGGTCCAGCCGGGGCAACCTAGAAACGAGGTAGGCGTGTAGTCTAGGCCGATGTACCGCAGCCGGCGCCGTCGCGTTCGTTGGTCGATCTTTGGGCGCCTGTTCGGCTTCTCCGTATTCGACTACATGCAGCGAACGGGCATCGCGATTGCTGCCGAGCCCATGATGCAGCCACCCGGTATTAGCGGAGACTACGGGTACAACTCCGCGGTTGCATCTGCCTCCCCACCGGCGAGAAGTACTTCACCGTCTGACAATAGCGTCGCGGTGTGTGCAGAGCGCGTAGTGTGCATCGAGCCATGCGACGTAAACGTTCCATTCGCTGGATCAAAGAGTTCTATGATCGTGGTCACTCCGCACTGGTCGAATTCAATGCATTGAGGAGTCGTCGCTCCGCCCGCCACGAGTACTTCTCCGTTGCTAAGCTGTGTCGCGGTGTGTGCGCTTCGAGACATCACCATGCTACCCGTCAAGGAAAAAACTCCGGTTGCCGGATCGAATATTTCCGCGCTTGGCGACGTCCAGTTTCCTCCGGTAACAAGCACTTTTCCATTGCTGAGCAATGTCGCGGCGTGGAGGTCGCGGAAGGCTTGCATGCTTCCCGTCGGCGCAAAAGTGTTGGTTGACGGATCGTAGATCTCCGCTGTGGCGGTTGACACTCCGCCATCAAAACCATCGCTGCTCTTGATGCCTCCGGCGATCAGCACGGTTCCATCGGTCAGCAGCGTCGCTGTGTGACCGTACCGCGCCGTCGACATACTGCCAGTTTCAGTAAACGCACCTGTGGCTATATCGTAGATTTCGGCCGTCATGAGGCCATGGCCCGAATAGGGATACTCTCCTTTAGTGTGAAAGTTGCCTGGTCCGCCCACGTTGATGTCCTGGATTCCGCCGACTATCAGTACGCGGCCACCAGAAATTAGCGTCGCCGTATGGTTTGTGCGCGGCACCAGCATGCTGCCTGTTGTGGTGAACGTGCCGGTGGTCGGATCGTAGAGCTCCGCAGAGCCTAGAACCGGCGGTGAATTGCTTGCCGGGACCTGATTTCCACCGTCGCCTAGACCACCGGCCACCAGTACCTTCCCATTTGGCAGGAGTGTCGCAGTGTGCGCGAATCGCGGCGAATTCATCGAGCCTGTAGGAGCAAAGGTCCCTGTCGATGTATCGTAGAGGTCCGCCCCACTAATGCCACGGATGATGGTGATGGTGCCGGGGTTGGAGGTACCCAGCGTGCTGTCACCGCCGGCAACGAGTACCTTGCCGTTTGTAGTTGCTGGTCCGTTGGCCAGCAGCGTCGCAGTATGGGCCCCGCGCGCACTGTTCATACTTCCAGTGGGCGTGGTAGCAATTCCGCCTGGAATGACGGTTACAGTCGCTGTCGCACTACTGGCTGGGTAGGCCACGCTGGTGGCGACCACGTGGTAGGTTCCAGGCGATAGAGGTGCGGTGTAGGCGCCCGTGGCGGTTATCGATCCACCGGTAGGGCCCTCTTGAACATTCCAGGTGACGTCGAAGTTGGTCGTGCCATCACCCTGCGGGATGACATAACCAGTGAAAACCTGCAGTCCGGCTGCAGGCAAGGCAACGATTGCCGGAGCAACAACCATAGCCAGTGGCGCGGAACTTACAGAGACAGCTGCCGAGGTTCCGGCAGTAGCGTTTCCGACCGTGTCGCTGGCGGTGATCGTATGGCTGCCGACCGTGCCGAAGGTTACGGTGAACGTGCCCTTGCCCCGTTCCAGTGTCGCATCGGCCGGTAGCGTGGCCGACTTATCCGACGTCGTTATTTGCACCGTGCCCACATAGGTCGGGACCAAGGCATTCGTGGCATCGAGTGCGTTCACCGTAAACGTGAATGGCGTGGCAGCCTCAACGGTCCCGGCGGGCAGCGTGATTGCAAGGTGCGCTGTCGGAACCGTCGTCACGGCGTTGTTGCTACCCCCTCCACAGCCACTGACCACAGCGAGCCCGATGAGTCCCAGCGCTAAGAAGATATCGGTTTTCATGGTTGTGTCTCGAAGGTCAGCCTGCAGATTTCAAGTTGCCCAGTGAGGTTGCCGCTCTCGATTGCGCACGAATTAAGCCGAATTCCTGAACTCTGCGTGTGCGCTCGTACAGCATGCTTCGACCACCGAGGCCCGCGGAGCCGATCTGGGAGGGGGCTACGGATACAACTCCGCCGTCACTTCACCCTCCCCGCCGGCGAGGAGCACTGCACCGGAGCCCAGAAGCGTTGCTGTGTGCGCCGAGCGCGCGGCGTTCATCGCGCCGATCGGCATGAACGCTCCGCTCGCAGGATCGTACAGTTCCAGGGTTTTGGTTACGGACTCGCGGCAGAACAGAGTACAACCGGCAAGCCATCCGCCCGCCACGAGTACTTCTCCGTTGCCGGTCAAGGTCGCGGTGTGGGCGAAGCGCGACACCATCATATTGCCCGTAGGCACAAAGGTCCTGGTTGTCGAATCATAAATTTCGGCAGTGGCTGGCGAAAGAAATCTTCCTCCGGTTATGAGAACCTTCGTATCTCCCATTAACAATGTGGCCGCGTGGACAGCGCGGGCGGCGTGCATTGAACCCGCCGGGGCAAAGGAACCGTTCTGTGGGTCATACAATTCCGCTGTAGCGGTCCACGCGAACAAGCCACCGTCCGCTAAGGTAATTCCTCCCGTAACCAACACTGTCCCATCCCCCAATAGGGTCGCAGTGTGGGCGTACCGCCCCGTGCTCATGCTGCCTGCGACCGTAAAGGTGCCACTAGTCGGGTCGTAGAGCTCCGCCGTAACCAGCCCATCGCCAGATGAATACGGAAACAGTCCGCCCACGGTCTGGCCGAGCCCGCCCACGATCAGCACCCGTCCATCGTGCAGCAACGTTGCCGTGTGGTTAGCACGAGGCGTCGCCATATTTCCCGTGGCCGCGAATTGGCCGGTCGCCGGATCATAGAGCTCCGCTGAGCTTAGTACCGATGCCGGCAGCCGCGAGCCGCCAGCGATGATTCCACTGTCACTCAAGCCGCCGGTCACCAACACCCTTCCATCCAGCAGTAGTGTCGCCGTGTGCGCGTAGCGCGGCGCCGTCATTGAGCCTGTAGAAGCAAAGATCCCGGTCGATGAGTCGTAGAGTTCCGCAGCACTAATGCCAACGATGGTGTCGGGGCTGGGCGCGCTGTCACCACCTGCAATGAGTACCTTGCCGTTCGTGAGCGCTGGTCCATTGGCCAGTAGCGTCGCCGTGTAGGCCCCGCGCGCATTCTTCATGCTTCCAGTAGGCGTAGTAGCTATGCCGCCGGACCAGACGTTGACAGCAGCAGTCACGCTAACGGTGACGTCGGCCACGCTGGCCGCGACCACGTGGTAGGATCCGGGCGTTGCAGGCGCTGTGTAGACGCCCGCGGCGGTTATCGATCCGCCGGTTGCGCCCTCCTTGATACTCCAGGTCACCTCTCGATTGATCGTGTCAAATGGGAAAACATTTGCCGTAAAAACCTGCATGTCCCCGGGTGGCAAGGCAACTGTCTCCGGAGAAACGTTCACCCCTATTTGCCCAGTGACGTCGATGGTCCCGGAGTCTCCCGAGATTGCGTTGCCAGCGATGTCGCTGGCGGTAATTGTCTGGCTGGTGTTGGAAGTGCCGAAGATAACGGCGAACCTGCCTGTGCCTTGCGTGAGCGTCGCATCAGCCGGCGGCGTGGCCGACTTATCCGAGGTCGTAATGTGAACCGTACCCGCATAGGTCTTGACAACGGCATTCGAGGAATCAAGCGCGCTCACAGTGAAGGAGTACGGCGTACCAGCATTAGCCGGCCCGGCGGGCAGCGTGATTGCGAGGTGTGCTGTCGGGACCGTAGTCACGGAGTTGTTGCTACCCCCTCCACAGCTACTGAGCAAAGCGAACCCGATGAGCCCAAGTGCACTAATAATGTTATTTTTCATAGTCCCTCATCCCTGGGCTTGTCACTACACTCAAGCTCGCCCGCTGCGATGCCGAGCGCCTGTATAGGCTAAGAGTCCTGCCCATCGGCGTGGGACACTTTTTATGAAATAAGCCAGATTCGTGCCGCGATGGCAAGAAAAGCCAACAAAGGACCTGTCCGTGCGCTGCTGGCGCCACTCTAGTGTAATGAGGGAACCAGGGTTAGCGTTGAGGCGGGACGCGCCATGACTGAAGCGAAGAATGCGCTGGTAGAGAGACTGTTTGCAGCGCACCGCGGGGCGCTCCAGGCATTCTTCTACCGACGCGTTCGCCAGCGCGCAGACGCCACTGATCTCGCACAGGAGGTTTATCTGCGGATGCTCCGGGTAAAAGACATATCCGCGATCCGCGATTCCGAGGCGTACCTGTACTCGGTCGCGAGCAATCTTGCCAAAGAGCATGCTGGGTCGGATCGGCGGCGCGGCATTTCCGTCGATATCGAAGACACGACGATTCAGGAGCAACTTGCTGAGCGCCCGAGATTCGAGGGAGAGATTCTCGCAGACCAGCAAGTGCAGCGGTTGCGCGCAGTGCTCCGCGGACTGCCACCGAAGTGCCACGCGGCGGTCGTGCTGCAGTATGTGCAGGGGCTGAGCCACCAACAAATCGCGGAACGTCTGCAAGTATCGCCGCGCATGGTCAAGCAATACGTGGCGCAGGCGCTCGCCCAATGTCGACGTCGCATGGCCCGCTGGGGATGAAACGATGAACGATCGTGAAGAAGAGGTCCGCACACTCATTGCCAGCCAGGCCGCCGACTGGTTCCTGACGCAGCGAGACGGAATTCCTGGCGCGCGTGAGCGAAAAGCCTTTGACGAATGGCTATTGGCCTCGCCGGTGCACGTCGAAGAATATCTAGGGGTGGCGGTCATTGCGCTGGCGTTGCCAACAGCGGCCGACGATCCGGCCAGCCCGCTCGATATAATCCTGGAGCGCGCCAGGACCGCCGACGAGGCCGATGTGCGGCCGCTGCGCGCCAACTTTACGCAGCCACCTGCAATGTCTGAGCGCCCACCGCTGTGGAATCGGTGGCAGTTCGCAGCCGCCGCGCTGCTTTCCGTCGTGATCGGCGCGCTGTTCTGGTGGCACGCCGATCGCGTCGCCCCGCAGCACTACGCCACGGGCCACGGTGAACAGAGGACCTGGCCCCTGTCCGACGGCTCGATACTGCGCCTTAACACCGATTCGGCCGTCACTATTCGTTATGGGTCGGCGGAGAGATTCGTCGAGATTGACCGGGGGCAGGCGTTTTTTGAAGTTGCTCACGAGCAGGCTCGGCGATTTCGCGTCGTCGCCGGGGAAACGAATGTCGTTGCCGTTGGAACACAATTCGACGTCTTTAAGGATCGCGCCGTTACGGTCGTGACGGTGGTCGCGGGGCACGTCATCGTTTCGTCCAGCGATAGCCGCCAGCGGGATGTGCCCGTCGGTGCCGGCGAGCAGGTTCGTGTCATTCGTGGGATGCTGCCTGATTACGCCACGCCGGTGGACATCCAGCGCAGCGTCGCGTGGCTGCGCCGGGAAATTGTGCTCGATCGGGAGCCGCTCGGTGTGGTCGTCGCCGAGTTCAATCGATATGGCGCAGTGCCGATCGAAATCGAGTCGCCCTCACTGCAGGCGCTCGCAATCAGTGGGGTATTTGCCATCGGTGACACAGAGACATTCGTTGCGTTCCTGCGTACCCTTGACGGAGCAATTGTGGAAACGACGGCGACCAGAATTCGTGTATTCAGTCGCCCTATAGCGCCGCGGAAACGGTCAGCAACGCTAAAAGTGCCAGATCGGGTGTAAGCTCCGATTGCAGGCAATACTGTGGTGCTCCGACCGACAATAGCTATAGAGGGGCTTCCGACGGTGGGCAGTTCGGCGTTTCGACACCGGCACTCGAGGTTGCTTGTCGGCAGCATGCTCTGCTCATGGGCGCTGATCACGCTACTCGGCACCGCCACCAGCCGAGCGCAATCGCCGACCAGACTCACGGTGGATATTCCACCGCAGCCGCTCGCCGCGGCGCTCGCGGCGTATGCAAGGCAGACGGGCTTGCAGGTCCTTTACGTATCTGAGCTTGTACTCAATAAGGCTTCTAAGGGCGCGCGCGCCGGTGTCGCACCCGATGCAGCGCTTACCCAACTGTTGGCCGGATCCGGGCTCCGGTTCGAGTTTCTAAACGAGCGAAGCGTGCGCATTTTCGCCGCAATGCCTACGCCTCCACCCGGGCCAGCCCCGCAGAAAGACGATCATCACGGCAGCGAGTCGCTCACTAGCATTGAGGAAATTTTGGTAACTGCTGCGCAGCGCGACGAACCGCAGGGTCTTGTTCCGATCAGCATGGGGGTCTGGACGTCACAAGCCATCGACATGGCCGGAGCGAAGTACTTCGGGACGATCGCCGATCTTACTCCCGGTGTGGAATTTGATTCATACCCGGACTACGGCGCTGGTATCGAGACCAATATTGCGATCCGAGGCGTGAACTCAAAGGATGGCTCAACGACTGGCGTTTACATCGACGACACGCCAATTCCGATGGATCCGGGCAGCAGTTTCGGTCGCGAGTACCCGATGCTCTTCGACCTCAAGCGGATCGAGGTACTGCGGGGTCCTCAGGGCGTGTTGTATGGCGAAGGTACCGAAGGTGGAACGGTCCGATTCATCACCGTGCAACCGGCACTGTCGTCTCATAGCGGCTTTGCCAACGCCGAAATTGCCGCGACTTCGCGGTCAGCGACCACCTATGAAGTCGGCGCGGCTGGCGGTGGGTCGGCAAGTTCGGGTGCTGCGGGAATGCGTCTGGGTGGTTGGTTGCGGCACGACGGCGGCTATGTCGATCGGGTCAATCCATATACCGGCGCGATCGTCGATGAAAACGCCAACTGGATGCGCAGCGAAGCTGGCAATGCTGCGGTCACAATTGTGTCAAATGAATCGCTCCAGATCACACCGTCCTTTCGCTATCAGGCCACGGATATCAACGATACCTCGGCTTTCTTTTTAAGCCTGTCAGACCCAGCGCACGGTGTGCTTAGGAATGGTTCCGGACTAGCCCAGTACTACTCCGACCGATTTAGCCTGGCATCACTTAAGATTGCAGCGGCCTTCGGATTCGCGGACCTCAGCAGCTCGACGGCGTACATCCGACGTGACGCAAGCGCGCTCGAGGACAACGCGACCCTCGACGGATTGAATCAACCCGGATACGCAGCCGCGAAGGGTAACCCTGTGTCGTTGTATCAGACCGTTATCTCCCAGGAACTCCGGCTAGCGAGTCCGGACGAGGCGGGGCGGCTCCGCTGGATCGTTGGTGCCAGTTACGTGCACGCCCGCTACCAGGAGTATCAGGACATTGCCACATCCGCGCTTGCCGATGGCGGAGCGCTGACCGGCAGGCAGCAGGTTGACCGTCTTAGATCTCAGCTTGGCGCCTATGGAGAACTCGACCTGCGCTTGCGGCAGCGCCTGAGAGGAAGTGTCGGCGTGCGCGTCGAACGGGATTCGTATAACTCTCTTCAACAGGTGGAGCCGTTCCTGCCAGTGGTGGGCGAGCAGGACTTCTCGATTAAGGGCGCATCAACTTCCGTAACTCCTCGTTTCAATCTTACGTACCAAGCGGATGCGGGCAGTTTGTATTATGCGACCGTCGCGAAGGGCTATCGGATGGGCGGTCCAAACAACACCGTCGGAGTGGCCTGTCCGGTGAGTACACCGCTTACGTACGAGCCAGACTACATTTGGAGCTACGAGATTGGGTCGAAGAAGAACCCGCTGGGCGGGCGTCTGCGTGTAGATGCCAGTGTGTTCTACATGGCATGGTGGGACATGCAGATTCCAATCCCGTTGACCAACTGCGGATTCAGCTTCACGGTCAATGCCGGCGCGGCAACTAGCAAGGGTTTCGATCTCGGCTTGCAAGCAGCGGTCTCAGAGCATTTCAAGCTCGCTCTCACTGCGGCGTATACTGATACCCATTACGATGAGACCGTGACGTTGAACAATCAGATCGTGGTTTCGCGTGGTGACGCTGTCGGTGCTCTACCGCTTGTCGTCGCACCCTGGAGCGTAACCAGTTCGGCCACGTACGAGATAGCGCTTAGAGATGCACTCGTGACGCTATCTGCACAGGATAACTACGACAGCCGCAATCCGGGGCCATTCTCGTCTGACAACCCGCTAGCCGTCACCTATGCGCCCAGCCGTCGAGCAAATCCGCCTACCAATGTGCTCAATCTCAGGGGAATGGCCGCGTGGTCCAGCTTCGAGATTTCGCTTTTTATCAACAACGCGCTTGATTCACAGCCGACATTACAGGTCCGTAACCACGTTTCCACGAGCAGTTTGCTATACGCAACGACATTCCGGCCGCGGACCGTTGGCCTCGCCTGTAAGATCCAATTCTGAATTAGCGTCTTGGTCTTGTGAGCCTGCGAGGCCCGGCGTGTGGTCGATGGCACGGTGCCAATTGCGGGTGGGTGTATTCCGGTCACATAGGTGACGTTCGCGACATGCGGAGTGCAAGTCGAGGCCAGGCCCGCGAACTGCACCGATGCAATCCCGCGAGCCCAGCCTTCACATGCGCTCCGCTACTGCACCTGCACCGCCGCATTGCACGCGGTGTGCGCCGCGACCGTGGCCGGATTGCCATCCGCTGCGAACAGCGCCCAGAAGCGGTTGAACGTCACCAGCGAGTTCGGCATCGAGAACTCGAGTGATGGCAGGCCGTAGTAGGCCGGGCCGCACTGCGCCGACTGCGTGGCCAGGAAGCCATTGGTGCCGGTGGAGCGATAGGTCCCGTTGGGCAACCGGTAGTTCTGCAGGTGGTCGAAGTTGTAGCCCTCGGTCAGGGCGACGTGGCAGCTACGGCAGTAACGGGCTTCGATGTCCTTGTAGTACGTGATCTGCGCGGGCGTGCCTGCCTGCCAGCTTGCAGGCACGTAGTTCTGATCGAGCGTGTGCGTGCCGCCGGCATACCAGCCGGCTATCAGCTCCATCTCGGCAAGCGTCGGGCCGGCGTTGAGCAGGTTCTGGTTGAGCTGATAGATGGCTTCCTCCTGCTCGGGCGCCGTGAGTCCCGGCTGACGCGAGAACTCGAAATTGCCGACGTCATAGGGCAGGAAATGAGCGCCGATATTGGCGACGCCGGTGCCGTCCTCCGGGAAGTGGCCCGCGTAATGATCGCCGCCATGGCAGGCGACGCAGGTGCCGGGGACGAACTTCTCGCCGCGGCCGTCGAGGTTCACCGAAGGCAGCAGTTCCCCGCTCGGGCCAAATATCAGGAAGCGCGTGAAGGGCTGCGCGACACCCTGCGCATCGACGTTGACTCCGGGCGATGCGGTGTAATCCATGGCCACGCAGGCAACCAGCTTGCGGCCGTGGACTGCATCATCGATCACGGCGTCGATCTCATCCGGCGTCGCATCCAGTTTCGCCGGCCCGGCGTGATTGCAGACATAGGCGGCAGTCTGACCCGGCCCATAAGTAATGGAGTGGTGGTTGCGCGTTAGGTTCAGATCCATCTTGTTGATGTACGTCGCCGTGAACTCCGTGGGGCCAGGCAGCGCATACGCGCCGATGTGCACCGCACGCTTCCAGTCCTCGAACGTCACTGCCCCCGACGGCACGCCATCGGTATCGCAGGCCTGCACGGCGCCCACAGCCTTGTAATACTGACAGGCACCAAGCCGGGAGTCAGCGCCCTTGATTGCCAGGAAGGCGTTGGCGCGCGGATTGATATCCGAGGGCACCATGGGGGGCGGCGGGAGATTGGGATCGGGAGCGGTAAAGGTCGCAATGACCTGCTGCTGATAGCGCGCCTCGATCAGTGAAATTGCCGGTGCCGACGCATCGGCAACGAGCTGCAGCCCGAGGTCCGTGATGCCGGTGCCCGCCGTTGACGGAACTGCTATCCGGATGGGACTCGCGTTCTCGCAGCTGAGTTGCACGAACGGCGGATCCGTCTTGCCGGCGACCTGGGCCTCGAGCGCCAGCAGGTTCGCGCTCGGCAGCGCGAAATCCATGAACTCGTTGACCGCCACCGGCCCCATCGCCGGGAAGATCGGTCCGGCTGCTGGGTCGTTGTTGAAAATGGGCGTGCCGGCGGCATCGGTGTAGACCGCAGTGCCACTGTGCTTGACGCCGAAAAACTCGTCGCTGACGCCGCAGGGGCTGTTGTCCGAGAGCTTCAGGGTACCCACGAGCCACGGCCAGGTCTGGAAGGAGTGCTGGCCGCCGGGATACCAGTCGGTAATGGCGACCGGCAGCATGGTGAAGTTGGTGTCCAGGACGGAGTTCCAGCCGCTGTCGGACACGCAGCTGCCATTACCAGTCAGCCCCGGCTGCGCGCCGCAGAAGGCGGTGTAGTTCGTGCCCGGTGGAAGTCCGGGCACCAGATATTCGCCGCGCAGGTTGGTCACAGCCGGTGGATCAGGGATGCGCGGGAAGAACGGCGACACGTTTGCGTAGAGATAGACGCCCATGCCCGCCGCCATGACCAGGTGCCCGGCGGGTCCGGAAGCGGTGGGTCCGAAGTAGGACGTGGCGGTCATGCCGGCCTGGACGAAGGAGCGATAGAAATCGCCCTGCTGCGAAGGTCCAGGCGGCGCCGACATGGTGAGCGGCGCGAACTGGACGACCGGCGTGCCAATGACATCTGTATTGACCACCACGCGGCGCTCGCTGTAGCCGCCGGAGCCGTTGCCGACCAGCAGGTACGCGAAGTGCAGCCCAGGTCCTGCGGCCAGTTGCCAGTCGGCCTCGGCACCGTTGACGTTGACCAGCGTGCCGTCGGTTGCCTTCCAGTAGTAAGTGAGTGGCAGGTTGCGCGCGTCGCTGGCGGTGGCGCTCAGGTGTACGACCGGGCCCGAGTCCACCTCGAGCAGCAGCGCGAAGCTGGTGCCGCCCGCGCCGTTGGTCGCGGTAACGGTGTATGTCGCCTGCGCACTCAGTGCCGTGGGCGTGCCCGAGATCACACCTGAACCCGCATCAATCGCCAGCCCCGGCGGGAGGGCTGGTGAGACGGAGTAGGAATCGACCGTTCCTGTGACCGTCGGGGTCAGCGGTGTCGCGGCGCGGTTCAGGGTCAGTATGGCGGGTGAGGGATAGGACAGGGCCGACGGCGGACCTGCGATCACCGAGAGCAGCAGGTTGAACTGTGCGGAGCCGATCGTATTGCTTGCCGTGACGACGTAGGTCTGTGCTGCAGTGACGGCGCCAGGCGCGCCGGAAATAATGCCACTGGACGGATCAAGTACCAGACCCGCTGGCAATGCCGGAGCCACGGTGTACTGACTGACGCTGCCGGTAACAGTCGGTGCAAGCGGCGTGATCGCAATACCGACTGGGTACGGCGCCGGGGTGGGATAGCTGAGCCCGATTGGTGCACCGGAATTGACTGACAGTACGAGGTTGAAGTGGGTACTGCCGCCAGTGTTGGCAGCGCTGATCACGTACGCTGCCGGAGCTCTCGCCACCGTGGGTGTGCCAGAAATCACACCGCTGCGCCGGTTCAGTACCAGGCCGGTGGGTAGTGCTGGCGCGACTGAGTAGACAAGTACGTTCCCGGTCACGGTGGGATGCAGGGGAGTTATCGCGACCCCGATCGCGAACACGACCGGCGTCGGGTAACTCAAATTACTGGGTGGCGCCTGTCGCACCGCGAGCGGCAGGCGGAACCGGGTGCTCCCGGCGGAGTTGGCTGCGGTAATCGTATAGAACTCATATAGCGCAACCCGATCAGGCGTCCCCGAGATCACACCGCTCGTCCGGTTGAGTGCGAGGCCCGAGGGCAGTGACGGCCGTACTGACCAGGAGGTGACGGTGCCCCGGACCGAGGGCGTCAGCGGCTCGATCGCCGTGCCGACGACGAATGGGCGCGGGATCACGTAGCTCAGGTTGCTCGGCGGAGCGATGCCGGCTGCAGTCTCCGCACGCAGTGGCAAAATTCCTGCGAGCGCGCCCAGGACAAGAATGGCAAGTGCGACAAGCCCCAGCCGTGCACTACGCCAGTATTGGATCGAACCGGACATGCGGTTTGCGATCATAAAGCCCCCCACTTCTTGGTTATCGTTCTAGCAGGCCCAAGCTAGCCTCTACCTGCTTTCGATATGTCGGCAAGTGGGGTATTGCAGTAGGTTAAGACCGCCTTAAGCCCGTCAGGACTCCAGTCTCAGGGGCGCAGCGCTGATTCCCTAAGGGCTAAGCGCCGATTGACCATCCGGCAACACAGGCCCCTTCACCTCCGGCAGCGGACCCGAGAGTGCATCGAGGAACGCGACCAGCTCGCCAACCTCCGCATCGGTAAGCGTCCGGGCCAGCTCCGTACTGCCCATCACGCGCACTGCATCGTCCAGCTTCGCCACCGATCCGTTATGCATGTATGGCGCGGTGTACTTGAGATTGCGCAGCGAGGCAACGCGCCACAGATAGCGGTCGGCTTCCTTGCCGCTCCATTCGAAACGACCCGGATCCCGGGTCAGTTCGTAGCTGGCGACGAAGGGACTGAGTGGGTAGGTCGGAAACTTCATGACAAAGGCCGTGCCGACGCGCAGCGCCGGGCCGTCGAAGGCCGGTCCCTGGTGGCAGCGCGAGCAGCCGAAATCCTTGAAATCATGCATGCCGCGCAACTGCAGATCATTCAGGGCACCCTTGTCGCCGTTTACGTAGCGATCGTAGGGCGCGTCGGGCGTGACGAGCGTGCGCTCGAATGCGGCAATGGCCTTCACGGCGTTCTCCGCCGTCACGACATCGCCCGGACCGAAGGCCCGCTCGAACTCGGCGCGGTAGCCGGAAATGCCGCGCAGGCGCGCAGTTACATAGGCCATGTCCTTCATGCCCATGTCGAGTGGGTTGAGCAGTTGCGCGCTGGCCTGTTCCTCGAGATTGAGTGCACGACCGTCCCAGAAGTATGAGGTCATGAACCCTACGTTCCACACAGTCAGCGCATTGCGGCCGCCGCTCTGGCCGTGTACGCCGACACTGGTCGCGTGACGGTCGGCGCCGCCTTCCTTGAGATTGTGGCAGCTGGCGCAGGAAACCGTACTCGATTCCGAGAGGCGTTTGTCGTGAAACAGCATCCGGCCCAACTCGATCTTTGCAGGTGTGCCGACGTTGTTCGCCGGTTCTGGTGCACGCGCAGGCAGGGCACGCCACTCGGGCTGGGCATTCGCGACAATGCTCATCATGGCGCACAACGCTACCGGCATAACAATGCTGAGCTTCATGATCGCTACTCCTCTGACCACGACCCATTGCGAGACGATCCGCGCGCAGGCCAGAGAGTGAATTTACGCCAGTGCGCACGAGCTGGAATACGCACTTGCCACCGGCGGCAGCAAGCATCGGGAAGTGGCGCCAGCAGTGTGTCGGCTGCGGCTTATACTTAGAGACTTACGGCAATTGCCCGCGGCGAAGAACTGTGCCCTGGTCCAGCCTTCACGCCAGCCCTTGGCTCAAATCCCGACCCGATTGAGTCGCATCGCATTGCTGATGACCGACACGGAACTGAAGCTCATGGCCGCCGCCGCAATCATCGGCGACAAAAGCAGTCCAAAAAACGGATACAGCACGCCAGCGGCGATCGGCACGCCCAGCACGTTATAGACAAAGGCAAAGAACAGGTTCTGGCGGATATTCCTTAAGGTCGCGCGGCTCAGATGACGTGCCCGCACGATGCCACCGAGATCGCCCTTGAGCAGCGTGATGCCGGCGCTTTCCATCGCCACGTCAGTACCCGTGCCCATGGCGATACCCACCTGAGCCTGGGCCAGCGCCGGTGCGTCGTTGATGCCATCCCCGGCCATCGCGACAATGTGCCCTTCAGACTGCAGCTGCCTGACCAACTCGGCTTTCTGCTCCGGCAATACCTCGGCAACGACGCGGTCGATGCCAAGCTTCCTGGCTACGGCATCAGCGGTGGCCTGGCTGTCGCCGCTCAGCATGACGATTGTCAATCCTTCAGCATGCAACTGACGGATGGCTTCCGGTGCGCTTTCCCTGATCGGGTCGGCGACACCGATCAGACCCGCGGCCTTGCCATCGACGGCAATGAACATCACGGTTTGTCCCTCGCTACGCAGCGTCTGCGCACGAGCATCGAGCGCCTCGACCGCAACGTCCAGGGTGTGCATCATGGTGCTATTGCCGATGGCAACAATGCGGTCGCCGATGCGACCGGCAACGCCTTTCCCGGTCTGCGATTCAAAGTTGACCACCTGTTCCAGAGTCAGGTGTCGCGCTGCGGCGCCCGCGACAATGGCGGCCGCCAGCGGGTGTTCGCTGGCGCGCTCGAGGCTCGCGCCCCAGCGCACGATGTCGTCGTCGGCAAATCCTGCAGTGGCCACAACCGTCACCAGCAGCGGCTTGCCCATGGTCAGCGTGCCAGTCTTGTCGGTCACCAGGGTGTCAACTTTTTCCAGTGTCTCCAGCGCCTCGGCATTCCTGATGAGTACGCCCGCCATCGCGCCCCGTCCCGTGCCCACCATGATGGACATCGGGGTCGCCAGGCCCAGGGCGCAGGGGCAGGCGATAATCAGCACTGACACGGCATTGATCAGTGCGTGTGCCAGGCGCGGCTCTGGCCCCAGCCAGACCCAGATGCCGAAAGTCACTACGGCGGAGAGCATCACCGCCGGTACGAACCAGCTGGCCACACGGTCCGCGAGTCGCTGAATCGGCGCGCGCGTACGCTGGGCGGCCGCGACCATGTGCACGATCTGTGACAGCAGCGTATCGGCGCCGACACGCACGGCACGCATCTGCAGACTGCCGGTGCCATTTATCGTGGCGCCGATGAGCTTGTCGCCGGCATGCTTCTCGACGGGGAATGCCTCCCCCGTCACCATGGATTCGTTCACCGAGCTTGCACCCTCGGTGACGACGCCATCGACCGGCACCTTCTCGCCGGGACGAACGCGAAGAGTCTGGCCGGGTTGCACCTGGTCCAGTGCAATGTCTTCCTCGCGTCCGTTGGCGCGCACGATGCGCGCCGTCCTGGGTGCGAGGTCCAGCAATTGTCTGATGGCAGCGCTGGTGCGGCCGCGTGCTTTGAGCTCCATCACCTGGCCGAGCAGCACCAGCACCGTGATCACCGCCGCAGCTTCAAAATATAAAGGCACCATGCCATTCGCCATGCGCACGGTGGGTGGAAACACCCGGGGCAGCAGCAACCCCACTAAGCTGTAGAGCCACGACACGCCGACGCCCAGGGCGATCAGCGTGAACATGTTCAGGTGCCGGTTCACCAGCGACTGCCAGCCGCGCACGAAGAACGGCCAACCGCCCCATAAGACCACCGGGGTTGCGAGCACGGCTTCAAGCCACTGCACCAGCATTGGATCCATCAACCTGGCCAGCAGACCCGGCGCCAGCTCGGCCGTCATCGCCGCCACGAACACCGGCAGCGCCAGCACCGCGCTGACCCAGAAGCGCCGTGTCATGGACACAAGTTCAGCGCTCTCCTCATCGCCGGCGGGCACCAGAGTCTCCAACGCCATGCCGCAGATCGGACAGCTGCCCGGCGCATCGCGCACGATCTGCGGGTGCATCGGGCAGGTGTACTGCGCTGCGCCCCTGGCAGGCGCTGGCGCACTCCGGTCATTGCTCAGATAGGTAGCAGGATCGGTTGTGAACCTGGCATGGCATCGACTGGAACAGAAGTAGTAGGTTCTTTGCAGATAGATCGCCTTCGCGGCGGCTCTTTCCGGCTGGACTGTCATGCCGCATACCGGATCGATCTCGCTTGTATTCAAGGGAATTGCCATGTCTGCACCCGAACCGGACATTGATTGCAGCGCCCAGCCGCGTGCACGATGCTAACCTGAGCGCAGCGGGTTCAATTACTCATGAGCCCAGGAGTATACGCACGTGACAATGCTGAGCACCTGCCTGTGGCTTGGGCACCAGGCCAGAGACATTTGTATCCGCGTATGTGCGTTACAGTACAGATGACCGGCGCCGGGTGTGCGACTCTGATACACGGTCCACGGGATTGGGCGCGCGTTGCAACCTGTGATGCGCTGACCTGCACACATCGCGTAGTTCACTAAGCATTTCCCGCCATGGTTCGTGCGCCAGCCAAGGGTTAGCTTGTGGTGCAGGTTGCCATATCAGAAAAACACCGCGCCAGCGGTTGGGAAATCATGTGAATACAATGAAGAGCGCTCGCGTGGCCAGCAGTCTGACCATCACCCTGCTGGCAGCCTTGGCATTCGCGCCACCGGCTTTCGCCGTGCCGAGCTTCGCCCGTCAGACCGGCATGGCCTGCGAAGCCTGCCATACCGTGTTTCTGGAACTCAATCATTTTGGACGCATGTTCAAGGCCAACGCCTACACGCTCGACAATCTCAAGCCGGTGCGGGGCATTAATGCTGCCAAGAGCGAAATGCTGGCGCTGAGCGGATTGCCGCCGATCTCATTGATGGTGCAGGTGTCGCAGACCACGCTCGCCAAATCACTGCCGGATCCCACCGCCGATGGCAGTTCATCGCAGAACGGTACGGTGGCTTTCCCGCAGCAGATCAGCCTGTTTTACGCCGGCAAGATTGCCCCGAACCTGGGAGCGTTTATCCAACTCACCTATGGAAACGACAGCGGCACCATGGGCATCGACAACGTCGACCTGCGCTATGCAAACAACGTGGTGTTGCCGGAAGAGCGCAGTCTGATCTACGGCATCAGCGCCAATAACAATCCGACCGTGCAGGATTTATGGAACAGCACGCCGGCGTTCGGCTTTCCGTTCGCGGGCAGCAATGCCGTAGTGGGTGCACTTGCCGGCACGCAGATTGACGGTGCATTGGGGCAGGATGTCGCCGGTATCAGCGTTTACGTCATGTGGAACGAGTCGCTGTACGGTGAACTCGGCGCTTACCGCTCTGCCAAACAGGGCGCTGCCAATACCCTGACCGGTGAAGCCGGCCCGCTCGATGGCGGCACGTCGAACGTGCTGGTTGGTGGCGCACCGTACTACCGTGTGGCCTATGAGCATCAGTGGGGCGCACAGTCACTGGAAGTTGGATTTTATGGCGCGACCTTCAAGCTGGTGCCGGGTGCAGATGGTGGTTCGACCACCTCACTCGCCGGACCCGCCAATGAGTTTCGCGACAGTGCCTTCGATCTGCAGTACCAGTGGATCGGTGATCAACACCTGTTCACCCTGGCAGGCACGCGTATCCATGAAGCGATGACCCTGAACGCCACCGTCGCCGACGGCGGATCGGAAAACCTGAAAAACGATCTGACGACCACGCGACTGACCGGCACCTATTATTTCAAGCGCAAATATGGCGGATCGCTCGGCGCTTTTTCGACCACCGGCAGTACCGACGCTCTGCTCTATCCGGGGCTGGATGAGGACGGCGCGGCGATCGCTGTCCTGGGCAGTGCCAATGGCAAGCCGGACACGCGCGGTTGGATGGAGGAGTTCAACTACGTGCCTTGGCTGAACACCAAGCTGACGGCCCAGTTCACTCAATATTCAAAATTCAATGGCTCCGGCAGCAACTACGACGGCGCTGGCCGCAGTGCCGGTGACAACAATTCCATCTATCTACTTGCCTGGTTTGCTTTTTGAAGGATGCTAGCCATGAAAGCACAAATAATTGTACTGGGAGCGTCCCTGACGATGCTGGTCGCCACCGCAGGCCGCAGCGCCGAAATCGATCCGGCGCTGAAGCTGGCGGCGCAGCACGTGGCAGTAACAACCTGCGCCACCTGTCATGGGCCCCAGGGTCGCAGCAGCACACCGAAATTTCCGGTGCTGGCCGGGCAGCACGCCAATTACCTGGTCGCGCAGATGAAGGCCTTCAAGGCACAGACGCGTGGTGACCCCGATGCGCTGGGCTACATGTGGGGCATGGCGGCACCGCTGGATGATGAGATGATTGCCGCACTGGCCGACTACTACAGTTCCCAGGCGCCTGCTCGGGGCAGGGCCGGCGACTCTGCTGCTATCGCACGCGGCGCGGATATCTTTGCCAACGGTGTGGCGGCGGCCAGCATTCCGCCCTGCGTTTCCTGCCACGGCGCCAATGCCGCAGGCACCGACGATTTTCCGCGCCTGTCCGGCCAGCACGCACAGTACCTGCTCAAGCAGTTGCATTCCTTCCAGAGCAATATGCGCAACGTGGCAGTCATGCACGGTGTCGCTCAGGAACTCAAGGCTCCCGAGATGACAGCAGTGGCGGCTTACCTGCAGTCACTTTCAGGCAGCTGACAGCGGGCGCTTCAGGCCAGCGTGGTGGTCAACAGCGCCCCGAGTGTCGCGCGCAGCAGCACGCGCAGGGGCGCCATGCGCCGCTCATCGCCGGCCGGCGCCGGCGTTGGCGTCGCAACGTCTCCGGGCTCAAGCATATAAGTGCATTGCGCCAGTTCAATCTGCAGTGCGTGCACATGATCGCCCGGTTGCCCATAGTGACGGGTGATGTAGCCGCCTTTGAAGCGACCATCGATTACCCAGGAATATTGCTGCTGCGCCGTGAGCAGCGCGTGCAGTGTCGCGAAGATTCTGGGGCTGCAGGATCGCGCGTCGTTGGTGCCGACGTTGATATCTGGCAGCTGCCCGGCAAACAGGCGCGGCACCACGCTGCGAATGGAATGGGCATCAAGCAATAGCGCATAGCCATGCTGGGCGACTGTGGCTGTGATCAGGGCGCGCAGCGCATCGTGATAGGGTTGCCAGTAGTTGACGCGCCGCTGCTGGACATCTGCTGCCGGCACAGTGTAGGCCGCTCCGGCGCGATACAGCGGCAGGCCCGAGAAACTCAGGGCCGGACACAGGCCAGTGCCGGCAACACCGGCATATAACGCGGCGTCGTCGGGTGGCCGATTCAGATCGATGACGATGCGTGAATAGCGTGCCACCAGCACGCTGGCGCCCAGTTCGCGGGCAAAATCGTACAGGCGATCAACATGCCAATCGGCGTCCGGTTGCGCCTGCGCGAGCGGCGTAAATCGCGGTACCAGATCTGGCGGCAGTGCCGTGCCGGCATGCGGAACACTGATGATCAGCGCCGAGCTGCCCGGATGCAGCGTGTGCGTGTCGGTCATTTGTATGCCCATGGACGCGATCGATGCGCTCGGTGACTCAGGGTGCGGCGCGCGCCGATCTGGCCAGGGCAAACAGGCGCGTGCCCACCAGCACGCCCAGCGCACCGCCGTGTACGAGCTCGCGCGCCGCGGCGATATCGGGGGCGAAGTAGCGATCGCTCCGCCATGGGCGTACCCGCCGGCGAATCTGCTGATGGGCCAGTTCAAGCGGCGCCGAGCTCCGGAGTGGCCGATGAAACTCCAGCCCCTGGGCAGCGGCCAGCAGTTCGATGCCAACGATGGCCTCGGCGTTGCCCGCCATCGCCAACAGGCGTCGGGCAGCGTGGGCGGCCATCGAGACGTGATCTTCCTGATTCGCGGAAGTCGGAATGCTGTCGACACTGCAGGGGTGTGCGAGTGCCTTGTTTTCAGCCACCAGCGCCGCCGCCGTGACCTGTGCGATCATGAAGCCGGAATTGAGGCCGCTGTTCTTCACCAGGAACGCGGGCAGGCCGCTCATTTTGGTATCAACCAGCAGGGCGATGCGACGTTCCGCAAGCGAGCCGATTTCAGCGACCGCCAGCGCCAGTTGATCGGCCGCAAAGGCCACGGGCTCGGCATGAAAATTGCCACCGGACAGCACGACTCCATCGCGGGGAAATACCAGGGGGTTGTCGGTGACCGCATTGGCCTCGCGCAGCAGCGTGGCGCTGGCGGTGTGCAATAAATCAAGGCAGGCGCCCATGACCTGCGGCTGGCAGCGCAGCGAGTAGGGGTCCTGCACGCGCCCACAATCCAGGTGCGAGGCGCGCACGCGGCTACCGCTCAACAGGGCGCGCAGGCGGCGCGCCACGTTCTGCTGTCCGGGTTGGCGGCGCAGCACGTGGATGCGCGCATCAAAGGGCGCATCGCTGCCCTTGAGCGCATCGACTGACATGGCGCCGGATACGAGTGCTGCCGCAAACACATTCTCGATGGCAAACAGGCCTGCGAGCGCCAGGGCAGTGGATACCTGCGTGCCGTTGAGCAGTGCCAGGCCTTCCTTGGCACCCAGCCTCATGGGCTGCAGGCCGGCGCGGCGCAATCCCTCACGTGCGCTGAGCACCCGGCCACGGTAGCGCACCTCGCCGACGCCCAGCAGGGTCGCGCTCATATGCGCCAGCGGCGCCAGGTCGCCGGAAGCGCCCACTGAGCCCTGCGCGGGAATCAGCGGATAAACACCGGCGTTCAGCAGACTCTGCAAGGCTCGCAGGGTGACGGGTCGCACGCCCGAGTAGCCCTGCGCGAGGCTGGCGATCTTCAATACCAGTATGAGTCGCACCACTTCGTCAGGCAGCGGCTCTCCGGTGCCGGCGGCGTGCGAGAGCACCAGGTTGTGTTGCAGCTGCGCCAGATCTGCCGCCGGAATGCGCTCGCTGGCGAGAGAACCAAAGCCGGTGTTGACGCCATAAGCCGTCTCACCGCGCGCGATCAGGCCGTTGATCACTTCGCGCGAGCGCCGCACGCGCTGCAGGTCAGAGCGGCGCAGCCTGAGCTCGACCGGAGCACGCAGCGCAGCGCGCATCTCATCCATGCTCAGCGCGCCGGCCCGCAGCGCCAGCCTGAAGCTCGTCGGCTTCATGGCCGCGCTCCGCTCGTGATCATGGGCAGGTCGAGCGCCTGTTGCGTGGCGCATTGCACCGCGATGTCATAACCCGCGTCGGCATGGCGCATGACGCCGGTGGCCGGGTCGTTCCACAGCACGCGTTCGATGCGGCGCGCCGCGGCCGCCGTGCCGTCGCAGACGATGACCACGCCGGCGTGCTGCGAATAGCCCATGCCGACGCCGCCGCCGTGGTGGATTGAAACCCAGGTGGCACCGCTGGCGGTGTTGAGCAGGGCATTGAGCAGCGGCCAGTCGGATACCGCATCGGAGCCGTCGCGCATGCTTTCGGTTTCGCGATTCGGGCTGGCCACCGAGCCGGAATCCAGATGATCGCGGCCAATGACGATGGGTGCCGAGACCTCTCCTGAGGCCACCATCTCGTTGAAGGCCAGGCCCAATCGATGCCGGTCTCCCAGCCCCACCCAGCAGATGCGTGCCGGCAGTCCCTGAAACTGGATGCGTTGCGCGGCCATGTCGAGCCAGCGATGCAGGTGCGGATCATCCGGGATCAGCTCGCGCACGCGCTGATCGGTTTTGGCGATGTCAGCTGGATCGCCGGAGAGCGCCACCCAGCGAAACGGTCCGATGCCGCGACAGAACAGGGGACGAATGTACTCGGGCACGAAGCCGGGAATCCTGAAGGCGTCAGCCACGCCATTTTGCAGCGCTACCTGGCGGATGTTGTTACCGTAGTCGAATACCGGTATGCCGCGTCGTTGCACTTCCAGCATGGCGCGCACGTGCACCGCCATCGAATCGGCCGCGGCCGCGGCCACGCTGGCGGGAGCCAGTTTCTGCTGCGCCTCCCAGTGCTCTACGCTCCAGCCCACCGGCAGGTAGCCATGGACCGGATCGTGCGCTGAGGTCTGATCAGTGAGTGCATCGGGCAGCACGCCACGACGCAATAATTCGGGCAGCACCTCGGCGATATTCGCGCACAGGCCGATCGAGCGTGCAGTGCCCGCCGCTTTTGCCGCCGCCAGCAGCGCCAGTGCCGCATCAAGGCTGGCCGCCTGCTCGTCGAGATAGCCGGTAGCAAGCCGCTTGTCGAGGCTCGATTGACGACATTCAACCGCCAGCATCGAAGCCCCTGCCATGGTGGCCGCCAGCGGCTGCGCGCCGCCCATGCCACCGAGACCCGCGGTCAGTATCCAGCGACCGCGCAATTCACCGCCAAAATGACGCCGTCCCATTTCGACGAAGGTTTCGTAAGTGCCCTGCACGATGCCCTGCGAGCCGATGTAGATCCATGAGCCGGCGGTCATCTGGCCGTACATCATGAGACCACGCCGGTCGAGCTCGTTGAAGTGTTCCCATGTGGCCCAATGGGGCACCAGGTTGGAATTGGCGATCAGCACGCGCGGTGCATCGCTGTGGGTGCGGAATACGCCCACCGGTTTGCCTGACTGCACCAGCAGCGTTTCATCATCGCCCAGCCGACGCAGCGTGGCGACGATGGCATCGAAGCATTCCCAGTTGCGCGCCGCCTTGCCGATGCCGCCGTACACGACCAGATCGCCGGGTCGCTCGGCCACCTCCGGATCGAGATTGTTCATGAGCATGCGCAGCGCCGCTTCGGTGAGCCACGAGCGGGCGCTGAGCGTGGTACCACGTGGGGCGCGGATCACGCGCGGACCGGATTGCAGACTGGCTGGTTTACTCACGTTAATACTCCTGGTGCGAGCAGGCGCTGTACGGCCTTGCCGTAGCGCATTTCAATTTCAGTTTCATTCTCATGCCGGCCGTCGCGGATGACCCACT
Source organism: uncultured Gammaproteobacteria bacterium (assembly GCA_963823235.1). GTDB lineage: Bacteria > Pseudomonadota > Gammaproteobacteria > Steroidobacterales > Steroidobacteraceae > FEN-1191. The sequence continues at coordinate 381,445 of CAWGKS010000007.1, read as the reverse complement.
TGCCGCCCACCATGACCTGCTGTGCACATGGCGCCGCGCTGTCGAACACCAGGGCGCTGAGAAAATCGCGCGGCTGCTGCAGCAGGCAATCACCGTCGTTAAGATCGTAGGTCGCAAAGTCGGCGCGCTGCCCTGCGGCGCTATCATCAGCTCCGGCACCAAGCGCGCGCTGACCACCGCGCCAGGCCGCCGCGTAAATCCGCTCGGCCACCACCGGTTGCTCAGCGCTGCTGAGCACATTGCGCTGTCCGTGCGTCAGGCGCTGCGTCCATTCGAGCAGACGCAGTTCGGCGCAGGCATTGCGACCGACGTTGCTGTCCGAGCCAATGGCGATGTTGCCGCCGGCACTGAGGAAATCGGGAAGATTCACGATGCCATCACCCAGATCGGCCTCGGTAGTCGGGCACAACACCAGGGTCGCCCCGGCAATGCGCAGCTGCTCCAGCTCCTTATTATCGGCGTGCGTGGCATGCACCAGCGACCAGCGCGGCGAGAGCAGCCCGCGCCTGGCCAGCAAGGCCACCGGCGCCATGCCGTGCAGGCGCACGCAGGCCGCCACTTCGGCAACCTGCTCGGCGACATGGATATGTACACAGCGGCAGTGCGCGTCGTCCCGCACCTCGGCCATCACGGTGTCGATCGCCGCAAGGTCGACAGCGCGCAGGCTGTGAAAGGCCACGCCGAGCGCAACGTTTCCGCCGATGGGGTAACGGCGCCGCAGTTCCTGCCAGTCGCGCAGAAACTGCGCCGTGCTGCGCACGAAGGGCTGCTGTCCGGGGCGGGCTGGCACGCCGCCGAAATCCGCATACTGATAAAGTGTCGGCAGCAGGGTGAGCTGCAGGCCTGAGAGCGCCGCGGCATCGGCAACGGCGGTGTCGGCATCGAGTTCGCCGTGGCGCGCAGCGTCAGGACGCGTGGCATCGAGCCGATGCAGGTACAGGAACTCGGCCACGCTGGTGTAGCCACCACGCAGCAGTTCAAGATAGCAGCGCGCTGTAATCGCCGTCAGCGCCTCGCGGTCCAGGCGTGCTGCCAGCGCGTACATGGTTTCGCGCCAGCTCCAGAAGTTGTCCCGGCCACCGGACGATCGTTGCGTTATCGCACCCAGCACGCGCTGAAAAGCATGGCAGTGGGCGTTGCCCATGCCGGGAACGGTGATTCCGGGGACGATGTTTTCGCTGCTGGCTGCGCCTTCGCCGTCTTCGCCTACCGAGCGCACCTGACCCTGTGCGTCGATAGTGACCCGGGCGTTGTGCAGCCAGCGGGAATTCCACCACAGGTGGGCGAAAGTGACCGTGGCGTGGGCTGCGGCGGTGGTGGACTGCATCGGCGGCATGTTACACCGCAGGCCGGCGTCCTACACATGGCGTCGGCCGTAGCCCGCGCGGTATCCTGCGCCGATGAATCCTGGCGCCGCAGAAAATACTACGCTTTATGTCGGTGGGCGTATCTGGTCGGCCGGCAGTCGGACTGGCGCCGCTGCCGACGATCCCTGGCCCGTACAGGCGCTCGCCGAGCAGGGCGGACGCATCGTCGCTGTGGGCGCCCACTCTGATCTGCAACGGCGCTTTCCCGACGCCAGAGGCATCGATCTCGGCGGGCGGCTGGTCACGCCCGGGTTCATCGACTGCCACACGCACCTGGTCTATGCCGGCGACCGCAGCGCCGAGATGGAGCGCCGGCTGGCCGGCGAGAGCTACCAGGCCATCGCCCGAGCGGGCGGCGGCATACTCTCGACGGTTGCGGCAACGGCTGCCGCCACGGTTGCGGAACTCGAGCAACTCGCTCTGCCGCGCCTCGACGCGTTGCTGGCTGAGGGCGTGACCAGCATCGAAATCAAATCCGGTTATGGCCTGGAACTGGCCGCCGAAATTCGCATGTTGCAGGCGGCCCGGGGCTTAAGCGCGCGGCGGCGCGTCAGCGTATCGGGCACCTATCTGGGTGCTCATGTCCTGCCTCCGGAATACGCTGGCAAGGCAGCTGCCTACGTGGAGCGCGTCTGCCAGGAATACCTGCCGGCCATTGTCGCCGGTGGTTGGGCCGATTGCTTTGATGCTTACTGCGAGGGGCTGGCTTTTTCAGTAGCCGAGGTTGAACGCATGTTCAGCGTCGCGCGTTCCCTGGGGCTGCGCGTCAAGCTGCATGCTGACCAACTCTCGAATCTGGGTGGTGCGGCCCTGGCGGCGCGTCATCAGGCACTCTCCGCTGATCACCTCGAATATACCGACGCGGCAGGTGTAGCGGCGCTGGCGCACAGCGGTTGCGTTGCGGTGCTGTTGCCGGCCGCCTATTACTTCCTGCGTGAGACGCAGCTGCCACCCATCGCGCAGCTGCGACGCGCGGGCGTCCCACTCGCCGTGGCCACCGACTGCAATCCGGGTACGTCGCCCGTGGCGTCGATACTGGCGGCGATGAATTTCGCCGCGCTGGAGTTTGGTCTGAGCGTTGACGAGTGCCTGGATGGCGTAACCCGGCAGGCCGCGCGTGCACTGGGGCGAGCCGCGGAATGTGGCGTCATTGCTCCGGGCTACTGGTGCGATCTGGCCATCTGGAATGTGGTACAGCCCGCGCAACTGGTGCTGTCGCTCGGCCAGCGTCCTTTATATGCGCGGTTGTGGCACGGGCAGCCTGACCAGGTGTTGAATTGAATTGAACGGTCAGCGTTGCATCGCGCACCTGGACATGGATGCTTTCTACGCTTCCGTGGAACTGTTGCGCTACCCGCAGCTGCGTGGATTGCCGGTGGTGATCGGCGGGCGGCGGCGCCGTAGCGAACCCGGCGCTGCCGCTGGCACGGACGAGTCCGAACGCCTGGCCGACTACACCGGTCGCGGCGTCGTGACGACAGCGACCTATGCGGCGCGCGCGTTTGGTGTGCACTCAGGCCTGGGATTGATGAAGGCGGCCAAGCTGTGTCCGCAGGCGCTATTGCTGCCCGCCGATTTCGACGAGTACCGCCGGTACTCCCGACTCTTCAAGGCCGCAGTCACCGCCATCGCCCCACGCATGGAAGATCGAGGGATCGACGAGGTCTATGTAGACTTCGACGCCGTGCCCGACGAGCTGGCAGCTGCTGGCGCTGCGGAGCGCAATCTGGCGCTTGCCACACGGCTGCAGCAGGCGGTATTCGCAGGCACCGGCCTGACGTGTTCAATAGGCGTGGCGCCCAACAAGCTGCTGGCAAAAATTGCCAGTGAACTGAACAAGCCCAATGGCATCACCATCATTCACGCCACTGATCTGGCCGCAAAGATCTGGCCCTTGCCCTGTCGACGTATCAATGGTGTGGGCCCGAAAGCCGCAGCACGGCTCGAGGAACTGCAGGTCCACACCATCGGTGAGCTGGCGCAGTGCGAGCGCGGCTGGTTGATCGGGCATTTTGGCCGTCATCACGGCGCCTGGTTGCACGAAGCCGCCTGGGGGCGTGATGAGCGCGATGTCGTCACGCACAGTGAGCCGGTGTCAATGAGCTGCGAGACCACCTTCGAGCGCGACCTGCACGCAGTGCGTGATCGACCGGAGCTGAGCGCGCTGTTTACTTCGCTGTGCGAGCGGGTGGCGGCGGATCTGCAGCGACATGGTTATGCTGGCCGCACCATAGGCATCAAGTTGCGCTACGATAATTTTCAGTCACTAACGCGTGCCGTCACACTGCCTGCGTACACCGCCGAAGCCGCCGTGATACGCCGCAACGCGGGCCTGTGCCTGCGGAGAGCACCGCTGGAGCGGCGCCTGCGGCTGCTCGGCGTGCGCGTGGGTGGGCTCATCAAGGCAGCCGAGCTGCCCTCGCCGGTACCGCCGCCCTCCACCAGCGATCTGTTCCTGCCATGAGCAGCATCGACTTCAATCGCCCGTGAAACTTCCAGCTGTGCTGCTGTGCGTGACGTTGCTGCTGCCGGCTCTGGCCGGAGTTGCTGCGGGCGAAAATGCCGGGCGCAGTGTCGAGGTGCACGAAGTCACCGTGGGCCAGTCACTGCGTGGTGCGCTGTTGCACGGGCTGAACGGCCCTGACCGGGAGCTGGCACAATTTCGCGGTCGCGCGCTGATCATCAATGTCTGGGCGAGCTGGTGCGGTCCGTGTCGCGCCGAGGTGGCTTCGCTGGAGCGGCTCGCCTGGCGCGATGAGGGCCGCCACTTTGCCATCATCGGCATTTCCACCGACGACTATCGCGAGCAGGCGCTGGCGTGGCTGAAGCAATCCAACGCGACGATCAGTCATTACCTTGACAGTCAATTGCAGATGGAACAGATGCTGGGTGCCTCGCGGCTGCCGTTGACGGTGCTGGTAGACGCACAAGGCAGGGTGCGGCTCAAGGTCTATGGTGCCCGGCAATGGGATGATGCCGAGTCGCTGGCGCTGGTGAGCCGCACGCTGGCCGGAAAATCCCAGCACGAATAAATTCAGCCCGACGGCGCAACCACCATTGCCGGATCGAGTGCCGCGGCCCAGGCCAGCATGCCGCCCTCCAGATGAGCCAGCGACTCGCGGCCCGCGCTCATGGCCAGATTCGCCGCGGACCAGCTGCGCCCGCCGCTGCGACAGATGAATACCAGCGGCAGGTGCATCGGCATGTCCGCCAGTCGTCGCGGCAGTTCGCCGAGCGGCACGTTGATGGCGCCAGGCAGATGGCTGAGCGCGAATTCGCGCACTTCGCGGACATCTATCAGTGCTGGTGCCGCGCCATCGGCTGACTGGTTCTGCAGGAGCGACTGCAATTGCCCTGGATCGAGCCGCTTGATGGCGGTTGCAGCAGGGTCTGCATTGGCTGCCACACTATCCTGCGGACTGCGTATCGAAGGCGAACCCCCGCACACCGCGCAATCGCTGCGGCGCGCAAATCTGAATTCATGCCAGCTCATGGCCAGCGCATCAAAGGTCAGCAGTCGACCGACCAGCGGCGAGCCGATGCCAACTACGAGCTTGAGCGCCTCAGCCGCCTGCAGCGCGCCGAGTATGCCGGGCAGGACACCGAGCACACCGGCTTCGGCGCAATTGGCTGCAACGCCGTCGGCAGAGCGCGGAAACAGACAGCGATAGCAGGGCCCCTGCCCGGGCAGGTAGCTCATGGCCTGGCCTTCGAAGCGATGAATCGCCGCCGCGACCAGTGGCTTGCGCAGCAGCACGCAGACATCATTGACCAGGTAGCGCGTTGTCAGCCGATCGCTCCCATCGATCACCAGGTCGTACTGTTCGACAATCCGGATGGCATTGTCGGCGCGCAACTCGAGATCATGCGCCTGCACAGAGATCTCCGGGTTCAGCGACAGCAGGCGATCGCGTGCAGCGCCGGCCTTGCTGCTGCCCACGCTCGCGGTTGCAAACAGCACCTGACGCTGCAGATTCGATATCTCGATTCGATCATGATCAATCACACCCAGCGTGCCGATGCCGGCGGCCGCCAGATACAGACTGGCAGGTGAGCCCAGGCCGCCGGCGCCGACTACCAGTACGCGGGCGGCTTTGATCTTCTCCTGTCCGGCGTTGCCGATCTCTGGCAGCAACAGGTGGCGACTGTAGCGGGCACGTTCACTATCGGAGAGCATGTCAGCCGCCACTGAGCGCGCAGATCAGATGCACGACATCGCCGCTCGCCAGGGGTGTAGTCAGAGCTCGCCGCTTCCTGCGTATTGATGAAGATGCGGATGTGGGGTCGGATGCGCCCCTGCTCATCGATCATGCGAAAGCGCATGCCGGGATAGCTGCGCTCGAGTTCGGCAAGCAGCTGTTCGAGCGTGTCGCCCTGGGCGCTGACCTGCGCGGCGTCATTCGTATAGGAACGCAGTGGGCCCGGAATTCTTACCGCATGATCCATGTTCCGCCAGGTCGCTTTGCCACCCTACCGGAGTCGGAACATAACAGACAGACCGGACGCGGGAAAGCACGGGCATGAAAGCCACACGGCTGCTAGTTTGAGCAAATCCATAGTGTGCAGCGTGGCAGCTTAGTGTTTGAATGCACTGTCGCTCACCCGGTGATACTTGCCGCGCATCGACTTGACCACGGTGCCTAGTGTGGCATCGCTGTAAATGTGACAGCTGCCGGTGCAATCGTGCAGTTCGATGGCCGTGTACTTCAGGCCATCTGAGGTTTTCGGATGCGCGTCGGGCTTGTAGAGCGCCGTGTGGCATCCGCCGCAGCTGCCAGCACTGGCCATAGAGGGCCATGGAATCTGTTCACTGTTGCTGGTATGGCAGGCGCTACAGGCCAGTGCCGAGCGGTGCTCGCCGGGGAAGGCGGCCGAAGTGTGCACGAAATGCAGCACTGCCCAGTCCGGATAATTGTGGCAGGTGGCGCAGTCCAACCGGGTGTTCATGTGGGTGGCTGGGACACCAAAGGCCACGTTGTTGTTGTGGCAGGTGACGCAACTTGCCGTCAACGTCGTGTGATCCAGCAGCGCCGGCTTCCACCCCAGTGAACCGTGGCAGGTATCGCACTGCGCCGTAGTGGGTATGTGCCTGATGGGCTGGCCGGCTGCCTGCAGTCCGTTGTGACAGCTCTTGCAACTGTGTGCCGCGATGGCGCTGTGTTCAAAGCGCGCCGGCGTCCAGGCATTGCTGGTATGACAGGCTTCGCAGCTGTTGTTGCTGGCAATGTGGCTTTTTCCCGTGCCCTTGCCACGCGCCACGATACCGTTGTGACAGCTGTTGCAACTACCCTTGACCTGCAGGTGATCAACGCTCCTCACCGGCAACCAGGCGAGCGTCGTGTGGCAGCTATCGCAGCTGTCGCTGGTGGCGATATGCGTCGCGGGCTTTCCCAGGCCACTCGCCACGGAGTGGCAACTCAGGCAGGCGCTGCCCAGTACGCGCCGATGGTTGAAGCCTGCTGCGCTACCCAGGGCCGAAGTGCCGCCCAGCGCCGGCACGACGTTTGCGATACCACTTTTCCTGATGACCGTCGCGGCCGCAGCGTGGCGCGCGCCGAACTTGTCCCTGGTGGAATGGCAGCCTGAACCGCCGCAGTCCACGCCCTTGTGATGATTCGCCGAGTCGCGCACCCAGAGTCTGACGCCAGTATTCGTCTTCCAGGTCATGCCGATTTCATGACAACTCATGCAGGTCATGGCACGCACCGCGGCGTGCTTCATGACTGTACCGGAGAAGGTCGTGAATACCGTGGCCGTATGACACTGCTCGCAGGCGATGGTCGCGGTGCCGTTGGGAGGGTTCGAAGGTATATGGCCCGTGGCGCCGGACGGCGGTGCCTTGAGTGTCGGGGCTGCCATGTTGGCGAAGCTCAGGCCATAGGCGTGGCACTGCGCGCAGTTGCTGCTGATATTCACATGGTTCATGGTTGCCAGGCTGTAGTTGCCGGCCGTGGTATGGCACAGCACGCAATTGTTGCCATCGCCAGCCGGCAGCGGCAGGTGATTAGCGGGCAAGTCCGTCGCCCCCTTGAAGCTGGTGGTATTGAAATGACAGGTGGAGCATTCCCCGGAAACCACGTGCACAGTACCGTCGGCCTTCTTTGCCGGGCGCACCCTGGTGGCCGGCGTGCCGACAAAGGTCCTGCCGGCCTCGTGGCAAGTCGAGCACACCATGGCGGTCACCCGACTGTGCACCATCGACGGCGGTGCCGTGCCGCTGACATTGCTGAACACGAAGCTGCTGAAGTTGCTGGCCGAGTGGCAACCCTCACAGGCGATCGTGCCGGTCGGAATGTGATTGACCGGCAGCACCTTGGTCGCGGGCGTGCCCACGAAGACTTTGCCGGCGCCATGGCAGTTGACGCAGCCCGTCGTAAAGCCGGTATGTACCATCGCGGCGGGCGCTGTGCCGCTCGCGTTCGTGAACTTGAAACTCGTGAAGTTGGTCGGCGCATGGCACTGCGTGCACACCACCGTGCCGATCGGAATGTGATTGGCGGGCTCGACCACGGTGGCAGGGGTGCCCGCAAAGGTCATACTCATGCCATGGCAGGCACTGCAGGCGGTGCCCGACACCACGGAGTGATTCATCGGCGGACTCTTGTTGCTGATGACGAAGGTGGTGAAGGCGGTGGGGCTATGGCAGCTCTCGCACGCCGCCGTGCCAAAGGGCACATGATTTGCCGGCGGCAGCTTCAGGGTCGGTGGCGCAATGTTGGCGAAGCTCTTGCCCGCAGCGTGGCACTGCGCGCAGTTTGTGGTGATGTTCGCGTGGCTCATGACCGCGACGCTGTAGTTGCCGGCCGTTGTGTGGCACAACGCGCAGTTGTTGTTGTCGGCCGCCGGCAGGGGAATGTGGTTGGCCGGCAGGTCGGTGGCGCCCTTGAAACTGGTGGTATTGAAATGGCAGGTCGAACATTCGCCCGCCACGACGTGCGCCGTGCCGTTCGCTTTGGTGGCAGGTCGGACCCTGGTCGCCGGCGAACCGACAAAGCTCTTGCCCGCCTCATGACAGGTCGAGCAGGCAATCGCCGTCACCAGGCTGTGCACCATGGCGGCCGGCGCGGTACCGCTGAGCGTTCGGGAACACGAAGGAACTGAAACTCGAATTGGAGTGGCAGCCTTCGCAGGCCATGTTGCCCGTAGGAATGTGCATTGCAGGCAGCGATTTGACCGCCGGCGTGCCGACCCAGCTCTGGCCTACGCCGTGACACGTTATGCAGCCAGTGGTGAATCCGGTGTGATTCATCGGCGGCACTGCGTTGGCGATTACGAAACTCGTGAAATTGGTTGCTGAATGACAGCTGGTGCAGGCTGTCGTACCGATCGGAATATGATTGCCCGGCTCGACTTTGGTAGCCGGCGTGCCGACCCAGCTTTTGCCCGCGCCGTGGCAGGTGGCGCAGGCCACGCCCGCGACCACCGCGTGGTTCATCGGCGGGCTCTTGTTGCTGATGACGAAGGTTGCGAAAGCGGTGGGGCTATGGCAGCTCTCACAGGCTGCGGTGCCAAAGGGAATGTGGTTGGCTGGCGGCAGCTTCAGTGTCGGCGGCGCCATGTTGGCGAAGCTCTTGCCGAGCGCATGGCACTGCGCGCAGTTGCTGGTGATGTTCGCGTGGCTCATCACGGCGACGGTATAGTTGCCCGCCGTGGTATGGCACAAGACGCAGTTGTTGTTGTCGGCCGCTGGCAGCGGAATGTGGTTGTTGGGCAGGTCGGTGGCACCCTTGAAGCTGGTGGTATTGAAATGGCAGGTCGAGCACTCGCCTGAGGTCACATGCGCTGTGCCATCGGCCTTGGTGATGGGCCGCACTTTGGTGATCGGCGCACCGGCCCAGCTGCGACCGGTCTCGTGACAGGCCGAGCAGGCCATCGAACTGACCACGCTGTGCACCATCGACGGTGGCGCAGTGCCGCTGAGGTTGCTGAAGGTGAAGCTGCTGAAAGTACCTGGCGCATGGCAACTCTCGCAGGCCGCCGTGCCAAAGGGCACATGATTGGCCGGCGGCAGCACCGTAGGCGGCGTGCCCACCCAGCTGCGACCCGCGCCGTGGCAGGTGGCGCAGGCCACGCCCGCGACCACCGCGTGGTTCATCGGCGGACTCTTGTTGCTGATGACGAAGGTTGCGAAAGCGGTGGGGCTATGGCAGCTCTCGCAGGCCGCGGTGCCGAAGGGAATGTGATTGGCCGGCGGCAGCTTCAGTGTCGGCGGCGCCATGTTGGCGAAGCTCTTGCCGAGCGCATGGCACTGCGCGCAGTTGCTGGTGATGTTCGCGTGGCTCATTACTGCAACGGTGTAGTTGCCCGCCGTGGTATGGCACAGCAGCGCAGTTGTTGTTGTCGGCCGCCGGCAGTGGAATGTGGTCGTTTGGCAGGTCGGTGGCACCCTTGAAGCTGGTGGTATTGAAATGGCAGGTCGAGCACTCGCCTGAGGTCGACATGCGCTGTGCCATCGGCCTTGGTGACGGGGCGCACTTTGGTGATCGGCGCGCCGGCCCAGCTGTGGCCCGCCTCGTGACAGGCCGAGCAGGTCATCGAACTGACCACGCTGTGCACCATTGACGGCGGCGCAGTGCCACTGAGGTTGCTGAAGGTGAATTTGCTGAAGGTGCCTGGCGCATGGCAACTCTCGCAGGCTGCCGTGCCAAAGGGCACATGGTTGGCCGGCGGCAGCACGGTAGGTGGCGTGCCGACCCAGCTTTTGCCCGCGCCGTGGCAGGTGGCGCAGGCCACGCCCGCGACCACCGCGTGGTTCATCGGCGGACTCTTGTTGCTGATGACGAAGGTTGCGAAAGCGGTGGGGCTATGGCAGCTCTCACAGGCCGCGGTGCCAAAGGGAATGTGGTTCGCTGGCGGCAGCTTCAGTGTCGGCGGCGCCATGTTGGCGAAGCTCTTGCCGAGCGCATGGCACTGCGCGCAGTTGCTGGTGATGTTCGCGTGGCTCATCACGGCGACGGTATAGTTGCCCGCCGTGGTATGGCACAAGACGCAGTTGTTGTTGTCGGCCGCTGGCAGCGGAATGTGGTTGTTGGGCAGGTCGGTGGCACCCTTGAAGCTGGTGGTATTGAAATGGCAGGTCGAGCACTCGCCTGAGGTCACATGCGCTGTGCCATCGGCCTTGGTGACGGGCCGCACTTTGGTGATCGGCGCGCCGACCCAGCTGTGACCGGCCTCATGACAGGCAGAGCAGGCCGTGGCACTAACGGAACTGTGAACCATGGCAGGCGGCGTGGTACCGCTGAGGTTGGCGAAGGCAAAGGAACTGAAGATCGAATTGTCGTGGCACAGCGCGCAGTCGGCCGTACCTACCGGCACATGGGACGCCGGAATAGTCATCACCGGCGGTGCACCGACAAAGGAATGGCCGGATCCGTGGCAACTCGCGCAGCTCAGCGCAGTCACTACCGAGTGATTCATCGGCGGACTCTTGTTGCTGATGAGGAAGCTGCTGAAGTTCGTGGCGCTGTGACAGCTCTCGCAGGCGGCGGTGCCGATCGGAATGTGATTGGCCGGGGGTACCTTGAGCACCGGCGGCGCCATATTCGCAAAACTTCTTCCGGCGGCGTGACAGATGGCGCAGGCGGTAGCGTTCACGACGCTGTGGTCCATCGTGTAGATCGCGTAGTTCGAAAGATTGCTATGGCAGGCGGAGCACTGGCTCGAGGAGCCGCTGGGCAGTGGAATATGATTGCTCGGCAGATCGATCGCGCCTTTGAAGCTGGTGGTATTGAAATGGCAGGTCGAGCACTCGCCTGAGGTCACATGCGCTGTGCCATCGGCCTTGGTGATGGGCCGCACTTTGGTGATCGGCGCGCCGGCCCAGCTGCGACCGGCCTCGTGACAGGCCGAGCAGGTCATCGAACTGACCACGCTGTGCACCATCGACGGCGGCGCAGTGCCGCTGAGGTTGCTGAAGGTGAAGCTGCTGAAAGTACCTGGCGCATGGCAACTCTCGCAGGCCGCCGTGCCAAAGGGCACATGGTTGGCCGGCGGCAGCACGGTAGGCGGCGTGCCCACCCAGCTGTGACCCGCGCCGTGGCAGGTGGCGCAGGCCACGCCCGCGACCACCGCGTGGTTCATCGGCGGACTCTTGTTGCTGATGACGAAGGTTGCGAAAGCGGTGGGGCTATGGCAGCTCTCGCAGGCTGCGGTGCCAAAGGGAATGTGGTTCGCTGGCGGCAGCTTCAGTGTCGGCGGCGCCATGTTGGCGAAGCTCTTGCCGAGCGCATGGCACTGCGCGCAGTTGCTGGTGATGTTCGCGTGGCTCATTACTGCAACGGTGTAGTTGCCCGCCGTGGTATGGCACAGCAGGCAGTTGTTGTTGTCGGCTGCCGGCAGTGGAATGTGGTCGTTTGGCAGGTCGGTGGCACCCTTGAAGCTGGAGGTATTGAAATGGCAGGTCGAGCATTCACCCGAGACGACGTGCGCTGTGCCATCGGCCTTGGTGACTGGCCGTAGCCGCGTGCCCGGCGCGCCAGCCCAGCTGTTGCCCTTCTCATGGCAGCTCGAGCAGGCCGTGGCACTTACAGCACTGTGCACCATGGCTGGCGGCGCAGTGCCGCTTGCATTGACGAACACGAATGATCCAAAACTCGAGCTCGAGTGGCAGCTTTCACAGCCACTCGCGCCGAACGGGACGTGATTGGCCGGCGGCAGCACGGTAGGCGGCGTGCCCACCCAGCTGTGACCCGCGCCGTGGCAGGTGGCGCAGGCCACGCCCGCGACCACCGCGTGGTTCATCGGCGGACTCTTGTTGCTGATGACGAAGGTTGCGAAAGCGGTGGGGCTATGGCAGCTCTCGCAGGCCGCGGTGCCAAAGGGAATGTGATTGGCCGGCGGCAGCTTCAGTGTCGGCGGCGCCATGTTGGCGAAGCTCTTGCCGAGCGCATGGCACTGCGCGCAGTTGCTGGTGATGTTCGCGTGGCTCATTACTGCAACGGTGTAGTTGCCCGCCGTGGTATGGCACAGCAGCGCAGTTGTTGTTGTCGGCCGCCGGCAGCGGAATGTGGTTGTTGGGCAGGTCTGTGGCACCCTTGAAGCTGGTGGTATTGAAATGGCAGGTCGAGCATTCGCCTGAGACGACGTGCGCTGTGCCATCGGCCTTGGTGACGGGGCGCACTTTGGTGATCGGCGCGCCGGCCCAGCTATGGCCCGCCTCGTGACAGGCCGAGCAGGTCAAGGAACTCACTGCACTGTGCACCATCGAAGGCGGCGCAGTACCACTGAGCGTTGCTGAAGGTGAAGCTGCTGAAAGTACCTGGCGCATGGCAACTCTCGCAGGCTGCGCCGCCAGAGGGCACATGATTGGCTGGTGGTAGCACCGTGGCGGGCGTGCCCACCCAGCTGCGACCCGCGCCGTGACAGGTGGCGCAGGCCACGCCCGCGACCACCGCGTGGTTCATCGGCGGACTCTTGTTGCTGATGAGGAAGCTGCTGAAGTTCGTGGCGCTGTGACAGCTCTCGCAGGCGGCGGTGCCGATCGGAATGTGATTGGCCGGAGGTACCTTGAGCACCGGCGGCGCCATGTTGGCAAAACTTCTGCCGGCGGCGTGACAGACGGCGCAGGCCGCAGCGTTCACGACGCTGTGGTCCATCGTGTAGGTCGCGTAGTTTGCAGGATTGCTATGACAGGCGGAGCACTGGCTCGCGGAGCCACTGGGCAGCGGAATATGATTGCTCGGCAGATCCGTCGCACCCTTGAAGCTGGTGGTATTGAAGTGACAGGTCGAGCACTCGCCTGAGCTTACGTGCGCCGTGCCATCGGCCTTGGTGACGGGGCGCACTTTGGTGATCGGCGTGCCTGCCCAGCTGTGACCGGTCTCGTGGCAGGCGGAGCAGGTCAGGGAACTCACCGCACCGTGCACCATCGCGGGCGGCGCAGTGCCGCTGAGGTTGCTGAAGGTGAAGCTGCTGAAAGTGCCTGGCGCATGGCAACTCTCGCAGGCTGCCGTGCCAAAGGGCACATGATTGGCGGGCGGCAGCACGGTAGGCGGCGTACCCGCCCAGCTGTGACCCGCGCCGTGGCAGGTGGCGCAGGCCACGCCCGCGACCACCGCATGGTTCATCGGCGGGCTCTTGTTGCTGATGAGGAAGCTGCTGAAGTTCGTAGCGCTGTGACAGCTCTCGCAGCTGGCAGTGCCGATCGGAATGTGGTTGGCCGCGGGTACCTTGAGCACTGGTGGCGCCATATTCGCAAAACTCTTGTCCGCGGCGTGGCAGACAGCGCAGGCCGCAGTGTTCACGACGTTGTGGTCCATCGTGTAAGTCGCGTAGTTTGCAGGATTGCTATGACAGGCAGAGCACTGGCTCGCAGAGCCGCTGGGCAGCGGAATATGATTGTTCGGCAGATCAATCGCGCCCTTGAAGCTGGTGGTGTTGAAATGGCAGGTCGAGCATTCGCCTGAGGCGACGTGCACGGTGCCATCGGCCTTGGTCGCGGGGCGTAGCCGCGTGCCCGGCACTCCGACCCAGCTGTGACCGGTCTCGTGACAGGCCGAGCAGGTCAGGGAACTCACCGCACTGTGCACCATCGAAGGCGGCGCGGTGCCGCTGAGGTTGCTGATGGTGAAGCTGCTGAAGGTGCCCGGCGCATGGCAACTCTCGCAGGCTGCCGTGCCAACGGGCACATGATTGGCAGGTGGCAGCACCGTGGCCGGCGTGCCCACCCAGCTGTGACCCGCGCCGTGGCAGGTGGCGCAGGCCACGCCCGGGACCACCGCGTGATTCATCGGCGGGCTCTTGTTGCTGATGACGAAGGTGGTGAAAGCGGTGGGGCTGTGGCAGCTCTCGCAGCTGGCAGTACCGATCGGAATGTGATTGCCTGCAGGTACCTTGAGCACTGGCGGCGCCATATTCGCAAAACTCATGCCGGCGGCGTGACAGACAGCGCAGGCCGCAGCGCTGACGACGGCGTGGTCCATCGTGTAGCTCGAGAAATCCCCAGGATTGCTATGGCAGGCAGCGCATTGGCTCGCAGAGCCCGCGGGCAGCGGAATGTGATTGCTTGGCAGATCCGTCGCGCCCTTGAAGCTGGCAGTATTGAAATGGCAGGTCGAGCATTCGCCCGTGGCGACGTGCACTGTGCCATCGGCTTTGGTGGCGGGGCGTAGCCGCGTGCCCGGCGCACCCGCCCAGCTGTCGCCCTGCTCATGGCAGCTCGAGCAGGCCGTGGCACTCACAGCACTGTGCACCATGGCTGGCGGCGCAGTACCGCTCGCATTGACGAACACGAACGATCCAAAGCTCGAACTCGAATGGCAGCTCTCACAGCCACTTGAGCCGACCGGGACGTGATTGGCTGGCGGCAGCACGGTGGCGGGCGTGCCCACCCAGCTGCTGGCCGCGCCGTGGCAGGTCGCGCAGCTCATCCCGGACACCACCGCGTGGTTCATCGGCGGGCTCTTGTTGCTGATCACGAAACTGCTGAAGTTCGTGGCAGTGTGGCAACTCTCGCAGGTGGCAGTTCCGATCGGGATGTGGTTGCCGGGCGGCACCTTGAGCACCGGCGGCGCCATGTTGGTGAAACTCCTGTCCGCTGCGTGGCACGTGGCGCAGCCACTGTTGATGCCATCGTGCTTCATCTGATAGACACTGAAATCAGCCGGGTTCGAATGACACAGCGTGCAGGGCTGCGAAGTCGGAATGTGCCCGTTCGGCTGCAGACTGCCGCTGCTGAAAGAGATCGTCGACAGGTGGCAGCTACCACAGTCGCCCGTGCTCGGGTGTGGTGGTGCCGGCCGGGTAACCATCGTAACTCCGGCAAAAGTCTTTCCCGCTTCGTGGCAATCGGCGCAGGGCATCGGCGGCGTCACTGCCGCATGATTCATCCGCGCGCCGCCAAAACTCGTGTACTGCGTGGGTATATGGCACAGCTCACACGCGGCGCCGTCGGTGGGCAGGTGCGTGGCAGGAGTGCCGCTGGCCGCGACGCCGTTGTGACACGTTGCACAACCACTGACTACGCCGTCGTGATTGAAAAGCGCGCCTGTCCAGTTGAAGGTCGAATGGCAGGCGTCGCACTCCAGTGTAGTCTCGATGTGCGTCGGCCCCTTGCCCTGCGCCTGTACACCGTTGTGGCAGGAAGAACAGCTGCCGCGCACTTCAGTGTGATCGAAGCTGACTGCTGGACTGAAAGCCACAGGCGTGTGGCAGCTCTCGCAGCTGTTGGAACTCAGGATGTGGTTGAGTGGTTTGGCCGTGGCACGTACTTGCGTGCCGATTCCATGGCAGCTGGCGCAGATACGCGGCGTACCCTCGAATACTGCATTGACGTGACAGGATTCGCACGGCAGGTCGCGGTGCTTGCCAAGCAGCTCAAATCCAGTGGTCAGATGGTCAAAGGAAGTGCGCTCGATCTGCGGCGTGGCCGCCGCCGGCGCGCTGCCCGCCGCGGCCTTGGCCGGCGGTGCATTGGCTGCCGCTGCGCCAACGACGCATAGCAGCAGCAGTGCCAGCAGAATCCGCATCATGACGCCGCGCCTGAGCGGCGTAGCTGCAGTGATCAGCTTTGCCACTCGGGCAGCGGCACGCGGGCAATGAAGTGTGAGTGCTGTTGCGGCAGGCTGGATGTCAGCGGCAAAAAGCACGAATGCAGACTTGCAGTGCACATGTCGAATTCCGCTCCCCGTTCTGACCGGAGCGCATTGTCATCAACATGTAGACCGCAGGCATCCTGTCGCGCCTGTCAGACAGCGATTTGACTTTCAGCAGGATAATTATTTGCGCGGCGCGAAATCCCGCATCCCGGCGCAGCGCGAAATCCCGCAACGCGCTGCAGTGTAATTATCTAAACGGCGTGCGTGACCGAATAGATCTCAGGCAGGTTCTGTGCGATGCGGCGCCAGGAATCGCCGCTGTTGGTGCTGGCCCAGATTTCGCCCTGCGTGGTGCCAAAATAGAGGCCGAGGTTCTTCCCATTGTCGGAACACATTGCCTGGCGCAACACGGTATACCAGGCCTGTTTGCGCGGCAGACCGCGATCAAGCCGTTGCCAGCTGCGGCCAGCATTGCGCGTGCGATAAACGGCGGGCTTGCCATCAATGGCGGTGCGCGGCCAGACCTTTGAACCATCCATCGGCACTACAAACACGGTATCGGCATCATGTGGATGCGCGACGATCGGAAAGCCGATGTCGCCAATTTTCTTTGGCATGTTGTCGCCGATGCGCAGCCAGCGGCGCGCAGGGCGATCGAGCCGATAACTGCCGCAATGATTCTGCTGGTAGAGCCGGTCGGGCTGCAGCGGATGCACAATCACACAGTGCGGATCGTGGCCGTAGGCTGCGTTCGGGTCGGGCAGGAAGTCGGCCGCGATCCCTTCGTTGAGCGGCGCCCAGTCAGCGCCACCATCGGTAGTTTCAAAGACACCGCCGATCGAAATGGCCAGATACATGTGGCGCGCGTCGCGCGGATCGATCCGTATCGAGTGCAGCAGTTCGCCATCGGGCGTGCGCAAACCCGCCGCCCATTTTGAAAACATGGTGTGCTCATTGAATCCGGCGACCGGTTGCCAGTTGACGCCGTGATCTGTGGAGCGGAACAGCCCGGCCGGCGCCGTGCCGGCATACCAGACGCCAGGCTCGCTGGCGTGTCCGGGGCTGAGCCAGAACACGCGCTCGACCGCCCGCGGCGTCTCGCCTTCACCGGCCTTGCGGAACGCCGGCGGTGTCTTGGCTTCCTGCCAATGCCGTCCACGATCGCTGGAGGTGTAGACCGTCGGCCCGAGATGCCCGGTCTTCGCCGCCATCGTCAGTCGTCGCGGCTCGCGCGGATCCTGGACGATGTGGTGAATAATGTGGCCGAGGAATTGCGGTCCAGCCAGTCGCCAGCTGCGCCGTCGCGCGTCCGAGCGCAGTGCAAAGGCACCCTTGCGGGTACCGATCCAGATGGTAGTGCTCATAGGGATTCAAGAATCGGCCCGCCGAGCCGCCGTTGTCAAGATGGGCGCCTAGAATTGCAGCGCCGCCAACCGCGCATAGAGTCCGTCGTCCCTGACGAGTTGCTCATGGTTGCCCTGTGCGACGATGCGACCCTGGTCCATGACCACGATACGCTTGAGTTTCTGGATGGTCGCCAACCGATGGGCGATCACAATGGTGGTGCGCGCCTGGCCACCGCGCCCGGCCATCAGATTCGCCAGGCCCAGCTGCACCAGCCGTTCGTTTTCGGCGTCCAGCGCACTGGTTGCCTCATCGAGCAGCAGTACCGGCGCATCGCGCAGCATGGCGCGAGCGATGGCAATGCGCTGGCGCTGACCGCCCGAGAGCGTAATGCCGCGCTCGCCCACCAGCGTTTCATATCCCTGTGGCAGGCGGCGGATGAACTCGTCGGCTGCCGCGGCCGTAGCGGCGGCGCTCACCGCCGCAGCGTCCGCGGCGGGTTTGCCGTAGCGGATGTTGTCGGCAATCGTGCCGGAGAAAATGACCGCATCCTGTGCGACTACCGAGATCTGCGCGCGCAGTGCCGCCGGATCGAGCGCGGAGATGTTGACGCCGTCGAGCAGGATAGCGCCGGCGCCCGGATCGAAGAAGCGCAGCAGCAGCTGAAACACTGTCGACTTGCCGGCCCCGGACGGACCTACCAGCGCCACGGCTTCGCCGGGCAGCACCTGCAGATCAAACTGCGCCAGGGCGGTGTGCTCGGGCCGCGAAGGGTAACTGAAGCTCACGGCCTGGAAATCGAGACGACCGCGCACCGGGGAGGGCAAGGGCAATGCCTGTGCCGGCGCGCGAATCAGCGGCTCGGTGGCGAGAATTTCCATGAGTCGCTCAGTGGCGCCGGCGGCACGCTGCACTTCGCCCCACAATTCGCTCAGTGCGCCTACCGAACTGGCCAGCAGAATGGCGTAGAACAGAAACTGGATCAGCTCGCCGGTCGTCAGTCGCCTGGCCAGCACGTCAGTGGCGCCGACCCACAGCACGCCGACGATGCACGCGCCCACCAGCATGATGACCAGAGCCGTCATCACGGCGCGAATGCGGGTACGGCGAATGCCGGTGACAAAAGCCTGCTCCGTTGCGGCGTCGAAGCGGGCGCGATCGACCGGCTCATGCGTGTAGGCCTGTACGGTGGGCATGGCATTGAGCACTTCACTGGCCAGCGCCGAGGTCTCGGCGACGCGATCCTGTGCGGCACGTGACAAACCGCGCACGCGCCGGCCCAGCAGAATGATCGAGACCAGCACCACCGGCACGCTCAGGAAGGTCAGCCCGGTAAGTTTCGGACTGGTGATTGCCATCATCACCAGTGCGCCTATGGACGTAACCACGCTGCGCATGGCGAATGAGGCCGACGAGCCGATTACGCTCTGTACCAGGGTGGTATCGCCGGTCAGGCGCGAGAGCAGTTCGCCAGTGCGGGTACGCTCAAAAAACTCCGTCGACAGCTCCAGTACGTGACTGAAAACGCGATTGCGCACGTCCGCAACGACGCGTTCGCCGATCCAGGTGACCAGGTAGTAGCGCGACGCCGAGGCCAGGCCCATGACCACCGTCACCGCCAGGAAACCCAGAAAATAGCGGCCGATGTGCGCCGACGAGCTGGCGTCGAAGCCGTGATCGATCATCTGCCGCGCGGCGACCGGCAATACCAGGGTCGCGGCGGCAGCGACCGCGAGCGCGAACAGCGCCAGCAGGATCAGGCGCAGGTGCGGCACGAGAAACGGCCGCAGCGCGGCCAGTGGCGCCAGTCGGCGCGCGACCGGCGGCGCTAAGGGCGGCGGTGTGGAGGGCGCCAGCTGCTCTGCCATGCGGGGATCAGGCGCCACGGTATTCACAACCACTGGTGCAGGTTTCGTGGATGACCACTCGCGCGAGCGCGGGTAATTTTAGCCGCAGCCGCTCCCATATCCACATGGCGAGCACTTCGCTGGTGGGGTTTTCAAGCCCCTCGATGTCGTTCAGATAGCGGTGATCGAGCTGCTCATGAAGCGGCTGCATGGCCACGCCAATGTCGGCGAAATCGCAGACCCAGCCAGTCTGGGCGCCCACGGCACCCTGCAGGTATACGCCGATGCGAAACGAATGGCCGTGCAGGCGGGCGCATTTGTGCCCGGCCGGCACGTTGGGCAGGCGGTGGGCCGCTTCGATGCGGAACTCCTTGTATATCTCCATCACTCTATTCTATGGTTGCGACCCGCAAAACCCCCAGGAGTTTTCAATGCCCATTTCCATGTATCAGGCCTCGGTGCCGGTTCTCGATAAACTGCTCGGAAATCTGTCGACCATTCTGTCAAAGGCTGCCAGCTGGGCTGAGACCCGCAAGATCGAGCCCGCGGTACTGATCAGCGCGCGACTTGCGCCCGATATGTTTGCGCTGGCCAAGCAGGTGCAGATTGCCTGTGATTTCGCCAAGGGTGCTCCGGCCCGGCTCGCAGGCGTCGAGCCGCCGAAATTCGAAGACAATGAAACCACGTTCGCCGATTTGCTGGCGCGCATCGAAAAAACCCGCAAGTCGATGGCAGGCTACAGCGCGGCACAGATCGATGGCAGTGAAGCGCGGCAGATCAAGCTGAAGTTTGGTCCCCAGGAAATGGAATTCACAGGTCTGGTCTATCTGCTGAATGTTGTGATGCCTAACTTCTATTTTCACTACACAATGGCGTACGCCATCCTGCGGCACAACGGGCTGGATCTGGGCAAGCGCGACTACCTGGGCGCCTGACGGTCGCGGCGCGGCAGCAGGGCGCGGCGCAGGCTCGCCCACTTGCCGCGCCAGCCTATGCGCTCATCCGACATGGCATCGAGAAAGTCGGCCAGCGCCTTGGAGCGCGTAATCGTGAAGGCAGTTACCGCCAGGGTCAGGCCGACGGTCACTATGAAGATCAGTGCGCGGCGCCCCAGGCTCGAATCGCTTTCATTGAGCAGGTTCATGCCCAGCACGCCGGTGGCAACGGTGCCGATCAGACCGAAGATCGTCACCACCGTGAGGCGCAGCACGGTACTGGCCTGGCGGCGAAAGGCGTCGGAATCGAGATAGTTGTTCATGTCGAGGACTTCGCTGCGTACTTCCTGCTGCAACTCGTCAGTGTTGAGCTGGCGGCGCAGGCGCGCGAACACATCGCGCGCCACGCCCTGATTGGAAATCTCGTGAAACCAGTAGCGATGGGTGAAGCGCAGGAACACCTCCATCATCTGGCGAATCGTGCGCTTGAAAGCGCGCACCGAATCGGGATCGCCCACGGTCAGGCGATTCATGGCCACTGCGAGCTCATCCGACATCGACAGCAGGGCCGCCTTGTGAAAGTGCGCGATCAGGAACAGCCACAGGTACTGGCCGCGAAACTGTGCCAGCAGACCGGTTTCACTGCCGGAAAAAAAGCGGTCGCTGTGGCTGCCGACAAAAATCATGGCGGCTTCGGCGACAATGATGCGGGTGTCAGCGCGCGCGTTGCCGCCGCTCCGGCCCCAGAAGGTATCAATGCAGTAGTGGCGCTCAAAGTCGTAGAGGGTGGCGGCTGAATAAGGCAGATCGTCGGTGCCACCGGGGCTCGTGACCAGGCCGAGCCGCACAAACTGCGCGCGCGTCAGTTGATGCGGATCATCGCAGGCCAGGTAAGCCATGAGCGGCATGCGGTAGTACTCGAGCTGGCGGTAGCGGAGCGTGGCGCTGGCGCCTGGCCGCTCGAGCATCAGCGGCTGCAGCAGGAATTCCCAGTGCGCGGCGATCGCGGCGACCCGATGGCGGGCGACAAAATCAAGGTAGCGGGCGCTGTCGGCATAGTTGGAACTCGCCAGCACGCCGCCGTCGGCGGCGCACAGTTCTACCAGCCAGGGGCAGTTGCCGCCGTCGCCCTGCTCATTCCAGAAGCCGGGGTAGGCGCGGGCAAAGCGAAACAGCACATCCTGGGCGCGCTCGAGCGGCAGGTCTTCGGCGTGCATTTCAAACAGCAGCAGCGCGATATCGGCATCCAGGAAGAACAGCAGTTCCACGCGATCCACGGTCAGCGTGAGTGGCGTCGCGCCGCGCTCGAGCGTGACGCGAACGCTGCGCACATCAGTGCGCTCATAGACATGAATACTGCGTGTGCCCGGCTGCGCGGCCGATTCCTGCCCGGCCGCCGAGCCGTACAGAAAGCGCTGCACGTAAGGCAGGAAGGTTACGAATTCCTTGTAATGACGCTCACGAAACACGCCGTTGGCGGCATCAAAGCTCGCCGGCACGCGCCGCCACGCGCCGGCGGCAGCATCGAGCAATTCCCAGTGCCGCTGTACCTGTTGACCTGGGCGCACGGGCATGAGCTGCACCGGCCAAACCGCGACCTGCCGAAAATGCCTGACAGTTACCTCAGTCATGATGCAGATGGTCCTGATTTAAGGCGCCGGTCGCGGGCGCTGACGGCGCGGCCACCGCACGCGCGGCATCAACGCGGATGCGCAGATGCGCGGCCTGTGCGGCGTCGAGCCTGCCAAGTCCGGCATCGATGCTCGCCGCCTCGCCAGCCTGCAGCCGCAGGGGCAGGGATCGTCGTGCGCCCTGCTGCACA
Source organism: uncultured Gammaproteobacteria bacterium (assembly GCA_963823235.1). GTDB lineage: Bacteria > Pseudomonadota > Gammaproteobacteria > Steroidobacterales > Steroidobacteraceae > FEN-1191. Next base: position 359,596 of record CAWGKS010000007.1, on the reverse strand, counting down.
ATCTGGCCCGCATCATCGATCAATACGGGAGTGATTTCGATACCCTCTATGGCCACCGGGGCACGGTTCTGCACAGTGATCATGGCGCGCCCGGTGGCATCGAACTGCGCGCCGACTGCCACATAGTTGCCGGGATTCTGCGGCAGAACGAGCGCCAGATATTCCGCTTCGGCCTGTTTGCCCAGCTCACCGCCGGCGCCGCTGGCCGCCTTGAAATACTCGAGAGCCTTGGTGCGATCGCCACCGTCACGCGAGAGGTGGCCCAGATAGTAGGCCGCCGGAGCGGTCGGCAGCAGATCCGCGCTTTTCTTCAGCAGCTCGCGCGCGCGCACCTTGTCGCCGAGCTTGTAGCGTGGCAATGCCAGCGCCGAGAAACGCGCCGAAATAGTCGGGGCTCAGCGCGATCGCCTTTTCATAGTAGGGCAGAGCCGCGCGTGGCTGTTCTTCCGCCATCTCGATATCACCCTGCAGTTGCGGGAAACGCCCCTCGGCGGGCAGCATTATGACGGCTTCGGCCGCCAGCTTGCGCGCCGTGACGAAGTCTTTCTTGCCAGCCGCTTTGAGCGCGGCGTCGTGCTTGTCGTACGCTGGCTTGAGCGTGCGCAGCTGCCTGACCTGCGCCTGGTAACGCTCGGCGCCGATTTCGCCGCCGCTGCCGCCGAGCGCCAGCAGGGTCTTGCGATTCTCCGCTACGCGCTCTGCCGAGGGCGGGTGCGAGGCAAACAGGCCATCAAGCCAGCTTTGATTCCTGCCCGTTTCGCCGGCGATGCGTACAAAAGTTTCCTGCAGGCTGACCGCGCCATTGAGGTCGTAGCCGGCACGCTTCATGTAGACCATGCCGTAGTGGTCGGCCTCATTTTCCTGCTCGCGCCCGTACTTCATCTGCACCAGCTGTGCACCCAGCCCCGCACCCTGCAAGGCGAGGTTGGCGGTGTTGCCACTCATGTTGCTGGTCGCCATGCCAATCTGTGCGGCGACCATGCCCACCTGCAGCAGGGTGCCGCGCTCCTGCGCCTTGGCGCCGTGGCGCGCTGCGGCATGCGTAATTTCATGGCCGAGCACCGCCGCCAGCTCCGATTCGTTCTGCAACTCAGTCAGCAGTCCGCGATTTACCGCCACCTTGCCGCCGGGCAGCGCCCAGGCGTTGGGCACCGAGCTGTTGAGCACCACGAATTCATAGGGCAGTTTGCGATCCGAAACGGCGGCCAGCTTTTGCCCGACACCGTTTACGTAGCTGGTCAGTTCCGGGTCAATACGAAAATCACCGCCTTCGCTCTGGCGCATCGGCGCATAGTTTTCCGCGCCAATGCGCAGTTCCGCCGCCTCTGAGACGAACTGGATCTCGCGCTCGTGGGTAACAGGATTGGTGCCGCAGGCGGACACGACGGCGAGGGTGGCGATCGACACTACCCGGGTCACAGTTCGCACGAGCGGCTCCCCTAAAGTCGGTGTTGCTGGACGAGTCTAAGCCAAGCATCGCCCCTGCCGTCGGCGCTCGCAAGCCCCGTGCGGCGACAGGGTAGTACTATCTGCGCCTTGCTGGCTGGAGAGTCCCGATGCGTGCGCTTCGAATTGCCCTGTTTGCTGTGCTCGGCCTGGCACTGCTGCTGGTTGTTACGGCGCTGCTGCTGGTGGCGTTCTTTGACCCCAATGCACACAAGGCGCGATTGCAGCAGGCGGTGCTGGAAAAGACCGGGCGCGAACTGCAACTGCCGGGCACTCTCAAACTCAAGCTGTTTCCGTGGCTGGCAATCGAGGTCGGCCGCGCTTCACTCGCCAATGCGCCCGGCTTTGGCGCCGCGCCGATGGTGGAAATAGAGCGGGCACAACTTGGGCTGAAGGTCATGCCGCTACTGCACCGCCGCCTGGAAATCGGTGAGGTGCGCCTCGATTCCCCCACCATCCGGCTGGCGGTGAACGCGGCCGGTCACAACAACTGGGCCGATCTGGGCGCGGGCAAAGCCCCGGAGGCGCCGGCCGGCGGCGCCACTACGATCCTGTCGACGGCCGTCGAGAAATTCCGGATCATCAACGGCACCCTGCAGTACGCTCGACAAGGGCGCTGGCACCGACCTGACGCTGCGCGCGCTGAATCTCGACACCGGCCGGCTGGAAACCGGCAAACCCTTCGATCTGCAGCTTGCCTTTACCCTGCTGCAGGGCAAGTCCCTGCAGGTGGCGGTGCAGCTCAGGGGCAGCACGACGCTCGATCCGGACGCCAACCGCTATCAGCTTGCCGCGCCGGGAATTGAACTGCAGCTCAAGGGCGCGGGCCTGCCCGCGGCGGGCTTGCCGGTGCAGTTGAGTTTCGAGAGCATTGATGCCGATCTCAAGGCGCAGACCCTGAAGTTGCCCGGCATGCAGGTGCGTGCTGCGGGCGCGCAGCTGCGCGGTGCCCTGACTGGCAGCCGCATAGTCGACGCGCCGCATTTCGCCGGCCCGATCGAGCTGGCCGAAACCTCGGCCCGTGATCTGCTGCATAACCTGGGGGTCGAGTTGCCCACGACCCGCGATCCGGCGATGTTTACCCGCCTGAGCTTCAGCGGCAATCTCTCGGCCGGCAGCGAGTCGCTGATGCTCAGCGGCCTGCGGCTGAAATTTGATGATTCGAGCATGACCGGGCGCGCCGGCATTTCGAACCTGGCGAGCAACGCACTGAGCTTCGATCTGAAACTCGATCGCCTCAACGCTGACCGTTATCTGCCGCCCGCTGCGGCCAGGGCGGGCACTGGTGGTGGCGGTAAGCCGGCCGCGGGCGCTGTGGCGCCGGCCGCGCCGATTGCGGTGCCGGTGGAACTGCTGCGCAGCCTCAATGCGCACGGCACACTCAATGTCGGCGCAGCAGTGTTTGCCGGGGTTCAATACAGCAATCTGCGCATAGGCGTGAATGCCGCCGGTGGCCGCCTGCGCGTGTTTCCCTCGGAAGCGCAGATGTACGGTGGCCAGTATTCCGGTGATATCAGCATCGATGCTTCCGGACGCACGCCGCGACTGAGCTTCGATGAGCATCTGACTGGCATCGATTTCGCACTGCTCCTGAAGGATATGCTCGAGACCCAGCGCATGTCCGGGCGCGGTAACGCCACCATCAAGGCGCTCGCCAGCGGCGCCGACAGCGCCGCGCTCCTGCGTACGCTCACCGGCACCCTGGAATTTCACGTCGACGAGGGCGCACTCGAAGGCGCTGATCTCTGGTACGAAATCAGGCGTGCGCGTGCGCTGTTGAAAAGCCAGCCGCCGCCCGAGCGCAGCGGCCCTGAACGCACGCCGTTCACCTCGCTGTCAGCTACCGGTAAGCTCAGCAACGGAGTACTGGCCAACGATGATCTGCACGTGGCGATGCGCTACCTGCAGGTGAACGGTCACGGCACGGCCGATCTGCCGGCCAGCACACTCGATTATCACCTAGATGCCATCGTACTCAAGATTCCGGAAGAGGGCGCCGCCGCCGATGCGCAGGATATTGTCGGCCTCAAGGTGCCGGTGCTGGTCACCGGGACTTTTGCCGCGCCCAAGGTTCGCCCCGATGTCAGCGCACTTCTCAAGGCGCGCGCGCAACAGGAAATCGCCAAGCACAAGGACGAGGTTATAAAGAAGCTGCAGGACAAGCTGCAGGACAAACTCAAGGACCTGTTTAAACGCTGACTATTTCTTTTCTGGCGCCTGGGCTGAGCAGGTGTTCATGCCAATCAGGCTATAGGCCGGGCAGACCCGGAACAGCCCGGTGGCCAGCGGCAGCACGCCCACCCAGCCCCACAGGCCAATATGCCCGGTGGCCGCGGCCGTGATCAAGCCCAGCCCCACCAGCACGCGCACCACGCGATCGGCGTTCCCCACGTTGATTTTCATCGTCCGCTCCTCAGGTGTTGCCGGCCTGAAATGCACCGACCCGGCGATGATAGCGCCAAGCCGCCCGGCGCCGGCATAGGTATTTCGCGCAGGGACTGTGCACTGCGGCACGCAATTTCTGCCGTCCCCGGCCGATAGCAGAGGGCAGACCCGCGTTCGCGGGACGGAGCCTTTGCATGAGCCGACCCGGCAACACCCTGTCGCTGTTGAATCGCTATACGGCCATCGCCAGCTGCCTGCTGCTCGCAGGCTTCGGCCTGTGGCTGCTGCCGCGAGCGAGCACGCTCTGGCCCTGGGTCGTGCTGTTCATCGGCCTGAGCGTGATCGGCATCTATGACCTGCTGCAGACCCGCCGCGCGGTGCTGCGCAACTACCCCATCATCGGCCACGTACGCTACCTGGTCGAAAGCATACGACCCGAGATCCGCCAGTACCTGCTCGAGGCGGACGACGACCGGCTGCCCTTTTCGCGTGCGCAGCGCTCTTTGGTTTACCAGCGCGCCAAAAACGAAGGCAGCGAAAAGCCCTTTGGCACCCTGGCCGACGTCTACGAGGAGGGCTACGAATTCATTGGCCATTCACTGCGACCCTGTCACGAGGCTGATCCGGACAGCTTTCGCGTGGCCGTCGGCGGTGCGCAATGTGCCCAACCCTATGCGGCCTCGGTGCTGAATATCTCAGCCCTGAGTTTTGGCGCCATGAGTGCCAACGCGATCCGCGCGCTCAATCGCGGCGCGAAGCTCGGCGGCTTTGCGCACGACACCGGTGAAGGCAGTATCAGTCCCTATCACCGCGAGCCTGGCGGCGATCTGATCTGGGAGATCGGCAGCGGCTATTTCGGTTGTCGTGACGCGCAGGGTCACTTCGACGCCGCGCGCTTCGCCGATCAGGTCGCGAATCCGCAGGTCAAAATGGTGGAGCTGAAACTCAGTCAGGGCGCCAAGCCCGGGCATGGCGGCATTTTGCCGGGCGCCAAAGTGACGCCAGAAATTGCCGCCACGCGCGGCGTGCCCGTAGGTGTAGATTGTGTCTCGCCAGCGCGACACAGCGCCTTCGATACACCCATTGCACTGCTCGAATTCCTGGCGCTGCTGCGCGCGCGGTCGGGTGGCAAACCGGTCGGTTTCAAATTGTGTATCGGCCACGCCTGGGAATTCATGGCGATTGTCAAGGCGATGGCGCAGACCGGCATCACTCCGGATTTCATTGTCATCGACGGCAAGGAAGGCGGCACCGGCGCCGCGCCGGTGGAATTCACCAATCACATCGGCATGCCGATGCGCGAAGGCCTGCTGTTTGTGCACAACGTGCTGGTCGGAACCAACCTGCGCTCGCGCATACGGCTCGCCGCCAGCGGCAAGATCGTCAGCGGCTTCGACATTGCCTGCGTGCTGGCCCTGGGCGCCGACTGGGCCAATTCGGCGCGCGCCTTCATGTTTGCGATTGGCTGTATTCAATCGCAGAGCTGCAACACCAATCGCTGTCCGACCGGCGTCGCCACCCAGGATCCGCTGCGCCAGCGCGCCCTGGTGGTGGACGACAAAGCGCAGCGGGTGCGTAATTTTCACCACAACACGGTGGCAGCACTGGCGCAGATTCTGGCGGCGGCGGGGCTCGATCATCCCGCGCAGCTGCGCCCGCAGCATCTGGTGCGACGTATCAGCCAGACGCGGGTGCAGCAGTTTTCCGAGGTGCACACCTTCCTGCAGGCCGACGAGTTATTGCGCGGTACGGCCCACCGTTTCTACGCCAACGCCTGGGAACTGGCGCGCGCGGAGAGCTTTGCGCCAGCTGCCTGAGCGGGCATCCGCTGTTAAGATGGTGCGATGTCGCACAGGCTTTTGCTGGTCACGGTCGTCGGCGCGCTGATCCTGTGGTTCGCGCCACTCGGCAGCTATCACCTGTTCAATCCCGATGAAGGCCGCTACGCGGAGATTCCGCGCGAAATGGTTGCCAGTGGCGACTGGGTTACGCCGCGACTGAATGCCATAAAATATTTCGAAAAGCCGCCACTGCATTATTGGGCGACGGCGGTGGCATTTTCGGCCTTTGGCGAGCACGAATGGACGGCGCGCCTGTGGGTGGCGCTCACCGGCTTTCTGGGCCTGCTGCTCACGGCCTGGATTGGCACGCGCATCTTTGGGGCCAGGGTGGGTGTCACGGCGGCGCTGGTGCAGGGCGGGGCGCTGCTGTATCTCGGGCTGGCCAGGCTGTCGACTCTTGATATGGGGCTCTCCATAGCGCTCGAGCTGGCCCTGAGCGGCTTGCTGCTGTTGGTTGCTACGCCTGCTGCCAGCGCCCGGCTCGAACGCGGCGGGGCATTGCTGCTGGCGCTGGGTACTGCGCTGGCGTTCCTCTCCAAGGGTCTGGTCGGTATTCTTATTCCCGGCGCCGTTGCCGCGCTCTATCTGTTGCTGCGGCGTGACTGGCGGCTGCTGCTGCGTGCGCGTCCCTGGTGGACACTCGCTGCGCTGCTGCTGGTCGCTGCGCCCTGGGTGCTGCTGGTAGCGCAGCGCAACCCGGAATTTGCGCGCTTCTTTTTCATCCACGAGCACTTCGAGCGCTTTCTGACGCGTGTGCACGCGCGCTACGAACCCGACTGGTTCTTTGTACCGGTACTGCTGCTGGGTTTCATGCCCTGGACGGCGCTGCTGCCTGCCACAATCGCGCGCAGCTGGCGCGCCTGCCGTGCCGGTGAAGGCGCAACCTGGATGCTCGTGCTGTGGACATCGTTCTCGTTCCTGTTCTTCAGCGTCTCGCAATCGAAACTCATTCCTTACATCCTGCCGATCTTCCCGGCGCTGGCGCTGCTGGCCGGGCGCTGCATTCATGATCTTCCGGCGGCGCGCCTGCGGCGCGCACTGGCGGTCGCGGCCGCGTTGTGGCTGGCACTGGGGTTGCTGGTGCTCGCGCTGTGGCACTCCCCGGCGTGGTCAACGCGACTGGAGATCAACGCCGGCCCGGCCGCACCCATGCTGGCCGCCGGCTTTCTCGCCGCTGCGCTGTGGTGTGCGCTGGCCGCCAGGTTGGCGCTGCGCCGCGGCGCGCTCATGGGTGTAGCGGTTGCGGCCCTCGGCACCGCGGTGCTGCTGGCCGTGCTGCCCTCCGCGGCCGACCAGTTGCCGCGCCAGCGCGATCTGACGCGCCTGATCGCCGCCGTCAGGCCTGAACTACATGCCAGTACGGCCTTCTATTGTGTCGACAGCTACGAGCAGTCAATTCCCTTCTACCTGCGGCGCCCCTGCACGCTGGTTGGTTATCGCGGCGAACTTGATTTCGGCCTGCAGCAGGAACCCGGGCGCTGGCTCGCTGATCTGGGCCAATTCGCCGAACGCTGGCGGAGCGAGGGCAATGCTTTGGCCGTCGTGCGCAGTACTTCGTACACCAGACTGCTACAGATGGGCCTGCCCATGCGCGTGATATACACTGCGCCTTCCCTGGTCGCGGTGGTCAAACCATGAAGGGTTCACAGTTGGCGCTGGTGCTCACGGGCGTGCTGCTCAACGCCATTGCGCAGCTGCTGCTCAAGGCTGGTGCCGGTGCGCTGGCGGGCGTCGAGCTGCGCGTCGGCAATGCCGCGGCCATCGCCGGACGGCTGGTGCTCAATCCGCCCATCATTGCCGGCCTGTTCTGCTATGCCATCAGTGTGGTGGTGTGGATACTGGCGTTGGCGCGCGTTGAGGTCAGTGTGGCTTATCCGATGTTATCGGTAGGCTACGTGGTCAATGCGCTCGCCGCCTGGTGGCTGTTTGGCGAAAATCTGAGTGCCAGCCGCATCGCCGGCATCGGCATTATTCTCATTGGCGTCTGGCTGGTGGCGCGCAGCGCCGGCCCGGCATAGTCCGGCTGTCGCGCAGGTTTTCGCCGTGAGCAACACATTTCTGCCCCTTACACGTCCCTCGATCGATGAGGCCACCATTGCTGCGGTCGGTGAGGTGTTGCGCTCCGGCTGGATCACCAGCGGGCCCAAGGTGCGGGAATTCGAGGCGCAGCTCTCGGCACTGTGCGGCGGGCGGCCGGTGCGCGCCATGAGTTCCGCAACCGGCGCGATGGAGATCGCTCTCTCGCTGGCTGGCGTGCAGCCCGGTGATGAAGTAATCACTACGCCACTGTCGTGGGTGGCCACGGCGAACGTGGTGCTGCGCGCTGGCGCGCGACCGGTGTTTGTCGATTGCGATCCGCGCACGCGCAACATCGATCTGGAGCGCGTTGCAGCGGCAGTCACGCCGCGCACGCGGGCGCTGTTGCCGGTTGACCTGGCCGGGCTGCCCGTCGATCGCGACCGGCTCTACGAGCTTGCCAGCAGCCATCACCTGCGCGTGATCGAAGATGCCGCCCAGTCAATGGGCGCCCACTGGCGCGGACGCATGATCGGCAGCTTCGGTGACCTGGTGTCGATCAGTTTTCACGCCAACAAGAACATCACCAGCAGCGAAGGCGGTTGCCTGGTGCTCAACGACGCCGATGAAGCGCGCCGCTGTGAACTGTGGCGCCTGCAGGGCGTCGAACGACGCGGTGACAGCTGGGAAGGCATGGACGTCACGCTCGCAGGCGGCAAACACAATCTCACCGATGTGGCCGCCTGCATCGGCCTGGGTCAGCTACCGTTGCTGCAGTCATTCAATGCGCGCCGTCGCGTCCTGGCGCGTCGCTACTTCGAGCTCATCGATCGTAACCTGGGCCTGGATCTGCCGCCCGCTGATTTCGAGAACAGCAACTGGCACATGTTTCAGGTCCTGCTGCCGGAGTGGGCCGGACGCGAGGTCTTCATAAAACATATGCGCGCAGCAGGCATCGGCGTCGGCGTGCATTACCCGGCCATGCACCTGTTTACACTCTTCAGGCAGCTGGGCTATCGGGCCGGTGATTTCCCGCACGCCGAACGCATCGGTCGCAGCACCGTGAGTTTGCCGTTGTTTCCTGCCATGCAGGATAGCGATGTCGATCGGGTCTGCGCCGCGCTTGGCCCGGCGCTGGCTGGCGCCAGCACGCAGCGGGTGAGCGCATGAGTGCCGTGATCAGCACTACGGCTCTGCCGGTCCGGGTGTCGATACCGGACATCTCGGTAGTGATTCCGGTCTACAACGAAGAAGCCAGCCTGCCGGCGCTGTTCGCGCGCCTCTACCCGGCCCTCGACTCACTGCAGCGCAGTTACGAAATCATTTTCGTCAACGACGGCAGTCGCGATTCATCGGTGGCGGTATTGCGCGCGCAATTTGAGCGCCGCAGCGATGTCACGCGCGTGGTGCTGTTCGCTGCCAACTTCGGGCAACACCGCGCGATCCTGGCGGGCTTTGCGCACGCCCGCGGCAGATACCTGATCACCCTCGACGCCGACCTGCAAAATCCGCCGGAGGAAATTGGCCGCCTGGTGGCCGAGCTTGATGCCGGCTACGATTACGTCGGCACCATCCGCCAGCAACGCCAGGATTTCGCCTGGCGCCGCTGGGCTTCACGGCTCATCAACGCAATGCGCGAACGCACCACGCGCATTCGCATCAGCGATCATGGCTGCATGTTCCGCGGTTACGCCCGCAGTATTGTCGATGCCATCAATCAATGCACCGAGAACAACACCTTCGTGCCGGCACTGGCCTACACCTTTGCGGGGCGACCGGTCGAGATTCCGGTGCGTCACGAGGAGCGCAGCGCCGGCGAGTCAAAATATTCGCTGTGGCAGCTGATCAAGCTGAATTTCGACCTGATGACGGGCTTCTCCATCGTGCCGATGCAGATCTTTTCTGCGCTCGGCACCGTGGTGTCGCTGCTGTCAGTGGTGTTTGGCATTGGCCTGATCATCCGGCGCCTGGTGTTTGGCGCCAACGCGGCCGAGCAGGGCCTGTTCACACTATTCGCCATCGCCTTTCTGCTCATCGGTATTGCGCTCTTCGGGCTGGGCCTGCTGGGCGAATACATCGGCCGCATCTACGAAGAGGTGCGCCGGCGACCGCGTTATATCGTCGCTGCGGTTCTCGAGAGACAGCCGGATCCTGCCGGGCCATCGTGACGCGCGCGGTTGTCTTCGCCTATCACGATGTAGGAGTACGTTGCCTGCGGGTGCTGCTGGGGCAGGGCATCGAGGTGCCGCTGGTGATTACCCACCAGGACAATCCGGCCGAGCAGATCTGGTTTGCAAGCGTGGCGCAGCATGCCCGCTGGCACCGGCTCAACGTGGCCACGCCGGAAGATCCGAACTCGCCCGGGTTTCTGCAGCAACTGCGCGCCGCGCGCCCCGATTTCCTGTTCTCGTTCTACTACCGGCAGATGCTGGGTGCCGAAGTGCTGGCGGTGGCGCCGCGCGGCGCTTTCAACATGCATGGCTCGCTGCTGCCAAAATATCGCGGGCGGGTGCCGGTCAACTGGGCAGTCCTGAATGGCGAGACCGAGACCGGAGCGACGCTGCACGTCATGACCGTGAAACCGGACGCCGGTGCCATCGTCGACGCGCAGGCCGTGCCGATCCTGCCCGACGACACGGCCGGCGAAGTGTTCCGCAAGGTGTGCGTGGCCGCCGAGTTGACCCTGCAGCGCGCCCTGCCCGCCCTGATCACTGGCCGCGCCGCGCTGCGCGCGCAGAATCTGGCGGCCGGCAGTTATTTTGGTGGCCGTAGCGCCGCGGACGGTGCGATAGACTGGCGCCTGGGGGTGCGCGCCGTGCACAATCTGGTGCGCGCGGTAGCGCCACCCTTCCCTGGCGCATTTGCGCTGGCTGGGGGCATGCGCTTGCGGATTCTGCGCACGCTGTGTGCACCAGACCCCGCGGTAGTGCGCCCGGGCGCAGCGGCACCAGGCGGCGCGCTGCCGCTATTGCGTTGGCGCGACGGTGAAGTTCAGGCACAGTGCGCGGACGGCGTGTTGCGGTTGCTGGAATTTGAACTGGACGGTACCGTGCACGATGCCACGATGTTTCGGGCGCGCTTTGGCGATCAGACCCTGCCGTTGGCGAGTGGCCAGCGTTAGCAGGCGCGGCAAGAATTACCACAGAATCGGCGGATTTCCATCATGACTACAAAAGTTCTGATCCTCGGTGTCAATGGCTTCATCGGCCATCATCTCTCGGCGCGCATCCTCAAGGATACCGACTGGAGCGTGTTCGGCATGGATATGAATTCCGAGCGCATCGAGCCGCTGCTCGCCAATCCGCGCATGAAATTCTTCGAAGGCGATATCACCATCAACAAGGAGTGGATCGAATATCACATCCGCAAGTGCGACGTGGTGTTGCCGCTGGTGGCGATCGCGACTCCGGCCACCTATGTGCAGGAGCCGCTGCGCGTGTTCGAGCTGGATTTCGAAGCCAACCTGCCGATCGTTCGCCAATGCGTGCGCTACCGCAAGCGCGTGCTGTTTCCCTCGACTTCCGAGGTATACGGCATGTGCCGTGACAGCGCATTCGATCCGGGTAGTTCGGAGCTGATCTACGGCCCGATCGAGAAGCAGCGCTGGATCTACGCCTGCTCGAAGCAGCTGCTCGATCGGGTGATTTACGCCTATGGTTCTGAAGGCAAACTCGATTACACCCTGTTTCGCCCGTTCAACTGGATCGGCGCCGGGCTCGACAATATTCACTCCGCCAAGGAAGGCAGCTCGCGCGTCATCACCCAGTTTCTCGGCCACATCGTCCGTGGCGAGCCGATCAAGCTGGTTGACGGTGGCGCACAGAAGCGCTGCTTCACCGCGATCAGCGATGGCGTCGACGCGCTGATGCGCATCATCGCCAACAAGAACGGCTGCGCCTCGCGCAAGATCTTCAATATTGGCAATCCGGCCAATAATCTCTCAGTGCGCGAGCTGGCCGAGCAGATGCTGGCCCTGGCGGTCGACTACCCCGAATACCGCGCCAACGCCAGCAAGGTGAAGCTGCTCGAGACCACTGCAGGTGACTATTACGGCAAGGGCTATCAGGACGTTTCCAATCGGGTCCCGAAAATCGACAATACCTGCAGCGAACTGGGCTGGGCGCCGAAAGTGGCCATGCGCGATGCGCTCAAGGAGATCTTCGAGGCCTACCGCGGCCAGATCGCCCAGGCTGCGCACCTGATCGACTAGCTCAAGCGGCCGGTGCTGCTCGCCCTCAAAGTCGATGTCGATACGCTGCGCGGAACCCGCGAGGGCGTACCAGCGCTGATGCGCCTGCTGCAGCAGTCGGGTGCCGGCGCAACTTTTCTGTTCAGCGTGGGTCCCGATCACACCGGTCGCGCGCTGCGTCGGGTATTCCGCCCGGGCTTCCTCCGCAAGGTGTCGCGCACCTCGGTGTTCGAACACTATGGCCTGCGCACGCTGCTGTACGGCACGCTGCTCCCGGGTCCCGATATCGGCCGGCGCGCTGCGCTGCAGATGCGCCAGGTGCGCGATGCCGGCTTCGAAGTGGGTGTGCATTGCTACGATCACGTCGCCTGGCAGGATTTCGTCGCTACGCGCGGTGCCGCATGGACCGAGCGCCAGATGCGCCTGGCGTTTGAGCGCTTCGCGCAGATTTTCGGTGTCGCGGCACGCGTGCACGGCGCCGCCGGTTGGCAGATGAACCCGGCGGCGCTCATGCTTGAGGAGCAGCTGGGTTGCGACTACGCCTCTGATACGCGTGGCACCCACCCCTTTGTGCCACTCATCGACGGCCGGCGCAGCCAGGTGCTGCAATTGCCGACCACGCTACCCACGCTCGATGAACTTATCGGTCTCAATAACCTCAGCGCCGACAACGTGCACGAGGCTTTGCTCGAACGTACTCGCAGTGCTGCTGCCGCCTCGCAGGTCTTTACGCTGCACGCTGAGCTGGAGGGTATGAAACTGCTGCCGGTCATGCGCCGCCTGCTCGAGGGCTGGCTCGCACAGGGGCACGAACTGGTGTCGATGGCGAGCTTGTGCGCCACGCTCGATCGCGACACGCTGCCTGCCTGCCGGGTCGTGGCCGGCAGCGTACCAGGCCGCAGCGGTGAACTGGCCTGCCAGCAGTGTTGAGCAGCCAACGGCGCTAGTGTGTAGTCGAAGTCAGTGCAATAATCATCAACCATGAGCATGCCCACAGGTCCCAAAGTATTTGCCGACGCGCGCGCCGCATTGGCGGGCGTGGTGCGCGATGGCATCACCGTGATGTGCGGCGGTTTCGGGCTGTGCGGTATTGCGGAGCACCTGATCGTGGCGCTGCGCGACTCGGGTGTTAAGGATCTGACGGCGGTTTCCAACAACGCCGGCGTCGATCAATTCGGTCTCGGTGCGCTGCTCAAGACGCGCCAGATCCGCAAGATGATTTCTTCCTATGTGGGTGAGAACAAGGAGTTCGAGCGGCAATACCTGGCCGGCGAGCTCGAGCTCGAATTCAATCCGCAGGGCACCCTGGCCGAGCGCATTCGTGCTGGCGGCGCTGGCATCTGGGGTTTCTATACGCGCACCGGAGCCGGCACGCTGGTCGCCGAAGGCAAGGAACAGCGCGTCGTCAACGGTGACACCTATGTGCTTGAGACCGGCCTGGTTGCCGATCTGTCACTCATCAAGGCCTGGCGCGGCGATACCGAAGGCAACCTGGTCTACCGGCGCACGGCGCGCAATTTCAATCCGATGATGGCCACGGCCGGGCGCGTCACGGTCGCCGAAGTCGAAGAGCTGGTGGAACCCGGCACGCTCGATCCCGACCTGATTCACACGCCCGGTATTTTCGTCCAGCGCATCATTCAGGGGCCGGGTTACAGCAAGCCCATCGAGAATCGCACTGTGCGCAAACGACCGGGAGCGCGCTGATGGCCTGGTCACGCGATGACATCGCCATGATCGCCGCGCGCGAACTGCGCGATGGCGCCTATGTCAATCTTGGCATCGGCATTCCGACCCTGGTCGCGAATTTCATTCCTGACGGTGTGCGCGTGGTACTGCAGTCGGAAAACGGCATGCTCGGCATGGGTCCTTTCCCTTATGAGGGCGAGGAAGATCCCGATCTCATCAACGCCGGCAAGCAGACCATCACCGCACTGCCGATCTCTTCTTATTTTTCCTCGGCCGACAGCTTCGGCATGATCCGCGGCGGGCACATCGACCTGGCGATCCTCGGCGCCATGGAAGTGGGCGAGAACGGCGATCTGGCCAACTGGATGATCCCCGGCAAGATGGTCAAGGGTATGGGCGGCGCGATGGATCTGGTCGCCGGCGTCAAGCGCGTGGTGGTGGTCATGGAGCACACCTCGAAAGATGGCGCCCCCAAATTCAAGCCACGCTGCGAGTTGCCGCTTACCGGTCTGAATGTAGTCGACAAGATCATCACTGACCTGGCGGTATTCAGTCGCCCGAATCGCCATGCGCCGTATGAACTGCTGGCCATGGCGCCGGGCGTAACGCTCGAGGAAATCACGGCCAAGACCTCGGCGAAGTTCACGCCACCGCGCTGATCCCCGCATACTGTGAAATGCGTGCTCGCCTTGGCAGGGCGAATCCTGTAGAGTGCGCGCCTAGTTTGTCGAATACGTGGGCGTCGGTCCCACGTGCCGAGGTTCTTCTGAACTCCCGCTCAGCCGGGATCAATCGCCCCTCCTGCAAACCTGACCGCACCGGTCGGCCTGTGGATCAATCCGTGGGTCGTTTGACGGTAAGCGGTGTATTGCCTAAACGGTTTCAAGGCCCGTACCGACAGCGCTAGCGCGCTCCGGGCCATTTCAATCTGGAGTATTTCTGTGTCATTCGATATTTTTAGTCTCAATCCGCTGTTGCTGCGCGCCGTAAAAGACGCCGGCTATGAAACGCCTACGCCGATCCAGCAACGTGCCATTCCGCTGGTCATGCAGGGACGCGATCTGCTCGGCGCCGCGCAGACCGGCACCGGCAAAACGGCGGCCTTCGCCCTGCCGCTGCTGCATAAACTGCAGGAGCAGCAGAGTGCGCCACGCGGCCCGCGCGCGCCGCGCGCCCTGGTGCTGGTGCCGACACGCGAGCTGGCGGCCCAGGTGGCCGAGCAGTTTCGGGAACTCGGCGCTCACCTGGCACAACGCGGTGTGCTCATCTTCGGCGGCGTGAGCCCCAAGCCGCAGCTCGATGCCTTGCGACAGGGCGTCGACATCATCATCGCCACGCCCGGACGGCTGCTTGATCACCTGCAGGCCCGGGCGGTAGACCTGAGTGGCATCAATTTTCTGGTGCTCGACGAAGCCGATCGCATGCTCGACATGGGTTTCATCCGGCCGATTCGCCGCCTGATCGCCGCACTCCCGAAGGAGCGCCAGAGCCTGCTGTTCTCGGCGACCTTCTCCAGCGAGATTCGCGAGCTGGCACGCAGCCTGCTGCGCAACCCGGAGAATATCGACATCGCGCCGCGCAATGAGCCCATCGCGCTGGTCGATCATCGCGTCTATCACGTGGAATCGGGCGACAAGCACCCGCTGCTCACCCGCATACTGAATACCGGCGGTGCCCGTCAGAGCCTGGTGTTCACGCGCACCAAGCACGGTGCCAATCGTCTGCAGCAGCGCCTCGAGAAAGATGGCCTGAGCTGCGCGGCCATCCACGGCAACAAGTCGCAGGGCGCACGCACCCGTGCACTCGAAGATTTCAAGCGCGGCCGCATCCAGGTGCTGGTGGCCACCGATATCGCCGCGCGCGGTCTGGATATCGAAGACATGCCGCACGTGGTGAATTTCGAGCTGCCGCACGTGCCGGAAGACTACGTGCATCGCATCGGCCGCACCGGCCGCGCCGGCTGTTCGGGCGAGGCGGTCTCACTGGTCAGTCGCGATGAACGCGATCGGCTGCGGGCGATCGAGAAGATGCTGGGCCGGCAGATTCCGGTCGCAGCCTGAGGCCACTGGCGGGCCCAATGGCCGGCGCCGTCAGGCGCTGGCCAAGGCCGGTGAGCGCAGCAGCGCTGCGACGCCAACGACCACGCTGATCGCCAGGCCGTGCAGGGCCAGGTCGATCACCGTGACATCGAAGGGATGAAAGAACTGCAGCACGAAGCCGGCCAGCGCCGCGACCCCGAGCGCGCCGCACAGCGCTACCGGCAGCGGTGCCAGCGGACGCGCGCGCCGTAGCGTGGCAAACAGCAGTACTGCCAGCGGCACGCTTACCATCAGAATGAACCTGAAGCAGCTGCCGCTCTCACCGAGCCGCGCACCGGCGGGCCCCAGCCCCAGTCCGTTGTGCAGGCAGCCGAGGCCGCTGCCAGCAAGCCAGAGCGCGAGCGGTGGCAGCGGCGCGTAGCGCCAGCGCTCGGAGCGATCCGGCAGGCTCAGGTGATAAGCGGCAACAATGGCCATGATGGCGGTCAGCAGCGCACCTACGGCTTCCAGCGCGACACGCGGCTGCCCGATACGCTGCCCGTATGAGCCGACATCTGCAAAACGCAGCACTGCCACTGCGGCGAGCGTCACGATGGGCGTCAACCACAGCAGTGCCCGCCGCAGTGGCGGCGCCAGCGGTTTCGTGGCGGTGAGTCCGCGCGCCAGCGTTGCGACCAGATTGTCGGTATCCACTATCCTATCCATCCGTACCCAGCAGGCGACGCAGCGATTTCACTGCGCGATGCACGTTGACCTTCAGCGCCGCCACGCTTTGTCCCTGATTCCTCGGCCGCCTGCGCCAGTGACAGTCCGCGCAGCTTGATCGCCTCGAGCGCCAGGCGTTGACGCTCCGGCAGGGAGCTGAGCAACGGCCCGATCTCTTCGGCCGCGCGCAGCGCTCCTGACTCGTTGTTCGCAGCAGGCATGGCAAAGGTTTCATAGGCGTCGGCATCGCTGATCTCGTGGCGGGCGATGCGCGAGTCACGGCGGATCCTGTCGATGCCGCGACGTGCCGCGATCGCTGCGAGCCACGGGCAGAACGGGCGGCTCGGATCCCAGGTGTGGCGCACGCGATGGACACACAGCAGTACGTCCTGCACCACGTCTTCGGCCAGTGAGGCGCCGCGGCAGTAGCGGCGCGCGAGGCTGCGTATAAAGGGTGCAATCTCGCGCAGCAACTGTTCATAGCGTCGCGCATCGCCGGCCTGGGCGGCGCGCATCAGCCCGGCCCATGCGGCCTCCTGCTGCTGTGACTGTGCGCTTAAGCCCATGGCGCGGATGATCGTGTAACCTTGCCCTGACCGCAACGATATATGGGTAACCGTGGCATCGCCCGGCTGCAGATCACCAACTTTTGCCTACAACTGGAGTACCTCATGTCAGCGAATTCTCTCAAGACCATGACCCTGTCCGCATTGCTCGGCGCCGCCGCCCTGAGCATGGCCGCCTCGGCTGCGTTTGCCGCCGATGACAAGATGATGGACAAGAAGATGGACAAGCCCGCCATGGAAAAGTGCTTTGGCGTCAATAAAGCCGGTAAGAACGATTGCGCTTCGGGCGACCATTCCTGTGCTGGCCAGGCCACCAAGAGCATGGACAAGACCGCGTTCGTGGAAGTCCCCGCAGGCCTGTGCGCCAAGCTGGCCAGTGGCAGCCTGACGAAGGGCTGATGCCGCAGCCGTCCGCCAGCAGCCCGATTCCGGTTCGTGCCGGAATCGGGCTGCGTCTGCCACACCAGGCCGCAGTGCTGGCGCTACGCCCGGCTGCCAGCTGGTTCGAGGTGCATCCGGAAAATTACCTGAACGATGCGGCCGCGCTCGACGAGCTGGTACGCATACGCGCGCTCTACCCGCTCTCGCTGCATGCAGTGGGCCTGTCGCTGGGTTCGGCCGCCGGGGTAGATCGCGAACACCTTGAGCGACTGCGCCGGCTCGCGCAGCTGCTGCAGCCCGGATTGATTTCCGATCATCTTTCGTGGAGCGTCGCCAACGGCACCTATCTGCCTGATCTGCTGCCGCTCCCCTACACCGAAGAAGCGCTTGACGTTGTGTGCCGCAACGTCACGCAGGTTCAGGACGCGCTCGGCCGCCAGCTGCTGGTCGAGAACCCGTCGACTTACCTGTGTTACGCCGCCAGCGCGTTGAGTGAAGCCGACTTTCTTGCCGCAGTGTCCACGCGCACCGGTTGTGGCGTGCTGCTCGACATCAACAACATCTATGTAAGCGCCTGCAATCAACGTCGCTCCGCCGGGCTGGTGCTCGAGAGCTGGTTCCAGGCGCTCGAGCGCAGCTCAGTGCGTGAAATGCACCTGGCCGGCCACGCCGTGGTGGCTACAACCACGGGTGCCGAGCTGCGCATTGACGATCATGGCGACCAGGTGTGCGCTGCAGTGTGGGCGCTCTATGCGCGCGCACTGGAGCATTTTGGCGCTGTGCCGACGCTGCTCGAATGGGACACCCGCCTGCCGGAATTCGCAACCCTGCAGGCTGAAGCAGCGCTTGCCCAGGACCTGCTCGATGCGCAGCAGTTTCACCTGACCGGGCGGCGCGCTGCCAATGGCCGCTGATCTGTCGTTGTCCACGCTGCAGGCGCAGATGAGCGCTGCACTGCTGGCCGCCGATGATGCGGCACAGCTGCTGCCCGAAGCGCTGTTTGCCGGTGTGCTGCCAGGAGCGGAGGGCTTGCGCGTGCACCGCAATACCGTGCTCGGCGCGCTCAGCAATGCATTGCGCCTGACTTATCCGTCGGTTGATCGCCTGGTCGGCGCAGCCTTCTTTGATCGCATGGCCGTTGATTTTGCGCGCGCCCAGCCACCGGATGCACCGCAGCTGGGTGCCTGGGGTGCCGGGTTTGCACAGTTCATCGAGGGTTTTCCGGGCGCGGAATCATTGCCCTACTTAAGTGAGCTCGCGCAGCTCGATGCACAGTTTGATGTGCTTGCGCGCTGCGTGCCGGACGAGCTGTTCAGCGGCGCGGCACTGCGTCTCGATGCTGCCGTGCAGCTGCACCTGGTCAGCCATCTGATCGTGCATACCGCCCGGTTTCCGGTCAACGCACTGCGCGCCGCCATACTGGCCGACGATGCTGCTGCTCTGGGCGCGATCGTGCTCACGCGCCGCGAAAACTACCTGGCCTTGTGGCGCACCAGCAGTGGTGTGATGGTGCGCGAGTTGACGGCGCCCGCGGCGTGCTACCTGCGCGCCGCGCTGGCCGGAGCCGATGGCGAGCAAGCCCTCGCAGCCGCAGCCAGCGCGCCAGCGGCGGGTGCTGACATGGGGGATACAGAACTCGCCACACTGCTGGAACGGGAAGTTCTGCAGGCGAGCTTCGTGCAAATCCGCCCGTCAATCCATCAGTAACGGGTCAGCAACTTCCAGGGAAGCACAAATGAGTATCATCAGGACGGGTCTCGACACAATCAGCGGCACGCTGTCCACAGTGCATTCCTGGCTGGAGCGCATTCCATACAACGTCATTGCGCTGGTGGCGCGCCTTGCCACCGCTGTCGTTTTCTGGCGCTCAGGTTCAGTGAAGCTTGATGACTGGGCGGGCACGCTGTCCCTGTTTGAAGATGAATACAAAGTGCCGCTTATTCCAGCGCATCTCGCCGCCTGCCTGGCGACGGCGATGGAACTGGGCGGTGCCGTGCTCATGCTGCTGGGGCTGGGCACGCGCGCGGTCGCGCTGGCGTACCTGGGCATGATCACGGTTATCCAGACTTTTGTGTATCCCAATGCCTGGCCAACCCACATTCAGTGGGTGGCGTTCCTGCTGATATTGCTGGCGCGTGGACCTGGCGCTTGGTCGCTCGATGCGTTGTTGACGCGATCAACGCGCCAGGCCTGATTCACCGCCCCTGAAACACCCAATCACCGCGCTCGCGGCGGCAGGCCACGACACGCTCATGGCCATAGTGCCCGCCATATTCGCGCACCAGGTCAAACTCGCGGCAACTGCGCGAGAGATCGCGCAGCGGCGTTAGCCGCCAACCCATTTGGCTATGCGGATTGTGCCAGCTCACCGGGCGGCCGAGCTGCGCGAGTTCCAGCGACTGGCCGATACAGGCGCGGTCGCCGTCATCAATCGCGTTACCGACTGCGTTGCCGATGATGCCGCCGGCAATGGCACCGAACACCGTTGCCACGCCGCGATTCGCGGGTGATGCGGTACTGTTGCCGATGACGCCGCCGGCAATTGCGCCAAATACCGTCAGCGCACTGTTCGTGTCGCAACGACCACGAAGTACTACGCCGTAATCACTCGGCCATTGATCGCCACCGTAACCGCGGTAACCGCCGTGCCCTTCGTACCCACCATAGCCGTGGTAACCGTGGTTGCCCTGGCGGTAGTCGTTGTCACGATCAGAGTCATGGCCGTGGTTCTTGCCATGGTCGCGGTCATGGTCGCCGTCATGGTCGCGGCCGTGCTCGTCGTCACGCTCGCCGTGCGCGTTGGCCCACGAGGGCGGGTTGGCCCAGGCGGGTGCCTGCGCGCAGAGCAGGGCGCACAGCCCCAGGACAGGAATCAGCGCGCGTGTTGCAGTGAACATAATGCACTCCGGGAGGTGATCTGGACGGTGCCAGCATAAGGGCCACCGATGAACCGATACTGAACCGCCGTTTGCCCGGAATCCGCGACCCAAACGGTGTTTTCCACAGTGGCGCCAGCGTCCAGTATCGACTATGCTCCAGATGCGAGTCATTCTCATTAACATCCAGGTGTCACTTTGGACTCCTCCAGCCGGACCTCGTCGCCCGCCAGCGTGCCGCTGGCCACTCTGCATAAGGGGGACAGGGGCGTGGTTGTGGAGGTGCTTGAGACCGACGCCGGGATAGTGGGCGAAGCGACGGGCGCGACCATTGGCCGGCGCTTGATCGAAATCGGCTTTGTCCCTGGCGAGCCCGTACAGGTGATTGAAGAGGTCTGGCCGGGTGGAGATCCCATGGCGGTGCGCGTAGGCTCAAGTGTCTTTGCCCTGCGCCGCCGCGAAGCGCGCGCAGTGCTGGTGCAGCGCGGTGCCGCGAGCGGTGATCCGGCATGAGCCGCAAAGCATTGCCTGAAGCCGTCAGCCGCGTGGCGCTGGTAGGCGTGCCCAATTGCGGCAAGACTGCACTGTTCAACCGTCTGACGGGGAGCCGCCAGAAGGTGGCGAACTATCCGGGCGTCACCGTCGAGCGCAAGGAAGGTTCGTTTCACAGCGCTGACCGGCGCCGCCACTACCAGCTCATCGATCTGCCGGGCACCTACAGCCTGGTGCCGGCGACGCTCGATGAAGCCATCACGCGCGATGTCATCAACGGCAAATTGCGCAATGAGGCTGCTCCCGATCTGATTGTGTGCGTCGTCGATGCCACCAATCTCAAGCTGTCATTGCGCCTGGTGCTCGAACTGCGGCGCCTTGGCAAGCCGATGATCGTGGCGCTGAACATGAGCGACCTGGCGCACAGCCGCGGCTACCAGCTCGATCGCGCGCGCCTGGAATCTGAGCTCGGCCTGCCGGTGGTGGCAACCGTAGCGGTCGCGCATGCTGGTGAACGCGACCTGATTACGGCACTGGATGTCATGAGTGCGGCGCTCGAAGCCGAGCGCGCCAGCGCGCAGCGCGCAGCGGACGATGATCTGGTGCATATGCTCTCGACCGGGCGGCACCGCGTGCTGAAGCCTGCGGAGCCTGCGAACACTTCCGCCGAGATTTCCGCCACGCAGCGCGAGGCGCGCCGCATTCTCAGCGTCGCCGGCTACGTCGAACCGCTGCGCACCCGGGCACTCGCACGCCTCGATGCCGTCGTGATGAACCCGATTGCCGGTCCGCTGCTGCTCGCAGTATTGTTGTTCGCGGTATTCCAGGCGGTCTTCAGCTGGGCCACGGTGCCCATGGACCTGATCAATGCCGCCATGGCCTCGTTGGGTGCCGCAGTGCGTGCTGCCATGCCGGCCGGCCCGCTGCAGAGCCTGCTGGTCGATGGCGTGATCAAGGGCGCCGGCAGTGTGCTGGTATTCCTGCCGCAGATCCTGATTCTGTTTTTTTTCATTCTGCTGCTCGAAGACAGCGGCTATCTGCCGCGCGCTGCCTTCCTGCTCGACAGGCTCATGGGCAGCATCGGCCTTTCGGGCCGCTCATTCATTCCGCTGCTGTCCTCCTATGCCTGTGCGATTCCCGGCATCATGGCGACGCGCACCATTCCCAACCTGCGTGATCGCATGGCGACGATACTCATCGCGCCGCTGATGACCTGCTCGGCGCGGTTGCCGGTATTCGCACTGATCATCAGCGCCTTCATTCCGGATCGATCGGTGGGCGTGTTCAACCTGCGCGGCCTGGTGCTGTTCGCGCTCTATGTGGCCGGCGTGCTCGGCGCGGTACTGGTGGCCTTCGTGATGAAGCGTGCTTCCTTTGGTACCAGCTACCATCCGCTGCTGCTGGAACTGCCCGAATACCACTGGCCCAACCTGCGCAACCTGGTGGTCGGCCTGTACGAGCGCACCATGATTTTTCTGGCGCGTGTCGGCACCATTATTCTCTCGCTGATGATCGTGCTGTGGTTTCTCGCCAGCTTCCCCGGGCCGCCGGCCGGCGCTACCGGTCCCGCGATTCAATACAGCTTCGCCGGCATGCTCGGCCGTGCGCTGCAGACCATCTTCGCGCCGATCGGCTTCAACTGGCAGATCTGTGTCGCGCTGGTGCCCGGCCTCGCGGCCCGCGAAGTGGCGGTCGGCGCGCTCGGCACGGTCTATGCGCTCTCCGGCAGCACCGACAATCTCGACGCGGCGCTCAGGCCGATGATTGCCTCGAGCTGGAGCCTGGCCACCGCGCTCTCGCTGCTGGCCTGGTATGTGTTCGCGCCGCAATGCCTCTCGACGCTCGCTACCGTGAAGCGCGAGACCAATTCCTGGCGCTATCCGCTGATCATGGCGGGCTATCTGTTTGGGATGGCGTGGGTGGCCTCGTTCGCGACCTACCGTATTGCGCTGGCGTTTGCGGGCGGTGCCTGATCATGTGGCAGTACATTGTCGTGGGGTTGCTGGTGCTGGCGGCGACGGTGTATGCCGCGCGCAAGCTGGGGCCGCGCAGCTGGCGGGCAAAGCAGAGCGGGGCGGCGGCCGGCGGCTGCGGTTGTGACAAAGCTGGATCGCCTTGTCAGGAAACAAAAAGACCTGGCGCTCTCAGCTGATTATCCGCAGACCGCTTAGCCGGGAAAAGTCGCGATCATGGGTCACTAACGCCACCGCACTGATCGCCAGCGCGCTGGCAGCCTGAACGGCATCAGCCAGTTTCAGCCGCAGGCTTGCGCGCAGGCGCGCGGAAGTCTCGGCAATGTCTGCATCCAGATCGATGACCTGCCACGACTGCAGCAGAGCACGGTAACGGCGGGCGAGGGTCTCGTTGCCAGCTTGCAAGGGACCGGTAAGCACTTCAGTCAGCGTGATGGTCGACACGGCAAAGCGAAGTCGGCCGGCAGCATGTGCTGCAAATAATGGCAGGAACCGCGGCCCCTGCTGAGCGTGTCCTTCAAGCTGATAGATGATCGGGCTGGTGTCGATGAGCAGCAACGCGTTTTCCGGCAGGCCCACCAGGCTCACCGGCTCCATTCGTTCCTCAGCCTGCCGACAGTTGCTGCGCTGCGCTTGCCCCACAGACCACGCCCGCTGCCGGCCAGCGGCAGGATGGACTGCTGGCGCCCGCCGGCACCGTAGGTTTCAAGCGGCACAAGAGCTGCGATCGGGCGGCCGTGACGCGTGATCACTGTAGGGGTTCCGCCGGCCGCCTGCTCAAGCAGGCCAGGTAGTTGGTTGCGGGCTTCCTCTACACCCAGCGACAATTTACGCGGCATTGCGCACCTCTTCGCAAACTGTACAGTCTGTACAGATTCAATGCAAGCCAATTATCGTGGCGCGCTATCTGTTTGCGATGGCGTGGGCGGCCTCCAGGACAAGACTTGTAATCCCATTCGCTCCAAAACGGGACCCCAAAAAAAAGCGGCGGGCCCGTGCCCGCCGCTCGCGATCAAGTGCGCCTGACTGATCGACCGGTCATTCGTCCCGCAGAGCCGCGCGTGCATCGACAACGCCAGCGCCATAGGCCTCGCGATCAGAGATGGCAGCGCCACCCAGATGGCAATAGCCCGTTGGGCAGTCCAGAGTGATGCGATCGCCCGGCGAAGTATCGGTAGCCGAAAGCGGCCGCATCGTGTTGCCACGTACCTGGCGGGCGCCATCGCGCATCAGCCCGATCAGCGCAGCTGGTTTATGCCGTAGTTTCGGATGCGTGCTGGCAATCAGCGCCAGTACCGCAGAGACGTGCGGCGTGGCCATCGATGTGCCCTGGATCGTGCTGTAGCACTCATAGGGGTAGAACGGAGTGGGCGGTTCGAAATACGCACAGGGAATCTCCAGCGCCCAGTTTGAAGTGATGCTGAAGTCCTCCCACGCCTTGGTGCCATCAGCATCCGTGAACGGCCAGCCTGCAGTGCCGCCGCGATCGGCGCCCGGCACATTGAACTTCCTGGAGCCGCCCGGTGCCGCGATGTCAATGCGTGGCCCGTAGTTGCTGTAATAGGTGAGCTCATCCTTGCGGCCTACGCCGGTGGGCTGGTGGAGGTCCGATGCCGGTTTACAGGTCGCGAAATTACCGTCTGCGGTGCCGGCAGCGCAGCTCGATGAGGACCCGGCAACCTGATTGCCGGTTGCCGATACATTGATCACGCCCGGCACGCCGCCCGGGTTCTCGTATAGCCCGTAGAGATCAGAGAGTGGATCGCCGGGGAGCGTCAACGAGCCATGGCTCAACACCTTACCCTCGGCGCCGACCCGCACGTGCTCGTTACCGGCCGCTGCCACGATGATCGTGCCGTGCGCGCGAGCGTAGGCCACCGTGCTGACATAGGCCTGGTAGCTCGATTCCTGGTCCGGATCGGAGCGGTCAAGGTAGCCGCCGAACGAGATGCTGACCACGTCGATGCCGTGATCTGCGGCATACAGGAAGGCGTCCATGATCTCCGAGTCATAGGCCGACCCGCACCACTGCGAAATCTTCAGCGCCACCAGCGTGATATTCGGCGCGATGCCGTTGATGCCCGTACCATCAAGCGAAGCCGCAATGTTGCCGCCAATCCAGGAACCGTGTCCGTTCCAGTCCGTGTCGGCCGGGCCGCCGTAAGCTGCCGCCATATCAGCATCGGACGCCCCAGCGTAAGTCGCGCAAATCGCCGGGTCTTCCGTGACCGTGAAATCGACCACGCTCTCGACCCTGGCTGCCAGTTCCGAGTGCGTGTAATCGAGGCCGGTATCCGCAACACCGACCCGGACAGCAGCGCTGCCCGTTGACCTCGGCCACACTGCCGGCGCGTTGATGCGGCTCAGGTTCCACAGCAGGCCCGGAAAGCCGTTGACAGGGTCCGCCGCTATGCGGGGCGGCCTGGCCTCAGATGCCAGGCCGGCGGAGCGCGCTGCCAGTAGTGGGTTCGAACCGACCGCACCAAACATCTCAGTCTTCGACTTCGCGGGCACGATATTTACGATGCGGTCCTTCGCCAGGCCCGCCACACGCGGGCTCGACGCAATCGCTGCGCTGCTCGATGCGTTGGCGTCGACGACGATCACACCGATCTGGCGCATCTCCTTAACGATGCGAGCACCCTTGGCCGATACCTCAGTGCGCAGCGCGTTGTAGTCTGCGTCCGAGCGCGCGGTAACCATGGTGCGTTGGCCTGCCGAGGCCATCGATGACAGCGCCAGCAGTGCGCCGGCACTGAGCGCCATAACGGAATATCTGTAGTTACACATTCCCATATTTCTCCCCTTGCATTATGTTAATCGCACCATACGCTGCAGAGCAGGTCCGCGACGCGATGCCTTGTTATTTGAGCCATTTGCGGCGGCGAATTCCCGTTCGCCGAGCATGCGGATATTCATGCACGGCGCGTGCGCAGTTGTCAATTGGGGCGTTGCGGCGTTGTTGTGATGGACGGCCGCCAGCTTTGTAGATCAACTGCACCGTGGCCGCGAGCGAATGGGTAGCGACACTTACGATGGCGGAACATGCACAACTGTTACGACACTCTCAGGTAGCTCATGGCGAACTTTGTACTGCCCAACAATGATGCGCAAGAGCGCAAGCGTAGCCATAGCGTTGCTTTGCTATGCCTGGTTGCTGCCCTGGCAACCGCCGCGGATTCAGCGTCGTGGCGCGAATTGCGCGCCACGACGGAACAAGCCATCAAGGCCGATGACTGCGTCGCGCTGCGAAGCGCGCTGATCGAACTCGCGCCACTGGCCCCCAACAATCCGCGCAATATGTACCAGCTCGCTGCCTGCAATAGCCGCCTGGGACACAGCGGCGCCGCGTTGAGCGGACTGGCGACACTCGCGGCAATGGGCCTGGTCTACGACATTTCGGCTGATGCGGATCTTTCGTCGTTGCTCAGATCGAGCGCATTTCAGACCGTCGCCGCGCGGATGTCAGAGAACACGCGGCCCGTCACGCACGCGAGCGTCGCCTTCCGTTTGGCTGAAACCGATCTGCTGCCGGAGTCGATCGCCTACGATGACCGCACGCACCGCTGGTTTATCAGCAGTGTTCGGCAGGCAAAAATAATCACCGCCGATGGCAAGAGTTTTGCGCACACGCAATGGCCTGTCTTTGCATTGGCCATCGATAGCAGGCGACGCCTCCTGTGGGCCACCATTGCTGCAGTTCCATATTGCGCCGCCTGCAGCGATACCACCCAGGACCGCTCCGCACTGCTGGCTTTTGCCCTGGATTCCGGCGCGGAGCTGAAGCGCATCGATTCGCCTGTCGGCGGGCTGCTGGGCGACATGACAATCGCTGCCAACGGCGATCTCTATGTGACCGAGAGCGTTCACGGCGCCGTCTTGCGACTGCCGCAAGGCGCCACGAGCTTCGAGCGCCTGGACGTTCCAGGTGAATTTCTTACGCCGCAGACTCCGGCATTGTCTGCCGATGGCAAGGTGCTCTATGTGCCGGACTACGTTCGCGGCATTGCGGCCATCACGCTGGACAGTCGCCAGTTGCGCTGGCTGCGTCCCGGCGCGCACATTGCGCTGACAGGTATTGACGGGCTGTACATCGATCACGGCTCGTTCATAGCGGTCCAGAATGGCGTGGCGCCGGAGCGCATCGTGCGGATTTCGGCGGACCTGCAGACGCAAATGGTGCTTGAGGCGAATTGGCCGGGGCTGGGCGAGCCTACGCATGGGGTGGTCATTGACCGTGACTTCTATTTTCTGGCCAATTCAGGCTGGGGTGCTTTCGACCAGCAGGGCAGGAAGTCACCAGGCGCGGCGCCGGTCGAGTCATCGGTATGGAGGACTACGCTGCGTGATTACCGTGGACCCAATTTTAATCATTGACCGGGTGATGTAGCGGTGGAGGGCCGGGGCGAGCTGTGAGGGCTGGGACCTTAGCTTCGCGCCTGAATTTCAGGATCAGATCGACTTCGCTAGAACTGGCCTTCTTTTCGAATCTCGATCCCAACAGAAATCTCGTTGCGGCAATAGAAATATTGCCTATTCCGCTATTGCAACTTGTAACCCCTGACACGCGCCTGTTTAACGTACTTCCTTGCGGGTATAGGCGGCAATACTTGTTGGCGCATATGGCGGCGCCGAGTTCGCTGCCTGGGTAACTGGAGCTGGTTGGTCATTCACAAGAGTTTGTCCGACTGCGCCGAGGCTGCAGACCAATGCCGCGGAAAGCACGACTCTGTTTCTGCAATACTATAGGTCCGGGTAAGGCATTGACTTGGTGACAGGCCTGACGCCAGCAAACTGATCGGCTGGCATTGACGTTGCGCGAACGCAACAAAACGGCTCGGGCTTGCTTATTGAGTAATGAATGTGATGTAGTTGCACAACAAGCACTAAAGTCATCGGGAGTCTAAGGGACTTTAAAGCTCATTCCAGTATGGGGGCGCTTTGCCTAAACCAAGCCGGACTGACCCAGCAATAGGTCGTCAGCTAACACTAAGGGATTTATTTATGCCAGTTATATTCAGTAAATTGCGGCGAGTTCTTCCCGCCGTGTTGATCGGAGCAACAGCGTACCTGGCCTCGGGGGGCATCGCCACAGCAGCTGACACCACCGCCGCGGACCAGACTGAGCTACAGGAGATCATCGTCACCGGGTCGAGCATTGCGCAAAAAGCCGACTCCTCCTCCGTGCCGGTCACGACCGTCACTCAGCAGGATATCGCAAAGACCGGGTTGACCTCCGCGACCGACCTGTTCAGCACCTCCCCGCGGTACAGGGCTTCGTGGGCCAGACGAACTCGGTGAACGGCGCCGGCGGCGGACAAACGACCGCCGCGCTGCATGCCCTGGCTTCGAAGTACACCGTGGTACTTATCGATGGCCAACGCATGGCCGGGTTTTCACTTAACTCTGGGCTCGGTGGCGGCTCTGCCGTGAACCTCGAGAGCATTCCTCTGGAGGCCATTGAACGCGTCGAAGTGCTGACTGACGGTGCCTCGGCGCTGTATGGCGCAGACGCGGTCGCCGGCGTCGTGAACTTCATCCTCAAGAAGAACAGCACCGAGGGCAATGTCTTCTACCACGCGACGGTTCCGGAACAGCAGAACGGTGGCGGCTGGAGCGCGGGCTTCAGCAAGGGCTTCGGCGACCTGGGGAGTGACGGCTACAACCTCCTCGTTACCTACTCCCATGATGTGCAGGATCGCCCTTTGGGCGTGCTGATCGCGACGTTTCGCGGCAGGGCGGAATCTTCCACTTCTCGTCCGGCGGTAGCAACTACGTGTTCAACACCCGCACCTCCAACACGGAGCCGGGCAACATCATCCTGCCGGGCGGAGTCGGCTCGTTCAATCCCTACTACATCGGCGAATGGGAACTGCGGCAACGCGAATGCGGCGGTTCTGATCCTGCCGCCGAACGCAGATCGACAACACCACCTGCCGCTTCAACTACGCGGCGACGGTGCAGGACATTGCGCCGTACAAGCGCGACAGCGGACTGATCAGGGGCACATTCAACGTCGGCGAGAACAGCCAGCTCTGGATCGACGCGGTCGTGTCGCAGTTCGACCTGACCTCGCAGTACGCGCCGCCGGCGCAGCCGCTGGGCCTCAGCCCGACCCGGCTCCCGACGCTGTGGAACGACTACGTCGTTCCGTACCTGGCCGCTAACCACATCACCTACGTGGGGACGGCAGCGGATGCGGCACCGCGCGTGTCGGCTTGCACCGTTACCGGCGCGACGCTGGGTTATCGCGCGGTATCGGCCGGTGGACGTGCCGATGACTATGGCTATCAGACGCGCCACATCGCAGTGGGCTTCGACACCAAGGTCGCAGGCTGGGATATGAAGGCGACGGTGGTGTCCTCGCACGGCAAGTTCGACCGACACCGCGGCGGGCGGCTACCTGGACTACGACCTGTTCGCGACCGCCGTGGGATCCGGCGCCTACGACCCGGTCCTGGGCACCGGCCAGAGTGCGCTCAAGAGCACGATCCTGCAGCACCAGGTTCTCGACCACGCTACTCGACCCTGAACACGCCTGGCGTTCGAACGCACAGCACAGTGTCTTCGACCTGAAAGGCGGGTCGTCGATCCTGTCGATCGGCGCCGAATACGTCTCGGCGCGTTCCAAGACCGACTACAGCGACATCGCTAACGGCCGGCAACGGCACCGTCCACGCAGCCCAATACCACCGATGCTGTCGTCGGCGGCGGCGGCGGTGCAGTGAACTTCGAGGGCGACCGCACGTACTGGGGTGTGTTCGGCGAGTGGCTGCTGCCGATCCGCGAAAACCTGAACGTCACGGCGCTCGGCACGTTACGACAGCTACGCAAAGGTGCACAGCACCACGATCTTCGACACGACCACGCCGAATCCGACGACCGGTCTGTACGACCAGCTGCCGCCGGGTGATCTCGGCAACACCTTCAGCCAGGCCACCTACAAGGTGTCGTTCCGCTACACGCCGATCGATATGCTGGCTATCCGTGGTTCGATCGGCACGGGCTTCAAGGTGCCCGAGATCAGCGATATCGCCGGCACGCTGTCGTTCAACGGTTCGACCGCCGGCAGCTATGCCTGCCCGATTCCGGGTGCCCCGGGCTGCCTGCCTGGCAACGCGCAGTACGATCTGCTCGCGGGTCCGAACGGTGCTTCCGGCGCGGACGGCCTGAAGCCTGAGAAGTCCACGCAGTTCACCTTTGGCGTGCGCGTCGATCCGGTCGCAGGGCCTGTCGCTCGGACTCGACTACTGGAACGTCTCGCATCAAGGATCAGATCCAGTCCGCCGGCATCAGCGAACAGACGGCCTTCACCAACCCGACGCAGTACTGCGTACCTGTTCGTGAGCCCGTACACCGATCCGGTGGGGCAATTCACGACCATCGCCCTCGATGCAGGTGCCGTTCAACGGCGGCGAAGCCAACTACTCGGGCATCGACTGGAACTTCAGCTACAGACACCGACACCGCCTGGGGCAAATTCAACGCGGGCTGGACCGGCACGTACATGCTGACGCAGAACTACACCTACGGCGCCGGGCGTGCCCAAGAACACCGACCTCGGCGTCTTCGGCCCGGACAACACCGTGGTGTTCAAGACCGTCTCTGCAGCTTGCCCTGAGCCTGCAGACCGGGCAAGTGGCTCAACACGCTGTCAGCGAACTACAAGTCCGGCTACACGGACATCGCCACGTCGGCGACTGGCGCGGTCTTCGTGGAAGATCTCAGCAATCCCAATGGCTTCGGCGCAGCCGGTGGACTTCTGCTGCCTGAACGTGCCGGCCTACACGACCCTCGACTTGGCAGACCGCCTATGACATCGCCAAGGCCGTGAACCTGACCTTCGGCGTCAAGAACCTGTCGGACAAGGATCCGCCGCTGTCGCTGCAGAACGCCGGCGGTGGCAACCAGGCGGGCTACGATGGCCGCTATGCCGATCCGACTCGGCCGGACCTACTACTTCCGCGCCAACTACAAGTTCTAAGCCTGATCGAACGGCCACGCGCTGCGTGGCTGACACTCAAGGGGGGCGGCCGACAAGGCTGTCCCCTTTTTTTTGTGCCCAGCGGGACGCACTCACCTGGGGGTGAAAGACCTAGACACAGCCGATCGGTGTCGCGTGCCATCATTGGTATCGGCGATACATCCGACAAGCGCTGGACCACGCGGTCGGTGGAACCGGGCCGGGTCCGACTCCGGTCGAAGCGGCGGCAATTCTAGCGGAGAAAAACCTCGTGAATCACCAGATCGCCGACACGAATGCCGCGCTTCGCCGCCTCGCCGCCGCCGATTTCCAGTACCGCCTTGACAGCTTTATCGCAGGTGATCAGATCGAGCACCAGCGGCGTGGCCTGCTCACGCAGGCAGGCGATGCGGCCGTGCGCGGTGATGAAGAGCAGGTCCAGCGGAATCACGGTGTTCTTCATCCAGAAAGTCATGACGCGCGGCTTGGTCGACGGGAACAGCATGCCCGCATCGGCCGGCAGTGCGCGCACGTACATCAGGCCCTGTTCCTGGCGAGCTTCGTTGTCGGCGATGCGGATGTTGAACCACTGTCGGCCCAGGCTGCTGCGGATCTCCAGCGCTGACTGTGGAAACGACTCTATGGATTCGGCGACGCGCGACTCGGCCGCGGCTGCGTTGCCACTTTGCAGGGCCGCGCACAAGACCAACGCCAGCGCGAGCGACGTGCACCACGTGAGTGGGCGTGGAGCAGATCGCTTTCCTTCAAGGCGCACTGGCATGGTCTACGTTCCTGGCCTGGAGATCATTGTCCTCGAAATCGGCCAGGCCTGCGAAATCGAAGCGGTTGATGTAAAGCCGGCCGCTGCCGTCAAGCGTGGTGGCCGGGTCTACGCAGTAACCACGCGCCGCAATGCGGTAGGCATGGCGGCGGGTCAGCCGCCGTGACGCCGGGTCCGGGGTCGCCAGCGCCTGCTGCACGAGTGATTCCACCTGGCACTTGCCATCGCCCTGCGTGGTGTAGATCTGGCTCTGGCCTTCAACTATCACGGTGATATTCGTTGGCAGCTGGGCCGAGGCACTCACACCGGGGTGTGCGGCGATGCCGAATACGATGCGCAGCTTCAGCCTGGTGTCATCCGCCGGCCCCGCAAAGCTCACACGCAGTCCGTTGCCGGACGGGCGTGCGCCGCCTTCACACTGCAGAGCGGGGCCGTTCCAATTGAGATCCCGATCGATGGCGCCACGCAGGCTGAGGCGCAGGAAGCCACGCTCGCCGGGAAGGCAGGTGGCGCCCGCTGTCGGGGCCGCGCCTGGCACGGGTCTGGGCGGCGAGCACGCGCTGCCTGCACCCATGAGCACGGCAAGTGCACAAAGCATCCTGGCTGATGGCAAAAGCCGTTGGACGGTCGCGGTAGCGGCGCATCAGATCTTTGAGGCAACGATGCTCGTCATGAACGCTGTAGTTGCGGCGCGGACTGCATGAAGTGAATGTAAGGCAAATAACAGGTAAAAGAAATACATGGCCTCTGCGGTGGGCCACCCCGAGACTCCTAAAGACGAGCCGCGGCCGCATCTGTGCTGATAAACTCCGCGCCCATGCAAATCCTCGAGGTCACCTCGGCCATTCCCGCAGCGCTGCAGCGCTTGCCCGAACTCGCCGCCAACCTGTTCTTCAGCTGGCATAGGCCGGCACGCTCGCTGTTCCAGGATCTCGATCCTGAGCTCTGGGAGCAGGTGGAGCGCAACCCGCGCCTGATGTTGCGCTGCCTGGACCAGACACACCTGGACCGGGCCGCGGGCGACCCGATCTACCTGGAGCGCTATCGGCAGGTGGTTGAGTACCTCGACAGCTATATACAGACGCCGCCGCGCGCGGACCAGCCTTTGGTTGCGTACTTTTGCGCGGAATACGGCTTTCATGAAAGCTTTCCCATCTACTCCGGCGGCCTGGGCGTCCTGGCCGGCGATTACTGCAAGGCGGCCAGCGACGAGCGCATGAATTTCATCGCCGTCGGCCTGATGTACCGGCAGGGTTACTTTACGCAGCACGTCGACGGCGACGGTTCGCAGCATGCCGAGTACGCCGACACCGACGCGCGCGATCTGCCAGTGGAAGTTGTCAACGACGCCAGTGGTGCCCACCTGCGGGTAAAAGTGCGCATTGCCGGACGCGATGTGTCGGCACGTGTCTGGCGTGCGCAGGTCGGACGCATCGCAGTCTACCTGCTCGATACCAACTGCGCCGAGAACAGCTCGGAAGATCGCGATATCACGCATCGACTCTATGGCGGTGATGAGGGCGTGCGCATTCGCCAGGAGATGATCCTCGGCATCGGCGGTGTGCGGGTGTTGCGCGCGCTGGGGCTGCAGCCGGAGGTGTGGCATATCAACGAAGGGCACGCGGCCTTTCTGATTCTCGAGCTGCTGCGCGAAGGGCAGGCGCGTGGCCTCGATTTTGACGCGGCGCTCGAAGCGGCGGCGCCGCAGTGCGTGTTCACCACGCACACTCCGGTCGCAGCGGGTCACGACGTCTTCAATGACAGCCTGTTCAGCGGCTGCTTCAGCGGCTATCTGCAGGAAGCGGGTCTGCCGTTTGAGCGCGTCGTGCAGCTGGGTCGCGCACCCAACGGCGGTTATGGTTTCAACATGACGCGCCTGGCGCTGGCGGGCGCGCGGCGCGTGAATGGCGTCAGCCGCATACACGGGCGCGTTTCCGCCAAGCTGTGCGCCGATCACTGGAACGATGTGCCGGTCGCCGAGAATCCGGTGGGCTATGTGACCAACGGCGTGCACGTGCCCACCTTCCTGGCCCAGACCTGGAGCCGCTTCTTTGACACGCAGCTGGGGGCGGACTGGCGCGAGCGGCTCAACGACACGGTGTTCTGGCAGGGGCTCGAGCGCATCCCGGAGCAGCTGTTCTGGCAGACCGCGCAGGACGTGAAAGCGCGCATGCTCGCCGGCGTGCGCGAGCGCTTGCGCCGCCAATACGCCAATCGTGGCCTCAGTGTTGCCGAGCTGCGCCATGTCACGCGCCTGCTCGACCCGCAACAGCCGGATGTGCTGACGCTCGGCTTCGCGCGTCGCTTCGCAACCTACAAGCGTGCCGCGCTGCTGCTGCACGATCGGGCGCGCCTGGCGCGGCTGATCGATGGCAGCGAGCGACCGGTACTGTTTCTGTTTGCCGGCAAGGCGCATCCCGCCGATCAGCCCGGGCAGCAGATCGTGCGCGAGATCAAGCAGCTCATGCTCAGCCATGAGTTTGCGGGCAACGTAGTTTTTCTTGAAGACTACGATATCGAGCTGGCGCGCTGGCTGGTCTCGGGTGTCGATGTCTGGCTCAACAATCCCATTGCGCCGCTGGAAGCAAGTGGCACCTCGGGAATCAAGGCGGCCATCAACGGTCGGCTGAACCTGAGCATCCTCGATGGCTGGTGGGCCGAGGCCTGGGACGGCACCAACGGCTGGGGCATGCCGGGCGCGCAGGTGCAGGACGCCGAGCGCCGCGATGCGCTGGATGCCGACCTGATGCTCGATACCCTGGAAGAGGAAGTGGTGCCGCTGTATTACGCGCGCGGCGCCCAGGGCTATTCGCCCGAATGGGTGCGCCGCTGCCGTCGCGCCATGATGACGGTGATTCCACAATTCAACATGCGGCGCATGATCGGCGACTACGATCGGGGGTTCTATCGCCCGGCGGCGGCCCAGCATGCGCAGCTCGCGGCGCAGGCCGATGCCGGCGCGCGTACGCTCGCCGCCTGGAAGCAGCGGGTGCGCAGAGCCTGGGGCGGCGTGGCGCTGCGCGCGCTGGCCCCGCCGGCGCGTGAAATGCAGCGCGACGGGCGTTTCACGCAGCGGATTGCGGTGGCCCTCAATGGTCTGACCCCTGACGACGTGGCGGTGGATTTTCTCGCGCGCCGCTCGCTGCCGAGGGTGCGCGCCGAATGGCCGCCGCTGGCGTCTTTTCGTCGTGACGAGCGTGACGACCTGTGGCGCGTCAGGCTGGCGCCGACCGGTGAGACCGACAGCGATGGTTCACAGGTCTTTGCGCTCGATGCCAGGCCGCCGACTTCCGGTCAGTTTGAACTGGAGTTTCGCGTGCGGCCCGAGCATGCGCTGCAGGGACACCCGTTGGAGATGGGGTTGGTGAAGCGTCTTTAGGCGCACCGTGTGTGCGCTAAGCCGATCGCAGCGTGAAATGATACGAAATACCGGGTAATGCTCCTGAGCGGGATGGGCTGAAAGCGCTATTGTTACCCTGCAACAGGGGGGTCTCGCTTGATTAGTCCAGTTAAATTAGCTAATCTCCCGACCATGTCCGATACGATAGTCAACATACACGATGCAAAATCCAACCTGTCGAAGTTGGTAGCCAGGGCCGAGCGTGGCGAGCTCATTACAATTGCGCGTGCCGGTAAGCCGGTGGCGCAACTGGGTCCGCCCGCGAGAGCGAAACGGAATGCGTTGCCGCCCGATGATCCATTGCTGAATCTGGATGAGTTTTCGGTGGCAGGCCCGGGCGGAAAGCTGGAAAATGCGGAAA
Organism: uncultured Gammaproteobacteria bacterium; assembly: GCA_963823235.1. Lineage (GTDB taxonomy): Bacteria > Pseudomonadota > Gammaproteobacteria > Steroidobacterales > Steroidobacteraceae > FEN-1191. Next base: position 324,493 of record CAWGKS010000007.1, on the reverse strand, counting down.
TAGATCGTCTCTTGTATGGCAAGCCGTGAAGTCTTTGTAGACACGTCGGTCCTGTATGCCCTGGTAGACAGGCGCGATGCCACTTATGCCGCGGCGCGTGACACCGTCGGCGCACTGGTGCGCAGCGGCCGCAGATTGGTGGCAACGGACTATGTAGTCGCGGAAACGGTGAATCTGGCCAACGCCCGTGGCGGCTCAATTGTGGGTCGACGTGTCCTCGATCTCATGGAGCAAAGCGCCGGGATCCGCATCGAGTGGATAGGAATTGCGCGCTTCGAGCTTACCAAGGCATTTTTTCGCAAGCACGCTGATCACCACTATTCTTTCACGGATTGCACCAGTTTCGTGATCATGCGCGAACTTCGAATCAGCGAGGCACTTACTGCGGACCGTCATTTTCCCGAGGCAGGATTCAGGAATTTGTTGCCGGCCTGAGCATCTCCCCCGCACAATTGCCAGGTTGGGATGCAGCCTGATCCGGATTCCCGCCGCTGGCACAGTGTGATAGCGTCCGGATACATACCGAGGAGACGCCCATGGGTGCCGAGCTGAGTACCGTCGTCAACGACTCCGCCTCCTACACGCCGTTGCGTCTTACGCGCCGCGAAGCACTGTTCGGCGCGGCGGCGCTGCTGGCGCCGCTCCCTGCCAGCTTCGTTGCTGCGGCGCCGGGCGCTGCGCCAGACCGGTCGGGCCTGATACGGCTCGACAGCAACGAGAATCCCTACGGCCCGTCCCCGGCAGCGCGTCAGGCCATCCTGGCGAGCGTGGCCGAGGCGCCGCGCTATGCATTCGCGACAATCGCGAAGCTGGCGACTCAGCTGGCCGCGCACGAAGGCGTCACGGATTCCCAGATCGTGATCGGCACGGGCTCGGGCGAGCTGCTCAAAATGACGGGGCTGCTGGCCATGACGACGGACGCCGGTGGCGAGCTGGTCGCCTCGCGACCCACCTTTGAAGAGCTGCCGGAATTCGCCGCAAAACTTGGCATGAAGGTGCATTGGGTCGCGCCGGATGGCACCCATGGTCACGATCTGGCGGCGATGCGCGCTGCCGTCACGGATCTCACACGCCTGGTCTATGTCTGCAACCCCAATAATCCGACTGGTACTGCGCTCACGCGCGACGCACTCGAGGCCTTCGTACGTTCGGTGCCGGCGAATTGCACGGTGATCATCGACGAGGCCTATATGGATTTCGTCGACCGGCCGGGAGTCGCCACCGTAGCGCCGCTGGTCAAAGACATTCCCAACATGATCGTGCTGCGCACCTTTTCGAAGCTCCACGGGCTGGCAGGACTGCGCATCGGTTATGGCATTTCCCCGCCGGCGCTCGCGCCGCGCTTCGCCGCGCTGTCGCTCACCTGGCCGAATACAACCGGACTTTCGGCCGCGATCGCCAGCTTCAATGACCATGCGTTCCAGACCGGCACACGCGCCGCGATAATCGGCGACCGTACGCGCGTGCACGCCACACTCGATCGGCTGGGGTTGCAGCGCACCGCTGCGCAAGGCAACTTCGTGTTCTTTGATACCGGTGGGCCGCTGAAGCGCTTTCAGGACCACATGCTCGCCGCGGGCATCAGGATTGGTCGCCACTTCGACGGCTACGATACCTGGGCGCGTGTCACCATCGGTGTGCATCGCGAGGTTGACCGCTTCCTGGCCGCGCTGCCACGGGCGCTGGGCGCTGATGCCTGAACCTCAGCCGGGCGCGAGGATTACTCCTGCCAACGGCGGCAGATTGATCACGATCGAGCGCGGCTGGCCGTGCCAGGGAGTGTCGCTGGCCTCGGCGCCCGCTCCGTTGCCCAGGTTTCCGCCACCGTAATAGCCTGAATCTGAATTGAACAACTCGCGATAGTGACCGCTGTGCGGCACGCCGACGCGAAATCCGGCACGCGGCACTGGCGTAAAATTGAGCGCTACCACGGCATGCTGATCTTCTGACCAGCGCGCGAAGCTCAGGGTCGAATGCGCGGCATCGTTGCAATCGAGCCAGGAAAATCCGCGCGCTTCAAATTCGTAGCGATGCAGCGCCGGGCGTTGCACGTAAAGCCGGTTGAGATCGCCGATCAGGTGCTGCATGCCCTGGTGTTCACGGTGATCGGTGAGCCACCAGGGGAGCGCGACGCGAAAATTCCATTCCCAGGGGTGGGCGAACTCGCCGCCCATGAACAGCAGTTTCTTGCCGGGGAAAGTCCACATATACGTGTACAGCAGGCGCAGATTGGCGAGCTGTTGCCAGCGATCGCCGGGCATGCGCCCCAGCAGCGAGCGCTTGAGATGCACGACCTCATCGTGCGAGAAGGGCAGCACAAAGTTCTCGGTGTAGGCGTACACCTGCCCAAAGCTGAGTTTGTGGTGATGGTGCTGGCGATAGATGGCATCTTCCCCGAAATAGCTCAGCGTGTCGTGCATCCAGCCCATGTTCCACTTCATGCTGAAGCCGAGCCCGCCAGCGCTGGTGGGGCGGCTGACTTTGGGCCAATCGGTCGATTCCTCGGCAATGATCACGGTGCCGGGGTTGCGCGCGTGAGTGGTGGCATTCAGCGAGGAGAGAAATTCGATCGCCTCGAGATTCTCGCGGCCGCCGTGCCGGTTGGGCTGATAGTCTCCCTGGCGGCCAAAATCCAGATAGAGCATCGAGGCCACGGCATCGACGCGCAGGCCATCGAAGTGAAATTCCTCCAGCCAGTAGCAGGCGCTGGAGAGCAGGAACGAGCGCACTTCGTGGCGCTCATAGTTGAAGATCAGCGTACCCCAGTCACGATGTTCGCCTTTGCGCGGATCGTCATATTCATACAGAGCGGCACCGTCGAAGCGCGCCAGACCGTGGGCATCGCGCGGGAAGTGTCCCGGCACCCAATCAAGCAGCACGGCGATGCCGGCCTGGTGGCATTGATCGATGAAGTAACGCAGATCATCAGGGGTGCCGTGGCGACTGGTGGGTGCGAAGTAGCCGGTGGTCTGATAGCCCCAGGAATCATCCAGTGGATGTTCGGTGATGGGCAGCAGTTCGATGTGCGTGAAACCCAGGTCGCGCACGTAGGGAATCAGCGCGGCGCTGAGTTCGCGATAGCTGTAGAACCGGCCATCGTCGTGCTGACGCCAGGAACCGGCGTGCACTTCATAAATGCTCATCGGCGCGTGCAACCAGTCGCGCTCGCGGCGCGCGCGCAGCCAGCTGGCGTCACCCCAGCTGTAGTGACTGTCGCAGACAATGGAAGCGGTCGCGGGCCGCAGCTCGCTGGCGCGGGCGTAAGGGTCGCATTTGAGCGTCAGCGTGGCGGAATCGCGCTGGCGCAGCTCATATTTGTAGACTTCGCCGGCCACCAGGCCGGGAATGAAGATTTCCCAGACACCACTGGCGCCAAGAGTGCGCAGCGGGTAATGCCGGCCGTCCCAGCCACAGAAGGAGCCGACCACGCTGACGCGCGTCGCATTGGGCGCCCAGACTGCAAAACGTACGCCGCTGACACCATCGATCTGCAGCAGCTGTGCACCCAGGAACTGCCAACCACGGGCTTCGTAGCCGCCGCTGAACGCGGTCAGGTCACTGGCGCCGAAGGAGGGCGCAAAACTGTAGGGGTCGACGCGCTCATGATCGTAACCGTTGCTGTCGCGCCAGCCGATCCGGTAGTGAACGGGCAGGGTGCCGCGCGGCCCCTGCCAATAGTAGAAATCAGTGTCCGGCAGACGGGTCATCTGCCCATGGCCTTCAAGCCAGGCAGATTGGCTCGCAGGCAGGTAGCAGAGGACAGTAGCCAGGCCGGCGCGTTCATGGCCGCCCAGTACCCCATGGGGGTCATGGTGGATGCCAGCGGTTATGCGCCGCAGGTCATCGTGCAAATTCACTGTCCAGTGTGTTCCCGGATTCATCTGAGCAGGTACTATACTGCAAGGCAGGCCCTAAAGAGATCGATTGCATGGCCAGGAAATCGCCGCGCGCTGCTTCGGGTCGCTATGTCAGCCGCCTCACCAGCGGCGCATTGGCGGTGGTCATGGCGGGCGGGCGCGGCGAGCGCCTGCACGATCTGACGCTCAATCGCTGCAAACCGGCGACGCCCTTCGGCGGCAAATTTCGCATCATCGATTTCGTGCTGTCGAACTGCGTCAATTCCGGCATCCGCCAGATTTTTCTGATGACGCAGTACAAGGGGCAATCGCTCATTCAGCACGTGCAGCGCGGCTGGAGTTACCTGCGTGGCGAATTCGGGGAATTCGTCGATGTGGTTCCGGCACAGCAGCAGGTTGGTGCGCACTGGTATCGGGGCACCGCCGATTGCGTGTTTCAGAATCTCGATCTGATCCGCAGCCATCGCCCCAAGCACGTGCTGGTCCTGGCCGGCGATCATATCTACAAGATGGACTACGGCCCGATGGTCGCCTATCACGTCGAGAAGGGCGCTGACATCACCGTAGGCGTGGTGGAGGTTTCGCGCGACAAGGCGCGGGAGTTTGGCGTGCTGTCGGTGACCGAGTGGAATCGCGTCACGAAGTTTGCCGAGAAGCCACAGGAGCCCGAGTCGATCCCCGGGCGGCCCGATGTGGCCCTGGCTTCCATGGGCATCTACGTGTTCAACGGCAAGCTGCTCGACAAGCTGCTGGTGGAGGATGCGAGAAACTCCGCCTCGAAGCATGATTTTGGCCGCAATATCATTCCGCCGGCCATCGACACTCTGCAGGTGTTTGCCTATCCGTTCACCGATGTGAAGACCCGCGCGCAGAATTACTGGCGCGATGTAGGCACCGTGGACGCCTACTACGAGGCCAATCTCGAGCTGGTGCACGTTGCGCCTGAGCTCAATCTGTATGACGAGGAGTGGCCAATCTGGACCTACCAGCTGCAACAGCCATCGGCCAAATTCGTGCTTGATGAAGACGGCCGGCGCGGCATGGCGATCAATTCCATCGTTTCCGGTGGCTGTATTATTTCGGGTGCGATCGTCAATCAGTCGCTGCTGTTCTCAAATGTGCACGTCGATGAGCGCTCCAGTGTGCATCGCACGGTAGTGCTGCCCAACGTCAAGATCGGCGCCGGCTGCACCATCCGCAAGGCGATTCTCGATGAGGGCTGTGAGGTGCCGGACGGCACCCAGATCGGCGTCGATCCGCGCTCCGATGCGGCGCGCTTTCATATTACCGAGGGCGGCGTGGTACTGGTCACGCAGGAAAAGCTGCATCCTGCTGCGGCAGGCGCGGCAGGCGCGACGAGCCCGGCATGAGTATTGCGACACGCTTTCCGGTGGTGCTGTTCTGGCACATGCACCAGCCGCAGTATCGCGATCCGATCAGCGGTGAATATGTCTTGCCATGGACCTACCTGCACGCCATCAAGGACTACGTCGACATGGCGGCGCACCTCGAGGCCAATCCGCGCGCGCGCGCAGTCATCAACTTTGCACCTATTCTCATAGAACAGCTCGAAGAGCTGGCGCTGCGCGTTACCGCGCACCTGAGCCGCGGCGAGGCACTGCCTGATCCGGTGCTGGCACTGCTCTCGGAGGCGCCGCTACCCAGCGAAGCCGGCGCGCGCCTGAGTCTCGTGCACGCCTGCCTGCGTGCCGAACGCCAGCATCTGATCAGTCGCTACCCGGCCTATGCGCAGCTGGCGACGCTCGCTGGTGCGCTCGGCACCCGTGATGCCGTGGCCTACGCGTCCGATCATTTCCTGCGTGATCTCGGAGTCTGGTATCACATTGCCTGGCTGGGCGAGACCGTCAAACGCGGCGATCTGCGGGTCGCGGCGCTTATCGATCGCGAGCGCGATTTCACGGCGATGCATCGACGCATATTGCTGGAACTGATCGGCGAGCTGCTGGCAGGGCTGTTGCCGCGCTATCGCGCCCTGGCGGAACGCGGGCAGGTGGAGCTCGCGGTCTCACCCTATGCGCATCCAATATTGCCGCTGCTGATCGATTTCAGTTCGGCGCGTGAATCGATTCCGGCCGCGCCGCTGCCGCATGCTGCCGCCTATCCCGGTGGTGATGAGCGCGCCGCCTGGCACATGCGCGAGGCACTGCGGGTCTTTGCCCGCGTGTTTGGCCGCGCGCCGTTGGGTTGCTGGCCCTCGGAAGGTGCGATCAGTGCGCGTACCCTGGAAATCATTGAAGCGCACGGTTTGCGTTGGGCGGCCAGCAGTGGCAGCGTGCTGCGTGGTTGCCTGAGCGCCACGAGTGCGGCCACGACCGACCTGGCGCCGGAACTGGGAGCCTGGCAGACGCCCGATCACCAGCTCAAGCTCTTTTTTCGCCACGACGAACTCTCAGACCTGATCGGCTTTGCCTATTCCAAATGGCATGGCGACGACGCCGTGCGCCACTTCATGGCCGAGCTCGAGCGTGTCGCCCTCCAGGCACAGGGCCGGCCCGGTGCGATGGCCCTGATCGCGCTCGATGGCGAGAATGCCTGGGAGCATTACCCTTTCAACGGCTATTACTTTCTCAAAGGCCTGTACGCGGCGCTCGTCGATCACCCACTGCTCGAACTTACTACGCTCGGTGACCTGCTCGAGCGTCCATTGCCCAGTGCCACCCTGCCCAGGGTCGTGGCTGGCAGCTGGGTGCACGGCACGCTGGCCACCTGGATTGGCGATCGCGACAAGAATGCCGGCTGGGACCTGCTGGTGCAGGCAAAGCTTGCAACCGATGAAGTCATCGCCAGTGGTCGACTCCCGCCTCACAAGCGCGAATGGGTGGAGCGGCAGCTGGCGTTGTGCGAGAGCTCCGACTGGTTCTGGTGGTTCGGTGACTACAACCCCTACGAAGCGGTGCGCGACTTTGACCTGTTGTTCCGGCACCAGCTGGCCAGTCTTTACCGACTGATTGGGCGCGAAGTGCCCGATGCGCTCGCGCAGCCCATTTCCATAGGACGCGGCGCCCCCGAGGGTGGTGGTGTCATGCGGCGCGCCCAGGAGTGAATGCACGACTGGCTGTGCTAGATCAGCGCCGCTGTGGTGTGTTGCTGCACCCCACGGCGCTGCCGGCGACACCCGGCAGCCAGGGTAATCTCGGCGCTGATGCCCGCGCCTTCATTGATTGGCTGGTGCAGGCGGGCTGCAGTGTCTGGCAGGTGTTGCCACTGGGACCGGTCGGCGCGGATGGCTCGCCCTATTGGGTGCGCTCTGACCAGGCGGGCAACCCGGCGCTGATCGATTGGCGCGAAGCGCCAGATCCTGTCACCGGGCGCGCGGCGTATGCGCAGTTCTGCGCCTCGCAGGCGAGCTGGCTTGAGGATTACGTACTGCATGCGGCGCTCAGCCGAGTGCACGACGGCACGCCGTGGTGGACGTGGCCGGCAGATCTGAGCGGCCGCGAGCCGCAAGCGCTGGCCGCGGCACGTCTGCCGCTCGCTGCCGAGCTGGAAGCCCTGCGTGTCGAACAGTGGCAATTTGCCCATCAATGGTCGGCGTTGCGCCACTACGCGCACCAACATGGAGTGCGCCTGTTCGGCGATCTGCCGATCTACCTGGCGCCCGATTCGGTTGCCACCTGGGTGCAGCGCGAGCAGTTTCAGCTGCTGCCCGATGGCCAGCCCGCCGCGCTCGCTGGGGTGCCGCCCGATTATTTTTCCGCCGACGGACAGCTGTGGGGTTTCCCGCTCTACGACTGGGATCAGGCGCAACGTGATGACTTCAGATTCTGGCGTCAACGCTTCGCGGCTCAGCTGTCACGTTTCGATGTGCTGCGCATCGATCACTTTCGGGGGCTGGCCGGGTACTGGTCGGTGCCCGCCGGCGCCCGCACTGCGCGCGCCGGTCAGTGGCGCAGCGCGCCCGGCGCGGCATTGCTCGCACGACTGCTTGAACAGCACGGTGATCTGCCGGTAGTGGCTGAAGACCTGGGTGAAATAACTGCGGACGTCGAGGCGCTGCGGCGCCAGTTTTCGCTGCCCGGCATGAGAGTGCTGCAGTTTGGCTTTGATGGCGCCAGCGACAACCTGCACCTGCCGCACAATTTTGCCCGCAATACGGTCGTATACACCGGCACGCACGACAATGACACCACGCTCGGTTGGTATCGGGCGCTCGATACCGGGACCGCGCACCGCGTCGATGCTTACCTTGCATCCGATGAGCATGCCAGCGACGGACGCTCGTGCCCAGGCGCGCAGATGCCGGGTGCGCTGGTACGGGCGGCCATCGCTTCGGTTGCCAGGCTCGCGATTGCGCCGCTGCAGGACCTGCTGGCACTGGGCAGCGAGGCGCGATTCAATACACCCGGTACCGTGGTTGGCAACTGGCGGTGGCGTTGCGAAGCGGGTGCGCTGAGCGGCGAAATGGCTGGAATTTTGCGGGTCCTGAACGAAAGGTACGGCCGAACATGAACAAGCGACGACGCACCGCTCCTGCAAAAATGTCCGACATCGCGCGCCTCGCCGGGGTCTCGGCTTCAACGGTATCGCGTGCCCTGGCCGGCAGCCCGTTGGTTGCGGCGCACAAGCGCGAGGAAATTCATCGCTTGGCGCGCGAGCGTGGCTACGTCGTGAATTCCACGGCGCGTAACCTGCGACTGCAGCGTACGCAGACGCTGGGTGTAGTCATTCCGCTCGGGCACGAAACCAGTCAACCCCTGAGCGATCCCTTTTTCATGGAGATGCTTGGTCACCTTGCCGATGCCATTACCGAGCGCGGCTACGGCATGATCCTGCAAAAGATTGTGCCGCCCATGGACGACTGGCTTATCAACCTGATCAGCAGCCAACGCGCCGACGGCATCATCGTCATCGGCCAGAGTACCGAACACTCGGTGCTCGAGGCAGCGGCGCCGATCTACAGGCCATTGGTGGTGTGGGGCGGTCATTTGCCTACGCAGTCGTATTGCACGGTGGGTACCGATAACGTCGGTGGCGCCCTGGCAGCGGTGGAGTACCTGATACGCATCGGGCGCAAGCGTATCGTTTTTGTCGGCGATCCGGCTGTGCCCGAGATCGGCTTGCGCTATGAAGGCTATCGCCTGGCACACGAGCGCGCACCGCAGCTGCGTCCGCTGCCGCATCTGGTGCCTGCGCACCTGACGGCCGATACTGCGTATGAAGCAATGCGCGCCTTTATCGGCTCGGGCGGTGCCTTTGATGCGGTATTCTGCGCCACCGATGTCATCGCCATGAGTGCGCTGCGTGCGCTCACCGCCTCAGGCCTGACGGTGCCACGTGATGTCTCGGTCGTGGGGTTTGACGATATCTCACTGGCGGCGCACGCCAATCCGCCGTTGACCACCGTGCGTCAGGATCTGCAACGCGGCGCGCGCACCCTGGTCGATCTGCTATTTCGCAGGATGGCGGGCGAAGACACGCCCTCAGCGACCATGTCGGCCGAACTGGTGGTGCGTGAATCGAGCGGCTAGTCGGCCGACACAAAGTCTGCGGATGAAGCCCGGCTAGCCTGGCGCAGCGCCCGGTTCCTGCAGGCGCCGGCCCGCCGGATCGCGCCACCAGTTATAGAACAACCCCGCGAACAGCAACGCTGCCAACACGGTCGCAAGCGCAAAGGCGTAGCTGATGTCGCCGCCGTGCGCATCGCTGAGAGCAGCCATCGCCCAGGGGCCGGCGGCGGCAGCGAGCGCCGTAAAAAACAGAATCACGCCAGCCACTGCGCCGTGTTCGAAGCGTGGAAAGCAGCTGATGCCTTTGGAGTTGAGCGTTGGGTACATCATCGACATGAACAGGCCCGAGAGCGGCAACAGGTAGATCGCCACCTCGGCGCCACCGATCAGGGTGCCGGCGAAGCACGCCAGGATGGCACCGCTGAGCAACACCAGCACGGTCGTCCAGCGCATGAGCTTCAAAAGCCAGACGCCCAGGAACCTGCCGGCCGCACGTAGTACAAAAAATACAGTGAGCGCATAGACGACCAGTCGGGTAGCCGGACCGTGATAACCCAACAGGTAGGTCGGCATCCAGACCGTGATCGAGTTCTCGACCGCGACGTACAGCATGATCAGCAACGAGAACCCCAGCGCGTAGGGATTGGTCATCATGCGCAGCGTGTGGCCAAGATTGATCTGCTCCTCGGCCGGACGGATGACGGCAGGGTAGCGCACTACCAGGGCGGCCAGCATCAATAGGGCACAGACGATCGCGGCGACGACATACAACCATTTCCAGGAGAAGCCGTGGCTGACCAGCCAGGCGACTATGAGCGGCCCCGCGATCGCGCCGGCGCCAAAAAAACCTTCGATCAGGTTCATGGTCGAGGTGTGCTGTTCGGACGTAGTGGAGATGTCGCCCACCAGGGCCAGCGCGCCGATTTTGAAGATGGCGATACCGAGGCCCGCTATCAGCAAAAGGAAAACAAACAGCTGGAATTGCCGGCCGAAGATAAAACACAGTGAGCTGGCGCCAAACAGCAGCAGCCCCAGGAGAATAGTGCGCTGGCGGCCGATGCGGTCGGCCAGGAAACCCAGCAGGATGGCGCCGCTGCCGAGGCCGATCATGGTGGCGTACTGCACGGCACTGGCGGCAGTAAGGCTCAGCGTGAACTCACCCTTCAGCCTGGCGATGACCGTGCCGATCGCGTCGGTGGTCATGGCGAACATCAGGAACATCAGGCAGGTGAGAGTGCGCAGGGTACGCGCGCTGTAGCTGCCCGGTGTGCGGCGGGTGTCGTTCATGCTGGTCCCCCTGAAGGCTTGAGGTAGCGGTCGCATATTAAGCTTTACAGCCGCTGCAATCGATTGCATCATACTTCAAAGGCGGGGACACGCAATTACTATTCCCTGGTATGCCAACGATGAAGAACCAGGTTCAGCTCATTACCTACGTCGACCGGCTTGCAGGCGGCAACATTTCCCGCTTGCACGAGCTGCTCAGCGGCCCGCTGCACGGGGTATTCGGCGGCGTGCACCTGCTGCCATTCTTTGAGCCCATCGACGGCGCCGATGCCGGATTCGATCCGAGCGATCACACTGCGGTTGATGCGCGGCTTGGGGACTGGAGTGACATCCGGCGCCTTACGGCCTCGCTCGAAGTGATGGCTGATGTCATCGTCAATCACGTTTCTGCCGAGTCGCCGCAGTTCAGGGACTTCCTGGCGCGCGGCGCGGCCTCGCCCTTTGCCGGCATGTTCCTGACAATCGCAACGGTATTTCCAGACGGCGCCAGTGAGGCGCAGTTGGCGAAAATCTATCGGCCACGCCCCGGTCGGCCTTTCACTAACGTGCAGCTGGCCAACGGCGAGCAGCGCTCACTGTGGAGCACATTCACTGCGCAGCAGATCGATATCGACGTGCAGCACCCGCAAGGGCGCGCATATCTCACGCGTATCCTCGAGACCTTTGCTGTCAACGGCATACGCATGGTGCGTCTCGACGCGGTCGGTTACGCAATCAAGAAGGCCGACACCAGCTGCTTCATGTTGCCAGAGACCTTCGCGTTCATCGACGAATTCGCGGCGCAGGCGCGCTCACTCGGTATTGAAGTGCTGGTAGAAATACACTCCTACTATCGCAAGCAGATTGAGATTGCCGCGCGCGTCGACTGGGTCTACGACTTCGCGCTGCCGCCGCTGCTGTTGCACGCTTTCGCATTCGCCACGGCGCGCTGCCTGAAGGAGTGGATCCGCATCCGGCCGAACAACGCGCTTACGGTACTGGACACACACGACGGCATCGGCATCATAGACATCGGCGCCGACCCCGCTGACCGCGCTGCCCGGCCCGGACTGGTGCCCGCCGCGGAGCTCGATCGACTGGTGGCGATCATTCACGAGCGCACCCATGGCGAGAGCCAGCGTGCTACTGGCGCCGCCGCTTCCAATCTTGATCTTTACCAGGTCAACTGCACTTTTTACGATGCCATGGGGCGTGACGATCGCGCCTATCTGCTGGCACGCGCGATTCAGTTCTTCCTGCCGGGCACGCCGCAGGTTTATTACACCGGCCTGCTCGCCGGGCACAACGACATGGCACTGTTGGCACGCACTGGCGTCGGTCGCGATATCAATCGACACTACTACACCAGTGCGCAGGTTCAGTCCGACCTGCAGCGCCCCGTGGTGCAGGCGCTGATCGAACTGATCCGCTTTCGCAACCAGCACCCGGCCTTCGGCGGGCAATTCGAGTTGGCCGACACAGGCGATCAACAGCTACGCCTGCGTTGGACCGGGGGCGCAGAATATGCCCAGCTTGATGCCGACCTTGCCACGCTGCAATGGCGCCTGAGCGCGTCACAGCCAGGCGCACCCGGGCAAGAATACGTGGGCGCGCAATTATCGGCCCTGTTGGGCTCCAAGTAGTGTAAATAGACGTCGAGCACTACTCAGGTTCGGGGGAGTCATGGCGGGCAGGATCACGGCGGCCAGCGCAGTTGAGCGGCCCACGCTTTCGTTCTGGCAGATCTGGAATATGTGCTTTGGCTTCCTCGGCCTGCAGTTCGGCTTCGCGTTGCAAAACTCCAATGTCAGCCGCATTTTTCAGACCCTGGGTGCCAGTGTCGATGCCATTCCTTCGCTGTGGATCGCAGCACCCCTGACCGGGCTTTTGGTGCAGCCGCTGATCGGCTATTGCTCCGATCGCACCTGGACGCGGCTTGGCCGCCGCCGCCCGTATTTTCTGGTCGGGGCGTTGCTGGCCTCGGCGGCGTTGTTTGCCATGCCGCGCTCGTCAGCGCTGTGGATCGCTGCCGGCCTGCTGTGGATACTCGATGCCTCGATCAACGTGTCGATGGAGCCATTTCGCGCCTTTGTGGGTGACCAGCTCAAGCCGGCGCAGCGCCCCACCGGCTACGCCATGCAGAGTTTTTTTATCGGCGTGGGCGCAGTCGTGGCCAGCATGCTGCCCTGGCTGCTGGCGCGTGCCGGCATCAGCAATCATGCGAGTGGCACGCTGGGCTCTGCCGCCATACCGGACACGGTGCGCTATGCGTTTGATCTCGGCGCCGTCGTGCTGCTTGCTGCCATCGGCTGGACCGTGCTGCGTACCCGCGAATACCCACCGGAACAGTTGCACGCCTTCAGCGACGCGGTGCTCAGCCCGATCGCAACCCAGGTGGTGCCGGCGCCATTGGCGCAGCGGCGCAACGGCGCGCTGTGGACAGCACTCGGCCTGGTGCTGCTGCTGGGCGTCGCGCACTATGGACTTGATCGGCAACTGTATCTGGTGGGTGCAGGCTCTCTGCTGTGGGGTCTGGCGCTGCTCGCCTACGGCAATGCCAGGGGCAATGGCCTGTTCGCGACCATCATGCGCGACCTGCAGCACATGCCGGCAGCCATGCGTCGCCTCGCACCAGTGCAGTTCTTTTCCTGGGTGGCATTGTTTGCGATGTGGATCTACACCACTTCCGCCATCACCCAGGTGCACTATCACACGACCGATACGGCTTCAGACGCCTACAACACCGGCGCCAACTGGGTCGGCGTGCTGTTCGCTGCCTACAATGGTTTTGCGGCGCTGGCCGCAATCGTCATTCCATTCATGGTGCGTCGCTTCGGCCTGCGCCTGAGTCATCTGTTCAATGTGTGGTTTGGCGCGCTGGGGTTGCTGTCGATGCAATTCATCAACGACCCGAACTGGCTGCTGGTCTCGATGGTGGGCATAGGATTCGCCTGGGCATCGATACTTTCCATTCCCTATGCTCTGCTATCCGACAGCGTGCCGGCGGAGAAGATGGGTATCTATATGGGCCTGTTCAATTTCTTCATCGTGATCCCGCAGCTGGTGGCCGCCAGCGTGCTCGGCTTTCTGCTCAAGCAGTTCATGCACGGTGCGCCCATGCAGGCGCTGACCCTCGGCGGCGTGTGTCTGCTTATCGCTGGTCTGCTGGCACTGCGGGTGCCGCAGCCGCAGGCGTAGCGCCGCACGAGCGTCGCACCACCAGGCGCGTGGGCAGAACAATGCCCTCGGCGTGTTCGGCCTGCACCAGCCGCAACAGCGTGTCGACCAGCGCCTCGCCGGCACGACGCGTGTCCTGCATGACCGTGGTCAACGGTGGATTGCTCAGACTCGCCGCCGGAATGTCATCGAAGCCGACTACCGATACGCTGCCAGGTACATCGATGCCACGCTCCTGCAGGGCACGCAGCGCGCCGATGGCGATCAGATCGCTGGCCGCAAAAATGGCATCGAATTTTGCGCCACGCGCCAGCAGCTCAGTGGCAGCTTCGTAGCCCGATTGCTCGGCGCTGAGAGCATTCACCTGCATGGCAGCCGCTGCGTCCAGCCCCGCCTGCCCAAGTGCTTCAGCATAGCCGCGATAGCGCTCCATGAATTCGGGATAGTGATTGGAAGCGTCGCCGAGAAAGGCCACAGCGCGGCGACCAAGCCCGATGAGATGCCGGGCGGCGTCGAAGCCGCCACGAAAATTATCGCAACCGATCGACAGTCCGGGCTGGCCGGCGATCACTGCGCCCCAACGTACGAAATGCGTACCCTGGCTCACCAGCTGCTCGAGACGCGACTGATAGGCGAGGTAGTCGCCGTAGCCGAGCAGGATGATGCCATCAGCCTTGCGGCTGTCTTCGTAGTCCTTGTGCCAGTCGCCCGAGAACTGCTGAAACGATACCAGCAGATCGTAGCCGCGCTTCGCGCAGGCGCGGGTGATCGAGCCCAGCATGGCCAGGAAAAACGGATTGATCTGCGAATCGTCAGGCGTAGGATCTTCAAACAGCAGCAACGCCAGGGTACTGGAATGCTGAAAGCGCAGGTTCGAGGCGTTCTTGTCGACCTTGTAATGCAGCTGCTGCGCAATGGCCTCGATGCGCTTGCGGGTCTCGAGGCTGACCATGGGGCTGCCGCGCAGTGCACGGGAAACCGTGGGCTGTGAAACGCCCGCCAGATAGGCGATATCGAATGACGTGGGTTTACTTTGCATGGGCGCAGATCTTTGGGCGCGATGTGTGACCCAAGGTCCCGGTACTCTCCGGGCTATATTGCCACAGCGCCGTCCGGCGCCCTAACCGGTTGAATCGACACTGCTTTAGCCCGGCTGGATAAACAGCACTCCGTGCGGCGGCAGGGTGAGTCGTGCGCCCTGCAGCTGGCCTTCCGGCAGACCATGCCCGCTCAATGGCTGGCCCGACATCATCCGTGGCAGATCGGTGGTCACGGTGTCCGGCGAGAGATTGAAGGCCACCAGCAGTTGGGTCTCGTCAAGGCTACGGGTGAAGGCCAGTACGGCATCGCTCGCCACCAGGAACTCGATCGAGCCCCACAGCAGTTCCGGGTGCTGCTTGCGCCAGCGCAGCAGGCGCCGGAACGCCTGCAGGGCCGAATCCGACTCACGCTCCTGCACTTCGACGGCGTGCGCCAGATGCTGCGCCGGTACCGGCAGCCAGGGCTTGGCGCTGCTGAAGCCACCGCGCTCAGCAGACTTCCACGGCATCGGTGTGCGGCAGCCATCACGCCCTTTGAACGCAGGCCAGAAGGCAATGCCGTACGGATCGCGCAGCGCCTCGAAGGGCAACTCGGCCTCGGCGAGGCCCAGCTCTTCGCCCTGGTATATGCACACCGCGCCACGCAAGGAGCAGACCAGTGCCGTGAGCTGCGTGGCCAGATGCGCGGGCGATTCCCTGTTGCCCCAGCGACTGATGACACGTTCGACATCGTGATTGGAAATTGCCCAGCACGGCCAGGCTGCGGGCGAAGCCGCCAGTGCGCCCTCGACCGTGCTGCGAATGTGCGCCGGCGTGTGCACAGTGCTCAACAGTTCGAAACTGTAGCCCATGTGCAGGCGGCCGGGCCGCGTGTACTCGGCGATCGCCGCGTTGGAATTTTCCGCCGAGATTTCTCCCAGTGTCACGCGGCCCGGATAGCGATCGGTAAGCGCGCGCAGCGCTTCGATGAAGGGCAGATTTTCCGGTCGCGTGTTGTCGTAGACGTGATACTGGTAGGCGTAAGGGTTGTCGGCGCGAAAGCCGCGACCACTGCGTTGCTCCACGGGCTTGGGCGGGTTATTGCGCAGCTGGCTGTCGTGAAAACAGAAATTGATCGCGTCCAGTCGCACACCATCGACGCCGCGCTCCAGCCAGAACTGCAGGTTGTCGAGTACGGCCCGGCGCACGGCCGGGTTGTGAAAATTCAGATCCGGCTGCTCGGAAAGAAAATTGTGCAGGTAATACTGCGAGCGGCGCGGTTCCCACTTCCAGGCTACACCGCCAAAGATCGACAACCAGTTGTTGGGTGGCCCGCCATCCGGGCGCGCATCGGCCCACACGTACCAGTCGGCGCGCGCATTGTCGCGGCTCTGACGGCTTTCCCTGAACCAGGCGTGTTCGGCAGAGGTGTGGCTGAGCACCTGATCGATCATCACCCTGAGCCCGAGCGTATGGGCCTTGCCGAGCAGGCGGTCGAAGTCCTCGAGCGTGCCAAACAGCGGGTCGACCGCGCGATAGTCGGCGATGTCATAGCCGAAATCAGCCATCGGTGATTTGAAGAAGGGTGAGACCCAGATGGCTTCCACGCCCAGGCTCGCGACATAGTCGAG
Source organism: uncultured Gammaproteobacteria bacterium (assembly GCA_963823235.1). Taxonomy (GTDB): domain Bacteria; phylum Pseudomonadota; class Gammaproteobacteria; order Steroidobacterales; family Steroidobacteraceae; genus FEN-1191. The sequence goes on along the minus strand of CAWGKS010000007.1, from coordinate 308,075 downwards.
CCGCTCGATGATGCCCGGCAGGTCGCCGACACCGTCACCGTTGGTATCGAGAAAGCTGCGCGGATAAATCTGGTAGATCACCGCGCCGTGCCACCAGGCGCGCGTAACTGCCGTGCTCTGGTCCAAGAGCGCCCCCTTTGTATTAGTCGGTACAGCTTAGCCGCTGGCGTAGTCGATCCGAGTGGCACGCATACGTATTCATGCGCGGCACACAAGTGATGCGTCTATCGTCGCCTGATTCGTGAACCATACACGATGCGCCGGGGGCTCATGATTCGAATAATACGCCTGGGTGTGTGTGCGCTGCTGCTGCTGGCGTGCAGCTCTGGCGCCGGCCGCGGCGCCGGCCGCGCATGACTATTCCCGCGACCAGGCGCGCAGCAGCCCGGCGTGGCTGCACGACGGCGTGATCTATCAGATCTTCCCGCGCAATTTCTCCGCCAGCGGCGATTTCAACGGTGTGACCGCGCAGCTCGACCGGCTGCAGCAACTGGGTGTAAATATCCTCTGGCTGATGCCCATTCATCCGGTGGGCAAGCTCAAGGCCAAGGGCGCATTCGGCAGCCCCTACGCGGTGCGCGATTACTACGCCATCAATCCGGAATACGGCAGCGCCGCCGATTTCCATCGCCTCGTGACCGAGGCTCATAAGCGCAATCTCAAAGTCATCATCGATGTAGTCGCCAACCACACTTCGTGGGATTCGGTGTTGATGAAGACCCCGGAGTTCTACACCCACGATGCCAGCGGCAAAATCATTCCGCCGCAGCCTGACTGGGCCGATGTGGCCGATCTGAACTACGACAACGCGCAGCTGCGCCACTACATGACCGGGATGCTGAAATACTGGCTCAGGGATTTCGATCTGGACGGCTTTCGCTGTGATGTGGCGGCGGGTGTGCCCACCGATTTCTGGGAGCAGGCGCGCACCGAGCTCAGTGCGATCAAGCCCGATATTGTCATGCTGGCCGAGTCCGAGCAGCCGGATCTCCTCGCCAGGGCTTTCGATCTCGACTATTCATGGAATCTCTATAACGCCGCGGCGAGCGCGATCCTGGGTCAGGGTCCGGCCGTGGCAGTGCGCGAGCAATGGCAGCGCGACGCGGCGCTCTACCAGCATGGCGCCCTGCGTCTGCGATTTTCGGACAATCACGATATGGATCGCGCCATCGCCCGCTTCGGGCAACCGGCGTCGCTGGCCGCCGCCGCGCTGATGTTCACGCTGGACGGTGTGCCGCTGGTCTACAACGGCATGGAAGTGGGCGACACCGCCGAGTCCGGGGCCCCGGCCCTGTTCGAAAAGCTGCCGATACTGTGGAGTATTGCCGAGCGCCGCCCGCAGTACGCCGAGGCCATTCACCAACTCATTGCCCTGCGCCGCGCGCATCCCGCGCTGAGCGGGGGCAATCTGGACTGGGTGCACAACAGCGACGAGGCGCAGGTCCTTACCTTTACCCGCCACAGCGCTACCGAAACGCTGTTGATTGCCATCAACCTGTCGACGCGGCCCTTCGTGGGCGTGGTGGAAGGCGGCGATGCCGGCTACGTCGAGATCACGCCGCAGTCCGCTGCAGCGCAAAAGCGCCCGAACAGTCTGCCGGCGCTGTCGTTGGGCGCATGGGAATACCGTGTGTTCCGGCAGCAACAAGCTCGTCCCATTTCATGAATACGTATGCGAAAGCATTGGCAAAGGGTGGCTGGTCGCTAAGATTGCGACTGCCGGATATTTACAACACTTCCTCGGGGGGAAGGGCCGCCGCGAGTCTATGGGGAGACTGCGACGCGCCGATCACAAATTCCAAGGAGACGCCTAGGTGAAGACCTTCAAGACGGCCTATTGCACACAGCCGGCCACGCGCCGCTCGAGGTTTGCGGTGAGTTCCACGGCCACGGGCTGTGCAGTGCTGCTGTTGGCAGCGGCGAGCGCAGCAACGGCTGCCGATCAGGCAGCGGCAACGGCAGACGCAGCGGCTGATACCAGCCCCGTCGACGAAATCATTGTTACCGGCATCCGCAAGGGCATCCAGGATTCCATCTCGGCCAAGAAGTCCGACTCATCGATCATCGAGGCAATCTCGGCTGAAGACATCGGCAAGCTGCCCGATTCATCCATCGCCGAATCGATTGCCCGCCTGCCAGGTGTCGCGGCACAGCGTACCAACGGCCGGGCGCAGACACTGTCGATCCGCGGCCTGGGGCCTGATTTTACGATTACCATGTTCAACGGTCGCGAGCAGGCTTCGACCAACGAAAACCGCACGGTTGAATTCGACCAGTATCCTTCTGAGCTGGTCAGCCAGGTAAAGATCTACAAGACTCCGGATGCCGGCATGGCCTATCAGGGCATTGCCGGTACGGCGGATATCGAGACCGTACACCCGCTGGCCCACGGCAAGCGCACCATTGCCGCCAACTATCGCCGTGAAAAAGACAACATGACGGGCAACGTGCCGGGCTTGCCAACCAGTGGCGACCGGGTGAGCCTGACCTATATCGATCAGTTCATGGACAACACCCTGGGCGTGGCATTGGGCGTGGCTTACAACAAGTCGCCCTACCAGGCGCAGACCCGTGAGCCATGGGGCTATGCGGATCTCCCAGGCGGCCAGCCAGGGCAGAAAATCCTCGGTGGTTCCAAGGATGGCGTTCAGTCTTCCTACTATGACCGTACCGGCTTCCTGGGTGTCGTTGAATACAAGCCCAATGACCAGCTCCACATGACCTTCGATGGCTACCACTCCGACTTCAAGGAGGTGCAGACCATTCGCCGCATGGAATACGGGACGGTATGGGCTGGTGGCACTGTGCTGAGCACAACCGGACCCCTGGTTGACAATCGCATGGTGTCCGGCACATTCACCAACATTCCCTTCCTGGTCGTTGAAAACTACAACAACGACCGGCATGCCAAGGTCGATTCGCTCGGCTGGAACACGGACTACAAGCTCACCGACGACTGGAGTGTCAACGGCGATCTGAGCTGGTCAAAGGTCGATCGCGTTGACGTGCGGCTGGAATCAACCGCTGGCACGGGCGCTGGAGCCGACCCGGCTTTCCCACCCGGCCACGAGACCATGTCGTTCACGACCCGGGATGATGGCGTGACGCTGCCCACGACTACGCTCGACTACAGCAACTACAACACCACCTTCCTGACCGATCCAGGTGGCTGGGGCGGCGGCCCGACTCGTGCGGGTTACCTGGGCAACCCGACAGTGAAGGACGAAATCAAGGCCATCAAGCTGGCTGCCAAGCGCAACCTGACGAACACCGTGCTCAGCGCGGTATCGTTTGGAGGCAATTACGCTGAACGCACCAAGTCGAAGTATGAGTGGCAGAGTGCCCTGTACCTCAACGGCGGTGTTTCGCACGCCGTGGTGCCGGATGCCTATCGAACCGGAATACTGGATACTTCCTTCTTCGGCAATCCCTACGGCATGATCAGCTACGATGCCCTGGCGATGTATCACGCCGGCTTCTGGAAGACCATCGATGCGCGCCTTGATACCAACGCCGCACCGGGCGATCGCCGCTTCGATTACACCAACACCTGGCAGGTCAAGGAAAAACTGACCACGCTCTACGTGAAGTTCGATATCGATTCGCAGCTGTTCGGCAAGCCATTGACCGGCAATATCGGCGTGCAGAGCCAGACCGCGGACCAGGGGGCGGACCTCAACTACGCCTCACCACCGGATCCGGTTACGGGTGATATTCGCGTGACACCCCTCCACGATGGAGCGAAGTACACCGACGTACTGCCGAGCATGAATCTCAGCCTGGAGCTGGCGCACGATGTGAAGTTGCGGGCCGCGGCAGCGGTCACTGTGGCACGTCCGCGCATGGACGACATGGCGGGTGGTTCGAAATTCGATGTGGTCTCGGATACGCAGACCGCGTACATAGTGCAGGGCCAGCCGCGCTACTGGCAGTCCACTGCCGGTGGCAATCCGCAGCTGCGGCCGTGGAAGGCCAATACCTTCGATCTCTCGATCGAGAAGTACTTCGCCACCAAGGGCTACCTCTCGGCGGCGGTCTATTACAAGGACCTGACCAGCTACATCTTCAACCAGACCGTCCTGGCTGACTTCACCGGCATCCTGTTGCCTGACCAGGCGACGGCGTCTGATCCGACCGCCTATACCCTGGCCGATGCCAACCGCATGGGCGCCAGCACCGTCAAGGCCAATGGTCACGGTGGCCATATCGAGGGCCTTGAGCTGACGGCATCGCTGCCGTTCGATACCCTGACTGAGGTGCTCCATGGCTTTGGCATCATCGTCAGCGCGGCATACAACCGCTCGGCGATCAATCCGAGCGGGCTCCAGGAAGAGCCGTTGCCGGGTCTTTCACCGAAGGTGATCAATTCGACCCTGTACTACGAGAATCACAACTTCTCAGCGCGTATCAGCAATCGCTATCGCGGCAGCTTCGTGGGTGAAGTACCCAATTTCGACAGCTCGCTCGACAAGCGCATGGTCAAGTCGGAATCCATCCTCGATGCCCAGATTGGCTATGAGTTCACGGAAGGCCCGGTCAGTGGTCTGGCCCTGAACCTCTCAGGCACCAACCTGACCGACGCGCCGTTCGTGCTCTACGCCGTCGGTGACGTACCATTCAATCTTTTGAAGTATGAAAAGTACGGCGCAGTCTACGCGGCGTCGATCAGCTACAAGTTCTAATTCCGGTTAGAACAGCGACCTTAGTACACCTGCCGGCAGCAATGCCGGCAGGTGTATTTTTTTGGCGCGCCGCATGTTAAACATGAACCGCAGGAGGCCATCATGTCCGCCGCTGAAATCAAGTCGGTAGTCATTGTCGGCGGTGGCACCGCCGGCTGGATGACCGCTGCGGCGATCGCCAAGGTCATGGGGCCGCGCCTGAGCGTGACGCTGGTAGAGTCCGAGGAGATCGGAATAGTGGGCGTAGGCGAAGCCACGATTCCATCGATCAACCTCTACAACAAACTGCTGCGCATCGACGAGAACGATTTCCTGCGCCACACGCAGGGCACGTTCAAGCTCGGCATCGAGTTCGTCAACTGGTACCAGGCAGGCCACGCCTACATGCACGCCTTCGGCGGCCTGGGCCGGGATCTCGCCTATATACCGTTCCATCATTACTGGTTGCACGAGCATCTCGCGGGGCGGGCAGGCTCGCTGTGGGACTACAGCATCAACTACCTGGCCGCACAGCAGAACCGCTTTGCACGCCTGGAGCACCTGGCGGACACACCGCTGCCAGGGCTGATCTATGCCTTTCATTTCGACGCGTCGCTCTATGCCGCCTATCTCGGCCGCCTGGCCCGGAAGATGGGTGTGCGCCGCGTTGAAGGGATGATTGCCGAAGTACTGCAGGACCCGGAGAGCGGCGACGTGCGCACGCTCCGGCTAAGGGACGGGCGCGAGATCAGCGCTGAATTCTTCGTCGACTGCTCGGGCTTCAGGGGTCTGCTGATCGAGCAGGCGCTCAAGACTGGCTACGAGAGCTGGAATCACTGGCTGCCATGCGATCGGGCACTGGCAGTGCCGAGCGAACGGCTCAGTCCCCTGACTCCCTACACGCGCTCTACGGCGCTCGATGCCGGCTGGCAATGGCGCATCCCACTGCAGCATCGCACCGGCAACGGGCACGTCTATTCGTCGGCACATATGACGGATGATCGGGCCCACGAACTGTTGATGAAAAATCTCGACGCCAGGCCGCTGGCCGAGGCGCGCCCGCTACGTTTTGTGACCGGACGCCGCCGGCAGCTGTGGAACCGGAATGTCGTGAGTCTCGGTCTGGCGAGCGGCTTCCTGGAACCGCTTGAGTCGACGGCAATCCATCTCATTCAGGTGAGCATTCAGCGCCTGATCCTGCTGTTCCCGCACCGCGGCGACTATGCGCACCGCCGTGACGAATTCAACCGCGCTTCCGCTGCGGAATATGAATACGTGCGTGACTTCATCATCCTGCACTATCACGCGAACAACCGGGTGGGCGATCCCTTCTGGGATCATTGCCGCCACATGTCGGTGCCCGACAGCCTGAGCCACAAGATGGAACTTTTCCGCGAGACCGGCGGCATCTTTTGTCCGGCCGAGGACCTGTTCCAGCTGCCGAACTGGCTCCAGGTCATGTGGGGCCAGGGGATCAGGCCGCGCGCCGCCCATCCCTTCGTTGAAGCGGTAGCGCCGCACGATCGTGCCGACTACCTGAAGAATATCCGCGACCTCATGGCGCACGCTGTGTCAGGGCTGCCGCGCCATGAGGATTTCATCGCCCGCCATTGCCAGGCTCCAGCCGTGGCCAGTCCCGCAGCCTGAAATCAGGCCGCTGCCAGCGCGCCACTGAGCCGCAGGAACTCGCGGTGCGGCGTGCCCTCGCCAGCGAGCGTCGCAATATCGGCGCGCAGGCGCCGGGTCAGTTCCTTGAGTTCCTCGAGGCCCAACAGGCCAGTCAGCGGATCCCAGGTTCGCGCTTCGATGCCGAAGTTCGCGTACATGCAGACCCAGCTGGGGTCGAAGAAGCTCTCGGATTCGAATTGCACGATATGGCCGCGCGCCCGATAGAGTTCCAGCTTGTGATTGAGGCTGTCGGGTAGCTGCATGTCGCGGCATTAGCGCCACAGCTCCTCATCGGCGCGCCCGTTGGCGGCATAGTGCAGGATGATAAAATCACGGATCCGCGCGTATTCCTGCACCGACAGTCGGTTGTATTCACCAGTCAGCTCCGGCCCCAGCTGTGTGTCCGGCCAGAAATGGATCAGCTTGTCGATCCCCATCTGTATGAGTGAAATGCTGGTCGACTCCAGCGGTTCGAGGAACCCGGCCGACAGGCCAATGGCCACGCAGTTGCCGACCCAGAAATTTTTGACGTGGCCGGCGCGAAAGCGCACCCGATTGGGTTCGGCCAGCGCCTCGCCTTCGAGTTCCAGGCGCAGCGCCGCCTCGGCATCATGGTCGGAAATGTGATCAGAACTGTAGACGTAGCCGTTGCCGATGCGGTTCTGCAGCGGGATACGCCAGGCCCAGCCCGCGCTCAGGGCGCGCGAACGTGTGTAGGGCGTTATGGCTACCGGGTCCGGTGCGCTGCAGGGCAGGGCGATCGCACGGTCGCACATCAGCCAGTGCCGCCAGTCTTCGTACCCGGTCTGCAGCGCGCCCTCGATGAGCAGTCGGTGGAAACCGGAGCAGTCGATGAACAGCTGGGCCTCGACGATTGCGCCATTGTCGAGCCGCAGGCTTCGCTATGTGCCCGCTTTCGGCGTGCAGCTTCACTTCGCTCAGCCGCGCATCGATGCGTTTGACACCGCGCGCCTCGCAGAACTGGCGCAGGTACTGGGCAAAGCGCCCGGCATCGAAATGCACCGCCCAATCGAAGTTCTCGAAGTCGGCACGTGGTGCTTTGCTGGGCATGAAGACCCGACCTGCCCGTGCCAGCTGGGTGCCGAGGGAGTAGTCGTCTATACACGCGCTCTCACCTGCGGCGGCAAGCCGGTTCCAGATGTGGTGAAACGCGACCGGTCCCGCCTGGATGCCGTAGCGCCCGAAGGGATGCATGAAGCGATGACCCTGGTGCTTCCAGCCTTCGAATTCAATGCCGAGTTTTACCGTGCCGTTGGTGGCGCGCATGACTTCAAACACATCGAGCTGCAGCGATTCAAAATAGCGCTTGATGGCGGGAACCGTTGCCTCGCCGACGCCAATCGTACCGATCTGCGAAGATTCGATCAGCGTGACCTGCACACCCAGCCGCCCCATCCGGTGCGACAGTGAGGCGGCGGTCATCCAGCCGGCGGTGCCGCCGCCCAGTATGGCGATCGAGGTAACGGGACCGGGTGGCGCGGCCCGGTTCACGCCAGGTTGCGGCGACAGGTGAAGAAGCCGTTGAGGGTCAGGCGACCCGTGAGCGGATCGGTAGTCAGCCGGTCCGGCGCCGGGATGTCGCTCGAGTGCAGCATGCCGCCATCATAGAAGATCAGGCGGTTCCACTTCGCCTCGACGCCGCCGAGGCGGCGGAAATAGTCATTGCCCTGCTGCATGTAGCCCGCGTGTATTCCATATTTTGAAGAGAATGCCTGGGGCCCGAGCTGCTTCGCGTCGCTGAAGAGGGTGGCGATCTCAGGTCAGAGCGCGTTGGCGTGTAAAAGCCCGTGCCCCCGAGACTCTGGTCATGGAACAGATACAGGACCGAAGCCTGCATGCTGAGCCAGGCATCGAGCGTGGTGTTGTCCCGATGGCAGATCCATTGGGTTGGGACCAGCGCCTGCGGCGCAACGGTGACCATCGAGAAACGGGATAGCGCAGTGACGCAGCGTCGCGCATCGAAGCGGCTGCGCAGCTTCCACAGAAACAGATCACTCAGGCCCTGTTCCAGTTCAACGGGGGCCATGAGGTAGGTTCCGGGGTAGAAGCTGAAGTCCACTGCGTGGAATTCGTCACGCCGTGCCACGGCAAATTGCACGAAACGGTCCGGCTCGAGCAGCGCGTCGTCCATGACCAGGCAGAAGTGCCGCTCGTCAAATTGCACGACTCGAACAACGGCGTCCGGATTGAATACGCGATTGTGCACTGAATGGATACTACCCGATTGCAGCAGTGACCTGCTCTCGCAGCGTCGGCGGCTGCAGGCCTCCTCGTACACTCATATACGTATTCATGTCGCGTTCCAGTCGATGCGATAAGCTCCGGTGCCGATACCTCGCCGGACTGCTCATCAGGGGTTATGAAAGAAAGTCCGATCGACCAGACGAATATGCTCACAGATCGCTACTGGCAGCTGCAGCGCCGGTTCAGTGAGCGCGCACAGGGAAGCGATCTTGAGACCGGCGAAATCTCCCGGATGATTGAGTTCGCCCGCGATGCCATGGGCACCGGGCGCGCCGATCTTGCAATTCCGATCCTCGAGTTGCTCACGACTCTTGCGTCGCGTCAGGTCCAGGGCTGGCAGCTGCTGGGTTTCGCCTACCGCGACGAACAGCGTATGGCCGAGTCGGAACGGGCTTTCGCACGTGCCGCCGCGCTCGATCCGCACGATGCCCTGACTGCGCTGGGCCACGCTCAGACCTGCTTCGAGTCCGGGCTCGCTGCGGTGCCGCTGGTAAGGCGCGCGCTGGCACTGGCGCCGGAGAATCCGGGGGCCCTGCGCGGTTGCGCGGCTGCGCTGGCGGCCGAAGGCGAGGTTGCGGCCGCGGATGAACTGCTGGCGAGTGCGCTGGCGCGTCGTCCCGACTGGATCGAGGGCCACAAGAGCCTGGCAGCGCTGCGTCGGCTGGCGGGGGATAGGCGCGATTTTGCCCGGAGCCTTCGCCGCTGCCTGCCATGCGCAACCGCACAACCTGGCGCTGCGCCTCGCCTGGTTCCGCGCCGTAGCGCAGACGCGCGACTGGCAGGCGACGCTGGCGATCATCGACGAAGGCGAAAGACTCTGCGGCGACACGCAGGCATTCACGGTAGCGCGCACCTTCATTGCCAGCGAGTCGGGCGATCGCGCGCGCGCCGAGCAGCTGTTCGCACTGACGGCAACGCTGCGGGACGAGGTGCGCGATATGGCCTATGTCCGCCACTGCCTGCGCACCGGGCAATTGGAACAGGCTGCAAGAACAGCACTGCGGCTCATTGCAACACCGTCGGCGGCGATCACCTGGTCCTATCTTTCATTGATCTGGCGCCTGCGCGGCGATGCGCGTGCGCAGTGGCTGGATGGCGCGCCGCCGTACATCCGCGACTTCGACCTCGGTTTCTCCGCGGGTGATTTGTACGAGCTCGCCAAGCTGCTGCGCTCGCTGCACGTCGCGCGCGCGCCGTATCTGGAGCAATCGGTGCGCGGTGGCACGCAGACCGACCGGCAACTGCTCTTTCGCAGTGAGCCGATCATCGTGCAGACCCGGGCGAAGATACTCAGCGCGGTTCGCGAATATGTGGGTCAGCTGCCGGCACCGGTACCGCGTCACCCGCTGCTCGGCACGCCACGTGGGCGGATCCTTTTTGAAGGCAGCTGGTCGGTGCGGCTACAGGGGCAGGGCTTTCATGTCAGCCACACGCATCCGATGGGCTGGATCAGCTCGGCGCTCTACATTTCCCTGCCCCGGATGGCACAAATCGGCGCACCGCCTGCAGGGTGGATCGAATCGGCACGCCGCCATCCGAGCTGGGGCTCGAGCTACCCATCTATACACGTATCGAACCCAGGCCTGGGCGGCTGATCCTGTTTCCTTCCACGATGTGGCATTCGACCGTGCCCTTCGATGATGGCGAGCGGCTCGTCATCGCGTTTGACGTGCGTACGCCGCAGCGCTGATCCCGGCGCGGCCGGGACAGCTTGCCACAAAACTGTAGCTAAAAAGCAACGTAAAGGACTCTTTTAGCCTACGCAATCGATTGTTGCAATCGATTGCATAATTTGGTTTAATGCCACCGCGGCCTTAGAGCTGGCTTGTAGTCAATAGCTATTTACCGAGGGGGATTTCAAGTGAAGCACACTAGTAACGACACGTTGCTACTGCGGATTCTGGCTGCGACGTCGCTGGCCTGTGTCGCGCCGGCCTATGCACAGGACGCTGCCACAGCAGTTCCGACCACGGATACTGCCGCGACTGAGTCGCCCGGCCTCGAGGAAGTGGTCGTGACCGCATCCGGTAAGGACAAGACTCAACTCAACAGCTCGGTTTCGGTCACCACTATCAATTCAAAGCTGATCGAGGATTTCCATCCGAGTTCGGAAGCGGAAGTCTTCCGCATGATCCCGGGTATCCAGGTTGCAGGCACCTCCGGCCCGGGCGGTAACTCGAACATCGCCGTTCGCGGCCTGCCGGTAGCAACCGGCGGTTCACCCTTCGTGCAGATCCAGGAAGATGGCCTGCCTACGGTGCTGTTCGGCGACATCCAGTTCGGTAACAACGACTATTGGACCCATTTCGACCCCAGCGTAGCCAAAGTCGAAGCGGTGCGCGGTGGTTCCGCCTCGACCTACGCTTCTCAGGCGCCCGGTGCTGTCATCAACTACATCAGCTACACGGGTAAGGAAGAAGGCGGCTACATGCAGCTCAACAAGGGCATGGGTTATGACGAAACCAAAGTCGACTTCCGCTATGGCGGCAAGATCAGTGACACGCTCTACTACCATGTTGGCGGCTACTTCAAGACCGGCAACGGGCCGCTGCACGCGGACTACAATGTCAGTGACAGTGTTCAGGTCAAGGGCAATATCACCAAGGAACTCGATGACGGCAAAGGCTATACCCGCTTCCTGTTCAAGTATGCCGACACCAAGGAGCCGAATTACACTGGCTCTCCCGCTTTTGCCACGGTCAATGGCACCAGCGTAGGCAGTATCCATCCTTACACCAATTTCGATGGTCGCAAGGACTCCAACTACTCCATCTACAATCAGAGCTTCCAGATCGTGAACCGCGACGGCGTGCTGGAGCGCGTCAAGATGGACGGCATTACCACCCAGGCGCAGTCAATTGGCAATCAGTTCCACTATGATTTCTCCGATGCGGTAAGCGTGGATAACAATTTGCGCTGGACCAAGATGAGCGGTGGCTTTGCCTCGCCCTTTCTGAATGTCGCCAAGACCTCGAGTGTGCTTGGTTCAACCGTGAATGGCGCGATAGTTGACGCAATCAGATATGCCAGCGGCCCCCGGGCTGGCGAGCTCTACACCGACACCTATCTCAACAACAATACCAATGTCCGCACCAACATACGGGACATTGGCAGCTTCGCGGAAGATCTTGCTCTCGCGGGCAAGTACGACGTGACTGCTGGCAAGCTCACTGCGCGCGCGGGCTGGTTCTACATGAATCAGAAGATTGCCATGGATTGGCATACCAACAAGGCGACCAGCGAACTCAGCGGCAACAATCCTTCGATGCTGGACCTGTTCGATGCCAGCGGTGCAAAGTTAACGGCCAACGGCCTCGCCGGCTTCAATAACAACTGGGGTGATTGCTGCGCACGCGATTACGACCTGGCTTATGCCGACAACGCGCCATACCTGGCCCTCGACTTCGATGCCAATCGTTTTGGTGTCGATGGCAGCATCCGTCGCGACACCGTCAAAGCCTCTGGTTGGACTATCAAGGGCGGTAGCGAATTCAACACGGATGTTGGCGGCGTGCTGATCCCCACCCTGATTGCCAATGGTCCAGGCGAAGTGCTCAACTACACGCGCAGCTACAATTCCTGGTCATTGGGTGGCTTGTTCAAGGCAACCCCCGATACCAGTGTGTTCGTTCGCGCGTCGCAAGGCGGCCGCTTCAACGGCGATCGTCAAACCGTCAGTGGCAAGATAAACCCGGATGGTACGCTGACCCAGGCTGGCCAGACCGCTTCGGTTGATTTTGTCAACCAGTACGAACTCGGCGTCAAGAACCGCGGCGCCCTGTTTGGCGGACGTTACACGGCCGAATTGACCCTGCTGAATGGTGATTTCAAGCAGAGCACCTACGAGCTATCGGCCACCAAGTGCGGTGGTCCCGGTGGCTGCGTGATTGATGCCAAATACAAATCGAACGGCGCGGAATTTTATGGAACCTTCAGCACCGGTGGTTTTTCGCTGGTCGCGAATGCCACCTACTCCAATGCCAAGAAGGCCGGCGCCGGGTCCAGCACGTTTGTCCGTGCCGACGGAATTCCAGACCTGATGTATACGCTTTCCGGGAATTATGATTTCGCCCATAAGGTTTCTGCAGGTCTCTCTGCTACCGGTCAAACCAGCTCGATCGATGGTGCCGGTAACCAGTATCCGGGTGCCACTGTTTTCGGCGCTATTGTGAGGTTCATGCCGGTTGACAAACTGGAGCTGGGCCTGCAGGTCTACAACCTGTTCGACACGTTCGATCTGCGTGGCAATGGCGGCATCGCCGATGGTTCGGTGAACCCGACCGTGATCAGTGGTGCCCCGGCCTTGGGACGCACCTTGACGGGGTCGATTCGCTTCAGCTTCTGACAAGCCGGGTTTTGCCAGCGGTGAAATGGGGATCAGCGTCTTCTGATCCCCATTGCCTTTTTTAGCGCTGCATGGAGGGATTGACCAGTTCCGCCCTCCGGGGTGCTGACAGGTATTGCGAGGCCATGCAGTAGACTGTGCCGGCACGCCTGGCTTGGGCACACTGCAAACATCAGGGGGTTACATGAAGGCAAAGCTGCTACCAGCCGCACTGGTATTAATTGCGTTTCAGGTCAGTGCTCAGGCGACCAGCCCTGCGGTAATCGAGTTGCCGCGCGCACTGTTTGCGACCGGCGACGATCCTGCCCGAGCCAGGCCTGAATTCGATGACAGTCACTGGGCCGACCTCTCCACTCTCGCCAACTACGAGAAGCAGGGCTTCCCGGGCTACGACGGCTATTCGTGGTATCGCTTTCACGTGCGCATACCTTCGAGCCTGAAATCCAGCGTGCGCTGGCCGCAGCGCCTGCACCTGTACCTTTCGAGCATCGATGACGTTGACGAGACTTTTCTCAACGGCGTCAGGATCGGCCAGATGGGTCAGTTCCCGGATGATCCGCGGCTCTACGCCACGCGCTGGAACGGGCTGCGCGACTACTACGTGGATGTCGCCACCGGCCTGGTGCGCTGGGACGAGGACAACGTCATTGCCGTACGCGTCTACGACGGGTCGGGCGGTGGTGGCTTTTACCGTGATATGCCCACCTTGAATCTCGCAGAGATTGTCGATGGGCTGAGCATGGATCTGGACCAGACGCCAATCGAGTACGGTCCGGCGAATTTCCGCGCCCGGGTGCACTGGGTGAACAGTTTCCCGGTCGTGCTTGACGGTCGCATGGACTACGATATTCATGACGCGGCGAGTGGCAAAGTGCTCCGACACGGCAGCTCCCCTTTTCATGTGGATGCAAATGGCCAGGCCGACCTGGCAGTGGAGGCGCCGCAACGCGCAGGCATCGAAGTGCGCTTCCATTTCACTGAGGCAAGCACCGGTGCAGTCGCCAACGCGACGCTGCATGCCCCTTACCTGCTGACGCCGGCCGAGTCACCGCAGCCGCGTATCAATGGCGCCAGCGTGCTCGGCGCACGGCCCGGCTCGCCGGTCTACTATCGCATCGCCGCCACGGGTACGGCGCCGCTCGAGTTTTCCGCCACCAGTCTGCCCAAAGGCCTGGTGCTGGACAATCGCGAAGGCGTAATCAGTGGCAGGGTGGCGGACTCCGGCGACTACCGCATTGAGCTCGGTGCGCGCAACTCACTGGGCAAGGCCGCGCGCACCCTCACGCTGCGCGTGGGCGACACGCTGGCACTCACGCCGCCCATGGGCTGGAACAGCTGGAACGCCTATGGTATTGCCGTCGATTCTGCCAAGGTACGTTCGGTAGCTGAGGCGATGATCAGCTCTGGCCTCGCGGCTCACGGCTGGACGTACATCAATATCGACGACGGTTGGGAAGCCACGGAGCGTGCGCCCAACGGCGAGATCCGTGCCAACACCAAGTTTCCGGATATGCGCGCGCTCAGCGACACCCTGCACCAGCGAGGATTGCGCTTCGGCATTTACTCCTCGCCAGGGCCGACCACCTGTGGTCGGTTCCTCGGCTCTGTTGGCCATGAACGCCAGGACGCAGATACCTACAGCAGCTGGGGTATTGACTACCTGAAGTACGACCTGTGTTCCTACGAACTGCTGATGCCGAAGGAGCCGACATTGGCCGACCAGCAGGCGCCTTATCGCCTCATGGGCGCCGCGCTCGCGGCGCAGGCACGCGATATCGTCTATAGCCTGTGCCAGTACGGCAACGCCGAAGTCTGGAAGTGGGGCGGCGAGGTCCGCGGCAACCTCTGGCGCACGACCGGCGACATCGAAGACAGCTGGCAGTCCGTGAAGGGGATCATGGGTTCGCAGTCAGTCTCAGCCCCCTATGCCAGACCTGGCCACTGGAATGATCCTGACATGCTGGTGGTGGGTGAGGTCGGCTGGGGCGGCGCCTTGCATCCTTCGCGACTGACGCCGGATGAGCAGTACAGCCACATCAGCCTGTGGTCGCTATTGGCCGCGCCGCTGCTGCTGGGCAACGAGCTTACGCATCTGGATGCCTTCACGCGCAATCTCCTTGCGAACGATGAGGTCATCGCCATCGACCAGGATCCGCTGGGTCACGCGGCTCGCATGGCCTGGGCCGGCGAGGGCTGGGAGATCTGGGTGCGTGAGCTTGCTGATGGCCGCAAGGCCGTAGGCGTGTTCAACTTTGGGGAGCAATTCCGCGGCCTCAAACTAACCGGCCGCGCACCGGAACTCGCGGCCGGCGCGCCGCTGCGCGATGTCTGGCGGCAGATGAAACTGGCGCCGCTCACGCCGGGCTTCGAGGCCCGCGTGCCGGCGCACGGCGTGCTGCTGTTGACCGTGGGGAATTGATGGATCAGCACGATCGCAGGATCCGCAGTGTTGTCATTGTCGGTGGCGGCTCCGCCGGCTGGATGACGGCGGCCGCCCTGGGTAATTCCCTGCAGCGGGATTGCCAGGTCACGCTGGTCGAATCCGACGAGATCGGCATCGTCGGCGTCGGCGAGGCGACCATTCCGCCGATCAAGCTCTTCAACCAGACACTCGGTCTCGATGAGAATGATTTCATCCGCCACACCAGGGCTACCTTCAAGCTGGGCATCCAGTTCGTCGACTGGGCGCAGGCTGCGGCCATCGTTACTTTCATCCTTTTGGCACTTTCGGGCGCCCGTTCGACACCGTGCAGCTCCATCATTTCTGGCAGCAGGCTCAGCGGCGCAGCGCTGCGTCGAGCCTCGACGATTACTGCATGGCCTGGGCCGCGGCCAGCCACCGGGCGCTTTGCACCGCCGATCGCCCGATCCGCGCAATGTGCTCTCGACCTACGATTACGCCTATCATTTCGATGCCGCGCTCTACGCTGTCTATCTGCGCGACTACGCCGAGACGCGCGGCGTGACGCGCGCTGGAGGGCAAGGTCGCCGAACGTGCGTTCAGAATGCGACCTCCGGGTTCGTCGAGCAGCGTCGCGCCTGGAAGACGGGCGCACTGTCGGCGGGCGATCTGTTCATCGACTGCTCGGGCTTCCGCGGCCTGCTGATCGAGCAGGCGCTCAAGACCGGCTACGAAGCACTGGACGCACTGGCTGCCCTGCGATCGCGCCGTGGCCGTGCCCTGCGAAATCGACGCCGAGTTCACGCCCGTACACGCGTTCGACCGCGCGCGCCGCGGGCTGGCAGTGGCGCATTCCGCTGCAGCATCGCACCGGCAACGGTTACGTGTACTGCCGCGGCAATATCAGCGATGACGAGGCGGCGGCGCGCACCTTGCTCGCCAATCTCGATGGCGAGCGCTGGCCGAGCCGCGCCCGCTGCGCTTCACCACCGGGCGACGCCGGAAGTTCTGGAACAAAAACGTGCATCGCCATCGGCCTCGCCGAGCGGTTTCATGGAGCCGCTGGAATCGACCAGCCTGCATCTGATCCAGGCCGGCATCTCCAAGCTGCTGGCCCTGTTTCCCGACCGGGATTTCGACCCGCTGGTAGTCGAGGAGTTCAACCGCATCGCGATCAACGAGATCGAACGCATCCGCGACTTTCTGATCCTGCATTACCGTCTGACGACGCGCGCTGACAGCGAGCTGTGGCGCTACTGCGCGCAGATGAGCATCCCCGACACGCTGCAGAACAAGATCGATCACTTCCGCCGCTACGGACGGCTGATCGCGCGGGAGATCGACCTGTTCGGCCCGGCCAGCTGGCTCGCCGTGCACATCGGCCAGTTTAACTGGCCTGAACGATCAGATCCGCTGCTTGAGTTTCGCAGCGTCGACGGTGATCAGTGGCTGGTCAGACTGCGCAGCGCCATGGCCGCTGCCGCCGCTACACTGCCCAGTCACCAGGCCTATATCGATCGCCGCTGCCAGCCACCCACGACTTAGTCTAAGCTCGGTGGGTGTGGGCTGGTCGGAATCAATCCGTCAAAGTAACGGATGGGGGAGTGCACATGTCGCTACGACATTTCTTGTTCCTGGCGCTCGTGGCCGTGGGCTTGAATGCGCCCGCGATCTCGAGCGGCGCAGTCGACCACTTTCAGGTTGACCGCGATGGCCTGAAGCTGGAAATCAGCGCGCCGCGGGATGACATCATCCGGGTGCGGGCCGGCATGCGTGCTCTGCCAGAGGATGCCTCGTGGGCGGTGAGCGCAGAGCGTGCGCCAGCACCTGCAACCGATGTCGGTATCGGACTCGGGTTCCAGCGTGGTGCTTCGCACCCGGTCGTTGGTGGTCAGGCTGGATCGGGCCACGCTGCACCTCAGGATTGAAGATCTGCAGGGCAACGTGGTGCTGGAAGATGCGCCGGGCCCGAGCCTGGTGTTTGAAGCGCTCGAACTGCGGCGACGCGCCTGCGCAAGTCGATGCCTGCAGACGCGCACTATTTCGGCCTGGGCGACAAAGCCGGTCCACTGGACCGTCGTGGCGGCGCATTCACGCTCTGGGACACCGATGCCTTCGGCTTTGGCGAGGCCAGTGACCCGCTGTACAAAGCCATCCCCTTCGTGCTGGGTGTGCTGGAAACCGGCCGTAGTTTCGGCCTGTTCTTTGACAACACCTGGCGCAGCTTCTTTGATTTCGGCAAGAGCGAGCGCGACACCATGAGCTTTGGTGCCGAAGGCGGCGACGTCGACTACTACGTGATGGCCGGGCCCGAACCCCGGAGCGTGGTGCAGGCCTACGCATACCTGACCGGGATAGCGCCGCTGGCGCCGAGGTGGGCGCTGGGTTTCCAGCAGTCGCGCTATTCCTACGAGACCGAACCAGAGGCGCGCGCCGTCGTCGATCGCCTGCGTGCCGATAAGATTCCTGCCGACGTGCTGTACCTGGACATCGACTACCAGGATCGCAATCGTCCCTTTACGGTGTCCAGCAAGGCCTATCCGGACCTGCCGCGATTTGTTGCCGATCTCAAGGCCATGGATTTCCACCTGGTGCTGATCACCGATCTGCACATTGCCGCGGCGCCTGACCAGCAATATCGACCCTATGACACGGGAGCAAGTGCGGACGTATTCCTGAAGCGTCCGGACGGTTCGCTCTACGTCGGGGAAGTGTGGCCTGGCAAGGCAGTGTTTCCGGACTTCAGCCGCGCGCCGGTGCGCGAGTGGTGGGGCGGGCTGTATCGCGATTTCGTCGGCGCGGGCGTCGCGGGATTCTGGAACGACATGAACGAGCCGGCCATTTTCAATGTGCGTGACAAGACCATGCCGCTCGATACGGTGCATCGCATCGACGAGCCCGGGTTCAGGCCGCGCGCGGCCAGCCACGCGGAAATGCACAATGTCTACGGCATGCTCAACTCGCGTGCCACCTTTGAAGGGCTGCTGCGCCTCGCGCCGGAACAGCGGCCCTTCGTGCTGACCCGGGCCAGCTACGCCGGCGGGCAACGTTATGCGGCGACCTGGACCGGTGACAACACCTCGAGCTGGAATCACCTGCGCCTGTCGGTCACGATGCTGAACAATCTGGGCCTGAGCGGCTTTGGCTATTCCGGTGACGACATCGGCGGCTTCGCGGGCGCCGGGCCGTCGGCGGACCTGCTGACACGCTGGATCGAAGTGGGCGCCTTCAATCCGATATTCCGCGATCACGCGGCCAAGGGCAAACCGGCGCAGGAGGTGTGGGTCAGCGGCCCGGAACACGAGGCGATACGCAAGCGTTATATCGAAGAGCGCTATCGACTGCTGCCGTACATCTACGCGCTCGCCGAGGAAAACAGCCGCAACGGCATGCCGCTGATGCGTCCCGTGTTCCTGGAATTTCCGCAGCAGCTGGGCAAGGGCCAGAGCCTGGGCGGGAGCGCGGATCAGTTCATGCTCGGCCCCGACCTGCTGGTGGCGCCACCGCCCGAGTGGGAGTCACCGTACGCCTACGAGATCACGCTGCCGGGGCCTGGCTGGTACGACTACTGGACCGGCCAGCGTCAGGATGCGACCAGGTTCAACGAAACGCCACGCCTCGAGCATTTGCCGGTCTGGGTTCGACCTGGGGCCATCGTGCCGCGGCAGGCCTTGATTCAAAGCACGATGCAGACGCCGGGCGGGCCACTGGAACTGGCGGTCTATCCGGGCCCCGACTGCCAGGGACAGCTTTACTTCGACGATGGTGTCAGCTACGCGTACCGCAGCGGCGAGTATCTGCGTCAGAGCGTGCGCTGCCAGGTTGAAGCGCAGGGTACGACCGTGGAATTCAAGGCCCGCGAGGGGCGCTATAAGCCCTGGTGGACGCAGATTGAGCTGGTCGTTTACGGTGTGGCCTCGCCACCGCGCGGCGTGCGGCTTGGCGATGCGGCAGTTTCCAGTCAATACGATGCCGCCAGGCAGACCTTGAGTGTCCGGCTCCCTGACCAGGCCAATGCCGCGCGCCTTACAATCGAGTACCCATAGGTGCACAGCCGGCTCCTGCTCTGGTCGATCACCTCGGCGCTGGCGGGGTTCCTGTTCGGGCTCGATACTGTGGTCATCTCATCTGGGGGAAAACCATGAATCCTGGAACCGTGTACGCCAGCCTGGTCCTGTGCCTGCTCGCCGGCGTAGCGAGTCTGACGGCGAACAGCAGCGCCGCCGTGGAACCGGCCGGCGCCAGCGCGCCGTCGCGCATCGAGCTGCCCCGGGCGAAATTCGCCACCGGCGACGACGCGGCACGCAGCCAGCCCGGTTTCGACGACAGCGCCTGGCGTGAGCTCTCGACGCTCAGCAACTATGAAAAGCAGGGCTTCGACGCCTATGACGGCTGGTCCTGGTATCGCATTCACGTCGTCATTCCCGCCTCGCTCAGGGCCACGGTGCACTGGCAGCAGCGGCTACGCATCTATCTTTCGAGCATTGACGATGCCGACGAGACTTTTCTCAATGGCGTGAAAATCGGCCAGACCGGCAGCCTGCCCGGCGACCCGCTGGGTTACGACGGCAAATGGCAGGCGTTGCGTGAGTATTTCGTCGACCTGCCTTCGGGGCTGGTGCGCTGGGATCAGGACAACGTCATCGCGATCCGCGTCTACGACGGATCGGGCGGCGGCGGTTTCTATCGCGACATGCCCTATATCAACATGGCCGAGATCGTCGATGGCCTGCGCGTCGACGCCGCACAGACACGCTACCAGTACACAGCGGGGAGCGTCGCCATCCACACGCGCTTTGCCAACAGCTTTCCGGTCACGCTGCAGGGCACGCTGGACTATGAAATTAACGACGCCGCTGCCGGCCGCACACTGGCGCAGCACAGCCAGCCACTGGCGCTGGCTGCGAACGCTGCCAGCGAGGTAGTCGTCGATGCACCGCAGCGCGCCGGTATCGAAGTGCGCTATCGCTTTACCGAAGCGGAATCCGGCAAATTCACCACTGTCACGCAGACTGTGCCCTACCTGCTCACGCCCGGGGAGTCACCGCGGCCACGCATCAATGGCGCGCGCGTGGTGGGCGCGCGCCCCGGGTCGCCGCTGCTGTTTCGCGTTGCTGCCAGTGGCCGTGCGCCGTTGAAATATTCCGCGGCGAACCTGCCTGCCGGACTGGCGCTCGATGCCGGCACCGGCCTGATCACCGGCACGCTCGCCGTCGCCGGCAACTACCGCACACAGCTGCGCGTCAGCAACGCGCTTGGCAGCAGCGAGCGCGATCTGACCATCCGCATCGGTGACACGCTGGCGCTGACGCCGCCCATGGGCTGGAACAGCTGGAATGCCTATGGCGTGGGTGTCAGTGACACGCTGGTGCGCGCCACGGCTGATGCGCTGGTGAGCAGCGGCCTGGCGGCGCACGGCTGGAGCTACGTCAATATCGATGACGGTTGGGAAGCTGAGCAGCGCGCCAGCGATGGTGCGATTCGCAGTAACGCCAAGTTTCCGGACATGAACGCGCTCGGCAACTATCTGCATGCGCACGGCTTCCGCTTTGGTATCTATTCGTCGCCCGGTCCGCTCACCTGCGGCCGCTTTCAGGGTTCGCTCGATCACGAACGCCAGGACGCCGCCAGCTACGCGCAGTGGGGCATCGACTATCTGAAATATGACCTGTGCAGCTACGAAGAGCGCATGTCCGCTGAGAAGACCCTGGCGGAACACCAGGCGCCGTACCGGCTGATGGGCGAGGCGCTGCGCAGCCAGGCGCGCGATATCGTCTTCAGCATGTGCCAGTACGGAGACCGGGAGGTCTGGAAGTGGGGCCCTGAAGTGCGTGGCAATCTCTGGCGTACCACCGGTGATATCGAGGACAGCTGGGAGAGCACCGCGCGGATCGGCTTCGCACAGGACCCGATGGCGCCGTACGCAGGTCCAGGGCACTGGAACGATCCTGACATGCTGGTCGTGGGCAACGTCGGTTGGGGCGGTGCGCTGCATCCCTCGCGGCTCACTGCCGATGAACAATACAGCCACATCAGTCTGTGGAGCCTGCTGGCCGCGCCGCTGCTGCTCGGCAACGATATGCGCACGCTCGATGAGTTCACGCGCAATCTGCTGAGCAACGACGAGGTCATCGCCATCGACCAGGATCCGCTGGGCCACGCCGCGCGGCGCGTGCTTGATCTGGATCATTGGCAGGTGTGGGTGCGCGAGCTCGAAGGCGGCCGCCACGCGCTGGGCGTGTTCAATCTCGCCGCTGAATTCCGCACCCTGGCACTGCAGCCGAAGTCACTGGGCCTGCCCGCGGGTGCGAAGCTGCGTGACCTGTGGCGGCAGCAGGAACTGGGAGTGCTACGCGACGGCTTCGAGGCGCGTGTTCCGGCGCACGGCGTGCTATTGCTGGGCGTGGACTGAGCCGCCGCGAAACCGCGCCGCCTCATAGGCCGGCACTGCGCCCGACTGCGAGGCTACGAATGACGCCAGTTGCGCAGCGCGCGCCAGGCTGGCCGGTGCCTCAGTGCCAGCCAGTAGCTCGCATACCAGCATGGCGAGGAAGGCATCGCCAGCGCCCACCGTGTCAGCGACTGCAGTCGGCACGGAGTCCTGCGCGTACCACTGTCCGAGCCACTGCAGGCGCGAGCCGGCGGCGCCGAGTGTCACGCACAGCGACTGCACGCCAAAGTGCTGCGCGAGCGTAGCCCACAATCCTTCGGGCGTCGCCGCGCCGCCGAACCATTCGGCAAACAGCGCGCACTCTGCTTCGTTGACCTTTACCAGGCCGGCATCGCGCAGACCCGCTTCGCAAAGGGCGCGATCGATATGCGGGGCGCGCAGGTTCGGATCGAAAACCCGCCAGCGTGCGGCGCGCGCCAGTTGCCCGATCGCTTCGCGCGAGCGCGGATCGCGCTGGCCGAGAGTGCCGAATACAAAAGCGTCGGCGGCGGCTGCCGCAGCCAGCGCCGCCGGCGAGGCCGTGAGCGCATCCCAGGCAGCCGGCCGCAGGAATTCGTAGCTGGCTGAGCCTGCAGCATCGAGCACAGCGCGGGCTACACCCGTGGGCAGGCGCGGGTCGATCTGCAGCAGGCTCAGGTCGAGGCCGTTCGCCCTGGCCTGATCGAGCGCACGTCGGCCGCGCTCATCCTTGCCCAGTCGCGTCACCAGCAGCGCGCGGGCGCCAAGTCGCGCGCAGTGGCTGGCGACGTTGAAAGGCGCCCCGCCGACAAACTCGCCGCCTGGCAGCAGGTCCCACAGGGTTTCGCCGGCGCACAGAATTGTCGTGGCAGTCATAGTGGTCCTGCGACCCGGTGCTCAGGGTTGCGCGAGACGCTCGAACGCGGCGACGTAACGCTGCACCTGGCGATTCCAGGAAAAATCCTGCGCCATGCCGTTCTGCACCAGGCGTCGCCAGGCGCCTTTCTGCTGATACAGATCGAGTGCATGGCCGATGGCCCAGGTTACGGCGGTTTCGTTGTAGTCATTGAAGACAATGCCCGTGCCGGTGCCGGCCGTGGCATCGAAGTGCTGCACGGAATCGGCGAGGCCACCGGTGCGGCGCACGATCGGCACCGTGCCGTAGCGCAGGCTGTACATCTGATTCAGTCCGCAGGGCTCGTAGCGCGAGGGCATGAGGAACATGTCGCTCGCGGCCTCGATCCAGTGAGCCAGCTCGTCGCTGTAGCCCTGCTGGAAATATACGCGGCCCGGATGCTGCTTTTGCAGCTGGGTGAAAAAGGCTTCGTATTGCGGCTCGCCCGTGCCCAGCACCACCAGGTTGAAATCGCGCGCCGCCAGCAGCGGGGGCAGGGCGGTGAGCAGCAGGTCGAGTCCCTTCTGCGTGGCGAGGCGACTGATCATGCCGATCAGCGGTCGTCGCTCGGCGCTCTGCAGGCCGACGCGCGTGAGGAATTCCTCCTTGAGGCCCGCCTTCACGCCCAGCTGGCTGGCGCCGTAGTGCCGCGGCAAGAAGGCATCCACGCGTGGATCCCACTCTTCATAGTCGACGCCGTTGAGTATGCCGAGCAGATCATTGCTACGGGCGCGCAGCGTGTCTTCAAGACCGAGTCCGTATTCGGCGGTCTGAATTTCCCGTGCGTAGCTGGGGCTCACCGTGATGAGCAGGTCGGCGTACAGCAGGCCGTGACGCAGCATGTTGATGCGGCCACTGCGCAGCTCCTCCTGGTGCAGCAGTTCGACGCCGGCGCCGGCGAGCAGTTCGCCACCGGCGCTCGCACCCACTATGCCCTGATAGCCGATGTTGTGAATGGCCATGACGCTGCGGGTGTTCGCAAACAGCTTGTCCCAGCGGTAAATGGAACGCAGCCAGAGCGGACCCATGGCGGTGTGCCAGTCGTTGCAATGCAGGATCTGCGGCGCGAAGCCCATGCGCTGGCAGGACAGAAAAGCGGCGTGCGTGAGCAGCAGAAAGCGCCGGTATTCGTCGGCGTCTGGCGTGTAGAGCGTCGCGCGCGCAAACATCGCCGGGCAGTCGATGAAATACACGAAAGCCTGTGAGCCCGGGAGCCGGACTGTTTCCACCGAGAATCTGAAATCGAGGGCGCCAATGCGCAGCGGCACGTTTTGCAGAAATTCGACCGGGTAGTGCTCCAGCCCCGCCCGTTTGATCGAACTGTAGCCAGGCAGAAACAGGCGGATGTCATGCCCGGCGGCGTGCAGGTACTTGACCAGGGCGCCACTGACGTCCGCCAGGCCCCCTGCCTTGGCGAACGGTGTCATCTCGGCGGAAATGCAGCAAATTCGCAGTGGCATGGACGGAAGTCTACTTCAGTGCAACAGCACTCAGGGCAAGGCGGCTATCATTTGGGAATGCGCCGCCTGGTTGTTGTGCTCTCGCTGGTATTGCTGCTCGCCCTGTCGCTGGGGGTTGGGTGGATCGCGGCCGACTGGCCGCACACCTGCCGCACGCTGAACCTGTGCGACGGGCAGGGCGTTCTTTAGCAAGTTTCGGGTGGGAGGCGCGGAAACGAGTCGCTACCATCACAGCCATGTCAAACCTCTCCGCCCGCGACTTTGAGCGCATTGCACGCGCGATCACCTACATCGATGAGCACTGGCGCGAGCAACCGCGCCTGGAAGCAATTGCCAGGCAGTTACATCTCTCACCCTTTCATTTTGATAGATTGTTTCAGAAATGGGCCGGTATTACCCCAAAAGCCTACATTCAGCACATCACTGGAACAGTCGCGAAGCAGCAGCTGACCCAGAAATCGTCCATTCTTGAGACTTCGCTTACCGTAGGGCTATCCGGGCCCTCGCGCCTGCACGACCTGATCGTCAAGCTGGAGGCCATGACACCGGCCGAGGCGGCCCGGGGTGGGGCGGGAGTGCAGATAGATTTTGGGGTCGTGCCGACCCCCTTCGGCCTGATGCTGGCAGGGTCTACGGCCCGCGGTGTCTGCCACCTGGCCTTTGTAGAGAGTGCGGCTGAGAGTCTGGCACGCGCCGAGTTGCGGCAAAGCTGGCCGGCGGCAACACTCAAGTGGAACCTGGCAGCGACCGAGGCCCTCGCCGCACAGATCTGGCCGGCGGATCGGGCCCGCCCGATCAGGCTCTGGGTACGGGGCACGGCGTTTCAACTGCAGGTGTGGCGTGCGCTGCTGAAGCTGGGCCGGGCGGAGCAGACCAGCTACGGCGCCCTGGCGCAGGCCATAGACCAGCCTAAAGCGGCTCGGGCCGTAGGCGCTGCTGTGGGCGCCAACCCCATTGCCTGGCTGATACCCTGCCACAGAGTGCTGCGGGCGGGTGGGGCCCTGGGGGGCTACCACTGGGGCCTGGAGCGTAAGCGGGCCATGTTGAGCTGGGAGCAGCCTGCAAATAAACGCCTGATTTATAAGCTATATTTTCGCCAGCGGGTCGCACGGGCCGTTCGCGGGCTGCTAGAATCATCGGGCTCCAGCCAGTGGGTCTGATGATGTCTGCTTCGCCTTACCAACAACTCGAACAAGAATGGCGACGCCTGCATGCTTTTCGCGGCGCACTGTCATTGCTGCGCTGGGACGCGGCAGTGATGATGCCGCGCGGCAGCTCTGAAGTGCGCGGCGAGCAGCTTGCGGCGCTGGAAACCGAATACCACGCGCTGCTCACGGCGCCAAAAGTTACGCGCCTGCTCGATCGTGCGCAGGCCAGCGAGCGTGGGCTCGAGGACTGGCAGGTATCGAACCTGCGCGAGATGCGCCGCCAGCGTGATCACGCCATTGCCACGCCGGCCTCGCTGGTCTCGCGCCTCGCGAAGGCCGCTGCGCGCGCCGAGAGCCACTGGGCCGCAGCACGGCGCGAAAATAATTTTGCGCTGTTCGCACCGCACCTCGAAGAAGTGCTGCTGCTGGTGCGCGACAAGGCCGCGTTGCTCGGTCAGGCGCTCAATCTCCCACCCTACGATGCCCTGGTCGATGAGTTCAGCCCGGGCGTTGGTACGGCCGACATTGATGCTATTTTCAAATCACTGTCGCGTCGCCTGCCCGGAATGATCAACGAGGCGATCGAGGCGCAGGCCGGCGTGGCACTGCCACCGCTGACCGGCAAATTCTCGACCAGCAAGCAACGCGCCCTGGTGGTCGAGGTCATGAAAGCGATGGGTTTTCCCTTCGATCAGGGCCGTCTCGATGAAAGCGACCACCCCTTTACCGAAGGGGTCGCGGGCGACATCCGCGTGACCACGCGCTTCGATGCCAATAATCCCTTCGATGGTCTGCTCGGCGCGCTGCACGAAACCGGGCATGCCATGTACGACCTGGGCATTCCGGTCAGCTGGCGTGATCAGCCGGTCGGGCGTGATCGCGGCATGGCGCTCGAAGAAAGCCAGTCACTGTTGCTGGAGATGATGATCGGTCGCAGCGCGCCGTTTGTGCGCTATCTGCAGCCCCTGTTGCAGAAGCATTTTGCGGTGAGCGGGCCGGAGTGGGAGTGCGATGCGCTCTACGCCCGCCTGACACGCGTGCAGCGCGGCCTGATCCGCGTCGATGCCGATGAAATGAGTTACTCCCTGCACATCATGCAGCGCTATGAAATCGAAAAGCAGCTGTTGTCCGGCAAACTCGCGGTACGCGATCTGGAGGCGAGCTGGAACAGCGGCATGGAGCAGCGCTTTGGTACACGACCGGCCGGCGCCGCAGACGGCTGCCTGCAGGACGTACACTGGGCGCTCGGCTCGTTTGGCTATTTCCCTTCCTATGCCCTGGGCATGGTGATCGCCGCACAGCTCTGGGAGAGCCTGCATGCGCAGCTGCCGGGGGTCGATGCCCAGCTCGCCAGCGGCGATTTCAACGGCCTGTTCGGCTGGCTGCGTGACAATGTGCATGGCCTGGGCGTCAAGCTGCCGGTCAAGGAGTTGATCAAACAGGCCTCCGGCCAGCCGCTGGGCGCCAACGCGCTGCTGCGCTACCTGCAGGGCAAGTATCTGGCGGCGGCGCCGTGAGCGCCGTGGCCGCGGCAGCCAAGGCTACGCCGGCGCTGGCGCCGATACCGGCGCCACGACGCGCACCACGCGATTCCGCCACCCTGCGGCGCCTGGGCGCTGGCCTGCGCGGCCTGGCTGGCAAGGCGATTGCC
The DNA here is from genome assembly GCA_963823235.1 of uncultured Gammaproteobacteria bacterium. Taxonomy (GTDB): domain Bacteria; phylum Pseudomonadota; class Gammaproteobacteria; order Steroidobacterales; family Steroidobacteraceae; genus FEN-1191. The sequence goes on along the minus strand of CAWGKS010000007.1, from coordinate 281,172 downwards.
GACTACCACATGATCGAGGCGGGCGATCGTGTCATGGTGTGCCTGTCGGGTGGCAAGGATTCCTACACGCTGCTCGACCTGCTGTTGTCGCTGCAGCGCAGTGCGCCCGTGCCTTTCGAACTCGTTGCCGTGAATCTCGATCAGAAGCAGCCGGATTTTCCGCAACAGGTGCTGCCGGATTATCTGCGTTCGCTCGGTGTGCCGTTTCATATCATCGAGCAGGACACCTACAGCGTCGTCAAGCGCCTGATACCGGAAGGCAAGACCATGTGCTCGCTATGCTCGCGCATGCGGCGCGGCGCACTGTACCGCTATGCGGCTGAGCACGGCATCACCAAGATTGCACTCGGTCATCATCGCGATGACATCATCGAGACGCTGTTCCTGAACCTGTTTCATGGCGGACGCCTCAAGGCGATGGCGCCCAAGTACCGTTCTGATGACGGCCGCCACGTGATCATTCGCCCGCTGGCTTATATTGCCGAGCGCGAAATAACCCGCTACGCCCGCGGCCGCGCGTTTCCGCTCATTCCCTGCAATCTGTGCGGCTCACAGGCGAATCTGCAGCGTACCGCCGTCAAGCGCATGCTGGCCGAGTGGGAACTCCTGCAACCGGGACGGAGCGAATCGATCTTTACGGCCCTGTGCAACGTTGAGCCTGCGCACCTGGCCGATACCCGTCGCCATGATTTTGCCACCTGCCCCCCGGAGCCCGCGACCAGACCATGAACCGGCCGCTCGCCAACAGCTATTGGGTGCAGGTCGGCCGGGTATTGGCGGGCGAATATCCGACCGGGCGCGACGCAAAGTTGACGGCCGAGGGGCGTGCGCGGGTGCAGGGCCTGGTGAGCGCCGGCATCAATTGTTTCATCGATCTCACCGAGGCCGGCGAGGGCCCGGCCTACGATACGCTGCTGCCCAAAGGCGTGATGTATCTGCGCCACGCGATCCGCGATCAGGATGTGCCGCGCCGGCAGGCGCAGATGCGCCGCATCCAGGACGACATTGCCGCGGCGCTCGAGGGCGGCCGCTCCCTGTATCTGCATTGCCGGGCCGGCATAGGCCGCACCGGACTGGCCGCCGGCTGCTTTCTGGTGGAACAGGGCCGGGACGGTGATGAGGCGCTGCGCGAGATCAATGTCCTGTGGACCCAGCAATGTGCGCGCGCGGCGAGTTGGCCGACGATACCGCAGACGCCGCAGCAGGCGAACTACATCCGCGGCTGGCGCCCGCGTCGGCGCTCCGGTGTCGCCGCGGCCAGCGCCGGTGCGGCGACGGACGTTGCCGTCGTCGCTGCTGCGGCACTGTCTACACGCGAAGTGAGCGCGGCGGAGCTGGCGCCGGTGCGCGATCTGCGCGAACGATTCCAGGGCGCGCTGCAGGGTCTGGCGATTGGCGACGCCCTGGCCGCAGCGACGCAATATCGCCGCCCCGGCAGTTTCGCAGCCGTTGGTGACCTGCTCGGTGGCGGTCCCTTCGAACTGCCGCGCGGTGCCTGGAGCGATGACACCGCGATGGCGCTGTGCCTGGCCGAGAGCCTGGTTGAGACCGGCAGTTGCGATGCGCGCGACCAGGTGACGCGTTACTGGCGCTGGCAACGCGAAGGTCATCTCTCGGCAACCGGCCAATGCCTGGGCATAACGGCCAGCACGGCGCAGGCACTGGCGTCTGCGCAATGGCGTCACCAGCCCTACGCCGGCTCGCATGATCCGCAGCAATTGCCTCCCGAAGCCCTGTCGCGCGTGGTGCCGGTGGTGCTGCACAGGTTTGCGGACCCGGCGCAGGCCGTTGAGCTGGCGGCTGACGTGGCACGCACCACCTCCCAGGCGCCGCTGGTGCTCGATGCCTGCCGCCTGCTGGCGGCGATGCTGCTCGCGGCGCTGCGCGGCGAATCGCGTGCACAGGTCCTGAGTCCGCCCGCATCGGTATTCGCAGCTCGTGCCCTGCGTCCACAGGTGGCAGCGATTGGCGCAGAAAAATGCCTGGACGGTGCGCCGCCGGCCGACGCCAACGGTGATGTGCTGGCGGTGCTGGCCTTGGCGCGCTGGGCTTTTGGCAGTACCACGAACTTTCGCGATGGAGCGCTGCGCGCCGTGAACCTGGGTGGCCACAGCGATGTCATCGGCGCTGTCTATGGCCAGCTGGCCGGCGCATTTTATGGATTGAGCGCCGTGCCGCGCGCTTGGCGCGAGGTGCTGGTGCACTCGGAGCAGATTGCCCAGCTGGCCGATCGCCTGTTGCGCGATGCTCTGTTGCAGCTGGGCGAAAGCGCGGGGGTTTCGTGAAGCGCCGCGAACCGGCCTGGGCACGCCTGGACGATGAGCAGTTGCTCGATCTGCGGCTTTGCGATCTGCACTTGCGCCTGCGTGGCTCGGGTATCGAGCCGCGTATAGAGCGCCTGTACCAGGAACTGGCAGCCCGTGGCCTGGCCTTCCGTCCGCACGCCTGGCTGGCTGAAGAATGGTTTTCACCCGATGGGGTGCCGGGATTTGCGGTGCCGTTCTATCTGGCTCATCCGCGCCTGCAACGACTCGAGCGCAGGATGACTGGTGAAGCCGAGGGCACCAACCACAACTGGCAGATGCGCATCCTGCGTCACGAGGCCGGGCATGCGCTCGATTCAGCCTGGCGCCTGCGCCGTCGCGCGCGCTGGCGCGCGCTGTTCGGGCCGGCGTCGCAGCGCTACGCACCGCACTATCGCGCCCGGCCTGGCAGTCGCCGTCACGTACAGCACCTCGGTGAGTGGTACGCACAGGCCCATCCCACCGAGGATTTCGCCGAAACCTTTGCCGTCTGGCTGCAGCCGCACTCGGACTGGCGCCGCCGTTACGCCGACTGGCCGGTGCGCGCCAAACTCGAATACGTCGCCGAGGTGGCCGGCGAAATTGCGCATCACCGCCCGCCCGTGCAGTGCCGCGAGCGCATCGAGGCCCTGGAAGACAATACCCTGACATTGCGCGAGCACTACCGGCGCAAACGGGTGGCACTGAGCCGTCGCCACCGGGCGCGGGCTGATCGCGCCCTGCGGCGCGTGTTTGGTTCGGCCTCAGCTTGCCGCTGGCGCCGGCGCCGCGGCGCTGCTGCGTGCCCACAAGACCAAGCTGCGCGGCGTGATTGAACGCGAGGCGGGCGCTGATCGCTATGCCGCGCAGCAATTGCTGCGGCTGGCCATCGAGCGCTGCGAGCAGCTGCGTCTGCCGGCCACTGGCTCACGGCGCGCGCTGCTGCCGCGACTGCGTAGCGCGCTGGTGCGCATGTCGCGCGGCTACATTGCCAGCGATCAATTGCGGTTGCGCCTGTGAAGGCGCTGCGCACGCTGGTGGTGGTGCATTCCGACCTGGTGCCGCCAGCCACGCTCGAGGGCCACAGCGACAAGGAGATCGCCGAGTGGCGCACCGAATACGAAGTCATCGCCGCGCTGCGCAAGGCCGGTCACACGGTGCAACCACTCGGGGTACTCGATTCGCTCACCGAGCTGCGTACCGCGGTGCTCGAGTGGCGCCCCGACGTGGTCTTCAATCTGCTCGAGGAATTCAACGGCATTGTCACTTACGATCAGCACGTGGTCGCGTTTCTCGAACTGCTGCGCCAGCCCTACACCGGCTGCAATCCGCGCGGCCTGCTGCTGGCGCGCGACAAGGTGCTGTGCAAGCAGCTGCTGGCGTTTCATCGCATTCCGTCACCGCAGTTCGCGGTGTTCCGGCGCGGCGAGCGTTTCCATCTGCCACGTCGGCTGCGCCTGCCCCTGTTCGTGAAGTCGGCGACCGAAGATGCCTCGCTCGGCATTGCCCAGGCCTCGGTGGTCGACGACGCGCAAAAGCTGCGCGAGCGCGTGCAGTTCATGCATGAGCAGATCAAGTCGGATGCGCTGGTCGAAGAATATATAGAGGGCCGTGAACTCTATGTCGGTGTGCTCGGCAACGAGCGCCTGAGCCGTTTGCCCGTCTGGGAGATGGAATTTGGCTCGCTCCCCGATTCACTGCCGGCGATCGCCACCCGCAAGGTCAAGTGGGATCGTGCCTACCAGCAGAAATACGGCATCACTACCCGCGAGGCGCGCGAACTGCCGCCATTGCTGCTGGCGCGCATCGATCGCATGGCGCGGCGCATCTATCGTGCCCTGCACCTGTCGGGCTATGCGCGCATCGATTTTCGCCTGCGCGCCGATGGCAGCCTGTTCGTGCTGGAGGCCAATCCGAATCCCAATCTGGAACAGGCCGAAGATTTCGCCGCCTCGGCCAAGGCTGCCGGTGTAGGGTACGGCAAGTTGCTCGATCGCATCATGCGCCTGGGTGTGGCGTACCGCGCCGAGTGGCGCAACTATGGGTGAGCCTATGAATCGTGCGGTAATGGTGATGATGGCTCTGGCGCTGGGCGCCTGCGCCAGTCAGCAGGAGTTGCACAAGCAGCAGCTGGCCATGCTCGGCGCGCAACTGCCGGGCGGCTACGACAACCTGCAGCAGGTGCAGGCCGATGCCGCCGCCGGCCGGGCCGGAGCCCACGCCGCACAGGCGCTGGTCATTTTGCGGGTGCATGCGCCGCTGGTGGGCGATGATGTCTTTTTTGTGCGCGAAACCGCCGCCGAGGATGCGCGCCGCGTAACCTCGGCGCGCATCTGGAGTCTGAACCTCAACTCCGATCAGGATATCGTCGCGACCGTGGCCGGCTTTCAGGAGCCGGAGCGCTGGCGCTTTGGCGCTGAAAACCCGGACCTGTTCCAATCGCTCCTGCTGCGCGATCTGCACCCCATAGTGGGCTGCGAACTGCTGTGGCAGAAAACCGCGCAGGGCTACAGTGGCGACACCGTAGGCAACGGTTGCCGGCGCGGTGGCGTGGCCGGCGCGGCGCCGCAGAGCCAGCATTGGCGGCTGGCCGGCGACGAACTCGACCTGAGCGAAGCGGCTGGCGATGACTACTATCGATTCCTGCGACGCGGTGGCGCTGAATGATCGAGGCAGCGGACAACGCCATGCAGGGTGTCGGCGATGTCATCCGGCTGGCCGTGGCGCCCGTGTTCCTGCTCTCGGGCGTGGGCATCATGCTCACGGTGCTTACCAACCGCCTGGCGCGCGCCGTTGACCGTGCGCGCGAACTGGAGCGCAGCGCACCGCAGGTGGCGGCTGGCGAGCGTACCGAGGAACTGCATGCCTCACTCGCTACGCTGGCGCGCCGCGGCCAGTTGCTGAGCGTGGCCATTGCCCTGTGTACGATCTGCGCCCTGCTGGTGTCGATCGTTGTGGTCGTGCTGTTTCTGGGCGAGTCATTCAATTTTCGCATCACCTACGCGGTCGATGCGCTGTTCATCGCCGCGATGATCAGTTTCATCGGCGCCATCCTGTGTTTTCTGCGCGAGGTATTCATCGCCACGGCGAACCTGCGCATAGGCCTGCGGCACCCGCGTTAGCTTCAGGCGCCTACTTCGTCGCCGGCAATGAACCATGGTTCGGCAGCCGCCGCTGCCAGCCATTCCTGCAACATAGCGTCGGCGAGCACGGTATCCACATACTGCTGCGCAGCGCCCGAGAGCCGCGCATCATAAGTGCGAAAGCGCAGGACCACCGGGGCATACATGGCGTCGGCCAGCGAGTACTCGCCAAACAACCACGGGCCGCTGGCGCCGTGCCGTTCGCGGCACTCGCACCAGATGCTGTCGATGCGCGTGATGTCGCCTTGCAGCGCTGCGCTCATCGCAGTGCGTCGCCCCAGCGCCCGCGCATTCATCGGCCACTGCGTGCGCAAGGTGTGAAATCCGGAATGCATCTCGGCACTGACGCTGCGGGCTCGCGCCCGTGCCGTACGCTCAGACGGCAAACCCTGGCCTGCAAGTTCGCACAGGTATTCACCGATAGCGATCGACTCCCAGATCAAGAGTTCGCCATGCCTCAACACCGGTACCTGGCCAGCCGGATTGATGGCGCGAATTCGCGCCGCACTGTCCGCCTGGTCCAGTGGGATCTGCTGCTCGGCAAATTCAAGACCGAGGTGCCGCAGCAATATCCATGGCCGCAGGGACCAGGACGAATAGTTCCTGTTGCCTATGATCAGCGTGAGTTGCGGCATGCGGTTCCCGTTGGCAGTGGGCGCTGGCGAGTGCCAGCGCGGCACGGCTATTGCATCACAAAACCAGCAGCCTTGATCCCGATTTTGTGACCGAGGTATCCAATGCCACCGGCTGCACCGTGCTCCACTGGGCACGTGGCTGCGGCTTTCCTCAAAGGTGCATTCATGCCAAGTGAAACGGAATCAGGCACGGTGTTGCCGGTGGCGAATCTTACGGAATACTTCCGTGATGCCCTGCATGGTGCATTAGTGCACCAGCATGTCGCGGTCGAAGACCAGACTGAACAATACGTCGTCAATATGCTGACGCTGTTCGCGCGCACCGAGCAGCTGCACGCCAGTACGCCCTCTGGCGCCAGGCTGCCACCGCTGGTGCCGCTGTTCACCGCCGCCCTGGAGGCCGCTACTCCCGCCGAGCGCGAGCATGCGCTGCAGCGGCTGGGCGATATCTCGCTGTTCATTGCCGGATTCTTTGCGCACGGCTTTGCGCGCCGGCTGATCGATATCGACTATCACATTGCCATGGGCGGCCGCGCCTATGGCACGCTGGCGCAAGCGCTGGCGCACGGCAGGCGCCGCGTACTGGCGCAGGTGTACTTTGAGCTCGCGACCAAGTTCCAGCCGCTGGTGGACGCGCTCGGCGAAATCGCCGACAGCGCCAAGGTCTATACCCAGCGCGATGTGCTGCGCCTCTATGAGGTATGGCTGCGCACCGGCAGTGCGCGCGCACGAGCGCAGCTGGGGCGCCTGGGTGTAGCGGCCACGCCGGTGGCGCTGCGCGCGCACTGAAGGGAGCCTGCCATGTTGCTGCAGCAGCTGCAAGCGGCACTCGCCACCATCTACGATGTGCCGCACGGGCCCGATGTAACGGATTTCCTGACTACCGATCGCGGCCTGCTGCCGCTGGCACAGCTGGGCATGCAAACGGATGAACAGCTGCTGGTGGCAGAAGACAGCGACGGCGTCGGCATGTCGGTGGCGCTGTATCTCGATCCACAGCTGCTCGAGCGCCTGGGCACAACCGATCCGCTCGAGGCGCTGCACGGCGGCAACATCGCCGACTACTGGACCGCACTCGAAGGCGTCAGCCACTTCGCGTATCTCACCTGGAACGCCGCGCACAATCGCGCAGTAAGCGTGCACGAGCTGGAACTGCAGGCCGAGATTGATAAATACGTCTGCAGCGTCGACCTGCTGCGCGCGCAGAATCCCCAATATTTTCCCGCCGAATTGCATCGCCTGCTGTTCGAGCGCGCCCAGGTCGATCCACAGCTGGCCGGCGAACAGCGCGGCCTGTACCGGCGCGCCAACCAGAGCGCCGCCCGCTTCTGCCAGCGTCTCGCACAGAAACTGCGCACCCGCGGCGCAGCAGCGCAAGGCGCCGTCCGCCACGAACTACGCCGCTTCTACCGCCTCACCAACGCCGCCAAACTCCACCACATCGCCTGCCTCCCATAGCAAACGCCGCCGTAACGACGCTGGCGTGCAAGCACTGCAGTATGCCGTTGACGTGTAAGTGCTGGCGTCTGGCGATGAGGTGTAAGCGCTGTCGCGTCTGACGTTGCCGTTGCTGCTTGTCGGGACCGTGCGCGACAGGATGTCGCGCCCGGAGCCCCCATGGATGGGTTCATGGCGATCCCGACAAGCAGCAACGGCAACGTCAGACGTGACAGCGCCTACGCAACACCGGGTGTGTCAGGTCTTGTCCGTCTTCTTGATCTGCGCGACCTGCCGTTTCAGCCGAATCCACTCCGACAGCCGGCGCAGATCCGCATTCTGCTGCGCACTGCCAACCGGCCGCACGCTGGGAAAAGTATCGTAGGGGTTATAGCCGCCCGCCACCGGCGCAGACGGATGCTCCTCGAGACTCAGCTCGAAGCTGCCGGTCGCGGCAATCGCCCGGCCTGACATTGAATTTCTGCGTAACGGCATGATTGCTTGAATTCCCCTGCGCTGATCATCTAAACAATGTCCGGGTGCAATTCGCTCAGCTGCGCCTGCGCGCGCAACAAACCCACCACTGTCTTGCCATCAACCAGCTCGCCATTCAGGGCGCGCCGGCAGGCCTCAGCAATCGGAACCCAGTGAATCTCAATTAATTCTGCGGCCTCGTGCGCTATTTTGGCGGGTCGGAGCGAGCGGGCCATGAACAGGTGCACAGTTTCAGTAAAAACTCCCGGCGAGGTGACATAAGCACCCAGAGATCTCCAGTCACTGGCTTCACAGCCCGCCTCTTCAATGAGTTCACGACCCGCAGTGACCTGGGGCGGTTCGCCGGGCTCGAGCTTGCCGGCTGGCAATTCCCAGATCCAGCCGCCGACGGCGTGGCGAAACTGGCGGATCAGGCACACGCGGTTTTGCCCATCGAGCGCGACGATGGCCGCGCCGCCAGGGTGATGGATGATTTCCAGATCAGTCACGTGGCCGTTGGGCAGGCGCACGGTTTCAACGTTGAGCGTGATGACGCGCCCGCTGTAGATGGTCTTGAGCTTTTCGATGCTCACATTGTAGTTTGGTTAGTCACGGGCTCATGTTTCACTATTTGCCACCTGCGCTGCAAGGGGTGGCAGGAAGGCGGCGACCCGGCACTTAGGGTAGACTTGGGAGCCACCAATAATGAATGAGTTATTTGACGGCGAGCGCGACGGCCGCATACGGACAACGATGCGGATCCCGTTGTTGCCGATGGTCGCCGTCCTGGGCCTTGCCGGCTCCGCCGGCGGAGCCGTACCTGCTGTCGACCAGCCTTCCGATCTGGCGCAGTGCACGGCCATCGGACTTTGCGGCTTGCCCGCAGCCGTTCGACGCGGTGCTGCCGCCTGCTGCGGATATGCTGAACTGGGATCAGCGCAGCCGGGTCATTGGCTTTCGCAATACCTATAGACTCTATCCGGGAGACATCTTCCGGACGCGCAACGCCCGGGCCTATCCGTTGCCGCCGGCGCCCTACAGATTGCCGCCACTGCACTACCAGATGGATGGGCAGGCCTTAGGCCTGGACGACTATCTGCGACACCAGGAGGTCACCGGATTTCTGATCCTCAAGGATGGTCAGATCGTCTACGAGTATTACGGCAACGGCAATACGGACCAGACGTTGTGGACCTCGCGCTCGGTGGCCAAGTCAGTGGTCTCGATCCTGGTTGGCATGGCCATCAAGGAGGGATTGATCGGTTCGGTCGCTGATCCGATCACGCGTTACCTGCCCGAACTCAGGGGCAGCGCCTGGGAAGATGTAACTGTGCGCGATCTGCTCCAGCATACCTCTGGTGTGGCCTGGAACGAGCACTATGCCGACCCGAGCTCGGACTTCGCGCAGCTCACCCGCTGTGAGGCCGGTCCCGCCGCCTATCAGTGCATCCTGCAACTTGTCAGTGGCCTGAAGCGCAAGCCGGGCGTGAGGCCCGGTGAAGTGTGGGACTACAACACCGGCGGCGCCTGGCTGGTGGGCCGGGTGCTGGAGCAGGCCACCGGCATGACGATTGCCCGATATCTCGAAACCCGCCTGTGGAGCCGCTTCGCCATGCAGAACGACGGCGTCTGGCAGGCGCTGGTCAGGGGCCAGATCGATATGGGCGGTCACGGATTCAACGCCACCCTGCGCGACTGGGGCCGATTTGCGCTGTTCGTTTCCATGGGTGGCAAGCTGGTCAGCGGCGAGGCGTTGTTGCCAGCTGACTGGATCACACAGTCAGTGAGCTGGAGCAAGGCCAAAGGCTCGGTCACGCCAGCGACGCCGGAAGGGCAATACGGCTACCAGTGGTGGTTTGGTGGCGTCGACCCTGGCCGCAACGCTACCGACAATGCCATGCAGACCGCACGGCAGACTTTCTGGGCCGTTGGCATTTACGGCCAGGCCATCGCGATCAATCCCGTCGAAAGACTGGTGATGGTGCAATGGTCGAGCTGGCAGCAAGCCGATACGCCGGGCTCGCTCTATGATGAACAGGCGCTATTCTTCAATGCCCTGGCGCACGCTCTGGGCAGCAAGGCGCTCAAAGTCAGATCGGCCGGTCGATCGATTCGGCCAGCGGAGTGAAGAGCTTCGGGCCCGTTTCAGTCATGTACCAGCAATCCTCCATCCGGATACCGAACTCTCCCGGAATATAGATTCCAGGCTCATCGGAGAAGCACATGCCGGCCTGCAGCGGCGTGGTATCGCTGCGCACCAGATAGGGAGCCTCGTGCCCGTCCATGCCGATGCCGTGACCGGTTCGATGCGAGGTTCCGGGCAAACCGTAGTCCTTGCTCCAGCCCTTGCTCTCGTAGAAAGCGCGCACTGCCTTGTCGACAGCGCCAACCGGAATGCCGAGCTTCGCGGTTTCCAGCGCAATTTCCTGACCGCGCTTGACCGTATTCCAGACTTCGCGCTGGCGCGCGCCAGGTTCACCGTATATCCAGGTTCTGGAAATATCAGAACTGTAACCATGGACTGTGCAGCCGGAATCGACGAGCACCACCGATCCCTTGCGTATGGCCTGCGGCTTGTCTGATCCATGCGGAAAGGCGCTGGCTTCGTTGAGCAGCACCAGCGAAAATTCGTGCGAACCGCCCAGCGCTTCAGTCGCCGCCACCAGTATCTTCATGATGTCGGGGCCGCTCATGCCCGCGGCGATTCGTCCGTGCACGTGCCTGATTGCCGCCAGCGTGACGTCATTGGCCGACTGCATCAAAGCCAGCTCGGTCGGCGACTTGACGATACGGCACGCGCGGACCAGCTCATCCCCCGCAACAACCTCGACTCCGGCGCCCAGCGCCTTGGTGACGCGCTCGATGATGAAGTAGCGCGTAGTGCCTTCAATGGCCAGCGGGCCGACCGCCTGGCGAGCGCGCAGCGCGCCCGCGATGAGATCGAAGGGGCTCGCATCCTCTTTCCAGGGTCGAACCTGCGCAGGAATCTTCAGCGTTTCACGGATGGACGGCTCCTCGAAGAAGGGCGTGACCACCACGACTTCACCCTCGGCCGGGATCAGCGCCGCGGTGGTCCGCTCGGATCTCCACCAGCGAATGCCAGTAAAGTACTGGAGCGTCGATCCCGCTTCGACCAGCAGTGCCGCGATCTTCTGCTGCTGCATCAGTGACTGGAGTTTCGCGATCCGCGCAGCGTGCTCAAGTGGAGTGATGGCCTGAGCCCCTTTGGTAAGCGAACCCAGGGGCTGTGTGCGCGAGTTGGCCGCGTAGAGCCCGCTGCTGGCGGCGAGCGCCGCGCCCGCCATGCCGAATAATTCACGTCTGGAGACTGTGCTCATGGTTTTCCAGCTCATTTGCCACTACCCGAGGCTTGCCACTTTACTAGCGTAGCCGCGAACTTGCCGCCGCATATTAAAAATCAGAGCCGCGGCCAGCAGATACACCGCTGGCAGTACCATCAATCCAAGGCGATAGCTTCCGGTCGCGTCCCTGGCCGCGCCCCACAGGAACGGTGCGATGAATCCGCCGACATTCGCGAGGGAGTTGGCAGCGGCACTGGCCACGGCCAGCAGGCGCAGGTGCAGGACGTCGGGCCAGATCGACGCCTCCAGCATCTGCGTCGTAAAGCAGCTCCCGGCAAAGACCAGATATGCGGCGACAACGATTGTTGATGAATGAAACAGGACCAGCACCACGAAAGTACCCGCCAGAATGAGATTGCCGGCAATCGCCGCAGCGAAGCGCTCGCCACGCCGATCGGACCACCAGCCCGCGAACACGATCGCGAGCGCACCGATCACACCCCCGGCACCGACCAGATAGCCCACCCGCCTGGCATCGAGACCCGTCGCGGCGGCCAGGATCGTCGGCGCCGACAGGATGAAGGCAATATTCGCCGAAAGGGTCAGGCAGCCGATGGCGCCCAGTTGCCAGACCAGCGGAATCCGCAGGGCGGCGAGCGCATCGTGGCGAACGGGCTCGCCGATCCGCGCAGCGTCCTGATCGAGCTCGTGCAGGACCCAGGTTTTTTCGGCAGCAGTCAGCCAGAGCGCTGCACGGGGTGCTTCGGGGAGGAACAGCAGTACCAGCAGACCTATCCCGACGGCAGGCAGCCCCTGCACCAGAAACAGCCACTGCCATCCCTGCAGATTCCAGTGACCGTCGAGTGACAGCAGCCAGCCGGAAATGCCCCCCATGATGACGGACGCCAACGGTGAGGCGGCGTAGAAGCGGCTGATCGCCCGGCCGCGGTGCGCCATCGGGAACCACAGCGACAGGTAGAAGATCACGCCGGGAAAGAAGCCGGCCTCGGCAACCCCGAGCAGGAAGCGCATGAGGTAGAACTGCAGCGGTGTCCGCACGAACATCATGCCAGCGGCCAGCAATCCCCAGGTGATCATGATGCGCGCGATCCAGCGCCTTGCGCCAAAGCGGACCAGCAACAGGTTGGAGGGTATTTCGCACAGCGCGTAGCCGAGGAAGAACAACCCGCCGCCGAGGCCGTAGATCGTGGCGCTGAACTTCAGGTCGAGATTCATCTGGGCCGCCGCGAAGCTGATGTTCACGCGGTCGATGTAGGCAACCAGGTAGGCCAGGATGATCAGTGGCAGGATTCGCCAGGACACCTTGGCCATGGCGGAGTGTGCCGCGCTGACGCGGGACAGCTGCTCGGTCACGGGGCGAATTCTATATTTTCCGGTGCCGCGGACTTTGGGTCATATTGCAGCAGCTCGCCGTTGGTGATCGAGGTACCGGTCAACGCCAGGATGAACGCCCAGTGACTGACCAGCAGCGTCGTGGCGCTGTCCTCACGCCGCGCCATGTGGGCGCGGAACGCATCCGCACGCGCGATCGTCTGTTCCAGTGTCTCGACGCCCTCATGCCACCAGCGCGCGGGCAGGTGCGCGAAATCATGGTGTGGAAAGCGGGCCGCAAGCCGTTCGGGCGGGCTGCCGACATCGCACACGAATGCCGTCCGTTCCCGAACCTCATGCATGATGGCGGCCGGCACCTTATGAATTGCCAGGACCGGCTCGGCGGTCTGCAGGGCTCGTGTGTAGGGCGAAATGATGACCCGGGTCAATGCGGCATCCGCCAGCTGCGCTGCCGCTGCGGCCGCCTGCTCGGCCCCGAGCGGCGTCAATTCCGGATCTTCAATTCCCGGGTCGATCCGGGTCGCGCTGAAATGCAGGTTGAAATAGCTTTGTCCGTGGCGGAGCAGATACATGTTTGTCCCTACATGCGGGCGCGCCGCTTATTGAGGCGCCCTGACATTACATTCTGCCGTTATCGGGCGCCAGATGTGCGATCGTCCGGAATTCCTGCACTCTGCTGTAGCCCGGCATACCCAATGCCTTATATATTGGCGTCGTGGCGACCGTCGATCCTTTCAGCAGCCTGAACTCCCCGCAGAAGCGGGCCGCCACCTTTGGCGAGAACCTGCCCGAGAACAAGGGTGTGCGCGCCGGTCCGTTGCTGGTAGTGGCCGGGGCGGGCACCGGCAAGACCAACACCATTGCCCATCGGGTGGCCCACCTCACCATGCATGGCGTTGACCCGGCGCGCATCCTGCTGCTTACCTTCACGCGCCGCGCGGCTACCGAGATGCGCCGGCGTTCACACGATGTGCTGCGCCAGGCGCTCGATGACACCCTGGGCAACAAGGCGCAGACCATGCTGCAGCGCCTGTCGTGGGCCGGCACCTTTCATTCGATCGGCAACCGGCTGCTGCGCCACTACGGGCGGCACCTGAAGCTCGAGCCGGGCTTTACCGTCATTGACCGGGGCGATTCGGCCGACCTGTTCGACAACCTGCGCCAGGAACTGGGCTATACCGAGCAGTACCAGCGCTTTCCGCGCAAGGACACCTGCCTGGCGATCTATTCCTGGCGCGTCAATACCCAGAAGACCCTGCACGAGACGCTCGAGCAGCAGTTTTCATGGTGCCTGGGATGGGAGCAGGAACTTGGCAAACTGTGCCGCGCCTATGTCGAGCGCAAGCAGCGCTATGGGCTGCTCGATTACGACGATCTGCTGCTCTATTGGCACGCCATGATGAGCGAGCCACGTCTGGCGCAACAGGTGGGTGGGAATTTTGATCACGTGCTGGTCGATGAATACCAGGACACCAATCGTCTGCAGGGCGAAATCCTGCGTTGCCTGCGACCCGATGGTTCGGGCATTACCGTGGTCGGCGACGATGCGCAGTCGATCTATTCGTTTCGCGGCGCAGCGGTGGAAAATATACTCGGCTTTCCCGAGCTGTATACGCCGCGCGCCGAAGTCGTGACCCTGGCGCAGAATTACCGCGCCACGCAGCCCCTGCTCGATGTGGCCAACGCGCTCATGAGCGACGCGCCACGCCAGCATCGCAAGCACCTGCTCTCGGTGCGCGGCCACGGCAGCAAGCCATACTATGTGACCGCCGATGAGCTGCAATCACAGGCCGAGTACGTGTGCGGCCAGGTGCTCAAGCGGCGCGAGGCCGGGGTATTGCTGCGCAAACAGGCGGTGCTGTTTCGTAACGCCAGCGCCAGTGACCTGCTCGAAGTCGAGCTGCTGCGGCGACGCATTCCGTTCGTGAAATACGGTGGGCTCAAGTTTCTCGAGGCCGCGCACGTCAAGGACATGCTCGCGCTGCTGCGCTGGGCCGACAACCCGCGCAACTCGCTGGCGGCGTTTCGGGTGCTGCAGCTGTTGCCGGGGATGGGCCCGGCCAACGCCCAGCGCATCATCACCGAACTCGAGGCGCGCAGCGGCAGCTTCGGGCTGCTGGCTGAAATCCAGAAACCTGCGGCCGCACTCCAGGACCTGCCGAAGCTGGCGAAACTGCTCGCCACCCTGGCCGAGCCGCAAAAGCCGTGGCCCGGCCAGGTGAAACTGGCACGCGACTGGTACCAGCCGCACATGGAGCGTCAGTACGAGCAGACCCACACGCGCATGGGCGATCTGGACCAGCTCGAGCAACTCTCGGGTCAATACCCTTCGCGCGAACGGTTCATTACCGAGTTGGCGCTTGATCCCCCCAATGGCGCCGGCGATCTGGCGGGCACGCCACTGCACGACGAGGATTACCTCGTGCTCTCGACGGTGCACTCCGCCAAGGGCATGGAATGGGACACGGTGTACGTGCTCAACGTGGTCGACGGCAGTTTTCCCTCGGAATTTGCCACCGGGCGCAGCGAGCTGATTGATGAAGAGCGCCGCCTGCTGTATGTCGCCATGACGCGGGCGCGCAACGAACTGTATCTGTGCGCGCCGCTGAAATTTCCGTTGACTCAGCAGCCGCGCACCGGCGATGCACACGTCTATGGAGCGCGCAGCCGCTTCGTCACTGACAAGGTGCTCAAGTGCTGCGAGCAGAGCGCTTTTCAGGGGTCGAACAGTCTCGAGAGCAGCCTGAACGAAGCCCGCGCCGAGTCCGTCGATATTGGTGCGCGACTCAAGGACATGTGGTAATCGTCCGGAGTACGCCACGCTTACACCTGGAAGAATTCGACCCGACTGGCCGGCAATGCTGGTGCTGCTGCTGGTGGCGCTGCCGACCACGGCTACAGCGGCTGAGGCACCAGAACTGCTTAGCCCGGAGGACGCCGCCGCGGGGCTGCGCGCCGCGCTGGAGCAGGGCATCGATGCCGCAGTCGCGCGCCTGGGCATAAGCGACGGCTTCGTCAAGAATCCCACGGCGACCATTCCGCTGCCGCCCGCGCTGCAAAAGGTGGAGCGCGGGCTGCGCAAGCTGGGCCGGGGCAAAGATGCCGATGCGCTCAAACTGGCGATAAATCACGCCGCTGAATCGGCGACGGTCGAGGCCGGGCCGCTGCTCAGGCAGGCGCTGGGCAGCATGTCACTCGAGGATGCCAACGCCATTCTCAGCGGCGGCGATGATGCCGGCACGCAGTACTTCAAGCGTACCGCCAGCGGCTCACTGACCGAGAAATTCAAGCCCATCGTCGCGGACGCCGTTGCCAGACTGAAGGTATCGGCGCTCTATGAGAAATACGCCGGCGAGGCGGCCGCCATGGGCCTGCTCAGGAACGAAGACGCGAAACTTGACGATTACCTGACCGACCAGGCGCTCGCCGGCCTCTTTACCGCCATGGCCGATGAGGAGCGGGCCATCCGCAATGACCCCCTGGGGCAGGGGAACTCGCTGATCAGGAAGGCGTTCGGCGCACGGCAGCACTAGCGCCGCAGCCCGCGGCGTCGAAGTGGTTCGGTGCTGCGGCGCCGCTACGGCTCCAGATAGGCGTAGCCGTCGAGCTCCTGTTCGTAGAAGCGCTTGAGCGCCTGGCTCTCGGCCACCGACATGCGTCCCTCGCGCACCGCGCGTTCGCAATCGCGTGCCAGCGCCGGGGCCAGCTCGGCGACGTCATACTCCATGTATTCGAGTACTTTGTTGGCGGTGTCGCCCTTGACGACTTCCTCGATCCACCAGCCGCCCTCGTCGTGCAGGCGGATGTGCACCACGTGGGTATCGCCAAACAGGTTGTGCAGATCGCCGAGCGTTTCCTGGTAGGCGCCGACCAGGAAGGCGGCAAGATAGTAATCTTCACCCGCCACCAGTTCATGCAGTTCGAGCGTACGCTTGGTTTCGCGCGCACTCACGAAGCGATCGATGCGACCGTCAGAATCGCAGGTGATATCGGCCAGTACGCCGTTGCGCGTCGGCCGCTCATTGAGGCGATGGATCGGCATGATCGGGAACTGCTGGTCGATGGCCCAGCTGTCAGGGAGCGACTGGAAGATGGAAAAATTGCAGAAGTAGATGTCGGAGAGCACATTTTCCAGATCGGCAAGTTCCTCGGGCGTTTCGCCGAGCTTGCGGCAGCAATCGCGGATGCGCGCGCACGAGGCCCAGTACAGGCGTTCGGCGAGGCCGCGATGGGCCAGTGACAGCAGTCCAAGGTTGAACATCTGCAGGGCCTGATCGCGCGCGGTCTGCGCATCGTGATAGCACTCCACCAGGCGCCGTTCATCGATCATGCGCCAGGCATCGAACAGATCGCGCACCGGCTGTGGCAGCGCACTGCCCGGTGCGGCGGCCTCCTCGGCATCGACGTGGAAACGATCGAGCCGTGAACTGCCCAGGGTGTTGAAGATCAGGACGCTGTGATGGGCGGCGATGGCGCGCCCCGATTCGCTGATGATCATCGGGTGCGCGATGCCGCGCGAATTGCAGACCGCGGCGACCCGATAGACCACGTCGTTGGCATATTCGTCGAGGGTGTAATTCATCGACGAGGCAAAGTTGGTGCCGGTGCCGTCGTAGTCGATCCCGAGCCCGCCGCCGACATCGATGTATTCGAGTCCGGCGCCCAGCAGTTTCAGCTCGGCATAGACATGGGCGAGCTCGTTGATGGCTTCCTTGACGCGGCGGATATCCTGCAACTGGCTGCCAGGATGGCAGTGCACGAGCTGCAGGCAGTCCTCCATGCCGTGGGCACGGAGCGTGGCCAGCAGCTCGATGATTTCGGTGACGAACAGGCCAAACTTCGATTTCTCACCGGCCGAATCGCGCCAGCGCCCCGAGCCCTCGCTGGCCAGCTTGACGCGCACCCCGATACGCGGCCGCACGCCATAGGTGGCAGCGTGCCGCAGGATCAGCTCGAGTTCGACAAAGTTTTCCACCACTGGAATGATGGTGCGGCCCAGCTTGGTAGCGAGAATCACCGCCTCGATGTAGCTGGAATCCTTGAAACCATTGCAGATGATCAGCCGGTCGCTGGCTGCCTCGGTGGTCGCCATGACTGCCAGCAGCTCCGGCTTGGAGCCCACTTCCAGGCCAAAGCCGAATTCCTTGCCGTAGCGGTAGACCTCGTTGACGACCAGGCGCTGCTGATTGACCTTGATCGGAAACACGGCGGCGTAGCGATTGCGATAGTCGTTTTCGGCGATCGCCCGGGCAAAGGCGTCGTGCAGGTGGCGCAGCCGGTGCGCCAGGATGTCGGAGAAGCGCACCACGACTGGTGCGGCCAGGTCGCGCGCCTGCAGGCCCGCCACCACCTCGTGCAGGTCGATTTCACGGGCCGCGGTGGTGTCGGGGCGCACCACGACATTACCGGCCTCGTTGATCGAAAAATAGCCCGAACCCCAGGCTGGCACGCTGTAGAGGTCGAGAGCGTCATCCGTGCTCCAGCCACCGTTGCCGCGCCGCGGTAGTTTCTGCTGCTGATTCATGCGCTCTGCGCCTCGCTGTAACCTTGGGGCCGGGTCGGCGCGCGCACGATAGCAAATGACGACCGCAAATTCAGGGTTACAATTGCCCCGGAGCAATCAAAAGTCATGGCAATCGATCTGTACTGGGGTAGCGGCAGCGCCTATTGCTGGCGGGTCATGCTTGCGCTTGAGCACAAGAACCTGCGCTACACCAGCCATCAGCTGAAGTTCGACCAGCAGGAGCACAAGGCGCCGCAGATGCTGGCGATGAATCCACGCGGCCAGCTGCCGGTGCTGCGTGACGGTGATTACGTGGTGTTTGAGTCGGTTGCGATTCTGTATTACCTGGATCGCAAGTATCCCGAGCCACCGATTTTCGGCCTCAGCCCGGAAGAGGCCGGGGTCATCATGCGGGTTGTCTGCGAGTATCAGGCGTACGCCGAGCCCAGCCTGATGCAGATCGTGCAGGAGATGCTCTACGTACGCGAGCCGGTGTTGAACGATGGCACGCACGAGGCGATGCAGCGCGTGGCCAGCGAGGCACGCACCATCGAGCGCCGGCTGGCGCAGTCAGACTGGGTGGTGGGCGAGCACTTCTCGGCGACCGATATGGTCATCTATCCGGACATCCGCCTGCTGCTGCGCGCGCTGGCGGTGCCCGGCGCGCATGAGCTGGCGGCGCGATTCCTGCCGCTCGAGGCGAACTATCCGGCGCTGGGGCGCTGGCTTGAGCGGGTTGCGGCGCTGGCGCCACACCTGGTGGTTGACTAGCGCCCGCACGCGGCAGTCCCGGACGGGAAGCAGCGTCTGCATTGTGGGCGGGCGCGGGCGTGCATCCGTCAATGGCTGTGCGGGATCGCCATGAACCCATCCATGGGGGCTCCGGCGGCGACATCCTGTCGCCGACGGTCCCGCACAGCCATTGACGGTCCACACCCACGCCCACGCGCAGTGATGGCGCTGCTGCCGCCCGCGTTGCGCCGTGACGGCGCTAGCTATGCCGCGTGTGGCACCTCCGCGCGCATCACGACGTCAGCGCCGTCGAAAGCGCACACGACTGCGCACGATAGAGCGCGTCTGAATCCGAAAGGTGTTGTTCGGGACCGTGAGCGACAGGATGTCGCTCCCGGAGCCCCCATGGATGGGTTCATGGCGATCCCGAACAACACCTTTCGGATTCAGACGCCGCTCCACCGCGCGCCCTCTTGATTCCGCTCTCGACCGCGCTGGCGCCAATGCCGTGCGATTGCTACCCTGCGCCCCACCCGTGCTTACACAGGCCCATCATGACCCACCCACTGCACTACAGCGATTTCCCCGGCCGCATCATCATTGTCGGTTTCGGCGCGATTGGCCAGGGTGTATTGCCGTTGATCCTGCGGCACATCGGTTGCCCGGCGGCGCGGATCGCCATTGTCAGCGCGGATGACGTGGGGCGCGAAGAGGCGGCGCACTTCGGGGTCAAATTCACCAAGGAACGGCTGACGCGCGAGAACCTGCGACGCACGCTCGATCCGCTGGTCGGGCGCGGCGATTTCATCCTCAATGTTTCAGTGGATGTCGCGAGCATCGCCCTGATCCGTTACGCCTGGGACAAGGGCGCAATGTATCTGGATACCTGTGTCGAACCGTGGCCAGGCGGCTACACCGACCCGGCCACCGCGATCGCGCGGCGCACCAACTATGCGCTGCGCGGCGACGCCCTGGCGCTGCGTGGCACCGGGCAGCGGCAACCGACTGCAGTGCTCACGCACGGTGCTAATCCGGGCATGGTCTCGCACCTGGTCAAGCAGGCGCTGCTGAATATCGCCGCCGATCTGAAAATCGACTCTGGCAATCCGGCCAGCCGTGAGGACTGGGCGGCACTCGGCCAGCTGCTGGATGTGCGTGCCATACACATTGCCGAGCGCGATACCCAGGTATCGAGCATTCCCAAAGAGCCGAACGAGTTCGTCAACACCTGGTCGGTTGATGGTTTTGTCTCGGAAGGTTCGCAGCCGGCCGAATTGGGTTGGGGCTCACACGAGCGCAATTTCCCGCGCGATGGCAAGCGCTTCGAGTTTGGCGACGGCGCGGCCATCTATCTGATGCAGCCAGGGGTGGCCACGCGCGTGCGCAGCTGGGCACCCAATGCCGGTCCGTACCACGGATTTCTGATCACGCACAGCGAAGCGATTTCGATCGCCGACTACTACACGGTAAGCAAGGACTCGCAGGTGGAATATCGCCCCACCGTGCACTATTCCTATCATCCCTCAGACAACGCCGTGCTCTCGATACACGAATTTTCCGGCCGCAATTACCAGATCCAGGATCGCAAGCGCATCATGATGGACGACATCACCACCGGCATCGATGAACTCGGCGTGCTCCTCGTCGGTCACAAGAAAAACGCTTATTGGTACGGTTCGCAACTCGGCATCGACGAAGCTCGCAAACTTGCGCCGTACAACAGTGCGACGACCCTGCAGGTCACAGTGTCCGTGCTCGCCGGCATGGTCTGGGCTATGGAGAATCCGAACTGCGGCGTCGTCGAACCCGACGAAATGGATTTCCGCCGCTGCCTCGAAATCTGCATGCCGTACCTGGGCCCGGTCGTCGGTCAATACACCGACTGGACGCCCCTAAGTGACCGTGAGCGCCTGTTCCCCGAGGACCTCGATAAATCCGATCCGTGGCAGTTCAAAAACGTGCGCGTCAGTTGAAGCGAAGGCGCGTTCGGGCGTGGTGGCTCAGGAAGGGGCGATCAACAAAGCGAGTATCGGGGAGCGACTTGATCGCCCCTTCCTGAGCCGCACGCCCGAACGTGCCTACGCAACGCCTGGCGGGTAGGCGATTTCCACTATCACGTACGACTGATCGCCGCCGGCAAGCGCCACGGTTACTTCGGCGTCGAGCGGCTTGCCGAGCAGCGCGCGGGCCAGTGGCGCGTCCATGCTGATGCCGCCGGGTTCGTCGGCGAATTCATCGGGGCCGACGATGCGGTAGCGATGGCGCTCGCCGTCTGCGCTTTCCACGGTCACGAAAGCACCAAAAAACACCCGTTTGGGGTCGCTCGGCGCTTGATCCACTACCACCATGCCCTCGAGGCGCTTGCGCAGGTGGCGCACCCGCGCATCGATTTCGCGCAGGCGGCGTTTACCGTAGGTGTAGTCGGCGTTTTCGGAGCGATCGCCCTGGGCGGCGGCAGCGGCGACGGCCTGGGTGACGCGCGGGCGTTCGACCCGCCAGAGCTGCTCGAGCTCGGTGCGCAGGCGGGCCTCGCCGGCGAGTGTGATGTATTTCGAACTTTGGGGTTGTGGTGGGCGGTATCGGGACAAAAGGCGCTCCGGCGATGGGGGATGTGCAGTAGCTCACAGCCCGGATCCGGGAGCGGGGCGTAGGCTCCGGACCCATGGGTAGCAAGTACTACGCCCATTTTATCGCCGACTCGCACCAGGATGCGCAGGCGGGTGAATGGAGTGGAGTTGTAGAACTGACGCGGCCCCTGCGCCTGCGGGCCGAGGAGTACGAACTCTCGGAAGTGCTGGCAGGCAGCATGGAACTGGACGCTGAGGAGATCCGCATACTCGACTGGTCGCCTCTGCACTGACGAATCCCCTGGCGGACTTTACTCCCCTCTTGTAAGTCCGCTCCTCCCATGCCCCGGCTTGCCGGGGCATTTTTTTGTACAGTGGCGGACATGATCGTCAGCCAGACCAGCAATTGCACCCTGGGTGCACATCAGGCGCGCTGGCTCGCCGCGGGCGATGCCGTGTTCGCGGCCATGGTGGTGCTGATCGATGCTGCGGCGCGCGAGGTCTGCCTGGAGAGCTATCTGGTGCGGGCGGGGGCGCACAGCCACGGCGTCAATGCTGGCGGCGAGGATCCTGCGCCGCTGCTGCGGGCAGCTCTGCTGCGCGCACGCGCGCGCGGCGTGGCCGTGCGGGTACTGTACGACGCCTTCGGATCCGAGAGTCTGCCGGCCGCCTTCTTCGCGCCGCTGCGTGCTGCCGGCGGGGAAGTGCGGGTCTTCAGCCCGGCGCGCCGGTTGCGACTGGCCTGCCGCGATCATCGCAAGCTCCTGGTGTGCGACGGCGTGCGGGCCATTGTTGGCGGTGTCAACATCGCGCCCGAATATGCCGGTGACGGCGTGACCCGCGGCTGGCGTGATCTGTCGCTGCAGATCGAGGGGCCGGTGGTGAGAGCCCTGGCGGCGAGCTTTGCGGCGATGTACCTGCTCGCTCCCGTGAGCGCCACGGCCATCAGGGAATTTCGTCAAGCGGTTCGCAGGATGCCGCACTCCGGTGGCGCCGTCAGCCTGCTGACCAGCGGCCCTGGTTGGCCACACGGCCGGTTGCGCCGTGCGCTGCGCGCGGACCTGGCGCGTGCCCATACCGTTCATTGCATGGCCGCCTATTTTCTGCCGCCTGCGGGCATTCGCCGCGCGCTGCGGCGGGTGCGGCGGCGGGGCGGAGTGGTGCGGCTGCTGCTTGGGGCGCTGACTGATGTGCCGGTGGCGCGTTACGCCGCCGAACATCTTTACGGGCGCATCCTGGCCGGCGGCGCGCAATTGTTCGAATACCAGCCGCAGGTATTGCACGCCAAGCTGCTGGTGCTGGACAACACGGTGTTTGTCGGTTCCTGCAACCTGGATCGACGCAGCCTGAATATCAACTATGAACTGCTGCTGCGGCTGGCCTGGCCAGAATTGGCGGCGCAGGCCCGGGAACTGTTTGCCGACTCGCTGTTGCACAGCCGTGCCGTGCCGGCAGCCCAGTGGCAGGCGCGGCGACGCTGGTGGGAGCGCTGGCGCTCGCGCGCTGCCTACTGGCTGCTGACGCGGGTCGACCCGCTGCTGGCGCGACGGCCGTTGCGGCCGCTGACCTGAATCGCCCGGGCTGAATCGCCCTTGGCGTGCAGGCCACTTTGCCGGTATCTTGTCGACCTGTTCGGCCAGCGTCTGGCCTGAGGAGATCGCGATGCGAGCGATTCGGGTACTGCTGATGGCTTCGGCGCTGGCGCTGCTGAGCGGCTGTGGTTACAACCGCATCCAGGGCCAGGATGAAACAGTGAAAGCGGCCTGGTCCGAGGTGATCAATCAGTATCAGCGACGCGCCGATCTGGTGCCTAACCTGGTCGCGACCGTCAAGGGCTATGCTGAACAGGAAAAGAGCGTGTTGCTTGGAGTAACCGAAGCGCGCGCCAAGGTGGGCACCATCCAGGCCACGCCCGAGTTGATCAACGACGCGGCGGCCTTCAAGAAATTCCAGGCCGCGCAGGGCGAGCTCTCCTCGGCGCTCAAGAGCCTGATCGCGGTCAGTGAGAACTATCCGCAGCTCAAGTCGGACCAGAATTTTCGCGATCTCCAGGCGCAGCTGGAAGGCACGGAGAATCGCATCACCGTGGCGCGCAATCGCTACATTGATGCGGTACGTGAATACAATGTCACGATTCGCTCCTTCCCGAGCAATCTCACGGCGATGATCTTCAAATACCAGGTCAAGCCGAATTTCACCGTGGAAAACGCCGACGCGATTGCCAAACCCCCGAGCGTCGATTTCGGCGCCGCCCAGCCTGCGGGTAAGCCCGCCGGACAATAGTGGGCGCAACGCGCCAGCAGCCGGATCGCGCGGGCGCAGCGCGGCAGCTGGCCGTGTTGCAACTGCTCCCGTGGTTGGCGCTGCTGGCGTTGTGCCTGCTGGTTTCGGCGCCGCTGCCGGCGCAGGCGTTGCAGCCGATCCCGCGACTCGAGGCGCGCGTCACTGACCTGACCGGCACGCTGACCGCTGGCGAGCAGGCCGACCTGGAGCAGAAGCTGGCGGCCTTCGAGGCACGCAAAGGCGCGCAGATTGCCGTGCTGGTAGTCGCCAGCACCACTCCCGAGGCCATCGAGCAGTATTCCATCCGCGTGGTTGAGGCCTGGAAGCTTGGACGCGGCAAGCCCGATGATGGCGTGCTGTTGCTGCTCGCCAAGGACGATCACACCCTGCGTATTGAAGTCGGTCGCGGCCTCGAAGGGGCACTCACCGATGCCACTTCCAATCGCATCATCGATGAGACGATCGTGCCCTTGCTCAAGCAGGGCCAGTTTGCCGCCGGGATCAGCGCCGGTGCCGCGCAGATCATGCAGGTCGTCGATGGCGAAGCGCTGCCGCCGCCTGATACCAGCTGGAAGGGAGGTCGCGGTTCCCTGTGGAACGCCCTGCCGGCACTGTTCATCGGTTACCTCGTGGTCTCCAGCATCCTGCGTGCGGTCCTTGGGCGCGTGGGCGGCGCAGCCGTCACGGGCGGCGTGATGGGTGCGATCGTGTGGTTTATCAGTCAGACCCTGTTCGTGGCGCTGGGTCTGGGCGTGCTGGGCTTTCTGCTGGCGCTCGTGCTCGGCATGGGCGGTGGCGGTTGGGCGTCTGGCGGGCGCGGTGGTTTCGGCGGCATGGGCGGTGGCGGCTTCGGCGGAGGCCCGGGCGGGGGCGGTTTTGGTGGCGGTGGTTTTGGTGGTGGCGGTGGCAGTTTTGGAGGCGGCGGCGCCTCGGGGCGTTGGTGATGTCGTTCGCGCGCGCCTGGCGTCATGCACTGGCGGCACTGCGGCCTGCCAGGCGGCTGCTGCAGATCGATGCCATGGATCGCATCGAAGCCGAGATCGTGCGCGCCGAGGCCACGCACGCGGGCGAAATCCGCGTGGTGATCGAGACCACGCTGACAGCCGGGCAGCTGTGGCAGGGGTTGGCACCGCGTGCGCGTGCACTGCAGGTGTTTTCGGCATTGGGCATCTGGGACACGGCTGGCAACAACGGCGTGCTTATCTATCTGCTGCTGGCAGATCGGAGTGTGGAAATCATTGCCGATCGCGCCATCGCCGCGCTGGTGCCCGAGGCCGGCTGGCTGGCATTGTGCCGTGATATCGAACAGCGCTGCCGCGACGGCGACATTGCCGAAGCCTGCTGTCAGGCGGTGCGCGGTGTGGCGGTCGTTCTGGCCGGGCATTTCCCCTGCGTCGGTGGCGATGGCGATGAACTGCCCAATCAGCCCATACTTCTTTAGAATCGCCACCATGAATCGCCTGGCGCCATCCGTTCGCGTTGCGGCCCTGCTGGCGGCAGGGCTGCTGGCCGGCTGCTCGCTCGTCAACGCGCCCTGGAGACGCCAGCCGCCGCCGCCGCCAGCGCCGGTGGTGCACGCGCCGCCGCCCGCGCCAGTGTTGCCGCTCCCGGTCGCCACGCATAAATTTGCGCTCGTCGACGATGACGATGTCGTCGGTGTGCTGCAGCGGACGACCGCTTCCAAGGAAGATACGCTGCCCGACATCGCGCGGCGTTTCAATGTCGGCTACGAAGAAATCGTCCGCGCCAATCCGGGCGTCGACCCGTGGCTGCCGGGGGCCGATCGCGTGATCGTCGTGCCGACACAGTTCGTGCTGCCCAACGCGCCGCGCGAAGGCATCGTGATCAACCTCGCCGCCATGCGGGTGTATTACTTTCCGAAGCACGCCAAAGGCGAACCCCAGCTGGTGTACACGCACCCGATCGGCGTTGGCAAGGTGGGTTGGCAGACTCCCGAGGGCGTCACCAAGATTGTGTCGCGCGAGAAGGACCCGACCTGGCGCCCGAGCGCCGGAGTGCGCAAGGAGCACCTTGCCAACGAGGATCCGGTACCGGCGGTGGTGCCGCCAGGTCCAGATAATCCACTGGGCAAGTACAAATTCACGCTCGGCTGGCCAAGCTACCTGATGCACGGCACCAACAAGCCTTACGGCGTGGGGTTGCGCTCAAGTCACGGCTGCATACGGCTGTATCCGGAAGACATTGAAAAGTTCTACCAGATGGTGCCACTGGGCACTGCGGTGCGCGTTGTCAATCAGCCGTTCCTGTTTGGCTGGCACGACGGCCAGTTGTACCTGCAGGCCTACACGGTGTTCGAAGATGACGCGCGCAACTGGGAAAAGGCCCGCAAGACACTGCTGATGAAATCCATGTCGCCGCGTCTGGAAAAGCTGCTGAAGTCTGCGCAGGCCGAGGTCGACTGGGAAGCGATCGCGCAGCTCACTCACGCTCCGCGCGGCCTCGCAGTTCCGGTGAGCACCGAAGCCAGCAGTGTCGAGGCGGTGCTGGCGGCGTCGCCGCTGGTGCAGAACCGTATTCCTGAAGGCGCCAACTGGAACGGCGCCGACGAAATTGATAGCGATAGCCAGAGTTTCCAGCAGCTGCTCTCGGAACGTGAACCGCAGGCCGCACCGACCAGCAATGTCACTACCGCAAAACCGCAGGGCTGAAGCGGGTCTCGCCGGCGCTACTGCGCCCGCGAGCCAGACGCCGCCGCCAATCACGCGTCTGCCCAGTGCGGTGACCGCCTTTATCGGGCGCGCACTCAAGGGGCCGCTCAATACGCCGACGTCAATCGCCGATTTTGCCGGGTTTCAGCGCATATTTGGCGGTCTCTGGCAGCCGGCGCCACTCGGCTACGCCATTGAACAGTTCTTCGACAATGGTGGCCGCCAGGCCATCGTGGTGCGCGTGGCCAATGGTGCACGGGCCGCGACGCTGCGCCTGCCCGCCGGTCGCGGCATGCTGGTGCTGCGCGCGCGCGCGCCGGGCACGCGCGAATTTCTGCGTGCCGCAGTCGACTACGATGGCATTGCCAGCGCAGCGACCGATCAATTCAATCTGGTACTGCAGCGCCTGCGTGCGCCGGGATCGGAACTGGTCGAATACCAGGAGAGCTTTCGCCGCGTGTCGGTGCGCGCTGATGTGCCGCACAGCGTCGAGCGGGCCATGGCGCGGGCCAGCCTGATGCGCGTTGCCGGTCCGCTGCCGGCGCAGCGGCCTGAGCCGACCGCTGCGGCGCGAGCCGACGGTGCACTGCGCTACATTGCCGTGCAAAACGATGGCGCCGACGGCGAGGATCTGTGTGATTACGATCTCATTGGGGATCCGCAGGCCGGTAGCGGGTTATTTGCGCTGCGCGCCGCGCCGCGCTTCGATCTGCTCTGTGTGCCGCCACTGACGCGCGAGCGCGACCCGGGCCTCGCCACCTGGCTGGTAGCCGCGCGCCTGTGCCGCACCCGCCAGGCCATGCTGATCGTCGATCCACCGCGCAGCTGGGATAGCACGGCGGCAGCGCTCACTGGCGCGCCGCTGTGGGCGCTGCATAGCGAAGACGCCATCATGTATTTTCCGCGCCTGCAGGGACAGGATCGACTGCGCGGCCGGACGGAACTGTTTGCTCCGGGTGCGGCCGCGGCTGGCATGCTGGCGCGTGGCGATGAATCCAGTCCGTTGTGGGCGGCGGCGACCGGTGTCGTGCCGGTGCTGCGTACCGCGCTGCAACTGGCGGCGCCGGTCGAGGCCGCGGCGCGGGTGCAGCTGGCGCGCCTGGGCGTCAATTGCCTCGAGGCGGTGCGTGCGCCGGCGGGCGCGCCGCGCAGCGCCTGCACACTGGTGCCGGAGAACGCCATTGGCAGCGCCGGGCATCTGCTGCCGGCCAGGCGTTTGAGCCTGTGGTTGCAGGCCTGCATACTCGAGGGCACGCGCTGGTGTGCGGGCCAGAGCCCCGGGCCGGGCCTGTGGCAGCGCGCCGCGCTGCAGGTCGAAACATTCCTGGCAGCGCTGGGCGCGGAGGGCGCGTTTGCGGGACGCGATGACGAGGAGCGCTTTTACGTCATCTGCGATCGACGCCTGAACGATCAGGCCGGCGCGGCCGGGCGCTTCGCGCTGCTGTTTGGCTTTGCCGCATTTCGTTCCGGCGAATTTCAGAGCTACCTTATTACCCACACGCTGGAGCGTGCCCAGGTGCGTGCTGTGAGTCTCAATCGCCTCGCCAACATGAGCGCCCGCGAAGCGGCGCAGATCGAGACCGCGATACTCCGCCAGCTGGTGGTCGAGCCGGCGATTTCACTGCCGGCGAGCGGCGTATGATTCGAGCCTGTTGCTGCAGCGTGGGCGTGAGCAGTGCCTGACAGATACGTCATTTTTTCCCATGGCAGGGATGGCGAGCCGTGGAGCCGAAAGATTTCCGGTCTCGCGCATATCGCCCGCAGCGAGGGGTATCGTGCCGATTCACTCGACTATCGCGGCGTCGATTCGGTGCGCGAGCGCGTCACCATGCTGGTCGAGTATTGCCAGAAGCTCCCCGGCGATCTGCTGCTGGTCGGTTCCAGCCTCGGTGGCTACATCGCGGTCGCCGCAGCCGCGCTGTTGCACGCGCGTGGCGTATTTCTGCTGGCACCGGCGCTGCTCATGGATGGCCTGCCGCCGCTGCGGCCGCGCGTCATCGATTGTCCGACCACCATCGTGCACGGCTGGCGCGACGAGGTGGTGCCGCTTGAGCACAGCGTGCGTTTCGCACGTGACTATCGCGCCACCGTGCATCTGCTCGACACCGATCATCGAATGTACGATTGCCTGCCGCTGATCAATCACCTGTTCGAGCAGTTCCTGATCGACGTCGACATGCGCGAAGGTTTCCGCTGACACCGTGGAAGCCCTGCTTGCCAGATTTGTCGCGCTCTGGACACGCGCCCGGCTCGAGCCGGCCGACGCCGCCACGCGCCTGCGTGCCAGCCCCGTGCCGGTGTGTTACGTGCTCGAGCGGCGCAGCCCGGTAGATCTGGCCGTCTTGCGCAACACCTGTGCCAGCGAGCGCCTGCCGCGCCCGCTGCGGCGGCTGCTGGCAAATCGCCCGGCCGCAGGACGCGCCGCCTTTGCGCTGGAGCGTCCGGTTGGTTTCTGGCGTACCCGCCTCGATCGGCGCGTACCGCCGCAACTGCTGGCACTGGTCGAGGCACTACGCGCTGATCCAGCGGCCGACATCGCCCTGGTGCCGGTGGCAGTGTTCTGGGGCCGGGCGCCGCAAAAAGAGCGCTCGGTGATTCGCCTGCTGCTGTCCGAAGACTGGGTCATTGGCAGCCGCCTGCGGCGCACCTTCACGGTACTGGTCAATGGCCGCAATGTCATCGTGCAGATGGGTGACCCAGTCTCGCTGCGCAGCGCCATCGAAGCCGGCGCCGACTGTGCTCTGGCGGCGCGACGCGTGGCGCGTATGCTGCGCGCGCAGCTGGCGCGGACCCGCGCGGCGCGCATCGGCCCGGATCTCTCGCACCGCCGCACCATTGTTGCCGAAGTACTGCGCTCGCGCGCGGTGCGCCAGGCGGTCGCGCAGATGGTGCGCGACAAGGGCGGCAGCAGCCGGCGCCAGGCGCTGCTCGAGGCGCGCCGCTGCGTCGATGAGATCGCTGCCAATTATTCACACGCCTTCGTCACCTTCATGTCGCGGGTGCTGACCTGGGCATGGAACCGCCTGTACGACGGCGTTGATTTCACGCACGCCGAGACCCTGCAGCAGGTGGCCGAAGGCAATGAAATCGTCTATGTGCCCTGTCATCGCAGTCACATGGATTACCTGCTGCTCTCCTATGCCATCTATCAGCGCGGCTATGCCATTCCGCACGTGGCCGCCGGCGTCAATCTGAACCTGCCGGTAGTCGGGCGCCTGCTGCGCAAAGGCGGCGGGTTTTTCATCCGCCGCAGTTTTCGCGGCAGTTCGCTCTACACCGTGGTGTTCATGCAGTACCTGGCCGCGATCATGGCGCGCGGCCATTCGATCGAGTTTTTTATCGAGGGCGGGCGCAGTCGCACCGGGCGCCTGCTGGCACCGATGACCGGCATGCTGTCAATGACGGTGCGCAGTTACCTGCGCGAGCCGCGCCGTCCAGTAGTGTTCCTGCCAGTCTACTTTGGCTACGAGCGCATCGTTGAAGGGGCCACCTACATTGGCGAGCTGTCGGGCCAGCCCAAGGAAAAGGAATCGGTGACTGCCCTGCTGCGCGGCCTGCGCCGCCTGCGCGAGCGCTTCGGCCGCGTGCACGTCAATCTCGGCGAGCCCATCCATCTTGATGCCCTGCTGGACAGGTACGCCGCCGACTGGCGCGCGCGCACTGCCAGCGAGCAGGAGCGACCGCGCTGGGTGGCGCCACTGGTCGACGAGCTGGCCGCCAGCGTGATGCGCAATATCAATGCCGCCGCCACCGTGACGCCGGTCAATCTGCTGGCGATTGCGCTGCTCAGTACGCCGCGCCAGACCCTCATGAGCGGCGAGCTCGAGCAGCAGCTGGCGACGCTGCTCGCGGTGCTGCGCGCTGCGCCCTACAGCGAGCGCGTGACGCTGACCGGGATGGTGCCGGCGGCGATCATTGACTACGGCGTCGCGCTCAAGGTGATCAGCCGCGAGACCCATCGCGCCGGCGAGTTCATACGCATGAGCCCGGAGCATGCCGTGCTCGCCACCTATTATCGCAACAACGTCCTGCACCTGGTGGCGCTGCCCTCACTGGTGGCCTGCTGTTTCCTGGGCAATGCCGCCCTGCGCCTCGCCGATATCCAGCGCTTCGTCAGCCGCGTCTATCCTTACGTCGCGGCCGAGCTTTTCCTGCGCTGGCCTGAGGATGAGGTTGCGGCGGAGCTGGCGCGGGTGGTCAGCGCGCTGGCGCAATGCGGCCTGCTGGAAGACGCTGGCGACGGCGTGTGGCGGCGGCGGCCACCCAGTTCGGCCGCGGCGCTGCAGCTGTCGTGGCTGGCGCAGGCCACGATCCAGATCATTGAGCGCTATTACCTGGCCATTGCCTCGCTGATTCGCGCCGGCAGCGGCACGACTACGCAGAAGGCCCTGGAGGAACGCTGCCAGTTGATGGCGCAGCGCATGACGCTGCTCTATGGTTTCAATTCACCGGAGTTCTTCGATCGTGCACTGTTTGGCAGCTTCATCGATCTGCTGCGTGAGCGTGGCGTGCTGCGCGTCGGCGCCGCGGGTTGCCTGGAGTTCGACGCCGTGCTGCTGCGCGTCGCCGAGGATGCCCAGATCGTGCTCTCAGAGCAGATCCGTCATTCGATACTCCAGGTTACCCACGGCTGAGTGCCTGGCTATTTCGGCCACAACCAGCCGAATATGCCAGCGCTCAGCAGCCCGAACACCAGGCCGTCGAACATGCCCACCAGGGTCATGCGCCAGTTGCGCCGATACCAGATTGAGGCCTGCGGCAGTGCCATGGCGTAGGCGACGAAAGCCGTGAAGCCGACGATGCGAAACACCGCCAGGTAACTTGCTCCCGGCGCCAGCTCACGACCAGCGATGTAGGCGCAGAACAGGCCGACCACGACCAGATAGGCGAACCACTGCGACAGGCTGCGGCCCATCGCCATGCCGCCCGGCGCGACCGTGAGCAGCAGCAGCGGGCCCTTGTTGACCTTGTCGACATATTCGGCGCTGCGCATGTGCTGCATGGAGTCTGCCTTGGGCATGGCGTAGTCGCCCGGCGCAACCTTCAGTGTGCGCACGGCGTCGAGCAGGGCATCCTGCTGTGGCGCCTTGCGCAGATCGTTCCAGTGGTAACCCAGAAACATGTGCATCACCGAGCTGACAGCGAACACCACCACGGCGGCTACCAGTATCGGCAGCCAGAGTGCAGCGAGCGGAACCATAGGGACCTCCTGTGACTGCGGTTTGGTTATTCGTCGCGGCCTACCGAGCGCCGCAGTCGCTTGGTACGCTGTTGATGAACCTTGCCGGCGATGCGCCGCTCGTTGGCGCCGCGCGTCGGGCGCGTGGCGCGCCGTATCTTGGGCACCGTGAGCGCGCGGCTGATCAGTTCGTTCAGCCGCTCGAGCGCGGCGCGCCGGTTGCCTTCCTGGGTGCGCTGGGTGCGCGCCATGATCAGGATCTCGCCAGCGCTGGTCAGGCGACGGCCGGCCAGTGCGCGCAGACGCGCCTTGGTGCCGGCATCGAGGATCGCGGTGCCGGCCAGATCGAAGCGCAGTTGCGCGGCGCTGGATACTTTGTTGACGTTTTGTCCGCCCGGGCCGGTGGCGCGCACAAAAGTGAAATCAAGGTCGCCATCCGGTATCTGCGGCGGTGAAATCATGCTGCGCGCGTTCCCGACGGCGAATCTGGCGGCAGGGCCGGCAGCAGGCGTACTTCGTGCTGTGCCACCGGAATGGTGATGCCAGCGTCGCGGAACAGCCGCCAGATGGTGCGGTTCACATCCGAGCGCACATTGTTGACGCCATTTTCCGGGTCGGCAATCCAGAAGCGCAGTTCCAGATCCATGCCATAGTCTGCAAACTGCATCAGGCGCGTGACCGGCGCTGGCTCATGCAGTATCCGCCGGTGCCCGCCGGTGGCGCGCATCAGCAGTGCCAGCGCTATTTCCGGATCGTCGCGGTAACTGACGCGCACTGGCAGCTTGATGCGCACCTTGCGATCCGAATAGCTCCAGTTGATGACCGCGTTGGTGATCAGGTTCTGGTTGGGTACCAGCGTTTCCACGCCATCGCGATCGCGTACCACGACGTAGCGCCCGCGCAGCTCCTGCACCCAGCCAAAATTTTCGGTGCTGGTGCCAGCCACGCCGGTGAAACTGATGACATCGCCAGGCTTGATCGACTTGTCGAGCAGCAGCACGAAGCCGCTGACAAAGTTGCTGGCGATGGCCTGCAGGCCGAAGCCCAGTCCCAGGCCGATCGCACCCGTGAGCACCGTGAGCGCAGTGAGATCAACGCCGGCCGCATTGATGCCCAGCAGCGTGCCCATGCTGACCAGGAAGAAGTAGCTGAACTTGGAAATGCCGATGCGCGTCGACATCGCCACGGTGTCGAGGCGCATGACGCGGCGCTCGATGGCGCGGGCGATGACGCTCATGATCACGACGAAACCGGTGACGACTACCAGACTCTTGAGGAGCGACCAGAGTGAAAACTGCGCCTTGCCCGGCAGCAGGTCGATGCTATCGAGCGTCTGCTCGATAACCGTAAACCAGCCGATCAGCTGGAACGCCACCGCCAGCCAGATGATCAGCGTCAGGCGTGTTTCCCAGGCGTGCACCCATGAGCGCGGGCCGACCGAGAGGCCCATCAGATAGGTGCCGGCGCGCACCAGCAGCAGCGCCACCGCCAGCTGCAAGGCCAGATCGAGCGCCACCGTGCTCAAGCCCTGGGCAATGAACAGCGCCCGCGCCGCCAGCAGCAGGGCCATTGCGCTCAGTGCGGGTGCCAGCACCACCAGCCCCTCCAGGGTCATGGCTTGCCACATTATCCGCGGCGGTGGGCGACGCTGACAGGCTACGCGTACGCCGTGACCCAGCAGTATGGCCAGGCCCACGATCAGGCCGACGAGCAGCAACTGCGCCAGCATATGTGGTGTGGTCCATAGTCCGATATTCATGGCGTACTCATTCAGGCGTTCAGGTCCGGTATCAACTGGCTTTCCAGCATCAGAATCTGGTCCTTGAGCATGAGTTTGCGCTTTTTCAGGCGCTTGAGCTGCAGCTCGTCGACGTGCATATCCATCGACAGGCGCGCGATCACGTCATCGAGATCGCGATGCGCAATACGCAGCTCGCGCAGCTTCTGGATATTGCGAAACAGCTCGCGATCGACGTTGTCACCGGATTCAGTCATGAGTTCAGGGCAGAGCTGGCAGCGGCTGTAAAGCCGAGTAATTCGGTTATGGGTGTAATGCCGTCAGGTAGCTTAAGCCAGCGCCCCAGCGGACGCCACGGCAGGCCGGGGACGTGAAAATCCGAGCCCAGTGAGCCTGCCAGCCCGTAAGCCCGGGCCAGCGTAGCCGCCTGACTCGCATCCGCGGGACCCATTCCGGCCAGACTGACTTCGATGCCCTTGCCGCCAGCGTCGCGAAACTCAGCGCACAGTTCGCGCAGCCGACCTGCCGAGAGCTGGTAGCGGTGCGGGTGCGCCAGCACTGCCAGGCCGTCAGCTGCGGCTATAGCGTCTACGCAGGTTGCAAGCGCCGGCCACGCAGGTGGCACCGCGCCGCGCTGGCCGCGCCCGAGGTAGCGCTTGAAGGCGTCGTCGGCGTCGCTGGCCGCGCCCTGTTGCACCAGCAGGCGCGCCAGGTGCAGGCGCGTGGGCGTGCCGGGCAGGGCGAGCACGGCCTGCGTCAAGGCGGCGCCGTCCAGGCCGCAACGCGTCAGGCGTGCGCCGATGGCCTGCATGCGCGTCACCCGCAGTGCGCGCACGGAACTCAGGTGCAGGGTGAGCGCCGCAGCGTCGATATTCACCCGCAGCCCGACGATATGAATCTCGCGTCCGCGCCACAGTGCGCTCAGCTCGCAGGACGGCAGGAACTGTATTTCCTGCTGCGCGCAGGCCTGCGCCGCCGCCACGCAACCGTCGATGGTGTCGTGATCCGTGAGCGCCAGCAGCAGCACCTGGCGTTCTACGGCCAGCGCCACCAGCTGCGCTGGAGTCAGCGTGCCATCGGAGCAGTCGCTGTGCGTGTGCAGATCAACGCGCTGTTGCATGGCGTGCGGCTCAGCGCGCCCTGGCGAGCGCCAGCCAGTCACGGCTGTCGTCGGCCCAGCACAGGAACGAGGGGTTCAGCAGCGTGTCGCGCGCGTTGTAGCGCAGTGGCGCGCCATCGAGCCCCACGACACGGGCACCGGCAGCTTCGGCAATGGCTTGCCCGGCGGCGGTATCCCATTCCGAGGTTGGTGACAGTCGCGGATAGAAATCAGCGCGGCCAGCACCGAGGTAGGCAAATTTCAGGGCGCTGCCCGTGCCCACCAGTTCATGGGGTCCGAGCCGGACCAATAACTCATCGAGACTGGCACCGCGATGCGAGCGGCTTGCCAGCACGCGCGGCGGCTGCGGCGCCCGCGCAGTGGCCTGCAGCGGCGTGCGCTGTTCCTGTGCATCGAGCTGCCAGGCGCCGGCGCCGCGCGCGGCCGCGTACAGCAGACCCAGCGCGGGTGCATGCAGCACGCCCAGCACCGGTTCATGATCGTGCACCAGGGCGATGTTGACGGTGAACTCGCCATTGCGCTGCACGAATTCGCGTGTGCCATCCAGCGGGTCAATCAACCAGAGTGAGCGCCACTCGCGCCGCGCGGCGATCTCGTCGGCCGGCGATTCCTCGGAGAGCTGCGGCAGCTGCGGCGCGATCCGGGCCAGCCCGGCCCTGATTGAGCGGTGCGCCGCCAGATCGGCCGCCGTGAGCGGCGATTGATCGTCTTTCAGCGTTACCGCGAATTTCTGCGCATAGATCGCCATGATTTCACGCCCCGCAGCGCGGGCCACGGCGATTACTTCGGGCAGCAGGGCGTAAGGGCGTTGCAGGTCCAGGCTCATGAACGCCATGATACCTAAGCACATGAACAGCGCCGCACTGACAGAGGCCCAATGGGCCGATATTGATCACGTCCTGCTCGACCTGGACGGTACGCTGCTCGACCTGGATTTTGACAATCACTTCTGGCAGGTACTGGTGCCGCAGGTCTGGGGCGCCGCGCGCGGGCTCGACGAGGCCGCCGCCCGCGCGGCACTGCAACCGCGCTTCGCCGCCTGCATGGGCAGGCTCGAGTGGTACAGCACGGTCTACTGGAGTCGCGAACTCGGGCTCGATATTGCCGCGCTCAAGCGCCAGGACGCCGGGCGCATCCGCTGGCTGCCCGGCGCGCCAGGCTTTCTGGCCGCGGCGCGCGCGCGTGGCAAGCGGCTGGTGCTGCTGACCAATGCACATCCTGAAGCGCTGGCCATCAAGCACGAGCGCACCGGGGTGCTCGATCACTTCGATCAGAGTTTCAGCTCACATACGCTGGGGGCTCCCAAGGAAGACGCGAATTTCTGGCGTGCCCTGCGCAGAGTATTGCCCCATGAGCCCGCCCGCTGCCTGTTTGCCGACGACAGCGCTACGGTGCTGCGCGCTGCGCAGGCGGCGGGCATTGGCCTGGTGCGTGCCATTCGCCACCCGGGCAGCGTGCACGCGGCGCATGCGCACGAAGAGTTTACGGCGGTCGATGCGCTCGCTGATCTGCTGCAGCCAGGGCGGCCCCCGGCCAGCGTATAATTGCGCACAGACTTCAGGAATTCACAGGCCTCGCGGAGATCAACATGAAACGTTTCCTCACTGTCGTTGCCACTCTGGCTGCATTCGCGGCGATTGCCGCGCCGCCCCAGGATACGGCGGCCGGCGAGCAGCGCTTCCGCGAGCTCTACAAAGAGCTGGTCGAAACGAATACCACGCTCTCGGCCGGCAGCTGCACGCTGGCAGCGGAGCGTATGGCGGCCCGTCTGAAGGCGGCCGGTTTCACGGATGGCGACCTGCACCTGTTTACGGCTCCCGAGCACCCGAAGGAAGGCGGGCTGGTCGCGGTCTATGCCGGCCGCGATCCTAAGCTCAAGGCCATCCTGCTGCTCGCGCACATCGATGTCGTGGAAGCCAAGCGCGAGGACTGGACCCGCGATCCTTTTACGCTGGTCGAGGAGAACGGCTCGTTCTATGCGCGCGGTGCCTTCGATGACAAGGCCGAAGCGTCCATCTGGGTGGATCTGCTGATCCGCTACCGGGCCGAGAATTACCGGCCGAAGCGCACGCTCAAGGTGGCGCTCACCTGTGGTGAGGAGACTTCCGGTGCATTCAATGGGGCTGAATGGCTCACCCAGAACCGCCGCGAGCTCATCGACGCTGCGTTCGCGATCAACGAAGGTGGTTGGGGAGAACTCGACGCCAGTGGACAACGGGTCTCGCTCGATGTCGAGGCCGGCGAGAAATTTCCGCAGAACTACCGGCTCGAGGTGACCAATCCTGGCGGGCACAGCTCGCGCCCGGTAAAGAACAATGCGATCTATCGCCTGGCAGCAGCACTGACGCGGGTCAGTGACTATGAGTTTCCCGCGCAGTTCACCGACGGCAATCGCGCCTATTTCACTGGCATGGCGAAGATTCAGGCAGCCAAAGGCGAGCGCGCGGTGGCCAGCGCCATGAATGCTTTTCTGCATGACCCGGCCGACGCGAACGCGCTCGCGCTGGTTTCCGCCAGGGATCCGAGCTGGAATGCGACGCTGCGCACTACCTGCGTCGCCACCATGCTCGAAGCTGGTCATGCCACGAATGCCCTGCCGCAACGCGCGCGGGCGAACGTCAACTGCCGCATTTTCCCCGGCGTAAGTTCGGAGACCGTGCGCGCGCAACTCGAACAGCTGGTCGCGGATCCGGAAGTCAAGGTCACGGCGCTCGAGACCCGCGGCCCGACGGCCTCACCGCCACCACTGACTCCGGCGATACTCGGGCCGATCGAAAAGCTGAATTCCGAGTTCTGGCCGGGCGTTCCGGTGCTGCCAATTCTGCAAGCGGGCGCCACCGATGGCGAATTCACCAACGCCGCTGGGATTCCCACTTACGGCGTGGAGCCGGTGTTCGTGGGCCCCGATCTCGGTCATATACACGGGCTGAACGAATATATCGGTGTGAAATCGCTGCTTGAAGGCCGCGAGTTCCTGCACCAGCTGGTGAAGATCTACGCCGAGCAGTAGCGATTCCAGATCCGTGACGAAGTTAAGGGGGCTGGTCATGAGCAGGTTCGGATTGCTGGCGCTTGTAGTCGTTACGCTGCTCGCTACACCACATGCCCAGGCAGCGGAGCCGTCGGCACCATCACAGCAGGCGCCGGCCCCGGCCATTGCAATGGCCATGGGCGATCATCTGCCAACGACGCTGGCCGATTGGTCCAGGGGGGCGCGGCTCTATGAAGGCATCGGCACCGCTCACCGGCCGGTCACTACAGGCTCGGCGGACGCGCAGCGCTATTTCGACCAGGGCATGCGTCTTCTGTGGGCCTTCAACCACGATGAGTCGACGCGATCCTTCGCGCGCGCCCTTGAGCTCGATCCGTCCTGTGCGATGTGCGCGTGGGGCGTTGCGCTGACGATCGGCCCGAACTACAACCTGCCGATGCTGGCGGAAGCGCGGGCGAAAGATCGCCTTCGCAGCGACCCTGCGCGCCCAGAGCCTGGCCGGGTTCCGCCAGCACCGGTCGAACAGGCCCTGATCGCAGCACTTCGCCTGCGCTACCCGAGCGCCCAGCCGCTCGATCCGGCGACCGCGATTCCGGTACTGACGGCCTACGCCGCCGCCATGGCGAGGTCGCCCGGCGCTTCCCGGATGATCTCGACGTGCAGACGCTGTATGCCGAAGCGATGATGAACGTACACGCGTGGAAGCTCTGGAGCGCCGACGGGCACCCCCACTGCGGGCACTACGGAAATCGTCGCCACGCTCGAGAGCGTATTGGCCCGCAACCCGACGCACATGGGCGCCCTGCACTACTACATCCACGCCATGGAAGCCTCGCCGCATCCTGAGAAAGCCGTCGTTGCCGCCGAGCGGATTCGTGGTCTCGCGCCGGCAGCCGGTCACCTGGAACACATGCCCGCGCACATAATGCATCTGGTCGGCCGCTACGAGGAGTCCGCGGAAGCGAACCGCAAGGGCGCTGCCGCCGACCTCGCCTACCTCGCGCAGACGACGCCGCCCGACTACTACCCGACCATGTACATCAGCCACAACTACCAGTTCCTGGCCTATTCAGCGGCGGCTGAAGGCCGCGAGGCCGAGACGCTCGATGCGGTGCGCCGCTCGCGAGCCAGTGTGTCGGACGCGTTGCTCAAGGACATGCCCGGCGCCGATTGGTACGTTGCGGAGCTGTACACTGCGCAGGTCCGGTTTGGTCAATGGGACACGCTGCTCGCCGAAGCGCCACCGGATCCCGGCCTGCCGGCGCTGACTGGCGGATACCTGTATGCAACCTACGATGGCCCTGGCGGCGAAGAATCAGGCCGTGGCGGCACGGGAGCGACTCGCGCAACTCGACCAGCTGATCGCAAGCCTGTCCGGCTGATGTGCCCGCCGGGATGAATGCGCTGCGCGACGTGCTCGCGGTTGCCAGGCTCGTGGCGGCGGCGCGCATCGGCACGGCTGAAGGGCGCACCGACGATGCCTTGCGCGACCTCCAGGAAGCGGTCCGGCTCGAGGATAACCTGGGCTACAACGAGCCCGCAGACTGGTTCTTCCCGGTGCGGCACCTGCTCGGCGCACAGCTCTTGCGCGCCGCACGGCCCGCGGAGGCTGAGCGCGTCTACCGGGACGATCTTCAGCGCCACCCGGGAAACGGCTGGGCGCTGTATGGCCTGGCGCAGGCGCTTCAGGCCGAAGGACGCAGTGACGAGGGTCGCGCCACCGAGGCGCAGTTCAGGCAGGCCTGGAGCCACGCCACGATCGCTATCACTGCCTCGGCTTTCTGAGGACGGCACATGATCGTACGAGCCGCGTCGGCCTAGCTCAGGCTCGGCTGGAGCCGGTGAAACACGGCTTCCCCGAGCGCGTAGTCGTAGACCGGCCCGCTGCGGCGATAGTTGGGTGTCAACAAGTGCTGCCAATACTGGGGTGTCAGCATCTGGTCGCCGGCGGCACCATCGGTGGCACGAACCCAACCGCGACGCGCGAGTTCGGCGAAGGTGCTGGCAAGGGTGACCCGCGACAGCTGGTGACGCAACGCCATCGGTATGCCGTCAAACCTGTAGTACATCCGCAGGCACAGACACTCGGCCTCCGGGACCTCAAATCCCTGGCGGCAGCGCTCCTGGAGCCAGGCACCGAGCCAGCCAGCCTGACCGTGATTGACATGTGGTTCCATTTGAACTTCCTCTGCCAGGTAAAGAGTCCCCGCGACGCATTTTGGACACCCCAAAATGTGCACCAGCGTGTTCCTGATCCGTCGGAAGTCGAGTCGGCGCCGGCGCGGTAAATATTCTGGTTGCCATTCCGGGTCCGCGGGACTCTTATACGAGATGTGGGCAACTTGCGGGTACGGCCATGACGACGGCTGAGCCGAAACCATCGCTGGTCGGGCGGCTGTTTGCCGAGCACCGGGCGGCTCTGCAGTCGTTCTTCCTGCGGCGCATCCGCAGCAAGGCCGATGCGGCGGATCTGGCGCAGGAGGTGTACGTGCGGATGCTGCGGATACGCGATCCGGGGGCGATTCGCAATCCGGTGGCGTACCTCTACACGGTAGCCAGCAATCTGGTGAAGGAACACGCGGTGCTCGACCGTCGGCAGGCGAGCGGTGTCGACATCGACGAGATGTCAGCGCAGGAGCAGCTCGGCGACGTTGCCGACGTTCGACGGCGACCTCGATGCGGCGCAGCGGGTCGCACGGCTCGGGGTCGTGCTGCAGCAGCTGCGCCCAAAGTGCCGCGCCGCGGTGGAGCTGCGCTTCACGCACGATCTCTCCTTCCGGGAGATCGCCCTGCACCTCGGCGTGTCCCCGCAGATGGCGAAGAAATACGTGGCGCAAGGGCTCGGTCATTGTCGACGCCGCATGGCGCGGATGGGTTGAATCCATGAACTCCAACGAAGAGAAGATTCGTGCCGCAATCGCCGAACAGGCCGGCGAGTGGTTCGTGGCGAACGACGAGGGGCCGCTCGATGCGCAGGACTCCGCGGCCCTGGCGGCCTGGTTCCAGGCCTCGCCGGTCCACATCGAGGAGTTTCTCGGCGTGTCGGCAGTCGCGCGCGATCTCAAGCAGGCCCGCACCGATCCGGAGTACTCCCTGGAGGCGATTCTCGCGCGCGCTCGGGACCAGGACGAAGGATCCGTCCAGCGGCTCTGGCCGCGCCTGACGGAGACCGTTCGAGGCAAGCCCTTCGGGGGCTGGTTCCCTGCCGCCGCGACGATGGCGGTGATCGTGCTGCTGAGTGTGGGCTTGCTCTTGAGGTGGAACCTGAGGCCCACCGAGCGCCCCGCGGCGCCCGACGGCATTGACGGCACTGCACTTCGAGACACGGCACGGCGAGCAGCTGACGCAGCGCCTGGCGGATAATTCCGTCCTGCACCTGAATACCGACAGTGCAGTCAGCATCCGCTACAGCAAGAGCGAACGGCTCGTCACGCTCAGGTCTGGCCAGGCAGCCTTTGAAGTCACCCACGAGGCCGATCGTGCCTTTCGGGTGCACGCAGGATCTGCCGACGTTACCGACCTTGGCACCAGGTTCGACGTGCGCCTGGACGAGGGTTCGACGGTCGTCACCGTGGTCGAGGGGCGGGTCACGGTCGGCCCGACGGCTTCGGGCCAGTCCCCATTGCTGCGAGCCATAGAGCTGAACGCCAACCAGCAGATCCGCGTGACCGAGGGTGCGTGGCCGGCCACGCCCGTCGCGGTCGATGCCAAGCGCACGACGGCCTGGATGCATCGGCAAATTGTCTTTCACGATGAGCCGCTGGAGCGGGTTGCGGCCGAATTCAATCGCTACACGGACAAGCCGATCGAGATCGTGACACCGGCGCTACGGAAGCTGCGAATCAGCGGGGTCTTCGCCACCGACGACACCGACGCATTCATTGCCTTTCTGCGTAGCCTCAAGGGAGTGCGGGTCGAGGTGACCGCGACGAGCATTCGTGTGTCGAAAGACTAGGCACGGCGGTCTGATCGACCAGAATTGGTGCCCTGCGCTATGATTCGGACAAGAAGAACCAAGAATGTCCGAACGGGAAGCGCATGAAACGTAGGCCGCGCCACCGGTCAAACGGCGCCAGGACACTGGTGTCGCCGGTGCTGCGCGCTCTGTCGATCTGCGCGCCCGCCGTACTGTTGAATACTCCGGCGACGCTGGCCCAGGCCGTTGAACCCGCGGCACCCGCCGGCGGCATTCCCGCGCAACCACTCGCGCAGGCCCTGGAAGCATTCGCGACCCAGACGGGACTGCAACTCGTCTATGTATCCGAGGTGGTGCGCAATCAGAGATCGCACGCAGTGCCCGCAGGCCTCGGCGCCTCAGAGTCACTCACTCGCATGCTCGAGGGCACCGGCCTCACGTTCGAGTACCTCACACCGCGCAGCATCCGCATCCTGGCCGTGACCGTTCACCCGCCGACCCAAGCCGCCACGACGAGTCTCGCTGGCGAGGTGCTGCAGGAAGTGATCGTCACTGCCAACCATCGCGAGGAGAACCTGCAGCACGTGCCGATGACCCTGCAGGTGTTGACCGGAGTTACGCTCGCCAGGCTGAACGCAACGACCTTTGATGACTTCGTGACCTACCTGCCGGGTGTTATTGCCCACGGCGTGGGGCCCGGCCAGAGCAACATTTACGTGCGGGGACTCGCGACGGGCGCCGGGGGCGAGCAGTTAACGGGTGTCATCGGCAGTTTCCCAAATGTCGCTGTATATCTCGATGAGCAATCCGCGCAGCTTCCGAGCCGCAATCTGGACATCTATGCTGCGGACCTCGAGCGCATCGAGATCCTGGAGGGTCCGCAGGGCACTTTGTTCGGGGCGGGCGCCGAAGCCGGTGTCCTGCGTTACATCACGAACAAACCGAAACTCGATCGGACGGAAGCCAAAGTGAACGCGGGCTACGCTATGACCGCGCACGGCGGACTGAGCTTCAGTATCGACGCCACCCTCAACATTCCGCTCATTCCCGACAAGCTCGCCGTCCGTGGAGTGATCTACAACGAGCAGCGCGGCGGGTACATCGACAACGTCCCCGCGACGTTTGCGCGTGCCCCCACAGACCTTGGTATTGCAAACCACTTCGGCGGTCAGGTTCCCGCCAACAGTGTTGTACTCAGCAACTCCAGCATTGCGGCCGCGGATATCAATCCGGTCACCTACAAAGGTGTGCGGGCCGAGGCCCTGTACCGAATCAATGAAGACTGGGACGCGTTGATAGCACAGTCCAATCAGAGCATCGAGGCGGACGGCGTCTCTACCGAGATGGCGGCGAATGCACTGGGTGAGTCGTTGCCCGAACTGAGTATGCAGCTCTTCAACCCCTCGCACGACCAGGATCATTTCGGGAATACCGCACTCACGATCAACGGCCGTATCGGTGCACTGCAGCTGCTCTATGCGGGTAGCTACCTCGTGCGCAACGTGGACCAGGTCCAGGACTACACCCAGTACGTACGCGGCGGCCTGTACGCCGACTACTATCAATGCGTCAATCCGGGCCCGACCTTTGCGGCGGCGCAATGCTTCACGCCGAGTGCGACCTGGCACGATGTCGTGCGCAATACGCACCAGAGCCACGAGCTGCGGCTGAGCACGCCAAGTGAAGGTCGGGTTCGCGGCGTCGGCGGTCTGTTTTACGAGAACTACCAGATTCAGGAGAAGTCAGACTGGTCCATTCTGACAGCGCTGCCGTACTTCCACCCTATAGGGCCACCCACTGGCTACTACACTTTGAACGGATCGCCGCTCCTGCCGAACGGTACGCTGGTCAAAGCCTGGTCGGAGGGTGCAGTGTTTGTGCCTTCACCGGTAACGTCGATCAACCCGGACGTCCGGCCGTTGGGTAATGGATTTTTCAACGACATCACGCGTGGCTACACTCAGCGGGCCGCCTACGCGTCGCTCGACTTCGATCTCATGCCGGAAACCCTGACGCTGACGGTTGGTACGCGCTACTCCAGTACGAATACGTCGGAAGTCGGCTCGACCGTCGGTAGTACGGGTTGCTCGCTGCTCTTTGATCCGACCGTGCCCAATCCATGCGTGAATCACTCTTACCTCTTCAATATCGATGCGCAGCATCTCGACAAGACCTATTCCGGTTACACGAGCCGCGCGAGCCTGGGCTGGAAAGTCGCCGAGGATGCGCTGCTGTACTACACCTGGTCGCAGGGTTTTCGCGCCGGCGGCTTTAATCGGGCGCCGATAGCGCCAGTGTATGATTCGCCGCTGGCGGCGAACGGTCTGCGAAAACCAGGCGCAGGCGACCCTGCACGGGGGCTATGTGGCGCCCGTGAACTTCGCGCCGGACACCCTGACCAACAAAGAATTCGGCTGGAAGACGCAGT
Organism: uncultured Gammaproteobacteria bacterium; assembly: GCA_963823235.1. Lineage (GTDB taxonomy): Bacteria > Pseudomonadota > Gammaproteobacteria > Steroidobacterales > Steroidobacteraceae > FEN-1191. The sequence continues at coordinate 237,419 of CAWGKS010000007.1, read as the reverse complement.
GGATGGATCGGCGCCTCCAGTGGAATGGCGCGTTCTATCAGGAGGACTGGAACCAGACACAGGTTGCTCTATCCGAGCTCGGCGTCGTGAATTTCGGCGTAATCGTCAATGGTGGCAGCTACAGGGTGCGTGGCGTGGAGACCTCGGGTGTGGCTCGCGTCGCGACCGGCCTCACAGTCGAGGCGGGCGCTGCCTGGAATCACAGTGAGCTGGTCAGGCAGGCGACATTTCTGTGGAGGGACGGAACACCGATCGACTTCAGCACGCTGTCGTACTCGAACGGACAACCCGTTGCGAATCCGAGCGGGCCACTTGGCAGCCCGCTTGCCGCAGCGCCGCCTTTTCAGGGGAACATTCGCGTGCGCTATGAGTTTGGGCGTTACAGGTACAAAGCGTTCGCGCAGATTGGAGCAGTGCATCAGTCCCACTCGTTCGCTACGATATTTCACCTTGGGCAGGACCTGCAGGGCAACTCCACGGTCTATGACCTGCCCGCATTCACCACGTATGGTGCTGCGCTCGGTATCGCAAAGGACGCGTGGCTCGTACAACTTTACGCAGACAACCTCACCGACACGCGTGCCCAACTCTATGCGAACTACTCGCAGTTTTACAAAGCCATCACGGTGAATCGTCCCCGCACCATCGGTTTGCGCTTCTCCTATGCGTTTGACAGCATGTAGCGCCAGCGGACGCGATTCCCGTTCAGCTCGGGTTCACGCCGGTACGCTACTTGAACAGTTCAACCGAGGAAAGCACGGTGTTTGAGCTGACACACCCCCCACGGCCCCACCCCCCACGGCCGCAATGGTGCGTGTGCTGAGTCCCACCCGTAACCAGCACGGTGCCATCGGCCAGCCGCGTCGCCGTATGTCCGTCCCGCGCCGTGATGAGCAGGCCCGTCGCCACGAAGCCGCCACTTTCGGGAGCGAAAAGCTGCGCCCCGGCGCTCGAGTTCTGGTAGGCAAGGCCGCCCGCGACGAGGACCGTGCCGTCGTTAAGCAGTGTCGCCGTGGATCCGGATCCCCCCGTCAACAGCTCACCCGCCAACGAGAAAGTTCCGGTCCCGGGGCTGAATAGCTCGGCCGTGATGTCCGTTCCGGTGATCAGAACGGTACCGTCGTCCAGCAACGTCGCGGTATGGCCAGAGCGTCCCTCGCTCATACTGCCGGTCGAGGTGAACGTGCCGCTCACGGGATCGTAGAGTTCTGCGGAAGCGACTCCGGGGCCTTGAATTGGCACTGTGCCCGGGGGGAGTCCTGCACGCCCCCGGCGATCAGCACGCGCCCGTCAGGCAGCAGCGTCGCCGTATGCCCGCTCCGCGAGACCGTCATGTCGCCGGTCGCCGTGAACGTAGCGGTGGACGGGTTGTAGAGTTCGGCTTTTGCCGTTTCACCTCCGGCGATGAGTACCTGGCCGTTCTTCAACAGCGTTGCCGTCTGCCCCAGATGTGGCGCCCCCATGCTGCCGGTCGCCGTGAACGTGCCGGCCGTCGGATCAAAGAGCTCCGCGATCAAATCCCCGCCGCCGGCCATCAGGACCTTGCCGTGGTCAGGCAACGTCGAATTTTCCAGCAGCGTGGCGCTGCGCACATCCAGCGCGAGCGTCATGCTGCCGGTCACGGTGAACCAGTGACTCGTCGGGTCATACAGCTCCGCGGATGCCACCCCACCGCCGGCGATTAACACGCGCCCGTCGAGCAGCAGCGTCGCCGTATGCGCGGTCCGGGCAACGATCAAGTTCCTGGTGGCCAACATGAACGCCGCCGCAGGCCGGGCCAAAGCCACGCGAACCGTGAAGGGCGTGGCCGGCGAACTCTGATTCAGTGCGTCCTTGACCGTCAGCGTAATGGGGAAGATGCCTGCTGTTGACGGTGTGCCACTCAGAATGCCGTCAAGGCTGACGGCCAGGCCTCCCATTGGCGCGCTCGGCAAGGTCCAGACGAGCGGAGCGAGTCCGTCACTTGCCGAAAATGGGAAGGTATACGGCAAGCCTACTGTCGCTGTGGGCGGCGGCGTGTTGTAGATTGCTGGCGGCAGGGGTTCACTGATGGCGATCGTATAGGCGAGCGAGCTCGTTGCCGGGGTCGGCATGCTGCTGTCGGTAACAGTCACCGTAAATGCGAACGGCGTCGGGTTGGCGGTCGTCGGCGTGCCGGTCAGCGTGCCGTCGGGATTGAGCGTCAGGCCCGGTGGCAAGGCGCCGGCCGTGACTGTCCAGCTGAGCGGCAAATAACCGCCCGTGGCGGTGAACGTGAAGTTATATCCCGTACCGTGTACACCCGCGGGCGACGCTTGGCCCGGGTCGATCACGAGCGGTGCGGGCGCATCGATCGTGACGCTGAAGGGCTGCGAGCCGGTCCCGGGCTTCGGCGCGCTGTCGGTCGCCCTGACGCTGAAAGCGAATGGGCCGATGGCGGTTGGCGTGCCCGAAAGCGTGCCATCCGGAGCGAGTGTGAGTCCGCCCGGCAAGGCACCCGAGGTGACAGTCCAGGTGAACGGTGGCGAGCCGCCGCTCGCATTGAAATAGAAATAGTAGGGATTGGTCACAACGCCCACTGGGGGCGGTGACGCGTCGACCACGACCGGTGGGGGTGGCGGTGGTGGCGGTGGCGGGGCCGAGTCACCGCCGCCGCAACTGGCAAGTATCAGAGTGCCCATCAGGCAGAGCAGCAGGTGTCGTTTGGATGATTGTTCAATTTGATTCACTACAGCCCCCAATTCGGCGCCGCGACGCCGTAAGTTTCAGGTCAATGTTCGCCCGCCGGCAAAATCGAGAAAAAACAGCCTGGCTTATAAATGTTCGATTCATTGACAAAGAGTCCTGGCGGAGCAATTTGGACACCTCCAGTTTTGGAGAGATGGGTTCCTGACCCCCGCAGATGGCGAACCGGCACCGGCGCGGTGGATATTCTGGTTGCCAATCCGGGCCCGCGGGGCTCTTACACAGGATGAGGGGAATTTGCGCGCACACCGCCACTCGGCCTGCAAGCGGAGCTTGCAACGACAGCATCACTGGTTCGGTCGGCCTGGCTCGGCTCCGCGGGATTTCTATTGACGGGGCTCACTGCCTGCGGCGCTGGCAGCTGCAACGGCTGGGACCACCGGTGCCTTTGATCGCCGGCTCCAATGGTGATGAGAAGTCGTTCGGCTACGTCTTCGGCCCCGCATTGGACGCCAATGCCTATGCCACAAAGGTTCGCACGCAATTCGATGCCGTGGTGCCCGCCTCCGGCGACACAACACTTTCCCTCTATCCCGCCGACGAGAGCAGTGGAGATATGCTTCAGCTTGATGCCACCATCGCGAGCATGACCGGGTGCTACAGAATTGCACAAATGAAATTTCTGTCGACCCTGCCGATCCGAGGTTTCTGATCGCTGCATTTCAATTGTCAGATAGGTGCCCATCAGAAACCAATCTTCGCGTCCACATCGCTTCAGCCTTCGGAGATTCATTTGGACCAGCCCAGTTCGTCGCGCACCGCGTTGTATTTCATCCTTCTGGTGCTATTCGCCGCGTCGGGCTGTGCGGCTCTGATCTATGAAGTCGTGTGGTACCAGTTGCTGCAGCTGGCCATCGGCTCCACGGCGATTTCGATGGGAATTTTACTTGCGACCTATATGGGCGGCCTCTGTATCGGGAGCCTGTGGTTACCGCGCCGCCGCTGGATGCAGCATCCCTTGCGAGTGTATGCCGGTCTTGAGGCCGGCATCGCCGTGTTCGCGCTGCTCGCGTTGATGACGCTGCCGCTGCTGAACCGCGTGTATGTCGCGGCGGCGGGAAGCGGGCTGGGCGGCATGCTGATGCGCGGCGTTCTGGCGGGAGGGTGTCTGTTGCCGCCCACGATCTTGATGGGCGCTTCGCTGCCGGCGATTGTGCGCTTGATCAAAGGCACGCCTTCGGGCGTGGCGTGGTGGGGCTACCTGTACGGTAGCAACGCGATGGGAGCAGTGATCGGATGCCTCCTGGCGGGCTTCTACTTATTGCGGAATTTCGGTATGACCACCGCGACCCTGGCCGCCGTGGCAATGAATCTGGCGGGTGCGGCGTTGGCGTGGGTTGTGGCGCCGCGCATGGCGCCAGACGAATCCCGGGAAGAACAGTTGGCCGCAGAGAGCGCCGCTCCGATGGATCGCTCCGCGAGAATTGTGTATCTGACCATTGCCTTGTCGGGGGCTACGGCGCTGGGCGCGGAAGTGGTGTGGACGCGCCTGATCGGCTATCTGCTGCTGGGTACGGTTTATGTTTTCGCCATCATTCTGGCGGTGTTCCTGGCGGGGCTTGCCATCGGGAGCGCGGGCGGCAGCTGGCTGCTGAAGCGCGTGCGGCCGGTGCCGGCGCTGGGGTGGTGTCAGGTGCTGCTGGCGCTGGCCATCGTCTGGACCTCGGTGCTCATCAAGCAGGTTCTGCCGTTCTGGGGCAATGATGTTCTGGAGACGGGCGATTCTTGGCATATGTACGTGCTGGACCTGCAACGTGTGATTGTCGCGATTCTGCCAGGGACTCTTTTGTGGGGCGCGAGCTTTCCGCTGGCGTGCGCCGCGGTGGCTCGAGATCGCGGGGATTCGGGGCAGACCGCGGGCGCAGTTTATGCGGCGAATACGCTGGGCGGAATCGTGGGCGCGCTGCTTGTGAGCCTGATTCTGCTGCCCGGAATCGGAGCGCGGATGTCGGAGCGGGTGATGCTGATTACCGCGGTCGCAAGCGGTGCGACAGCGCTGGTGGCCACGGCGCGCAGCGCATCGGCGAAAGTCGCCGGGCTGGCGGTGTCGGCCGCAGCGCTCACTCTGGCGCTGGCGATTAAGCCAGTTCCGGGCGATTTGATTGCGTATGGCCGGTACATGAAGGCGAATCGGGGACAGTCGGAAGTTCTGTACCTGCGCGAAGGGCTGAATTCGTCGGTGGCGATCACGAAATGGAACAACGGCACCATCTACTTGAACGTCAACGGGCATGTGGAAGCCACCACGGAGCTCTTCGATATGAAGCTGCAACGCATGCTGGTGCATCTACCAGGGCTTCTGCACCCGAAAGCAAGAAGCGTGCTGGGAATCGGATTCGGTGCGGGCGTTTCGGCAGGCACGTTTACGCGATATCCGAACATCGAGAAAATCCGCGTCTGCGAGATTGAGCGGGAGATTCCGCCGGCCTCGACAAAATACTTCGCTGACCAGAATTACCGCGTTTATCTGAACCCGAAGACCACGGTGACCTTCGACGACGCACGGCACTATCTGATGACATCGACCGAGAAGTTCGACATCATCGCGTCCGACCCGCTGGACGTGTCCATCAAAGGCACGGCGGCACTGTATTCCCGTGAGTACTTCGAAGCGGTGAAGCGGCATCTCAATCCTGGCGGTTACTTCACCCTGTATGTCCCTCTGTATGAGACCGATGAGATGACGTTCCGTAGCGAACTGGCGACGTTCTTCGACGCGTTCCCGTATGGAACGGTGTGGGCGAACAACCGCGGCGGCTTGGGATACGACACCGTGTTCATGGGCCAACTGAAGCCACTGAAGGTCGATCTGGACGCGCTGGAAGCGCGCTATGCGCAGCCGGACATGAAACCGGTGCGGCAGTCGCTGCGCGATATCGGCGTCACTTCGGTTATTGACCTGTTTTCCACGTGGTCGGGCGCTGCGGTGGATCTAAAGAAATGGACCCACGGCGCGCCGCTCAATACCGATGACAATCTGAGACTCAGCTATCTGGCCGGCTGGGGCATCAACGCGGATATGGCGGACGAGCTTTACCGCAGGATGCTAACGTACCGAAAGCCGCCGGAAGGGACCATTGTGGGGTCGCCGGATAAGCTGAATAGCCTGTCGCAGGCGATCATGCTGTATTCGGGAAGGTGAACGCGCCATCGACCCGCAGCACTAGCGCACGCAGTAAAGTCATGGCGCGGGCCTGCAATGATCGGGAAGCGCGAGTTTATCCCACCACGCCTGAGGGGTAACGGCGGTGTAGCGCGCGATGGCGCGTGAACGATGGCACGGGATTCGAAGTCACTCTGCTGAATAACCAGCTTCCCTCTGGTGACGCAGAGCCAGAACCAATACGACATCTGGCCCTTGCTCATGGCCATATAGGGCGGCATATCCACCATTGCCATGGGAGATCAAGAGTTCCCTTGGTTCCTCTTCGCATGGTCGGCCGACAAGTGGATGGCGCTCAAGCATTTCAATCCCGTCGCGGACAACGTCTATCGCTGCAACAGCGGACTTTGGTGCATCCTTGATGAGAAAGTCAGCTGATCGCCCCAGGTCGGCAAACGCGTGTCGCGTGCAAATTATTTCCGCCACGTCAATGCTTTCGGTCGCGTCGCCTGGCCGCAGCTGCGCGCCTGGTAACGTGAGGCCTGAGCAGCGGCAACAAAGGCACGACGCTGTTCGTCCAGTTGAGTCTGGCGTTCAATTGCCTCCCGCATAAACGCATGAGGCGACTTATCAGCCGCTTTGGCTGCGGCTACCACCCGCCGCTAGAGGTCGGCCACAATCTTCAACGTGGTCGCTACTGGGCTGGACATCAATAGTGCCCCGAACAGCAGGTATTACTAAAGCGTCACCCTATCGATCACCGTTCAAGCTACCGCGCGACGCGCCGGTGAATCTGACGCCTAAAACGTCACCCATGTGACCGGAATAAGCCGTCGGCGGGTGAGTCGACGCGGCGGCGGCGTGCCCCCAACGGCCGGCTGTGTGAGCACTGCAACCGTCGTCTGCACCCAATATGGTCAGCTCCAGGGCGCGATCGAAGGGCACTACCGCTTGTTCCGCGGGATTCCCTTCGCGGCGCCGCCCGTGGGCGACCTGCGCTGGCGTCCGCCGGCGGCTCCGGCAAGCTGGCAGGGCGTGCGTCCCGCGACGGCGTTTGGAAACCGATGCCCGCAAGTCGACCGCGGCGGCGCGCCGGTGGGGGACGAAGACTGCCTCACGCTGAACGTCTACGCGGTCAATCCGCCTGCGAGTTCGAAACAACCGGTGATCGTGATCATTCACGGCGGCGGAAACAGGGCGGGCAGTGCCCAGGATCCCCCGTGGAATGACGTATCGCCGCTTGCAGGGCACGGCGCGATCGTGGTGACCGTGCAATACCGCCTGGGGCTGCTCGGCTGGCTCGTGAACCCCTTGCTCACGGCAGAGTCGCCGCAAGCCACATCAGGAAACTACACGCTGTTGGATCTGGTCGCGGCCCTGCAATGGGTGCGTGACAACATCGCCGGGTTCGGCGGTGACCCGAAAAGAGTGCTGATCGTCGGCCATTCCGCGGGATCGTTGAACGTGCAGGCGCTGCTGGCGTCTCCTGCGGCTGATGGGCTTTTCTCGGCTGCCGTCATGGAGAGCGGATTACTCAGGGGCGGCCTGATCGGCACAAATATAGACGTCGCCTATCGCTGGTATGCGGACGTGCCCAGCGCCGTGGGCTGCGACACCGCCACGGATGTGCTGGCCTGCCTGCGAGCGGTGCCGGCGAGCACACTGGCGCAAAGCGGCCCCCAACGTGCCCCGGTCTGGCGATATCTGTTTACGCATACCTACGAGAACGCGGCACCGCAAGACGCGCCTCTCGCTGCGGCGCGCGCGTTCCACGGGGCGGAAACTTACTTCGTTACCGGGAATTTCCAGTCCCTGGGGACGAGCGTCACCTACTCGCCGAGCAGCACTGAGCTCGCGCTCTCGGACGCAATGATGGACTATTGGGTGGCGCTTGCGACGAGTGGTGATCCGAACGGATCAGGCGCGACTCCGTGGCTTCCATACGACATTGCCACCGAAAATATTCTGCAGCTGGACGACAGCATCGTGACTCTGGCCGGGGGCTACAGAAACGCGCAGTGCGACTTCATGACGTCGCTCATTACCAGAGGCTTCTAGAGCGCGAAAGAACTGCTCCGCCGCTGCTGGCGCGTAGGGCATCGATCGGCCAGAGGGCCTTGCAGTGGCAGTGTGAAATGCAGTATCAGTGCTACCCATGAACACCACAATCCGCTCCGCCCTGGCGACGCTGGCGCTGACCACCGGCCTCGCTGGTTCCGCCGCCGCTGCCAACCTGACCGCCCTGCACCAACGCATCGACGCGCTGGCCACCGAGGTCGAGCCGCACGTGATCGCCAACCGACGCTATATTCACCAGCACCCCGAGCTCTCGAACCGCGAAACCGAAACGGCGCGCTACATCGCCGAGCGGCTTAAGGAACTGGGCATCGAAGTACACACCGGCATCGCCAGAACCGGTGTCGTGGGTGTATTGCGCGGTGGTCAGCCGGGGCCGGTGGTCGCTCTGCGCTCGGAGCTGGATGCGCTGCCGGTCACTGAGGAAGGCGATCTGCCGTTTCGCTCCACGGTGCGTGCCACCTACAACGGCAACGAGGTGGGCGTGATGCACGCCTGCGGGCACGATGCGCACATGGGCATCCTGCTCGGGGTTGCCGAAGTGTTCTCCAGAATGAAAGCCGAGTTGCCGGGCACCGTGAAATTTATTTTCCAGCCGGCGGAAGAGGGTGCGCCGGCAGGCGAAGAGGGCGGCGCCCAGCTGATGGTGAAGGAAGGCGTGTTGAACACCGAGCCGAAACCCTCGGCTATCTTCGGACTTCATGTGCTCACCCAGTTCGAGGCCGGGCAGGTCGCGTGGCGTTCCGGCGGCATCATGGCGGCGGGTGACGATCTGAAAATCGTCGTGAAAGGTCGCCAGACTCACGGCGCCTTGCCCTGGAACGGTGTTGATCCGGTGGTGGTCGCCGCGCAGATCGTGCTCGGCCTGCAGACCATCGTCAGTCGCCAGGAAGATCTGACGCACGCACCGCTGATCATCACGGTCGGCAAGATCAGCGGCGGTATTCGCTCCAATATCATTCCGGACTCGGTCACGATGCTGGGCACGATCCGCACCCTCGATCCTGCGATGCGCACCGACGTCGTGGCACGCGTGCGGCGCACGGCCGAACAGATCGCGGCCTCAGCCGGCGCCACCGCCGAGGTAATCATCGGCGCCGAGGTGGCCTATCCTGTGACCTATAACGATCCGGCGCTGACGGCGATGATGCTGCCGACGCTGCGGCGTGTGGCCGGCGCCGACAAACTGATCGAGACAGCGCCGCAGACTGTGAGCGAGGATTTTTCGTTCTTTCAACAGCAGATCCCCGGCCTGTTCGTGTTCCTGGGCGTGCGCAAGCCAGGCGCCAGCATGGAAGAGTATGCGGCCAATCATTCGCCGCGTTTCAAGGTTGACGAGGGCGGATTGCAGCTGGGCGTGCGCACGCTCGCCAATCTGGCTGTGGATTATCTGGCGCAGTCACCAGCGGCGCGCTGACCCGCGCGCTGGCGCGCCGCGCCTAGCGCCGGCGCGGCGGCCCACGCCGGCCAGCGCCTCCGGGCGGGCGGGGCCCATTACCGCCGCCACGCCGCATCGGCCGGCTGTCATAGTCGCGCGGCACGTAGGGCGCCGCTACCAGTTTGGGTAGCGAGGCCGCGTCATATTTCTCCACCGGAATCTTGTGGCCGATGTAGGTCTCGATATCCGGCAGCGAGATCGCGTATTCCTCGCAGCCAAAACTGATGGCATCGCCATCGGCGCCGGCACGCGCGGTGCGGCCGATGCGGTGCACGTAGTCGGGCGCGTCCTGCGGCAGATCGTAATTGAAGACGTGGCTGACATCGGGAATATGCAGGCCGCGCGAGGCGACATCGGTGGCGATCAGCACCGCAAGTTCACCCTCATGAAACTGGCGCAGGAATCGCAGGCGCTTGGGTTGCGGCACGTCGCCGGAAATGGCCTGGGCGCTGAAGCCGTTGATGCGCAGCACGGCTTCAAGCCGCTCGGCCGCGCGCTTGGTGTTGACAAACACCATGGTGCGATGGGCCTCGAACTGGCGCAGCAGCGAGACCAGCAGCGGCATCTTCTCGGGCATCGAGGGGAAATAGATCGATTGGCGGACGCGATCGATGGTTATCTTGTCCGGCTCGATGCGCACCAGCTCAGGATTGTTCATGTGCTCATAGGCCAGCTCCAGCACGCGCTGCGAGAGCGTGGCCGAAAACAGCATCGACTGGCGGTGCGCGGGCGCCGGCAGGCGCCGCAGGATATAGCGGATATCGGCGATGAAGCCCAGGTCGAACATGCGATCGGCTTCATCCAGCACCACGACCTGCGCATGGCGCAGGTCATACACACCCTGCTTGAAATAATCGATGATGCGGCCGGGCGTGCCGATCAGCACATCAATGCCATCGGCAAGCTGGCGGCGCTGCTTGTCGTAGTCGACGCCGCCGAACACCACGGCCAGTGGCAGGCCGGTGTGGCGGCCGAGCACGGCCGCGTCCTTGTGTATCTGCACCGCCAGTTCGCGCGTGGGCGCGACTACCAGCGCGCGCACCGAAGTGGGCGGGCGATTGGGGTCGGCGGGCTTGGACAGCAGCGACTGATACAGCGCCACCAGAAAGGCGGCCGTCTTGCCGGTGCCGGTCTGTGCCTGTCCCGCGATGTCACGGCCGGTGAGCGCGGCGGGCAGGGTCTGCGCCTGGATCGGCGTGCAGCGACTGAAGCCGGCCTCGGCGATGCCCTGCATCAGCGCCGGATGCAGCGGCAGGCTGCTGAATGTCAATGAACTTAAGTGATCGTCACTCATGAAATGGTCGGTATCCTGTTGTTCTGTAATTGCTCTTTAGGTGCTTGATCGCAGGTTTGACTGGTGGGGCTTGCAATGCACCCCGGAAAAGGCTAAAAATAGCGCCAACGGCGGCTCCTCTGCGCGCCCGCCAACCAACCCTGACACACAAGTGTACCCGCTGAGCGGCTTTCCCGCGCCATTGTATGGCCAGGGCCACCGCCACCAACCACCAAACTTAAAATCCGAAGTTCCGATTCCAGCACCGCATCGCGGCGGCCAATCCACTGCTTCGCATTCCCTATGACACACACACAACGGAGGCCATGTTCGCGTGAGTAACGAACACATTATTCATACTTCAGACGCCCGCTTCGAAGCCGACGTCATTCAATCCGATAAGCCGGTTTTGCTTGATTTCTGGGCCGAATGGTGCGGTCCCTGCAAGATGATTGCACCGATCCTCGATGAGATGGCGACTGAATATCACGGCCGCCTGCGCATCGCCAAGCTCAACATCGATGAAAACCCGCAGACACCGCCGAAGTTCGGCATCCGCGGTATACCGACGCTGATCCTGTTCAAGAACGGCACCGTCGAGGCGCAGAAAGTCGGCGCCCTTTCCAAGTCGCAGCTGGCGGCGTTCCTGGAACAGCACCTGTGAGGGGGTATCTGGGCAATCAGGGCCGCAACAACAACAACCGCCCGGGCAACAAGGGTCCGCGCCACGGTGGCATGCGCGATGGCAATCGTGATCCCAACCGCGGCAACGTCGGTGGTCGCATGGACGATCAGCCGATGCAGGATATGGAGCCGCTGGGTGAAGACGATGCCGAGGTGATCAGCCCGGCAGAGCTGGCCCAGTCGCGCAACTCGATGAATCTGACGGCCCTCAAGGCCAAGCCGATCCATGAGCTGGTGAAGAAGGCTGAGTCGATGGGCCTCGACAACATGGCCCGTTCCCGCAAGCAGGACATCATCTTCTCGATCCTCAAGGCGCACGCGCGCAATGGCGAGGACATCTACGGCGACGGCGTGCTCGAGATCCTGCAGGACGGCTTCGGCTTTCTGCGTTCCTCCGACGGTTCGTACCTCGCCGGTCCCGACGACATCTACATCAGCCCGAGCCAGATCCGCCGCTTCAACCTGCGCACCGGCGATTCGGTCTCAGGCCTGATTCGCCCGCCCAAAGACGGCGAGCGCTATTTCGCCCTGCTCAAAGTCGGCGAGATCAACTACGACTCGCCGGAGAGCTCGCGTAACAAAGTACTGTTCGAGAACCTGACGCCGTTTCATCCGACCCGGCGCCTGAAACTCGAGCGCGGCAATGGCAGCACCGAGGATCTGACGGCACGCGCCATCGATCTGATTGCGCCGATCGGCAAGGGCCAGCGCGGGCTGATCGTCTCGCCGCCCAAGGCCGGCAAGACCATGCTGCTGCAGAACATTGCCACTGCGATCACGGCCAACCATCCCGAGGTCTATCTGATCGTGCTGCTGATCGACGAGCGGCCCGAAGAAGTCACCGAGATGCAGCGCACCGTCAAGGGCGAAGTGGTCTCCTCGACTTTCGACGAACCGGCTGCCCGCCATGTGCAGGTTGCCGAGATGGTGATCGAAAAGGCCAAGCGCCTGGTCGAGCACAAGAAAGACGTGGTCATTCTGCTCGATTCCATCACCCGTCTGGCGCGTGCCTACAACACCGTGGTGCCGAGCTCCGGCAAGGTGCTCACCGGCGGCGTCGATGCCAACGCGCTGCAACGCCCGAAGCGCTTCTTCGGCGCGGCGCGCAATATCGAGGAGGGCGGCAGCCTGACGATCCTGGCCACCGCTCTGATCGATACCGGCTCGAAGATGGACGATGTCATCTATGAAGAGTTCAAGGGCACGGGCAACAGCGAGATTCATCTCGACCGGCGCATTGCCGAGAAGCGCGTCTACCCGGCATTCAACATCAATCGCTCCGGCACCCGCAAGGAAGAGCTGATCACCGACCAGGCCGAGCTGGCGAAGATGTGGATCCTGCGCAAGCTCCTGCATCCCATGGATGAGCTGGCGGCGATCGAGTTCCTGCTCGACAAGATGAAGGATACCAAGACCAACGCCGAGTTCTTCGAGGCGATGAAGCGCTAGCGCGCGGAGGCGCTCTGCGGCCAGCGGCACGCACAGGAGTGAAGCACGTCACAGCCTGCAAAGTCGCTGTGCGGCGACGCTGGCGCCCGGTGCAGGCAGTGGGGGATCATGCACCCATGGCTACTCCACTTCGCGTCCTGCTGGTCCGCGCGTCGCTCGTGCTGGCTGGCACCGTGGGCATTGCCCAGGCACAGCGGCCCGCTGCGCCCGTGCCTGCCAGCCCGATCACCGATCAGTTTGCAGTGCGTGCCAGTTACCTGTTTGGCACTGCGGACACCGCTGGCCGCGTTGACGATCCGGCGAACGGGACACTAGGAAAACTGTTTTCGCTCGAGAATGATTTTGGCCTGCCTCCGGACGCGCACCAATTGCGGGTCGAGATGCTGTTTCGATTGCGCGATCGCAATCGCCTGCGTGTCGACATGTGGGAGCTGAACCGCAAAGGCGTGGCCTCGCCCAAGACCGACGTCATTTATGGCGGTAATACTTTTACGCCGGCCGACACCGTGCACTCGCGCTTTGACTGGCGGCAGATCGATTTCACCTACACCTATTCCTTCCTGCGTCGCGAGCGCTATGAACTCGGTGCCGGCCTCGGCGTGCACCTGCTGCAGGCCGAGGCGGAAGCCCTGGCAGAGCCGGGCCCTGGCCGCCCGACTGCCGTGCACGAGGATTTCAGTGGCGCCGGCCCGTTCGTTACGCTGGCGCTCGATGGCAGCTGGCGGTTCACGCGCCGTTTTACTTTCTCGGCACGCGGACAGTACCTGCGCCTGCATGTCAGTTCGGTCAGTGCGGCCCTGAGCGACTATCACGCCGACGTGCAGTTTCGCTGGCTGCCCAACCTCGCCGTGGGCCTGGGCTATCAGAGCACACGGACTGACCTGGACGTGAAAAACAGCAGTGACAGTGGCTTCATGAACCTGGAGGTAAAGGGCCCGGAACTGTTCCTGCGCGCCAGCTTTTAGCGCGCGACCATTTCAGCGCGCGCCACCCTGCCAGCGGGCAATCATTGCCACGCAAACCAGCAGCGCCGCAGCGCTCAGGGCCAGCGACGCGTGGACGCCGATGAGTGCGCCGGCCAGCCCCACCGTGACGCCGCTGATCGCGCGCAGCCCCAGGCTGACAGTTATAAACAGTCCAATGATCCGACCACGTTGCGATGCGGGCGAGCGCATCTGCACCAGCGTCTGCGCCATGGCGTTGAACGACAGCTCGCAGAAGCCGGCTGCGAACAGCAGCGGTAGCGCCAGGGCGTAGCTGTGCGTCAGGGCGAAGGCCGCAATGCACAGGCACCAGCCCATGGCCAGAATCAGCGCGCCACGTGCGCTGGCGGGCAACAACCCCAGGAATTCGAGCAGCACACCGGCGCTGACGGCGCCGGCCGCGTCGGCGGCCAGCAGGGCGAAGTAGTCGACCCCCGGGCGACCGTGACCCAGCGCTTCGGCAAAGCCCGGCAGCTGTGATTGATAGGCCGTGCCTACGAACAGCGCAGCGCAACCGCACAGCAGGGTCATCGAGCCGATCTGCCGGTCGGTCTTCATGCTGCGCCAGTTAGCCACCAACGCCGCCAGCCCGGTGATCACAGCTTTGGGTCGGCGCGCCTCGCCAGCACCGGCGCTGCCACTGGCACCATAGCGCCGTTTGTTGAGCCACCAGATTGTTGGCAGGTATATCAGGGCGTTGAGGAAAATGCCGGCGACCGGGCCCAGCCACAGCAGCAGCGCGCTGCCGAGCGCGGGTCCGAGCAGGGTACCGAGGTAGCGTGACGAGCTGCTCAGCCGCACCGCGCTTTGCAGCTGCTCGGTGCCGACGATGTCGTGCACCAGCAGCTGCGAAGGCCCGGTCCACAGCACGCCGGCCACGCCATGGAGTGTCAGCAGGACCCATGCCTGCCATATCTGCATATGCCCGCCCATGAACAGCAGGCCCCAGCCCAGCGAAACGCCCATGAAAATCAGCATGCCCAGCTGGATCATGCGGCGGGTGTTGACGCGATCAGCCAGCGCACCGGCATAGCCGGAAAGCAGCAGGAAGGGCAGCCAATGCGAGATCACCGCAAACCCGGCCAGTGCCGGTGAGTGAAATTTCTGGAAGATCACCCAGTAGCTGATGACGTGCTCGGTGTTGTCCGCGAGCATCGCGCCCGCGTTGCCGAGCAGGAAACCGCGGTAGCCGCGTTGGCGGAACGCCGCGAAGGCGGGCGCACGCTGCACGCTGCTGCCCGGCACGTGGCGCTCAGGCGCCGCGCGCAGTAGCGCGGTAGCCGATATCGTGGCGATAGTGGGCGCCGGCGTAGTCGATGCAATGGACCAGATCATAGGCGGCACGCTGCGCGTCGCTCACCTTCGAGCCTAAGCCCACGGCGCACAAAACGCGGCCGCCGCTGGTGCACACTTCAGCACCCAGCATTTCAGTGCCGGCATGAAATACCTTGCCTGGCAGTGCCGCGGCGCGCTCCAGGCCACGTATGGCATCGCCGCTGCGCACCGTGCCCGGATAGCCGCTCGCGGCCATGACGACGCCCAGTGCGGCGCGCGGATCCCAATCGATCTGCTGCTGCGCCAGGCGGCCATCCAGGGCAGCCAGGCACAGCGCCGGCAAACTGGAGCGCAAGCGCGCCAGCACCGCCTGGGCTTCCGGGTCGCCAAAGCGGCAGTTGAATTCGATCACGCGCGGCGCGCCATCGGCGCCGATCATGAGGCCCGCATACAGAAATCCTGTATAGGGCGTGCCGTCCGCCGCCAGGCCGCGCAGCGTCGGCTCGATGATCTCGCGCATCACGCGTTCGTGGACCGACGCGGTGATGACCGGTGCCGGCGAATAGGCGCCCATGCCGCCGGTGTTGGGGCCCTGATCGCCGTCACCGACTCGCTTGTGATCCTGCGAGCTGGCGAACGGCAGTGCCTCGGTGCCGCCGGCCATGACAATAAAACTGGCCTCTTCACCGGCGAGAAATTCTTCAATGACAATCGTGTCGCCGGCCGCACCGAAGCGCCCGGCAAACATTTCCCCGATGCTGTGCAGCGCCTCAGCAAGAGTCTGGGCGATGACGACGCCCTTGCCGGCCGCCAGTCCGCTGGCCTTGATGACGATCGGCAGCGGTTGTGTGCGCAGCCACTCGGGCTCGAAGTTGTCGCGACTGAAGGTGCGGTAGCCGGCGGTTGGAATCGCGTGACGGCGCAGAAATTCCTTGCTGTAGGCCTTCGAGCCTTCCAGCTGCGCGGCGGCCCGGCTGGGGCCGAAGCAGCGCAGGCCGGCGCTCTGGAAGGCATCGACCACGCCCATCACCAGCGGTGTCTCGGGGCCGATGATGGTCAGATCGGCTTTTTCGCTGCGCGCCAGGGCGATGAGCGCGCTGATGTCGGTGGCTGGCACGGCCACGTTGCGCACCCGTGCTTCGCGCGCGGTGCCGGCATTGCCTGGTGCCACCAGCACCTCGCGCACGCCCGGGGCCGCGGCGCACACCCAGGCGAGGGCATGTTCACGCCCGCCGTTACCGACGATCAGGACCTTCATTGCGACTCAGTGGCGGAAATGGCGCACACCGGTGAATACCATGGCCATGTCATGTGCGTCGGCGGCGGCGATGACATCGGCATCGCGCTTTGAACCACCGGGCTGCACCACCGCCCTGATGCCATAGGCGGCAGCGATGTCGATACCGTCGCGAAACGGGAAATAGGCGTCGGAGGCCATGACCGCACCGCGCAGCTCGAGTTTTTCATCCGCAGCCTTGAGTGCGGCGATGCGGCTGGAATAAACGCGACTCATCTGTCCGGCGCCCACGCCCAGTGTCATGCCGTCGCGCGCGAACACAATGGCGTTGGATTTGACCATCTTGGCGACCCGCCAGGCAAAGTGCAGATCGGCGAGCTCGCGCCGGTCGGGTTGGCGGTTGCTGACCACGCGCAGTTCCGATTCACCTACGGCGCCGCTGTCACGATCCTGCACCAGCAGGCCCCCGTTGACGCTGCGCAGCTCGTAGCCATCGCCGGTGGATGCGCCCAGATCGCCACACAGCAGCACTCTGATGTTGGGCTTGGCTGCCAGCACCGCGCGCGCCTCGGGCGCGACCTCGGGCGCCACGATGACCTCGGCGAACTGCCGCTCGACTATGGCCTGGGCGGTGCGCGCATCGAGACTGCGGTTTACGGCAATGATGCCGCCATAAGCCGAGGTCGGATCGGTGCGATGGGCGCGATCGTAGGCCTCGTACAGGCTCTTGCCGAGCGCGACGCCGCAGGGATTGGCATGTTTGACGATGGTGCAGGCGGGCTCGGCAAACTGGCGCACGCATTCGAGCGCGGCGTCGGCATCGGCGATATTGTTGAAGGAGAGTTCCTTGCCCTGCAACATGGTCGCAGTGCCGATCGAGCCGCCGCGCGCGCCGGGGGTGCGATAGAAGGCCGCGCGCTGATGCGGGTTTTCACCGTAACGCAATTCCTGCAGCCGCTGGAATACCAGCGGCAGCGAATCCGGAAAACGCTCGCTCGGCAGCTGCTGTGCACGCTGCAGAAATTCGGCCACCTGCGTATCGTAGGCCGCGGTGTGCGCAAAGGCCTTGGCCGCCAGGCGCGAGCGGGTATCGATCGAGGTGTTGCCGTCAATGGCCAGTTCGCCCAGCACCGCGGCGTAGTCGGCCGGGTCAACCACCACGGTGACGTCAGCATGATTCTTGGCGGCGGCGCGCAGCATGGCGGGCCCACCGACGTCGATGTTTTCGATCGCCTCGCTGTAGCTGCAGTCGGGGCGGGCAATGGTGGCGGCAAAGGGATAGAGATTCACCACCAGCAGGTCGATCGGCACAATGCCATGTTCCTGCATGACCGCCTCATCGAGGCCGCGGCGGCCGAGCAGGCCGCCATGGATGCGCGGGTGCAGGGTCTTGACGCGCCCGTCCATGATCTCCGGAAAGCCGGTGTAGTCGGCCACTTCGCGCACGCTGATGCCGGCGTTGCGCAGCGTCTGCGCGCTCCCACCCGTCGACAGCAGTTCGACGCCGTGCGTGCTCAGGGCGCGGGCGAACTCGGCCAGCCCCTGTTTATCCGATACCGACAACAGGGCGCGCAGGATAGTCATGTGTCAGTTCGCCACGCCCAGGGTGCGCAGTTTCTTGCGCAACGTGGTGCGGGTAATGCCGAGAATGACTGCGGCGCGGCTCTGATTGCCGTCGGCATAGTGGAGCACGGCGCGCAGCAGTGGTTCTTCGACCTCGCGCAGCACCATGTCATACAGTCGTGCCGGCCGGTGGCCGTTGAGGCTGGAGAAATAGTCGCGCAGGACACGTTCAGTATGGCTGCGTAGGGGCAGCTCTTTGCCGGTGATACGGGTCATGTTGATTATTCTTGTACGCTTTCCCCAAAATTGTGCCACGGCGCGCGCGCTTCAGGCCGCCGCGACTGCCGACCATTCGCCGAAGGCGCGCTGTGCCGTGGCGAACTGCGATGCGGAATCTTCCGCCGTCAGCAACGCCTGGCGTAGTCTGCCGGCGTCAACGTGTTGTTCGCAGTATCGGGCCAGGTGCTTGCGCGCCATTCGAACTCCGGTGTACTCGCCGTAAAACGCGTACAGGGATTCGAGGTGACGAAGAATGAGCGTTGCCATCGACGTGCGCAAGAGTCGCGGCACAATTTCCTTTGATTCGAGGAATGCATTGACATCGCGAAAAATCCATGGTGCGCCCAGGGCCGCGCGACCAATCATCACGGCATCCGCGCCGCTGGCGTTCAATACCGCCAGCGCCTGCTGTGGCGTGCTGATATCACCGTTGGCGATCACCGGGATGCGCAGCGCGGCCTTGACGGCGCGGATCGACTCATATTCCGCTGCGCCGGTGAAGCGCTCGGCGCGCGTGCGACCATGTATGGCGATTGCCGCCACGCCGCAGCGTTCAGCCAGCTGCGCCACGCGCAGCGCGTTGCGGCGTTGCGGATCGGGGCCAGTGCGGATTTTTATCGTGACCGGCACCGCGACCGCACGTACCAGCGCCTCGAGTATGCGCTCTACCAGGGGTTCATCTTCAAGCAGTGCCGATCCGCACCAGCGATTGCAGACTTTCTTTACCGGGCAGCCCAGGTTCAGATCGATGAGTTGCGCGCCCTGGTCAACCTGGGCGCGCGCTGCTGCTGCCAGCTGCAGCGGGTCGGAGCCGGCCAGCTGCACGGCGCGCAGCGGCTCGGCGCCACTGTGCCTGGCCATGCGCCGCTGTGATTTGTCGGTGTGCCACAGCGCCTGGTCGGCGCTCAGCATTTCTCCACAGGTCAGCGCGGCGCCAAATTCACGGCACAGCGCCCGAAACGGCGGATCGGTGACGCCCGCCATGGGCGCCAGCAGTACGCGCCCGTTCAGCGCATGCGCTCCGATGCGCAGACTCACAGTGCGGTGCCGTTGGCAGTGAGCATGGGACCATCGCCGCCGCAGCGCAGGCCGCCGCCTGCGGCTGGCACGCAGACGTCGAGCTCGAAGCTCGAGGCCTGCCCGGAAGGGTCGGTCACACGCAATTCGGTATCGATACGCTGTTCGGCGCCCAGCCAGCGACTCTGCTGCAGAGCCGCAGGCAGGTATTGATGGGGTGAGATTTCTCCCGCGCTCAATGACTTGCCATAGCGATCAAGCAGCGTAAGTCGTATCAGCGGCAATATCTGGGGCGTGAGCGCGTGACTGCTGAGGCTCAGGCGCACTCGCACCACGTGATGATCCGGGTCGTCGCTGCTGGCGCCGAGCTGGCGCACGTCGTAGGCCGTCAGATTCCAGTTGGGTGCAAGTGGTCTGCCCAGGGCACGGTACAAGCGGTCGAGCGGGCTGAACAGAGCCTGCTGCGTGGCCAGATCGTTGCGCCAGTGATGAACGGCCTGCGCGCCCAACAACAGCGTCAGCAGGCACAGACCCACGGCGACCTGCCATCCTGTCGCCGCGCGTGTTGCTTCAGGCAGCACTCCGGTTTCGCCGCCGGTGTCGGGCGCGTACCCTGGCGCTGGCGATGCCGCAGGGACTGGCGCCGGCTCGCGTATCGCTGATGGTGCTGCACTGGGCTGCGAGAAATCGAGTACCGCGTCCTCGATGTCGTCCGCATCCTCGCTCTGGTAGGTATTCTGGGCTTCGGCGAGCTGGCGTGAGACCGCGGCGATTTCGTTGTCGAAAGTTTCTTCAGGGACCATTTCTTCCGTCTGCAGAAACGTGTCACCCTCCAGCACGATGGTTTCGAAGGTGCCGGTGCCGCGAAACTCCTCTACCTCTGTGGCGCTGCCGGGCTCAGGTACCGTGACCGTCATGTCCAGCGGCTGCGGCGGGCTCGCGATCAGTCTCAGGGCGGGCGCCGCCGCCGCGGGCGCCGGCACCGCGGGCGGCGGCACTGCGGGCGCTGGCGCTGCGGGGGGCAGCGCCGCGGGCTGGTTGGAGTCAGCCGCTGGCGGCGGCGGGTGCTCGACTTCCATCGCGGCAGGCACGTTCTGCGTCGCACTTGAGGCCGATTCCTCTGACAGTCCAAGCAGTGCATTGAACACGTTGGCGCAGCGACCGCAGCGCACATAGCCCTGGCCGGTACGTAAATCGCCGGCAGTAACCGCCAGGGTCAGGGCGCATTTTGGGCAGACCGTAAACATCTATCTTCTGGTTCCCTCGAGTGCTACCCAACCTTCGCGTGTAGCAAACGGCATCATATGAAACCATGGTGCATACACGGCCGCCACTACGTCCGCCTGGTCCGGGAGTATGCCCGCCAGCACCACCGTGCCACCGCTGCGCACCCGTGCTGCGAAATCTGCGGCCAGTCCGCACAGCGTACTGGCGAGGATATTGGCCAGCAACACATCGCACGTTGCCGGCAGCTGTGACGCAGCGCTACACACCTGCAGCTGTGCGCCAAGGTCATTGGCGCTGGCATTCTCCGTGGTTGCCAGTTGCGCCTGCGGGTCGATGTCGAAGGCGGCGACGTGGCTCGCGCCGAGCCTGGCGGCGCTCAGCGCCAGAATCCCCGAGCCACAGCCATAGTCGATCACACGGCTGCCCGCATTCAGGCGAGCGTCAAGCCACTGCAGGCACAGGGCCGTCGAGGGATGTGTGCCGGTGCCAAAGGCAAGTCCGGGGTCGAGCTGCACGACGATGGCGCCAACCTCGTCGACCTGCTCATGCCGCGGACAGATCCACAATCGCTGGCCAAATCGTTGGGCGTGGAAGTCGCGCAGCCATTCGCGCTCCCACACACGGTCAGCCAGCAGCGCGAATTCCATGGCTGCCGGCTGCAGCGGCATGCAACACTGCAGGATTGCGCTCACGGCACTGCGATCCTCATCAGCGCCGAACAGCGCCTGTACCCGCGTCGAACGCCACAGGCGGATTTCGCCCGGGGCGGGTTCCAGCACGGGTTCGTCCAGCGCGTCGCTCAGAGTCACTGCCAGTGCACCGGCGGCGCGGCAGGCATCCTCGGCGAGTTGCGCCTCGATGCCCCCAAGCTCGAAGCTGAGCGTCAGGAATGGCATCGCGCGCCTGCCGTTACTTCAGGCCGAGCCGGCGCTCAAGGTAGTGGATGTCCAGGCCGCCGGCCTGGAATGCCGAATGCGCCAGTATTTCCTGATGCAGTGCGGTGTTGGTCTTGATGCCCTCGACCACCAGTTCGGCCAGCGCATTGCGCATGCGCGCGATCGCTGTTTCGCGGGTATCACCGTGCGTAACCAGCTTGCCGATCATCGAATCGTAGAACGGCGGCACGTTGTAACCGGAGTACACGTGACTGTCGACGCGCACACCCGGGCCGCCGGGCGGATGCCAGAGCTTGATCGGCCCAGGTGAGGGCATGAAGGTGCGCGGGTCTTCCGCATTGATGCGGCACTCGAGCGCGTGACCGCGGAATTCAATGTCTTCCTGTCGAAACGGCAATTTATCGCCCGCAGCGATCTGCAGCTGCGCCTTGACCAGGTCGATACCCGTGACCAGCTCGGTGACCGGGTGTTCGACCTGGATGCGGGTGTTCATTTCGATGAAATAGAATTCGCCATCCTGGTAGAGGAATTCCAGGGTGCCGGCGCTTCGATAGTTCACCGCCTTGCAGGCCGCTATGACCCGTGCGCCCATGGCGGCGCGCTGGGCCGCGCTGATTCCCGGCGCCGGCGCCTCTTCCATGACCTTCTGGTGGCGGCGCTGCATCGAGCAGTCGCGCTCGCCCAGGCACACCAGGTTGCCGTGATTGTCGCCCAGCACCTGGAATTCGATATGCCGCGGCTTCTCGAGGAACTTCTCCATGTAGACTTTATCGTTGCCAAAGGCGGCAGCCGCCTCCGAGCGCGTAACCGCGATTGAACTGAGCAGCGCACCTTCCGCGTGCACCACGCGCATGCCGCGCCCACCACCGCCACCGGATGCCTTGATGATCACCGGATAGCCGATCTCGCGCGCGATGCGCAGATTGTCGGCCGCGGTGTCGTCCAGCGGTCCGTCGGAACCGGGCACACAGGGCACCCCGGCCGCTTTCATGAGTTTGATCGCCGAAACCTTGTCGCCCATCAGGCGGATGGTCTCGGCCTTGGGGCCGATCCACGTGAAGCCGCTCTTCTCCACGCGTTCGGCAAAATCCGCGCTTTCCGAGAGAAACCCGTAACCGGGATGGATGGCCACCGAGTCGGTGACTTCGGCGGCGCTGATGATCGCCGGCATGTTGAGATAGCTGTCACGGCTTGCCGGCGGTCCGATGCACACCGACTCATCGGCCAGCAGCACGTGCTTGAGGCTGGCATCCGCGGTGGAATGCACGGCCACGGTCTTGATGCCGAGCTCGCGGCAGGCACGCAGAATCCGCAAGGCGATTTCGCCGCGATTGGCGATGACGATCTTGTCGAGCATGTGCAGTCTGCTATTCGATGATAAACAGTGGCTGGCCGAACTCTACCGGCTCACCATTCTTGACGAGTATGGCGCGGACATTGCCGGCCACATCCGATTCAATCTGATTCATCATCTTCATGGCTTCGATGATGCACAGCACCTGACCGGCCTCGACGCTGTCGCCAATTTCAACGAACAGCTTGGCGCCCGGTGAAGGCGAAGAGTAATAAGTGCCGACCATGGGCGCCGTGACCAGATGTTCGCCGGCGGCCGCCGTGGTTGCTACCGCGACGCTCGGAGCAGGTGCCGCGAGGGCGGTGGGCGCGGGAGCTGCGCTGGGCTGCGGGGCGTACACGGGGGCCGGCGACATCATCTGCACCGTGTGCATGCCAGGAGGCGCCTGCCGGGCGATGCGCACCGATTCTTCGCCCTCCTTGATCTCGATCTCGGCGACGCCTGATTCTTCGAGCAGCTCAATGAGCTTCTTTATTTTTCTGATGTCCATGCTTTTTTGAGGTCTTATTTTTAAAGCCGCGAGGAATGTAGCCCAATCAGACCAAAATTCCCACCCATATGCATCGAAACTGCAGCGATCTGGTGCGATCGTCACAGCAGGCTCATTAGATCATTATTGTTACAATAAGCTCAGGACTTGGCTGATTGTTTCGCCCGCTGCATGGAAAACGCCTTGAGCGATTCGGCAATCGCAGCCCTGGCCTCCGGCAGGCCGATCGTACCGGCTCGCAGCGCGCGCATCTGCGCCAGTATCGCTTCGGCCTCATCGCGGTACAGTTCGCCTACCTTGATTGCCACGATGCGGTTGCGCTCATCGGCAAACACGGAGAAAGGCAGTGCCATTTCCACGCCGAAGCGTTGCGCTGCCTCGAAGCCCTGTTCCTCGCCCACCAGCGTGGTGTAATTGAGCCTGGTCTTCGCCAGAAAATCCTGCACGGCATCGTGAAAGTCGACGGCGATGCCGACAATCTCGAGCTGATCGCTGTTCCGGTGGCTGCTGTGCAGGGCATTGAGCATGGGGATTTCGCGCCTGCAGGGTTCACACCAGGTTGCCCAGAAATTGTAGAGCCGCAGGTGGCCGCCGTTCTGGCGCAGTGAATGCTGGAGCCCCGCCATGTCTGGCAGGCGCAGGTCAGGCACATCAGCAGGAATGGCGGGAGCACCCGACTTGGCGGTGGCATTGGCCGGCGCAGCGGTGGGCGAGTTGCCCGACGCCGGGGCGAGCGTAGCAGCGGGCGCTGCAACCAGGGTCGCCGGCGCTGCGCTCCAGTGTCGATAGGCCCAGAAACCAGCGCCAGCGCTGACCAGCAGCACCCCAGCAAGCCACACTCCCCGTACCCCTGTCATGGGCGCACGCTTAGCCGCCAGGCACCAGGGCCGCCACGGCCGGCGGACTCAGCCGGCTGAGCAGCTGTGCAAAGGGCGCGGGTTTCATGTAGCCCACAACCCGCAACGCAGCCTGCTCGTGGCCGGTCTTGTCGTAAAAGGCGATGGTCGGCGGACCATAGATGCCGAAGCGCTGCAGCAGTGCCTGATCGTCACTGCTGTTGGCGGTGACATCGGCGCGCAGCAGCGTGAGTTGCCCCAGGGCCCGTACCACCTGCGGATCAGAAAAAGTGTTGTGCTCCATTTCCTTGCACGACACACACCAATCGGCGTAAAAATCGAGCATTACGGCGCGGCCACTGGCGGCGGCAGCCTGCACTTCGTGATCGAGATCGGCCAGCGTCGCCACGGCGCGAAACTGCAGCGCCTGGCCGCTCGCCGTAACCGGCCTGGTCAGCGGGTGCAGCGGGTCACTGGCACCCAGCCAGGCACCAAAACACAGTGTGGCCGCAAGAATTCCCGCCGCGATGGCAGTGGCACGCGGCAGCAGACGCAGCGCATCGCGACTGCGCGTGCGCCAGAGCACAATGGCTGCCGCCAACAAGGGCACGGCGTAAAGCAGCAGGGCGAAGCGCTCGCCCACCAGACGCGCGAGCATCCATGCGGCGACGCCCAGCATCAATGCGCCGAACAGCTGCTTGACGGTGTCCATCCAGGCGCCGGCCTTAGGCAGCAGGCGGCCTGCTGAGGCGCCGACCACCAGCAGTGGCGCACCCATACCCAGGCTCATCGCAAACAATGCGCTGGCGCCGCGCACCACATCGCCGCTCTGGCCGATTACCGCCAGTGTCGCGACCAGGGGTGGTGCCACGCAGGTAGTCACGATCAGCGCCGAGAGCGCGCCCATCACTGCGACTCCACCATAGGTGCCCGCGCGTTGCCGGTTGCTGGTCGCCGCCAGCCGGGTCTGGATGGCAGCCGGCATCTGCACGCTGTAGAGGCCAAACATCGACAGTGCCATGGCGATAAACATGGCGGCAAACAGCAGGATGATCCAGGTTTGCTGGAACAGGGCCTGTACCTGCAAACCGAGTGCTGCGGTCAGTGCGCCCGCCAGCGTGTAGGTGGACGCCATGCCCAGCACATAGGCCAGCGAGAGTGCGAAGCTGCGTGCGTGGGTAGCGTGCTTGCCCTGGCCCGCGATCAGCCCCGAAAGTATCGGCACCATGGGCAATACGCAGGGCGTAAAGGCCATCAGCAACCCCAGGCCGAAAAACTTCGCCAGCACCAGCCACATGCTCCCGCCTAATATGAGCTGGGCGAGCCCATCCTGCTCGGAGCCTGAGCCCGAACCTGAGGCGCCGGCTCCCGTCGAGGCGCCGGACCTGCGCGTTGCGCCAACTGCCGCGAGCTGCGGCATGTTGATCGTGAACGACTTGGTAATCGGCGGATAGCACAGCCCTGCTTCGGCGCAGCCCTGGTAACTCACGCTGAGGGCGAGTGGCCCCGTCCAGGTTGTGCTGCTCGCTACCGGCAGGCGTGCGAGCAACCCGGCGTGGTAGACGACCTGTTCGCCAAAATACTCATCATGCTTGGTGTCGCCGGGCGGCAGGTCGGGCTGGCCCAGGGTCACGTTGGGCGTGGTGGTCGAAAACTTGAGGCGCGCGCGATACAGGTAATAGCCCGGGGCAATACCCCAGCTCAGGCGCAGGCGATCATGGGCCTCGGCGGCGACGCTCAGGCGGAACGCCTGGTCCGGCGGCAGGAATTCTTCGTTCTGTACGGGTGGCGGTAGCAGGGGGGTCGCACCGCCAGCCGGACCGGCCGCCAGTGCCCCGGTGGCCTGCAGCGCCCACAGGCCCAGCAGCACCCCTGCGCCCAGACTGGCTCTGAACCCGAATATCCGGAACCCGCGGCCCGAGCGCGCTCTTTGCATCGTTGACATGCTTGATAATCAACCAGTTAGACTAATAACGGCTGTGCGAGCAACAGCGAAGCATAGCCCTCGCCAGATTAAACGTCATGTGACGGCCTTCCCGCTCTTGAAATTTGCGGAATCGCCGCTACTATTAGCAGCCAACGGGGGAGAGTGCTAATACACGCCCCCGATTTAACCCGTTTTTTAGAGTACCGGTTCGCCGGATCGTTTCATCACCCAAGTTCATTCAAGGAGTTTATCCATGAAGATTCGTCCTCTTCATGACCGCGTGATCATCAAGCGCCTCGAGGAAGATCGTACTTCCCCGGGCGGCATCTTGATACCCGACACCGCCGCTGAAAAGCCGGTGATGGGTAAGGTCGTTGCGGTCGGCAAGGGCAAGATTCTTGAGGACGGCAAAGTCCGTGCGCTCGACGTCAAAGTCGGCGACAAGATCCTGTTCGGCAAGTACAGCGGCACCGAAGTGAAAGTAGATGGCGAAGACCTGGTAGTCATGCGCGAAGAAGACGTCATGGCCGTGGTCGAAGGCAAGTAAGAGGAACACTGACATGGCAGCTAAAGAAGTACGATTTGGCGACGACGCCCGCTCACGCATGGTGCGTGGCGTAAACATCCTGGCCAATGCCGTCAAGGCAACGCTGGGCCCCAAAGGCCGCAACGCCGTGCTCGAGAAGAGCTTCGGCGCCCCGACCATCACCAAGGATGGCGTCTCGGTCGCCAAGGAAATCGAACTGAAAGACAAGTTCGAGAACATGGGCGCGCAGATGGTCAAGGAAGTCGCTTCCAACACCTCTGATGAAGCCGGCGACGGCACCACCACCGCCACGGTGCTCGCCCAGGCGATCATCCGCGAAGGCCTCAAGGCCGTAGCCTCGGGCCGCAACCCGATGGACATCAAGCGCGGCATCGACAAGGGCGTCATTGCGGCAACCGAAGAGCTCAAGAAGCTCTCCAAGCCCTGCAAGGACACCAAGGCGATTGCGCAGGTCGGCACGATTTCCGCCAACTCCGACGTCAGCATCGGCAAGACCATTGCCGAAGCGATGGAAAAAGTCGGCAAGGAAGGCGTGATCACGGTTGAAGAAGGCTCAGGCCTCGACAACGAACTCGACGTCGTCGAGGGCATGCAGTTCGACCGCGGCTATCTCTCGCCGTATTTCATCAACAACCAGGCCAACCAGAGCACGGAGCTCGAGAAGCCCTACATTCTGCTGGTCGACAAGAAGATCTCGAACATCCGCGAGATGCTGCCAGTGCTCGAAGCCGTTGCGAAAGCCGGCCGCCCGCTGCTGGTCGTGGCCGAAGATGTCGAAGGCGAAGCGCTCGCGACCCTGGTCGTGAACAACATCCGCGGCATCCTCAAGGTGGCCTCGGTCAAAGCCCCGGGCTTTGGCGATCGCCGCAAAGCGATGCTGCAGGACATTGCCGTGCTGACCGGTGGCACCGTGATCTCCGACGAAGTCGGCCTGTCGCTTGAGAAGGCGACGGTGAATGATCTGGGCGAAGCCAAGAAGGTCGTCGTGGAAAAGGAAAACACCACGCTGATCGACGGCGCCGGCAAGGCCAGCGACATCAAGGCGCGGGTCGAGTCGATTCGCCAGCAGATCGAAGAAGCCACCAGCGACTATGACAAGGAAAAACTGCAGGAGCGCGTTGCCAAGCTCTCCGGTGGTGTTGCCGTGATCAAGGTCGGTGCGGCTACCGAAATCGAAATGAAGGAAAAGAAGGCCCGCGTCGAAGACGCCCTGCACGCCACGCGTGCGGCCGTTGAAGAAGGTGTGGTCCCGGGCGGCGGCGTGGCGCTGATTCGCGCGCAAAAGGCGCTCGAGAAGCTCGAGGGTGCGAATGAAGACCAGACGGTCGGCATCGCGATTCTCAAGCGCGCCATCGAAGAGCCATTGCGCCAGATTGTCGAGAACGCCGGCGAAGACGCCGCCGTGATCCTCAATCAGGTGAAGTCCGGCAAGGGCAGCTACGGCTACAACGCCGCCACCGGCGAGTTCGGCGACATGCTCGAAGAGGGCATCCTCGACCCGACCAAGGTGACGCGCCTGGCGCTGCAGAACGCGGCCTCGGTGGCCGGCCTGTTGCTGACGACCGAAGTGATGATCGCCGAAGCTCCGAAAGACGAAGAGCACAGCCACGCCGGCGGCGGTGGTGGTGGTATGGGCGGCATGGGCGGCATGGGCGGCATGGACATGTAACGCAACCGCGTTACGGTTCATCGCGCGTCAGCAGACGCTCAGGTCGAAAGACGAAGAAGGCCGGGGGAATCCCCGGCCTTTTTTTGTGTGCGACTCACTGCTACCTGTGCGCCGCTGACGCTCTGGGCCGCCGCGGCTGGCGTGCGGCAGTCCGCGGCAACAGCCCCTGGTAGAAAATACTGGAAAATGCTGCCGCGATCTGCCGCGGCGACAGCGACTGATCCTGCCGGTACCAGTGCGCGATCCAGTTGAGTGCGCCGGCAATGGCGAAGGCCGTCATCTTCGGGTCGCAGCGCTGTATCGAGCCATCGCGCATGCCCTCGCGCAGCAGGCGACGGATGCCCTGGTCGATCTCGGATTTCAACGCCTTGATCTGCGCACCCAGTGCCGGGCCGAGGTCCTGGTCTTCCGCGCGCACCATGCACCAGCCGTACTCGGAAGCAATCGCCTGCGCGTAGTTGCTGACGACCAGTTGCAGTCGTTCGCTGGCCGGTCCCGGCGGCCGACCGGCGCGGCTCATGGCACTGCGGATGCGCTCCAGTCCGGCGACAAAACACTCGAACAGCAACTGCTCTTTGTTGGCAACGTAATAGTAGACGGTGGGCTTGGTGATCCTGAGTGTCCTGGCAATCATGTCGATGGAAGTGTTATGAAAACCGTGCTCACTGAAGGCGCGCGCGGCGGCACGGACAATCGCCACCCGCTTGGTATCGCGATCGCGTGTCTTCAGCCGGCGCGCCGGCCAGGGCGAGCCTGCTGGCAGGTGTTCGGGCAGGCTGTCGGCTCTGGCCATTGGCAAGGTAATTCCTGTGGGCGAGGGTGGTTGCGTTGACTGCGACTCTACCCGCAAGTAGCATGCGGCTCAATTTTTAACCCGAGGCCTGCTGTGGCAGGCGGCTCTGTTGTACATACTCGACCTTGCCAGCTTTCTGCCGGAAAAGATTGTCGACAACCGGCAGCTCAGCGAGCTGACTGGTCGCGCTGCCGAATTCTTTCTGCGACGCACCGGCATCCATGAGCGACGGCGCGCCACCGCGGGTGAAAACACCAATACCATGGCGGTCAATGCGGTGCGCGCACTTGCCGAGCCAGCATCGCGACTGGCTGGCTGAAGTCGATCTGATAGTCGGCTGTTCGTACACTTCCTGGGATCTGATCGGCACCGTAGCGCATGCGGTGCAGCGCGAGTGCGGGCTGACGCGGGCGCGGGCCTTTACGCTCTCTTCGGCCTGCTCGTCGGTGGCCAATGCCATGGAGGTCGCGGCTGCTTTTTTCGACTCCGGTCGCTCCGAGCGTGCCCTGATCGTCGCCGCCGATCACAACAGCCTCTACTCCGATGACAGTGACCAGCGCTCGGGGCATCTGTGGGGCGACGGTGCTGCGGCAATGCTGCTGAGCAGAGCAAGGCAGGCGTCGACCCAGTTTGAAGTTCTGGATGTCTGGACCGCGGGCCTGGGCCACGTCGGCATGGGGCCAGAAGGCGTGGCGCTGAGGCCGCGTGACCAGGGGCTGGTGATGCCACACGGCAAGGATGTGTTTATCCAGGCCTGCGAAGGCATGGAAGCCGCTGCCCGCCTGCTGTTGCAGCGCAATGGCCTGAATGCCAGTGAGGTGCGCCTGCTGGTGCCGCACCAGGCCAATCAACGCATCATGGATCATGTTGCCGATCGGCTGGAGATGCAGCCGGGGCAGCTGGCCTCGACCATCGCACACTTTGGCAACACCGGCTGCGCCAGCGCGATCATTACCCTCATCGAATATCAGGCGCAGCTGGCCGCGGGCGAGCTGGCACTGATAGTGACCTTCGGCGGCGGCTATTCCGCAGGTGCCGCCCTGCTGCGCAAGGTGGCCCGCCCGCCCGGTTGACGCTTATGCTACCCGTGAGTAGCATCCAAACATGACTCCTGCCCAACCCGAAGCCCGGCGCGCTGAGCCTGTGCCCGCGGCCGACGCGGCTGCAGCACCGCTGCGCTTTGTGTCCGCGGCTTCGCTGTTCGACGGGCACGATGCCGCCATCAACATGATCCGGCGCCTGCTGCAGGCGCACGGCGCCGAAGTCGTGCACCTGGGGCACAATCGCAGCGTCGCCGAGATCGTGCGCGCCGCCATCCAGGAAGACGCCGACGGCATTGCAGTGTCGTCCTACCAGGGCGGCCACAACGAATATTTCCGCTACATGGTCGATCAGCTGCGTGCCCAGGGTGTCGGCCACATACGAATTATTGTCGGTGGCGGCGGCACCATTGCTCCCGAAGAGATCGCCGCCCTCGAAGCCTATGGCATCGAGAAAATCTACACACCCGAAGACGGCCGGCGTCTCGGGCTCGACGGCATGATTGACGACGTAATCAGGCGGGTGCGCGCCGCGCGCCGTCCGGCCTTTGCTTTCGCACCTCCCAATGCCCGCGATCACCTGCAGCTGGCGCGCAGCATCTCGGCACTGGAGCGCGCCGCGCCCGGCGATGCCACCAGCGCGCTCATGCACCGTGCCATTGCCACCGCCCGACGGCGCGCACCGGTAATAGGCATTACTGGAACCGGTGGCGCCGGCAAATCCAGTCTCAATGATGAACTGCTGCAGCGCTTCAGCCGTGCTTTTCCCGAGCGCGACATTGCGGTGATCGCCATGGATCCGACCCGGCGGCGTTCGGGTGGTGCGCTGCTGGGCGATCGCATTCGCATGAATTGCCTGTCCTCCGAGCGCATCTTCATGCGCTCGCTCGCCACGCGCCGCCAGAACCTGGCCACCAGCGCCGTGCTCAGGGATGTCATCGGTCTGTTGCAGCTGGCCGGTTTCGATCTGATCGTGGTGGAAACCGCAGGTATCGGCCAGTCTGATTCCGAGATCGCCGATGCCGTGGATATTCCGGTCTACGTCATGACCAGCGAATACGGCGCACCCAGTCAGCTCGAAAAGATCGACATGCTCGATTTCGCCGAGGTGATCGTCATCAACAAATTCGAAAAGCGCGGTGGCGAAGACGCGCTGCGTGACGTGCGCAAGCAATGGCGACGCAATCACCCCGGCGCCGGGAAAATCACCGATGAGCAGGTGCCGGTGTTTCCAACCGTCGCCAGCCGTTTCAACGACCCGGGCGTCAACCGCCTGTTTTCGCAGCTGTGCGTGCTGCTGGCGAGTCGCGCTGCCGCCGGCGCGGCGGGTTCCGCTGCCGCGCCCGCCAGCTGGAATCCCGGTGCGCCCGGCAACAGCAGCAGCGTCGGGCGTGAGTCGCTGATTCCCGGGAGTCGCAGTCGCTACCTGGCAGACATTGCCGCCAACGGGCGGCGTGCGCACGCCGCAAGTCTCGCGGCCGCCGCCAGCGCGCACCAGGCTGGCGGCCTGTACGCTGCCCTGCAGGTCCTGAATGACGGCGCGCTGCCGCCGGCGCTCGAACCCTACGGCGCCCCGGCACTGACGGACGCAACGGTCGATGAATCGTGCCGCAGTCTGCGGCGTGCCTATAACGCAGCGCTGCAGGCTATCGACCCGGCGGCATTGGCTGAGCTGCGCCGCTGGCCGCAGCGTGTCAGGGATGTGCAGACCGAACAATACCGCTACCAGGTTCGCGGCAAGGAGCTGGTCGGTGACAACTACACCACCACCCTGAGCCACTCGCAGATTCCAAAGCTGGCGGCACCGGCATTCAGGGACTGGGGCGAGCAGCTGCGCTTCCTGCTCACCGAGAATTTTCCGGGCAGCTTTCCGTACACGGCCGGTGTCTACCCGTACCGCCGCGAGGAAGAGGATCCGATCCGCATGTTTGCCGGCGAGGGTGGACCTGAGCGCACCAATCGCCGCTTTCACCTGCTGGCGCAAGGCCATAGCGCCACGCGGCTGTCGACCGCATTCGACTCGACTACACTTTACGGTGAGGATCCGGATACCAGGCCGGACATCTACGGACGCACCGGCAATTCCGGCGTCTCGATCGCCAGTCTTGATGATATGAAGAAGCTCTACTCGGGCTTCGATCTCGCCGCGCCGCAGACCTCGGTGTCGATGACCATCAATGGTCCGGCGCCGATTCTGCTCGCCATGTACATGAATACGGCGATCGATCAGCAGGTGGAAAAATACCTGCGCGCTGACGGGCGCTGGCCCGAGGCCCGGCAGCGCATCGCAGCGCTGCACCAGGAAGAGTCGCTGCAGGCGCCGCTGAGCGCCTACCACGGTGAATTGCCGGAAGGTAACGACGGCAACGGCCTGGCGCTGCTGAGCCTGAGCGGTGAGCGCCTCGTGGACGCGGCGACCTACCAGCGCATCAAGGCTGCGACCTTGAGCCGCGTGCGCGGCACCGTGCAGGCCGACATCCTCAAGGAAGACCAGGCGCAGAACACCTGCATTTTCTCGACCGAATTCGCCATGCGCATGATGGGCGACATTCAGCAGTATTTTATTGACAACCAGGTGCGCAATTTTTATTCGGTGTCGATTTCCGGATATCACATTGCCGAGGCCGGTGCGAACCCCATCAGTCAGCTGGCCTTCACCCTGGCCAACGGCTTCACCATCGTCGAGTACTACCGCGCCCGCGGTATGAAAGTGGACGCATTGGCCCCTAACCTGTCGTTCTTCTTCTCCAATGGCATGGACCCGGAGTATGCGGTGATCGGTCGCGTGGCGCGGCGTATCTGGGCCCACGCCATGCGCGACCTCTATGGCGCCGGCGCACGCAGTCAGATGCTGAAATATCACATCCAGACCTCGGGCCGCTCGCTGCACGCGCAGGAGATCCAGTTCAATGACATCCGCACGACGCTGCAGGCGCTCTACGCGCTGTTCGACAACTGCAATTCACTGCACACCAATGCCTACGATGAAGCGCTGACCACGCCGACCGAAGAGAGCGTGCGCCGGGCGGTGGCCATCCAGCTCATCATCAATCGCGAGCTGGGACTGAACCAGAATCAGAATCCCTGGCAGGGTTCGTTCCTGATGGAATACCTGACCGACATGGTCGAAGAAGCGGTCTACAAGGAGTTTGATGCCATGGCCGAGCGCGGTGGCGTGCTGGGCGCGATGGAAACCATGTACCAGCGCGGCAAGATCCAGGAAGAGAGCATGTACTACGAGCAGAAGAAGCATGATGGCTCACTGCCACTGATCGGCGTCAATACTTTCCTCGCCGCGGACGGTGCCACGAATCTGCGGCATGCGGCGCCGCTGATACGCTCGAGCGATGCGGAGAAAGATGCTCAGGTCGCCAATGTTCGCAGTTTTCAGCTGCGCAACGCGCAGCGTGCGCCGGCGGCATTGCAGCAGCTGCAGGCGGTCGCCGCGGCCGGCGGCAATGTATTTGCAGAGTTGCTGGAGGCCGTCAAGGTATGCTCGCTCGGCCAGATCTCGCAGGCGCTCTACCAGGTGGGCGGACAGTATCGCCGCAGCGTGTGAGCTGTTGACCGTGAGCCGAAGCGAAGCTGGCGCGCCCGACCATTACCCGCAGCGCATCGTCTGCCTGACCGAAGAACCCACCGAAGTGCTGTACGCACTCGGTGAGCAGCGGCGTATCGTCGGCATCAGTGGCTTCACGGTCCGGCCGCCACAGGCACGCCGGGAAAAGCCACGTGTCGCGGCGTTCATGGTGGCAAAGATTGAGCGCATTCTCGAGTTGCAACCCGATCTGGTCATTGGCTTCTCCGACATCCAGGCGGATATCGCCCAGGCGTTGATCAGGCAGGGTGTAGAAGTGTGGATCAGCAATCATCGCTCAGTGGCCGGCATCTGCAGCTATGTCCGCCGGCTTGGGGCCCTGGTCGGCGCGCACGACCAGGCGCAGCGCTATGCGGCAAGCCTGGAAGCCGGGATCGAAGCGGCGCGTGCGCAGTCGCTGAACCTCAGGCGCCGGCCGCGCGTGTACTTCGAGGAGTGGGACGAGCCGATGATCTCCGGCATTGCCTGGGTGAGCGAGCTGATAGGCATCGCCGGTGGCGATGATATTTTCCCCGAGCGCGCCGCCTGTTCGTTGGCCAGGGGGCGCATCATCGCCCACGGTGCCGAGGTCATTGCGCAGGCACCCGATATCATTTTTGGATCATGGTGCGGCAAGCGCTTCCGACCCGCCACGGTGGCGGCGCGGCCCGGTTGGGGGCAGGTGCCGGCTATCCGGGATGGTGAATGTCACGAGATCAAGTCGCCGCTGATCCTGCAGCCCGGACCCGCCGCCCTGACTGCCGGGCTTGAGGCACTGCAGCGGGTCATTCACGCCTGGGCCAGGCAGCGCTCATGAGTGCGGGCCACACCGGGAATCCCGTGGCCTCGCCGTGCATTGATGTCTGCCAACTCGATGCCCGCCAGGTCTGTGTCGGTTGTGGGCGTTCACTGCGCGAAATTGCCGACTGGAGCACTGCCAGTGCAGCGCGGCGCCGGGAGATCTGTGCTGCGGCACTGCTGCGTCTGCGACAAGCGCCGGGGCGTCCCTTACAATAGCGGCGGCTATAGCACTGCCCAGCCTGGCTGCTGGCCGGGCTGCCGGGAGGATGTGTGGCAGGACTCTATTTCGAAGAATTTCGTGTCGGGCAGATCTTCAGGCACGCGATCCGGCGCACGGTGACCGAGGCAGACAATGTGTTCTTCTCGGCCCTGACGCACAACCCCGCCGCGCTCCATCTGGATGAGGAATATTGCCGCACCGAAACCGAGTTCGGGCAGCGCATTGTCAACAGCGCGTTTACCCTGGGGCTGATGGTCGGCATCTCGGTCAACGACACGACGCTCGGCACCACGGTCGCCAATCTTGGCTGGGACGAAGTGCGCTTTCCTGCGCCACTGTTTCATGGCGACACGGTGCGGGTTGAATCCGCAGTGCTTGAGATCAGGGACAGCAAATCGCGACCGAAGAATGGCATCGTTATTTTTGAACATCGCGCCTATAACCAGCAGAATGTGCTGGTGGCCAGTTGCAAGCGCTCGGCGCTCATGCACCGGAAGCCGACCCCATGAGCCTGCGCTCTTACCTGTTCGTGCCAGGCGACAGCGACCGCAAGCTCGCCAAGAGTGCAGGTGCCAGCGCTGACGCACTGATTCTCGATCTGGAAGACTCGGTAACCCCGGCGCAGAAGCCGGCGGCGCGCGCGCGGGTACGGGAGTTTCTGCTCGCACACCCACGGCGCCCGACGACGCAACTGTGGGTGCGTATCAATCCACTCGATACGCCCGACGCCCTGGCTGATCTGGCGGCGCTGATTGCCGCGCAGCCCGACGGCATCGTGCAGCCCAAAACCCGCTGCGCCGACGATGTCACAAGGCTGGGGCACTACCTCGACGCCTTTGAGGCGCAACACAATCTGGAGGCAGGCAAAATCCGCATCCTGCCAGTGGCTACCGAGACCCCCGAAGCCCTGTTTTCGCTGGGAGATTTCCGGCGCTGCGGCCCGCGACTGCTGGGCCTGACCTGGGGCGCAGAGGATCTCAGCACGGCGATTGGTGCCACCAGCAACCAGGAGGCTGACGGTCGCTGGACCCAGCCATTCCAGCTGGCCCGCTCGCTGTGCCTGTTCGGCGCCAACGCCGCCGGCGTCGCGGCCGTCGATACCCTGTATGCCGATATCCGCAATCCCGCGGGGCTGCGCAGTGTCTGCCAGCAAGCCAGTCGCGATGGTTTTGTGGGCAAGCTCGCCATCCATCCCGATCAGGTGGCGATCATCAATGAGTGCTTCCTGCCCAGCGCCGCCGAACTTGAGCATGCTGCGGCTGTCGTGGCGCTGTTTGCCGCCAATCCGGGTGTCGCGGCGCTGACACTGGCTGGCAGGATGGTGGATATTCCGCACCTGCGCCAGGCGCAGCGGATCCTGGCGCGCGCCAGATAAAGCGTTTTCGGCTTGCTGAACTTTTCCGACATCGCCGTTCGCCGCGGCCCGCGCGTGCTGTTTGCCGGCGCTACCTTCAGCCTGTTTCGCGGCGAGAAGGTCGGCATCACCGGTGAAAATGGCAGCGGCAAATCCACGCTGCTGGAACTGGTGCGCGGCACCGTGCACGCTGACGCCGGCAACTTCGACATGCCCGGCAATCTGGTCACGGCGCACGTCTCGCAGGACATCGACGCTAGCGCGCAGCCCGCCATCGAATTCGTGCTCGATGGTGACACCGAGCTGCGTGCCATAGAAACCGCGATTGCGGCGGCGACCGAGCAGGACGACGGCGCGCGCCTGGGAACGCTGTATGCGCGCTACGCGGAAGTTGGCGGCTACGATGCGCGCGCCCGCGCCGCGCAGCTCATGCATGGCCTGGGCTTTGCACCCGCGGAAGATGAGCGGCCGATCCGCAGCTTCTCCGGCGGCTGGCGGGTGCGCATCAACGTGGCACGTGCGCTCATGTGCCGCTCCGATCTGTTGTTGCTGGACGAGCCGACCAACCACCTGGATATCGACGCCATTCTCTGGCTGGAGACCTGGCTGCGCGCCTATGCCGGCACCCTGCTGCTGATTGCGCATGATCGCGAATTCCTCGATCGCGTCTGCAACCGCATCGTCAATATAGAGCACGAGCAGGTGCACGCCTATCGCGGCAACTATTCAGCGTTCGAGGCGCAGCGCGCTGCCGAGCTCGCTGAACAGTCCGCGCTGTTTGTGCGCCAGCAACGCGAGATTCGCCACATGGAATCGTTTGTCGAGCGCTTCCGCGCCCAGGCCACCAAGGCGCGCCAGGCGCAGAGCCGTCTCAAGGCGCTGGAGCGCATGCAGCGCATCGCCCCGGCGCACGTTGATTCCGCAAGTTTCGAGTTCGCCTTCGCCGAACCCGACAAGCTGCCGCGCCCGTTGCTGGCGATCGACGGGCAGAGCGCGGGCTACGGCGGTGCGGCGCTGCTGCGCGACGTCAGGATCACGCTCATGCCAGGCGATCGCTACGCGCTGCTGGGCCGCAACGGCGCCGGCAAGTCGACCTATATGAAACTGCTGGCCGGCGAACTCACCGCGCTCTCCGGCACGCGCACCGAAGCGCGCGATCTGCGCATTGGCTATTTTGCCCAGCACCATCTGGAGCAACTCAGCGCCGACGAATCGCCGCTCGAAAATCTGCGGCGCACAGGCGGGCAGCGTGCGGCGCGCGCCACGGAAGCCGAGTCACGCGATTACCTCGCGACTTTCGGTTTTCGGGGCGAGCGGGTGTTTGAACCGGTGGTGCCATTCTCGGGCGGTGAAAAGGCGCGGCTGGTGCTCGCGCTGGTCGCATACCTGCGCCCCAATCTGTTGCTGCTCGATGAACCGACCAACCACCTTGATCTGGAAATGCGCCAGGCACTGGCGGTCGCTCTGCAGGATTTTCCTGGAGCCGTGGTGCTGGTGTCGCACGATCGGCATCTGCTCAACACTGTGGCCGATGAGTTGATCGTGGTACACGATGGCCACGCCACGAATTTTGACGGGGACCTGGAAGACTACGCGAGCTGGCTGGCGACCGGCGGCGCACCCGCGGCTGCGGCGGGCACGACGCTCAACTCGACGACTGTTGCGACCAGTGCGCCGCCTGCACCTCTCAGTGCCGAGCAACGACGTCGGCAGCGCCGCCTCGAAGCCGAAGGGCGCAATCGACTGGCACCATTGCGCGCCGCCATACAGAAATGTGAGCAGCAACTGGCAACCATCGCACATGAACGCGCGGCGCTTGAGACCAGCCTCGCCGCTGCGGAACTGTACCAGCACGGGTCGCGTGCCCAGCTGAAGGCGGCGCTGGCGCGTCAGGCTGAGCTGGCGCGCCTGCTGAAGGAAACGGAGAGCGCCTGGCTGGATGCCAGCGCCGACCTGGAGGCCGCTGAGTCCGGCGCCTGAGGTCGACGGGGGGGCCGGGTGCAGTCATAACTAATTGAAATAATTACCAATAGCCCCGGTGGAATCTACGTATTGGCAAACCAGGAAAGTTGGGCGTGTAACAAACAGTTCACTTTACAAACCAATTGAAGCGGGTATGATATCGGCCATGGGTGGTGGCGAACGCAAGTTCGAAATCACCCCAAAGTCGCGGAACAAGACCCCCCCCGTTTCCGCGCATTACCTTAGAGCCCCGCTTGCGGGGCTCTTTTTTTGTCCGCGCAACGCCGACGCCGCCCTGACTCCTTGCTTTGCTCTCCCCGGCCAGAATAGATTGGCCGCTGGCGCAAAACTACCTCGAGGAACTCAGCCCGTGGCTTCAACAACTCCCGCGGGCGAGTCTGACGCGGTGATTCCCGATGGTGGCAACGTGTTGACAGGCGACTAGCGGGTGTCGGACGTCAATGCAGATGAACTGAGCGAGCAGCAGGCGCTGGCGCTGGCGCGCCTGGAGGAGCGTCACCGGAGACAGCCGCACTCCTGAAGCGTGCGCCACCGGCTGCGCGCCGCAGCCGGCCGCGCGCTCGATGGCAGTGATTTCCTTGCGGCGGCGTTGCTGCGCGACCCGCGGCTGCTGCCGCTCCTGCTGGAGCATGCGCCGCAGGATTTCGCCGGCGCATTGCCGTTGAGCGCCTTTCTGCCGGACGACGCCGCAGTCGCTGGCGCCGCTGATGAACCCCGGTTCATGAGCGCGCTGCGCCGCTGGCGTCATGCCGAGCTGGCGCGCATCGCCTGGCGGGATCTGGCCGGATGGGCCAGCCTGGCCGAAACCCTGAACGACCTGAGCAACGCCGCCGACTTCGCCTTGCGCAGTGCGCATGATTTCGCCTGGCAGGTGCTGGCGGAGCGCCACGGGGCGCCAATGGACGCCTCACAAGCGGCGCGCGGTCTGCTGATTGTCGCCATGGGCAAGCTTGGCGGTCAGGAACTGAATTTTTCCTCTGACGTTGACCTGGTGTTCCTGTTTGCCGCGCATGGCGAGACCGGCGGCGCGCGGGCCATCAGCTACGAGGAGTTTTACACGCGCCTCGGACAGATGCTGATCCGCCTCGTGGATGCGGCGACCGCCGACGGGCGGGCCTGGCGCGTCGATATGCGGCTGCGTCCCTTCGGCGCCAGCGGACCGCTGGTAGCGAGTGTGGCCGCTTTCGAGGACTACCTCGAGCGCCAGGGGCGCGACTGGGAGCGCTATGCGTGGATCAAGGCGCGCGCCGTGACTGAACCGGAACTGTTTGCGGAAGTATTTCGCTCCAGCCTGCAGCCGTTCGTCTATCGCCGCTACCTCGATTTCGGTGTGTTCGAATCACTGCGCGAGATGAAAGCGCTGATCAGCCGCGAGGTCGAACGGCGTGAGCTCCACGACAACATCAAGCTCGGTTACGGCGGCATACGCGAAATCGAATTCATCGTGCAGGCGCTGCAGCTGGTGCGGGGCGGGAGCGAGCGACGTTTGCAGAGTGCCTCGCTGCTGCAGACCCTGCCGCGCCTGGCGGGTGCCAGGCTGCTGCCCGAGGCCGGCGTCGCGCAACTGAGCGCCGCCTATGATTTCCTGCGGCGGCTCGAGAACCGGCTGCAGATGTACAGTGATCAGCAGACGCACAATCTGCCCACCGATCCGCTGGCACAGCGGCGTATTGCCGGCACCATGAACTGCAGTTCGTGGGATGAACTGCTGGCAGTGCTGGAAGCGCATCGGCAACGGGTAAGCAGCGCCTTCGATGCCATTGTGCAGGGCGAAGCCGGTGGCACATCGCAGCGCACTGGGCTCGTGCTCGCCACGCTGGCGGGCGACGCAGCCAGTGCCCAGGATCTGGCGCTGCACCTGCGCGAGCAGGGCTACGTAGAGGCGCCGCTGGCCGCGCAACTGCTGCACGATCTGTACTCATCCGCTTTGTTGCGACGCCTCGATGAGCCGGGTCGACGACGCCTGGACGCCCTGCTGGCGACGCTGGTGGCGCAGCTGGCGCCACTTCCGGACGCGCTCACTCTGCTGCGCCGGCTGCTGCGAATCATCGAGGCGATCGGGGGGCGCTCGGTGTATTTTGCCCTGCTGCTGGAGAATGTCGCAGCCCGCGGCCGGCTCATCGAACTCGCGCGCCACGGCGATTTTCTACCGGCGCAGATCGCCGCCTACCCCCTGCTGCTCGATGAACTCATAGACGAGCGCCTGTATCAACAGTTGCCGACGCGCCAGGAGCTGAACGCCGAGCTGCTGCAGCGCCGCTCCGAAGTGGAGGCCGGCGATGAGGAACGCACGGTCGAGCAATTGCGGCATTTTCAGCGCGCGGCGCTGTTTCGCATAGCGGTGGCCGATCTGGCCGGTCGCTTGCCCCTGATGGCCGTCAGTGATCGGCTCACCGAGCTGGCGGAGATCATCGTCGAGCAGACACTGACGATCGCCTGGCAGTTTGTCACCCAGCAATATGGCACACCGATGTGCGGCAGTGGCGCGGCACGGCGCGCGGTGCGCATTTGCGCCGTGGGTTACGGCAAGCTCGGTGGCATGGAGCTGGGTTACAGTTCGGATCTTGACCTGGTGTTTCTGCATGATTCCATCGGTGCCGAGCAATCGACGATCGGCGCGCGCAATGTCGACAACCAGGTTTTCTTCGTGCGCTTCGTGCAGCGACTGGTGCATATGCTGACCCTGCATTCCGCCGCCGGCCGGCTATATGAAGTGGACATGCGCCTGCGCCCGAGCGGCAAGGGCGGCATGCTGATCACGAGCATTGAAGCCTTCGAGGAATACCAGCAGCGCGAAGCCTGGACCTGGGAGCATCAGGCCCTGCTGCATGCGCGCTCGATGGCCGGTGATGCAGCGCTGCGCGAGCGCTTTGAGCAGCTGCGGCTGCGCGTGCTGCAGGAGTGCGTGCGGCGCGACAGCCTGCGCGCTGATGTTGCCCAAATGCGCCAGCGCATGCGCAGCGAGCTGTCGGCGGCAACGCCGGGTCAGTTTGATCTCAAGCAGGATCCGGGCGGTATCGCCGACATAGAGTTTCTGGCGCAATACTGGACGCTGCTGTGGGCCGGACAATACCCGCCGCTCGCCTGGTTCGCCGACACCATCCGTGAGCTGGAATCGTTGAGTTCTGCGGCCCTGGTGCCACAGGCCACGATCGACGTACTCACGGCGGCCTATCGCAGCTACCGCGAATGCAGCCACCACCGCGCCATCGCGGGCCTGAATGCGCTGGTCGAAGACTCACAGTTCCGGAGCGAACGCGCCGCCGTCACGGCCATCTGGAACGCCACGATGCAGGTATAATCAGAGCATGAACGCACCCAGCGCGCCGCAGGCGGCCAACACCCAGACCCAGTACCAGGTCACGACCCAGGACCTGCCGCTGTCCTGTCCCATGCCGGCGATGACACTGTGGAATTCGCATCCACGCGTTTATCTGGCCATAGAGCCGAGCGGTTGGGCCAAGTGCCCATACTGCGGCGCGGAGTACACGCTCCAGCGTTGATCCCGGCGGCGAGCGCCTGGCAGCGCCGCGCGCAACTGTAAGCAACCTGTAAGTCATCGGTGGGTCGCCGGTAAGCGGCCCGACTCCACACTCCCTGCCCATGGCACCAGCCATTGGGAGTGACGCCGATGAGACCTTTGCTACGTATTGCCGTTGCCAGTGCCATGCTCATTGGCGTATCGCTGGCAGCAGCGGCAGACGGAGCCAGCGCAAACCCGCCGCCGTCCGCCACACACGGCTGGTTGCTTGGCACCGGCCTCGGTGTCATCGAATACCGTGAACCGGGCCTGACTTCCAGCGAGCCGGACTACCTCTACCTGCAAACCGGCTTCCGCTTCAATCGGTACTTCATGCTCGAGGCGCGACTCGGCACTGATGCCCCGGGTAGTGGCGACTCCCTGTCCTTCGGAATGCCGCTGCGCGTCAAGGTGCAGCAGATCTACGGCGTCTATGCGCGCGCAATGATCCCCGTCTGCGGTCACTGCGAAATCTATGGCCTGGTCGGCTACACCGGAGTGCGCCTCACGGCAGACACCGATTTCGCAGCGTCCCGGCAACGCGCGGGCTCCGCCTCATACGGGTTCGGTTTCGGTTGGAACTTCAGTTCACACATCGGCCTGGATCTCGAGTTGATGCCTGAGCTGGTAAATGGCGCCGGCTGGAGCAGCAATGCGCTGACAGTCGGCCTTCGTTGGCAGCTGTAAATGGGAGAATATTTTATGAACAGTAAATTCATGTCCGCGTGTATGGCAACATTGGCGCTACTGATCTGCGTCGGGCCGCTGAGTGCGAATGAAGGCTCTGCGGAGCGCGCGCGCGCCAGACTGGTAGTGTTTGGCGATAGTCTTTCTGATCCTGGCAACTACTACGCCGCCTATCACGAAGTTTCGCTGCGACCCTTTGCGCCCATACCCGATGCACCCTACGCCATTGGTGGTCTGCATTTCTCCAATGGCGCCACCTGGGTGGAACAACTGGGGCGCGAAATGCACGCCGGCAGCAGCAGCGGTCCGGCGCTACGACACCTGGGCGGCACCAATTTTGCGGTTGGCAGAGCGCGCGCGCGCGCCGGTGCCGAAAATTTTCCGTACTACGACCTGTCGACGCAGGTGGGCCTGTTCCTTGGTCAGTCGGGAAATCGCGCCCCGCCGGACGCGCTCTATGTGATCTGGATCGGGGCCAATGATCTGAAAGATGCGCTGGAAAGTCTGGCTGTGGATGCCACCTTTGCCACCGCCGGTGCCATCATTCAGCAGGCCGTCGGCGCGACGGCTGGCAATCTGCAGGCCTTGTGGGCCGCAGGCGCGCGACACTTTCTGCTGGTTGACATGCCAGATCTGGGTTACACGCCCTACGTTGCGGGTCTCGGTCCCGTGGCGCTCTACGCTGCGTCGCAACTTACCGGCGCTTATAACGGCGGGCTCGCACAGATGGTCGCTGCCTTGAGCGCCTTGCCTGGTATCGACATCGTGCGCTTTGACATCAACGCCACGCTGCAGACATGTGGCGCTCAATCCGACCGCCAGCGGCGTCCCGGATTTCACCACGCCGTGCCTGCGCTTTGCAGTAATAGTCAATGCGGTGTGCACTGATGCCGACCGGCATATGTTCTGGGATGCGATACACCCGACGAAAGCCGGTCACGAACTCATCGCCGCAGCGGCCCTTGAGACCCTGGGCGGGCACTGAGCAGCCACGTGGGTATCGGTCCGGTGCAGCTTGGCGTAATCTTTCCCGAAATTCTGCAACGCCGATTCCTGCATCCACTGGTAGGTAATTACTTGTTTCTGACCAGCTATCGCTGCAGCCGTCCGCCCGGTGATATTTTCCGGGCGGTACGGCTGACGATCGGCGCCGTTGCACGCATGGTCGCGCTCGCTTGCAGCTGGCGAGCGTTAAGCCACTGGTCACCGACGTTACCGGGTCATGGGCGATGAACGAGCCGGCACAGGTTCACTATGCCAAGACCGCGCGGCCGGTGCCCGCCAAGGCACTGGCACGCCAGCGATTGTTCACGGTACTGGATGAAGCGCACAGCTGTCCGGTGTTGTGGGTTGCAGGACCGCCAGGGTGCGGCAAGACCACACTGGTTGCCGATTATCTGGCACACCGGCCGGTCGATACCATCTGGTACCAGGTAGACGGGAGCGATGCCGACCCGGCAACGTTTTTCTACTTCGTCAGCCAGGCCGTGCAGCAGCGTTACCCCGACAGTCGCGCACTGCCGCTGCTGGCATCCGAATACATGGCCGATCTGGAAGGCTTCACGCGGCGCTTCTTTCGCGAGCTCTTCAGTCGCCTGCACGCGCCGTTTGCGCTGGTGCTGGACAATTTCCAGGAAGGAGTGGAGGCGGCCGGCCTGTCGGGTCTGCTGCAGGCAGGTTTGTCGGAGATTCCCCCTGGCGGCAATGTCTACGTGATCTCGCGACTCGAGCCGCCGCCCATGCTGGCGCGCTTCCGCGCCAATAGCCAGTTGAGTGTCATTGGCTGGGACGAGCTCAGGCTGACACGCGAAGAGCACGATGGCGTGGTCGCACTGCGCGGCGTGCAGCTCGACGATGTGGCGCTGGCAACGCTATATCGGCGCACGCAGGGTTGGGTGGTCGCGCTGGCGATGTTGCTGACAGACAAGCGCGCGCTCCTCGAGACCGGTGAGCTGCGGCCCTCGCCGGCACTGCTGTTCGACTATTTCGGCGAGGTGATATTTCGCCAGCTCGATGCCGCGACCCGCGATCTGCTGTTGCGCATGGCCATGTTGCCGCAGTTCAGCCCCAGTCTGGTTCAGCGCCTGTGTCCCGAACTGGACGTCGTCGCCTCGCTCAACGGGGTACTGCAGTACGCCTTCCTGTTGATTGCCACGCCGGCACAGAATGAAACGCTCTACCAGGTGCATCCGCTGGTGCGCGAGTTCCTGACTCGCAAGGCCCGCGAAATCTACAGTGCCAGCGAGCTGCTCGAGGCGCGGCGTCGCGCCGCAGGGTTATTGGCCGAACGCGGCCAGAGCGACGTGGCCGCACAGCTGCTGCTGGAGATCGAGGACTGGTCGGCGCTGCAGACCCTGATACTGCAGCAAGCCGAGCATCTGCTGGCACAGGGTCGCGGTGAAACGCTGGCGCGCTGGATTCAGGCATTACCGCCCGAGGCCACCGAAGCCGAGCCCTGGTTGCAGTACTGGCTGGCTTCAGCGCGTTTTTCCGGTGCACCCAACGATGCCGCCGCGCAGTTCGAGCGCGCCTATCACGGATTCTGCGCGCGCGCTGCGAGCACTGATGACACCGGCAGGTATC
The DNA here is from genome assembly GCA_963823235.1 of uncultured Gammaproteobacteria bacterium. Taxonomy (GTDB): domain Bacteria; phylum Pseudomonadota; class Gammaproteobacteria; order Steroidobacterales; family Steroidobacteraceae; genus FEN-1191. The sequence goes on along the minus strand of CAWGKS010000007.1, from coordinate 192,814 downwards.
TGTCACTGGCCGGGCTGTTCGATACCCGCGTGCATGACCCTGACGACCTGCGCCCGCTCGATCACTGGATCACCGAGGCCGATCGACTGATAGCGGCGCAGCCGCGCTGGCCGAGCGCCGCCATCGAGGCACGCCTGACGCAGAGCCTGTTCATGGCCCTGGTATTGCGCCAGCCGCAGCATCCGCAGATCTACGCCTGGGGTGAACGCACGCTGGCCCTCGCGCAGCAACCGGGCGTCGCGCGCCTGCGCATGACCGCCGGCATCTACGTACTCACGGTGCTGATCTGGACCGGACAATTCGCCAAGGCGGCGGCACTGATCGAGGCGCTGCGCATCATTGCCGAGGATCCGGCGATGCCGCCGGTATCCCTGGTCACGTTGCGGCAGCTCGAGTCGATGTATTACATGCTGCAGGGCCGGCAGGAGGCCTGCCTCGAAGCCATGTACGACGGGCTCGACCTGGCGCAAAACTCGGGCGTCACGCTCTGGCGAGGCACCCTGCTGCTGCATGGCGCCGGCGGCTCACTGGCGGCGGGCGATCTGACCACCGCGGCTGAATTGCTGGCTGAGGTCAGTGCCCGCGGGGTGCACGTGCGACGCTTTGGCGCCAGCATGCGCGAGTATCTGCTGGGCTGGGACGCGCTGCTGCGTGGCGAAAGCTGGCAGGCGCACGAGCATGCGCGCGAGTCACTGCGCATTGCGGAGCAACTGGGAGCACCCTACTTTCAGGCGCTTTCGGGCCTGGCCCTGGTGCAATCGTTGCTTGCGATTGGTGAGCTCAAGGCCGCCGGCGAGCAGCTGGAACGCGCGTTGCAGGTCGCCGCACCGATTCGCAGCCGGCTGTTCGAATTCATGTCGCTATTGGCGGCGGCGCGACTGGCAATCTGCCAGGGTCAGAACGCCACGGCCGAGGCGCGGCTGCGTGAAGCCCTGATCCTGGGGCGCGAGCGCAGTTTCAGCTACGTCATGTTCTGGCTGCCGGAACACCTGGCACAGCTGTGCGTGCTGGCGCTGGAAAAGAAAATCGAAACCGCCTATGTAGTCAGCCTGATTCGCAGCCGCAACCTGCTGCCGGCGACGCCGCCCTACGGTCTGGAAGACTGGCCATGGACCTGGCGCGTGCGGGTACTTGGGCAGTTTGCGCTCGAGCTGCCGACGCGTGAGCCGGGCGTGAACGGCGCGCGCTCACAGAGCCGCGCGCTCGAACTGCTGAAGGCGTTGATAGCATTCGGCGGCCGGCAGATTCCGCTCGAACGGATTGCTGACGCGCTCTGGCCGCGCATCGACAGCGACTATGCACAGCGCTCGCTGACCACAACCCTGCATCGATTGCGCAAGCTGCTCGGCGATGACAGCGCGATTGTGCTGCAGGAAGGCAAGCTCAGCCTGCATGCGCACAAATTCTGGATAGACATCTGGGCGCTCGAGCAGGCGCTGACCGAGTGCCGCGCGCTATTCAGGGATGAAACGACGCCGGCCGGTTCGGCGACAGCCTTTGAGGTTTTGCAGGCTGGCATCGAGCGGGTGATGTCGCTGTATCGCGGGCAATTGTTATTGCAGGATCACGACTACGCCTGGGCCGCCGGCCCGCGCCAGCAGCTGCACGCCCGACTGCTGCGTTTCATAGCCGAAGCCGCCCAGGCTCTGGAAAAGCAACGCGGGCCTGGCGCCGCTGCCGATCTCTACAATCGTGGTATCGACATCGATCCCCTGGCCGAAACCCTGTATCGGCATCTCATGACATTGCACCAGCGCCACGGGCAGATTGCCGCGGCCCTCGATGCCTACGAACGCTGCCGCGAATCCCTGTTGACCAGTCTGCAGTCGGAGCCTTCGCCGCAGACGCAGCAGCTGTACCGAAGCCTCGGCCTGAGAGAGTAGTCTCAGCGATACGGCCGGTATGATTTCTCTTCCACCAGCGCCGAACCCAGTGCTGCATTGATACGCTTCTTGATGGCCGCACGCTCGTCGTTGGTCACATAGACCGCGCGCGCCAGTTCAATGAAGCGCGCGCCAAAGCTGCGCGCCGCCTCCTGGTCGCGGATTTCATCTTCGATTTCCCACAGGCTGGCGTTGACCGCCTCCAGTGCGCTCTCATCGGCCGCCACATCAACGCTCGCGGGCACCGCCTGCTGCCAGGTCTGTTCGAGCAGCTGCAACTCGTGCCTGACATTCGCCAGTTTGACCGCATCGCTCATGCGCGCCGACTTGATGCGCAGGATCGTGATCTTGTCGAGCAACTCACCCGGTGAAATGGGTACCAGAATATTCTGCATGTTGCGCTCCGCGTGATGACTGGGGCTATCGTAGCAGGGGCATCGCCAGCAGTTCATCGAGCCGGGCGATGACCGCCGCCGTGTCGATCAGATCCATGACGCCCGGCTCCTCGATTTTTTCTGCCCACGGCAGCTGCGCGGCGGCCCGGCCGCGAAAACGCTGTGCCGCCTGCTCATAGCGATCGACACACCACTGGCGTGAGAGATACGGACCACTGCGCTCGAGCCGGGTCGCGGCATAGAGCCCGATGACCGGCGTGCCCACCATGGTGGCCATGTGTGCCGGGCCCGAATCGGGAGTGATCAGTGCTGTGGCCCGCGCCAGCAGGGCCAGCAGCTGGGGCAGGGTGTCGGTGCCGATCAGGTTCCTGACCGGAACCCCGGCGGCGCGCTCGATCGCGGCGCCGAACCCGCGCTCATAGTCGTTCGGCGCACCGCACAGCAGTACCTGCAGATAGTGGTGGCGAACGGCATGGACAATCACCGCTGCATAGCGCTCGACACTCCAGTTACGCAGGCGGTGACTGGAGCAGGGGCTGACGATCAGCGTGGGCAGGCCATCTGGAATCTGCGCGCGCGCCCGTGCGGTGGCTTCATCGGGCAGCGGCAATTGCCACTCGAGGCGGCGCGCCGCCAGTCCCAGGGCCGCTGTGAATCCGAAAAAGCTGTCCAGCACGTGCTCGTTTTCCCGGGGCGCAATGCGCCGGTTGCTGAACAGCCATTGCAGCTCCCGGGCCCGGGCGCGATCGAAGCCGAGGCGCAGGCGTGCCGGAATGAACGCCGCATAGAGGCTGGAGCGCAGCGCCAGCTGCATATGCAGCAGCACGTCGAAGTGGCGGCCGCGCAGCGCAGCGCGCAGGGTGCGCACGCTGCCGACCAGGGAACGCTTGTCGATGGTGATAAACTCGACACCAGGCAGCAGGCTCATCAGGCGTGCTTCGGTGCGGCCGATCACCCAGGTAATGGCGGTTTCCGGCCAGGCCTGTTGCAGGGTGCGCACGATCGGCACGACATGGCAGACATCGCCAATGGCCGAGAGGCGCAGTATGCACAGGCTCTTGGGCGGTGTGGCTGGTTCACTCATGCAGGGAAAGGGCGCAACGTGGCAGGTCTGAATTTTCTCGCCACCGGCGCTGAAGTTCGCATTATCGAGCAGGGCGGCGGCGCGATGCTATATGACAGCTCACGCGCCGGCAACGCCGTGCCGGGCTGGCTCGATCCGCGCTGGTGGGGCGAGCGCGGCACGGTAACCCTGGCGAGCGAGGGGCGCGGCGCGGCCAGCCTGATCGAGGTCGACGGCCGCAGTTTTGTACTCAGGCACTACCGGCGCGGCGGGCTGATCGCCCGGCTCTCGGCTGATCGCTATTGGTGGCGTGGCGCCGAGCAGACACGTTCATTTCGCGAATGGCATCTGCTTTATCACCTGCATCGGGTGGGCTTGCCGGTGCCGATGCCGCTGGCGGCGGGCTATCAGCGCCAGGGTCGCAGCTACCGCGCCGATCTGCTGCTGCAACGTATACCCGATGTGGTCTCGCTGGCTGCAGCGCTGCGTGCTGCGCCGGTGCCGCTGCGCACCTGGGTGGCGGTCGGTCGCTGGTTGCGACGCTTTCATCTGTGCGGCGTGTGCCACGCTGACCTGAATGCGCACAATATTCTGCTGGGCGCTGACGATGCCGTGTGGCTCATTGATTTTGATCGCGGTACGCTGCGGGCGCCCGGCTGGTGGAGTGATGCGAATCTGGTGCGCCTGCATCGTTCACTGGAAAAGATTGCGGCGCCGCTGCCCGGGCACTTCTCCAGCGCCGACTGGCAGTTGTTGCTCGACAGTTATTTTGCCACCCAGCTCGAGCCACTCGAGCCACTAGCGGAAACAGCGCTTGCCTTCCCGTGAGCATGGCTGTGTGAGTGACGCTTGAGTCTGTCCAGAACGTTCTACAGCCTGCTGGCTGGCCTGGCGTTGCCCGGCTTGAGTCTGCTGACATTGTGGCGGGGATTGAGCGATCGCGCCTACCTGTCCGGTTGGGGGGCGCGGTTCGGGTGGGGCTCGGCGCTGGCAGGCGGGGCGCGCAGTATCTGGTTGCACGCAGTTTCGGTCGGCGAAGTCCAGGCAGCCGGCGCGCTGCTGGAGGCGCTGCGCGTGCAGTATCCGGCGCTGCCACTGGTGATCACCTGTGCCACCCCGGCAGGGCGTGAGCGCGCCCGTGCCCTCGCCCAGGCGCTGAAGCGCAGTGGCGCGGGCGTGGGCGTCGAGGCGCGCTACGCGCCCTACGACCTTGGCCCGTGTGTGCGCGGCGCACTGCGACGAGTGCGACCCGCGCTGCTGGTAATCATGGAAACCGAACTGTGGCCCAACCTGCTCAATGAGTGCGCGCGCGCTGGCGTTCCGGTACTCATCGCCAGTGCGCGGCTCTCCGGGCGCAGCCTGGGCCGCCTGAAGAAATTCCCGGGCCTGCTGCAGCCGGCCCTGCGCACTGCCGTCACGGTAGCCGCGCAGACCGCTGCCGACGCGCAGCGCTTCGCTGCACTGGGATTGCCACCAGAACGCCTCAGCGTCTGCGGCAATATCAAGTTCGATCGCACCCCGGGCGTGACCGTGCGCACTGCCGGTTCAGCCCTGCGCGCCCGCTTCGCACCGGCACGCCTGCTGTGGGTGGCAGGCAGCACGCATCAGGGTGAGGAGCAGGCGGCGCTGGACGCCCACCTGGCGCTGCGCAATTCGCGCGCCGATGCCCTGCTGGTGCTGGCGCCAAGGCACCGACCGCGCTTTGACGAGGTCGCAGCCCTACTCGAGCGCAGCGGCCTGGGATGGATGCGCTACAGCGCGGCTGCAGAGTGCCGACACTGCAGCGTGCCACAGCGTCGCGGTGATATTGCTCGACACCATTGGCGATCTGGAGAATTTCTACGCCGCTGCGGACCTGGCCTTCGTGGGCGGAAGTCTCGTGCCCGTCGGCGGCCACAATCTATTGGAGCCGGCAGCCCTGGGTGTGCCTACCATCACCGGCCCGTACCAGAGCGCCGCCCCGCAGGTGGCACGAGAACTGTCCGCCCGGGGTGCGGTGAAGGTCGTGGCTGCCGCCGCGGACCTGAGCGTCGCAGTGACCACATTGCTGGGCGACGCGGCCGCACTGCAGGCCCTGTCTACAGCTGCGCTGGCCACCGTGGCCGCCAATCGCGGCGCGCTGCAGCGCCTGCTGGAGCTGATCAGGGAGCGGCTGGCGTAGCGGCGGCGTCGGCTGGCGCAGCAGCCGGCGGCGTGGTGGCCGGCGGGGTCGCGGCCGGCGGGGTGGAATTCTCCGCTGGCGCAGGCTCTATGAGCCAGCCGTTGATCAGCGAGATGGTAGCCGTGTCGAGTATGCCAGCGGCCTGGCGCAGCGCCACCAGGTCGTTCAGGTAACTGTATTTGGCCTGCGCATAATTGGTCTGCGCCTGTACCAGCAGCAGCTGCCCTGTGAGTACGTCGAGGACCGTCTTGGTGCCCACATCGTATCCGGCCTTGATGGCTCGCAGGGAAATCTCGTTCGATTCCACGGCCTGCTTCAGGGCCCCCACCTGCGATATCTGGCTGATGACCCCCTGGTAGGCATCGCGGGTCTGCTGCTCGGTCTGGCGCAAAGTGCGCTCATAGGCTGCCTGGGCGGCGTTCCAGACGTATTTGGTCTGCCGCACGCGCGATTGCGTCGCGCCGGCGGTGAAGATGGGCACCGTCACGCCCACCGACCAGACGATGTCATCCGTATTGATGCCCAACCGGTTCTGCTCCAGCGGATCGACCTTTTCGCCCAGGCCCCAGGAGCGTGAGGCCGAGGCGTTGATCGTCGGTATGTGCCCGCCGATCGCCGCCAGGTAGTTGTCGCGGAAAATGTCGGCCGACAGGCGGCTGGCAATCAGGTTGGAATTCTGGCTCAGTGCGGTAGTGACCCAGGTATCCTCGCTGGCCGGATCGGGGATCAGCAGCGGCATGGCATCGCCAGGCTTCGCCAATTGCCGGTACTTCTGACCGGTGATGGCGCGCAGTTGCTCCTCGGTGCTCGCCAGCGCGCGCTTGGAGGCGATGACAGCGGCCGCGGCACTGTCGTGCGTGGCGCGCGCAATCTGCACGTCAGTGACGGCGATCAGCCCCACTTCAAAGCGCCGCTCGGCCTGCTCGAGCTGGCGGGCAAAGGACAGCAGCGCGCTCTCCTGCGCCGCCAGCACGTCTTCGGCGTTCAATACGGCGAAATACTGCGCGGCCACGCGCGCGACCAGGTCCTGCTGGGCCGCGAGGTAGTTGGCCTCGCCCAGCGCCACGCCGCTGTTGGCCGCCTTGAGCGCCACCCAGTTATTCCAGGAAAACAGGTTGACCTGCAGGCCCATATTCGCCAGAGGTGGTGTGCTCGTGGATTCGCCCGCAACACCGGTCCAGTTCTTGGTGGCGTTGATGTTGAGCGGCATCATGTTCAGGACTGCCTGGGTGCGCGGTTCGCGGCTTGCCATATGCAGCGCTGCAGCCTGCTGCATGGTCGGATCGGCGATGAGCGCCTGATCGTAAACGGTCTGCAGGTTCTCGGCGCTGGCGGCCCCAAGTGCACTGACTGCGATGAGTAACAGGATCCAATGGCGATTCATGAGCGCTTTTCCATGTTGTACGGTGTGCCGCGCAGTTCAATAGGCGGGCAATTGTGGGTCAACATCGCGTGCCCAGGCGTCGATACCGCCCTGCAGGTTGCTGACCTGGTCAAAGCCGTTGGCGGCCAGAAACTCTGCCGCCCGCTGGCTGCGACCGCCGAGCTTGCACATCACAATGATTGTAGATTGGGCGTCAAGTTCCTGCATGCGGGCAGGTATTTCGTTGAGCGGAATGGCTACGCTCCCGGCAATACGGGCCAGCGCGACCTCCCAGGGTTCGCGTACGTCGACCAGGCAGTAAGGGCTTCCCGCATCCATTAGGGCCTTTAACCCGGCAGGGGTGATCTGGGTTACAGCTTTCATGATCTAAAACTCAAAGGCCGGCGGCGTGGGGGCATGCTCGAGTACCTCGAGCGAGGTTTCGAACAGCACGGTGCTGTTGAACTCTGCCGGGCCCAGGCGGCGTACCAGCCGGGCCTGCATGACGAACCCGCTACCGACCACGACGAACAGCCGGCCGCCGAACTTGAGCGCGCGTTCAAAGCGTTGTTGATAGAGGGGCAGTGAGCCCGTCAGGACGATGACATCGTAGGCGGTTTCGCTCACCAGTCCAAGGCCGTCGGCGCAGCTGACCTCAACGCTGCGACAGCCCGCCGCCTGCAGGTTGCTGCGCGCCGTGGCGGCCAGATCGGCATGCAATTCAAGCGACTGCACCTGTCCGCCCATAACTGCCATGCAGGCCGAGAGGTAACCCGACCCCGTGCCCACTTCCAGCACCTGATCGCCACTGCCTACCGCCACCGTCTGCAGGATCCGGCCGGCCAGCATCGGTGTGAGCATATGTTTGCCATGGGCGAGCGGCAGCGCGCAGTCGGCGCAGGCCAGCGAGCCCCAGGCGGCTGGTACGAAGCGTTCGCGCGGTACGCTCTGCATGGCGTCGAGCGTGCGCGTATCGAGTACGGCCCAGGTGCGCACCTGCTGCGCAGTCATTTGATCGAGAGCGGCTTGGTTATTCATGATCTGGCGGGCAGGATACTACGGTTAACTTATTTCCACGCGCTCGTAGCACATGCAGTCTGGCTCTATCTAAGGTGTATTCCCCAGTTGCCATCATATGGTCAATTTGCCCTCGGTTACGAGCAGCCGCTGGGCTATGCTGCACCGGCCATTTCAACGGCCCGTGCGCGCGGCGCGCGGGCAGGGTTGTTTCATAGGGGATCCCAGCCGCTCCATGTCTATTCTGGCCGTACTTTGCCTGCTGTTTGCGCTGCTCGCGCTGCTGCTGCTTGCGCTCTACATCCTGCAACGTCGTCAGCGTGGCGCGCTCGAGGGCATCACCCGTCAGCTGCATCGCATTGCCGTGGGCGGAACCCTGCGTGGCCGGCTCGAGCTTGACACCGATCAGCGCGAAGTCTCAGCCCTGGTAACCGTGGTGAATCACCTGCTGACCCGCGTCGGCACGGCCAGCCCCGAGGTGCAGGTTTCGGCCCCGGCGCCGCTAGCCGCCCTGGGCGAGCACCTGCATGAGGCGGTGCTGATACATGGCGCGCGCGGCATCCTCTATGCCAATCCGCAGTTTGCGCAGCTGGTGGGTACGCCGGCTGATGAATTGCTGGGCCGGCGACTGGAGGATCTGGTACCGCCCGAGTTTGCCGAGCTGGTGGGCGAGAATCTCCGCCATCGCCTCGCCAAAGAACCTGCGGCGGAGCGCTATGAAGTAGATCTGCTGGGGCTCCAGGGTCAGCACGCGCGACTCGAATTGAGTTCCTGGCCCATCGAGCACGAAGGTCATGCGGCACTCCTGTTCGTTGGTGTTGAAGTGTTGCCCACGCAGACGGTGGCGGCGCTGGGCGCTTTGGGTGGCGCGCGCTCGCGTGCCCGCACCACACTCGAATCGATGCCAGGGGCCGTGCTGACTGTTGATCGCAGCGGTCAGGTCGACTACGTCAATGCCGCAGCCAGTGAACTGCTGGGCCTGGCCGCGGGCGTGGCCTGCGGCATGGCGCTCGACGAGCTGGCCAAAGTGATCAAGGAGTCGGACCGCAAACTGCTGACCGAACCGGTACGCCAGGCTCTCAGCTCCGGCGCGCCGGTCAACCTGGGACGTCGCGCCATGGTGGTGGTCCAGCCGGGCGGGCCGGAGCGCCTGATCGAGGTGGCTGCGGCACCGCTGCGCGAGGCCGACGGTGACTCCAGCGGTGCGGTCCTGATGTTTCACGATGTCACGGAGTCGCGCGGCCTGACGCGCCAGATTTCCTACCAGGCCGCGCATGACGCGCTCACCGGGCTCATCAATCGCCGTGAATTCGAGCGCCGCCTCCAGGAGGGCATCGACGCTGCGCAACGCGGCGAACCCGGGCACGTGCTCTGTTACCTGGATCTCGATCGCTTCAAGGTCATCAACGACACCAGCGGACATCTGGCTGGCGACAGCCTGCTGCGCGACATCGCCAAGCTGGTGCGCTCTGCGGTGCGCGATTCCGATGTGGTCGGGCGCCTGGGCGGCGATGAGTTCGGCATGTTGCTGATGGGTTGCCCGCTCGACAAGGCCCGGCAGATCGCTGACGAAGTGTGCCGCAAAGTGGCCGATCATCGCTTCGTGTGGCGCGATCGCATCTTCAATGTCGGCGCCAGTATCGGACTGGTGGAGATCGCGCGCGATTCAAGCAACCTGGAAGAAGCCCTGGCGGCGGCCGATTCGGCCTGCTACGTGGCCAAGCGGCAGGGTGGCCATGTGGCAGTGTATTCCGCGCGCGATGAAGTCTATGCGCGCCAGAGCGGCGAAATACACTGGCTGCAGCTGCTGCAGAGCGCGCTCAAGGAAAATCGTTTCGAGCTCTACTGCCAGCCGATTGTCGCCGCCTATGGCGATGGCGACGCGGGCCCGGCGATGGAAGTGCTGGTGCGGCTGCGCAATGACGCCGGCGAGCAGGTAGCACCGGTGGAATTTCTGCAGGCCGCGGAGCGTTATCGGCTCATGGGGCTGATCGACCGGCAGATCGTGCAGACTACACTCACCGCCCTGGGTCGTGGCGCCATCGCGCTGCCGGCGAATCGAAGTATTGCCCTCAATATTTCCGGCCAGACCCTGGCCGACGTACAGTTTCTCGAGTTCGTGGTCGAGTGCTTTGACAGCACCGGCGCCAACCCGGCGCAGGTGTGTTTCGAAATCGCCGAGGCTGCCGTGATCGCCAATCTCGAGCAGGCGCGCCGCTTCATCGGTGTGCTGCACGGCATGGGTTGTCGCTTTGCGCTCGATGATTTTGGCAGTGGCCTGGGTTCGTTCTCGAACCTGCGCCTGCTGGCAGTTGATTACCTGAAAATTGACGGTTCGTTCATGCGCAACCTGGCGCGCGACTCGATCAACCAGGCCATGGTCACGGCCATGATCAAGCTGGCGCGCACACTCAATTTCAAGGTGATTGCTGAGCAGGTGGAAGACGACGCGGCGGCCGATGCAGCCCGCAACATAGGCTGCGATTTCCTGCAGGGTTACGCGCTGGGTCGTCCCGCGCCGTTGCTGATGGCCGCTTGAGCGGGCGTTTCAGGGCAGCGGCGTAGGCATCATTGCTGGCGCCGGCGCAAACAGTTCGTTGCTGCGCACGAAGGAATTCAGAAACCAGCCCATTACTTCGCGTTGCGTATGGTGCTGACGCAGCGCCTTGAGTTTGCGCAGCTGCGCGCTCTCATCCAGGCCCAGGCGTTGCCAGTTGAGCGCGGCTGCGCCCGCCGGCGGCCATAATGCCTGGCTGCGGTGCAGGCCATGCGGCCAGGGCCAGCTGAGACCGGCGTGTACGATCCAGTAATACACGCGCGCGCCGGGCAAGCGCGCGGCCACCAGTTCGCGCGCCAGCAGGCCGCTGGCGCGATGATCGGCGTGGTGATCCTGGGGCGCCGCCACCAGAACCATGGTGGGTGCAAATTGCGCGATGAGCTGATCCAGATCGTGGCGCAGGTTGTTGCCGGTATAGAGATGGCCGGGAGCCAGGGCCTGCGCATAAGGAACAGCGCTGGCGCCGGTATAGACCGAACGATGCGTGCTGTCGCCGGCATCGCCCAACAGCGCACTCAGGCCACGGTCAGGGTAGCCCAGCACGAACTGGTTGGTGCGCGGCACGCCCAGCACGTCGGCCGCGGCCCTGGCTTCCTCAATGCGGCGAGCGCCTAGTCTTTCCAGCTCCAGGCCCTTGGGGCGCAGGGTGCGTTCGGCCACTACGGCATCGATTTCGAAACTGTCGCCGGCGGTGAGCCACACCACGCCCACCGTCGCGCCGGCCGCAACCGCAAGCTGCAGAATGCCTGCGCAACAGAGGGTCTCGTCGTCCGGGTGCGGGGCGATGACCAGGACGCGATCAGCCGCGGTGGGCGGCGCCAGTTCCGGCAGGGTGCGCGCCGCGCGGGCCGGCGCCAGCGACGGTGTCAGCAACAGTATGGCTGCCACGCCGGCGTGCCAACGCGCGGCTGCCTGGCTGCACGCGCCATATCCCGATGCCGCCGCCCGAAAGTGCGTCAGTGCTTCAGCCAAGTTGCCGGACCGTGGTTAAATGCCAGGTTGAAATTGCAGGCCACTACGCCATCCCCGCCCCATCGTAAGCCAAACCCGGCTGCCACATGCCTTCAGACGGCCTGTTGTTGACTATCGGGGCAGGATCCCGGTAGCTTGCCGGGTCGCATTTGCGCGGCGCGCACCGGGCGCCGCAGGCACCGGCCCAGCCGCAACAAATCGGGCGCGACATAGCCATGAATTATCGGGGAGGGGAGCAGAGATGACCCGTGATCGCCCGCGTTCACCGCGCGACATAGCAACAGGCATGGACCTGCCCATAAGCCGCCGGGATTTTGTCCAGGGCGTGGCGATCGGATCGGCGGGCATTCTGGCGGCTGCCGCACTTCCCGGCTGCACGCGAGCGGCGCCAAAGCTGCCACCCGGCGCACAGGATCTGCCTGGCTATTACCCGCCGAGCCTTACCGGGCTGCGCGGCAGTCAGGCCGGATCCTTCGAGGCAGCGCATGCGCTGCGCGACGGTGCGCCACAGCCCACACCGATCGAGCTTGAAGAACACTACGACCTCGTGGTTGTCGGCGCCGGCATCAGTGGCCTGAGCGCCGCGCATTTCTACTGTGAGCAACACCCGGCGGCGCGCGTCCTGGTGCTCGACAATCACGATGATTTTGGCGGTCACGCCCAGCGCAACGAATTCGATCTGGGTGGCCAGCTGGCCCTCATGAATGGCGGCACGATGATGATCGACAGCCCGCGGCCCTACAGTGCGGTTGCCGACGGACTGCTGCGCAGGCTCGGTATCGATGCCGCCACGCTCGCGAAGACAATCCAGCATCCGGAGTTCTACCAGGGACTCGGACTCGGCGAGGGTGTGTTCTTCGATCGTGAGACCTTTGGGTCCGACCATCTGGCGGTCGGGTATGGCAGCAAGCCGTGGCACGAGTTTCTGGCCGCCACGCCGCTCTCAGCGGCCGCGCGGCGTGACCTGCAGCGTGTCGAGGATGGCGGCAGCGACTACCTGCCCGGCCTCAGCTCGAATGAGAAGAAGCAGCGTCTGGCGAAAGTCAGCTACCGCAATTACCTGCAGAACATCGTCAAGGTCGAACCCGAGGTGCTTGCCTTCTACCAGACCCGCACGCAGGGCGAGTGGGCCGTGGGCGTCGATGCGGTATCAGCGCTTGATGCCTGGGGCATCGACTTGCCGGGTTTCAAGGGGCTCAAACTGGAGCCGGGGTCGATTCCCGGGATGGGATTCACGCCGGCTGGCTATGCCGATACCGGCGGCTCGGTCCGGCTGCATTTCCCCGATGGCAATGCCACCATCGCGCGCCTGCTGGTGCGTCGCCTGATTCCTGAGGCGGTGCCCGGCAGCAGCGTGGAGGACGTGATCAGCGCGCGTGTGGACTACAGCCGGCTCGATCGCGGCGTCAATCCGGTGCGCCTGCGTCTGAACAGCACCGTGCTGAATGTGCAGAATCTGGGCAGCGCGGAGTCCGCCAAAGAGACTGCGGTCACCTACCTGCGCGATGGGCGCCGGTTGCGGGTGCGCTCGCGCCACTGTGTGCTGGCGTGCTACAACATGATGATTCCCTACCTGTGCCCGCAGCTGCCCGAGCAGCAGAAGACGGCGCTGCACGCGCTCGTCAAGTCGCCGCTGGTGTATACCAGCGTGGCGATCCGCAACTGGCAGGCGTTCGCGAAGCTCGGGGTCTGGCAGATATACGCGCCAGGCAGCTATCACACCGGTTTGCGACTGAACCCGAGCGTGGACATCGGCGCCTATCGCAGTCCCCGCTCGCCCAGCGAGCCGAGCGTGATCTGGATGGAGCGCACGCCCTGCCAGCCGGGTCTGAGCGAGCACGAACAGAACCGCGCCGGGCGCGCCGAGCTGCTGGCGACGCCGTTCCAGACTTTCGAGCGCAACATCCGCGATCAGCTGGGCCGCATGCTCGGACCCGGTGGCTTCGATCCGGCGGCCGACATCACTGCGATCACGGTCAACCGCTGGCCGCACGGCTACGCGCCGGAACACAACTCGCTGTTCGATCCTGAGCTGCCGGAAAGCGAGCTGCCGCAGGTGATCGGCCGGCGTCGCTTTGGGCGCATTGCCATCGCCAATGCCGACGCCGGCGGCGGCGCCTACACCGATGTGGCGATTGAACAGGCGCAGCGCGCCGTGGGCGAATTGCCAGGCGCATGAGCGCCCATGGATTCAATTGAGGAGTTACCTATGAGCCATCTGAAACTGTCGACACCCGAAGTCGCGGAGCTGCGCCGACTCGACGTCGCCCATCATCTTCCAGGGCAGAGCGATTTTCGTCTGCAGGCCGAGATGGGCGGCAGTCGCCTGATCACGCGCGCTGAAGGCTGCACGATCTACGACGCCGAAGGCAACTCGATGCTCGATGGCCACGCGGGGCTGTGGTGCGTCAATGTTGGCTATGGGCGCGAGGAGCTGGCGCGCGCCGCCTACGAGCAGATGCAGGAACTGCCGTACTACAACACCTTCTTCAAGACCGCGAGCGTGCCGACAGTACGGCTCGCCACCGAAATCTCCAGCCGCCTGGGTGGCGAACTGTCGCACGTGTTCTTCAATAACTCCGGTTCGGAAGCCGTTGACACGGCGTTTCGTCTGGTACGGCATTACTGGACGGTAAAAGGCCAGCCGCAGCGCCGCATCTTCATCAGCCGCTGGAATGCCTACCACGGCTCGACGGTCGCCGCCGCGAGCCTCGGCGGCATGAAAGCGATGCATGCGCAGGGTGGCCTGCCGATCCCCGGTATCGAGCACATCATGCAGCCCTATCTGTTCGGTGACGCCTTTGGCGAGGATCCGCAGAAATTTGCCGCGCGGGCCGCCGCAGCACTCGAAGAGCGGATACTTGCCGTGGGCCCGGAAAACGTGGCGGCGTTCATCGGCGAACCCGTGCAGGGCGCCGGTGGCGTGATCATTCCGCCACCGGGTTACTGGCAGATGATCGAAGCGATCTGCCGCAAATACGGCATCCTGCTGATCAGCGACGAGGTGATCTGCGGCTTCGGGCGCCTGGGCCGCTGGTTCGGCTTCCAGCATTTCGGCGTGCGACCCGACATCGTCACGATGGCCAAGGGGCTGTCGTCCGGATACCTGCCCATCTCTGCGACTGGCGTCGCCAGCCACATCGTGGCGACCTTGCGGGAGGCGGGCGGTGAATTCGTACACGGCTACACCTATTCCGGTCACCCGGTCTGTGCGGCCGTGGCGCTCAAGAACATGGAGATCCTCAGTCGCGAGCGGCTGGTGGAGCGCACGGCCGAGGATTCCGGACCCTACCTCGCGCAGGCACTGGCGCGTCTGCGCAGCCATCCGCTGGTCGGCGAGGCGCGCTCGCTGGGCCTGGTCGGCGGGGTCGAGATCGTCTCGCGCCCGGGCAGCAATGAGCGCTTCACGGGCAAGGAAGGCACTGCTGGCCCGATGGTGCGCGACATCTGCATTCGCCATGGGCTGATGGTGCGCGCGATACGCGACACCATCGTGTTCTGTCCGCCGCTGATCATCACGCATGCCGAGATCGACCGCCTGGTCGATACCATCAGGGCGGCGCTGGACGAGGCGACGCCGGCACTCAAAGCGTGAAATCTCCGGCGCGCCGCTACCCGGTGGCCCTGACACCGAGCGCGCAGCATGCGCCGTCGTACTATGCGGCGACGCTGAAGGAATCGATCGTCACAGCGCCCTTCGACGGCTCGGCCCGCTGTGACGTATGCGTGATCGGTGGCGGCTACACGGGCCTGGCCACCGCGCTGCATCTGGCGCGCCGCGGCGTCGACGTCGTGCTGCTCGAGCAATCGCGTCTCGGCTGGGGCGCTTCCGGGCGCAACGGCGGCCAGGTGCACGTGGGCATGCGCCGCAGTCAGCTATGGCTGGAAGCGCGCGGCGGCCTGGCGCTCGCGCGCCGCTACTGGGATTTCGTGCTCGCGGCGCGTGCGCATCTGGACTGGTTGATCGACAGTTACGCGATCCGTTGCGATCTTCGTTCCGGCCGCGTGCATGCCGATCACCGCGTACGCTACGGGGTGGACACGCGTCGCGAAGTCGAGCATCTGCAGCGCTGCTACGACTATCCGCACCTGCGTTTCATCGAGCGCGACGAGCTGCGCAGCATGGTCGCGAGCGAGGCCTACCACAGCGGTTCACTGGATGCGCGTGGCGGCCACCTGCACGCGCTCAACTTCGCCCTCGGCATTGCCCGCGCTGCCGCGGGTCACGGTGCACGCCTGCACGAAGGCGTCGAGGCCACCGCCCTGCGGGCGGACGGTGAGGGTTGGCGCATTGCCACGGCACGCGGCGAAGCTGCGCGCGGCGCGCGTGGTGCTGGCCTGCAATGGCTACCTGCGTGGGTTATCCGCGACGGTCGAGCGGCATGTCATGCCGATTCACAATTACATCGCGGTCACCGAACCGCTCGGTGCTGAGCGCGCCGCGGCGCTTGATCAGCAATGGCGCCGCGGTTGCCGATTCGCGCTTCGTCGTCAATTACTTTCGCCTCACGCCGGATCACCGCCTGCTGTTCGGTGGCGGTGAGAACTACGGCTATCGCTTCCCAGCCGATATCGGCGCGTTCGTGCGGCCGCGGGTGCTCAGCATTTTTCCGCAGCTGCAGCAGGTGCGCTTCGAGTACGCCTGGGGCGGTACGCTGGGCATCACGCCGACGCGCATGCCGCTGGTGTGCGAACTGCAGCCTGGCCTGGTCAATGCCAGTGGCTATTCCGGACTCGGCGTGCTGCTGGCACCCTACAGCGGCAAGATCGTCGCGGATGCGCTGTGCGGCGAGCGTGAGCAACTGGAACTGCTGTCGCAGATACCGGTGCCCGCGTTTCCCGGCGGCCCGGCGCTGCGTTGGCCGACGCTGGTGGCCGCCATGTCCTTTTACGCACTCAGGGATCGGCTCTGAGCGCCTCACCCAGGCAGGTAATCATGCATGAACATACCAAGTCCGACACTGCGCCGCTGAGCGAGTGGCGCGAATTCCAGAAAGCCAACCCTGACATCGAAGCCATTGATGCCTTCTCGATCGACGTCAACGGCAACACTTCCGGCAAGCGCCTGCCGGTCAGCGACGGCGAGAAAATATACAGCGAGGGCGTGCAGTATTCCGCCTGCGCGCTGGTCGCCGATAGTCGTGGACTCGGCCAGGCTCCCCTGGGGCTCGGCAAAGTCGATGGTGATCCGGATGGCACCGCGAAACCCATCCCGCAGACACTGCATCGCGTGCCGTGGGCGGCGGTGCCGACCGCGCAGGTCGTGGTGCAGATGCGCGATGCCAACAGCGGCAAGGAACTGTGGTTCGATCCGCGCGTGATCCTGCGGGATATCGTCGGCCGCTGCCGCGCCGCAGGCCTCCACCCGGTGGTCGCCTGCGAGCTTGAGTTCTATCTGATCGACCCGAAGCGCGGACCCGATGGGCAGATACAGGTCGGCGCCTTGCCCGGGCGCACGCCATCGCGACGCGCAGCCAATCTGTCGCTCGAAGCGGTTGAAGACGCCGCCGCGTTCCTCTCGCGGGTCGATCACGCGGCCAGGCTGCAGAATCTGCCCGTGTGTGGCGCCGTCGCCGAATATGGCGTCGGTCAGTATGAAGTGAATCTTCACCACGTCGCTGATCCGCTGCTCGCCGCTGATCACGCCGTGCTGCTCAAGCGGCTCGTCAAGGGTGTGGCGCGCTCACTGGGCCTTGAAGCGACCTTCATGGCGAAGCCGTTTGCCGACCAGCCCGGGAACGGTCTGCACGTGCACGTCAGCCTGGTCGACGAAGCCGGCGGGAACCGCTTCGGTGCCGCTGGTGGCGAGGCCTTGCTGCACCAGGCGATTGCCGGAGCGCAGGCGCTCATGTACGACTCGCTGGCCCTGTTCGCGCCGAACTTCAATTCGCAGCGACGCTATCTTGGATTGTTCGTGCCGACGACGCGCGACTGGGACCACAACAACCGCAGTGTCGCCTTCCGGGTGCCGGCCGCCCATGGCCAGGCGCGCCGGCTCGAGCACCGCGTGGCGGGCGCCGATGCCAGTCCGCACCTGACCATGGCGGCTATTCTGGCCGGGGTACTGCACGGCGTGCAGAACCAACTCGAACCCAGTGCGCCACTGGGCGGCAAGTCGCGCCTCGGCACCGATGTGAATTTTCCGGTGATCTGCTGCTCGCGCTCGGGCGCTTCGAACAATCCGCGCTGCTGCGCCAGTACCTGCCGCCGGACTTCCTGCAGCTCTATGCGGCGCTCAAGCGTGGCGAGTACGCCGAACTGATCGAGGACATCTTCAATCGTGAGTACGATTTCTACGCCTGAAGCCGTGCGTGCGCTGCGCGCGCAGGAGGAGGAGCGCTATACGCGTGAACATCCGCGCTCGCGGGCCCTGACGGCCGGCGCCGCGAGTGGCTACTACGCCGGCGTTCCGCTGCACTGGATGCTCGACTGGCCGTTGCCGTTTCCACTCGTGGTCGCCAACGCGCAGGGCGCCGAGCTCCGCGACGTGGATGGTCATCAGCTGGCAGATTTCTGTCTCGGTGACACGGGCTCGATGTTCGGACATTCGCCAGCGCCGGTGGTGCGCGCCCTGCGCGAACAGGCGGGTCGTGGCCTGACCTATATGCTGCCGACCGAGGACACGCTCGCCGTCGGGCATCTGCTGCGCGAACGCTTTGGTCTGCCGCACTGGCAGGTGGCAACGACCGCGTCGGACGCCAATCGCTTCGCGCTGCGCGTCGCCCGCGCCGTGACCAGGCGTGCCAGGATTGTGGTGATGAACGGCTGCTACCACGGTGCGGTGGACGAGACCTATGTCAGCCTGGCCAATGGCCGGGCCCGCAATAATCCCGGTCTCATCGGTCAGTACGTCGATCTGACCGTCGCGACCGAGGTGGTCGAGTTCAACGACACGGTGGCACTCGAGCGTGTGCTGGCAAAGGGCGACATCGCCTGCGTGATCACCGAGCCGGTGCTGACCAACTGCTGCATGGTTCCGCCGTTACCGGGCTATCACGCCAGTCTGCGCGCGCTCACCCGTGCCAGCGGGACCTTGCTGCTTATCGACGAGACCCACACGATCTCGACCGGGCCGTCCGGCTATTGCGGCGCCTACGGCCTGGAGCCGGACATCTTCGTGCTCGGCAAGCCGATCGCCGGCGGCGTACCAGCAAGCGTCTGGGGCTTCACCGATGCCATCGCAGACAGCTGGGATCGCATCCGTCGTCACAAGCCGGAAGGTCACTCGGGTCTGGGCACGACGCTCTCGGCCAACGCGCTCGCCATGGCGACGATGCGCGCGACCCTGACTGAAGTCATGACGGCAGCGGCGTACGCGCACATGGAGGCACTCGCCGCGCGCCTGGCTGCCGGCCTCGAAGCCGTAATTGCTATCCCGGCGGCTGGCCTGGCACGTCGCGCGGGTTGGCGCGCGGGTCGAATTCATCTGCGCGCCCGGGCCGCTGAGGAACGGCACCGAGGCCGCCCGGGCGCATGCGCCGGAACTCGAGCAGGCGTTGCACCTCAGCCTCCTGAACCGCGGCTGCGTGATCGCACCATTTCACAACATGATGCTGGTGTGCCCGGCCACCACTGTGGCGCAGGTCGATCAGCTGATCGCGGCCTTCAGCGACAGCGTCGCGGCGCTGGCCGGCGGCGCCTGGCCGGCCGCTTGACCGTGTCTCGTGCTCTCAGTTAGCAGCTGTTGTTCCATATAGCCGGTTCTCGTAAAGGTCCTCGGTTACCTGCAGCAGCGCCAGGCCGTCGCGCTGCAACTCGATATCCTCGGGCGCGACCACCAGATGCCCATCGCGTAGCTGCCAGGTGCTGGCGGGCTTATCCTCGCGCAGCACCGCCACGGCATCGCCGCGACGAAAGCCATAGGTATCGTTGAACTGCATCATCACGAAGTGCTGGCGATCCGGCTCAAAAATGGAGCGCCCCAGCACCGGCGCGCGCAGCTCGACACCCACCAGGCTCAGGGCAGTCGCCAGCAGATCCGGTTGCGAGGCCAGCTCTGCATAGCGTTGCGGCGCTACGCCTGGCACAAAAATGAGTCCGGGAATGTGAAAGCCCGGCACCGGCACGACATCGTCGCCGTACACGCGCACGTTGTGATCGGCGACGATGACGAACACGGTGTGGGCGTAATACTTCGATTGCCGCGCCAGCTCAAAAAATCGGCCAACCGCGTAGTCGGCATACTTGATGGCGTTCTCGACCGACCTGCGGGGCACGCCCGGTTCCCAGCTGATTTTGCCATCGGGTAGTTCGAAGGGCGTGTGATTGGATGAACTGAATATCACGCTGACAAAGGGTCTGCCCGCCGCGCTCAGCTGGGTGTAGCGTTCATCGGCCTTGATGAACAGGTCTTCGTCGCTCACGCCCCAGGTGCTGACGAAGCCCGGGTGTTCATAGTCCTTCTGTTCGATCACTTCGTCGAAACCATTGCCCAGATACCAGGCCTTCATGTCATCGAAGCGTGCCGCGCCGCCGTAGATGAAACTGGCGTGATAGCCCAGCGGCTTGAGCAATGAGGCCAGCGTGAAGAATCCCTGCTGGCTCCTGGGACGTTTCACCACACCTTCGCCCAGCAGTGGCAGGAAGCCCGCGCTCATCGCGGCAATACCGCGGATGCTGCGCGTGCCATTTGAATAGAGGTTGGTGAAGGCGATGCTGTGCCCGGCCAGGGCATCGATCGAGGGCGTCAGACTGTGCGCGGCGCCGGTGAAACCGACAAACTGTGCACCCATGCTCTCCTCCAGGATGATCACCAGGTTGCGCGGCGTGGCTGCGGGGAGCGAGGTCCTGATAGTGGTCAGGAACGGTCGCGAGGGATCTTCCGGCCTGCGTCCCAGCACGCGATAGGCGCGCTCGTAGGCCTCGGCCATGCTCATCGCGCCGTACCTGGGCGCCTTGCGCACGCTGTCCTGCTGCGAGCGGAAGGCGTCGTAACCGATGCTGTACAGCGAGTTCTTGGCAATTTCATTGGCAACGCGGTTGCTGGAGTAGAGCGCGTCAGAAATATTGGCCGGGCGCCGCCCGGTGCTGGAGCGGATGCCGCAGAACACCAGTACCAGCAGCGGCAGGCACCATAGGGCCCGGGTCCACCAGGGCGCGAGCATCAGGCTGCGTACACTGGCAAAGGCCCGCACGCGCAGGAATGCGTAAGCCGCAATGGCGACGGCCAGCAGGCCGAGGCTGAAGTTCAGCTTCTGATCCTTCCACAGCAGGGAGGCGACTTCCTGTGGATAGCGCAGGTATTCCACGAACAGCACATTGGGCCGCACGTCGTACTCGGCAAAGAACGGGAAGCTTGCCACCTCGATGAAGACCAGCTTCATCAGCACGATCAGGGCCCAGGCGCGCACGCTCCAGGCGGCTACCCCCGGCAACGGCCGTGGCCACAGCGTGACCACCAGCACCACCGGCGCCAGCAGATACGAGAGCAAGATCGTATCCATGCGCCAGCCGTAGACAAAAGCCATGGCTTGCGTCGTCGCCGACAGATCGCCCAGCCGTGAATGCTGCCACACGAACAGCGCCGCTCGCCCCAGCAGGCAGACCAGCAGCCACAGGCCGTAGAGCTTGAGTAGTAGCAGGGCGATTTGCCCGCCGGTGTGCGGCACGCCAGCGGCGGCGCGTCTGGAGCGATAGGTCAGATTCACCGTGGCAGGATAGGTAATTTATGGGTCTGGGCGCAACCCAACACTCCGACCGCATCACGGTGCTGCCGGGTTCTTCTCACTCTCTGCAAGTCTTGAGGCAATCAACTGAACATCAACACTATCGAGACCCCACGGGTCAACCGGTGACAGATTTGGAATGCGGCGCGCCGCGACCAGACTCTTTCGATACCAGGCGCTGGCCTGCTGCCGCTGCTGCAGGCGCTGGTCCGCAGCGGTCATGACCGTGGTGGTTGCCAACGCCAGATTTCCCAGGCCCATGTAGGTTGCGGCCACCGCATAGAGTGCATCGGCGTTTCCCGCTGCGAGTGGCTCGTTGATCTTCAGGGCCTGTGCAAATTCATCCCGTGCGGCGCCATGGTTCCGCCGCCTGAGATCGGTCGCGGCCATCCCATTCAGGGCCACCGATTGCGCGATGGCATTCTCAATGTTCGCCGGCTCGGCGACCAGAATTGCCTGGTAAGTGTCTGCGGCCTGCAGGTAGTGTTGCCGCGCCCTGGAGTACTCGCCCGCGGACTCCAGCGCGGCGGCCAGTTCGAGGCCGATTGCAGCGGCTGACAGTTGATATTGAACGTTCTCCGCGGTCTTGATGAGATTCGTGGCATCGGCATGCGACTCATCAAGCAGCGCCAGACCCTCCACCCGTCTGCCGGCCCTGGTCAGGCTCAGCCCGAGACTGGCACGCATGGAATTCAGGGCGTCGCGCGCATCCACGTCCTGCGGGTCAGCCTTGACCACCGGCTCTATGAGTTGCACGCCCTTGCGGTAGTAATCCGCTGCGTCTGAAAAATCTCCATATCGCAATGACAGGTTGCCCATGGCACCGTAGCCACCGGTAGCGAGGTCGAGCTGAGCGAGCGCATTATCCTTCTCCGTGGCCAGGGCTGCGAAGATGCCGAGCGCTTCGCGGGCGCCATTGGTGGCGCCGGTCCGGTCTCCCAGCGCCAGTTGATTATTCTGCAGGGTGAAATCCAGTACTGCCACATCGCGTTGATAGCGCTTGTCGGTGGGCGCCCGTTTCAACATGGCACGAAACACTGCCAGAGATTTAAGGTGATAGGCCAGACTGCTGCTGATATTGGCCCGGCTCGACAGGCTGCCGTTGCCGCCACCCTCGATATCGCCCAGCTTGTGATAGTCGGCCGCGAGTTCAAAGGCCAGCCCGGTGTCTTCAGGGCGGGCGCGATACAGCGGTTCGGTGATGGCGACCGCGCGGCGGCAATTCACCAGCGCATTGTTGACCTCTCCCAGGTAGATGAGTTGCAGATCGGCAATGGTACGGTAGCTGCGCGCCAGCGCGATCTGGTGGTTCAGCTGCGTCGGATCGGCGCGCACCAGCTGCTGGCGGATCGCCAGCATCTTCTGAAAGCTGGCCAGTGCCCCGCGGGTATCGCCCAGATTGCCGCGCCCTGGTTCGCCGCCCTGCACGAGACCGACGCGCTCGTAGCCCTCCGCCAGTTCCGCCTGCAACGAGCGATCGGCTCCTGACTCGCGCGCCAGATCGTCCAGATAGACCAGTGCTCCATCGACTATAAGTTTGCGCGCCGGGGTCGACCCCGGCAGGTTGATGACAGCATCGTGAATATCGAATATCAGCAGGTGCGCCAGCTTGCGCACATCGCTGAAGCGCTTCTCCGCCCGTAGCTGATTTGCCGTGGCGATGCGCGCCTCACGGATCGTAGACCAGACGCCACCGATCGTGGCCAGCAGCACGATCGTTGTTGCGATCACGCCGAGCTTGTGCCGTCGGCCGAATTTTCCGACCCGGTACTGCCACGAGCCTGGGGTTGCCATCACCGGCATTTGTTCCAGGTGACGGCGGATGTCTGCGGAAAACTGCTCTACCGAGGCATAGCGCCGCAACGGCTCTTTGCGCAGCGCCATGAGGACAATGTTGTCCAGGTCGCCGGCCAGCGATCGGCCTGTGACCAGCGAACTGGGTGGTCTGGGTTCCGAATCGCAGACTGCGCGCACCAGTTCGTGGGCGCTGTGCGTGTTCCCTGCGTAGGGTGAGTGACCGGTCAGCAGATGGAACAGCACCACACCCAGGGAATACACATCGCTGGCCGTCGTTATTGGTCCGCCCTTGAACTGCTCCGGGCTGGCGTATTCGAGGGTCAGCGCGTTGAGGATCGTGAGTTCGGTGTTTGCGGCCGGATCGAGCAGCCTGGAAATGCCGAAGTCGAGCAACTTGGGTTCGCCGCTGTCGGTTACCAGAATATTGCTGGGCTTGATATCGCGGTGAATCACCAGATGCTGATGAGCGTACTGGACGGCTGCACACACGCGTTGAAAGAGCCGCAGCCGCTCGGCTATGGTGAGATGCTTGGCATCACAATACTGGTCGATCTGACTGCCGGCGACGAGTTCCATGACGAGAAACGGTGTGCCGGAGGCGGTCGTGCCACCATCCAGCAGGCGTGCGATATTTGGGTGTTCAAGGCCGGCCAGAATCTGGCGCTCGTGGCGAAATCGCTCTGCGATCATTGCGCTGTCGACACCGCGGCGCATGAGCTTGATCGCCACCAACGATTGATACTGCCCATCAGCGCGGGCAGCGCGATAGACCTCCCCCATGCCACCCTGGCCGATCAGTTCCAGGAGCTGGTAGGCGCCAATGCGCGTGCCCGGTTTGAAGCGGGCATCGAGTTCAACAGCGGCACGAAGATCAACTGCCGGCTTTGCCAGGAAATCCTGGCCGGCCTGTGCGTCTGATCGCAACAGCGATTGCACCTCGAGCAGCAGCTCGGGATCGCCCTGGCAGGCGACACGCAGGTAGCTGTCACGCGCTTCGGCCACCAGCGCAGTGGCACGTTCGAATACCATTCGTACCTGAGCCCAGCGCTCGGGCGTCATGCCTGCCTCCAGGGGAACTGTCCAACGGCGAACCGGCCGTTGGACAGTCTATTCCTATCGGATCCGGCCTTCAGTCTACAGGCCGATCATGTAGCCCGATATCGCGCAGCCAATATCAACAGGCACGCCTGCCACGTAGGTTGAGCGGTAAAACAGGCCGACATTCACTGTGCCACTGTCCGGTGACCTGCCGTAGGCGCGCAGTGCCGTCGTCATGCGCCAGATCTCAAGGCTGGTGTTTCCCGCCTGACGGCTCAGTGTGAGCAGGTGGGAAACGTTCTGAATCGCGCCACCCGTCAGTGGTGCGTTCGGTACGATCAGTTGTACATCCCCGGGACCGCTGCCACCGGTGGCCACTTCGGCCTGGCAGGACACGGTCTCGATTACAATCTGGCGACCGGCCGGAATCGTCAACAGTGTGCAGGCGGCCTGCTCGTAAGCTGCGTCAACGTTTGGCGTGGTGCATGAGGCGTTAAAGTAGGTGCGGGCGGAGCTGTCGGTATCGACAAACAGCGGCGCCACGCTGCTGTTGCTGACGGCAATGGACGAGTTGCTGATGTGTGCGCTGACTGACGGCACGTTGGTCACAATGACCGGAATTGCCGGCGCTGCCAACACCGGGCCTGCTGAAAACGCTGCGGACATTGCCGCCGCAATAGTGGCACCTGAAAAGCTTCGGAATGCGGTATGACGCGTAATCTTCATGACTATCTCCCCTGATTATTTGGAAATCGGCTGTTTCTGACTACCGAACTGAGTCGGTGCCAGGACTCGCAGGGTTCAATGGACAGATGTTCGCCATGACCCGCCGCTCGATGCGCCGCAATGGCTGCGGGTCGGCGTCGAGGCATTCAAGTATCCAGCGGCGAACCTCCCTGACACTGTCGAGTTCCCGGCGGCACGAGGCGCAGTCAATCAGGTGTGCGCTGAGTGCCGTGCACTGAAATGCATTCAGCGACCCGGCCAGGTACCAGGGCAGCAGCAATGCCTGTGGATGTAGGCGGGCGCCAGGAGTGGTGAGCAATCTCATTGTGGCAACCAAGCTGATGCATTGACCGCCAGTGAGTCGTGCACTTCGACATCAATGGGTCAAGCTGATGCGCTCGCGGCCTTCCGGTTGCATGGAGCGACTGCCCGGAGCAGGCAGAAGGTGTCTCAGTTCCTGCTTGGCATAAAAAACGCGACTCTTGACAGTATTGGCCGGTATGCCCAGCAGCATGGCGATGTCTTCGTAGGGCAGTTCTTCGTAGTAGGCTAGGCGCAGCGCTTCGCGATGCTCCGTGCTCAAGCGTGACAGCGCCCGGTGCATTGACTGACGGAGCTGCTCGGAATTGACGACCTCGAACGCCTCGGGACCAGCCTCCACAAGCTCATTCGCCGACTCCAACGGTATGGTCAGGGGTGCGCTCGTGCGGGAGCGAACTGCATCGATGGCCTTGTGGCGCGCGATACCCAATATCCAGGTAGAGACGCGCGACCTTGCCGCGAAGCTCGCCGCAATCTGCCAGATCGTGGTCATGGTCGCGACCACGACATCTTCCGCGGTACTGGAGTCCCGGACAATGTTTTTTACATAACCATGTACCCGGGTCTCATAGCGGTGGTAGAGACGCTCGAAAGCTGCACGATCTGAATTGGCGACCCCCTGCAGCAGCGCACGATCAATAAGGTCGTCCGGGTTCGTTGTTGTCATTTATTCGCCCTCACGCAGTTGAGTGCTCTCAACCAGTAATGCGAAAAGTGAGTAAAAAACAGCTCATGACTTGACAGTTGTGTGGCAGAAAGTTATTCACACAGGCCAGGCGCTGCGAACAGCGTCACCACCGAGGATGAGCTGCGTTGCACGGCGACAGTGTCCCTTCCGTGACAGCGCTGCTGGGTCAGTGGCGCTCCGGCGACGCCCAGGCTCTGGACCGGCTGTTGCCACTGGTCTATAGGGAGCTGCGCCGGGTGGCCGGCAGCTATCTGCGACGCGAGCGCAGCGATCACACTCTGCAGAGCACCGCGCTGGTGCACGAGGCGTACCTGCGCCTGGCGGGACCAGAGGCGCCGGAGTGGCGCAACCGGGCCCATTTCTTTGGCGTCGCAGCCAATCTGATGCGCCAGATACTGGTGGAGCACGCACGCGCCCGCCATGCCGAGAAGCGTGGCGGGCACGCCGTCAAGATATCGCTCGAGGACTCGCCAGACCTGCCCATCACCATCGATCTGGACGTGCTGGCCCTGGACGATGCCATGCAGCGCCTGGCGCTGATGGATCCGCAGCAGGCTCAGATCGTCGAGCTGCGGTTTTTCGGTGGCCTCAGTATCGAGGACAGCGCTGAGGTACTGGGGATCTCACCGGCCACCATCAAGCGCCATTGGAGTTCGGCACGCGCCTGGTTGTACCGGGAGATGACTGAAACGGAGAGCCCGTGACTGCCGGGTTTTCCGGCCCACTGTAGCGCTACTCCAGGTCAGCCATATCGGGATCCCTGGGCGGCGCCAGCTGCGGCAGCAGTGGCGCCAGCTGCGCTCCGGCAAGCATGGCATTGAGCGCGTCGCTACGGGCTCCGCGCAGCGGCTGCCAGGTAGTCTCGAGTGCCTGCCAGTCGGCAACGGCTTGCGCCGTCGCTGCGGTCTGTGCGTCGGTGGGCGCCGCATCGGCGCGAGTGACCTGCTCGTAGAGGGTCGCAAGGTCGCCATTCAGGGCTTCGAGTCCGCGGCGGAGCGGGGCGTGGGGGTGTTCGTCTGCGGGTTTCAGCAGCGCGGCCAGCTCGCCATCGAAGGCCCGCAGTGGCCTGGCAAGCTGGGCGCTGGCATGCACGGTACGCTCCTGCGATTGGGCGCGCAATGAGCGGGCTTCAAACAGGGCAGTGGTACTGCGATCGAGGGCGTCGGCGAGTTGACGGGCGAGCTTGAGCTGCGTGGTGAGCGCCGCCGCCGAAACCTGCAGTCGTGGATCGCTGCGCACCTCGAGCGACTGTTCCCATTGCTGCGTGCCGACGTGCAGCCGCACCTGGTAAGTGCCGGGAGTCACGACTGGGCCTTGCGGTGCCTGCGGCGTATCGCCGGGGACCGCAGCAATGGGAAAGCCACGCCGCGGCGTGCGCGGCGGCGGATAGCGCATATCCCAGACGAATCGATGTATGCCGGCGCTGCCCGCCAGTGGCTTGGGGATGCGGATCCAGTAGCGCGGTATCAATTCCTGCGCGAGTTCATCGGCGGCGTAGGTCGGCGGATCGCTGCTCGCAACGCGGCGCACCAGCGTGCCGGCGGCATCGAAAATTTCCAGCGTTACACCGCCAGGCGCGTCACTGGCGAGGTAGTAGTCCAGCACGGCGCCATCCGGTGGGTTGCGACCGGTGGGCTCATCCGGCGGAATAGGCGTATCGGTGTTGGTGCTGCGTTGGACGCGTATTGCCGGCGCGGGCTTCAGCAGCGCCGCGGTACCCTGCAAGAGGGCAGCGTCGAACTGACGCAGCGGACTGATGTCATCGAGGATCCAGAACGAACGGCCGTGCGTAGCCACGATCAGATCCTGATCGTGTATCGCCAGATCGCGCATCGAGGTGTGCGGCAGGTTCAGCTGCAGGGATTCCCAGTGATCACCATCGTCGAAGGACACCCATACCGCTGTCTCTGTGCCGGCGAACAGCAGGCCACGCCGGTTCGGATCTTCGCGCACCGTGTTCACCGGCGCGTTGTCGGGCAGGCCGTGGGTAATGAGTTGCCAGCTCTGGCCGCCGTCGCGGGTGCGATAGATGTAGGGCCTGAGATCGTCGACGCGAAAGCGGTTCACCGCGGCGTAGGCCTCGAGCGCGTCGACGTGCGAGGCTTCGAGCTGCGTCACCTTGCTCCACGGCGTGAGCTCGGGCGGCGTCACGTTGAGCCACGGAGTGCCGGCAGCGCGCCGCTGCCATATCAGACCGTCATCGGTACCCAGCCAGATGAGTCCATCCTGCACCGGTGAGGCGCTGGCGGCATAAATGACGCCGCGCTGCTTCTCGGCCTGCTTCAGCCGCAGCTTGCCGACGCTCGTGGGCACAGCAGGATCCGGTCGCGTCAGATCAGGGCTGATCGCCTGCCAGGACTGTCCGGCGTTCGTGGTTTCGTAGAGCCGGTTGGCCGCGTAGTACATGCGGTGCGGATCCTGCGGCGCAAAGAACAGCGGCTCGGTGCGATTGACGCGCACTTCGGGGCCGGTGAGTGGAATCGGCGTGATGTTCTGTACCTGGCCGGTACGCAGATCGGCTTTGGTGACTTCATTGCGTCCGGCGCCAAAGACCACGTTGGCATCCAGCGGATCGGGCACCGCGTAGCCGTATTCGATGACACCGACCGGATGCCAGTCGCGGAAAGTGACTTCGCCGTCGTTGCCGCGACTGGCGATGCACACCGAACCGCTTTCCTGCTGCCCGGAGCAGACGCGATAGGGAAAAGTGTTGCTGATGCCGAGTCGATACAGCTGCGCGGTCGGCTGATTGAACCATGAACTCCAGGAGGTGCCGCCGTTGACGGTAACGATGCCACCCTGATCGCCGACCAGCGCGATCGTCTGCGAATTGTCCGCGCTGATCCACAGGTTCTGGTAGTCATCGCCGCCCGGCGCGCCGCGCAGTGAGCTCCAGCTGACGCCGCCGTCGACCGACTTCATCGTCACCAGGCTGGCGCTGTACAGCACATCGGCATTGCGCGGATCGACCTTGATGATCGGCAGGTCACCGCCGCCGATGCGCAGCACCGGTCGTGGATCGGTCGTGATGCGCGCCCAGTTTTCGCCGCCGTCATCGGAACGGTATACGCCCAGACCCGCCGCCGAGCTGTAATCACCCGGCGCGTTGGTGGCCACCGTTGCATACAGCCGGCCCTGCCTGCTGGGCGCCACCGCCACCTGGATCTGCGAGAGGTTTTCCGGCAAGCCGCGCCGCAGCGCCAGCCAGTGCTCGCCGCCGTCGGTGGATTTATACAAGCCACCAGCGGTGCCGTCGTAGCGGTTGTTGTCTTCCCATGGACCCGAGCGCACCTGCCAGAGCGCCGCATAAACAATATCCGGATTGAACGGATCGATGCTCACGCAGGAACCGCCAATGTCCTCGCCCTGGTAGAGCACCTGATCCCAGTGAGCGCCGCCATCACTGGATCGAAAGATGCCACGCTGCGCATTCGGGCCGTAGGGATGACCCAGCACCGCGGCGAACAGGCGCCTGGCGTCGCGCGGATCAACGGCCAGTTCTGGAATCTGCTGCGCGTCATCCAGACCCAGGTGCGTCCAGGTCTCGCCTGCATCGTCGGAGCGATAGATGCCATCGCCCACCGAAAGATCCGGCCGGTGCAAGCCCTCGCCGCTGCCGACGTAGATGATCCTGGGGTCCGAGGGTGCGACCGCAATCGCGCCGATCGATTGCGTCGGCTGCGCATCGAAGAGCGCACGCCAGCTGCGACCGTAGTCGTCGCTCTTCCACACGCCGCCGTTGACTGCGCCGATCAGGAAAGTGCCCGGCTGCCCCGGAATGCCTGTGACGGCGCGCGTCCGGCCGCCGCGAAAGGGGCCGATCATGCGCCAGTGCAGATCCTGAGCGACAGCGGGGCCCGCTGGCTCCGCCGCGCGCCCGCTTGCCGGTATCTGCAACAGTGCGGCAGCAACTACCAGCAGCGCGCCATGCAGACCTTTCATCGCACCGGCCTCGCTTACAGCAATGGCACCAGCAGCAGCGCCACAATGTTGATGATCTTGATCAGCGGATTGATCGCCGGTCCGGCCGTGTCCTTGTAGGGATCGCCGACCGTGTCGCCGGTGACCGCAGCCTTGTGCGCCTCTGAGCCCTTGCCGCCGAAGTGACCTTCCTCGATGTATTTCTTGGCGTTGTCCCAGGCGCCGCCGCCCGTGCACATGGAGATCGCGACGAACAGGCCAGTAACGATGGTGCCGATCAGCAGTCCGCCCAGCGCCTTGATGCCTTCACCGGGGCCCATCAACGCATTGATGCCAAAGGCGACGACGACGGGCACCAGTATCGGCAGGAGCGAGGGAACAATCATCTCCTTAATGGCAGATTTGGTCAGCAGGTCTACGGCCTTGGAGTAATCGGGCTTGGCCGTGCCTTCCATAATGCCCTTGATCTCGCGGAACTGGCGGCGTACTTCGGTGACCACCGAGCCCGCTGCGCGACCCACGGCTTCCATCGCCATGGCGCCGAACAGGAACGGCACCATGCCGCCGATGAACAGGCCAATGATCACGGCCGGATCGGACAGCGAAAAGCCCACCATGGCGCGGCCGGTCTCGGTCAGATGCGTCTCGAGGTTGTGCGTGTAGTCGGCGAACAGCACCAGCGCCGCGAGACCCGCTGAGCCGATGGCATAGCCCTTGGTCACGGCCTTGGTGGTGTTGCCCACCGCATCGAGCGGATCGGTGATGTCGCGCACCTTCTTGTCGAGCCCGGCCATCTCGGCGATGCCGCCGGCGTTGTCGGTGATCGGGCCGTAGGCGTCGAGCGCCACGATCATGCCGGTGAGCGAGAGCATCGCGGTCGCGGCGATGGCGATGCCGTAGAGGCCGGCGAGATGCGAGGCGCCGTAAATCGCGGCGCACACGGCGATCACCGGGAGCGCCGTGGATTTCATGCTGACGCCGAGGCCGGCGATGATATTGGTCGCGTGTCCGGTCTGCGACGCCGCTGCCACGCGTTGCACCGGGCCGTATTCGGTAGCGGTGTAATACTCGGTGATGACGATCAGCACCGCGGTGAGCGCGAGTCCGATCAGCTCACAGGCAAACAGCGCGTTGAACTGGCCGGGCAGGATCGACTTGGTGATGAACCAGAACAGCACCGCCGAAATCACACCGGCGACGATCACGCCCTTATATAGCGCGTTCATGATCTTGCCGCCATCGCGAGGTCTTCACGAAGAAGGTGCCGATGATCGAGGAGAGGATCGAGGCGGCGCCGAGCGCCAGCGGGAACACGATGGCGGCGGCACCGGCGTCCTTGAGCAGCAGTCCGCCGAGCAGCATCGTGGCGACAATGGTGACCGCATAGGTCTCAAACAGGTCGGCCGCCATGCCGGCGCAGTCGCCGACATTGTCGCCGACGTTGTCGGCGATGACCGCGGGATTGCGCGGGTCATCCTCGGGGATGCCGGCTTCAACCTTGCCGACCAGGTCAGCGCCGACATCAGCGCCCTTGGTGAAAATGCCGCCGCCGAGGCGCGCGAAGATCGAGATCAGCGAGCCGCCGAAGGCCAGGCCGACCAGCGAGTGCAGCGCGGCGTCATCGCTGGTAATGCTGCGCGCAAAGATGAAATAGCCAGCGACGCCGATCAGCCCAAGGCCCACGACCAGCATGCCGGTGATGGCGCCGCCGCGAAACGCGACGCTGAGTGCGGCATTCAGGCCGGAGTAGGCGGCCTGCGCCGTGCGCACATTGGCGCGCACTGAGATATTCATGCCGATGTAGCCGGCCAGCCCGGACAGGATCGCGCCTACCGCGAAGCCGCCTGCGGTGATCCAGCCCAGTGCCAGGCCGAGTACTACAAACAGCACGACGCCGACGAAGGCGATGGTCGTGTACTGGCGATTGAGGTAAGCCTTGGCGCCGGCCTGGATGGCGGCAGCAATTTCCTGCATGCGCGCATTGCCGGCATCGAGCCGCAGAATTGAGATCATCGAGAGCACGCCGTAGAGCACAGCGACTACGCCGGCAATGACTGCCAGCCACAACCAATTCGCGGCATCCATTAAAAACCTCCGGAATTCAACAAGTTATGATTTTAGAGTCCCCTGAAAATCCGGGATACCAGACCCGCAGGGGGCGCGAAATATACCACAAGGGCGCGCTCAATCGTTCACGCGGCGGGCTCTTAGTAGTGCGGGGGCTTTTCGAAGGCGCCGGAGCCAGCTTCGCCCTGAGCTTCACTGTGGGGACTCTCGAACCCTGCCAGGCGCTCGGCCAGCTGCTTCAGTCGCTCATGGGCGCTGTCGATTTCCCGTTGCTGCCTGGCGATGACATCGCTGAGCGTGCCGAGCGCGTGTTCCACATGCGCCAGCTTGAACTCCACAGCTTCCAGGCGACCCGCTTCGCTCATTCTGGCGCGCTCATTTGACGCTGAAGGTCGTCTTTAGTTTGCGGCGCACTGCTTTCGCTTTCAGGTGCGCGTATTTCGGCAGGCCTTTCTCATAGGGCGGGTAGTCTTCGCCGGCGATCAGGGGCTCGAGGTAGCGGCGGCAGGCGGCAGTGATGCCGAACCCATCGGCCGTCACGAAATTGCGCGGCACCGTTTTCTCGACGTTGGCCACCGCGGCCAGCGGTACCGGCACGATTTTCCAGCGATAGGGTCTGGACGAGAGCCGCTTGATCGCCGGCATGACGCCGTGTTTGCCCTGTACCGCGTATTCCACCGCCGCGCGGCCGACAGCGTAAGCCTGCTCGACATCGACCCGGGAAGCGATGTGACGTGCCGCGCGTTGCAGGTAATCGGCCACCGCCCAGTGAAACTTGTAGCCGTGCGCTTCACGCACCATGTTCGCGACCACGGGGCCCACGCCGCCGAGCTGCGTATGGCCGAAGGCATCTTTGGTGCCTGCTTCCGCGAGGAAGCTGCCATCCGCATATCTGGCGCCTTCCGACACCACGACTACGCAATAGCCATAGGCTTCGACGCAATATCTGACCCTGGCGAGAAACAGCACTTTGTCGAAAGCGATTTCCGGAAACAGGATGATGTGCGGCGCATCGCCCGGCTTTTTCCCTGCCAGGCCGCCCGCGGCGGCGATCCAGCCGGCGTGCCGGCCCATGACCTCAAGCACAAATACCTTGGTCGAGGTGCGCGCCATCGAGGCGACATCAAGTGCGCCTTCCAGAGTCGAGATCGCGATGTACTTGGCCACCGAGCCGAAACCCGGACAACAATCGGTATGCGGCAGGTCGTTATCCACGGTCTTGGGCACACCGATGCAGGCAATCGGATACCCGAGTTGCGCGCCGATCTGTGCCACCTTGTTGGCGGTGTCCATCGAATCGTTGCCGCCGTTGTAAAAGAAATAGCCGATGTCATGGGCGCGAAATACTTCGATGAGCCGCTCATACTCGGCACGATTCTCCTCCAGGCCCTTGAGCTTGAAACGCGCCGAACCAAAGGCGCCGGCCGGGGTATGGCGCAGCGCCCGTATCGTGGCGCGATCTTCCGCACTCACATCGATCAGGTTTTCCGTGAGCACGCCGACAATCCCGTCCCGCCCCGCATAGACGCGGCCGATGTGGGCGCGGTGCTTCATCGCGCCCTCGATCACGCCGCAGGCCGAGGCGTTGATGACGGCGGTGACGCCGCCGGACTGGGCGTAGAGGGCATTGCGCGGCTTGGCTTTGGGCATGGTGGCGGGGCTCCAGTCTGGTGTTTGCTCCAGTCGGGGAGAATAACCTGTACCACGCGGGCGCGGGAGCCAGCGTTTGACCGCAGCGTGCGCCCTCGGTACCTTTGCCCGATGCGAATCGTTCTACTCGGCGCGCCAGGCTCTGGCAAAGGTACCCAGGCGCAGCTGCTTATCGCGCGCCTGGGCATTCCGCAGATATCCACTGGCGATCTGCTGCGTTCGGCCGTGGCACGCGGCACGGGCTATGGCGTGCGGGCCAAGGCGGCCATGGATTCGGGTCAGCTGGTGGTCGATGAGATCGTGCTCGGCATCATCCGCGAGCGGCTTGCCGATGCGGATGTGGGTCGTGGCTTTGTGCTCGATGGCTTTCCACGCAATCTGGCGCAGGCCGAAGCGCTGGCGAGCATGTTGAGTTCAATCGGCCAGCCGCTCGATGCCGTAGTGCTGTTCGAGGTCGATTACGCCGAGATTGCCCGCCGCCTTTCCGGGCGCCGCAGCTGCCCGAAGTGCGGCACCATCTATAACGTGCACGATGCCGCCGACACCCGGCATCACGCGTTGCACGCGCTGCCCTGAGGCGCCGCTGTTGACGCAACGGCCGGATGACAATGAACAGACCGTCACGCGCCGCCTGGCGGTCTATGACGAGCAGACCCGGCCGCTCATCGAGCACTATCGTGCCCAGGGGCTGCTGCGCAGCATCGATGCGCAGGGCAGCGTGGAGGCAGTGATGGCGCGGCTGCTGCAGGCCCTGAAGCTCAGCGCCTGAGCGTTACAACGCGTTGAGCAGCGCTGCGCCGATCACGGCTCGGCGCCAGCCACTCAGCATGGCGCAATCACGCTCGCCGCCCGCCAGGCGTTCCATGTCGCGTCGCGTTGCCAGCAGTTCCGGCGCCAGTGACAACTCCGTGGCCATGCGCCGCGTGGTCTCGGTCAGGCGGGCTACGGTGGCGATCTGCTCAGGGTCAGGCCGACGACGGGGCGGCAAAGGCGCTGGCGGCTCCGGAACTTTCGCGGCATCGATCAGCTCCAGCAGTATGGCGCCGCTGTTCTCGCGGATGCCCTCGGGCAATTCGCGTAAGTGCGCCAGCGCTGCCCGGCTGCGCGGCACCTGAAACACCAGATCGCGCAGCGCGGCGTCAGGAATGATCCAGCCGCGCGGACGATTCGCGCTGATGGCGCGCTGCTCGCGCCACGCGCACAGCTGCTGTGCCAGCCGTTGCCGGTCGGGGTCCAGATCGGCAAACGATCGGATGCGCCGCCAGGCCTGTTGCGGGTCAATCGCAAAACTGGCGGCGCCAAGCTCGCGCATTTCTTCATCGAACCAGGCCTGGCGTCCGAGTTTTTCGAGGCGTTCGCCGAGCCGTTCGCGCAGCGGCAACAGATGGCGGACATCGTCGATGGCGTATTCAAGTTGTGCCGCGGAGAGTGGCCGGCGCGACCAGTCGGTGCGCGTCTGGCTCTTGTGCAGATGGATGCCGAGCAGTTCCTGCACCAGATCGGCGTAGCCGATCTGCGCTGGCAGACCGATCAGTGCTGCGGCCACCTGGGTATCGAAGATATTGCGCACCGTACCGACGGCGGGCGCGAGCACCTCGAGATCCTGGCGCGCGGCGTGCAGGATCTTGCAGGGCGTGTCTGCCTCCATCAATGGACGCAGCACCGCCAGTGAGTCGAGCGCCAGCGGATCGATGCAGACGGCGAGTTCAGCGCCCGCCAGCTGCAGCAGGCACAGCTGCGCGTAATAAGTGCGCTCACGCATGAACTCGGTATCCAGGCCCAGTGCGGCGTTGGCTGCCAGCGCCTCGGCGACGGACGCCAGTTCAGGCAGTGTGGTGATCAGGGCGGACATGGCCTCTCCCGGGACGGCGCAACAGTGCGTGTACAATCGGCACGATTATGCACGTACACATCCTCGGCATCTGCGGTACTTTCATGGGCGGCATCGCCGCCATCGCGCGCGCGGCCGGACATCGCGTCAGCGGTTCGGATCGCAATGTCTACCCGCCCATGAGCACGCAGCTGGCGGCGCTTGGTATTGAGCTCACCGAAGGCTATGAAGCCGCGCAGCTCGAGCCACGTCCCGATGTCGTGGTGGTGGGCAATGTCTGCAGTCGCGGCATGCCGGTCATTGAAGCCTTGCTGGAGCAGCGGCATTCCCTACAGCTCGGGGCCGGAATGGCTGGCGCGCGAGGTCCTGGCTGAGCGCTGGGTGCTGGCGGTGGCCGGTACCCACGGCAAGACCACGACCGCGGCGATGCTGGCCTGGATACTGGAAGACGCCGGGCTGTCGCCCGGTTTCCTGATCGGCGGCATTCCCGGCAATTTTTCCGTGAGTGCGCGTCTCGGCGAGCTGCCGTTCTTCGTCATCGAGGCCGACGAGTACGACACCGCGTTTTTCGACAAGCGCGCCAAGTTCGTGCACTACCGGCCGCGCACCCTGGTGCTCAACAACCTCGAATTCGACCACGCCGATATCTACCCTGACCTGGCGTCGATCGAGCGGCAGTTCCAGCATCTGCTGCGTATGGTGCCAGGCAGCGGCAGGTTGCTGGTCAATGGCCGCGACGAAAATCTTGAGCGCGTATTGCGTGCCGGTTGCTGGAGCGGTGTGGAGCGCTTTGCGCGCGACGGCGCTACGCCCGGCATCACCTGGTCAGCGCGCATGGACGCGGGCGCAGACGGCTCTTCATTCACGGTGTTGGCGGACGGTGAAGATTGCGGTGCCGTACGCTGGTCGCTGATCGGCATGCACAACGTCGACAACGCGCTGGCGGCCATCGGCGCCGCACGTCACGCCGGTGTGCCGCCGGCGCGGGCAATCGCGGCGCTGGGTAGCTTCGCCAACGTGCGCCGCCGCATGGAATTGCGTGGCACGGCGGCTGGTGTGCAGGTGTACGACGATTTCGCGCATCATCCCACGGCGATTGCGACCACGCTGGAAGGGCTGCGGCGGCGCGTCGGCCGGCAGCGCATCCTGGCGGTGCTCGAGCCGCGCTCGAACACCATGCGCGCCGGCGTGCATCACGACACTTTGGCTGCATCACTGGGCAATGCCGACAGTGTCTGGCTGTATGCGCCGCCGGATCTGGGTTGGGATGCGCGTGCTGTCCTGGCGCCGCTGGGCGCGCGTGCACACACCGCGGCAACGATAGAGACGCTGCTCACAGGAATTACGGGTGAATTGTGCGCTGGCGATCACGCGCTGCTGATGAGCAATGGCGGCTTTGGCGGGCTGCACGAGCGCTTGCTCGCCGCGCTCGCGGCCAGGGAACTGCCGCGGACTTAAGCGCCGGCCGCGCGCTGGCGCGCCGCGGCGTGCAGCGCCACCCGCACCACTTCAGTGTCGAGCGTGCCATCGGCGCACAGCGTCAGGCGGCGGTAACCCGGTGGACTCGGATCGAGCGCGAACTGATCCGAGTGCGGCAGGAACTGCGCGCAGGTGGACGGCACCGCGAGCAGCCGCACACCCTTGCGACGCGATTCAAACTGCTGATGCACGTGGCCCCAGGCCACGGCGCGCACCGCAGTGCTGCGATCGGTGATGGCGAAGAAGTCGGCGGCATTCTGCAGACACACGGAATCAAGCCAACGACTTCCCAGGCGCACCGGATGATGGTGCAGGCAGATCAGCACGTGGCGCTCGCCGGCAGTATCCAACGCTGCCGCCAGCCGCTGGAGTTCAGCGGCGCTCAGGTAGCCGTGCGCCTGGCCCGGTACGCAGCTGTCGAGCATGACGATGCGCCAGGCGCCGAGGTCCACGTGGCCGCCCACCTGAAACTGCGTTGCAGCCAGCTCGCGAGCCATGACGCCCGGGTCATCGTGATTGCCAGGCAGGCAATAGACCGGCTTGCCGAAACTGCCGAATAGCTCGCGCACTGTGGCATAGCCGCCGATATCGTCGTTGACCAGATCGCCGGTGAGCAGTAACGCCTCGACGCCAGCGTGCTGCGCGCGCGCCTGGCGCAGCACGGTTTCAAGTGCGCTGCGCGTGTTGACGCCACGCAGCATGCCGTCGGCATGCGCCGACAGGTGCGAATCGGAGAACTGCAGCAGGCGGATATCGCTAGTCATCGTCGCCAGTGTACACAGCAGTGCTGCACTTCCTCGGTGACCTGCTTCATGTTCGCGCGCCCATTGAGACTTAAGACTGCCGAACTGTTCCACAGTTCGGCAACCCACGCTGAAGATGTTAAATGTGGGGTCTCAGTAGCGGTACTGATCGGTCTTATACGGTCCGCCCTGCTCGACGCCGATATAGCGCGCCTGACGGTCAGTGAGCACCGTCAGTTCAGCGCTCAGTTTCTTCAGCTGCAGGCGCGCCACTTTTTCGTCGAGGTGCTTGGGCAGCACATAGACGCCAATCGGATATTTTGCGGTATTGGCGTAAAGCTCGATCTGCGCCAGCGTCTGGTTGGCAAACGAGGAGCTCATGACATAGCTCGGGTGTCCGGTGCCGCAGCCCAGATTCACCAGCCGGCCTTCGGCCAGCAGGATGATGCGCTTGCCGTCGGGGAAAATGATGTGATCGACCTGCGGCTTGATGTTTTCCCACTGGTACTGCTTGAGCGAGGCGCAGTCGATTTCGTTATCGAAGTGGCCGATATTGCAGACAATGGCGTTGTTCTTCATGCGCTGCATGTGTTCGTGGGTGATCACATGAAAATTGCCGGTCGCGGACACGAAGATATCGGCCTTGTCGGCCGCATAGTCCATGGTCACGACGCGATACCCTTCCATGGCCGCCTGCAGCGCGCAGATCGGGTCGATCTCGGTGACCCACACCTGCGCCGAGAGCGCGCGCAGCGCCTGTGCCGAACCCTTGCCCACATCACCATAGCCGGCGACCACGGCGATCTTGCCGGCCACCATGACATCGGTGGCGCGCTTGATGCCATCGACCAGCGACTCGCGGCAACCGTAGAGGTTGTCGAACTTGCTCTTGGTCACGGAGTCGTTGACGTTGATCGCCGGAAAGGCGAGTTGCCCGTCTTTGGCCATCTGATAGAGACGCTTGACGCCGGTGGTAGTCTCTTCCGAGACGCCACGCACCGCCTTCAGGCGCACTGAGTACCAGTTCGCATCAAGCTTCAGCTTGGCCTTGATGGCATTGAACAGCGCCGTCTCTTCCTCGCTGGTCGGGTGCGCGAGCACGGCGAGATCGCTCTCGGCGCGTGCGCCCAGGTGCAGCAGCAGGGTGGCATCGCCGCCGTCATCCAGGATCATGTTGGCGTGCTGGCCGTTTGGCCAATCGAAGATGCGGTGCGTGTAGTCCCAGTATTCTTCGAGCGATTCGCCCTTGTAGGCAAACACCGGCGTGCCACGTGCCGCGATGGCCGCTGCCGCATGATCCTGCGTGGAGAACACGTTGCACGAGGCCCAGCGTACCTGCGCACCCAGCGCCTGCAGCGTTTCAATCAGCACCGCGGTCTGGATGGTCATGTGCAGCGAACCGGTGACGCGCGCGCCACGCAGTGGCTGGAGCGGCGCGTATTCCTCGCGGATCGCCATCAGCCCCGGCATTTCGGTTTCGGCAATGAGGATTTCTTTGCGACCCCAATCGGCTAGTTTGAGGTCGGCGACGTGGAAATCGGCGGTAGCAGCGACAGGCTTGATATGGGCGTTCATGGCAGGCTCCAGCTCCTAATTACGTATTAAGGAAGTGAGCGCCGTTGGCACTAAAGCCACGGTATCGCAAGCCTGGCCGGGCTGTACCCGGTCGCAACGCCCCTCGCGACACCGGCGTGCCGCGGGGCACGTCGTAGTTGGTCAGTATACCCGGTGCGGCCGGCGTCTGAAAGAGCGGCGTTCCTGCCGGGCATTGCTGCCGGAGCAGGCGGCGACGCCAAGGGCTGCCATTGGCCCATCGCTGCCGCTTGCTGCGCACCACTCCCGGGCGTCGAATCGCGCTGCTGTGCCGCCAATTGCGG
This sequence comes from uncultured Gammaproteobacteria bacterium, assembly GCA_963823235.1. Taxonomy (GTDB): domain Bacteria; phylum Pseudomonadota; class Gammaproteobacteria; order Steroidobacterales; family Steroidobacteraceae; genus FEN-1191. The sequence goes on along the minus strand of CAWGKS010000007.1, from coordinate 153,600 downwards.
CGATTGGAGCAATGTGCTACATTTGTGCTCGAACCGGCGAGCTGGAGTGAGAGAATGGCAGCGACCACGACCATCCGCTTACCGCCGAAATTGCGGGCCCGGCTGGGTTTGTTAGCGAAGCAAACTGGGCGTTCGGCCCATAGTCTGATTGTTGAAGCTGTCGAACGACACGCCGACTACGAAGAACAGCTGCGCAGCCTGGTAAAAGAGGCCCTCGCCGCGGACGCGGATATCGAGAAATCCGGAGACGTCTATCGTGCCGACGATGTCCATGCCTGGATGAAGCGACTTGCGGTCGACGAGTCCGCAGGTCGGCCCAAGCCGTGGCGCAGGTAGTTTATTCGGCGCGCTCGCTGGCTCATATCGAGCGGGCATTGCAGTTTCTGCGCAATAGGAACTCCACAACTGCAATGGAGGCAGTCGCCGCGATTCAATCTGCGGTCGACAACCTGAGCGCACACCCGCTGGTTGGCCGTCGTATTGAAGGCGAATTGCGCGAGTTGATCATTTCCTATGGCCAGACGGGCTATGTGGCGATGTATCGATTCGTGGTATCGCGCGATGAAGTGCGCATCCTGGCAATTCGTCACCAGCGGGAGCTGGGGTTCCTGCCGTAGCGGCCAGACTTGACCCATTGTTTCCTGTCGCGAGCGTCGGCTTTGCAGCCCCCTGCGGATTGGATTCAGTCATAAAATGCCGGGGATTTTCGCAGCTTACTGTTGGCGATAAAGTCATGTTGAATCCACAGTGACGCACCAGTCGCCTTCAGGAAGTCATCAATCTCCATTCGAGTGCGGCGAGTCTGTTCTTTGTCAAACTCGAATACGGGAAAGCGGTTGAGCGTCCTTTCCTGTGGAAAGTGGTACAGGTCCCCTGACAGTAACACCGGCCCTGTATTCTTTAGTCGGAGCAGCAGCATCTGGTGCCCGGGCGTATGTCCGGGTGCAAATTTGATTACGACGCTGCTGTCCCCGAATACGTCATATTGATCAGCTGCGATCAGAATCGTCTTGGCACTTTTCAGGTGAACATAAGTATCCGGCCGGGTGGTTCCCGGCGCGGGCGCCGCAAACATGGCATCGCGCTCTACTCTTCTAACGAGCCACGTCGAGTTGGCGAAATCGTTCGCATTGGCCGTATGGTCGTAGTGGTAATGCGATAAGGCGATGTACCTAATCTTTGACGGCGGGTATCCAAGTTCGTCCAATTGGTCCCTGAGAGAGCGCAGGAGGGGAATGTCGCGAGTTTGCCCGTCCGGTAGGGAAAGATGGTGCACGATGGTGTTGCCAGTCGGGTGCCACTCCGAGTCCGGTACAGCGCCCACGTCCCAGATGAGGGCTCCTTTCGTATGAACGATCAGGAAACATGCCACCGAGAGATCAGAGGTACCGACTTCATCGCGTCGCAATTCGTATCTTGCAGTATCGGCGACGTGGATTGCTCCACAGTCAAGCACGTAAAGCCGCAGTAGGCCGGGCAACTTCGCCGCGGGTGAGGAAGCGTCAGCTCCGGCTGCGCATCGGACAACCAAGACCAGGAGCGCTGCTATAACGCGGGGCATAACTCTGCGCATTCTGGCTACCCTCCAGCCTCATTTTTCAGCATGGTAACGCAGACCATGAGCGTCGGCTAACGGAGGCACAATCTCAACTGGTCAATGACTGGGTTGGGCCGAAAATGGCCCTCCACGACCCTGGCACCTGATGCTCCTCGCACGAACAGCCCGTCACCGGCATGTGCGGCGATGGCGTGGAGCTGAACACTGCCAACGAAGCGCCCGGTGTCGCTATGCTGTGCCGATGATCCGCAAGGCCCACAGTCACCCACGCCAGCCGGCACGCCACGGCGTGGCGCGGGTGATTTCCAAACTCGGTCTGGGCTCGCGCACGCAGGCGGCGCAATGGGTGAGAGAGGGGCGGGTGCGCGTCAACGGCCTGATCGTGCACGATGCTGAATGCCCGGTGCATCAGGGCACGGATCGAGTCGAAGTGGATGAGCGTGAGATTGAACCGGCCGCTCTCGTGGTGCTGATGCTGAACAAGCCGCGCGGCCTGGTCACCACGCGCCAGGATGAGCAGGGGCGCGAGACGGTATATCGCTGCTTCGAGGGCGCGGCGCTGCCATGGCTGGCGCCAGTGGGGCGGCTCGACAAGGCCAGCGAGGGGCTGCTGCTGTTCTGCAATGATCCGGCCTGGGCGGCGGGCATTACGGCTCCCGGATCCGGGCCCGGACAAGACCTACCATGTGCAGATCAACCGCGTACCCGATGCCGCGTTGCTTGCAGCATTCAGGCAGGGCACCATGCAGGACCAGGAATTGTTGAAATTCAAATCGCTGCGCACTCTGCGCGGCCGGCAAGAAGAACGCGTGGCTGGAAGTCACCCTGGATGAAGGCCGCAACCGCCAGATCCGTCGCCTGCTCGAGGCTTTCGATGTCGCGGCGCTGCGCCTGGTGCGCGTAGCGATCGGCCCACTGCAGCTCGGCGATCTGCCGAAGGGCAAATGGCGGCTGCTTGGCGCGCAGGAAATCGCGTCGTTGTGAGTGCGAAACTGCTGCCGCTCCTGACTCTGCCGGTGCACAGGCAATTGCTCGCAGCGCGCGCGGCAGGTGCGGCTCACTGTCGGGTCTGCTCACTCGATCTGGGGCTGGGCACGACCAGCGTGGCGATCGGCCCGCAATCCTGGACTGGAACGATCAGCACTTTCCTTACCTCGAGGTTTGCAAGGACCGCACTGTCTATTACTGGACCGGTGCCGGCTTTCAGGCGGTGTCGCGCTATACGAGCGCGCTGATCAAAGCTGGTGCCCACACAATGGGGGCCGCCGACCTTCGAGATCGATGGCATCAAGATGCTGCCGACGGCGCGGGTCTCACCGTACGACGATGCGCAGCGCAAGGTGGCCTTGATTCAGCCGCGCGGCAAGACCATTCTCGATACCTGCGGTGGCCTGGGCTATTTCGCCGCCTGGTGTCTGCGCGGCGGCGCCACGCAGCTTCAGTCCTACGAAAAGAATCCGGAAGTGCTGTGGTTGCGCAGCTCTCAACCCCTGGTCGCCCGACAGTCCGTGGTCAGGCGATTCCTGTAGTGCCCTGACGTTGACGGTGGGCGACATTGCCGAGCGCATTGTCACGCTGCCGGCGGCGTCGTTCGAAGCAATTCTTCACGACCCACCGCGTTTTGGCATCGCCGGTGAACTCTACTCACAGGTCTTCTATGACCAGCTGGCCCGGGTACTCACGCGCCGCGGGCAAGCTATTTCACTACACCGGCGCGCCGAACAGGCTCACCAGCGGCCGTGATGTGCCAAACGAAGTCGCCAGGCGCCTGCGACGCGCCGGATTCACCACCGCCTTCAACGGTGACGGCATATTGGCCGTGAAGGGCGCGTGAGCGGTCCGCTACGAGCTGCCGCTGCCGTCGCGCCTAGGCTTTGCGACCCGCGCGCGCCATGCGGCCCGCGCGACGCGCCAGCCGCTGGCCGGCAGCCGCCAGCGTCGCGGCGCGATCGGTGCGCTCCCAGGTGAAATCGGCTTCGGTGCGACCGAAGTGCCCATAGGCTGCCGTCTGCTTGTAGATGGGTCGTGCCAGATTGAGCATCTTGCGCAGTCCGTAAGGGGTGAGATCGAAATACCGGCGCACCAGCCCGGTGAGCTGTTCGCGGTTGAGCGCACTGGTGCCGAAGGTATCGACCATGATCGAAGTGGGCTCGGCCACGCCGATCGCATAGGACACCTGCACCTCACAGCGATCAGCCAGTTTCGCGGCCACCAGGTTCTTGGCCACATAGCGGGCCGCATAGGCCGCCGAGCGATCAACCTTGGACGGATCCTTGCCCGAGAACGCGCCACCACCGTGGCGGGCGTAGCCACCATAGGTATCGACAATGATCTTGCGACCCGTGAGGCCGCAATCGCCCACCGGACCGCCGACCACGAACCGGCCGGTCGGATTGATGTGATATTGCGTGCGCTTGTCGAGCCAGCGCTTCGGCAACACCGGCTTGATGATTTCTTCCATCACCGCTTCACGCAGTTTCTTCGTTGAGACCTCATCACTGTGCTGCGTCGAGAGCACCACGGCTTCGACGCCCACCGGCCGGTCATTCTCGTAGCGCAGGGTCACCTGGCTCTTGGCATCGGGGCGCAGCCAGGGCAACTTGCCGCGCTTGCGCACCTCGGCCTGGCGCTTCACCAGGCGATGCGCGAGCGTAATGGGGGCGGGCATCAGCACCTCGGTTTCATTGGTCGCATAGCCAAACATCAGCCCCTGGTCGCCGGCGCCCTGCCTGCGAGCCGACTTGCGATCGACGCCCATGGCGATATCGGGCGATTGCTTGCCGATGATGTTGATGACGCCGCAGCTGGCTCCGTCGAAGCCCATGTCCGAACTGTCGTAACCGATTTCGAGCAGGGTATCGCGCACCAGTTTTTCCAGGTCGATCCACGCTGAAGTGGTGACCTCGCCGGCCACGATGACCACGCCGGTCTTGACCAGCGTTTCGCAGGCCACGCGCCCGCCCGGGTCGGCGGCCAGAATGGCATCGAGCACGGCGTCGGAAATCTGGTCGGCGACCTTGTCGGGGTGGCCTTCGGACACGGATTCGGAAGTAAACAGAAAACTGTTGGACATGCGCATTCCCAATGGCGGTAACTACGGGCGGCGCAGTATAGCCGCGAGCGCTTGCCGGCGGAAAATCGCTGATGGACAATGCGCGCCCCTTTCACCTGCCCAGCCCACCGAGAAACCCATGCCCACACGCCGCGAGCTCGCCAACGTCATACGTGTCCTGGCCATGGATGCCGTCCAGCAGGCCAATTCGGGGCATCCGGGCGCACCGATGGGCATGGCCGACATGGGCGAGGTGCTGTGGCGCGATTTCCTCAAGCACAACCCGGCCAACCCGCGCTGGTGGAATCGCGATCGTTTCGTGCTCTCCAACGGCCACGGCTCGATGCTGCTGTATGCGCTGCTGCACCTGACCGGCTATCCGGTGAGCATGGACGAGCTCAGGAACTTCAGGCAACTGGGCAGCCGTACCGCAGGCCACCCCGAGCACGATCTGGCAATGGGCATTGAAACCACCACCGGGCCGCTGGGGCAGGGTGTTGCCAATGGCGTGGGGTTCGCGCTCGCCGAGCGCGTGCTGGCCGCGCAGTTCAATCAGCCCGGCCTGGATATTGTTGATCATCACACCTGGGTCTTCCTGGGCGATGGCTGCCTGATGGAAGGCATTTCGCATGAGGCGGCCTCGCTGGCCGGCACACTGGGCCTGGGAAAACTGATCTGCCTGTATGACGACAACGGCATTTCCATCGACGGCAAAGTCGCCGGCTGGTTTGCCGACGACACGCCCAGGCGCTTCGAGGCCTATGGCTGGCAGGTGATCCGCGCCGTCGACGGGCAGGACGGCGAGGCGGTGGCCGTTGCGATTCGCGCTGCGCAGGCCGACAGCGCGCGCCCGACGCTGATCTGCTGCCGCACGGTGATCGGCTACCCGGCGCCGACCCGCGGCGGCACGGCCAAGGCGCATGGGGAGCCCTTGGGTGCCGATGAAATCGCTGCAGTGCGGAAGATCATCGGCTGGACCGAGCCACCGTTCCAGGTGCCGGCACCGCTCCGCGCTGTCTGGGATTGCCAGGCCAAGGGCCGCGCTACGGAAGCTAGCTGGCAGGAACTATTCCGCCGTTACCAGGCAGCGCACCCGCAGCTGGCGGCAGAATTCGTGCGCCGCATGCAGGGCGAGCTGCCAGCCAACTGGGCGCAGCAGCGCGCTGCCCTGTTCAACGCCGCAACCGCAACGCCCGGACCGCAGGCCACGCGCGTTTCATCGCAGGCGGCGCTCGACACGCTGGGCGAGGGCGTGCCCGAATTGCTCGGCGGTTCCGCTGACCTGACCGGCTCGAACAACACACTGCGCAAGGGCGCGCGGGTGCTGACGCACGCCGACGCGAGCGGCAGTTACCTGCACTATGGTGTGCGCGAATTTGGCATGAGCGCCATCATGAACGGCGTGGCCCTGCACGGTGGCTTCATTCCCTTCGGCGGCACCTTCCTGACCTTTTCGGACTACGCGCGCAACGCGGTGCGCATGGCGGCGTTGATGCGCCAGCGCGTCATCCTGGTATACACGCACGATTCGATAGGCCTGGGTGAGGACGGGCCCACGCATCAGCCCATCGAGCATCTGGCCGGCTTGCGGGTGATGCCGCATCTGCACGTGTGGCGACCGGCTGACGCGCTCGAGACCGCAGTGTCCTGGGCGCAGGCCATCGAACGTCACGACGGACCCAGTGCCCTGGTGCTCACGCGCCAGGCACTGCCGCAGCTGGCGAGCGCCGCCCAGGCCGCGCAGATCGCCCGCGGCGGGTATGTGCTGCTGGACTGCGCTGGCAGCCCGGAGTGCATTGTCATTGCGACCGGCTCCGAGGTCTCGCTGGCAATAGAGGCGGTGAAGGCCGCGCAGGCCAAGGCCAGGCGTGTACGCCTGGTATCCATGCCCTGCACGGCGGTCTTCGAAGCGCAGGATGCCCAGTGGCGCGAGTCCGTCCTGCCCGCAGCCTGCACCCGCCGCCTGGCGGTCGAGGCCGGCGCCACCGCCCTGTGGTGGGCTCATGTCGGCAGCGGCGGCCGGGTGTTGGGCATCGACGAATTTGGCGCCTCGGGCAAGGCGCCCGAGCTGTTTCGGAAATTCGGCTTAACGTCCGACAATGTGCTGGCGCTCATACTAGAATTACTGGCTTGATCTGCGCCGCCCCTGCGGTGTGTCGCGACTGAATTCGACTGCATACGGGAGTTATCATGGCTGTCAAAGTGGGTATCAACGGTTACGGACGCATCGGCCGCAATGTGCTGCGCGCGCTCTACGAGAGTGGCCGTGAGAAAGAGATCCAGATCGTGGCGATCAATGATCTGTGCGATTCACAGAGCAATGCCCACCTGACGCAGTACGACACGGCGCACGGCAGATTCCCCGGCAAGGTCAGCGTCGATGGCGATTCGATCATCGTCAACGGCGATCGCATCAAGGTGACCGCGCAGCGTGACCCGGCCCAGATTCCCTGGGGTCCGATGGGCGCCGACATCGTGCTCGAATGCACCGGCTTCTTCACCACCAAGGCTGACGCCGGCAAGCATCTGCACGGCGGCGCGAAGAAAGTGGTGATCTCGGCGCCGGGCGGCAAGGATGTCGACGCCACGATTGTTTACGGCGTCAACCATCAGGTGCTCAAGGCCAGTCACACGGTGATTTCAAATGCATCGTGCACCACCAACTGCCTGGCGCCGCTCGCCAAGGTGATCAACGATGGCATCGGCATCAAGCACGGCCTGATGACGACCATCCATGCCTATACCAATGATCAACGCCTCACCGATGTCTATCACGAAGATATCCGGCGCGCGCGTTCGGCCACCATGTCGATGATCCCGACCAAGACTGGCGCCGCCGCGGCGGTCGGCCTGGTGCTGCCGGAGCTCAAAGGCAAGCTCGACGGCTTCGCGATCCGCGTGCCGACCATCAATGTCTCGCTGGTTGATCTGACCTTTACTCCCGGGCGGGCGACCACGATCGATGAGATCAATGCGCTGGTCAAGGCTGCGGCGGCGAGCGGACCGCTCAAGGGCATCCTGGCGTACACCGAGGCGCCGCTGGTCTCGATCGACTACAACCATGATCCGGCCTCTTCGACCTATGACGCGACCATGACGCGGGTGATCGACGGCAACCTGGTCAAGGTGTGCGCCTGGTACGACAACGAGTGGGGCTTCTCCAATCGCATGCTCGACACCACGCTCGCCTGGGCGCGCGCTGTCTGAACGCGCCGCTGCTGAACACCGCGGTGTTACCCATGCCGCTGCTGCGGATGGCCGATCTGGATCTCAAGGGCAAGCGCGTGCTGATCCGCGAGGATCTGAACGTGCCGGTGCACAATGGCGCGGTCAGCAGCGATGCACGCATCCGCGCCGCCCTGCCCACCATCCGCATGGCGCTCGAGAAAGGCGCCCGGGTGCTGATCCTCTCGCACCTTGGACGGCCCAAGGAAGGCAAATTCGAGCCTGAGTTTTCGCTGGCGCCGGTGGCCACGCGACTTTCGGAACTGCTTGGCCACGCGGTGCCGCTGGTCAGGAACTGGCTCGATGGCGTGGCCTGCGAGCCCGGCCAGGCGGTGTTGTGCGAGAACGTGCGCTATAACCCGGGCGAGAAAGCCGATGACGAGGCACTGTCGCGCCGCATGGCCGCGTTGTGCGATGTCTATGTCATGGACGCGTTTGGCACCGCGCACCGCGCCGAATGCAGCACCCACGGTGTCGGACGCTTTGCGCCCGTCGCCTGCGCCGGTCCCCTGCTGGTGGCCGAGCTCGATGCACTTGAGCGCGCACTGCTGAATCCCCGACGGCCGCTGGTGGCGATTGTCGCTGGCTCGAAGGTGTCGACCAAGCTGAGCGTACTGGAAACGCTGCTGGAAAAGGTCGACATGCTGATTGTCGGCGGTGGCATCGCCAATACCTTCCTGGCCGCCAGCGGCGTGCAGGTGGGCAAGTCACTGTGCGAGATGGATATGCTCGACATGGCACGGCGCCTGCTCGAGCGCGCGCGGGCGCGCGGGGCCGCCATTCCCCTGCCCACGGACGTGGTAGTGGCACGTGAGTTTGCCGCCACCGCGCATGCCGATGTGCGCGCGGTGGGCGAAGTGGCAGCAGATGAAATGATTCTCGACATTGGCCCCGATACCGCCGATGACCTGGCTGCGCGGCTCAAGACCGCCGGCACCATCCTCTGGAACGGCCCGGTCGGCGTGTTCGAATTCGACCAGTTTGGCGAGGGCACCAGGGCGATCGCCAATGCCATCGCCAGCAGCACTGCCTATTCGCTGGCCGGCGGCGGCGACACGCTCGCTGCCATTGAAAAATATGGTGTCGAAGACAGCATTTCCTACATTTCCACCGGTGGCGGCGCCTTTCTCGAATTCGTCGAGGGCAAGACGCTGCCCGCCGTCGCCATGCTGCAAGCGCGCGCTGGAGGTTGAGTGGATACTGCACGTCGCACCAAGATCGTCGCCACGCTGGGTCCTGCCACGGATGATCCGGCGGTCATCGCCGGCATGGTGGCCGCCGGCCTCGATGTGGCGCGTATCAATTTTTCACATGGCACGCGCGACTCGCAGCGCCAGCGTATCGACATGGTGCGCGCTGCCGGAAAAGCGGCCGACCGCTACATTGGCGTGCTCGCCGACCTGGCCGGCCCCAAGATCCGCATCGAGAGCTTCACTGGTGGCAGCGTCCAGCTGGTCGAGGGGGCCGCCTTTGATCTCGACACGGCGCTCGACCCGGCCGGTGGCAACATCAACGAAGTGGGTTGCGCCTATCAGAACCTGCCCTCCGACGTGCGCTCCGGGGATACCCTGCTGCTCGCCGATGGCCAGATCGTCCTCGGTGTCGAGCGCGTCGTGGGTTCGCGCATCCACTGTGTAGTCACGGCTGGCGGCGAGCTCTCAAACCGCAAAGGCGTCAATCGCCAGGGCGGCGGCATTTCGGCTCCGGCGCTCACCGAGAAGGACTTCGAGGACATCAGGCTGGCCGCCGAGCTCGGCATTGACTATCTGGCGGTTTCCTTCGCACGCGATGGTGACGACATTCGTCGCGCCCAGAGTGAACTGCGCAAGTGGCGCGGCGAGGCCCGCGTGGTCGCCAAGATCGAACGCCATGAGGCGCTCGACAATCTCGCCGGCATTCTCGCGGTTACCGATGTGGTGATGGTGGCGCGCGGCGATCTGGGCGTCGAGATGGGCTATGCCGAACTCACCGGCCTGCAGAAAACCATCATCGCGCAGTCACTGGCGCGCAATCGCGTGGTGATCACCGCCACGCAGATGATGGAATCGATGATCCAGAATCCGATGCCGACCCGCGCCGAGGTCAGCGACGTTGCCAACGCCGTCCTCGATGGCACCGATGCCGTGATGCTCTCGGCCGAAACTGCCGCCGGCAAATATCCGGTGAAAGCCGTGCAGGCGATGGCCGATGTGATTCGCGGCGCGGAAAAATACCAGCTCGGTACGCAGCGCGCGCTGGTGCGTGCTGAAGATGAATTTGGCAATACTGAAGAAGCCATCTCACGCGCCGTCATGTACACCGCCAATCACATGCGCGTGCGGGCGATTGTGGCGCTGACCGAATCAGGCATGACGCCGCTGTGGATGAGCCGCATCCGCGCCGACATTCCCATCTTTGCCTTCACCCGCCACGAAGGCACCCGCCGGCGCGTCACGCTCTATCGCGGCGTGTACGCCGTGCCCTTCGATATCACGCACACGGATGCGCTCAAGCTGTATCAGACGATTTTTGATCGCCTGCTGGAGCTGCGACTGGTGGACGTGAATGATCTGGTGATTCTGACCAAGGGGGATCTGTCGGGGGTGTCGGGGGGCACCAACTCGATGCAGATCGTGCGGGTTACGCAGCGGTAGGAGCGAGAAAGTCACCGCGTAGGCGGTTGGCGGGGCGGCCGTTCAGCTTTTCAGAGCGGCGAAAACGCCATGAACCCATCCATGGGGGCTTCGGCGCCGACATCCTGTCGGCGACGATTTCGCCGCCCTGAAAAGCTGAACGGCCGCCCCGCCAACCGCCCGCACCATGGCGGTTCGCGCGCATATCGCGGCGCTGCGCGCGCCGGGGCGACGGGTCGTGAACCGGCAACGCAATTTGCCCGGACGCGCGCTCCGACTCCGGCTCCGATGCAACGCACGAGTAACCGATGTGCCCCGTACGAGGCGCTGTGTGCTCGCCTGTCTCCCGCTGCGAAATCGTCGCCGACAGGATGTCGGCGCCGAAGCCCCCATGGATGGGTTCATGGCGTTTTCGCAGCGGGAGACAGGCGAGCGCGCAGCGCCTCGCCCGCCGCCCATTGCTTTCTCGTCCGTCGCCTCGAATCCGCCCGCCGCTGCCGAGCCCCTGCACGCCGGGTTCGCCGAAACGAGACTTGCGTTCATGTCGGGTTTCGGGCGAATGGGCGTATCTTATGCACGTGAGTAGCAAGCCACCAACAGCCGCTCGTGCCGGGGTTGGCAACACGGTTGGCCTGGTGTTGCCCGGTGGCGGCGCACGTGCCGCCTATCAGGTTGGTGTGCTGCGCGCGATCGCAGATCTGATGCCGGATGCGCCCAATCCGTTTCCCATCATCGTTGGCACTTCGGCTGGCGCCGTGGCAGCTACGGTGCTGGCGACCGAGGCCTTTCGCTGGCAACGGGGCGTTGCTGCCCTGGAATCCGTCTGGGCCGGCTTTCATGTCGACCAGGTGTTCCGCGCCGATGCCTTCAGCATGCTGCGTTCGGGGCTGCACTGGGGATTGTCGCTGGTGTCGGGCGGCCTGCTGCTGCCACCGCCACGCGCGCTGTTCAACAACACGCCGTTGCGCCACCTGCTGGAGCACAACATCAATTGGCATCACCTGGAGCGCAGCGTACGCGTTGGTGCCCTGCGCGCCCTGGCGCTGTGCGCCACCAGCTATGGCAGCGCCGCATCGGTGGCGTTCTTCGATGGCGCCAGTGAACTGGGTGCCTGGGAGCGGCATCAGCGCGTGGGCCGCCGCGAGCCGCTGACGCTCGATCATCTGATGGCCAGCATGGCCGTGCCGTTCCTGTTCCCACCGGTGCTGCTCGACGGCGAATACTACGGCGATGGTGCTCAGCGGCAGCTGTGGCCGCTGAGCCCGGCCATACATCTGGGGGCTGATCGCCTGCTGATTATCGGGGTGCGCTCCGAACAGGCGGCCGGCGTGACTCCGCGGCCGCGCACTGCGGCGGTGCCGCCGACCCTGGGACAGCTGTTCGGCTACATGCTCGATACCCTGTTCATGGACCAGATTTACGCCAACGTCGAGCACGTGGCGCGCCTCAATCAGGTGGCCGAAGTCGCGCCGCAGGCCGTGCCCGGCGTGCACAAGGTCGCCACCCTGATGATCGCGCCGAGCGAAGATCTGCGCATCATTGCCACGCGCCACTTCCGCAGCCTGCCGCGCAGCCTGCGCGCCCTGCTGCGCGTGATGGGAGCGCGCGGCACGGCGGGCGCGCAACTCATCAGCTACCTGATGTTTGAATCCAGCTTTACACAGGAACTCATCGCGCTGGGTCGGCGCGATGCGCTGGCACAGCGCAATGAGATACTGGAGTTCCTGGGTGGTGCGCCGCTCGATCACACGATCAAGTTGCCCGCGCTGCTGCAGGACGCGGTCAGGGGGGCGTTAGGCAAAGATGCATCAATAACAGGGACGCAGTATCGTGGCCGTTTCAGGGTGGGGAGATGGCAGCCGTGGAAGATGAACTCAAACAGGCGGCGCTTGATTATCACCGCCTGCCGATACCTGGCAAGATTTCACTGACGCCCACCAAGGCGCTTGCCAATCAGCGCGACCTGTCGCTGGCCTATTCCCCGGGCGTCGCCTATGCGAGCCTGGCGATCAGGGACAACCCGCTCGAAGCCGCCAACATGACGGCGCGCGCCAATCTGGTCGCCGTGGTCACCAATGGCACCGCCGTGCTGGGCCTGGGGAATATCGGGCCGCTGGCGGCCAAGCCGGTGATGGAAGGCAAGGGTTGCCTGTTCAAGAAATTCGCCGGCATCGATGTATTCGATATCGAGGTGGCCGAGACCGATCCGGATAAGCTGGTGGACATCATCGCTGCGCTCGAGCCCACTTTCGGCGGCATCAATCTCGAGGACATCAAGGCGCCGGAGTGTTTCTACATCGAGCGCAAGCTGCGCGAGCGCATGAAGATTCCGGTGTTTCACGACGATCAGCACGGGACGGCAATCATCGTGGCGGCCGCTGTGCTCAATGGTCTCAAGGTGGTCGGCAAGCGGATCGACACGGTGAAGGTGGCGGTTTCGGGGGCCGGGGCCGCGGCGCTGGCCTGCCTGGACCTGCTGATCGCGCTGGGGCTGCGCAAGGCAAACGTGCTGATCGCTGATAGCAGTGGCGTGGTCTATGAAGGCCGGGCCAGGACCGATGGTGACAAGCTACGCTATGCGCAGGCCACGGCACTGCGCACGCTGGCGCAGATTGTCGAAGGCGCCGACGTATTCCTCGGCCTGTCGGGGCCCGGCGTGCTCAAGGGTGAGGATGTGGCGCGCATGGCGGCGCGGCCCATCATCCTGGCGCTGGCCAACCCCGAACCCGAGATCCGTCCGGAACTGGCGCGCGCCGCGCGGCCCGATTGCATTGTCGGCACCGGCCGCTCGGATTACCCGAACCAGGTCAACAATTCGCTGTGCTTCCCCTTTATCTTTCGCGGCGCACTCGATGTCGGCGCCACGGTGATCAACGAAGCGATGAAACTGGCCACGGTGCATGCGCTGGCCGAGCTGGCGCAGGCCGAGCAGTCGGATGTCGCCACCGCCGCCTATGGTGCGAGCGGTGCCGGCTTTGGACCGGAGTTCCTGATTCCGCGCGCCTTCGATCCACGCCTGATTACCACCATCGCACCGGCGGTCGCCAAAGCGGCCATGGACAGCGGTGTGGCGACGCGACCGATCGCCGATCTGGCGGCTTATCGGGCGCGGCTTACGCAGTTTGTGTATCAATCCGCGTCGGCAATGCGCACCGTATACGCTTCGGCGCAGGCGCGCCCGCAGCGCGTGATCTACGCCGAAGGTGAAGATCCGCGGGTACTGCAGGCCGCACAGGTGGTCGTTGATGAGGGCCTGGCCCATCCGGTGCTCGTCGGCCGCACCGAACTGATCGCCGCGCGCATTGAGAAACTGGGGTTGCGCCTGCAGCTCGGCGTCAATTGCGAGGGCGTGAACGTGCACAACGATGCGCGCTTTCGCGACGCCTGGAGCGAGTATTACCAGCTGGCGCGGCGTAGCGGCGTGACCCGCGAGATTGCCATGGAAGAGATGCGCAGCCGCACCACGCTGATCGGCGCGGTACTGGTGCGGCGCGGCGATGCCAACGCCATGCTGTGCGGCACGGTCGGCGATTATCTCGATCACCTGAAATTCGTGCGGCGCGTGATCGGCACGCGCTCCGGCGTCGCCACGGTCGCGACCATGCAGATGCTGATCCTGCCGGACCGGCAGCTGTTCATCTGCGACACGCACGTAAATCGCGACCCGGACGCCGCGCAGGTTGCCGAAATGACGCTGCTGGCTGCCGAGCAGCTGACCCGCTTCGGACTCACGCCGCGGGTGGCGCTGCTCTCGCATTCCAGCTTTGGCAGCAGTGAGGCCGTCTCGGCACAGAAGATGCGCGCCGCGCTGGAGCTGATCATCGCGCGCGCGCCCGGGCTGGAGGTGGATGGCGAGATGCGCGCCGATTCGGCGCTGTCGAGCACCATCCGTGAGCTCGAGTTTCCCGGCTCACGGCTCAGGAGCGATGCCAACCTGCTCATCATGCCCAACGTTGATGCCGCCAATATCACCTACAACGCGCTGCGTGTCGCGGCCGGTGGCGGGGTCACGGTCGGTGGCATCCTGCTCGGCATCGCGCGCCCGGTGCACATATTGACTCCCTCGGCCACGGTGCGGCGCATCGTCGACATGACGGCCCTGGCAGTGGCCGACGCCGGGGCCAGCGCGCCACTGGCCGGAGCGCCCGGCGCTGCCAGCAGGGTTCCTGCTGCGCGATGAGCATCGTCTATCGCAGCGACGTCGGCCGCATCTGCCCCGGCTGCCGCCGACCCATTGCACAATGTGCCTGCAAGGACCAGCGCGGCAGGAGTGTGCGCGCGGACGCCGGCCTGGTGCGCGTCGCGCGGCAAACGCAGGGCCGGGGCGGCAAGGCGGTCACGCTGATCAGCGGCCTGCCACTGGGCGATGACGCACTGCTGGCACTGGCAGGCGAGCTCAAGCGGCGCTGCGGCTCGGGCGGCACGGTGCGTGAGGGCGCGATCGAAATTCAGGGTGAACACCGCGACACGCTGGTCGCTGAACTGATCCGGCGCGGCTATGCAGCCCGGCGCGCCGGCGGCTAGCGTCCGCCGACGCTCAGCTGCTGTGTTCGGCGCGCACGGTGCGCGCCACGGTCGGCGGTGAGGCCTCTTCCGCCAGCCCCGAATGGCGCACCCGCACTTCCGGGAAACTGCTGGCAAAACGCGCTGCCAGCCGCTCGGCAATGTACACCGAGCGATGCTGTCCACCGGTGCAGCCGATGGCCACGGTGAGGTAGCGGCGCGCGCTGGCGCGATACTCGGGAATGCGGGCCTGCATGAACTTTTCCACGTCATCGATAAAACCGCGCACACCCGGCTGCTCCTCGAGGAAGCGCACCACCGGCGCATCGCGGCCAGTGAGCGGACGCAGCGCGCTTTCCCAGTAGGGGTTGGGGAGTGAACGGGCGTCGAACACGAAGTCGGCATCGCCGGGAATGCCATGCTTGAAGCCGAACGATTCGACCAGGATCGACAGGCGATCCTTGGAACGCGGGTCGAGACGCCGGTAGATCAGATCGCGCAGTCCGTGCACGCCCATGCGTGAAGTGTCGATCACCAGGTCAGCGCGATTGAGCACTGGTTCCAGCAGCCGGTGCTCGGTGGCGATGGCCTCGCGCAGGCTCTCGCCCTGGCGGCTCAGGGGATGGGCGCGACGGGTCTCGGCGAAGCGGCGCAACAGTTCGTCGTCATTGGCGATCAGGAACAGCACTTCGCAGTCGATGCCGCTGCGTTCGAGTTCATCAACCAGCGTCGGCACGGAAGCAATTTCGGCGTCGGTGTTGCGCGCGTCCAGGCCAATCGCGGTGCGTTCATAGATCTTTTCGCTGCCGCGCACGGTGTGCGAAATGAAGGGCTTGAGCAGCGCCGCCGGTATGTTGTCGATGCAGTAATAGCCCAGGTCCTCGAGCATGTGCAGCGCCACGCTCTTGCCCGCGCCCGACAGGCCGCTGACGATGATCAACCGCAATGCCGTTACCTCAGGCCGGCCGGCGCCCTACAGGCGCGCGCTCTTCTGCGCCTCGGCAGCGTGATGATCGGTGACTTTTTCCTTGTGCTTGCGCACCCGCCGGTCGAGCTTGTCGGCCAGCGCATCGATCGAGGCGTACATGTTTTCCTCTTCGGCCAGTGCGTGAATGGTCTCACCGCGTACATGCAGTGTCGCTTCGGCCCGATGCTGCAGTTTTTCCACGGTCAGTACGCAATGCGCGTCGATGACGTGTTCGAAATGGCGCGCCAGGCGCTCCAGCTTCTTTTCCACGTAACTGCGTAGCGAGGCCGTGATCTCGAGTTGATGGCCGGTGACGCTCAATTGCATGGGCTACTCCTGGTGATGAGGGCGGATGGTGATGCGGGGCTTGAATGTGTCATTGTGCTGTGACCCGGCGCCGCTCATTGGAGGGCGCGAGTCCCATGATTTCACGGTATTTGGCCACCGTACGCCGCGCCACCGGTATGCCCTCGCCAGAGAGCAGCTCGGCGAGCCGGCTGTCGCTCAGTGGGTTGCTGGCGTCTTCTTCACGTATCAATTTACGGATCTTGGCGCGTATGGCGGTCGAGGAGGTGCCGGCAGTGCCATTGGCGCCTTCGACCTGGCTGGAAAAGAAATAACGCAGCTCGAATACGCCGCGCGGCGTGTGCATGTATTTTCCAGAGGTTATGCGCGACACGGTTGATTCGTGCATTTCGATGGCTGCGGCGATATCGCGCAGAATCATCGGCCGCATGTGTTCTTCGCCATGCTCCAGAAATTCACTCTGCCGTTCGACGATCGAGCGTGCCACCTTGATCAGCGTATCCTGGCGGATCTCGAGGCTCTTCAGCAGCCAGCGTGCCTCCTGCAGCTGGGTGCGCATGGTGGCATGGCCGGCGCCGCGTCCCAGCAGTTGTGCGTAGCCCTGATTGACCCGCACGCGCGGCAGCGTGGCGCCATTGATCTCGACCGACCAGCCGCGGGCGGTGCGGCGCACGAATACGTCGGGCACCACGTATTCGGGCGCGGCGGCACTGAATAAGGATCCGGGCCGTGGGTGACAGGCACGCACCAGCACCAGCGCCTCTTCCAGCTCTTCATCCGAGCCCTGCAGCGCATGGTGCAGTGCGCTTATGTCACGGCTGGCGACCAGCTCGAGATGGTCGCGCGCCAGGATGCGTGCGGTGGCCAGCCCCGGCGTGTCAACGTCAAGTTGCGCCAGCTGCAGCAGCAGACACTCGCTCACCGTGCGGGCGCCGACGCCGGACGGGTCAAGGGTCTGCACCATGTCGAGCACGCTGGCTACTTCCTGCGCATCGCAATCAATCTCGGGGCGCAACGTGGCCGCGATCTCGTCCAGCGGGTCGCTGAGATAACCGTCGTCCTTGATGGCATCGACAATGGCGCGACCAATAGCCAGAGCCCGTGGTGTCAGCTGCGCCAGCTCGAGCTGCCAGAGCAGATGATCGCGCAGCGAGGTGCCGCCTTCATCGGCGAATTCCTGTTGACGCTCATCATCGCCCGGGCTCCAGGGGTTTTCGGCAGGCCCGACGCTCTGATCGTTCCAGCTGTCGTCGAGCACCTCGACTTCGGTGACTGGTTCAGTCGAGGTCTGCTCGCCACCCATCTCGGTGGTGGCGAGCGGCTGGAACGCGGCGCTCTCGGCGTCTTCGTCCTGTTCGAGCATGACGTTGGATTCGAGCGCCTCGCGAATGTGCGCCAGCAACTCGATAGTCGGCAATTGCAGCAGGCGTATGGCCTGTTGCAGCTGCGGGGTCATCGTCAGCTGCTGGCCAAGTCGGAGCTGCAGGGAGGCTTTAAGCAATGAGTAGTCTACAGGCTGAAGGATTCACCCAAGTACACCGCACGTACCACCGGGTTGGCAAGCACTTCTGCTCCGGATCCTGCGGCTATGACCGCGCCGTGATTGACGATGTAGGCGCGCGTGCAGACGCCGAGCGTTTCGCGCACATTATGGTCGGTGATCAGCACGCCGATGCCACGCGCCGCCAGTTCGCGGATGATGCGCTGGATATCGGCGACCGAAAGCGGATCGATGCCAGCAAAGGGCTCGTCGAGCAGTATAAACCTCGGTTCGGCCGCCAGCGCGCGGGCGATTTCCACGCGCCGGCGTTCGCCGCCCGAGAGCGACATACCCAGGCTGTGGCGCAAGTGGCCGATATGCAGCTGCTCGAGCAGCTCATCCAGGCGCTGGTTGCGCGCTGCGACATCTAGTTCAGGGCGCAGCTCCAGAATCGCCATTATGTTATCGGCGCTCGACAGCCGGCGGAATACCGAGGCCTCCTGCGGCAGGTACCCGAGCCCCAGGCGCGCGCGCTCGTCGATGCCCAGAGCGGTGAGATCGCGATCGTCGAGGCGAATGCTGCCGCTTTCGGCGCGCACCAGGCCCACGATCATGTAGAAGGCCGTGGTCTTGCCCGCGCCGTTCGGGCCCAGCAACCCGACCACCTCGCCGGTGCCTATTTCAAGCGACAGCTCATTCACGACCCGATGCGCGTGATAGCTCTTGCAAAGCTTGTCGGCGCGCAGCGTACTCACGGCTTGTCGCCTGCAGCAGCGCCCGGCGGCGTCTTGGCGGGCTTGCACTGACGGATGGTGCCCTGCACGCGCCCTGAGGCTCCGGGCGTCTCCGAACCCTGCGCGTGCACGCTTTTCTGCGCCAGGTTGTAGACAAACAGCGCGGCGCGCGTTTCATTGCAGCCATCGCGGGTGATAAAGGCATCGCCATGCAGGCGGATTTCTCCGGCTTTCAGGTCGTAGTCGACACTCGCAGCGTGGCCGCTGACGCCGCTGTTGCTCTCGAAGGTGGCGGGCGTGCCGGTGGCGCGGGCCACAGCCAGTTTGCTGGCAAGGAAATGCACCTGGGCGTTGTCAGCCGTGAGTTTGCCCTGCGCGACGCGCACTTCCACCGCGCCGCTGAGTGTCCAGATGCTGTCGTTGAAATCGAGGCTCGATGCTTCGGCCAGCTGCGCTCTGACCCGCATCGGACTGCCGCCCTGATAGACCACGATGTCGTGCAATACCACCGTGTCGCGCTGGTAATCGGCCGGACCGTCGGCGCTGAAACACAGGTTGCCAGTCGCGCACGTGGCGAGCGCTTCATTGCTGGCCGCGTGTGCCGCGTGCCGCCAGCCTGAGGTCAGGGGCAGCATGAGCAGCGCGAGCAGGCTCAGGCGCCAGCGGCCCGAAATCATCGGCAACGGGCGCGCCGGGTCGGCGCGCAGGTCAGTGCTTGAATTCGCCATGAATGTGCGATTCTAGTCGCAGACTGTCGCTCTTCATATCCGCATGTACACCGGTGGCGTTCAGCCGGTTTCGTCCCCACACGATGTTAACTGCCAGTGGAGTGTCGAGTTGTTGCTGCTGCAGATCGACCACCAGTGACTCGCTATGCATGCTGATCGGCGCGCCGCCAAGCACGCCGGTGGCGAGCACGTTTCCCGTGAGCTGCAGGCGCTGCGAAGCCGGCGGCAGCACGCCACTTTGCGCACTCAGGCGCCAGGCGCTCGCGCCCTGGCGTTGAAATTCGGGATTGGTGAGCACGACTTCGGAGTTCGGTGCGGCCTGCTCAATTCGCGCAGCGCGCAGCCGGAACTGCGGCTCACCATCGGCGCCGGTGTCGAGCAGGTCGGCTCCGATCGCCACGTAACCCGGCTGCGCGTTCTGGCGGGCGGTCGCGGCGCCGGGCTCGCTTGACTCCTGGCGCGGGCTGGCCTGCCAGAGCCAGAGCGCCAGGGCGGCGGCGAACACCAGTAGCAACCACCAGCGGCGCATCAGCGACGCCGCACACGGGCGGCCAGCAGCACATCGCACACTTCGCGCACGGCTCCCTGGCCGCCGGGCAGGCGCGTGCGGCGGTGCGCGGCGCGTCGTGCATCAACATGGGCGTCGGCCACCGCGTAAGCCAGACCGACGCACTGCATCAGCGGTACATCAGGGGTGTCATCGCCAATACAGGCGCAGCCGCTGGCGCTGATGCCGAGTCGCGCAATCAGCGTGTTGAAGGCTGCGGCTTTGTCGGCAACACCCTGGAGTACCTCGGTGATGCCAAGATCGGCGCAGCGGCGGGCCACTGCCGCCGACTCGCGCCCCGAGATGACCGCGATTGTGACCCCGGAGCCTGCCAGAGCCTTGATGCCATGGCCGTCGCGCACATGAAAAACTTTTTCGGCTTCGCCATCAGGTCCGTAGCACAGCCTGCCATCAGTGAGTACGCCGTCGACATCCAGCACCAGCAGGCGGATTGCGGCGAGCGTGCTGGCACGACGCGCCATGGCGCTTCAGACCACGCCCGCGCGCATCAGATCATGCACGTTGAGGGCGCCGATCAGGTGCTGCGTTTCATCAACCACCAGCAACGCCGTCACGCGATGGGTCTCCATCAGCAGCGCGGCGGATGCCGCCAGCTCGCGCGGCCCGATGCTGCGAGCGCCTGCGGTCATCACCTGTCGCATGGTGGCGGCGTGTACGTCGAGGCGCTTATCAAGTGCGCGGCGCAGGTCGCCATCTGAAAATACGCCGAGCACGCGGCCGCTCGCGTCGACCACGGCGGTGAGCCCCAGACCCTTGGCGCTCATTTCGATCAGTCCTGCAGCCAGCGGCGTATCAGGTCCGACGCGCGGCAGCGCCGCGTCGCGGCGCATGACGTCTTCAACATGCAGCAGCAGACGCCGGCCGAGATTGCCACCCGGGTGGGCACGGGCAAAATCCTCGGCAGAAAAGCCGCGTGCCTCGAGCACCGCCACCGCCAGCGCATCACCCATGGCCAGCGTGGCGGTGGTGCTGGTGGTGGGCGCAAGGTTGTGCGGGCAGGCTTCATGCTCAACGCTGACATCAAGCGCAATAGTGGCCGCGCGCGTCAGCGTGGAAGTGTCACGACCGGTGAGCGCGATGAGCGGCACACCCAGTCGCTTCAGGTGCGGCAGCAGCACGAGAATCTCGGTGGTTTCACCCGAGTTGGACAGCGCCACCACTACATCCTGGCGGGTGATCATGCCCAGATCGCCGTGCCCGGCCTCGGCCGGATGCATGAAGAAGGCCGGGGTGCCGGTGCTGGCGAAGGTGGCGGCGATCTTGCCGCCGATATGCCCGGATTTGCCCATTCCGGTAACGATCACCCGGCCCTGGCAGCCCAGCAGCGCGCGACAGGCGAGTGCGAACCGGACATCAAGGCGCCCGGCGACGGTCCCGATGCCGGCCTGCTCGCCCTGCAGCGTACGGCGCGCGCTCGCCAGCAGCGCAGTGTCGTCGATGATGTTGGCGCCGGCTTTGCCCATTGGATGTGCATCATAACGCGCCCCGGCACGTGGATTCTTCTAAGATAGCCCCATGGCCGGCAGCCACCGGCGTCACTCACCGCAAGGCCGGTATTCCATGCACCCTACTCAAGTGGCCGAACTGATCCGCAGCGCCATGCCAGGCGCTGAAGTAAGGGTCGAATCTCCCGATCAGACGCATTTCGAGGCGCGCATCGTCAGCAGCGCTTTTGTGGGCTTGCGCGGCGTCGCCCGTCACCAACTGGTCTATAAGGCGCTGGGCGAACTCGTCGGTCGCGAACTGCACGCGCTGTCCATCGAAGCGCTGACGCCGGACGAACAGGTCGCGCGCGCCGGTGCGGCAGCAAGGAGCTGAGCTTGGATAAACTGCAGATCACCGGCGGCGTGCCGCTCGAAGGCGAGACGCGGATTTCCGGCGCCAAGAACGCGACCCTGCCGATCCTGGCGGGGGCGCTGCTCGCCGACGGCCCGGTGACGATTGCCAACGTGCCACATCTGCAGGATGTCACCACGATGATCGAACTGCTGGCGCGCATGGGCGTCACCGTTACGCTCGATGAGCACATGCGTATTGAGGTCGATCCGGCGACGATTCGTGAATGCTTCGCGCCCTATGAGCTGGTCAAGACCATGCGCGCCTCGATCCTGGTACTCGGCCCGCTGCTGGCGCGCTACGGACGCGCCGACGTCTCGCTGCCGGGCGGCTGTGCCATCGGCGCGCGGCCGGTCAATATTCACGTCGCCGGCCTGCAGGCCATGGGCGCCGACATTCATATCGAAGGCGGTTACATCCGTGCCCGCGCCGTGCGTCTGCACGGCGCGCGTCTGGTGCTCGATACCGTTACGGTCACCGGCACCGAAAACCTGATGATGGCAGCAACGCTCGCCGACGGCGAAACGGTGCTTGAAAATGCGGCACGTGAGCCCGAAGTGGTCGACCTGGCCAATTTTCTGGTCGCGATGGGCGCCCGCATCGAAGGCGCAGGCACCGACAAGATCGTGATCCAGGGTGTCAAGAGCCTGCACGGCACTGAATATGAAGTGCTGCCCGATCGCATCGAAGCAGGCACTTATCTGGTAGCCGCAGCCATTACCCGTGGCCACATTCGCATCAAGAACACGCGACCGGCACATCTGGATTCCATCCTGGGCAAGCTCGCCGAAGCCGGCGCAACGATCGGTACCGGCCCAAACTGGGTGGAGATCGACATGCGCGGCCGGCGGCCCAGGTCTGTGGATGTGCGCACCGCGCCGTACCCGGCCTTTCCAACCGACATGCAGGCGCAGTTCGCCGCCCTCGACACCGTAGCCAATGGCGTGGGCACGGTAGTTGAAACCATTTTTGAAAACCGCTTCATGCACATGCTCGAAATGCGCCGCATGGGCGCGGAGATCCGCCTGGAAGGCAATACCGCAATCATTCACGGCGTCGAGAATCTCACCGCCGCCCCGGTGATGGCTACCGACCTGCGCGCTTCGGCGTCGCTGGTGCTGGCGGGGCTGGTCGCGCAGGGACGCACTGATATCGAGCGTATTTATCACATTGATCGCGGGTATGAGGCCATCGAAGAAAAGCTCGCGCAACTTGGGGCGCAGATTCGGCGGGTGCCGAATTAAGATCGGGCAATTGAGTTGCCGCGCGCGCGCCTGGACGCTGCGGGTATTCAGATCTGCCCCTTTCAGGAACGCCATGAACCCATCCATGGGGGCTTCGGGCGCGACATCCTGTCGCGCACGATCCTGAAAGGGGCAGATCTGAATACCCGCAGCGTCCAGGCGTGCAGGTGAAAACGCAAGTGCGCGGGGTTGTTCGGCACCGCGCGGGTTGCGGCGTGGTGCGCGACCCACTCCGGGGCATGCGTGGGCGCGCAGATGCGCGCACGAGCGGTACAGTGACCGCTACATCGTGGGTGGTTGTTGGTGTTGCTGTTCCCGGGACCGTGCGCGACAGGATGTCGCGCCCGGAGCCCCCATGGATGGGTTCATGGCGTTCCCGGGAACAGCAACACCACTAGCCACCCACGATGCCCGCCAATGCACAGTTCTTGCGTTCCTGAAGTGCGCCGCCAGCGAACTACACCTGACTAGGCCGCTCAATCACCCGGCACTCCATCTCGATGGCCGTCTGCCCGCGCAGCACCCGCAGTTTCACCTTGCCACCCGGTTTCTCGGTCGCCAGCTGTTTGAGGGCATCCTGCGCGGTGGCGATTTCGTGGCCATTTACCGCCAGCAGTATGTCGCCCGCGCGCAGGCCGGCGGCGAGAGCCGGGCTGTTCTGATAGAGATTGATGATCACGACGCCACCGCGTGCCAGGCCGATCTGCGCGGCCTGCTCGGCGGTGTAATCCTCGGGGACGATGCCGGTCCAGCCACGCACCACGCGGCCGTGATCGAGGATGTCACGCATCACACCGCGCACCAGATTGACGGGGATTGCGAAACCGATGCCCTCGACGCCGGAGGCGTCCATATTCTTGGAAATCACTGCGGTGTTGATGCCTACCAGTTCGCCGTTGGCGTCGACGAGCGCACCGCCGGAATTTCCCTCGTTGATGGCAGCGTCGGTCTGGATGAAATTCTCGAAAGTCGCGATGTTCAGCTGGCTGCGCCCGGTGGCGCTGACGATGCCATGAGTGACCGTCTGTTGCAGTCCGAGCGGATTGCCAATCGCCAGTACTTCATCGCCGACCTGCAGGCGATCGGAGCGTCCCAGCGTCATGACCGGCAGCTTGCCGAGCTTGATCACCAGCAGTGCCAGGTCGGTATCCGGGTCGCGCCCGACCACGCGCGCCTGGGCAATCCGGCCATCGGCCAGCTGCACATTGATGATCGTGGCATTGGCGATCACATGATTGTTGGTGACGATATGGCCGAGCTCATCAATGATCACCCCGGAGCCCAGCGCTCCCTGCACCCGTTGCCGCATGCGCGGCCAGAAATCGCCGAAGAACTGATCCATGGGTGAAGGTTGCACACGCTCCCTTACGACACGCGTGGTGTAGATATTGACGACCGCCGGGCCGGCGCGGCGCACAGCCGCAGCGAAACTGTGCAGTGCCATGGCTGACGCCTGGGGAGCTGGCTCTTCCGTCGTGGCCACGGCAATGCTCGCTCCGGTGGGCACGGCGGGCCCGACCGGCGCCGCGCTTGCCTGGGGTTGGGGCTTCGCCGGCGCGCGAATCAGCAGTTCGGGCTTGAAAAACACCACAATGAAGGCCAGCGCCAGTCCGCCGACCGCAGCACCAGCCAGGAATATCGCGCTACGCCCCAGTCTGCCCGGATTCATGCTGCCTCCCAAAGTTTCGTGTACGCGTCGGGCGCCACAACAGGATGTGTATAATGCGACACTTCCCGGGACAATCGTGAGCCTCTGCAATGGCTGAACAAGACGCGGTAGACCTCGATCGCCGCAAGTTTCTGACTATAGCAACCAGCGCGACCGCCGCCGTGGGTGCAATCTTCGCTGCCACGCCCTTCGTCGCCAGCTGGAACCCCTCCGAGCGCGCCCAGGCGCTGGGAGCCCCGATCACGGTCGATCTGTCCAAGCTCGAGTTGGGAATGATGCTCACCTACGTCTGGCGCAAGCAGCCCATCTATATTTTCCGGCGCGCACCGGAGACCGTGGCCAAGCTGGCCGCGCACGATGCACATCTCAAGGACCCGAAATCAGCCGAGTCCGAACAGCCGGCCTACGCAGTAAATGAAATGCGTGCGCGCCGAGCCGACGTGGCGGTGCTGGTCGCCACCTGCACGCACCTGGGCTGCCTGCCCAAGCAGCGCTTTGAGCCTGGCGATGTGGCATTGGGCGCAGATTGGCCGGGCGGCTTCCTGTGCCCCTGCCACGGCTCGCGCTTTGACCTGGCCGGGCGCGTGTTCAATGGTTCGCCGGCTTCGGTGAACCTGCGTATACCGCCCTACAGTTTTCAGGGTGACAACACCCTGATCATTGGCCAGGATGATTCGACTACCCAGGGAGTGGCGTAATGGCGGGCAATGATGCGGCCTCCGGGGTAGCAAAGCCGGTCGGATTTCGGGGCTGGCTGAACAAGCGGCTTCCGGTCGATAAATTCGTCAGCGAACAGCTGCTCGAGTACTACGCCCCGAAGAATTTCAACATCTGGTATTTCTTCGGCTCGCTGGCGCTGCTGGTGCTGGTCATTCAGCTGCTGACCGGCATTTTCCTGACCATGTTCTACAAGGTCGGGGACACCACGGCCTTCGATTCGGTCGAATTCATCATGCGCGAGGTGCGCTTCGGCTGGCTGCTGCGCTACCTGCACACCATCGGTGCTTCGGCATTCTTCATAGTCATCTACCTGCACATGTATCGCGCGCTCATGTATGGCTCATACAAGGCGCCGCGCGAGCTGCTGTGGCTGTTCGGCATGTTCATCTACCTGGCGCTGATGGCCGAGGCCTTCCTGGGCTACGTGCTGCCCTGGGGCAACATGTCCTACTGGGCCGCGCAGGTGATCATCAACCTCTTCAGCACCATTCCGGCAATCGGGCCGGGCCTGGTGGAATGGATTCGTGGCGACTATGGCGTCGCCGATGCCACGCTCAACCGCTTCTTCTCGCTGCACGTCGTGGCTATTCCGCTGGTGCTGCTGCTGCTGGTGGTTCTGCATCTGGTGGCGCTGCGCCAGGTGGGTTCGAATAATCCCGACGGCATCGAGATCAAGGAAAACCTGGGGCCTGATGGCAAGCCCGTCGACGGCATTCCCTTTCACCCCTACTACACGGTCAAGGATGTCGTCGGCGTCGGCTTTTTCCTGACACTGTTTGCGGTGGTGGTGTTCTTCGTGCCCACCTTCGGCAACCTGTTCATGGAAGAGGCCAACTTCGAGCCGGCCAATCCGCTCTCGACTCCTGATCCCATTGCGCCGTCGTGGTACTTCACGCCTTATTACGCCATCCTGCGTGCGGTACCCAATCAGAGGATCGGTGCCTTGCTGCTGCTGCTCGCAGTGCTGGCGTTTTTCTTTCTGCCCTGGCTCGATCGCTCGCCGGTCAAGTCGGTGCGTTATCGCGGCTGGTGGTTCCGGGGTTTTCTCGCGGTCCTGACAGTGTCGTTTTGCGGACTGATGTACCTGGGCCTGAAACCTGCGACCGGTGGTTACGTCACTGCGGCGCGCATCTTTGCCATTGGTTATTTCTCGTTCTTCGTGCTCATGCCCTGGTATACGCGCTGGGATCGCGTCAGGCAGGTACCCAAGCGGGTGACTTTCCATGATTAAGATCATTGCACTGGCCGTGAGCCTGTTGTGTGCGCCACTGTTGCTGGCGGGCGAGTCGGCAACTGAACCGGCGAGTGCAGCGGCCAACTGGCAGGAACTGCACGCCGGCAATGAAGTCGGCAATATTTCCTCGCTGCAGCGCGGCGCCCGTAATTTCTCGAATTACTGCCTCGGCTGTCATTCGCTGAAATACCTGCGCTGGTCGCGCCTGGGCGCAGACCTGAAAATTCCCACATCGCTGCTGATCGCCAACCTGATTCCGGCGGGCGCCAAGCCGGCCGATTACATTCAATCGAGCCTGCGCGCCGAAGACGGCGTTGCCTGGTTCGGAAAAGAACCGCCCGATCTGTCGCTGATGGCCCGTGCCCGCGGCGTAGATTATCTCTATCGATTCCTGCAGACCTTCTACCTGGATCCGACCCGCTCCACGCGCACCAACAATATGGCGCTGGACAGCGTGGCGATGCCGGCGGTGCTCTCCGAGCTGGAGGGCGTCAAGGCAGCGGTCTACCGGAATGTCGACGTGGTGGTAGATGGCAAAGCCACCGTGCAGAAAGTATTCGATCATTTCACCAGCGTTGCGCCCGGTCAGCTGAACAAGGCGCAGTACGACGCCTTCGTGCGCGATACCGTCAATTTTCTCGACTATGCGGGCGAACCTGCCCAGGTCGAGCGGCGTAATCTCGGCGTCTGGGTGGTACTGTTTTTGCTGGTCTTCACCGGGATCGCCTGGCTCATGAAGAAAGAATACTGGAAGGACGTGCACTGACGCGGCTGCCGCGCCGCACTGCCATGGAAGAATCGCATCATGGCTAGCAGACGGTCTGTCATGACGTTATTTTCCGCGCCGGAAGAGCTGCAGAGCCACCGGGTACGCATCGTGCTCGCGGAGAAGGCCAGCGAGATCGAAATAATCAGTGTGGTACCGGGGCGCTACCCGGAAGATCTCCTTGATCTCAACCCCTACCGCAGCCTGCCCACTCTGGTCGATCGCGATCTGGTGCTCTACGATGCCCGCGTCATCATCGATTACCTCGACGAGCGCTTCCCGCATCCGCCGCTGATGCCGGTCGACCCGGTGCTGCGCGCCCAGTTTCGCCTTGCCATGTACCGCTTCGAGCGCGACTGGTACGGTCTCGCCGCCCAGATCGAGCAGGAGACGGATCGCAAGCAGCAACAGCGACTCAAGAAGGAACTGCGCGATACGATTCTGCAGACTTCGGATGTCTTCAAGGTCAAGCCGTTCTTCCTGAGCGATGAATTTTCGGTGGTCGACGCCACCATTGCTCCCATCCTCTGGCGCCTGCGGCGCTATGAAATCGATCTGCCCCCCGAGGCGCAACCGCTGGCGCGCTATGCTGCCGCCATACTCGCGCGCCCCGCCTTCCGCGCCAGCCTTTCGGAGGCGGAGCTTGAGATGGGTGTGGCCTGATGAGTTCGAACGACGACTCCGGCGGTGGCAAGAGCGGCGGCGGTAGTGGTGCCGGCGCACCGGGTACCGGCCTCTCACGCCGGCCGTATCTGCTGCGCGCCATGCACGAATGGATGGGCGATGCCGGTCTCACTCCCCACGTCATCATCGACGCCAGCCGCACTGGTGTGCAGGTGCCCAGCGCCTACATCAAGGATGGCAAGATCGTACTCAACGTGTCGCTTAACGCGACCCAGCGCCTGAGCCTGGACAACGACAGCATCGAGTTCGACGCCCGCTTCAGCGGCATCGTGCATCACGTCAGAGTGCCGATGGCCGCGGTGCTGGGCATCTATGCGCGTGAAACCGGTGAGGGCATGGTGTTCAACGATGGTGAGCCCGACGGGCCGCCGCCCGGTGAGGCCGTTGCACCGGCAACCGGGGTGACGACGAGCAAGCCTGACAGCCGCCGGGCCAAATTGACGGTTGTGAAGTAGGGGCGCGTACGGATGCGCTACGCGCTGCGTCGGTGGGTTCGAACGCGCACAAATTCTCCAGCGTTGGCACGGTGAATGGAGTGGAGCGTGACGGGTATCACTATTGATGAGTTTCGGGCCATGGCGTTGGCGTTGCCGGGCACGGTTGAAGGTGTGCACCAGGGGCACCCTGATTTTCGCGTGCGCGGCAAGGTTTTTGCGACCCTGGGATATCCCGATGACGGTCACGGGATGGTGAAGCTGACGAGTGCTGATCAGGCCAAGCGCGTACGGCAGTCGCCGGCGGTGTTTGCACCAGCGAAAGGCGAGTGGGGCAAGCAGGGCAGTACCCTGGTGACCCTGCAGGCGGCAACCGCAGACATGGTGCGACCGGCAATGCAGTCGGCCTGGCAGAGACTGGTAATGGACGAGAGTGGTGTTACGAAGAGCGCAGTGCAGCCTCGCGGCCCCAACAGAAAGCGCTACGTCTAAGGCACAAGAGCTGGAGTTACGTTCTGAGGTTCTTCTGTCCGCCGCAATAAGGGTATGCGCGCGACAGGGGTCAAGGCGTGATAGGCCCCGGCCCAAAGCGAATATCGTGGAGCGACGGCCGGGGCCTATCACGCCTTGACCCCCTGTCGCGCGCATACTCAAAACGCGTCGAACGCGCCTTTGATCCACTCAATCTCCCCAGCCGCGCCGTCCACGAGCAAGGCATCAAACCGTACCGTGCATTTCTGCAGCGCCGGGTAGCGAGCCAGCAGGTGACGCGTGGTACGCACGATGCGCCGGCGTTTGTTCCAGGTGATGCTGGCCGCCGCGCCGCCGAAGCGTGCTGAAGTGCGCATGCGCACCTCGGCGATCACCAGTGTGTCGCCGTGGCGCGCGATCAGATCGAGTTCGCCCATGCGGCAGTGATAATTGCGCTGCATCAGTGTGAGACCGGCAGCGCACAGATACTGCGCCGCGCGCTCTTCGGCGGCATTACCGAGTTGCCGTCGATCAATATTCATCGTATCCCAGGCCTGTCAATTGCCGGTGTCGGGGCTCGCACCGGCGGTGCCGCTGCCCGCTGCTGGTGTGCCCACGATGATTCGCGGCTCACCACTGCGCGCAATGCGCACCCACAGCGGTTCGCGGTGCACGCGGCCGCCGGCATCGATGGTGAGCTGACCGGATAAGCCATCGACTCGCACGGCGCCGTGATCGCGTCCGCTGGCAGCAATAGCCAGCGCCAGCTGGCAGGCGTCGAAACCAAAGGCATAAAGTCCCGATTGCCAGGCGGCATTGTCGCCGGCGGCATCAGCGACCGCCTGGCGCACGGCGTCGGCACTGCCGCTGTTGGGTACTACCCAGGGCATGGCCGGAACAATCAGACCTTCGAGGTCCTGATTGGCAACGCCGCCGTCCGCGGCATAGGCGTCGGCCGTGGCGTACACCGGGACATTGCCGGCGTACTGAAATCGAAGTTGCGGACGCAGCAGTCGCATGCTTGAGGCCTGGCCAGGGGCAAAAACAAAATCGAGATCGGCGCGGCTGCGCGGCTCGAATTCCAGCTTGATGCCCAGCGCGCCTTCCAGGCGCTCGCGGCGCGCAAAACTTCGGTCGGTGCCCAGGACACTGCGAATGGGCGTACCGAAATCATGACCACCAGGATCGTAGACAGCCTGCGCCAGCAGCGTACCGCCGCCAGCCAGCAGTTCCTGACTGAAGGCAGCCAGCACTCGCGTACCCCAGTCGCCTGTGGGGGCGAGCGCCACGCCGCGCTTCTGGCCGGCCGCCAGCAGGCGGCGCGCGACCAGGCGCGCATCTTCTTCAGGCGAGAGCGCGTATTGATACATGCCGCTCGGAGCGCTGTGACCCGCCGACAGAAAATTCAGCGCCAGAATCGGCACGCTGATCGAGGTGGCAGCGGTAAGCTCGATCTCGGTGCGCGTGAGCGGACCGACGATGAAATCGCTGCCCTCGCTGCGGGCCTGATTCAGTGCATCGTTGACCGGCACGACGCCCGTGTCGTAGACCGCGAGTTGCGGGCGCCCGCCTTCCGGCAACTGCTGGTATGCAAAATCAAAACCGCTCTTGATAATTGCTGCGTAGCCCGCCGCCTGACCCGAGAGCGGCAGCAGCAATGCGACCTTGCGCACGCGGCCGGTAATGGGCAGCTGCGCTGGCAGTGCCGCGGCGAGCAGTTCCGTGGCCGGATGCTCCGGGTAGCGCGCCTGCCAGCGTGCGGCTTCAATGGCCGCATTGATGGAAGTGCCACCGCCGTCACTGGCCATGGCCCCGAGTTCCAGCCAGCCGCGTACGGTGGCATCCTGGCTGGCCTCAGGCTCAAGTTTGACGCCATGCTCGCGGGCCGCTCGTAATTGCGTCAGCAGATCATGACGCAGCCGCGTGCGCTCGGCGGCGGTAGTCATCAGGCGCTCGGCAGCCATTTCACTGCGTATACCCTCGATCGGCCGCGCGGCCGCCAGCGCAATGCGCATGCGGCTGTCGAGATATTGCGGCGCGAGCGGCGTGCCGCTTGGCTCAGCGATGGCGCTCACTTTCTGCCAGGCGAGTTGTGACTGGCCACTGGCCAGGGTGATGTCGGCATCGATGAGCCGCTTCTCCACGACCTGCAGCGGCGTCAGCGGAGCGCTGATGGCAGCGATGACGCGTGCGGCTTCGCCACCACGTCCGGCGCGCAACCAGGTGCGCGCGGCCTGCAATTGCAGAGCGGCCTGCTGGCTGTCTGCGCTGGTGCGCGCACGCGCCTCCAGTGCGGACGCCTCGGCCGCGCTGGCCGCGGAATCGACCGCGCCATTGGCGGCGCTACCGCTACGGCTGGGACTCCCGGTTTCGGCGCCGCCCGCGCCGCCGCCCGGAAACCTGGCGGGCGGAAAACTCGCGCAGGCGGCGAGGGTGCCGAGCGCCAGCGCCGCGAGCCAATGCGGCAGGGTTGAATAAGTGTATCGCTGTGGTTGCATCTCTGGCACCTTGACCGGCAAAGTCGCCTGCGTAGCGCGGAGATTATAGTGTCAGCACGGGCCGGAAGACTGGATGTCATTGCGACGCCAATTGGCAACATTGGCGACCTGAGTCCGCGCGCGCGTGAGGCTCTGGCGGCCGCTGATGTGGTGCTGGCCGAGGATACGCGCCGCACCGCGACACTGCTCACGGCCTGCGGGATTTCCCGGCCGTTGCTGTCCCTGCACGATCACAACGAGGCGCAGCGCTGCGAGGCTTTGCTCGCGCGACTGAGCGCTGGTGAAGTGCTGGCGCTGGTGAGCGATGCGGGCACGCCGTTGCTGTCTGATCCCGGTTTTGTGCTGGTGCGCGCCGCGGCGGCCGCCGGCATCGAAGTGCGCGCGATTGCCGGGCCCTCGGCGGTGACCGCAGCGCTCGCGATCGCAGGCCTGCCCACCGACCGCTTTGTTTTCGAGGGATTTCTGCCCACAGCGCCCGGTGAACGGCGCGCAGCGTTGACGCGCCTGTCGCAGGAGCCACGCACGATCGTGCTGTTCGAAGCGCCACATCGCATCGCCACAGCGCTGGCGGAACTGGCGGCCGCGTTCGGTGCGCAGCGAACCGCAGTGATCGCCCGCGAGCTGACGAAAATGCACGAAACCGTGTATCGCGGCACGCTGGCGTCGTTGCAGCAGCGCGCGGGCAGCGATGCCGACATGGCGCGTGGCGAGATTACGCTGGTGATTGCCGGTAGCACTGAGGCGGAAGCGGGCGACGCGGCGTTGCTGGCGCGACTCCTGCCGTTGTTGCTCAAGGATCTGCCGCCGGCGCGTGCCGCCGCAATTGCTGCGCAGATTTCCGGTGTGCCACGCCGCGTCGCCTACGAACAGGCCAGGCAGCTGGGTCCGGCTCGCGAACGCTGATTGTCGCCTTTTGCCAGTTTGATTGAGTTGCCCCGGTGCAGCCCGTATGGTGTGCGCTGGAGAGCCGGCCAGACAGTCGCCGCTCGTGAGCCGCAAGGCCCATGGGGGGAGGAAAGTCCGGGCTCGGCGGGTCTAAGGTGCCAGGTAACGCCTGGGGGGCGTAAGCCCACGGACAGTGCAACAGAAAGTAAACCGCCGAAGTGCCGGAAACGGTGCTGGTAAGGGTGAAAGGGTGCGGTAAGAGCGCACCGCGTTGCTGGTAACAGCAATGGCACGGCAAACCCCACCTGGAGCAAGGCCAAATAGGGAAGCAGCGGGGACGGCTCCGCAGCGCCAGACCTGCGCGCGCTTCCGGGTAGGCTGCTTGAGGACTGCGGCGACGTAGTCCCTAGAGGAATGACTGTCCAAGACAGAACCCGGCTTAACGGCCGGCTCTCCTTCTTCCTCATCCGACGTTGAGCTTTTCAGGCCAAGTTACTGATCAATAACAGAGTGTCTCTCCGAGGTTCCTCCCAACTGCCGATTTCGTCCGTAAGTCTTTGTGTAACTGGAGAAAAATCCAGGTCAGGGGCATTGACATAGGAGTGTCGCGATTCCTATAGTGGCGTTGAGTGGGAAAAAGTGGGAGGGAATGGGTGTTCTTCGCCCATTACGAGATGTTTCGCGGCGCAACAAAGCTCACGGTGGATGACAAAGGCCGGGTGGTCATGCCCACGCGGCATCGCGACCGGCTGCGCGAGCAGTCGGCCGGGCGGGTAGTCGTCACCGTCGATCGTGACCAGTGTCTGCTGCTGTACCCGCTGCCTGAGTGGGAACAGATCGAACGCAAGATCATGGCGCTGCCGACACTCCAGCCGCAGGCGCGCCGTCTGCAACGCCTGATGGTAGGACACGCGGCCGACCTTGAAATCGATGCCCACGGTCGCCTGCTGCTGCCGGCGGAGTTGCGCGAATTCGCAGGCATTACGCGCTTTGCGATGCTGATCGGGCAGGGCGCGCGCTTCGAACTGTGGGACGAGGCGCGCTGGAATGAGCGGCGCGAAGTCTGGCTCAAGAGCGATGACACGGCCGCTGCACTGAGCGCCGATCTCGACTCGCTGTCGCTCTGACAGGCCGGTAACGATGCGCCAGGGCGGGGAGTTTGGATGAGCACAAACCGGTGCTTGTCGATGAGGTGCTCGAAGCTCTCGCCGTGCGCCCGGCGGGGAGCTATCTCGACGCCACCTTCGGCCGCGGCGGCCACAGCGAGCGCATCCTCGCAGCCCTCGGCGCGGATGGCACGCTCATCGCCATCGATCGCGATCCCGACGCCATCGCCGCAGGTCGCGCGCGCTTCGCATCCGAGCCGCGCCTCACGCTCGTGCATGGAGCCTATGCGGATCTGGCGCAGCTGGTGCGTGCAGCGCGGCCGGAAATATCGCTACTCGACGGCATCCTCATCGACTGCGGGGTTTCCTCGCCGCAGCTCGACACGGCGGAACGCGGCTTCAGTTTCCGGCTCGACGGGCCGCTCGACATGCGCATGGATCCAGGCGCGGGTGCGCCGGTCAGCGCCTGGCTGGCGAGCGCGTCGTTCGAGGAGATACGCCACGTGATCGCGACCCTGGGCGAAGAGCGTTTTGCGCGGCGCATTGCCGCCGCGATTGTTCGCGAGCGCGAGGCCGTGCCGTTGCTGCGCACTTCGCAGCTGGCAGCGCTGATCGAGCGCGCCGTGCCGTTGCGTGAACCAGGCAAGCACGCGGCGACGCGCAGTTTTCAGGCGCTGCGCATGTGGGTCAACGACGAGCTTGGGCAATTGCGGCGGGCACTCACGCAGGCCGTGGCGCTGCTGGCTCCGGGTGGCCGTCTTGCGGTGCTGAGTTTTCACTCGCTTGAAGACGGTGTGGTGCGCGATTTCTTGCGCACGGGCAGCAGCATTGATCCGGCCCTGGCGCGCCTGCCGGTAGTGCCGGCAGCGGCGCAGCCGCCGCTGCGCCTGGTCGGTCGCAAACGCCGTGCGGCGGCCGCGGAAGTCGCCGCCAACCCGCGCGCGCGCAGCGCGCTGTTGCGCGTGGCGGAACGCGTGGGAGCCCCTGGCGCATGACTTCGCTGCCACGCTTCGTGTACTGGACCGCGTTGCCGCTGCTGTGGGTGGCGGTGCTGGCCTCAGCGGCTGGCGCCATCTACTGCAAGCATCGCGCGCGTGAACTGTTCGTCGACCTGGAGCGGCTCAATAGCGGTCGCGATGAACTCGAAGCGGAGTGGGGCCGGTTGCAGCTGGAGCAGAGCGCCTGGTCGGCCTACAGCTACGTCGAGAACGTTGCCAACACGCGCCTGCATATGCGCATTCCGGTCTCCACCGATGTAGAGCTCCCGCCGCCATGAGCCGCGCTGGCAGTGCGCGCCCCACCCGCCCGGCGCGCGCGCCACGCGCGGGCGCGGCGCCGCGGCCGGTTTCCTTTCGTCTGCGTCTGGGCCTGTTGTTCGGCCTGCTCGCGCTCGCCGGCGTCGGTCTGGTGGGACGCGCCGTGCAGTTGCAGTTGCTGCAGCATCGCTTCCTGGCCGGCCAGGGCGCCGCGCGCTTCTCACGCGTGGCGGCCATCGCTGCGCATCGCGGCACGATCAGCGATCGACTCGGTGAGCCGCTCGCGGTGAGCACGCCGGTGGATTCGGTGTGGGTCAATCCGCAGCAGCTGGCGGGCAATCTCGAACAGTTGCCGCGTCTGGCCCGCGCCATGAAAGTGGATGCCCACGAACTGGTGCGACGGGTAAGCACTGGCATGGATCGCGAGTTCATGTATGTGGCGCGCGGCCTGCAGCCTAGCGATGCGCGCAAAGTCAGGAATCTGGGCATCAACGGCGTGAATCTCACCCGCGAATACCGGCGTTACTACCCGTCTGGCGAAGTGGCCGGACACCTGCTTGGCTTTACCGATGTTGATGACGTGGGCCAGGAAGGCACCGAGCTCGCCTACGATCACTGGCTCGGCGGTGAAGACGGCGCCAAGCGCGTTATTCAGGACAGCCAGGGTCGCAAGGTCGAAGACGTTGAAAGCATCCGCGCGGTGCGTCCCGGTGGCGATCTGCGCCTGAGCGTTGACCTGCGCATTCAGTATCTGGCGTACCGCGAACTCAAGGCCGCGATTCGCGACAACCGTGCGCGCTCCGGATCAGTGGTGGTGATTGACGTACGGACGGGTGAAGTGCTGGCCATGGTCAACCAGCCGGCTTACAACCCGAACGATCGCAGCCAGCTCAACGCCGCTGCGTATCGCAATCGCGCCGCCACCGATTTCTTTGAGCCGGGCTCGAGCATCAAGCCGTTCTTTGTAGCGGCGGGGCTGGCCTCGGGACGTTTTGCCGCCGGCAGCATCATCGATACCAACCCGGGGTTTGTACAGGTGGGCGCCACGACCATCACCGATGAGCACAATCTCGGCGCCATTCCGCTGGCCACCGTGCTGGCCAAGTCTTCCAACGTCGGCATGGCGCGGCTGGCCCTGGCGCTCGAGCCCAGACAGATCTGGAGCACACTGAGCGGCCTGGGTTTTGGCCAGGTGACGGCGAGTGGCTTTCCCGGTGAGTCGGCCGGGTTACTGTCGAACTATTCCCACTGGCGCACGGTCAGCATCGCAACCATGTCGCACGGCTACGGGCTCTCGGTAACGCCGCTGCAACTCGCGCAGGCCTACGCGACGCTCGGTGCACTCGGCGTGCGTCGCCCGGTGTCGCTGCTGCGTGTCGATGAACCGGTGGCCGGTGAGCGCGTACTCGATGGCGCGGTGTGCGCGGCGCTGCTGCATCTGCTTGAGTCGGTCATCACACCGGACGGCACGGCGCCGCTGGCGCACATACCCGGGTTCCGCGTCGCGGGCAAGACTGGCACCGCCTGGAAGGCCGAGGGCGGCGGTTATTCGCAGGATCGCTACGTGGGCACTTTTGGCGGAGTGGCGCCGGTGTCGAACCCACGGCTCGCGGCGGTAGTGATGATCGACGAGCCCAGCGCCGGCAAGCACCACGGTGGCGACGTGGCAGCGCCGGTATTTGCCGCCGTGCTCGGTGGTGCGCTGCGACTCATGGGCGTGCCGCCCGACGACCTGCCGGCCGCGGGCAAAGATGCCGTGCTCGCTGGCACCCAGGTTGCGCGCCGGTGAGTGCAGCAGACTCAGGCACAATGGTGGCGGCGCCGGCTGTGGGCGCCGCTGCTGGTGCCGGGGCGAGCAGCCCGTGGCGACCGCTCAAGGCTTTGCTTGGCGGCGGCATCGACGTGCCCGCGCAGTTCGAGATTGCCGATCTGACCATGGACTCGCGCCACGTCACACCGGGCGCGGCCTTTCTCGCGTGTCGCGGACGCAGCGTGCATGGCGTGCAGTACGCGCCCGCGGCGGTGGCCGCTGGTGCGCGCGCTGTGTTGTGGGAGCCGGTGGCGGGCGTTACTGCGCCACAGCTCGCTCCTGAAGTGCTGGTGGTCGCAGTGCCTGACCTCCGCACGCAGGCGGGTTTCATCGCCGATCGCTTCTTTGACGCGCCCTCGGCGCGGCTCGCCGTGAGTGG
This sequence comes from uncultured Gammaproteobacteria bacterium, assembly GCA_963823235.1. Lineage (GTDB taxonomy): Bacteria > Pseudomonadota > Gammaproteobacteria > Steroidobacterales > Steroidobacteraceae > FEN-1191. The sequence continues at coordinate 116,875 of CAWGKS010000007.1, read as the reverse complement.
GATTACCGGCACCAATGGCAAGACCAGCTGTGCCTGGTTGCTGAGCGCCGCACTCAGTGCCAGCGGTCGTCGCTGCGCGTATCTGGGCACTCTAGGGCACGGCCTGCCGGGGCAGGTATTGCCCGGCACGCACACCACCCCCGATGCCGTGACGCTGCAGCGGCAACTGGCGCAGCTACGCGCCGCCGGTGCCACTGCCGTGGCGATGGAGGTGTCATCGCATGCCCTCGATCAGCAGCGTTGTGCCGGCGTGCGCTTCCAGATTGCGGCCTTCACCAATCTGAGTCGTGAGCATCTGGATTATCACGGTGACATGCAGTCCTACGCCAAAGCCAAGAGCACGCTGTTTGACTGGCCGACACTGACCGCCACGGTCATCAACATCGATGATGAACTGGGTGCGATCCTGGCCACGCGTACTCATGCCGCTGACCGGCTGATCTGCACCGGCCGCCAGCGTGACGCCAGTGCGCAGGTGCCGGGCAGCCGCTTCGTGCAGGCCGTGCGCAGCGTGCCGGAGGCGCGCGGCCAGCGCATCGAGCTGCGCAGCAGCTGGGGTACGGCGACACTGCAGAGCGCACTGATCGGCGATTTTAATATCGACAACCTGCTCACTGTGCTGGGGATGCTGCTGGCGTCGGGCCTGGATCTGCACGCAGCCTGCGCCGCCCTGGGTGAGTGCCGGGCGCCGCCGGGGCGCATGCAACTGGCTGGCGGCAGCGGTCTGCCGCTGGCAATCATCGACTATGCGCATACGCCCGATGCGCTGGAAAAGGCGCTGCACGCGGCGCGCGTGCACTGTACCGGCCGGCTGCTGTGCGTCTTCGGTTGCGGCGGCGAACGCGATCGCGGCAAGCGCGCGCCGATGGGACGCCTGGCCGAGTTGCTGGCCGACACGCTTTACCTCACCGACGACAACCCGCGCGGCGAAGATCCCGCGACCATCGTTGCAGATATTCTTGCCGGCCTGAGCGCGCCGCAACGCGCTCTGGTGCAGCACGATCGTGCCATGGCGATCAGTGCCGCACTGGGCGCGGCCCGGGCCGGTGACGTCGTGCTGATTGCCGGCAAAGGTCATGAAGACTATCAGCTGGTCGGCACTGAGCGGCGCGCCTTCAATGATCTGGCGCAGGCGCAGGCCAGCCTGGCGGCGCGGGGTGCGACATGAAACGCACGCTGGCGAATTTCGCGGCCTGCTGTGGTGGCGAACTGCGTGGCACTGATCGTGAATTTTCCCAGCTGCTGATCGACTCGCGCCGTGTTGGCGCCGGCGATCTCTTCTGCGCGCTGCCCGGTGCGCACACTGATGGTCACGAATTCATAGCTCAGGCGGCCGCGGCCGGCGCCGCCGCTGCGCTGGTCAGCCGGATACTGCCCGTCACCACCGCTGCCTTGCTGCCGCAAATCGTTGTTGCCGATGTAGCCGCGGCCCTGACGCAGGCCGCGCGCGCCTGGCGCGGCGCATTTCGCGGCCCCGTGATCGGCGTAGCCGGCAGCAATGGCAAGACCACGACCAAGGAAATGCTGGCGGCGATTCTCGGCCAGCGCGGTGCCTGCCTGGCGACGCTTGGCAATCTCAACAATCAACTCGGTGTGCCACTGACCCTGCTGCGCCTGACAGCGCAGCACCAGAGCGCCGTTATCGAGATCGGCGCCAATCGCGCCGGCGAGGTCGCGGAGCTGGCGATCATTGCTGCACCCGGCATCGGCCTGATCACCAATGCCGGCGCCGAGCATCTCGAAGGCTTCGGCAGCCTGGCAGGCGTGGCGCGTGCCGAAGGCGAGATGGTAGCGGCCCTCAAGCCCGAAGGCGTAGCCATCATCAACGACGATGATCCCTATGCGCCGCTGTGGCGCGGCATGACGCGCGCGCGGGTCGTGGGCTTTGGACTGAGCGTCCGCGCCGAAGTGCACGCGACTGATCTCAAACTCAGTGCCGATGAGCGCGGTTTTGTCACCCGCTTCACACTGCACAGCGCTACCGGCAGCGTGCCGGTCGAGTTGGCGCTGGCCGGACGCCACAACGTCTACAACGCGCTGGCCGCCGCCGCCGCCGCCGTGGCCGCAGGCGCCACGCTCCCGCAGGTGGCTGCCGGGCTGGCATCCATGCGCGCCGTGCCCGGCCGCCTGCAGTTTCGCAGCACGCGTCACGGCGCCTGGCTTATCGATGATTCCTACAACGCCAATCCCAGCTCGGTGAATGCGGCACTGCAGGTGCTCGCTGAGCTCTCCGGCCGGCGCTGGCTGGTGCTGGGCGACATGGCGGAGCTCGGCGAGCACGCGTCCGACAGTCATCGCGAGATGGGCAGGCTGGCGCGCGCCGCCGGCATTGAGCGCCTCTTTGCCTTTGGTGCCGATGCCGCACTGGCAGCGGATGCTTTTGGCGCCGGCGCTGAACGCTTTACCGATATGGCCCAGCTTGCGGCGGCCGTCGACGCCGCTTTGCAGGCCGACGTGCGCCTGTTGATCAAAGGATCACGCGTCAACAGGCTCGAGCGCCTGGTGGCGCAACTCACGGACGCGGCACCGGCGCGGCGGGCGGGCTGAATGCTGCTACTGGGCCGCCAAGCAGCTCGCTGCTCATCTCACGTTATTCAATGCCTTCACCTACCTGACGCTGCGTTCGATAGTCGCGGCCATGTCGGCGCTGGCGATCGCCCTGCTGGTCGGGCCGCACATGATCGCGCGCCTGTCGCGCTATCAGATTGGCCAGATGGTGCGCAGCGATGGGCCGCAGTCGCATTTGCCCAAGGCCGGCACGCCCACCATGGGCGGCATGCTGATCATCGTCGCGATCGTCGTGACCACGCTGCTGTGGGCCGATCTGAACAACCGACTGGTGTGGATAGCCCTCGGCGTCACACTGGGTTTCGGTCTGATCGGCTTCTACGACGACTATCTGAAGCTGGTAGTGGGCAATTCACGTGGCCTGGCAGCCCGCTGGAAATATTTCTGGCAATCGCTGGTTGGCATTGGCGCCGCGATCCTGCTCTACCGCCTGACGCATCACTCAGCGGCGGCCACGGCGCTGCACGTGCCGTTTTTCAAGTCAGTGGCCCTGCCGCTGGGCTCGGTCGGCTTCGTGCTGCTTGGCTACCTGATGATCGTCGGCATGAGCAATGCCGTGAATCTCACCGACGGTCTCGACGGTCTGGCAATTGGCCCGGCAGTCATGGTCGCCGGGGCGCTGGCGATACTGGCCTATCTGAGCGGAAATATGGTGTTTGCCAGTTACCTGGCGATTCCAGCGGTACCAGGCGCGGGCGAACTGGCGGTATTTTGCAGTGCCATTGTCGGCTCCGGGCTCGGCTTCCTCTGGTTCAATACCTACCCGGCGCAGGTGTTCATGGGCGACATCGGCGCACTGGCGCTCGGCGCGGCGCTGGGGCTGGTCGGCTTCGTGGTCCGCCAGGAGATTGTCACCCTGGTGATGGGCGGCATCTTCGTGATGGAAACCGCTTCGGTAATTCTGCAGGTGGCCTCATTCAAGCTCACCGGCAAGCGCATTTTCCGCATGGCGCCGATTCATCATCACTTCGAGCTCAAGGGCTGGGCCGAGCCCAAGGTGATCGTGCGCTTCTGGATCATCAGCATACTGCTGGTGCTGGCAGGGTTGGCGACCCTGAAGCTGCGATGAGCAGCGCCGTGCACAGTGCGCCGCACACCGTGGTAGTGGGGCTCGGCAAGACCGGACTGTCGGTAGTGCGTCATCTGCGCGCCCAGGGCATCAGCGTCGCCGTGACTGACACCCGACTGCAGCCGCCGGCGCTGGCGCAACTGCACGCGCTGGCGCCGGAGATTCAGGTGTGCACCGGTGGTCTGGACGAAGGCCTGCTGGGCGGCGCCAATGCCATCGTGGTCTCGCCGGGCGTCGCGCCCAGTGGCTCGTTCTTCGAGCGTGCCCGTGCGCAGGGTCTGCCGTTGCTCGGCGATGTGGAACTGTTTGCGCGCGCGGCGCGCGCCGACATCGTTGGCATCACTGGCACCAACGGCAAGAGCACGGTCACGACACTGGTGGGTCGCATGGCGCAGCGCGCCGGGCGCCGCACCCGCGTCGGTGGCAACCTCGGTGAGCCGGCGCTCGAACTGCTTGATCCGTCCGCTGAACTCTACGTGCTCGAACTCTCCAGCTATCAGCTCGATACCACCGAATCCCTGCAACTGATCGCCGCCACGGTCCTGAATGTCACGCCCGATCACCTCGATCGCTACGGCACACTCGAGCGTTACGCGGCTGCCAAGGCGCGGATCTTCCGGCGTTGCGCCACAGCGGTGCTCAATGCCGACGATCCGCGGGTGCTCGCCATGAGCGGCCAGGCGGCCAGCGAGCTGCGCTTTTCGCTGCATGCCGATCGCGATGCCCACTACACATTGCGCACGCGAGCTGGCGAGCCATGGCTGGCGCGCCGCGAGGAATGGCTGCTGCCGCTCGCCGCGATGCGACTGACCGGTCGCCACAATGCCGCCAACGCGCTCGCCGCACTGGCGCTCGGCGAGGCCCTGGGGCTGGCGCGCGACTCGATGCTGGCGGAGCTGCGCGAATTTGCTGGCCTGGCGCATCGCATGAGCCTGGTAGCCGAGATCGGCGGCGTGCGTTACATCGATGATTCCAAGGGCACGAACCTCGGCGCCACCGCAGCGGCGCTGGACGGCCTGGACGGACCGCTGCTGCTGATCGCCGGCGGCGAGGGCAAGGGACAGGACTTCCACAGCCTGGCGCAAGCCGTGCGTGGCAAGGTGCACCATGCGCTGCTCATCGGCCGCGACGCGCGCGCGCTGGGTGCGGCGCTGGATGGCGCCTGCCATGTCGATTACTGCGACACCCTGCAGGCGGCAGTAAGTGCGGCAGCGGCGCTGGCACGGGCCGGCGACACCGTGCTGCTGTCACCGGCCTGTGCCAGTTTCGACATGTTTCGCGACTATGCGCATCGTGGTGAAGTATTTGCCACGGCAGTACGGGGGCTGGTGGCATGAACAGCACCGTCGCCACCATGAGTCGGGCCGGCGAGCGCGAGGCGGCTGGCGCCCGCAGCAGCCTGCTGCGCCTCGATCCGGTAATGCTGCTGCTGGTCAGCGCCATTGTCCTGCTTGGTCTGATCATGGTGACTTCGGCTTCGATTACGGTCGCGGCGCATGAGAGCGGCGAGCCCTTCGCCTATCTGCAACGGCAACTGGTGCTGCTGGCGGCCGGCGTGGCACTGGCCGCCATGGTGCTGGCAATTCCCATCGGCGTAATTGAGCGACTGGCTATGCCGCTGCTGATTGCCGCCGGCGTCATGCTGCTGCTGGTGCTGATTCCGGGTCTGGGCCACGTCGTCAATGGCAGTCGGCGCTGGCTGCGCCTGCCGGGCCTCAATTTCCAGGTGTCCGAGGCGACACGGGTGCTGGCGCTGGTGTATATCGCGCACTACTGCGTGCGCTTCGAGAGCGCGCTGCGCAGTGGCCTGGCGGGCCTGGCACGGCCACTGGGTCTGCTCACGCTGCTGGCATTGCTGCTGTTGCTGGAGCCGGACCTGGGCGCCGCCACGGTGCTGTTTGCCACCGGCTTCGGCCTGCTGTTCATCGCCGGCGCGCAGCTGCGCTGGGTATTGGTTACGGTGCTGGCCGCCAGTGCGGCGTTGTCGATGCTGGTGATGTTCTCGGGCTACCGCATGCGGCGGCTCACGGCATTTCTCGATCCCTGGGCCGATCCCTACAACAGCGGCTTCCAGCTGACGCAGTCGCTGATCGCCATTGGTCGCGGAGAGTGGTTCGGGGTCGGCCTCGGCGCCAGTGTGCAGAAACTGTTTTACCTGCCGGAAGCACACAACGATTTTCTGTTCGCGGTGCTGGCTGAAGAACTGGGCCTGGTCGGCGTGGTGCTGACCCTGGGGCTGTTCCTGGCACTCGCCTGGCGCGTGTTCGCACTGGCGCGACGCGCCAACGATGCCGGGATGAAATTTCATTCCTATCTGGCAGCAGGGTTTGCGCTCTGGTTGCTGGTGCAGGCCTTTGTGAACATCGGTGTCAACATGGGCGTCCTGCCGACCAAGGGCCTGACCCTGCCGCTGATGAGCTATGGCCGCAGCAGCCTGATCGTCGCGCTGGCCTGGCTGGGCCTGATCATGCGCGTGCACCACGAGGTCGCCGGCGGCGCCCGTGAGCGCGCGCGCGGGCGGCACGCATGAGTGCGCCGCTGGCAACTCCGGTAGCCATGATCATGGCTGGTGGTACCGGCGGGCATGTCTATCCGGCCCTCGCCCTGGCGCGTGAACTACGGCGACGCTCCTGGCAAGTGGTGTGGCTGGGCACGCGGCGCGGCCTCGAGGCGCGGGTCGTGGCGCTCGAGCAGATTCCGATCGAGTGGCTCAGCATCAGCGGACTGCGTGGCAAGGGACTATGGACCTGGCTCGCCGCGCCGCTGCGACTGTTGCGTGCCCTGCGCGAGGCGCTGGCAGTGATGCGCCGCCATCAACCCTGCGTGGTGGTGGGCCTGGGAGGATTTGTTTCGGGTCCCGGTGGTGTCGCCGCATGGTTGCAGCGTCGGCCGCTGCTGATACACGAGCAGAATGCGGTTGCCGGCCTGACCAATCGCTGTCTGGCGCGCCTGGCCAGGGAAGTGCTCACGGGCTTTCCCGATGCCTTCGGTGCAGGTGTCAGCGCACGCACCATTGGCAATCCGGTGCGCGATGACATCGCTGCGCTCCCGCCTCCGGCAGTGCGCTTCGCGGCGCGCAGCGGCGCCATCCGCCTGCTGGTCGTGGGTGGCAGCCTGGGCGCTGCGCGACTGAATAGCGTGGTGCCGCACGCGCTGGCGCAGCTGGCGGAACGTTTCAGTTTCGATGTGCTGCATCAGTCGGGCGAGCGCTGGATCGACAACGCCCGGCGCGCCTATGCCGCGGCGGGCGTGCGCGCCCGCGTGGCACCGTACCTCGAAGACATGGCCGATGCCTACGGCTGGGCCGACCTGGTGTTGTGCCGCGCCGGGGCGCTCACCATCGCCGAGCTCGCCACTGCCGGCGTGGGCGCGATACTGGTGCCTTATCCACACGCGGTTGACGATCATCAGTCCAGCAATGCTCAGCAGCTGGTGAGCGAGGGTGCGGCGCTGCTGATTGCCGATCGCGACCTGAGCGCCGAGCGACTCGCTGCCGAACTGGGGGCCCTGTGCGCCGGGCGCGGCAAGCTGCTGGCGATGGCCGAGCGTGCCCGCCTGCTGGCGCGCGGCGGAGCCGCGGCGGCACTGGCCGACGCCTGCATGCCTTACGCGCAGGTGGCGGCATGACTCAGCGCATGCGCCGCATCGGCACCATTCACTTCGTCGGCATTGGCGGCAGCGGCATGAGTGGCATTGCCGAAGTGCTGCTCAATCTTGGCTATCGCGTGCAGGGTTCAGATCTCAAGCACAATGCCATCACGGAGCGTCTGGCCCAGCTGGGTGCGAAAATCAGCATCGGGCATCGCGCTGAAAATGCCGACGACGCTGATGTAGTAGTCACTTCGTCGGCGGTGGCCGCGGACAATCCCGAAGTGCAGGCGGCTACCGCGCGCCGTGTGCCGGTAGTCCCGCGCGCCGAGATGCTTGGCGAACTGATGCGTTTCAAGCAAAGCATCGCGGTTGCTGGCACGCACGGCAAGACCACGACCACGAGTCTGGTGGCCAGTGTGCTGGCCGAAGGCGGCGAGGACCCGACCTTCGTGATTGGTGGCCGGCTCAAGAGCGCCGGCAGCAATGCCCGTCTGGGTGCCGGCCGCTACCTGGTCGCCGAAGCCGATGAGAGCGATGCCTCGTTTCTGCACCTGCAACCGATCATCGCCATCGTCACCAACATCGACAACGATCATCTTGGCACGCACGGCGGCGATTTCGCGCGCCTGTGCGACAGCTTCGTGAGCTTCCTGCACAACCTGCCGTTCTACGGGTTGGCGGTGCTGTGCCAGGATGATGAGCACGTGCAGGGCATACTGGCGCGCGTCGGCCGCGCCGTGGTGACCTATGGCCTGAGTGAGGGCGCGGATGTGCGCGCCACCGGCATCCGCCGTGAGCGTGCCCGCACCAGTTTCGAGGTGCAGCGCAAGGGCAGCCGCCGCGCCGCTGGCGGTCACGCTGAACCTGGCCGGTCTGCACAATGTGCGCAACGCCCTGGCGGCGATTGCGGTAGCCAGTGAACTGGAGATTGACGATGCGGCGATAGTGCGCGCGCTGGCCGCGTTCCAGGGCATAGACCGGCGCATGCAGCTGATCGGTGAAGTGCGCACCAGCGCCGGCAATATCACCATTGTCGATGACTACGGGCATCATCCGACCGAGATCGCCGCGACCCTCGATGCGCTGCGGCAGAGCTACCCCGAGCGTCGCCTGGTAGTGGCATTCCAGCCGCATCGCTATTCGCGCACCCGCGATCTGCTCGATGATTTCGCCGCCGTGCTCTCACAGGTCGATGTGCTGCTGGTGACTGAAGTCTACGCTGCCGGCGAAGCGCCGATTAAGGGAGCCGACGGCCGTGCCATCTGTCGCGCGGTGCGCAGCCGCGGCAAGCTCGAACCGGTGTTCGTGAGCCGCGTGGAGAATATCGCCAATTCGCTGCGCGATCTGCTGCGCGATGGCGACGTGGTCGTGACCATGGGGGCCGGCCATATCGGCGCCGTAAGCCAGACCCTGCCGACCAGGCTGGCGGCAGTGCGCGCCGTGGAGCGTCGCTCATGAACGTGGCGCTGTCACCCGAGCTGCAACTGCGCGTGCGTCGCGACGAGCCGATGGCCAAGCACACTTCATGGCGTGTGGGCGGCCCGGCCGACATGTTCTTCACGCCACGCGATCGTCACGAGCTCGCCAGTTTCCTGCGCGCCCTGCCGGCGGCAACGCCGCTTTACTGGGTGGGTCTGGGCAGCAACCTGCTGGTGCGCGACGGCGGCATCCGCGGTGTGGTGATCTGTACTCACGGAGCCTTCACGCAGCTCGAACGACGCGCGCAGCGGCGTGTCTGGTGCGAGGCGGGCGTGCCCTGCACACGACTGGCGCGCCAGTGTGGCAAATGGGAGCTGGGCCAGGCGGAGTTTTTCGCCGGCATACCCGGCACTTTTGGGGGCGCCCTGGCCATGAATGCCGGCGCCTACGGTGGCGAGACCTGGAGCCTGGTACGCAGCGTTGAGCTCATGGGTCGCGACGGCCAGCTGCGCACGCGTCAGGCCAGCGAATTCCAGGTCAGTTATCGCCACGTCGTCGGACCGCTGGCCGACGAGTGGTTCCTGGCCGCTGAGCTGGAATTCGGCGCCGCCAATGCCGCTGAGACCGGCACTGTGCGCGAACTCAATGCCCAGCGCCGCCTGAGCCAGCCGCTGGGCGAATGGAGTTGTGGCTCGGTGTTCACCAATCCGCCAGGTGATCACGCCGCGCGGCTGATTGAAGCGGCGGGTCTCAAGGGTTTTCGCATCGGCGGCGCGGTGGTCGCCGAGAAGCACGCCAATTTCATTCTCAACGAAAAGACTGCCACCGCGCGCGATCTCGAAGCGCTGATCCTGCACGTACAGCAGACTGTGCAACGCGTGCACGGCATCACCCTCAAGCCCGAAGTGCGCATAGTGGGGGAGGCGCTCTGATGCGCCTGCAGCACGACAGCCGCGGACTCAGGCGCGTCAGCGCAGCCGCGGACTTTGGCCGCGTGGCGGTGTTGCACGGTGGCAGCTCGGCAGAACGCGAGATCTCGCTGCTGACCGGCGCCGCGGTACTGGCGGCGCTGCAGCGGCGCGGCGTGGATGCGCACGGCTTTGATCCGGCCCAGCACCCGCTCAGTGAGCTTGCGACTGCCGGGTACACGCGCGCCTGGATCGCGCTGCACGGCCCGGGCGGTGAGGATGGCACGCTGCAGGGTGCGCTGGAATTTCTCGGCATACCTTACACGGGCAGTGGCGTGACCGGTTCCGCCATCGGCATGGACAAGCTCCGTACCAAGCGCCTGGCCGCGGCGCTCGACATCCCGACTCCCGAGTTCGTCGTGTTGCGCAGCCCCGCCGATCTCGAACTCGCGCTGGCACGCCTGGGGTTGCCAATGATCGTCAAGCCCGCCTCGCAGGGTTCGAGCGTCGGCATGACGCGCGTCGAGCTGGCCACTGATTTGCCGGCCGCATGGCGCGCTGCCACGCAGCATGAGCCGGTGGCCTTCGCTGAACCGTGGATCACCGGCGCCGAGTACACGGTGGCGATCCTGCAGGGCAAGGCGCTGCCCGCGATTCGCATCGAGACGCCGCGCAGCTTTTATGACTACGAAGCCAAGTACCTGCGCAATGACACGCGCTACTTCTGCCCAGCGGGCCTGGCGGCAGCGGCGGAGGAAAATCTGGCGGCACTGGCACTGGCGGCCTTCGATGCCTGCGGCGCCGAGGGCTGGGGTCGCGCCGATTTCATGATGGATAGCCGCGGCCGGGCGCTGCTGCTGGAGATCAATACCGTGCCCGGCATGACCGATCACAGCCTGGTGCCGATGGCGGCGCGTGCTGCCGGGATCGATTTTGACGAACTGGTATGGCGCGTGCTCGAGACCAGCCTGGTGCGCACCCCGTGTTGAGCCTGCGCCGCAATAATCGCCGCAGCAATCGTCGCGCTGCCGGTGACGAGCGCCGCTGGCAGCTGCCGGTCCTGCCGTGGCGCCGCCTGGGGCTCTACTGCGGAACCGCGCTGGCAGTCGTTGCGGTGGCGGGTGGCCTGTTGCTGTTCATCAATGAGCCGATCGAGCAGGTCCAGGTGTCTGGCAGCTTTCAGCATCTCACGGCGCTCGATGTCGAAAAGTCGGTGCGTGCCCAGTTGCATGGCGCCGGACTGCTGTCGGTACGGTTGGATGCCGTGCAGCGCGGCGTACGTGCGCTGCCCTGGGTGGAGGAGGCAAGCGTGCAACGCAGCTGGCCACACGGCCTGGCAGTGCGCGTCACTGAACAGCAGGCGGTGGCGCGCTGGAACCAGCACGATCTGGTGAACACTCACGGCATGCTGTTTGTCAGCGACGCGCGCTTCGTGGCGCCGGAGTTGCCGCAGCTGGCAGGCCCTTACGGCAGCGAGGGCGAGGTGGTGGCGCGCTACCTGGCGCTGCAGGGTCACGTGGTTGAATCCGGCATGCGCCTGGTGGCGCTGCGCCGCGATGCCCGCGGCGCCTGGGAAGCACAGCTGGACAACGGCGTAAGCGTGCGCCTGGGGCGCAAGCAGGTGGATGAACGCAGTGCGCGCTTTGTGGCCGTGGCGCTGCGCATGCTCACGCAACGCGCTGCGGATATCGCCTACGTCGACATGCGCTACACAAATGGCTTCGCGATTGGCTGGCGCAGCGGTGCCACGCGCCTGGCCGGCAGCACAACACCGGAGGATGACACGCCGCATGGCTAAACGCACTGACCGACCCGTGGTAGTAGGACTCGACATCGGCACCTCGAAAGTGGTGGCGTTGGTGGGCGAGCTCGCCAGCGATGGCAGTATCGACATCATCGGTCTGGGTTCGCAGCCCTCGCGCGGTCTGAAGAAAGGCGTGGTCGTGAATATTGAATCGACCGTGCAGTCGATCCAGCGCGCGGTTGAAGAAGCCGAGTTGATGGCGGGCTGTGAAATCAACGCGGTCTACGCCGGCATCGCCGGCAGCCACATCCGCAGCCTCAACTCACACGGCGTGGTGGCAATCCGCGACCGCGAAGTCACCCATGCGGATGTCGAGCACGTCATCGAGGCTGCCAAGGCCGTGGCGATACCCGCCGACCAGCGCATCCTGCATGTGCTGCCGCAGGAATTCATCATCGACGGCCAGGAAGGCATCCGCGATCCGATCGGGATGTCGGGCGTGCGTCTCGAGGCCAAGGTGCACATCGTCACCGGCGCCGACAGTGCGGCCCAGAACATCATCAAGTGCGTGCAGCGCTGCGGACTCAATGTCGAAGACATCGTGCTCGAGCAGCTGGCCTCCAGCTTTGCGGTCCTGACTGACGATGAGAAGGAGCTTGGCGTCTGCATCGTCGATGTAGGCGGCGGCACCACCGACATCGCGGTGTTTTCCGGCGGCGCGATCCGTCACACCGCCGTGATTCCCATTGCCGGGGATCAGGTCACCAACGATATCGCCGTCTCGATGCGCACCCCGACGCATTACGCTGAGGACATCAAGGTGCGCTTCGCCTGCGCGCTCTCGCAGCTTGCCAACCCCGATGAGAGCATCGAGGTGCCGAGCGTCGGTGACCGGCCGGCGCGGCGCCTGGCGCGCCAGACACTCGCCGAGATCGTCGAACCACGCTACGAAGAACTGTTCAATCTGATCCGCGAGGAACTGCGCCGCAGTGGTTTCGAAGAAGTCATCGCCGCCGGCCTGGTGCTGACCGGCGGCAGCGCGCGCATGGAAGGTGCGATCGAACTCGCCGAGGAAATTTTCCACGTGCCGGTGCGGCTCGGTATTCCACAGCAGGTGCGCGGCCTCGCCGACGCAGTGCATAACCCGATCTATTCCACCGCCGTGGGTCTGCTGCTGTATGCGCGCGAAAACCTCGCGCCGGCGGCACGCGGCGCGTTGCTGGGCAACAGCGTCGGCGGCGCGCTGACGCGCATGAAGAGCTGGTTTCAGGGTCATTTCTAGTTTTATTTTCAACACGGGAGCTGACAGCCATGTTTGAACTGATGGACGCCTACAGCCAGAGCGCTGTAATCAAGGTTATTGGTGTGGGTGGTGGCGGCGGCAATGCCGTCACGCATATGGTGGCCAGCGGCATCGAGGGCGTAGATTTCATCTGCGTCAACACCGATGCCCAGGCGCTCAAGGCTTCGAAGGTGAAGACCGCGCTGCAGATCGGCAGCAGTATCACCAAGGGCCTGGGCGCTGGTGCCGATCCCGAAATCGGTCGCCAGGCCGCGGTCGAGGATCGCGATCGCATCATCGAGCTGATCACCGGCTGCGACATGCTGTTCATCACCGCCGGCATGGGTGGTGGCACTGGCACGGGGGCCGCGCCGGTGGTTGCGCAGATCGCGCGCGAGCTGGGAATTCTCACGGTCGCCGTGGTCACCCGTCCGTTCCAGATGGAGGGCAACAAGCGCTCAATGGTGGCCGATCACGGCATCGGTGAGCTGACCAAGAGCGTCGATTCGCTGATTACCATCCCGAATCAGAAGCTGCTGACGGTGCTGGGTCCCACGACCACGCTGCTCGACGCCTTCAAGTCGGCCAACCAGGTGCTGCAGGGCGCGGTGCAGGGCATCGCCGAGCTGATCACGCGACCGGGCCTGATCAACGTCGACTTCGCGGATGTGCGCACCGTGATGTCCGAGACCGGCATGGCGATGATGGGCAGTGGCGTGGCCAGTGGCGAGAACCGGGCGCGCCAGGCTGCCGAAGCGGCCGTGTCTTCGCCGCTGCTCGAGGACATCAATCTCTCCGGCGCCAATGGCATTCTGGTCAATGTCACGGCCGGCCTCGATCTGGCCATCGGCGAGTTTGAAGAAGTCGGCCGCATCGTCAAGGAGTTTGCCTCCGAGGACGCGACGGTAGTCATCGGTACCGTGATCGATCCCGAGATGAGCAACGAACTGCGCGTCACGGTGGTGGCCACCGGGCTCGGTCGCGGCGCTCACACGCGCAGTGCCGCAGCGCCGCCGCTGCGCGAGCGTGAGCGGAGCTGCGCCGCCGCCGCGACTCGTGACCTGCCCAGCATGCGCATGGTCAAGCGTGCACCCCTGGCTGCCAGCGACTATTCCGGGTTCGAAAGACCGACCATTCAGCGCCAGCGGGCCGTGGGAGATGGCCTGCGACCGGAAGGCGCACCGACCGAGGAACTGCTGGATATTCCGGCTTTTCTCCGTCGTCAGGCCGACTGACCACGGCGCGGTATCACAGCGGCGACGGGCAAGCTTGGACCCGTCCCCTGTGGTACGGTAGCCGCCATGGTCGGACAGCGCACATTACGTAACAGCATTCGTGCCACCGGCGTGGGCCTGCATACCGGCAAGAAGGTGCTGATGACGGTAAAGCCTGCGGCAGCTGACACCGGCATCGTATTCCAGCGCTGTGATCTGCCCGGCTCGGCGGATATCCCGGCACGCGCTGCCAATGTAGGCGAGACCACGCTTGGCACTACGCTCATTCAGGGCGAGGCGCGTGTCTCGACGGTCGAGCATCTGCTCTCGGCCTGCGCCGGACTCGGTATCGACAACGCGCGCATTGAACTCAACGCCCCCGAAGTGCCGATCATGGATGGCAGCGCCGGCCCGTTCGTGTTCCTGCTGCAGTCGGCCGGCATTGAAGAGCAGAGCAGCCCGAAGCGCTTTACGCGCGTCCTCAAGCGCGTACGCGTTGAGGACGGCGACAAGTGGGCGCAGTTTGATCCCTATGAAGGCTTCAAGGTCAATTTCGAGATCGAGTTCGACCACCCGATTTTCAAGCGCCGCATGCAGCGCGCCACTATGGATTTTTCGACGACCGCATTTCTCAAGGAAATCAGTCGCGCGCGCACTTTCGGTTTCATGCGTGATCTGGAGATGCTGCGTTCGCGAAATCTGGCGCTCGGCGGCACGCTCGATAACGCCATCGTCCTCGACGAGACCAGCGTGCTCAATGAAGACGGCCTGCGCTACGAAGATGAGTTCGTGAAGCACAAGATTCTCGATGCGATCGGCGATCTTTACCTGCTCGGCCACAGCCTGATCGGTGAGTTCTCCGGCCACAAGTCCGGCCACGGGCTGAACAACAAACTGTTGCGTACCCTGCAGGCCGATACTTCCGCCTGGCAGGAGGTCACGTTCGAACGGGCGGATCAGGCGCCCATTGCCTACGTGCAGACTTTGAGCATTCCTGCCACGGCACTGGCATCCTGAGGCGATTGCCTTCAGCGCTCCGGTGGCGCTACCCGTACCGTTACCTTGCTGATCCCGGGTGCGCGTTCGCGCAGCGGCACGGCAATGGCCGTCAGCCCGTAACGCAATCGCGTGCTCCAGGCCGCCGAGCGCGCCAGCACCACCAGTTCACTGCCCTTGGGAATGACATTGATCGGCGCCTCGCGCAGTTCCTCGGGCAGCATTGACTTAAGCCATCTGAGCCATTCCTGCTGTTCCTGCTGCGCGTTTTTCAGCGCCCGCATGAGCCCCTTGCCCTGCATTATGGTATGCAGACTCTGGGGAGTGGCACCGGCTCCGGGCCGTCGCCTTACATAACCTTTGGTCCGACGCAAATCGGGACTTCGCTTCTTGTCATGGGGGGGGTTCTTGGGCATAGTTTCGCCCATGATAGTGGGGTCGCTCGAAATCCTGTTCATTAGTAATAAAAAAACCCGACTAACGGGTGGCTAACTGTATGAATCTTATCTTTTTTTCCAAGAATCAGGGTAAGGCGCGCCACCTGAATCTTTCGCATCCGGTCACGCTCACGCTGGTCGCTGTGGTCGGCCTGGGTCTCATGGCCGGCATATTTGCCGCCGGGCTCAAGGTAGGCATCAAGGGCGCCACCATGGGCGCATTCGGCGACCCGCCGGCTGTGGTGGCGGAGCGGTCCGAACTGGCGTTGCTCAAGGTTCGTCTCCAGGAGCGCATTGACGGGCTCGCGGTGCGCATGGGTGTGCTCAACGCCCACCTGGTGCGGCTCAACGCCCTTGGCAAGCGCCTGACGCAGATGGCGAACCTGAATAACCACGAATTCGATTTCGATCACGACCCGCCGCTTGGTGGCCCCGAGTCGGAAAGTGGCGGCCGCGGTGCCCAGGTGCCGGACCTGTCGCTGATGATCAGCCAGTTTGACCGCCGCCTCGATTTTCGCACCACGCAGTTTTCGGCCCTCGAAAACGTGCTGCTGGGACGCGAGCTTTCTGCCGACATCCGCCCTACGGGCCGGCCGGTGCTGGGTGGCTATATTTCTTCGTACTTCGGCGAGCGCATGGATCCTTTCAACGGTGAAGAGGCTTTCCACAAGGGTCTCGATTTCGCCAGCGATGCCGGCAGCGATGTGTTGGCGGTTGCCCAGGGCGTGGTCACCTGGGCCGGCCCGCGCGATGGCTATGGTGTGCTGGTCGAAGTGAACCACGGCAACGGCTATTTCACGCGTTACGCACATAACTCCCGCGTGATGATTGCCAAGGGCGACACCGTGCAGCGCGGCCAGGCTGTTGCGGTTGTGGGCTCAACCGGGCGCTCCACCGGGCCGCATGTGCACTTTGAAGTGCTCAAAGATGGGCGGCAGATTGACCCAATGACGTTTGTCGGGCGCTGACGCGCGCCGCCGCGCGCATACACCCTTTCCGGAGATGGATCAGAGGCTCTGCGCGTACGGCGGGGCGTCACTCCCAAAGCTTGATGGGCTATTTGCGGGAACGCCATTAACCCATCCATGGGGGCTTCGGCGGCGACATCCATGTCGCCGACGATCCCGCAAACAGCCCATCAAGCTTTGGGAGTGACGCCCCGCCCCTAACCATAGTGCCACTGGTACTGCGCCGGTAGGCGTGCCAGTGCCCGTGGAGGCGCGCGAGCGCGGGTCGGTGGCGTGCTGGCGTGCATGTCCCCGCACGTCGCCGCGCGCAGCAAATCGCCCGGGCGGCAGCGTGCGCAAGCGTCGATGGAACGGGTGGTTGCCTGGTCGATGGCCCTGCCGGGATCGTCGGCGACAGGATGTCGCCGCCGAAGCCTCCATGGACGGATTCACGGCGTTCCCGGCAGGGCCATCGACCGGGCAACCGCCCGTTCCACCTACCATTTCCTCCCGCTCCCGCCCGAACAAATTCCTAGCCGCGCCGTCTACTTGTACAATGTGCGGTTCCCCGGGCCGGGCTTATCCCGCCTCGGGTGGTGCCCCGTTTTCAAAGGATGTACTAGTGCTTCAGGCCCTGACTCGTCTATTCGGCAGCCGCAATGATCGCCTCGTCAAGAGTTACGCCCGGCCGGTGCGGGCCTCCACCGCCTTTGAGCCAGCGCTGCAGGCCCTGAGCGACGCGCAGCTGCGGGGCAAGACCGATGAATTCCGTGCCCGGCTCCAGGCCGGCACCGCGCTCGAGGCGCTGCAGGCCGAGGCCTTTGCAGTAGTACGTGAGGCGGCGCGCCGGGTTCTCAAGATGCGGCACTTCGACGTGCAGCTGGTCGGCGGCCTGGTGCTGCACCAGGGCAAGATTGCCGAGATGCGCACCGGCGAGGGCAAGACGCTGGTGGCCACGCTGCCGGCCTACCTCAACGCGCTGCCAGGCGGCGGCGTGCACGTCGTCACGGTCAACGAATACCTGGCACAGCGTGATGCCGACTGGATGGGTCCGGTCTATAAATTCCTCGGACTCAGTGTCGGCGTGATTCGCGGCCAGCAGGATACCGCCGAGAAGCGTGCGGCCTACGCCTGCGATATCACCTACGGCACCAACAACGAATTTGGCTTTGACTATCTGCGCGACAATCTGGCCTTCCGGCTTGAAGATCGTGTGCAGCGCTCGCTGGTCTACGCGATCATCGATGAAGTCGATTCGATCCTCATCGACGAGGCGCGTACGCCACTGATTATCTCGGGTCCGGCCGAAGAGAGCACCGAGATCTACCAGCAGGTCAACAAGCTGGTGCCGCGCCTCACGCGCCAGGCCGTCGAAGACGGCCCCGGCGATTTCTCGGTCGACGAAAAAGGCAAGCAGGTGCACCTCACCGAAGACGGCCACGAGCGCGTCGAGGAGCTCATGCTCGAGTCGGGCCTGCTGCGCGAGGGCGAGAGCCTGTACGATGCGGCCAATATCCGCCTGATGCACCATCTGAACGCGGCGCTGCGCGCCCACGCGATCTACAAGCGTGATGTCGAGTACATCGTGCGCAATGGCGAGGTGATCATCGTCGATGAATTCACCGGCCGCACCATGATCGGCCGGCGCTGGTCCGATGGCCTGCACCAGGCCGTTGAAGCCAAGGAAGGCGTGCGGGTGCGCGAAGAGAACCAGACGGTCGCCTCGATCACTTTCCAGAATTATTTTCGTCTCTACAAGAAACTCGCTGGCATGACCGGCACCGCCGACACCGAGGCGCCGGAATTCCTGCAGATATACGGGCTCGAGGTGGTCGTGGTTCCCACCCATCGGCCGATGGTCCGCAAGGACAACCCGGATTTCGTGTATCTCACGCAGCCCGACAAATTCGAGGCGATCATCGCCGACATCCGCGACTGCGCCGCACGCTCGCAGCCGGTGCTGGTGGGCACGACCTCCATCGAGACCTCGGAATATCTTGCCGGACTGCTGCAGAAGGAAAACATTGCGCACCAGGTGCTCAATGCCAAGCAGCACGAGCGCGAGGCACACGTGATTGCGCAGGCCGGCCGGCCGGGCACCGTGACCATTGCCACCAATATGGCGGGTCGCGGCACCGATATCGTGCTCGGTGGCAACTGGGAAGCCGAACTGCATGACCTGGGTGAGGCGGTCGACGCCGCCACCCAGAGCGCCGCGCGCACCGCCTGGCAGCAGCGCCATGATGAAGTGATCGGCGCTGGCGGCCTGCACATCATCGGTACCGAGCGGCATGAATCACGCCGCATCGACAATCAGCTGCGCGGCCGTTCCGGCCGGCAGGGTGATCCGGGCTCGAGCCGCTTCTATCTGTCGATGGAAGACAACCTGATGCGCATCTTCGGCGATCCGAATCGC
Organism: uncultured Gammaproteobacteria bacterium; assembly: GCA_963823235.1. Classification (GTDB taxonomy): domain Bacteria; phylum Pseudomonadota; class Gammaproteobacteria; order Steroidobacterales; family Steroidobacteraceae; genus FEN-1191. Next base: position 98,284 of record CAWGKS010000007.1, on the reverse strand, counting down.
ACCAAGCGCTGGTTGCAGATGGCCGGCATGAAGGCCGGCGAGGTGATCGAGAGCGGCATGCTCACCCGCCAGATCGAAAAAGCGCAGCGCAAGGTGGAGTCGCACAATTTTGACATCCGCAAGCAGCTGCTGCTGTTCGATGACGTGGCGAACGATCAGCGCAAGGTGGTCTATCACCAGCGCACCGAGATACTGGGCACCTCTGATCTCAGCGACGCGGTCGCGGGCATGTTCCGTGAGGCTGTCACCGGCCTGATCGATGCACACCTGCCCAATGGCCCGCATGAGAACTGGGATCTGGCGGGGCTCAGCACGGCGCTACAGCGCGACTTCAACGTAGCGGTAGACGCTCGCCCCTGGTTGGCGGCGCAGCCGGACATCGAGGAGGCGACGCTGCGCGAACGCATTGTGCAGAGTGTGCTCGACAGCTACGAGAGCAAGGTGACGCGTATCGGCGCGCCGCTCATGCGCTATGTCGAGCGCGACGTAGTGCTGCACGTGCTCGATCAGCATTGGCGTGATCACCTGGCCGCCATGGACTACCTGCGCCAGGGCATACACCTGCGCGGCTATGCACAGAAGGACTATCGCTACGAATACAAACGTGAGGCTTTTGAGCTGTTCACAGCGATGCTCGGGCGCGTGAAGTTCGACGCCGCCTCCCGGGTCACCACGGTCGAGGTTCGTACCCAGGAACAGATCGATCGCGAAGAGTCCGAGCGGCGCGAACGCCTGATGCGGGCACTGCAGGCACAGCACGCCGAGGTGCCCTCGGTCCTGGAAGCTGCCGAATCTGCGGCAGCCGACGCTGGTGCTGCCGTCGCCGCAGCTGGCGGCGGCGCTGGAATCGGGCGCGGGCCGACGGTCACGCCATTCGTACGTGAAGATCGCAAGGTCGGTCGTAACGAGCCCTGCCCGTGCGGTTCGGGCCGCAAGTACAAGCAGTGTCACGGATTACTGGCTGATGGCTGATGGGCGGCGTGCCCGCTGAGGCTGCGCACAAGGCAGCGATTCGGGTGGTTGCGGCCGTGCTTTACGATTCGGCGCAGCGCGTATTGCTGAGCCAGCGACCGGCCGGCAAGACCCTGGCTGGCCTGTGGGAATTTCCCGGCGGCAAGCTTGAGCCGGGTGAATCGCCCGAGGCGGCGTTGCGGCGCGAATTATATGAAGAGCTGGGCATACGGGTGCGTAGCTGTCGGCCGCTCATGCAACTGCAGCACGAGTATCCCGAGCGCCATGTAGAGTTACTGGTCTGGACGATTGAGCACTTTGACGGCGAGGCGCGTGGACTGGAAGGACAGGCGCTGCGCTGGGTCAGTGTGCAAGAATTACCCACGGTCGCCTTGTTGCCGGCCGACCTGCCGATCATTGAGTATCTAGCGAGGAAGTGACGATGGCACAGGAAACAGGAATGCCCGATATCCAGGTGGATCGCCACGGGCTGTATCGTGAAGAAGTATTCACCGATCGCAAGGCCGGCACCGTGCGCCGCCTGCTGCCGGTAACCGCCGAGGGTGCCACCGATGCCACGCGCCCGGTGCTGTATTCCGGGCAAACACAGTTGCTCACGCCCGGTGGAGTGTTGCCGCTGGCGTTTGAAATTGATGCCGCCACGCTCGATGAGGCGCTGACGCGCTTTCCGGCGGCCGTGCACGCGGCGCTTGAACAGGCCATCGAGGAAGCGCGCGAATACCGGCGCGAAGCGGGCTCGCGCATTGTCGTGCCGGAAGTGGGTGGCGGCGGTATACCGGGCGGCGGCAAGATCAAATTGCGTTAGGACGCGAGCGGCAACCCCAGGTCACGCGCCACGGCGGCGTGCACCACCCGCCCATCAACCACGTTGAGCCCCGCCTTGAGTCCGGCGTCGGCGGCCAGCGCCGCCTGCCAGCCCTTGTCCGCCAGGGCTTTGACATACGGCAGCGTCGCGTTATTGAGTGCCTGTGCCGAACTGCGCGCCACGGCGCCCGGCATGTTGGTGACGCAATAGTGGGTGACGCCGTGCAGCACATACACCGGGTCGGCGTGCGAGGTCGGGCGGCTGGTGGCAAAGCAGCCACCCTGATCGATCGCGATATCGACCACCACCGAACCAGCTCGCATGCGCTTTATCATTGCTTCCGTTACCAGCTTAGGGGCTGCGGCGCCGGGCACCAGCACCGCACCGATCACCAGATCGGCATCGGCCACCGCGCGCTCGATGACATCGGCGGTCGAATACAGCGTGCGTATGGTGCCGCGAAACTGCACATCGAGCGCCCGCAGACGCGGCAGCGAGCGATCGATCACGGTGACATCGGCGCGCAGGCCGTGCGCCATTTCCGCAGCGTGGGCACCAGACACACCACCGCCAATCACCACCACCTTGGCCGGCGGCACACCGGCAACACCACCCAGCAATATGCCCCGGCCGCCCTGCGCCTTTTGCAGGTAGTAAGCGCCTACCTGCACTGACATGCGTCCGGCTACTTCACTCATCGGCACCAGCAGCGGCAGGGTGCCGTCGGGCGAGGTCACGGTTTCATAGGCAATGGCGACGGCGCGTGATTTGATCAGCGCGTCGGCCTGGGCACGATCGGCAGCGAGGTGCAGGTAGGTGAACAGCACCTGGCCCGGACGCAGCAGCGCGCACTCGGCGGCTTGTGGCTCCTTGACCTTGACCACCATGTCGCAGGCGGCGAATACGGCAGCCGCGTCGCCCAGAATCTGCGCGCCCGCAGCGCGATAGTCGTCATCGCTGCAGCCTACGCCCAGCCCCGCGCCGCCCTGCACCGCGACCGTGTGGCCGCCATTGACCAGCTCGCGCACCGACGCCGGCATCAGGCCAACGCGATACTCGTGTATTTTGATTTCCGAGGGCACACCGATACGCATCTGCAGGCACTCCCCTTGAGACAGGCGGACATTGTGCGCCGCCGTCCTGGCAGAGAATTGCGAAAGAAGCGCTGAAATGGCGTATTCATGGCAGAATCTGCTAATATCAATGATATAGTTGGCAGATTATGCAGATTGACCGTACCGACCGGCGCATTCTCACCGAGCTGCAGCGCGACGGGAGCCTGGCCAATTCCGCGCTCGCCGGACGCGTGGGCTTGTCCGAATCCGCCTGCCTGCGGCGCGTCAAGCTGCTCGAGCAGGCCGGTATAATCGAGCGTTACACGGCAGTGCTCAACCCGTTGAAGATCGGCATCACGGTGAGCTTCGTGGTGCGCATCACGCTCAAGGGCCAGACTGACAAAGACCTCGGTGCGTTCGAACAGGCAGTGTGCCGGGTACCCGAGGTGGCGGAGTGTTATCTCACCACGGGAGAGTCGGACTACATGCTGCGCGTGGTAGCGCGCAGTGCCGCCGACTTCGAGCGCCTGCATAGCAAGGTGCTGACCAAGTTACCCGGCGTGGCGCGCGTCGATTCCAGCTTTGTGCTGCGGCCGGTCGTCAAGCACGCGGGCTTGCCGCTCGACTAGAGCATCAGCCCTGCCCGCCGCGTGCCCCGGGTGGCTCGTTGGCTACGTCCTGGCCCGCTGCTTCCGGCGCAGACTCGATCGGCTCGCCGGGTATCGCATGTGCGCCCGACAGCCACGCGCCCAGGTCAACCATCCGGCAGCGCTCGCTGCAGAATGGCCGGAACGGGAAATCCTCGCTCCAGACGATGGGGCGTTTGCAGGTCGGGCAGGCGTGGCGGGCCGGCGCACTCACGGGCAACAGGTGAGGGTGAACTTCACGTTGCTGGTGGTCTGCTTCGGCCGACCGTCAATGCTCTGCCACTCGAGAAAGCGCAGGCTGCAGCGATGATGGCTGCCGCTGATCTCAGGGTAAAGCGCCACACCGGCCGGCACGGTGATGCGCAACAACTGATAGGGGGTATCGCGATCGAAAGCGATGCTGAATACCCCGTCGCTTGCCAGCTGCGCAGACGAGCGGCCGTTCTGTCGCGTCAACCACAGCAGCTCGGCGATGCCGTCGCACAGCGGCCGCAGCAGTCCGAGCCAGTGCACAAAAGTCTGCATGCGCACTTCGTTGGGCTGGTTGAGCCAGAAATAATAATCAGGCAGGTCAAACTCGCAGGTGCCGCCGGGAATCGCACTGCGGTGCTTGATCGCCGCGAGGAACTCCGACTCACGCAGCGGTTGCAGCCAGGCCGCTCCGGCGGAACCCAGCTCGGTGCGCAGGCGCTGCAGGTTGGCCACCAGTGCCCGCAGCCGCACCGCGTCGATGCCGGGGTGATTCTGGAATTCACTGAGGCGCGTGCCCTGGCGCTCGAGCTCCTTGAGCACATCGCTGCGCAGGTCGCCACGCATGGCGATGGCCAGCATGTCGAGCAGGCTGCTCATGGCGGCACGGCTCCCCCAGCTGCTGGCCATGTCATTGTGATAGAGCGCCTGGTTGTAGAGAAAATCGAGGCGCAGGAAGGTACGCAGGCGCTCGTTGAGCGGCTGTTCGAATACCGTGGGTTCGGCATTCGCGCTGTTGTGCTGTTGCTGCGGGGGTTCGTCCATCAGTCTATTGTGCTTGAGCACGGCGCCGCGCGTAAACGTGGATTGTTCAACGAACCAGTCTTGATGCGCCGGCCAGGGCAAGGTAGCGCTCATGGAGCGCCTGCACCTGCTGTTTCAGGACGCCGGGATCGCCGCTGTTTTCCAGTACATCGGCGGCCAGCGCGCGCCGCGCGGCACGCGAGGCCTGGGCGCCCAGCGCCGCCGTGACCTGGGGCTGCGTCGAGCCATCGCGCTGCGCCAGCCGTAAGCGCTGCAGCGCCTCGTCGCAATCGACCAGCAGCACGCGATCATAGCTGGCCGCAGAGCCGGTCTCCGCGATCAGGGGGTCGACGATGATCTGGTAGGGTCCGCCGGCCTGTGCCGAGCGCTGCGCGGCGCGCTCACGCATGGCCGGGTGCATGAGCGCCTCGAGCTCGTGGCGTTGCGCCGGATCTGCAAAAACTATGTCGCGCAGCGCGCGCCGATTGAGCCCGCCATCGGCCGCGCGCACGGCCGGACCGAAGTGGTTCAGGACCTGGGCCAGCAGCGCCGTGCCGGGCGCCACGACCTCGCGCGCGACTTCGTCCAGGTCAATGACCGGCACGCCCAGGGACGCGAACAGCGCGGCGACGGTGCTCTTGCCGCTGGCGATACCGCCCGTCAGGCCGACTCGCCAGGCCGGCGCCGCGCTCACGATCGCCCGTACATCCCGAGGTAACCCGCTACCCACTCCGGCCCCCACATCATGGCCAGCCAACCGGCAGCGGCGAGGAACGGCCCGAAAGGGATGGGAACGCTGCGTCCCCGTTTGCCGGTGACGATGAGTGCTATACCCACAATCGCCCCTACCGCCGCCGAGCACAGCACGATCGGCAGCAACATGCGCCAGCCCAGCCACGCGCCCAGCGCCGCCAGCAGCTTGAAATCGCCGTAGCCCATGCCCTCCTTGCCGGTCGCCAGCTTGAACAGCTGGTACACAGACCACAGGCTGAGGTAGCCGGCTACGGCGCCGATGATTGAATCCGCCGGGCTGACAGGCAGGCTGTGCGGGTTGTTCGCGGTCCAGAACACACTGGCGAGCAGTCCGCCCCACAGCAGCAGCAGCGTCAGCGAATCGGGCAGCAATTGATGATCAAGATCGATGCCGGTAAGCGCGATCAGCAACCAGGTGATCAGCAGCGCCGCACCTGCCTGCCAGCCAAAGCCGAATTTCCAGGCGACCACGGCACTCAGCACGCCGCACAGCATCTCGACTATGGGGTAGCGTGCGCTGATGCGTTTCTGGCAATGGGCGCAGCGCCCGCGCAGCGCCAGCCAGCTCAATACCGGCACATTGTGCAGCGCGCGTATCGGTGCCTGGCAATGTGGACAGGCCGAGCGCGGTACCACGAGATTGAACGGTGCTGCGGCCGGCGTTGCGGCCGGGCTCACGGCGTCGGCCACCGGGCTCACGGCTACGCCGGCATTTGCGCCGGCTGCCGCCAGCTCCGCGCACTGCGCGCGCCATTCCCGATCGAGCATCAGGGGCACACGATAGATGACCACGTTCAGGAAGCTGCCGATCAGCAGGCCGAACAGCATCGACAGCGCAATGAACGCTGCCGGCGATTGCGCCAGCAGTGCCTGCACGGGCTTTACACCACTGCGCCGAGTTTGAAGATGGGCAGGTACATCGCGATCACCAGGCCGCCGACCAGCACGCCGAGTATCGCCATGATCAATGGCTCCAGCAGGCTGGACATGCTGTCGACCGCGTTGTCGACGTCTTCTTCGTAGAAGCTCGCGACCTTGCCCGACATGGTGTCGAGCGAGCCGGATTCCTCGCCCACCGCGATCATCTGCACCACCATGTTGGGGAACATGCCGGTGTTTTCCATGGCGCGCTGCAGTCGCTGGCCGGTGGCGACTTCATCGCGCATTCTCATCACGGCGCCTTCATAGACGACATTGCCGGTAGCTCCGGCGACCGATTCGAGCGCCTCGACCAGTGGCACGCCGGCGGAAAACATGGTCGACAGCGTACGGGCGAAACGCGCTATGGCCGCCTTGTTGAGGATCGGCCCGATAATTGGAAATTTCAGCGCCGCACGGTCGATGAATTCGTTGAGTTTGCGCGAGCGCTTCTTGAAGTAGATGAACACATATACGCCCGCGCCAACCACGGCCGCAATATATATGCCATTGTTCTGGACGAAGCGTGACAGGTGAATGACCGCCTGCGTGAAGGCCGGCAGGTCGGCGCCGAATCCCTTGAACAGGCTCTCGAACTGCGGAATGACGAAGATCAGCAGAATCGTCGTGACGATCAGCGCGACGGCCAGCACGGCCGCCGGGTAAAACAGTGCTTTCTTTACCTTCTTCTTGATCGCTTCGGTCTTTTCCTTATAGGTGGCGATCTTGTCGAGCAGCGATTCAAGCGCGCCGGCCTGCTCACCCGCCTCGGTGAGGTTTACATACAGGTCATCGAAATACAGCGGATGCTTGGCCAGCGCCTCGTGCAGCGACGTGCCGCCCTCAATATCACTCTTGATGTCCAGCAGCAGCTTGCGCATCGAGGGTTTTTCATGGCCAGCGCCGATAATTTCAAAAGCCTGCACCAGGGGAATACCGGCGCCCAGCATGGTGGCCAGCTGGCGACTGAAAATGGCGATATCGCCAGCGTTTACCTTGCCACCGACGTTGCCGCCGGTTGACTGTTTCTTTACGCGCGTCGCGGCAATGCCCTGGCGGCGCAGTTCGCCGCGCACCGACTGCTCGTTGGCAGCCACCAGGCGGCCGGTGACCTTCTGACCCTTGCGATCACGACCTTCCCATTTGAAGGCCTGGTCCTTCTTGACGCTGCGGATAGCGGTGCTGGTTTGCGCCATAAGTATTACTCGACCGTTACGCTGTTGATTTCATCGATACTGGTCATGCCGGCCTTGACCTTTTCCAGTCCGGCGCGGCGCAGATCCCAGACGCCTTCCTTGGCGGCCTGATCGCTGATATCGATGGCATTGCCGCCGGCCATGATGATCCGGCCAATACTTTCAGTAACCGGCATGACCTGATACAGACCGACGCGACCCTTGTAGCCGTCAGTGCAGTTCTGGCAGCCCTTGGGCCCGTGAATCTTGAGGCCAGGGATTTCAGCTTCCTGGAAGCCTTCCTTGCGCAGTGCCTCGGCCGGCACGTCGACGAGTTGCTTGCAGCTGCTGCACAGGCGCCGCGCCAGGCGTTGCGCGATGATCAGGCTGACTGAAGTGGCGATCGCGTAGGGCTTCACACCCATGTCGATCAGGCGCGTCAGGGTCTGCGGGGCATCATTGGTGTGCAGCGTGGAGAGCACCAGGTGGCCGGTCTGCGCCGCCTTGATGGCGATTTCCGCGGTCTCGAGATCGCGAATTTCGCCAACCATGACGACATCGGGGTCTTGTCGCAGGAACGAACGTAGGGCGGCCGCAAAGGTCAGCCCCACCTTGTTGTTCACATTGACCTGGTTGACGCCAGGCAGGTTGATTTCCGCCGGGTCTTCCGCAGTCGAGATGTTGGTATCTTCCTTGTTCAGGATATGCAGGCCCGTATACAGGGACACGGTCTTGCCGCTGCCCGTGGGGCCGGTCACCAGGATCATGCCCTGGGGCTTGGCCAGAAACTTGAGATACAGCTCGCGCTGGAACGGCTCATAGCCCAGGGAATCAATGCCCAGCATGGCCTGCGACGGGTCGAGAATACGCAGCACGATTTTTTCGCCGAACAGCGTCGGGCAGGTGCTCATACGAAAATCGATGGCGCGCGTCTTCGACAGGCGCATCTTGATGCGCCCGTCCTGCGGCACGCGCCGCTCGGCGATGTCGAGCCTGGACATGACTTTCAGGCGCGCCGAGATCTTGCCGGCGAGTTGCACCGGCGGCTGGGCAATTTCCTTGAGGACGCCGTCCATGCGCAGACGCACACGGAAGGTTTTTTCGTAGGGTTCGAAATGGATGTCCGAGGCGCCGCGGCGAATGGCATCGAGCATGACCTTGTTGACGAAGCGCACGATGGGCGCATCTTCGACGTCGTCGCGGGACACCGCTGCATCGAGTTCGTCCTCGCCGCCGCTGACTTCCAGGGAATCCAGATCGACGCCTTCATCATCGCCCAGGTTCGGCATCGAGGCGTCGGCCTGCTCGATGGCCTTGTCGAGGAACCTCTGAAGTTTGTCGTCTTCGACAACGATGGCTTCGACCGCGAGCCCGGTCTGAAACTTGATCTCGTCAATCGCGTGCAGGTTGGTTGGGTCCGCGACGCCCAGAAACAACCGCTTGCCGCGCCGGTACAGCGGCAGCACACGATGTTTGGCGAGCAGTTTGTCGCTGACCACCTTGATGGCATCGAGATCGACGGTGAGTGAATTGAGGTCGAAAAGCGGTACGCCATACTCGCTGGCGGCGGCCACGGCGATATCGCGGGCGCTGGCAGCACCAGAGGCAATAAGCTGGGTGACAAAGCTGGTGCGCTTTTCGCTCGCGGCCGACAGGGCGGCATGCATGCCCGATTCGTCCACGACGCCGTCCTGGACGAGCCGCTGTGGCAGGCCACCCAAGCCCGTCCGCGTTGCGTTCATCACCAAAGAAGCGTTTTCATTCATGGACTTAAGTAGAAAGACCCCGGCTAGTGGCAACACCCTAGTCTAACTGACAGGGACCGCTAAGCAATGTCAAATCCCCGGGGATGTTTGCATATCTGCGCCGCCGGCTAAGTGACGGGTTTCCCAAAAGAGGAAGCCCCTCCAAAGAGGGGCTTCCTGGTCAGACAGAACTCAGGTCTGACGATCAGGCATGGCAGGAAGTCGGCAGGTATGACGCCGCCACCGTGGTGGCATCGGCCGGCGGGGCGGTCGTGAGACCGGCCGGCACTGCCGCCGCACCACATACCCAGACGATGTCATTGTTGGCGCTCAGGCCGGGCGAGATCTGCAGCAAGCCGACGCCGGCACCCGCAATCTTGGTGTTCGCCTGCAGGCCGTAGGTGATGGAGATCTGGCCAGCGTTCGGACCCACAACAACCGAGGCGACATACTTGCCGGTCGTGGCACCGGTCGCCGCGACGCAACCTGCGCCGCCGGTCACGGAAGCACAAGTCGGAAAGGCGCCGTTCTGGGCGTAATATTCGGCAATTGAGGCCTTCCAGCCACCGGCCAGATTAAGACCTTCCGTCACCTGGGCACGGATCGTGTAGTTCTGATAGGCCGGGATAGCGATCGCGGCCAGGATGCCGATGATCGCCACGACAATCATCAACTCAATGAGGGTAAAACCCTTTTGGATAAGCTTCATCTCGTTCGCTCCTGAAGTTGTTGAGGGCAGGCAGACACGGCATCTGCCGTTACAGGTAGACGTAGCAATGGCCGTGCCAACTACCATCCTGTCTGTAACTAATTGAAATGCTAAAGAAATATTGCTTATCTGCTGGTGTTCCAACCCGGACAGTGCCGCCGGCTGCCGACACAAGCTGACCCTGCATGACAAAAAGTGACCAGACACGTCAGCGACTGTAGGCCGCAAGCTAAGTGAAGGGTGCCCCAAAAGAGGAAGCCCCTCCAAAGAGGGGCTTCCCGGTCAGACAGAACTCAGGTCTGACGATCAGGCATGGCAGGAAGTCGGCAGGTAAGACGCCGCCACCGTGGTGGCATCGGCCGGCGGAGCGGTCGTGAGACCAGCCGGCACCGCGGCCTTACCGCAGACCCAGACGATGTCGTTGTTGGCGCTCAGGCCGGGCGAGATGTGCAGCAAGCCGACGCCGGCACCCGCAATCTTGGTGTTCGCCTGCAGGCCGTACGTGATGGCGATCTGGCCAGCGTTCGGACCCACAACAACCGAGGCGACATACTTGCCGGTCGTGGCACCGGTCGCCGCGACGCAACCTGCGCCGCCGGTCACGGAAGCACAAGTCGGAAAGGCGCCGTTCTGGGCGTAATATTCGGCAATTGAGGCCTTCCAGCCACCGGCCAGATTAAGACCTTCCGTCACCTGGGCACGGATCGTGTAGTTCTGATAGGCCGGGATAGCGATCGCGGCCAGGATGCCGATGATCGCCACGACAATCATCAATTCGATGAGGGTAAAACCCTTTTGGATAAGCTTCATTAGATTACGCTCCTAAGTTTGTTCGGATCAGACAGACACGGCAATTGCCGTTGGCGGGAAATACAGCAATGACCGTGCCAAAGGTCTCCGAGCTTTTAACTAATTGAAATAGTTAATAATTACGGCAAACGGTACGTGGATTTGACCTAAGTATCGCCGCCGACTGCCGACACAAGCTGACCCGGCGCGTCAACAAGTGACCAGATGTGTCAACAGGCGGGCTACTCAATCCCCAGCTTCTTGACCTTGTAGCGCAGCGCCCGAAATGTCATGCCCAGGAGTTTGGCGGCTGCGGTCTTGTTATAGCGGGTCTGTTCCAGCGCCTTGAGTATCGCATCGCGTTCGATGTGTTCGAGCTGCGCGCCCAGTGCTGCGCCTGTCGTCGCATCGCTGGCTTCGCCACCCATTGTCGGCGGCTCGAGCGCTGGTGCGTCGGGCGACACCTGCTGCGAAGCCTGGGAGCCAGCGCTGTGCTGCCCGCTGCGGGCCGCGACCGGTGCGCGCAGCTGCAGATCTTCCGGGTTGATGTCGCTGCCGGTGCTGAGCGTCAGGGCGCGCTCGAGTATGTTCTCGAGCTCACGAACATTGCCGGGAAAGGCGTAGCCGGCGAGCGTCGTCAAGGCAGCAGTGCTCAGCGCCGGCGTTGCACCGCCCAGGCGCCGGCCGAGCCGGCGCAACATCGCTTCAGCCAGTTCTGGAATATCTTCAGCGTGCTCACGCAGCGCCGGTACCCGCATCTCGATCACATTGATGCGATAAAAGAGATCTTCGCGAAAACGCCCGCTGGCGACCAGCTCGGCGAGGTGCTTGTGCGTGGCCGAGAGCACCCGCACGTCAATCGGCTGCTCGCGCTGCTCGCCAATCGGGCGCACGGTTTTCTCCTGGATGACCCGCAGCAGCTTCACCTGCATGTGCAGGGGCAGGTCCGCGACCTCATCGAGAAACAGCGTGCCGCCCTCGGCGCTCTGCACCAGGCCGCGCTTGTCGGCCACGGCGCCCGTGAAGCTGCCGCGCTTGTGGCCGAAGAGTTCACTCTCCATGAGTTCGGTGGGGATCGCACCGCAGTTCACTGGCACGAAGGGCCCGTCGCGCCGCGCACCGCTGTCGTGAATCAATCGTGCCACGAGTTCCTTGCCGGTGCCCGATTCGCCGGCAATATGCACTGGCGCCTGGCTGCGTGCCACCCGCGCAATCATGGCGCGCAGCGTATTCATGCTCGCCGAGCTGCCGAGCAGCTGCGGGCCGTGGCGCGTTGTGGCGCCGGCATCATTGCCACTACGCAGGCGTATGGCGCTGTTCACCAGACGCCGCAACACGCCCAGATCCAGCGGTTTGGAGACGAAGTCGAAGGCGCCGGCCTTGAGCGCCCGCACCGCCGACTCCACATTGCCGTGCGCGGTGATCACCGCGACGGGCAACTGCGGCTGTCGCTGTTCAATCCACGCGACCAGGTCCAGGCCATCGCCATCGGGCAGGCGCATGTCAGTCAGGCACAGATCAAAGCGCCGCTCGCTCAACAGCTGCCGGGCAGTGGCGAGATCGCCGGCCGAGGCGGTGGCGAGGTCCATGCGTTCCAGCGTGAGCGCGACCAGCTCTACCAGATCGGGCTCGTCATCGACAATGAGTACCGTGGGCTTGGCCATGCTGCGCAGCTTAAACCGTCGTGGGGCGAAAAATCAGGAACCTGGTACACCAAATAGCGTTGCCTCCGCCCAGCGCGAGGGGTCGGCGAACACCAGTCGGAACAGGCTGCCGCCGCCCTTGCGCGCTTCGTATAGCAGCGTGGCATCGTTGATCTCGGCCAGTTCGCGCGCCAGGAACAGGCCGAGGCCGGTGCCGTCGGCGCCGCGCGTGAAGAAGGGCTCGAAGATGCGCTCGACGTCCTGGGGTGCGACGCCGGCGCCGCGGTCGGCGACCTCGAGGCACACGCGCCCATAGCGGGCGACGCGGCTGAGGTTCAGTTCGAGGCGCGGCGAGCCGCCGCCGTTGCCGTCACGGCCGCTGCTGTCTTTGGCGCCATGGCGGAGTGCGTTTTCACACAGGTTCCAGAGTATCTGCTGCAGCTGGCTCAGGTCGACGCGCACTTCGAGTTCGGTGCCGGTGATATGCACGGCAAAGTCGTCCAGGGAACACTGCGTGGTGGCGCAAAAATCCGCACGGAAGCGCTCGCACCACTCTGGCAGGGCAACCAGCTCGGGGTGCGGCGCCTCGCGGCGCGAGAGCCGCAGCACATTGTCGATGATGCCGCTGACGCGCTGCGCATTGCTGCGCATGATCTCGGTCAGGCGTGTTTCGGTGGGGCCGATGCTGGCGCTTTCCGCCAGCAGTTGCGCGGCGTGACTCATGGCGCCGACCGGGTTGCGGATTTCATGGGCAATGCTGGCGGTGAGCCGGCCCAGTGCTGCGAGTTTCGATTGCTGGATGCGTGCCGCCAGCGCGCCCTTATCCTCGAGAAATACCAGTACCGGTGCGGGTTCGTTGGCACCGAGTGGTGCAAAGTGCGGCTCGATCACGCGCGCACCGTCGGCCGAGGCAAAGGTGCCGGCGGGCTCGGCGCCAGCACGCACGGTCTCCTGTGGCACATCCTGCTGTGCCTCCAGCCGGCGCCAGGTGGTGAGCAGATACAGCAAACGCGGTGAGACCTCGCCCAGCAGTGCTCCCGGTACCGCCGCCGCGTCACCCAGCAGCTGCGCCGCCGACTCGTTGATGAGGCGCACACGATCACCGGGATCGACCACCAGGATGCTCTCACGCAGCCGCTGCACGATGAATTGCGACAGCTGTGCCATGTTGGCCAGGTCCACTTCCTGCCTGCGTACCTGGGCTTCACTTTCACGCAGGCGCCTGGCCACCGGCCAGGTCGAGGCGGCGATCAGGAAAACAACGGTGCCCATGACGCCGGCCAGCGGGTAGTCGGTGTCGGTGGCGATACCCGATAGTTGTGCCGCGATCTGCTGGGCGAGGATCGCGAGCGCCGCAATGGCGGCGACCACCAGCGCTTCGCGACCGATGGCCAGCAGCGCCATCGAGGCGACCGGAATTACCAGCAGGATTCCCAGGTTGCTGGCGACACCGCCGCTGGCAAACATGAGCAGGCTCAGGGCGCCCGAATCGATCAGCGTGTGCGTCAGCACCAGGGTGCGCCGCCCGGGCCAGTGTCGCCTGCCAGCCAGCGTCAGCAGCACGCCCAGCAGGAAATAAACGCCGAGTATCCAGCGAAACAGCTCCGGTCGCGCAGCGCCAAAGGCGGGAGCCGGCAGGGTCAGCTTGTGTACGGCCAGCAGCACCAGCACGACCAGCAAACGGTAGAGATTGGCGAGGCCGACAATGCGCCAGGCCAGATCAGTAGGCGTCGCGTGGCTGGGCGCAGCGCGATCAGGCAGCGAATTCATTTCGCCAAGGTAGCATCCGCCACGGGTTTCCGCGACAATCGCCGCCCTTCACGCCAGGGTTTGCCGATGAATCTGCACGAATATCAAGCGAAGAAAATTCTGGCCGCATATGGAGTGCCGGTGCCGGCCGGCCAGGTTGCTGCCAGCGCCGATGAGGCCGAGGCCGCGGCGCTGGCTTTAGGCGGTGCGGTATGGGTCGTCAAGGCCCAGGTACACGCCGGCGGCCGCGGCAAGGCTGGCGGCGTCAAGGTGGCACGTGACCTGGCGGCGGTACGCGCGGCGAGCAGCGGCATGCTGGGCCAGCGGCTGGTCACGAAGCAGACTGGCGCCGCGGGTTTGCCGATTGAAAAGGTTTACGTCGAAGCGGGCTCGGATATCGCACGCGAGCTGTATGTGAGCCTGACCCTCAATCGTGAACGCGGGCGCATCGCGGTGGTAGCCTCTGCCAGCGGCGGGATGGACATCGAAGCCGTTGCTGCCGACACACCTGAAAAAATCCTGTCGGTCACGGTGCACCCGGCGGTCGGGCTGCAAGCCTGGCAGTGCCGGCAATTGGCCTTCGCCCTCGAGCTCAAGGGCGGACAGGCGGCGCAATTTCAGCAAATACTGCTCGGACTTTATCAGCTGTATCTGGACAAGGATGCGAGCCTGATCGAGATCAACCCGCTGATCGTCACGCGCGCCGGGGCGCTGGTGGCGCTCGATTGCAAGCTCGACATTGAAGCCAATGCGCTGTTCCGCCAGCCGGAGATGGCAGCGCTGCGCGATGTGGGTCAGGAAGATCCGACCGAGCGCGCCGCCAGCGAACACGACCTGAACTATGTTTCGCTCGATGGCAACATCGCCTGCATGGTCAACGGCGCGGGCCTGGCCATGGCCACCATGGATCTGATCAAACTGCAGGGCGGCTCGCCGGCGAATTTTCTCGACGTGGGCGGCGGCGCCACCGCCGAGCGCGTCACGGCGGCATTCAGACTGATACTCGCGAACTCCAGGGTGCGCGCCATCCTGGTGAATATTTTCGGCGGCATCGTCCGCTGCGACCTGATCGCCGAGGGCATCATCACTGCGGTGCGCGAGGTCGGCGTTACCGTGCCGGTCATCGTGCGTCTCGAGGGCACCAATGCCGAGGTGGCGCGCGCCAGGCTTGCAGGCGGCAAGCTGGCCATTATCGCCGCCAGTGATTTGACCGATGCCGCGCGCCGGGCGGTGGCCGCTGCCAGAACCGCGGCTTGAGGATCATACTCCATGAGCATTCTCGTCAATAAGCGCACCCGGGTCATTTGCCAGGGTTTCACGGGCAAACAGGGTAGTTTCCACTCCGAGCAGTGCCTGGCCTACGGCACCACGCTCGTGGGTGGCGTAACGCCCGGGCGCGGTGGCGAACAGCACCTGGGCCTGCCGGTGTTCGACACCGTGCGCGATGCGGTGCGCGCCACCGGCGCCACGGCCACCATGATATACGTGCCTGCGCCGTACGCGGCCGACGGCATCCTCGAAGCGGCCGAGGCCGGCATCGAACTCGTGGTGTGCATCACCGAGGGCGTGCCGGTGAATGACATGATTCGCGTCAAGGCGGCACTGGCGGGTTCCGGCACGCGACTCATCGGTCCGAACTGCCCCGGTATCATCACGCCTGGTGAGTGCAAGCTGGGCATCATGCCCGGCTTCATCCACAAGCAGGGCGCGATCGGCATCGTATCGCGCTCCGGCACGCTCACCTACGAGGCCGTGTTCCAGACCACGAACAATGGACTGGGCCAGAGCACCTGCGTGGGCATTGGCGGTGATCCGGTACGTGGCATGAATTTCATCGATGTCATCGAGCTGTTTGAGCGCGACCCACAGACTGAAGGCATCGTCATGGTGGGCGAGATCGGCGGCAGTGACGAAGAAGCCGCCGCCGAACACATCAGGCGATTTGTCAGCAAGCCCGTGGTCGCCTACATCGCCGGTGTGACCGCACCGGCTGGCAAGCGCATGGGCCACGCGGGCGCCGTGATCGCGGGTGGCAAGGGCACGGCGGCCGACAAGTTTCGCGCGCTCGAAGCGGCCGGCGTACGCACGGTGCGTTCGCCCGCAGAGCTGGGCAGCGCCATGTTCGAAGTGCTGACGCGGCGCCGCAAGGCGAACACAGCCGAACGCGCCCGCGCTGCCGCGGCAGCGGCCAGGGAGGCGGCCAGCGAGGCGCGGGTTGTGGTCCGGCGCAAAGCTGCTGTCAGGCGCAAGCCTGTGGTGAAGCGCAAGCCAGCTGCCAAGCGCAAGCCAGTCGCCAGACCCAAGCCAGCTGCCAGGCGCAAGGCCGCAGCACGCCAGCCGCGCGTGACAGCTCGTCGGCGCCGTTGAATAATTCTTAGCGACACCTGCAACGGGTATCCGCTTGAACGCACCTGAGCGGCTGACACTGGCGCTGGCACAGATCAACCTGCTGGTTGGCGATGTGCAGGGCAATCTGACGCGCGCGCTGACGGAAGCCGCCAGGGCGCGTACCGAGTGGGGCGCCGACCTCATTCTGTTTCCGGAGCTGACTCTTTCGGGCTACCCGCCCGAAGATCTGCTGTTTCATCGCGGCCTGCGTACGCAGATCGAAAAAGCGGTGCTGGAGCTTGCGGCGGCGGCGCCCGGCATCGGCCTGGTCGTCGGCTACCCTGAATACGCAGGCACACAGATCTACAACAGCGCTGCGGTGTTTCGCGATGGCGAGCAGCTGGCGTTGACGCGTAAATCGATCTTGCCCAACTATCGCGTCTTCGACGAAAAACGTTACTTCACGCCCGGCGCCGGGCCGGCCGTGTTCGAATGCCAGGGCTTCCAGCTCGGGCTGCTGGTGTGCGAAGACGTCTGGGAGCGCGAGCCGGCCCGCAGTGCGCGCGCGCGCGGTGCCGAAGTGCTGCTGGTGATCAACGCCTCGCCCTACAACATGCACAAGCAGAGTGAGCGCGAAGCCGTGGTGCGCGAGCGCGTAGCCGAGTGCCGGGTGCCGATCGTCTATCTGAATCTGTGCGGTGGTCAGGACGAACTGGTATTCGATGGCAATTCCTTCGTCATGAACGCCAGCGGCGAAGTGGTATTTCGTGCCCCTGCGTACGCCACCGGATCCTATCGCGTGCAGTTCGAACGGCAGGGCTCGCAGGTTGTGCCGCTGCCCGGCGAGGTGGCGCCCGAGCTGGCGCTGAGGCCAGTGTCTACGGAGCGCTGGTGCTGGGCGTGCGCGACTATGTCGACAAGCATCGCTTTCCGGGCGTGGTCATGGGTCTCTCGGGCGGGGTCGATTCTGCCCTGACGCTGGCCGTGGCGGTCGACGCACTCGGCCCCGCGCGCGTGCAAGCCGTGATGATGCCCTCGCGCTATACCTCGAAGATGAGCACCGAGGATGCTGCGGCCCAGGCGCGCAACCTGGGCGTGCACTACAGCTCGATTTCAATTGAAGGCCTGTTCGAATCGGCGCTGGCAGCGCTGTCGGCCGAATTCGCTGGCCGCGCGCCTGATGCCACCGAAGAAAATATCCAGGCCCGCTGCCGCGGCCTGCTGCTCATGGCGATCTCCAATAAGTCCGGTCGCATGCTGCTCACCACCGGCAACAAGAGCGAGATGGCGGTGGGCTATGCCACACTCTACGGTGACATGAACGGCGGCTTCGCGCCGATCAAGGACTGCAGCAAGATGCTGGTCTATCGCCTGGCAAACTACCGCAACTCCGTGGCGCCAGCTGCGAACCCCGCGATACCACTGCGGGTAATCGAGCGCGAGCCCAGCGCCGAATTGCGCCACGATCAGAAAGATACCGATTCACTGCCGCCTTACGCGGTGCTGGACGCCATCCTCGAATCCTTCATCGAGGATGACCTGTCGGTCGAGGAAATCTGCGCGCGCGGCTTCGAGAAGACCGTGGTGACGCGCGTGCTCAACATGGTTCAGCGCAATGAATACAAGCGCCGTCAGGCGCCGCCGGGTGTGCGCGTCAGTCGCCGGGCGTTTGGGCGTGATTGGCGCTATCCGATTACCAGCGGCTATCGGCGCTAAGCGGACGCGATTGCGCGCGGACACCCAGCCCACATACCCTGGCGTGCGCTTAGCCCCGGGGCCACTAACATAGTCAGGAGCCGCCGCCCCGTACTCTTCTTTACACCCCGCTGACGTGGCACGGCGTTCGTTTGGGTGGTGCGGCATCGGCTGACGTGCTCCCCGGAATTGTGTTGGAGGGTGACGAAGCGCGGCCTGCTGCACGCCGGTGGGACACTTGCCTCACCGCTGATCCACCAGCGCCGCGTGCAGCAGGCCGCGCAAGTGTCGACGCTGCCCTACCGACGCCAGAAGTTACCGCCGTGCCGCCGCAGCGGCGCACCCGACCACAATTCCGGGGAGCACGTCAGCCGATGCCGCACCGCCCAAACGAGCGCCGCCTTACCAGAGCCGCCAGTGCCGCCGCCGCGCAGCCGCGGTATCCTGGCTGTAATTCATCTTGTAGACCTGCTCAAGGTTGCCCTGCAGGTCATTGAGCCCGAGGTGCTGGTAGCACTCGATCATCAGGCCGAGGCCTTCCTTGACGGCCGGAGCACCGTCGTATTGCTCAATTATGCGCTGCGCCCGCTGGGCGGCAGCCACGTAGGCACCGCGCTTCATGTAGTAGCGGGCCACATTCATCTCGTATTCCGCCAGGCGATTGCGCAGGTAGATCATGCGGCGCTGGGCATCGTGGGCGTATTCACTCTTTGGATATTGGCGCACCACAGTACCGAAAGCGGCGATCGCCGAACTGAGCGAGGCGGGCGGGCGCTTGGCGGTATCGACGCCGAACCAGCGCTCGAAAGCCCAGGGTGTGTGTTCGAAATCGATCAGACCCTTCATGTACCAGGCGTAATCGACGCGGGGATGCGTCGGGTTCTCGCGCAAGAACTGCTCGGCAGCGTCGATGGCTGATTCGTTCTCGCCCTTGCGATAGTAGACATAGATCAGATCAAGCCGCGCCTGGCGCGCCTCATCTGAAAACGGGAAGCGCGAGGTCAGCGCTTCATACTGCTTGATCGAAAATTCATAGTCATTGCTGTCAAGGGCCTTGTGGGCATTCTTGTAGAGTGATTCGGGAGTGGCATTCTTGGCATCACGCACCTTGCCGCGCGACTGACAGCCCGCCACGGTGGCCAGGGTAACCAGCAGCAGGGCGCCCAAAAAGCGGGCGCGCACGGATTCGGGTCGGAGAGTGGCTGTCACGTTGTATCCTGCAGCGCTTAGCGCCAGTTAATCCGACCAGTATAGCGTAGTGAATCGACCCAGCTAACGACCAGCCAATGCCAGCCAAGTTCCAGTTGCACGAATTCGACTTGCCCGCAGAGGCTGCTGGCCTGCGGCTTGATCAGGCCCTGGCGGCGAGCCTGCCGCAGTATTCCCGGGCGCGGCTGCAACGCTGGATTCTCAGCGGCGCCGTGCTGCTGGCGGGACGACCGGCGAAATCCAGGCAGCGATTGTGGGGCGGCGAGCACGTGACGGTGCGTGCCGAATTTCTGCCGGATGACACGGTGGGACCAGAGGTGATGGCGCTGCGCATCGTCCATGAGGACAGGGCGCTGCTGATCATCGACAAGCCTGCCGGAATGGTCGTGCATCCGGGTGCCGGCAATCGCGTGCA
Organism: uncultured Gammaproteobacteria bacterium; assembly: GCA_963823235.1. Taxonomy (GTDB): domain Bacteria; phylum Pseudomonadota; class Gammaproteobacteria; order Steroidobacterales; family Steroidobacteraceae; genus FEN-1191. The sequence continues at coordinate 78,684 of CAWGKS010000007.1, read as the reverse complement.
TACGCTGCAAAACGCCTTGTTGGCACATGATGCCAGCCTGGCACGCGTGCCGCGGGCCGGAATCATCCACCGGCTCGACAAGGACACCAGTGGCCTGCTGGTCGTAGCGCGCACGCCCGAGGCGCACCACACGCTGGTGCGCGCGCTGCAGGAGCGCAATATTGAGCGCAGCTATCTGGCCCTGGTCCTGGGAGCACCGACGGCGGGGGCTACCATCGACGAGCCTATTGGCCGACATCGCACGCAACGTACGCGCATGGCCGTACGCAGTGATGGGCGCCCGGCGGTGACGCACTTTCGCATTGAGGAGCGCTTTCGCGGTCATACCCTGCTGCGGGTACAGCTGGAGACCGGCCGCACACACCAGATCCGCGTGCACCTGGCGCATCTGGGTCTGCCGATCGCGGGCGATCCGACCTATGGGGGCCGTCGGCGGCAGGTGGCTGGGGCCAGCACCGCCGTGCAGGAGGCGCTGCAGGCTTTTCGACGTCAGGCGCTGCATGCCCAGCGCCTGGTGTTGACTCACCCGGACACACAGGAACGCATGAGCTTCGAGGCGCCGGTGCCCGAAGATCTGCGCGCACTGCTCGCAGTGCTGCGCGCCGATATGCGTGCGGCGTGAGCACCGGCATGTCATGAGCATCGGCTTGTTGCCGGTCGAGTGGGCCGCGCCACCCCAGGTGCGCGCGGCCTTTACTCTGCGATCCGGTGGCGTGAGCATTGCACCCTGGGATTCGCTCAATCTTGGCGACCATGTGGAGGATTCGCTGGCGGCGGTCGCAGAAAATCGTCGACGCATGGTCGAGGTGTTGGCGCTGCCGTCCGCGCCGCTGTGGTTGCGGCAGGTGCACGGCGCGCAGGTATTTGATGCGGACCAGCTCGCCGCCGCTGCCACGCCAGCCGACGCGGCGATAACGCGCGAACCTGGTCGGGCATTGGCCATATTGGTGGCCGATTGCATGCCGGTGCTCTTTGCCAGTTCGAAGGGCGACGTCATCGGCGCCGCGCATGCCGGCTGGCGCGGGCTGGCTGCAGGCGTGCTCGAGGCAACCGTGGCGGCAATGGGCGTCCCGGCAGCAGAACTATGCGCCTGGCTGGGCCCGGCAATCGGTCCGCGCCACTTTGAAGTCGGCGCCGAGGTGCGTGAGGCGTTTGTGGCGCGGGATTCAGGCGCTGCTGCCGCCTTCAGCGCGAATCAGCGCGGGCGCTGGCAGTGTGACCTGGCCTGGCTGGCGCGCCGGCGATTGCAGGGACTGGGTGTGATGCAGGTTGCGGGTGGCGAGCACTGCACTTACGCAGAACCTGCGCGCTACTACTCATACAGGCGCGATGGTCGCACCGGGCGCATGGCGGCGCTCATCTGGCGCTGAGGGACCTAACCGGCGCGATCGACCCTGACCTTGTGACGCCGGAGCTTCAGGTCCGTTCCCTGCATCAGGACCACGCCCAGCTGATCCGCCTGGGCCAGCAGACACTCAAGCAGCTCCGTGAATTCCGCCAGTACCTGGCTGTGTGGTGCCGCCGTACGCTCGGTAGCGAAGCGCTGGATCATTCGGCTGATCGAATCCACGTCCAGCAAGGCATTGGTTGTTGCGCCGCCGGCCGCAGCCACCGCCGCTTCTTCGGTCGACGGGCGATGGAGCCAGCTGAGCGCCGCCTCGCCATCGGTAAATACCGCAGCCACGTAGCCACGCATGCGCAGTACCCGTTCCCAGAATTCGAAATTCGTGGATCGATGCCGGCACAGCATCGCGATGCGCACCTGCTCGGGCAAACCCAGCCGACACAGGATCTCGGCGTGACGATTCAGCGCCAGCACGTCATGGGTCAGTACCGCGCGGCGGTAGTCGAACATGAGCCGGTAGCTCGTGTTCTTGCCAGCCATGGTGACGGCTCGCTGCGCCAGATCCTGGCCAGCACCGTCGGGCAGCGCTCCTTCAGCCACGGCCCAGACCACTCCGGCCTCGAGCCATAGATCGCGATTGGAATCCATCTGAACACCAAGTGGCAGCCATGAATATCCGATATTCTATGCGGCGGTGGCACCGCCGGATGCCGGGAGCACTGGTCCTGGGATGTAGGGAAATCTTGCATCCCTGCGTCGGTGGCGGGTGGCGGCGGCCTTCGGCCTGGAAGGAATGTGATGTCAATCTCGGTATTCGTCGCCGACGATCATGCCATCGTGCGTGACGGCCTCTGTGCGCTGCTTCGTACGCACCCGGACATCGAAATAGTCGGAACCGCTGCGAGCGGCAGTGATGCGGTCAGTCAGGTGATGCGCCTCAGGCCCCGGGTCGTGATTCTTGATATCTCCATGCCGGACCTGGATGGCATTGAAGCGGCGCGCCAGATCCGCCTGGCGCTGCCGGACACAGGGATCCTCATGCTGTCCATGCACTCCGGCACGCAGTATGTGGTCCAGGCCCTCGAGGCGGGCGCACGCGGCTACCTGCTCAAGGAATCAGCCAGCGCGGAGATCGTGGCCGCCGTCCGTGCCGTGGATGGCGGGCAACGCTACCTGAGTCGGAAGGTCGCGGAAATCGTCGCTCAGGGCATCGGCGAACGCACCGCCGTCAGCGCCATCGAGAGCCTGAGCCGGCGCGAACGCGAGGTGCTGCGCCTGGTGGTGGATGGATACTCGAGTGCCCGGATTGGCGAGCTGCTGCATCTGTCGCCGAAGACCGTAGACAGCTATCGAAGCCGGTTGATGCGAAAACTCAACGTCAGCCAGCTGGCCGGATTGATCAAGTTCGCGATTCAGCACGCGGTAACGACACTTGAATGAGTCCCGGTCGACCGGCCTGTCGACCGCCACCGCCACCGCCGACGTCGCGGGAGTGGAATTCGGGGCATTCAGCTTTCCGCCGGGCACGCCGCGAATGCTGCTGGGGCTGCTCGTCGCCTACCCGGTGTTCATTTTTATCGGCTACGCGCTGATACCGACCCGCGGCGGGTCGGCCGTGATCTGGCCTGCAGACGCAGCGCTGTTCCTGGCCTTTCTGGTGTCGCCAGTAAGCCGCTGGCTCCTGGTCGCGGTGGTGGCCGCAGTCACCGAACTGGTGTGTGCCCCGCTGACCAGCCACCTGCTGTTCGGTGGCAGCATGGGCCTGGGCGCCGCACTGGCTTATTTTCTGGCTCACATGCTCTCCGACCTGGGTCCGGTGATCATCGCCCGCGGATTGCGCGCGCTCCTGCCCGGGCCACGGTGGCGGGCGGTTGCCTCGCCGGTATGGATGATGTCCCTTGTAGGCGGTGTCCTGCCGGGTGCAATCCTTGGGAACTGGCTGGTTTCCAGCCGCGCCGGCTTCGCCATCGACAGCATAGGCACTGCGACCTGGATGTTCGGCACGACGCTGGGCATAGTGCTGTTTGCACCAGCGCTGAACATGTTCCTCGGCGATGGTGACGCCAGTGCAGAGCGGGCACCGGGCCGCAGGGCGGAAGCGTCGGCCATTGCCGTGCTGATCGCTCTCATATTTGGCTGGCGAGCCCTGGTTTCTTCCTCGGCGCTGGCCCACGTACCTTCCCTGATGCTGTTGATGTTCCCACTCTCCTGGCTGGCGCTGCGCTTCTCCTGCCGCGCCGTCTACGTGGCGTGTCCACTACTCGCCATGGCGGTGGCCGGCCTTGCCGCGCACGGTTTTGGATCATTTCAGCCGCTGGCAAGCCTGACCGAATGGCAGAACCCGCTGCTCAACGCGCAGCTGTCTATCCTGGCGGTATTTGGCGCAACCCTGTTCATCAGCACTATCCAGCAGGACCAGCGGCAGCTGCAGGCTGCACTGCAGCGCGATCGTGCCAGGCTGCGTTGGTATGCCGCGGAACTCGACAACGCGGAGGAAGCGGCGCAGCAGCGTACAGCGGCAGATCTGCACGACGGCATTGCGCAGACGTTGACCGGCCAGAGCCTGCTGCTGGCGGCGTTGCGGCAACGCCTGAGCGAACCCGCGGCACTCGAGGTGCTTGCCAGTGCGGAGGCGGCAGCGGCGGAGGCCCAGCAGCACGTCCGCGACCTCGTGGCCGACCTGAGTCCGGTCGAACTTGAATCAACCAGTCTGCGCGGGCTGATCGAATCAATGGCCAGGCGATTTGAACAGCGCTATCAATTCCTGGTGCTGACGGCCGTTGCCTCGGATCGCGAGGCGCCGGCTGATACCTTGCGCCTGGTATACCGGGTGGTGCGCGAACTGGTCTTCAACGCTTTCAAGCACTCGCAGGGCACCCGGGTCAATGTGCACGGGCAGGTGACCGATGACAGGGTGATCATCGAAGTGTTCGATGACGGCATCGGTTTTTCCAGGGCTGAAGCGCGCCCCCAAGCTGCCGGCCACGGCCTGGGCCTGGTGCAGATGTGCGAACGCGTGGCCGCCGCCGGAGGCAGCGTTCAGTTCGAATCCCGGCATGGCATAGAAAGCCTCGTCACCGTGGTCCTGCCAGTTCATCTGGTTGAGCCCACCGCGCCACCTGCCTGGAATAATTCTGTGCCGGCAGGCGGGCGCTGAAGCTCAGGGGCCTGGCCCGGCCCGTCATCCCATCCTTGGCGGCACGTTGGCATTCAACCGGAACAGGTTCGCCGGGTCGTACTTGGCCTTGAGCGCAACGAGCCGCTCGAAGTTGGCGCCATAGTTCTCGCGATAGTGGGCCATGGTCGTGTCCTGATCCGAGAGATTGGTGTAGAACCCCTTGGTCAACCCCTCCAGCTCCTTCCAGTTCGCGCGCATCTTTGCCGTGTTGTCGTCGATACCCTCATTGTTCGGCCAGACACCGATGGTACCGAGCATGAACTGCGAGTCGCGATTGGGGAATGCCGTCGCGGCCGGCGCCACGTGCCGGTACATCCCGCCGCCATGATCCAGGAACAGCATGAACCAGTTCGGCATGCGCTTATACGAGTCGACGAGCAGATCGATGCCATCATCCTTGAGCTGCGTCAGGAAGCCGCCCTTGAGATAGTAGTACTTGCCAGATCCGAGTATGTCGTCCTCGCTGGACTGCAGCGCCACGTAGGGCATCGGCGCGATCTCATCGCGCACCGGTTTGCCAAAGGCGCGCAGCTTCCTGAGCCAGGTTTCGCCTGCGCTGCGATCGCCCGACCAGCACACTTCGATGGCGACTTTTGAGCCGTCGGGCTCCCAGTGCATGCTGGGGTTAAGGGTGACGAGCTCGGGCGCGTCCAGGGCGATATCGCGGTAATGACGCAGTACCTCACGCGCCTGATCGATCGGCCAGGCCACGCTGCCACCGAGGATGACCGGATCCATCGGGTGCAGTCGGTATTCGATCGAGGTCACGATGCCGAAATTGCCACCGCCGCCGCGCAGGCCCCAGAAGAGATCGGAGTTCTCGTGATCGCTCGCACGGACGAAACGCCCATCGGCGGTAACGATGTCGAAGCAGACGACATTGTCGCAGGCCAGCCCGAAGCGTCGGCCCAGCCTGCCAAAACCGCCGCCGAGCGTGAGGCCCGCGGCGCCCGTATGCGATACGGTGCCCGCCGTGGTCGCCAGCCCGAAGGCCGCGCATTCATGATCGAGCTGCCCGAGCAGCGAGCCTGACTCGAGATAGGCGCGTTGGGCCTGCGGATCGACACGCACGCCCTGCATCTGCTGCAGGTCGATCACCAGTCCGCCCTCGCAGCTCGACTTGCCCGAAAAACTGTGGCCACCGGCGCGCACGGCGGTCAGCAACTGGTGCTCGCGCGCGAAATCGACGGCTTGGCGGACATCTGATGCGCCCGTGCAGCGCACGATCAGCGCCGGCCTCTTGTCGAACGCTGCGTTCCAGACACGACGCGTCCGGTCGTAGTCCTGGTTACTCGCCAGCAGCACGTCGCCGCGCAGGCTGGCAGCAAGGGCCTCGATCGACGAACCGGCCAGAACGGTTTCGCCACCCGCGAGTGTCTTCGCCGGAAGGTCAGCGATACCCTTGAGTACGGCGCCGAAGCCGCGCAGTGGCCAGGTGGCGGCGAGCGCAAGGCCCGCGCCGACGAATTGGCGCCTCTTCATGGTGGTCCCCCTCAGGAATATTGGAGCGCCGGAGAGTCTACGCCCCACCCCGGTACTGTGCATCCGGGTGCAGGTTCAATATTGCGAAAACGCAACAGCCCGCCCTGGTTTGGTCGCAAATTGCGTTTGATCTGCGACGGCGCTATGGTGAGATCGCAATGCCCCGGGAGGCTGTGATCCACCGAGGGGCACGCATATACAGCCAAAAGGGGATGATCATGGGAGCAACACCGACACTGGCGGCGGCGCGCGCCGCGCGTACCGTCATTTTTGAGCTTGCGGCCGTTGTTTTTAGCGCCTTGTCGCTGACCCTGTGGGCCGGGCCTGCCCGCAGCGCGTCAGAACCAGGAGAAGTTGCCGCCGCCCCCCAGCTCGAAGAAATCGTCGTCACGGCGACGCGCCGTGAGGAGTCCATGAGCAAGATCGCGGTCAGCGTCACGGCGATCACCCAGGAAGGCCTGGACCTGCGCGGCATCAAAGACATCCAGGACGTCGCACGCTTCACACCCAGTATCAATGTCGACAAATCTGGCACCAATAACATCTCGATCCGCGGCATTGCCTCGAGCGGCGGCGCGGGCACGACCGGCATCTATATCGACGACACGCCGATCCAGATGCGCGCGCTGGCCTTCAACCCGGACGAGGCACTGCCGAAGTCTTTCGACATCGAGCGCGTCGAGGTGCTGCGTGGCCCACAGGGTACGCTGTTCGGTGCCGGCTCCATGGGCGGCACGGTCCGCTACATCACCGCCCAGCCCAGCCTCCGAAAATCCAGCGTCTACAGTCGCAGCGAAATCTCGTTCACGGCGGGTGGTGACCCCAGCTATGAAGCGGGCATCGCCGCCGGCGGGCCCCTTGTCGAGGGTGTCTTCGGCGCCCGCATTACCGCCTGGTACCGCAAGGATGGCGGCTGGATCGACCGCATCAATCCGGACACGCTGGCGCTGGAAGACAAGCGCGCGAATCATGCCGAGACTTCGCTCGTCCGCCTCGCCGCAGTCTGGGCGCCCAGCGACAAGTGGACGCTGACGCCGAGCATCTATTACCAGGAGATCAAGAAGAACGATGTGTCCAACTACTGGACGCTGTACTCTGACCCCTCCAGTCATCATTTCATCAGCGCCAACCCGACGCAGCTGAAGTCGCCCGACAAGCTCCTGCTCCCCTCCCTCAAGATCGAGGCGGACTTTTCCAGTGTCCACCTGATCTCGAACACCTCGTATTACCGTCGGGACAACACCACCGGCTACGATGGCACGCTGTACAACCTCGGCTTCTACCAGTCATTTTTTGCATTCCCTTTGCCCGCTTTGCTGCTTGACGGCAGCGGCGTCCACCTGAACGATCCGAACTACAATCCGGGTGGCGTCCCGGGCGCCAACGGTTATCGCGCACCGGCGACCGTCGACAACAAGCAGCGCAATTTCACCCAGGAAATCCGCCTGCAGTCGCTGGACTCGGACGCGAAGTTCGTCTGGACCACCGGCCTGTTCTATAGCGTCAACAAGCAGGAATATCTCGAGCAGATTCACGATCCCCAGCTCAACGATCTGCTGCAGGCCATCTACACCGGCACCGGCAACTCGCTCGGCACGCGGGCTCGCGCCAGATGCTTACATCTCGACTACTTCGGTATCGGCTACGACCCGGGTTACCCGACTGACTCCTATTTCCTGCACACCAATGCCAAGGATGAGCAGCTCGCCTGGTTTGGCGAAGGCAACTACCTGATCACCGATCGCCTGAAACTGACCGTCGGAGCGCGCTATGCGCAGATGAAATTCTCGTTCGACTCACTGACCGGCGGCCCGCAGGTCTACGACGACACCGCCGCGCTCGCCAGCAGCAGGACCGAGACAGCGTTCACACCGAAGGTGGGTCTGTCGTTCCAGGTCGACCCAAACAACATGTATTACCTGACGTATTCCAAGGGATTCCGCCCAGGCGGTGGTAACAATCCCCTGCCGCCCGTTGCCTGCGCAGAGGATTTCGACGTTGATCACCTCAATCTGCCGAACGGCGCGCCGCCGACCTACGACTCGGACAACGTCGACAGCATCGAAGCTGGCGCGAAGAACAATTTCGACAATCGCCTCAAGATTGCTACCGGCGTTTACTACATCAAGTGGCACAACATCCAGCAGACCGTCGTCCCGCCGGTCTGCCAGATCTCCTTTATCTCCAACCTGGGCGAGGCCACCGCCAAGGGTATCGACCTGCAGGCCGATGTCGCACTGACCGACAGCCTGACGATGGAGCTGTCGGCGGGCTATACCGATGCGCGCTATACGCAGGATTCGAAGATCTCGGACACCGCGCTGCCAATCGTCGCGAACGGCAACGCGATCGTCGGCCAGGGCGGTCAGCCGGGCGCGCCCTTCACGGGCGCGATCGGGCTCGAGTATAAGTTCAGCGCCTTCAGCAAGGAGTCCTTCCTGCGTTTCGACTATGAGCACAACGGTGCGCCGAAATGGGTGGGGGCCAATCAGGACCCTAACACTGCCCAATACGGCCCGGCCAACTATCCGCTGCCGTCGACCGACTTCATGACGCTGCGCGGCGGCGTGGCGTTGGGCGAGTGGTCGGTGGCCGCATTCATCGACAATCTGGCCGACAGTCACCCCGTCACGAACTATGACTTCACGATCGATCCGGGCTACTCGGACACCTCGTATCTCGACACGGTTCAGCGCAACTATACCTTCCGCCCGCGCACCTTCGGTCTCACCTTTACCTACCGAAGATAACGATCAACCCCGGGCCACCGCACAGGTGGCCCGGGGCAATCACTTCGCGACAACGTATCGCGCCTGCTGCGCGCGCGTTGCAACCATTTCATCCCTCGCGAGTATCCAATGGGTACGCAGCACGATTTGTCGATGCTGCCATTGCACTGGATCTAACCCGCTGCTCTACGCGAAGGAGACCGCCATGTATCGCCCTGAAATCTTCAAGACTCTCGTGCCACTCTTACTGCTCGGCGCCGCCGCTGCAGCTGCGCCCGCGATCGCCGGCGCTGCTGCACCCGGCGACGTGATCACCGAATCCACGGTGGTTCATTTTTGCGACCTCGACCTGAACAAGCCCGGGGATGCCGCCAGACTCTATTCACGCATTCGCCATGCGGCAGCCAGCGTGTGTCCGTCGACCTGGGGCGATTCCCCGCAGCGTGACTGCTACGATGCCGCAGTCGCGGCGGCCGTGGCCCGCGTCAACAAGCCGCTGCTCAGCGCCCGTCATCAACAGCATGGGCACGGCCCTGCCAATGCGGCCGCCGCCAGTGTGAGCTGAACCTGGCGCCTGGCGCGACGCGCGTGCGGCTTTACAGGGGTGCGCGCGCGTCGCGTTAGCGGTCTGCGACCGGTGCGCGGGCATATACTTTCTTCCCCGCCACCCAGGTCTGCTCGACTTCGATCTTCCAGATATCCGCCGGTGCGATCTTGAAAAGGTCGCGATCAACAAGAATGAAGTCAGCCCATTTGCCGGGCTCGAGCGTACCGATGACCTTTTCCTGATGCTGCGCATAGGCCGCGTCCAGGGTAAAGGCGCGGAACGCCTGTAGCAGCGTCATGGCCTGTTCAACACGCCAGCCGCCATGGGGCAGGTTGGCATGGTCGGTGCGCGTCACCGCCGCATGCAGGCCGAAGAACGGATTGTCCGAGTCGACGGGATAATCCGAGCCGCCCGCGATGCGCGTGCCCTGGGCCAGCAGCGTACGCCACGCATAGGCGCCTTCGAGGCGCTGCTTGCCGATGCGATCCTCAGCCATATTCATATCGCTGGTGGCGGCGATCGGTTGCATCGAGGCGATCAGGTCCAGTTGCCTGAATCTTGGTATGTCGGACACCTTGATGACCTGAGCGTGCTCGATACGATTGCGCAGCTCACGACCACCGACCGACTTGTAGGCGGCCTCGAAGGCATCGAGCACCTGGTGATTGGCGGCATCGCCGATGGCATGAACGTTGACCTGATACCCGGCTTTCAATGCCTTGGCGATGCGCCCCTGCATGTCGGCATCAGACATGAACATCAGGCCACTCTGCCCCGGCTGATCGGAGTAGGGCGCCAGCAGCGCCGCACCCCTGCTGCCCAGGGCGCCGTCAGCAAACAGCTTGACGGAACGCACCGACAAAAAATCGTTGGCATAACCGGTCAGCGGGCCGGCCTTGGACAGGGCGAGGAAATCCGCCCCGGTGTCACCGATCATGGCGTACACGCGGGCCGTGAGCGCAGCATGGTCAGCGAGATCCCGGTATAGCGCGACCGTCTGCGCACTGACGCCGGCGTCACCGGTGGCCGTCAGGCCTACCGAGTTGATGTGCCTGAGTGCGGCCTGTATTGCGGCGCGCAGCTCGGCAGTGGAGGGTTTCGGAACCACCCGATCGAGCAGATCCCTGGCCTTGTCGACCAGCACTCCGCTCGGGTTGCCCCTGGCATCGCGTTCGATCCGTCCGCCGACCGGATCCGGCGTGGCCCTGGTGATGCCTGCGGCGAGCAGGGCCTTGGTATTGAGCCAGGTGGCGTGGCCGTCGACCCGCTCGAGCACGGCGGGCCGATCGCTCGCGACGGCGTCCAGTTCACTCGCCGTCGGGAAGCGTCCGAGCTTCCAGATGACCTGGTTCCAGCCGCCTCCCAGCAACCAACTTCGATCAGGATTCGCCCGGGCGTAGGCGCTGATGCGCTGCTGGGCATCCTTCAGGCTCAGCGATCCCTCGAGCTTGATCCGCACGGTCGCCAGACCGAGGTCGACCACATGTCCGTGCGCATCGATGAGTCCTGGCAGCAGGGTCTTGCCGTGGCCGTCGATCACCTGGGCGTCGGCGTAAGCGCTGCGCAGGTCGGCAGCGCGCCCGGTGGCCAGCACCTTGCCGTTATTGAATGCCAGCGCATCGAAGTGCGCCAGCCGATCGCCGGCCAGGGTGTAGCCATCGACGTTCTGGATCACGCTCGGGGCGCCATGGCCCGGGCTTGCCAGCGCCAGACCGCTGATGAGCGCTGCAATTCCGATCCTTAAGAACTTGTTCATGGTGACTCCCAATTGACCAGCGGCGGATGACGGTAACGGACGCTGCAAAGATATCGCGCATCGCTGCGCAATTCGATAGTCATCGGCTGTGTGCGCCGTGACCGAACTGGCGCCATCGTTTACAACAATTTTGAACGGTGCTAAGGTGATTTCCAGATCGTCGAACCCCCCTCCAAGGCGACCACACCATCGCGATTCGGCGTTCCGGGGAAGACCTGGCACCCCGCTGCGCAGATCGCAGGGAGCACTACGATGACTTCCAAGCGACAGCCGATCGATTACGCCGATGCCTCGCTCGAGATTCGCGCCGTTTATGACGACCTCATGGCTACCCGCCAGATCGATTGGGTCAGCAACTTCTGGGGGGTCCTCGCGCACCACCCACCGACCCTGCAACGGATCTGGGCCAACGTCAAAGACGTCATGGGCCCCGGAACCCTGGACCCGCTCACCAAGGAACTGCTGTACCTCGCCGTCAGTGCCAGCAACGGCTGCCACTACTGCATCGCCTCGCATGGCGCCGCCGCCCGCAACAAGGGGATGACCGAACAGCAGTATTCCGAGCTGCTGGCCATCGTCGGGCTGGCGAATGAAACCAACAGCATGGTCACCGCGCTCGACGTCGATGTGGACGAGCGCTGGCGATGATTGCAGCCGCAGCTTAGCCCTAAGGACCAGCACATGAGTTCAGCCGACTACAACAGTGTCACGCATCATGTCTGGGCGCAGATTCCCGCCGAGCCCATGAAGGGCACGATCACGCGCAAGCTCGTGACCGGCGAGCGCATGATGATTGCGCACGTCTATCTCGGCAAGGGCGACGACGTGCCGCGTCACCACCATGAGAACGAACAGCTGACCTACATCCTCTCGGGTGCGCTGCATTTCTGGCTCGGCGATCACGATGAACGCGAATTGATCGTGCGCGCCGGCGAGGTCCTCGTGATCCCGTCGAATGTGCCGCACCGCGCGCTCGCGCTCGAGGACACGCTTGACGTCGACGTGTTCAACCCGCCGCGGCAGGACTGGCTCACCGGCACCGACGCCTACCTGCGCCGCTGATGGATCTGGGACTCAAGCAGCGCCGTGCGCTGGTCATGGGCGGTTCGCGCGGACTGGGCAAAACCATCGCTGCAGCCCTGCTGGCTGAGGGCGCGCGCGTGGCGATCTGCGCACGCGACGCCAAGCGCCTCGCGGCGAGTGCTGCGGAACTCGGCGCTGAGGGCCTCGTCTGTGACCTGTCGGTGCCCGGTGCCGCACAGGTGGTGACCCAGGAAGCCGAACGGCGTCTCGGGGCACTCGACGTACTGGTGGTCAACACGGGTGGGCCGCCGCCCGGACTGTTCGCCGATCTTGGCGATGCTGCCTGGCGGACGGCATTCGAAGGCCTGTGGATGAGCAGCGTAGGTGCGATCCGTGCGGCGCTGCCTGGCATGCGCGCGCGCCGCTGGGGCCGCGTGCTGCTGATCACCTCGGTGGCGGCGCGCGAACCGGTGCCGAACCTGATGCTCTCGAACTCGCTGCGCGCCGGCCTGCATGGACTGGTCAATGCCTTGAGCAAGGAAGTCGCTGCCGACCAGGTGACGGTCAACGCCCTGCTGCCTGGCTACACGCTGACTGAGCGTCTCGAGGAACTGCAACTCGATCAGGCCCGGTTGGCCGCACAGATTCCCGCACGGCGCATCGGCACGCCGCAGGATTTCGCCGCCGTGGCGGCCTTCCTGGTATCGGAGCCTGCCGGCTATATTACCGGCCAGGCGCTGGCCTGCGACGGCGGACTGCTGCAATCGATATGAACATCCCTGATCTGGCAATTCGCGCTGACGTCTGGACAGGCCTCGAGCAATTCAGGCTGCCGGAAAAACTCGGCTTCGGCATCGTGGTGGCACCGGTGATGTACAGCGCCACGTTCGAGGGCGGTCGCTGGAACCGCGGCGAGCTGCTGCCCTATGGCCCGATCGAGATTCTGCCGGGCGCCCGCGCGCTGCACTTTGCGGAACAGGCGTTCGAGGGTATGAAGGCATACCGCGTTGGACAGCCGCGCGCGAACCTGTTCCGGGCCGGCGACAACTGCGCGCGCTTCCAGCGTTCGGCACAGCGCATCGCCATGACACCGGTGCCTGAGGAGCTGTTTCTCGAGGGCGTGCACGCCGTGGTCGGGGCCTGCACCCCTATCATTCCCGGCGCGAGCGGCCAGTCGCTGTACGTTCGACCCTTCCTGTTCGGCACCGAGCCCGGCTACGCGGTGCGCGCCTCGCACAGCGCCCGGTTCATGGTCATCGCGAACCCCAGTGAAGCCTACGCTACCGGTCCGATGCGCGTGCTGATCGAGCGTGAGCAGGTGCGTGCGGCCGCTGGTGGACTGGGCACTGTCAAGGCGGGCGCCAACTATGCGGCCTCGCTGCTCGCCTCGACCCGCGCCGTCGAACGTGGCTACACGGTCGCCCTGTGGCTGGATCCGACCACGCGCCTGAACATCGAAGAGCTCTCCGGCATGAATCTGTTCGCGGTCATCGGCGAGGAACTGCATACGCCGGCCCTCAACGATTCGATCCTGCCTGGCGTGACCCGTGATTCCCTGATCACGCTGGCGCGCGCGGCCGGCGCGCGTGTTGTCGAGCGGCCGATGCCAATTGTCGAGCTGCTCACCAATCTGGCCAGCGGCGCCTGCAGCGAGGTGTTCGCGTGCGGCACGGCGGCAATTGTTTCTCCAATCAGCGTCATCGGCGACGCCGACGGCCGTGAATACCGGCCGGCGGTGCTCGACGTGCGCGCCCGCGAGCTGCGCGAGCGCCTGCTCGCCATCCAGGAGCGGCGCGCCCCCGATCCCTACGGCTGGACCAGCGATGTGGCGCCGCTGGTGCGCCCGGGAGCGCGATGATGCGCGCGGCCAGATTTTCTTTAAGCTGCTCTACGAAGACCGCAGGATTACCGCCTCGGGTCACGAGACCACTGACACTGATCCCGGTTTCGCAACTGACAAGGATGACTATTCACTCGGGCGCTATGTTCCTGGCCTGAACCATTACCAGATCGAGATGCTCGCGGATCTCGACCAGGTTCCCGAGTCTGGCGCCCTGGTGCTGGTCTCGTGGCCGAAACCGGAAGCTGGTACGGGCTTCCCGGCACGGGTGATCGCGATCGTCCCGCGGTAGCAATGAGTAGCCAGCGCTGGTCGTCGAACCTTGGGTTCATGCTCGGCGCCGTCGGCGCAGCGGTCGGGCTGGGCAGTATCTGGCGCTTCCCCTATCTCGTCGGAGCGGGCGGCGGCTTCGCTTCCATCATCGTGTTCGTGCTCGCCTGCCTGAGCTTCGACGCGCTGGAATATCGTCGGCTGGTCGGGATCGGTAGCCGGATACCTCATCGCCTCCTACTACACGATGATCGCCGGCTGGGTGCTGGCCTGCACCTGGTTCTTCCTGACCGGCCAGTATGCACGGGACGGTACCACCGCGACCGTCAACCGGTTCCATACCTTGGCCGGCTGGCGGCCGCTGGCCGCAATTCCGCGGGTCGCAGGCCTGAATTTCTTCGGGCTCGTCGACTTCCTGAGCGCCAATGTGTTGATGCCGATCTCCGCATTGCTGGTCAGCGTTTTCCTGGGCTGGCGAATGGGGGCCAGGGTGCCGGCGGAGGAGTTCAGTGGCCTGTCACCCGTGACGCGCAGTCTGCTGGTGTTTGCGCTACGCTACCTGTGTCCGGTCGGTATCACCGTGGTGCTGGTCACGGGCCTGGCCGGATGAGCCGCGACCGCCGCGCTGGATGTCTGATGCGGCTGTACCACCGACAATTCATATCATGCCTACATTAGTCTGGATTCTGCTCGCCACGTTCCTGGGCGGGCTGCTGAGCGCAGCCCTGGCCAGCCTGTTCCTGCTGCTGGGCGCCGCGCGCCGCGCGCGACTGCTGCCCCACCTCATCAGTTTCGCGACCGGCGCCATGCTGGCGGCCGCCTTGCTGGGGCTGCTTCCCGAGGCCGTTGCTGGAGTCGGGCCCGGACGCATCGAAGGTATCGGCGCGGCGTTACTGGCGGGTATTGCGCTGTTCTTCATCCTCGAGAAACTGGTGCTCTGGCGACACTGCCACACGAGCGATTGCGAGAGTCATCACCTGCCCAGCAACCATGATCGGGATCGTGCGGCGGGCTGGATCGTGCTGGTGGGCGATGGCGTGCATAACGCCTTCGACGGCGTGCTGATCGCGGCTGCTTTCCTGACCGATCTGCGCCTGGGGGTCATCACGGCATTCGCCATCACGGCGCACGAGATTCCGCAGGAGCTGGGCGGTCTGTCGGTGCTGCTGCACGCCGGGATGAGTCCGGTGCGCGCCATGGTGTTCAACGCCGCCAGCAGCCTCACCTCGATTATCGGTGGCCTGGTGGGCTACTTCGCGCTCGAGGGGACGCTCGACGTGCTGCCCTATGCGATCTCGGTAGCGGCCGCCTCGCTGATCTACGTCGCGGTGGCCGACCTGATACCGGGGCTCCACAAGCGTGTCGATCCGGCCGGCAGCGTCATGCAGGTGCTGCTGATCAGCGCGGGTATCGCGGTGATCGCCGTGACGGAGACCCTGCTCGGATGACTTGAAATGTGGCCTCCCCGGCCCAAGTTCGGGTGTACCCGCGAACCCCTTTAGAGGCTGCTGCCGATGCGCATGGACAAACTCACTAGCCGCTTCCAGGCTGCACTGGCCGACGCCCAGTCGCTCAGCGTCGGGCGCGATCATCAGTTCATCGAGCCGGCCCATGTCCTGCTGGCGCTGATCGATTCGCAGGGCGGTGGCATTCGGCCGCTGCTGCTCAAGGCCGGCGCCGACGTGAACCGGCTGCGCACCCTGCTCGGTGAAGCGCTCGACAAGCTGCCGAAAGTAGAGGGCACCGGCGGCGAGGTGCACGTCTCCAACGACCTGAACCGCCTGCTGAATGTCACCGACAAGCTCGCGCAGCAGCGCGGCGATCAATACATTTCCAGCGAGCTGTTCGTGCTCGCGGCCTTTGAAGATCGCGGCACGCTGGCCCGCATCCTCAAGGACTGCCGCGTGCAGAAAGCGGCGATCGAAAAGGCCATCGACGAAGTGCGCGGCGGTGAGTCGGTGAAGGATGCCGGCGCTGAAGAGCAGCGCCAGTCGCTCGAGAAATATACCGTCGATCTGACGGCGCGTGCCGCCAGCGGCAAGCTCGACCCGGTGATTGGCCGTGACGATGAGATTCGCCGCACCATCCAGGTGCTGCAGCGGCGCACCAAGAACAATCCGGTGCTGATCGGTGAGCCGGGCGTGGGCAAGACCGCCATCGTCGAGGGCCTGGCCCAGCGCATCATCAACGGTGAGGTGCCTGAAGGGCTTAAGAACAAGCGCATCCTGGCCCTGGACATGGGCGCGCTGATCGCCGGCGCCAAATTTCGCGGCGAGTTTGAAGAGCGGCTGAAAGCCGTGCTCGGCGATCTGGCCAAGCAGGAAGGGCAGGTGATCCTGTTCATCGATGAACTGCATACGGTGGTGGGTGCGGGCAAAGCCGAAGGATCCATGGATGCCGGCAACATGCTCAAGCCGGCACTGGCACGCGGTGAGCTGCATTGCGTAGGCGCCACGACGCTGGACGAATATCGAAGATACATCGAGAAGGATGCTGCCCTGGAGCGGCGCTTCCAGAAAGTCCTGGTCAACGAACCCACGGTCGAAGACACCATCGCCATCCTGCGCGGCCTGCAGGAGCGCTATGAAGTGCATCATGGCGTCGAGATCACCGACCCGGCCATTGTTGCCGCCGCAACGCTTTCGCATCGCTATATCGCTGACCGGCAGCTGCCGGACAAAGCCATCGATCTGATCGACGAGGCCGGCGCGCGTATCCGCATGGAGATCGATTCCAAGCCCGAAGTCCTCGACCGGCTCGACCGGCGCATCATCCAGCTCAAGATCGAGCAGATGGCGCTTAAGAAGGAGCAGGACGAGGCCACGAAGAAGCGCCTGGCCATACTCGAGGAAACGCTCGCCGCACTCGAGAAGGAGTCGGCCGATCTTGAAGAGATCTGGAAGGCCGAGAAGGCCACGCTCCAGGGCGGCGCGGCACTCAAGGAAGAACTCGAGAAGGTGCGGCTGGAGATGGAAGCTGCGCGCCGCCGCAGCGATCTGGGTAAGGTCGCCGAACTGCAGTACGGCAAGGTGCCGGAACTGGAAAAGCGCCTGGCGCAGGCACAGGCGGCCGAGACCGGCAAGAACCAGCTGGTACGCAACAAGGTCACCGAGGAGGAGATCGCCGAAGTGGTCTCCAAGTGGACCGGCATTCCGGTCTCCAAGATGCTTGAAGGCGAGAAGGAAAAATTGCTGCGCATGGAAGAAGCGCTGGCCAAACGCGTGGTCGGACAGGAAGAAGCAGTGCGCATCGTCGCCAACGCGATCCGTCGTTCGCGCGCGGGCCTGGCTGACCCACGCCGGCCCAACGGCTCGTTCCTGTTTCTCGGGCCTACCGGTGTCGGCAAGACCGAACTGTGCAAGGCGCTGGCCGAGTTTCTCTTCGATACCGAAGAATCGATGATCCGCATCGATATGTCCGAGTTCATGGAAAAGCACTCGGTCGCGCGCCTGATCGGCGCACCGCCCGGCTATGTGGGCTACGAAGAGGGCGGCTATCTCACCGAAGCGGTGCGTCGCCGGCCCTATGCCGTGATCCTGCTCGACGAAGTAGAAAAGGCGCACCCCGATGTCTTCAACGTGCTGCTGCAGGTGCTCGATGACGGGCGCCTGACCGATGGCCAGGGTCGCACCGTCGACTTTCGCAATGCCGTGATCATCATGACCTCGAACCTCGGTTCGAATGTCATTCACGAACTGGCGGGTGAAGGCAACTATCAGCGCATGAAGACTGCGGTCATGGAAATCGTGCAGCAGAATTTCAAGCCGGAGTTCATCAACCGCATCGATGACATCGTCGTCTTCCATCCGCTCGGCACCGAGCAGATTCGCGCCATTGTCGACATCCAGCTCGGCCTGCTGCGTCGCCGCCTGCTGGAGCGCGACATCGAACTGGAACTCGACAATCGCGCCCGCGACTCACTGGGCGAGGCGGGGTTTGACCCGGTCTACGGCGCCCGGCCGCTCAAGCGCGCGATTCAGCAGCAGATTGAGAATCCACTGGCGCAGCGCATTCTCGCCGGCACCTTCGGGCCGGGGGATCGCATCGAGCGTCAGCGTCGAGACAGGGTGAGCTGATTTTCACAAAGACGCGGCGCTGAATTGGCGGTGACGGGCAGAGGGGAGGGGCGGAGGCATTGGCTTGCGTCGCTCCCCGATACTCGCTTTGGCAAGCCAACGCCTCCGCCCCTCCCCTCTGCCCGTCTTCGCCACGTCGTCGATGCGGATTCGTGAAGCCCCGCGTGTGTTCCGCGCCAACGCCGTGCGCTGCCCGTTACGGGGCTGGTGAGTTGGCGGCGCGACGCATAGGGTGGATTGCCAAAGCGAGTATCGGGGAGCGACGCAATTCACCCTATGCGTCGCGCCGCCGACTCGCCAGCCCTATAATGCCAACCGCCCGGTCTTGGTGAGGAATGTCATGCCGTTTTACGAATACGAATGCCCGAGCTGCAAGTTTTATAGCGAGGTGCTGCAGAAAATCAGCGACCGGCCGCTGAAGAAATGCCCCTCCTGCGGCAAGGCCGGGTTCAGGAAACTCGTGTCGGCACCGGTATTCCGGCTCAAGGGTTCGGGTTGGTACGAGACTGATTTCAAGTCGGATAAGGACAATCAGCGCAATCTTGCGGGCCCGGAGCGCGAGGAATCGGGCGGTGAGGCCAAGCCGGCTGCTGATGCGAAGCCGGCTGCCGACGCCAAAGCGACGACCGATGCCAAGGCCGACGCCAAGAGCCGAGGCCAAGGGCGAGGCCAAGGGCGACGCCAAGGGCGCGGAGGTGAGATGCCAAGCCGACGGCTGAGTCCAAGGGTGGCAAGCAGCCCAGGGAGAGCTCGTCCTCAGGCCGCGGCGGTCGGGGTGGCAGCAGTTCGGGCGGCAAATCCGGCAATCGGCCGGGGGTCAAAAAGCCGGCGCCGCGCGCGGCTGCGAAGAAGGCGCCGAAGCGCGGCGGTAAACGCCGGTGAACCGCTCCAGCCAGGTGCGCCGGGAGCACTTCGTGCGGGCACTGCGCCGCTACCTGATCAACGGGCTGCTCATCTGGGTGCCGGTACTGGTCACCGTGCTGGTGGTGCGATTCATCCTGACGCTGATGGACCAGACGCTGCTGGTGCTGCCCAGTGCCATTCGGCCCGATACGCTGCTGGGCCTGCATATACCGGGCTTTGGGGCGATCCTGGCGGTCCTGATCGTGCTGCTCACGGGTCTGCTGGTCACCAACTTCATCGGTCGGGCGCTGGTCGCCATCTGGGAAGACCTGCTCGAGCGTATCCCCTTCGTGCGTGCGCTTTACGGCGGCGTGAAGAGCTTTTCCGAGACCATTTTTTCCAACTCGGGCAAGTCGTTCAAGCAGGTGTTGCTGGTGGAATACCCGCGTGCCGGTATCTGGAGCATTGGCTTCCAGACCACCGACAATCTGCCGGAGATCAACAACAAGCTGGGGGCCGAGCACGTCTGCGTGTTCGTGCCCACGACGCCCAATCCGACCTCGGGATTCATCTTCATGGTGCCGCGCAGCCAGGCGCACACGCTGAATATGACCGTCGATGAGGCCATGAAGATGATCGTCACGCTGGGCGTGGTCACCCCGGGCGTGGTCCACGAGCACGCGCCGCATGTTGCGTCCACCCGGCCCGGCCCGTAACATCGCGCGCCTTTCCACCAGCCAGGTGCGGCCATAAAGGCTGCGGATCTGCCGAGCATGCGTACCCATTACTGCGGTCAAGTCAACGAAGCCCTGGTCGGCGCCACCGTCAGCGTGGCCGGCTGGGTGCATCGCCGGCGCGACCATGGCGGCGTGATCTTCGTCGATCTGCGTGACCGCGAAGGGCTGGTGCAGATCGTCTGCAATCCCGATGCCGTGGAAGTGTTCGCGGTCGCCGAAAAACTGCGCCATGAATTCGTGGTGCGCGTGACCGGCAGCGTGCGCGAGCGGCCGGTGGGCACGGTGAATGCGCAGCTGGCTTCGGGGCGCATCGAGATCGTTGCCACGGCCGTCGAGCTGCTCAATCGCGCCGATCCGCTGCCCTTTCAGCTCGATGAGCAGGTGAGCGAAGAAGTGCGGCTGCGCTACCGCTACCTCGACCTGCGCCGCGAGGTGATGAACAAGCGACTGCGCCAGCGCCATGCGATCACGCGGGCGATGCGTGACTATCTGGACGGCCACGATTTCGTCGACATCGAAACACCGATGCTCACCAAGGCGACGCCCGAAGGTGCGCGCGATTACCTGGTGCCCAGCCGCACCCACCCCGGCAAATTTTTTGCCCTGCCGCAGTCACCGCAGATTTTCAAACAGCTGCTGATGATCGGCGGCTTTGAGCGCTACTACCAGATCGTGCGCTGCTTCCGCGACGAAGACCTGCGTGCCGATCGCCAGCCCGAGTTCACCCAGCTCGACGTCGAGACCTCGTTCCTGTCGCAGGAACAGATCATGGTGCTGATGGAAGGGCTGGTGCGCGAGCTGTTCCACAAGGTGATGAAGCTCTCGCTGCCAGATCCATTCCCGCGCCTGAGCTATGCCGAGGCCATGCGCCGCTACGGTTCCGACAAACCAGACCTGCGCGTCAGCCTGGAACTCGTTGACGTCGCCGATCTGGTCAAAGGCTGCGATTTCAAGGTGTTTGCGCAGCCGGCCAACGATGCGCAGGGGCGCGTGGCGGCGCTGCGCGTGCCGGGCGGCGGTGCGCTGACGCGCAAGGAAATCGATGACTACACGGCTTTCGTCGCCCGCTATGGGGCGCGCGGCCTGGCCTATATCAAGGTCAACGAACGCAGCAAGGGTCGCGACGGGCTGCAATCGCCGATCGTGAAGTTCCTGGACGACGCGGCGATCGCCGGCATCCTCGAGCGCACCGGCGCGGCCGACAATGACCTGATTTTCTTCGGCGCCGATCGCGCCAAGGTCGTCAACGACGCGCTCGGTGCACTGCGCCTCAGGGTCGCGCAGGATCTCAAGCTCGTCACCGAGGGTTGGGCACCGCTGTGGGTCGTCGACTTCCCGATGTTCGAATATGACGACGAGTCGCGCCGCTGGACGGCCGTGCACCATCCCTTCACCTCGCCCAAAAATGCTGATCCGGAGGCGCTCAAGGCCAACCCGGGTGCAGCGCTGGCACAGGCTTACGATTGCGTGCTCAACGGCTCGGAAATCGGCGGCGGCTCGGTGCGTATCTTCCGTCAGGAACTGCAATCGACGGTGTTTGAGCTGCTCGGTATCGGCGCTGAAGAAGCACGGCTCAAGTTCGGTTTCCTGCTCGATGCGCTGCGCTTCGGTGCGCCGCCCCACGGCGGCATCGCCTTCGGCCTCGATCGGCTGGCCATGCTGATGGCCGGGGCCGAGAGCATCCGCGACGTCATCGCTTTCCCCAAGACCCAGACCGCAGCCTGCCCGCTCACCGACGCACCCACGGAAGTCAGCGAGCAGCAGCTGCGCGAATTGCATATTCGCGTCAGGCAGGCGCCACCCACAAGCTGATGAACACTGCCGTTGTCTACGTGCACGGCCTCTGGCTCTCCGGCCACGAGGCTTTTTTATTGGGGCGGCGCATCGAGAAGGAGCGCGGCTTCCGCTGGCACGCCTTCAACTACGCCTCGACCCTGCTGACCATGGCCGAGATCGGCTCCGCCCTGAGTGCGTTCGTAGGCGAGCTCGATGCGTCGCGCAGGTGCATCTGGTCGGCCACAGCCTGGGTGGCCTCGCCATCCTGCGCTGCCTGCAGGAGCATCCGCAGCTGCCGCCCGGCCGGGTGGTTTTCCTGGGCACGCCTTCGCTGACCAGTCACGCCGCCAGCACCGTGGGTCGGTTTCGGTTCGGGCGCACGCTCATGGGTCATGCGGTGACCGAAGAACTGCTCTATGCCCATGAACGCAGCTGGTCGCACGAGCGCGAGCTGGGCATCATCGCCGGCAATCAGCCCCTGGGTCTTGCCAGACTGGTGGTCGACTTTCAGGAAGCCAACGATGGCACGGTGGCGGTGTCGGAAACGCGCCTGCCTGGGGCGAAGGCGCATCTGGTGCTGCCGGTGAGTCACACGGGGATGCTGCTGTCGGCGCGAGTGGCATTTGAAACGGGGCAGTTTCTGGAGCATGGGCATTTCGGAGTGTAGGGCGGTGTAGGTCCGTTTGGCGATGCCGCGGCCGTGATTGAAGGGGTCGTTCGCGTCGCTCCCCGATACTCGCTTTGGCGAACGACCCCTTCAATCACGGCCGCGGCATCGCCAAACGCCACTGCGCGCGCCCAGCCGTCAGAATGCGCATGCGCCAGTAGTTGTCACGCTGCAATGGCGAATCCCGTTCGCATAGCAAACGTTCCGCGGAACAGCAGTCCACGCCGGTTGCCAACGCAGAGCGCTCCCAGACTATGCTACAAGCGTCATACCGCTACTCTTCGCCGCGCCACGATCGAAGGTCATAGTCTGCGCGCATCCGGCTGCCTCTGCTGAGCAGGCGATCAGGCAGTCGGCAAAGTCTCCGCCGGAGCGTTGCAGGAGGCGCAGTCCTTTCCAGACGGTTTCACCGTGCTCGACTACCAATTCCCTGGTCCTGAGGAGCGCCTCGAAGGCTTCAATCACTTGAGTACGACTCAGTTCGTAGGCGGATGAGAGTACCCAGGCGAGTTCTACGGTCGCCACCAGGGGCACGAAGCCGGGCGATTCTGGTGTAAGCGCTTCGACCATGCGTGTCGCCAGCGGCGACTGCCTGCTGTCATCCTGCATGATGTAGCGGACCAGGACGTTGGTATCGAGTCCGATCACTTTGCCGCAGCTCCGCGCCGGGCGATGGCAGCGTTCATCTCTTCAATCGAGACGGCCCTGCGCGGCTTGCCAAACATTCCTTTCAGGGTGGTGACCGAACGCGTCGCGGCGATAAACTCATAGCGTCCGGGCGCAACCTCGACAAACTCCACGCGATCCCCGGCATCCACGCCAAGGGAAGCTCGTACCTCTGCCGGGATAGTGATCTGTCCCTTGGTCGTGAGCGTTGCAGTAGCCATGCCGGCCTCCAGAGTGCTATTCCTTACATTATAGTAAGGAGTCTGGAAAGGCAAATGCCAAAAGCCGCCGAAAATCTCAATTTCAGAGCAACTGTAAAGGATCGGCAGCACTCGCCCGTGAGCGGCTGCATGGGGTCAATTGCAGCGCCAGGTCACGATGCCGATCTTTCGGCCAGGTGCAGTCGCGAAAGTTCGTAGACGAGCTCCAGTGCCTCACGCGGCGTGAGTTCATCCGCATTGATCTGCGCGAGTCGCTGCTCGACGGCGCTAAGCTCGGGCGGCGCGAACAGCGGCAATTCCCCCTGCCCATTGGCGGCCGGCGCAGGCTGGTGCTGCGCGCCGCCATCGCGCGTGCTCTCCAGTACACCTAGATATTCGCGCGCGCGCGCGATCACCTGGCGCGGCACGCCGGCCAGGGCGGCGACGCTGAGTCCATAGCTGCGATTGGCGGGACCGTCCTTGACGGCGTGCAGGAATACCAGTGAGTCGCCGTGTTCGGTGGCATCCAGGTGCACGTTCGCGCAGGAATCGATCTCTGCGGCCAGTGCGGTAAGTTCGAAGTAGTGCGTGGCGAACAGCGTGAAGGCACGCACTTCAGTGGCCAGGTGGCGGGCCACGGCCCAGGCGAGCGACAGGCCGTCGAAAGTGCTGGTGCCGCGACCGATCTCGTCCATCAGCACCAGGCTGCGCTCGGTGGCGTTGTGCAGGATGTTGGCGGTCTCGGTCATCTCCACCATGAACGTGGAGCGGCCACCGGCCAGGTCATCGCCGGCGCCGATGCGCGTGTAGATGCGATCGAGCGGCCCGATCGCGGCCTCTGCCGCCGGGACGTAGCTGCCGATGTGCGCCAGCACGGCAATCAGCGCGACCTGGCGCATGTAGGTCGATTTGCCGCCCATGTTGGGGCCGGTGACGATCAGCATGCGGCGGCGGGCATGCAGTTCGAGATCGTTGGGCACGAACGGCGCCTCGCTGTAGCGCTCGACCACCGGGTGGCGCGCGCCCACCAAACGGAGGCACGGTTCGTCTACGAGCTCAGCTTCGCTCCAGGTGAGGCTGGCAGCGCGATCGGCCAGCGAACCCAGTGCGTCGATCTCGGCCAGTGCCATGGCGGTGGCCTGCAGCGGGCCCAGGCCATCGATGAGCTGCGTGAGCAGTTCTTCGTAGAGCTGCTTCTCGCGCGCCAGCGCGCGCTCGCGTGCACCCAGCACGCGGTCCTCGAAACCCTTGAGCTCCGGCGTGATGAAACGCTCGGCCGATTTCACTGTCTGCCGGCGCAGGTAGTCGGCCGGTACCCTGTCGGCCTGGGCGCGGGCGATCTCGATGAAGAAGCCCTGCACGCGGTTGTAGCCGAGCTTGAGACTGGCGATGCCGGTGCGTTCGCGCTCGCGCTGCTCGAGCTCCAGCAGGAAATCGTCGGTGTGCGTGCTGATGCGCCGCAGCTCGTCCAGCTCGGCATCGAAGCCGGCAGCGATGACTCCGCCGTCGCGCAGGAAGGTGGCGGGCTCCACGGCAATGGCGGCGCACAGCAGCATGTGTTCATGCGCGTGATCGGTCGTGGCAGCGTGCAGTTCGTGCAGCAGTGGCGAATCCAGCTGCGCGACCGCGCTGCGCAGTGGCGGCAAGGCGGCAAGTGCCGAGCGCAATTGCACCAGGTCGCGCGGCCGGGCACTGCGCAGCGCCACGCGCGCCAGGATGCGCTCCAGATCACCGACGCCGCGCAGCATCGCGGCCAGCGGCTCGAAGGCGCGCGACGGCAGCAGGGCGCCGATCGCCTGGTAGCGCCCGCGCAGCACGCCGCGGTTGCTGATCGGGCGGCCGAGCCAGCGGCGCAGGGTGCGTGCGCCCATGCCGGTGGCGGTGGCATCGAGTATCGCCAGCAGCGTGGCCTCCTCGTTGCCGGTCAGGCTGTGATCGAGCTCGAGATTTCGGCGCGTGGCGGCATCGAGCGCCAGCGCCTCGCCGTGTTCTTCAACCTGTAGAGAACGCACATGGGGCAGGGCGGTGCGCTGCGTATCACGCACGTATTGCAGCAGGGCGCCGGCCGCCGCGATGGCCAGCGGCAGCTCATCGACGCCGAAGCCGCGCAGGTCCAGCGTGCCGAGCTGGTCTGTAAGGGCTCGCGAGGCGGCAGCCAGGTCGTAATGCCAGGGCGCGCGTTCGCGCATCTGCGCGGCGCCACACAAGGGCTTGAGCGTAGCGGCCTGGTCCTCGCGCAGCAGCAGTTCCGCCGGGCGCAGCCGCTCGAGTTCGGCGGCGAGCACGGCCGGTCCCTGCGATTCGAGCACCGTGAAGCGGCCCGAAGCCAGTTCCAGCCAGGCCAGCCCAAAGCGTTCGCTGGCCGCGTCGTAGAGCACCGCAGCGAGCAGCGTGTCGCGGCGCCGGTCCAGCAGTGCCTCGTCGGTCACGGTGCCGGGCGTCACCACGCGCACCACCTGGCGCTCCACCGGCCCCTTGGATTTCGCCGGGTCGCCGATCTGCTCGCAGATTGCCACCGATTCGCCGCGTCGCAGGAGCTTGGCCAGATACCCCTCGACGCTGTGCACCGGCACGCCGGCCATGGGGATAGGCTCGCCGGCCGACTGGCCGCGCGCGGTCAGCGCGATGTCGAGCAGGGTGGCGGCGCGCCGGGCATCGTCGAAGAACATCTCGTAGAAATCGCCCATCCGATAGAACAGCAGGGTGTGCGGGTGCTGCGCCTTGATGCGCAGGTACTGCTGCATCACCGGCGTGTGCATGTTCGGCAGGGTGGTCGGGACGGTCGGCATGGAGCGCGAATCATACACAGGCGGCCGGCAGCGCTTGCGCCCTGTCGACGATCATCGCGCTCAACGACACTCCTTGCGATACTAGGCCCATGTCGGAAAGCCCGAATTCAGCGCGGGTTCGCATGTTGGCCGAACAGGTGGGCCGCAGGCTCCTGGCTGCGCGCTGCCGGCTGGTGACGGCCGAATCCTGCACGGGCGGGGGCGTGGCAGCGGCCCTGACGGATGTCGCGGGCAGCTCGCAGTGGTTTGAGCGCGGCTACGTCACCTATTCCAATCTTGCCAAGCAGCAGGACCTGGGAGTCAGCGCCGTGACGCTGGGTGCCCAGGGTGCGGTCAGCGCGGCCGTAGTCGCTGAAATGGCCGCCGGCGCGCTGCGGGCGAGTGGCGCCGACCTGGCCCTGGCTGTCAGTGGCGTCGCCGGGCCAGACGGGGGCACCCCGGCTAAACCAGTGGGCCTGGTATGGTTTGCGCTGGCTCGCCCGGCGCTGGGCGCGGCGCACAGTGAATCGCAGCAGTTTCCGGGCGATCGCGCGGCCGTGCGCCTCGCGGCCGTGCAGCGGGCGCTGGAGTTGATCCTCGCCGCGGCGGGCACAGCGAATAGCTGAATTTCTTTGCATCCACGTGCCTTTTGCGGCCCGCCTTGGCGGTGCGATGTGGGATAATTACCCGCACACCACCAGAGGTTTTTAACGGCATGGACGACAATCGCAAGAAGGCGCTGGCCGCCGCACTCGGACAGATCGAAAAGCAGTTTGGCAAGGGCTCAGTCATGCGCCTGGGCGATGCCCCGGCGATCTGGGACGTCGAATCCGTGCCCACCGGTTCTCTCGGGCTCGACATTGCCCTGGGCATCGGTGGACTGCCGCGTGGCCGGGTGGTCGAGATCTACGGTCCGGAATCATCCGGCAAAACCACGCTCACGCTGGCGGTAATCGCCGAAGTGCAGAAGCTCGGCGGCACGGCCGCCTTCGTCGATGCCGAGCATGCGCTCGACCCGTCCTACGCCGAAAAGCTGGGCGTCAATATCAAGGATCTGCTGGTCTCGCAGCCCGACAACGGCGAGCAGGCCCTCGAGATCACCGACATGCTGGTGCGCTCCGGCGCCGTCGACGTGGTGGTCATCGACTCCGTCGCTGCGCTCACGCCCAAGGCCGAAATCGAGGGCGAAATGGGCGAAATGCAGCTCGGCCTGCACGCGCGCCTGATGAGCCAGGCGCTGCGCAAGCTCACCGGCAACATCAAGCGCTCGAACACCATGGTCATCTTCATCAACCAGATCCGCATGAAGATCGGTGTCATGTTCGGCAGTCCCGAAACCACCACCGGCGGCAACGCGCTCAAGTTCTACGCCTCGGTGCGCCTCGATATCCGCCGCATCGGCGCCATCAAGAATGGAGAAGAGGTGGTGGGCAATCAGACACGCGTCAAGGTGGTCAAGAACAAGGTCGCGCCCCCGTTCCGCGAGGCCGAGTTCGAGATCATGTACGGCGCCGGCATTTCACACCTGGGCGAGCTGATCGAAATCGGTTCGAACAACGGCATCATCGAGAAGTCGGGCGCCTGGTATAGCTACAAAGGCGAGCGCATCGGCCAGGGCAAAGACAACACCCGCGAGTTCCTCAAGGGTCGCAAAGACCTGGCCGACGATATCGAAGCGCAGATCCGCGCCAAGCTATTGCCCGTCAAGCCGCGTGTCGAGCTTCAGGAAAAGAGCGCCTAAAGGGCGCCGCGCCGGCGCTCGATCCGCCTCGCAACCCGACGACGTCGCAGCCGCGGAACTTAGCGCTGTGACGCTGTTGGCGCGCCGCGATTTTGGCAGCGCCGAGCTGGCCGGGCGCCTGCGCGAACGCGGCTACGATGAGTCCACGGTGGCGACAACCATCGCCTCCCTGCTTGAGCGCCGGGCGCTCGATGACGCGCGCTTCGCCATGCATTTCGTGGCCTATCGCGCCGGCCGTGGCCAGGGCCCGGCACGCATTCAGCGTGAGCTGGGCGATCTGGGTGTAGCCAGCGCACTGATTGAGGAGGCCATCGCCGCCGGCCCCGATTGGCTGGCCCTGGCGCGCGACGTGCGCCGCCGGCGCTTTGGCCCCGAGGCGCCCGAAGACTGGCCCGGGAAAAGCCGCCAGGCCAGATTTTTGCAATACCGGGGCTTTTCCAACGATCATATCCGCACCGCCATTGGACCCGACCTAGACCTCGATTCATGAAAGCAGACCAGGTACGCCGAGCCTTCCTTGAGTTTTTCCGTGAACGCGGCCACACCATCGTGCCCTCATCATCACTGGTGCCGGGGAACGACCCCACGCTGCTGTTCACCAATGCCGGCATGGTGCAGTTCAAGGATCTGTTCCTCGGCAAGGAGAAACGCGCCTACAACCGCGCGGTCACCAGCCAGCGCTGCGTGCGCGCCGGCGGCAAGCACAACGATCTCGAAAACGTGGGCTACACCACGCGCCATCACACCTTCTTCGAGATGCTCGGCAATTTTTCCTTCGGCGATTATTTCAAGCGCGACGCGATACGCTACGCCTGGGAATTCGTCACCGGCACGCTGCACCTCGATCCCGCGCGCCTGTATGTGACGGTGTACCAGGACGATGACGAGGCCGCGGCGCTGTGGGTGAGCGAGGCCGGGGTCGATCCCAGTCGCATCACGCGCCTGGGTGAGAAATCCAATTTCTGGGCCATGGGCGACACCGGTCCCTGCGGCCCCTGCAGCGAGATTTTTTACGATCACGGTCCCGAGGTCGCTGGCGGTCCGCCTGGTTCACCCGATGAAGACGGCGATCGCTATGTCGAGATCTGGAACCTGGTGTTCATGCAGTATGTACGTTCGGGCGACGGCAAACTCACGCCACTGCCCAAACCCTCGGTCGACACCGGCGCCGGTCTGGAACGCCTGGCGGCGGTCATGCAGGGCGTGCATTCCAACTACGACATCGATCTGTTCCGCGATCTGATCAGTGCTGCCGCCAAAGTGACCGGCGCGCAGGATCTGACCTCACCCTCGCTGCGCGTGATCGCCGATCACATCCGCGCCTGCGCCTTCCTGGTAAGCGATGGTGTGGTGCCTTCAAACGAAGGCCGCGGCTATGTGCTGCGCCGGATCGTGCGACGCGCGATCCGTCACGGCTACCAGCTCGGGCAGGAGCAGGCGTTCTTTTACAAGCTGGTGCCGGTGCTGGCGCAGGTGATGGGTGGGGCCTATCCCGAACTGATCGAACGCGTGGCGCAGATCGAGCGCGTGCTCAAGGCCGAAGAGGCGCAGTTTTCGCTGACGCTGGCGAAAGGCATGGCCCTGCTGGAAGCGGAGTTCGGCACGCAGCGCAAGCAGCTGTCGGGTGAGGTGGTATTCAAGCTGCACGACACCTACGGCTTTCCGCCTGATCTCACCGCTGACGTTGCGCGCGAGCGCGGTTTTCAGGTCGACATGGACGGTTACGAGCAGGCGATGGAGCAGCAGCGCGCTCGCGCGCGTGGCGCCAGCAAGTTTGCTGTCGATCAGCGCGCTACCAAGGGCATCGATGCGCGCACCGAATTTGTCGGTTACCAGACCCTGGAGTGCGATAGCACGGTGGTGGCGCTGCTGCGCGATGGTGTCGCCGTGCCGGCGCTGCAGGCCGGAGAGAGTGGCGAAGTGGTCCTGGCGCGCACGCCGTTTTATGCCGAATCCGGCGGCCAGGTCGGTGATACCGGCGTGTTGTCCGTCGCCGCCAGCAGTACCGCCGGCGTCAGTGCCGCGCGCTTCGTGGTCAGCGATACACAAAAGAGTGGCCATGCCATCGTGCATCGTGGTCAGCTTGACGCTGGCACGCTGCGCCCAGACGATGCGCTGCACGCGCAGGTCGATGGCCCGCGCCGCGCTGCCATCCGGCTCAATCACTCGGCGACGCACTTGCTGCACGCCGCGCTGCGCAAGGTGCTGGGCACCCACGTCACGCAGAAGGGCTCGCTGGTCGCACCCGATCGCCTGCGATTCGACTTCGCGCATTTCCAGGCCGTGAGCACTGAGGAACTCGCCAGCATCGAGCGACTGGTCAATGCGGAAATTCGCTCCAACGCCGAGGCCAACACGCGGCTGATGGCCTACGATGCTGCGGTTGCCGGCGGCGCCATGGCACTGTTCGGTGAAAAATACGAGAGCGAAGTGCGGGTGCTTTCCTTCGGTGATTTTTCGGTCGAGCTGTGCGGTGGCACGCATGTCAGCCGCGCCGGCGACATTGGCCTGTTGCGCATCGTCAGCGAATCGGGCGTGGCCGCCGGCGTGCGCCGCATTGAAGCGCTGACCGGCGAGGGCGCGCTCGACTACAGCGTACGCAGTGAAGCATTGCTGCGTGATGTCGCCAGTCTCATGCGTGGCTCACGCGATGACGTCGCTGACAAGGTGCGTGAATCTCTCGACCGCATCCGCGCCCAGGAACGTGAGATCCGCATACTCAAGGACAAACTGGCCTCAGGTCAGGGTACCGATCTGGCCGCCGGCGCCGTCGATGTGCAGGGCACCAAGGTCATCGCCGCGCGCGTCGAGGGCGCCGACAGCAATTCATTGCGCTCGGCGGTCGATCAGCTCAAGAGCCGCCTCGGCTCCGCGATCATTGTTCTTGCAGCAGTCGAGTCGCCTGGCAAGGTGCTGCTGGTCGCGGGCGTGACGCCCGATCGCGTCGCACTTGTCAAAGCCGGGGAACTTGTGGGCGCAATTGCGACCTTAGTGGGTGGCAAGGGCGGAGGCCGCCCGGATTTTGCTCAGGCCGGCGGCAATGATCCGGCGGCGCTGGCAGCTGCGCTGGCAACGGTGCTGCCACGGGTGCGTGAAAAACTTGCCGGTTGATACGGCACGGCGTAATTTCAGGTGATGACTGACGGTTTGGGGTGATCCGCAGTCCGGAGGTTGGAGCGATGCTGATTCTCACCCGTCGAGTGGGCGAATCCGTGATGATCGGTGAGGATGTCACCATCACGGTGCTACGCGTCAAGGGCACCCAGGTGCGTCTCGGGGTGACGGCGCCGCGCACGGTATCCGTGCAGCGCGAGGAAATTTCCGGGCGCATCAAGCCAGAAAACCTGGCCACGGGCGAGGGTCCCATAGAGATCGCGCCCTGAGCGAGCCGCGCCGGCACCTGTGCCAGGGCCGCGCCTTTACCTTCCGTCGGCCCGCCAGTATCATGGCGCCCCTGCCCGCACTGCAGCGCGCATAACGCTGTAAAATATTGATTTATATAATCTTTTAGTCCAAGACGGAGAGATGGCCGAGTGGTCGAAGGCGCGCCCCTGCTAAGGGCGTAAGGGTCAAAAGCCCTTCGAGGGTTCGAATCCCTCTCTCTCCGCCAATTTTGTCCTTAAATATCAATAAGTTACGATCATTCACGCTGGGATTCCGGGTGATTTTCGAGAGCCGGGAAGTCTCAAGAAATCTCATAGCGTCTCATGCCTGCTCGGGCTGTCTCCTGCCAGATGAGTGGGATTCCGAGATTGCCATCCCCCATCAGCCTCAACAAACAGCGGGGCTCCGCAGTGCTAGTCACGGATGCGCGTTTGATTGAGCAAGGCAATGCCGTCGAAAGGATCATAGAGCCGGAGATCGTCGCGGATAACACCCGGTTGGCTGAAGAGGCCATCTTCGTCCTCGATGTTCAGGCGCGAATTGCGCATGTAGACGTAGTGGGAAATCAGGCCTGGGTCCGGTGCTCCCGTCGTGGGATCGTAGATGTTGGTGGATGAGAACGTGAGTATGGCCGGCGCGATCGGTGCGACATTCAAATTGCTCCAGAGGTTGCGTTCGAAGGTCGCATTCACAACTCCACTGTACGGCCCATAGTTGGGGCCATGCGTGACGAAAGGTGCGGCGTAAAACCCAAGATACCCTTCGGGGAAATCGTAGAGGTCCGGGTTTGTCCAAAATGAGCTCGTGCCCCTGAACACGTAACCGGACTCGACAACGAACGGGTAGCCGGCGTTGTCCATGAAGCGGTTGTCGTGAACGCTGGCGTTGATGTTTCCGGTCAGGGAGTACGGGTACCGGCTGGCGCCGAGGATTGCGAAGTCCAGGCCGCCACTAAAGTTGTACGAGACGTCGTTACCTTCGACTTCCACGTCGATGTGGTTGCCTATCTCACTGGACGTGGGATCGATCGGGTATGGCAGCACCTTGAGCGGGTTCGCCCCCATTTCGAGGTATGCGGCGGCCGCGGAGTCGCCAAAGACGGCGATGCCCACCAGGTTCGCGGTGACACTGTTGCCGCCGATGTAGAGCTTCGATGGGTTGCTTTTTGTACCCGCGGCGAGAAGCAGTCCTGGGGTGCCGTCGTGCAAGACATTACCAACGATGCTGCCGCTGCATTCGCCGACGTTCACGGCGCCGAAATTCACGTGTTCCACTACGTTGTCGCGAAATATGAGGCGTTGCGTGCGGGTAATCCAGATGCCGTGAGCCGACATGAACGCGTCGTCGATCGCTAGGCCTTCGATGATTGCGCCGTCTGCCCGACCCCCATCCGTAGTTGGTCCGACGAACATCACTGTATTGTCGACCCATCCGTAGTGCAGCGTATCAACGGTTACCGTCGTTGCAGTACCGGGGCGCTGAGCGACAGGGTAGCCCTCGGCGTATTCCATGATCCCGGCCCCGTGGAGCGTCAGGTCAGTTACGTTCAGCACAAGTGGCAGTAATTCCGGTGGACGAGTCGTCTGCCCGGTCGGCTGGGTCTCGAAGTTGCCGCTGCAGATCCCTGCAGCCACGCGGATAACGATGCGTCGAGGGTCTTCGCGCCGCAGCTGACGCGCTCTGTCGAGCGCGTCCGTGATTCGCCAATACGGGCGCTTCGCACTACCGTTGCCTCGGGAAGTAGCGGCGCAGTCGACGTAGACCGTGGCATGCGACGACGCCGCGTATACAGGCGACTGTGCATGAGCGAGGCGCGCGACACCGGCAGACAGGACGATCCCGCAGCAGGCCATCGTTCCGGCCAGCAGTGTTTTGTTCCGGTAATGCATGGGCGCTCTCCCCAGGATGGTTGTACATGGGAGCGTTGTCGCCGAAACGCGGGTCGGCTGCTGGAACATTGGAGGAAGTTTGATTCCTGATTGCCGGAAGGATGCAGGAAAGCCTTGGCAAACGCCGGCCGCGGCGTCAGGTGAGGGCCGATGCCCTAGGTCACTGTCCCCAGCGCTTGACGATCTGCAGGCTGATCTGCCGCCCCACGAGCGAGGCATTGGCGGCGTCGTAGCCAAAAGTGCCACCCAGCGTATCGAATTGGTTTACGAAAGGCGGGGATTGATCGAAGAGGTTGTTCACGCCGAGATTGCATTGCGTATTGGCGAGCCACCCCGGCCCACCGTCGACGCGGTAACCAAGGTTGAGATCGACCGTCGTCCACGAATCGACGCCGCGCGCCGGCACGGCGCCCGGATCCTGGTAGGCGCCGGTGTGGTTAACGGTCGTCAGAACTGTCCAGCCTTTGGACGACCATGCCAGGTGCGCGGCAAAGCGCAGTTGCAGCGGGTTGCCGGCCGTGTCCACGAAGTCGAAGACCGGCGCCGTGGCCGTGAGCTGTTGATCTTGGAGAAATATATAAGTGCCGTTCAGGCCGAAAGTCCACTTACCGCGCGCGCCGTCGATGACATAGTCAATATCGACGTCCACGCCGCGTGTCTTGACGCTGGCAAAATTGCGAATCCGTCCATCTACAATGACGGCAATCGGTAGGCTGCAGTCGGCTCTACTGCCTGGATTGCCTTGCCGAAACGTGAGGCTGTTGCATGCAGCATCGATCTGCGCCTGCGTCGGATTGCGCGTGATTAATGAGGCTAGTTGCGCCTCCTGGGTGAGAAAGTCCGCCACATTAGTACCGGTATCGCTGATCCTTCCCTTGTAGTCGATATTCCAGTAGGTGACTGATAGCGAGAGGTTCGGTGCCGCAGGCGGCGCGACATCCGCGCCGACGGACCACGCGGTCGAGGTCTCCGGCTTCAGGTCCTTGCTTGTGCCGTATAGGCTGATTACTCGTGATTGCTTCGTGGGAGAGCTAGACTTCGGATCGTAGATGAACTCGACTCCGCCGTCACCGATCAGGTCGGGGTTGGACCAGAAGAAGGGTGGCGCCCGGAAAGATGTGCCCCAGATGGCGCGAATGCCGAGGGCGCGGGATGGGCGCCAACTCAAGCCGAATTTCGGATTGAACGTGCCACCGGCATCGCTGTATTGGTCATAGCGACAGGCGAGCGACAGTCCCAAGCGATCCAGGGTCGAGCCCGCCTGTGCGCTCAGGAGCGGCACCGCGAACTCGACAAAGGCGGCTGCAACGCCTCTATTCCGCTTTTCGGGACTAAGCGCAATGTTTTCACCCTTGGAGTGCTCCTGCCGGAAGTCGCCGCCACCCGCAAAACGGATCAGCCCTGCCGGGCCCGTGAACAGCGGCCCATCGACAATGACACTCGCCATGTCCGTGGTGAATTCATCCGGATACGCTAGGATGACGCTTTGATTGCGCAAGGACGCGAGCACTGCGGGGGGCGTGTGCGAGCCGTCGCCAAACAGGTTAAGCGCGCTGGCGGGGTCGGCGCTACCGAGTGCGGCGTTAATGGCGTCGATGTTGAGGTTGTTGTACTCGAAGAAGCGGGTGCTCGATTTTGAATACGCGGCCGACAGGCGAAGCTGCCACCCTCGCGACAGCACGCCGCTGATGCCCGTCGATATGAATGAGGTCTCGGTTCGTCCGTTGTCGACAACCGGCCCGACATCTGCCGTGAAATCGTAGGCCATCGTCACCGGGCCACCAAGATGGTTAAAGGCGTTTCCGGCCGGGACATGGAATAAGGTGCCGGCGGGTTGCGGAAACGTGAACTCAAAGTCGCGCGACGAGTAGCGGCCGTCGACCGAGAGCTCCCAGTGACTCGACAGGTTGTAGGCGGCGCTCAAAAAGGCGCTGCGCATGTTCTCCTGCGGCAGGATGTCGTTGTCGGTTACGAAGTCGGTGTAATTGGCTGCGCCTGGAATCAGCTGTGAGACCGTCAGGTTCGAGCCGTCCTGGCCGCGCGGGATGGCTGCTAACGGCGCCCCTGTGTCGGGATAGACGATAGTGCCCGGGTTTCCGCCGACACTGCGCAGATCACTGCCGCCAAAACGCCGATAATCACCATTGGCAGCGCAATAGGCCCTCGTGCTGCAGGCCAAGGCTCGGCTGTCGTCATACTGAAAGCCGAAGAGCACGTGACCGTCGGGCCCGGCATGGCCCCAGAGCCCGGCGAGGGTCCGCTCGCTGGCATCGCCACCGGCGCTCGACCCGCGCGCGCGCGCTTCGAAGCCTTCGAAATTTTTTCGCAGAATGATATTCACGACTCCGCCGATGGCGTCCGAGCCATAGAGTGCGGAGGAACCTTCGGGCAGAATCTCGATGCGTTCGACGGCCGAGGCGGGGATGCTCGAAATATCGATGAATGATCCCTGATAGCCGCTGGCCCCCTGGCGATGGCCGTTCACCAGTGTCAGGGTGGTGCCGAGGCCCAGGCCACGCAATTGGACTTCCGCGCCGTGGTTATCATCGCGCGTGGCCGCGTTGGTCGCACTGAAATTCTGGGTCACGGTGGCCAGCACGTCCTCGATCCGCCCGTAACCACTGGCGTCGATCTGCTCACGACTGATAACGATGAGCTTGGAGCCCGCAGCGTCCGCGCCGGGGATATGGCTGCCTGTTATGACGATTTCTTTGAGATCGGTCGCTTCTTGAGTGTTGGTCGTAGGTAGCTGCGCCAACGCGCTGGGCGTCACGGCCGCACATAGGATGCCCACAAACAGTCCAATCGAGGGTGTCTGGCTGCCACCCGTCCCGCGGCGCATCACATTCCTCGTTTTGATGCGGATTCCTTTAGTCGCCGCACAACGGGCACATTGCCGCGGCGCCTGAGCTCCTCGAGGTCGCGGCGCTGCCCATCGATGTAACGCTGCACGTCATGCGCGATGGCCTGGAAGCGCGGGTCACCGTGCACCGGGAGCCACACGGGATCGTATTTGAGCGTGTACCACCAGCCCGAGTACAGTCCGGCGTGGAAATCTTCCGCCAGCGCGTCGAGAGCCGCATCCCTGCGCCCATCGAGCATCAGGGTTATGGCACGAGTTTGGTTGCCGCCGTATTTTACGGCGTTGGCATCGTTCCACGACATCGCGGCAGCGCGCAGCTCCTTCGCCTCGCGCGTCTCGCCGTGCGCGGCCAGCAGTTGTGAAAGCACCACGGCTGCATTGCAATTGCACAAGTCCAGATGCGCTGCCGGATCGCCTTCAAAGTAGTTGGTCGCCTTGGAGAACGCAATCGCCCGGCTCAGCTCGCCGG
This sequence comes from uncultured Gammaproteobacteria bacterium, assembly GCA_963823235.1. Classification (GTDB taxonomy): domain Bacteria; phylum Pseudomonadota; class Gammaproteobacteria; order Steroidobacterales; family Steroidobacteraceae; genus FEN-1191. The sequence continues at coordinate 42,435 of CAWGKS010000007.1, read as the reverse complement.
TCTTCAACGCGTAATCGCGCACGGCTTCGTTTGCACCCGCGTTGTCGCAATCGTCGGCCCGCCCTACCTCGTAGGCGGCGCGCCCCGCTGCACGCCAGTCACCCGCATACATGAACAGCCAGCGCTGCTCGCCCGGGCCTAGCGTTCCAGCAGTCACCGCGCGCGCCGCCTGCTCGTCGCCGAGGTCCAGATACACGCCCATGGCGATGCGGCGCGGCTCGGGATTGCGCGGGTCGAGCGCAATGGCGTGCTCGAGAATCTGTACCGCATCGGCCAGCTTGCCATGGAAAGCCGCACGATACTTGGCTACCTGGAATAGCGCCGGGACGAATTCCGGATCAAGCTCCAGCACGGACTGCATCTTTTGCTCGAGCGTGGCTGCGCCGCCTTCGTCGAGGCTACCCGTGGCAACGTCGAAGTGAGCACCCGGCGACATCGGATCGACTTGTAGGGCGCGCTGTAAAATGCGCTTGGCTTCTTCGCGCCGCACCGGGTAATTCTCGCTCTGCCCGCCCGCCTGCACCCACCCGAAGTCTTCGTAGTCCAGGAATTCGGCGTAGGCGGTGAGGCCGCGGCCGTTGCTGGGATCAAGCTCGATACCCCGGCGAAAGTCGGCGTTGCGCGCCTCGAACGGCGCTTGCGCCCACATGGCCCGGGCGAAATAGGCGGCGCCCGAATTGGGATCGATCGCCAGGGCCCGATCGATCAACGGCCGAAAGCGTTGCCGGACCGGCGCCAGATCCTCGGAACGCAAATGAGCCGCCTGCAGGCGGGCATCGTAGAGCGAGGCGTAGGCCGCCGCGAAATTCGGGTCCAGGGCGATGGCCTTCTCAAAATAGGGCACCGCGGACTCCGATTCAGTCACCGAAAACCGACCGAGCATCGTGCGGCCCTGCAGGTACGCCAGGTAGGCCTCAATATTGCTGGTGCGCACCTGAGCGACCGGGCCGGGGCCGAGTCCGCCGAGTCGCGCCGAGAGCGCGCCGGTCACCTGTTCGGCAATCTCGTCTTCAACGGCAAAAATATCGCTCAGCGTCCGATCGAATGTGGCAGACCAGATCAGTGTGCCCGCAGTGGTATCGACGAGCTGTACGGCTACACGCAACCGATCGGCGTTGCGTTGCACGCTGCCGTTGACCAAATGGCCGCTATTGAGTCGCCGGCCAATCTCCTGGGAATCGATGCGAGTGGCGTCTAGCGCGAACGAGGAATTGCGCGCTATCACAGCCAGTCCGGTGACACGAGACAGGCGGTTGAGGATCATCTCTGGTAGACCGCGTGCCAGGTAGGTATCGGGGGCGTCCGCGCTGATGTTTTCGAATGGCATGACGGCTACCGTCCTCGCACGCACGCCAATGGGTGAGTTGGCACCTTGCGAAACGCCCAGCGGAGGTGCGGCGCTCGAGCTGTGATCCCTGTTGACAGTGTGCACAACAATGCCGATCACCAGCATCACCGCAGTGACGGCAGAAAGTCCGAGCCATCGCCTTGGTTTTGACTGCGTGTACACATATTGAGTGTCGCGCGCGGCCGCGTGTTGCGCCGACAAGTCGACGAGCGACGAGGCGGCTTCGACGTTGGGCGGTGGCGTCTCGAGCGGCGCCGCCACGCGTTCGACGCGAGTGACGTCGGCAATCAGCCGGTAACCGCGACTTCGAACTGCCGAGATATAGCGGGGCTCCTTTGCGTCATCCCCTAGCGCTTCGCGCAGGAGGGTGGCCCGCTTGTTCACGGTTTCCGGGCTCACGACCAGTCCGGGCCACACGCGCGCTATCAGCACGTCGTGGCTAAGCACGTTGGGCGCGCCGCGAATGAGTGCCACGAGCAGCTGGAAGGATAGATTAGGCAGGGCAATCTCGGTGGCCGAGCGCGTGACGCGCTGTTGTCCGATATCGACGCGCAGGTCGCCGACGAGAAACACTTCGCTGTCGGTGCCGTGCATGTCGTTTGGCATGCGGGTCATCGGCGTGATACGACTATCTTAAGTGTCATCACGGCGAACTCTGCGTTGATCGTTCATACTTCTCGATGAGAAAATCAGAGCCGGAGGCCGCATTAATTGAGTCAGTAGGTAGTCTCGGCTGCGCTTTGCATGTAAGCCTTTTGCGAGGTTGTTCTCCGCATATATCGGTCGTGATCGATGCCACCACCACTCTGGGCAAGCAGCCAGTGCCTGTTGTACCGGAAGGGCGGCCTTCGGGCAGACATTTTAGCCGGGTGGATGGCCGACTGGGGCCGCCTGCTGCCGGTCCAACTGCTCCGAGGCCGCCGCTCGCCGTACGGCAAAGTTCTCAGCTGTTCTGCGACTCCGGTCAGCAGGGAGCTATACTTTGACCACCCTGACGATGCGCTTCAGGGCGCCGAAGTCGGACGGGTTGCGTGTGTAGAGCGGCAAACTATTCGCCGCAGCCGTCGAGGCGATGAGCAGGTCCGCGAGCCGCGCGCGGCTTGATTGCCCGGCGGATCGCGCCGCAGCGAACATGCGGCCGTACATGCGCGCTGATTCCGCATCAAAGGGCAACGGATCCCAGGTGGCGGTCGCCCACTGCAAGCGATCCTGGCGCCGGGCACGTTCGTCCTTGCTCTCGGTCGCGTGCGGACCCGCAGCGAGCTCGGCCAGCGTGATTGCGGTAATTGCCGATTCATCAGGAAGCAGGCCAGCATCAATCAGGTCGTGATCGATCACGACCGATGTGTCCAGAACGCCCTGGGTGGCTTCAGCCATCAGTGCGCGGATCAACTACGGCATCGAGATCTGCACGGAATTGAGCGGCATCGATCCGCGCGGCTCGTCCAGCGGCATCGGCGATGGCAGCGCGCGGTACAAAGCGACGTCGCCGAATGGGTCGCAGCTCTCCGATCGGAGTGCCGTTTCGGCTCACGATGATTGTTCGCCCGGCTTCAACCTCACGAAGTACGGCGCCGGACTGATTCCGAAGCTCCCGCTGGGTAATGGTTCGGCTTTTCACACGGAAAATCGTAGCACCTGTAGCACACCGTAGCAAGGGTGTCGGCCAATGCCCTCGCGCCTGTTGGACAGATTCCGCGTTGTGGGGACATTGGATGAATCGCGCGAGCGCCGGAGCAATTGATGTCAATCCAGCACTAACCGCTGGTGGTACTTTTTGGTGGTACTTCAATGCGTGTCCAAAAATGTAGCAGCGACATCAATAGCTTGCAGATTGATAAGGATCCCTCTCTCTCCGCCAGTTTTCTCCTTCTAAATCAATAGCTTAAGAGATTGCCCACTGAGATTCTAGTGATTTCCGTCGACGGAGCAATCTCACGGAGTCTCAAGCCTTGTCAGGCTATTTCTGGACCCGCAACGCGAACCTGCAGCGTAAGCATCAATTGGTCTGCGTTCGCGCCTCGGCGGCGTGAGCTCGTTGCTTGAGAATCTCACCCAAAATGTCCGGCTGATCGTTGCGACGCAGCTCGGGATAACGGGCGCCACTGTGATCATCGAGCAACGCGACCAAGGATTCCGCGCCATTCTGCGCCGCAATGTGCAGCGGCGCCGTGGCAGTGGCATCCGCCAAGATCGCAGCGCGCAGTGCTTCGGCGCTCCAGGGATGCCCATCGATTGCCTGCAGCTTCATACCTGGCCACAACCCGGCGTTCCATGCAGTTGAATTGCGCACGACATCGATGATCGTGCCATCTTCCTGTAACCGCAGTCCCACTGAAAACCGTTCCTCGACCGTGTGATTGACCAGGTCCCTGGCCGCCTGCACGCTGCCTGGCGCACTCTGGTAACTCAACGCCCAGCCGCTGGCGGACAGCCCCGCGAGTGGCGCGTGCTCCGCACCTGTAATATCGAGCCGGGAGCGGAGGAACCGGCTCCAGTCGTGCGGGGCAATGGCGTTCAGTGCAGCGACGACATCAGCAAAGTCGTAGGGACTGATGTCCGGTGGCTCCTTCGCGGCACCGAAGAATGCCTTGCAGAAATCATCAAGCGAGCGCTGCCCGTGCGTCAACTTGCGGATCGTGACGTCGACGTCCAGCCAGATGAATAGCGCTTCATCGTAGTAATCCGTGCCACGGCGCAACGACTCCCACTGGTCTGGCGCTTCGATGAGCATTCCAGTCGACACCGCGGTGTCCTGCAGGGATCGCCAGTCGCGACCCGATCGATAGGCACTCTTCGCTGCGAGCAGCGCGGCGTAGTCCCGTGCCTCCGCAATGGAGAAGATGCCCGAGCGAGCCGCGAGCACCCAGTTCAGGTAGCGGGTCAAGCCTTCGTATACCCAAAGCAGCTCGGTTGTCTGCGGCGCTTCGTAATTGCGCCGGACCACTCCCGCGGGGATCCGGAACTTTCCGTTCCACGCGTGAGTGTATTCGTGTGGTAGCAGGTAGCCAAAGGCCAGGCGATTGGCCTCATCGGCAAGGCCGCGCGCCGCCATGCGGATATCACTCGACTGACGGTGCTCAACGCCGTCATTGCCAACCTCAGCACTGAGTGCAAGCAGGAAATCGTAATGCTCGTAGGGGATGGCGCCGAACAGCGCGCTGGCCTCTTCAACGACGCGCTGGAGGTAATGTTGCCAGCGGTGGGGCAGCGCTGCCGCCTCCGGGTTATCGGCGGCGATATTCACGAAGACCGGGTTGTCCGCTGCCACCGGGATTCTGGTGGTGCTGAAGAACTTCCCGGCCAGTACGGGTGAATCGATCAATGCAGCCAGCGTAGTCGTAGGGTATTGCAGTTCACCGCCCGAAGTTTCGCTCGGCCGCATTGCACTTGCCTGCTGCCATCCGGCCGGCAGACGTAGCCTGGGGCTCACCCGTACCTCGCTCGCAGCAGCGCCCTGCGGGTAGAGCAGCATGGTGTTCCAGTCAAGAACCAGCAGCTGGCCGGTGGTCGCATTGAAATCCGTGCGCTGCGGAGCAGCAGTGACGTCCATGTTCACTGTCAGTTCGGTCACGCCTTTGGGCACGATCAAGCGAAAGACAAACATGTCCAGCGGATCGCGCTGCCATTCGAGTTGCTTGCCATTGGCGATGAACTTCAGATCAACGATATCGTTGAGGATGGATCTTGGCGCCTCATACGTAGGAATCGCCCAGCGGGGATAGACCAGTGAGAGTCGGCCGGGGTGAACCGGCATGGTGAGCTCCGAGTGCAGGAGTCGACGCGCGGCATCGCGGGCATCGACGGTCAGAGACATTGGCATCAGGGGCGAGGCCAGTGCTGCTGGCGCTATCAGGGCGCCGACCGTCATACAGAGGATTGCCCTGATCATTATTGCCATCCTCTTGCCAGGCGATTCATGACCGACAATTCATTTTGTCGAGGTCACGGGCCAATAAATAGTTCGTGCTGCGCCCGCCGCCGATGTCCTTACGCAGCGCGCCTCGTTCGACAAGATCCAGGATGTCGCGGTAGGCCGTATCCTGAGAACACCTGGCGAGCTTGGCCCATTTCGACGTCGTGAGCTTGCCCTCGAAGCCGTCGAGCAGTCGGTTCAGTACCTTGACCTGCCGTGCGTTCAGCGACGCCTGCGCAAAGCGTTCCCAAAAGCGCGCCTTGCCCAACACGCGAGCGAGAGTTTCCTGCGATCCGTCAATCGCACGACGCAGGCAAGTCAGGAACCAGTCCTGCCACAGTGTGATATCCAATGCGCCTTTCTGAGTTTGCTCCAGGATCGTGTAATAGTCGTCTCTTTCGCGACGGATCTGCGCAGACATGCTGTAGAAGCGCTGTGCGTTCCGTTCGGAGCGGGCGAGGGCCATGTCACCAATGGCGCGGGCGATGCGCCCATTGCCGTCGTCAAACGGATGGATAGTGACGAACCACAGATGTGCCAAGCCGGCGGTGAGCAGCGGGTCGGCATTGGCGGGCGCTTCAAACCAGCTCAGAAAACGTGCCATCTCCGCAGGGACGCGCGCAGCGGGCGGCGCTTCGTAGTGCACCTTGCGCCTGCCGATCGGCCCGGATACCACTTGCATCGGTGCGTCGGCGTCGTCCCGCCAGTTGCCGATAGTAATCTTATGCAGGTCGCTTCGACCGGTGGGGAAGAGTGCCGCGTGCCAGGCGAACAGACGTTCGGCCGTAAGGGGCTGCGCGTAGTGGGTGGTTGCGTCGAGCATCATCTCGACGACCCCTTCGACATTGCGATCGGCCAGCACCAATCCACCGATATCCATGCCGAGCCGCCGCGCCAGTGAGGACCTGACCTGGTCGCTGTCGAGCTTTTCGCCCTCGATCTCACTGGAGCGGACCACGTCTTCAGTGAGCGTGCTCAGGTGGGCTTCGCGGCGCAGGTCGAAGCCGAGATCCTGCATCCTCCCCAACAGCCGGCCTTGCTCGCGCGAGACCTCCGCCAGCAACGCGGCCAGGCGCCCGGCATCCCAGGTCAGGTCAGGCCATTTCTCTTGCTCCCATAGGTACATTTAAGCTCCGCTGTTAATGCGGAGATTATGATCTGGAATCTCTGCAATGGCAAGTTAATCTCCGTATGAGAAGCGGAGATTATGAGTGCTATTCTCCGCAAACATGGACTATTGAGCGCCGCGGGTTGGTGGCAGATTTTGCTGTAACTTTAATTCAGACACCAAAATATCCGTTGATATTCAAATGCTTGTCGGTGGGCGTGGAGCCCTCTCTCTCCGCCAATTTATCTTCTCAGGCAGTTTCAGATAGTCTCGAGAATAGTAGAAAGGCCCTTAAAAACAGGGGTTTTCGTTTCTCGGATTGTCTCAGAGCGCGTTTTACTGCCTCGCTGTCTTGTTGGCATATTTGGGTTCTGGTGCATTGAGAGTCTCCCCCTGATATTCGGCCCTCCGTTCGTGGAGGTGCCAGATGCCCCGAGCCGCCGCTCGCGACCCGACCTACCGGCGTCGTCGCATGACTCCGGATCTTTGGCTCGCAGACGCCTCGGAACCGTCAATGCACCAGACCTCACGAGAGCCCCAATTGACGGAGGCGTCCATTGGTCTGGTCAAGCCGCTGCGTCGAACTATCAAGGTCACCGACGGTGATGGCCTGGACCTGATGGTGGTGCCGACGGGCGGCCGGTCCTGGCGTTACAACTATCGCTTCGAGGGCAAGCAAAAGACGCTCGCCCTGGGGATCTATCCCGACGTGCCACTTGAATGGGCGAGGGCGCGGCACCAGGCGGCGCGCAGACTGCTCGCTGCAGGTGTCGATCCGTCGACGCACCGGAAGGAATTGCGTCGTACTGCGATCAGGTGACAGTACCCGCCGCCGTTCGTGGCGCCAGAAGTCCGCAGCCTATGGCATCGGCACTCGCTTCCCTCCACCGTGCATCCCGGCGTAGTGGACCAAATGGTGCAATGTATCTTTGCCTCGGCCCGGATGACATAATGCGGCCCTCTATTGAGGGGAACATAACAACCATGAATCGTCGCGAAGTGCTTGATCTCGTTGCCGCCGTAGGATTCACCTCAGTTGCCGGGGCGGCCATCGCCGCCGATTCACCGCCCGCTCACGACATGCACAAAATGCCCGGGATGCACGATCACGCAGCACTGGTTGCGGCGACATCGAAATGCGTGACGACGGGCGATGCTTGCTTGACCCATTGCCTGTCCTTGCTGGGGGAGGGTCACAAGGAATTGGCCGCCTGCGCGAAGACAGTCCGTGACACCATTGCGGCGTGCACCGCGTTGCGTGAACTGGCCGCGGCGGACTCACCTCATGTTGCGGCGCTGGCCAAGGTGGTCGCCGATATCTGCCGCGGGTGCAAGACTGAGTGCGACAAGCACCACGAGCATCAGCCCTGTCGGGACTGCGGTGAGGCGTGCGCGCAGTGCGCTAAGGAATGCGACAAAGTTGCCGCGTGAACCGCATCGTCGTAGGGCGCTGACCCGACTTCAGGTTGCTCAGTCATAGGAGATGTTCCTGTCGCCGCGTCTGTTGACCCCTATCCTTTTCGGCGTCGCACGCTAAAGGATGCGACGGGACTTTGCCTGTAGGCCAAGCCAACTCGATATTTTCTCGACTCTACGCAGCAGCAGGTACTCCACCAGCAGTACTCCGATCAGCGACAAGCCGAATAGCGGAAGGAGTATGCCCAACACGACGATCCCCGCGATTAGCGGCGATCTGCTTTCAGTTGCAGTAGCGATGCGTGGCGCGCCGAGCGCGCCTCGCGGCCTTCGACGGAACCACATCAGCACTCCGATGGCGCTGATCGCGATCAGGCTGAGCGCTGCAATTGCGCCCAACAACTGGTTGAAGAGGCCGAACAACTGTCCTTCGTGCCATGCGATGCCGTAGTTCACAACACGGTCGATCACGTGCTTGTCCGCAAAGCCGCTGCGCCCGGTCTCCGTGCCATTCGCCGGGTCATAGGTAACCGAGCGGACGAGCGGGCGGTTCTGGGCTTCGGACTTCACCGTCCACTCGTCGCCAGTGGGTGGAGCGAACCGCTGCGGCGCATGGGGTGGCAGGATGAGCACTGGAAACACCATGTGCTCTGCTTCGGCCCTCGCCACAAACGCAGACAGCGGCAGGTCAGCTTGCCCTGATCCTTCGGCAGGCGGACCCACGGACACGATTGAATGGTGATGCTCGTGCATTTCCTGCGCGCCTACCTTCCAGTCCTGCGTCCCATTGATCAGTCCGAATTCGGTTCGCGCCCACTGGAATGCGCTGCCCCAGGCTCCGGCCCAAGGCAGTCCGCTCGCGAGCATCACGAGCACCAGCCCTGCAATCCAGAAGCCAGTCACGCGGTGCAAATCCTTCAGCAATGGCCTTCCTCGGAGTGAGAGGCGCGGCCACAATGCGCCCGCCAGGCCGAATGGCCGCGGCCACCATAGATAGAGGCCGGTCAGGATCATCACAAGCGTCCAGCTGGCTGCCAGCTCCACGAGCCAGTCGCCCCATCGGCCCAGCAGGAGCGATCCATGGATCCGGGCGATGGTGGCAGAGAGTCTGGACTCGGGGTCGAGCGATCCCAGCACTCGCCCCTGGGGCGAGACGTAGACCTCCGCCTGTCGTCCATCGGTGAAGCTCAGCTGAAGCATTGCCGCATCGCCCGTCTGTTCGGGCAGGCGATAGTGATCAAACCTGCCGAGTGGGTAGGCGACCAGTGCGGCCGCCAACTGGCGGTCGGCCGATACGGCGCCAACAGTGCCCAGGTCCCTGAAGGCTCCTTCTTCCCACCGGTCGATCTGCGGCTTGAACAGATAGATCGAGCCGGTGAGAGAAAGGATCAGCACAAAAGGCAGCACGAACAACCCGGCATAGAAATGCCAGCGCCAGATGGTTCCATAGAGCCGAAGGTCGCTCATCGGTGGTGGGTTCCAAAGTTGTAGCTTGCGCGGAGGCTGAAAGTACGCGGTTCGCCCGGCAGGACGCGATCCTCAGTTCCCAGGGAATAGCGCGAAGCGTTGTCGCTGAAGTAATAGGACTCGTCCAGCACGTTGGATAGCGCCGCATCGAACCGCCAGTCGCCAACCTGGTAACCCAGGCCAAGGTCGACAACGAAGTAATGGGGCAGCGTGATCGCGCCTCCATTGATCATCTTCCGCTCACTCACGTAGTTGGCGCCGGCGCGCAATTCGACCGGCCCGAGCGCGACGCGCGTTGATGCAACGACAGTGTTTTCGGGCGTTTCGGCCAGTCGCGCGCCCACCGAGGCAGGGTCGGTTGACTTCGATACTTCCCCGTCCAGATAGGCATACCCGCCCTGCAGCCACCACCCCGGTAGCGGCGACCATTCCCCCTCCAGTTCGATGCCGCGCGTCCTGAACTGCCCGTCCTGGAGCTGGAAGCCGAAGTTCGCTGGATCGGGAACCCCAACCTTGTTGCGGTTCACGTTGAAGGCCGACACGCTGGCGTGCATGGCGTCGCGAGTCAGGCGCACACCCAACTCGGCCTGGTCCGACGTTTCCGGGACAAAGGGCGTTCCATCGAATTTGCGCGATCCGGTCACCGCGCCCAGGTCGTATCCGGTGTTGTATCCGCCGAACAACGAGACGCCGCTCCCCAACGCATAGGTCGTGCCCAACTGCCAGGACGTGTTGCTAAGCTTGGCCGAGTTGGTAGAGCTGAAAAAAGCTGTGGTGAACGTGTTGTCGTTTGTGGATTGCGAATGGCGAATGCCAGCCACGATGTTCCACGCCTTGGTCACCAAGATCTGGTCCTGCGCATAGAGAGCAAGTCCCTTGAGTGTGGCGTCGGCCAGAAACCCGAAGTTGCTGGTAGGCGCTCCACATCCATAGACTGGGTGCAGCGCGTCGATTGGCCCGATGCCGCAGGGCACGGTGGGTTCCATGCGGAAAGGCACATCGTCGTCGTTGTATTCGACGCCCGTGAGCAACTTGTGGGTGATGCCGAAAGTTTTGGCTTCTCCAGACAGGTCGAGCTGGGATACATAGAATCTGTCGTGTTCGCCCGCGTTGCGGCCGACACGTGGGATGACGGTCAATTGGCCGGCGACGGGTGGGAGCAGGGTTGTCGACCGGCTTGTATTGTTCCACTGGTTGTATTGGAAGCGTGGGGTCAGCGTCCAGGTGTCGCTGAGCTTGATATCCACCCAGACTTGCAAGAGTGGCGCATGATTTTCCTGCAGGGAAAAGGCGGGCTCGCCAAGGAAGGTTGACCGGGCAACCGTCGCGACGCCGTTGCTGATCACGGTGCCGACGGTCGGCAGGCCGGGATTGTTAAGGGTGTTTCGATTGAGATATTCACCGACGAAATGCGCCGATATCCGCTCTGTCGGTCGCCATGAGAATGCCAGCCCGACATTTTCTCGGTCGACGTCCATGTAATCAGTGAACGAACCTGATCGTTCGATTTCGCCGGTCAGGCGGACGCCGAAGGTGTCGGTGATTGGGCCACCGAGATCAATTGTCGCCATCTTCTGGTCAAAACTACCGCCCGTCAGTGCGACGGAACCCTCGAACCGTTCGGTCGGCTGCTTGGTGATGATCGAGACGATCCCGCCGACCCCGGATTGGCCATAGAGCACGCCGGACGGCCCTTTCAGCACTTCAATGCGCTCGACGTTCGAGAGCGCAGAGGGGTCCGTGCTGTCGTAAAAGCGCTGGAAAATGCCGTTGCGGATCTGTTGCGCCGAAAATCCGCGTATCCGCAGGGTGTTTCCCGAAAAGCTACCAACGCGGCTGCGGGAAACCGTGGCTGATGGCACGGCGCGCAGCACGTCTTCCAGGGAGCGCGCGCCGCTGGCGATGATGTCCTCATCGTCGAGCACCTGGATGCTCTGTGGTACCTGCTCGATCGGGATGCCGGATTTCGCGCCGAAGTCGATGGATTTGGTGCCGGTGATAACGATCTCCTTGAGATCGCGAGTTGAGTTGCCGGCGGTGTCGTCCGCCCAGGCAGGGGCGACGACAAGCGCTATTGCGACAGCTGTAATGATTGAGGATTTCATGAGTAACTCCTTGAATATGGTTTTGCACGCACACAAAATTCTTGCTTCCGCTGTCGCCCGTAAATGCGCGGCGACCTGCTTGAATGTGTCCACGGGACCGGGCGCTTGCCGATGAAGCGTTGCTTGATCAGGTCACATGTCTGGCGCCCGGCCTGAGCAAAGAAACTCAGGCAAGGGTTTTGGCCATAATGAGAAATTGCGACACGGCGACCTCTCGGCAATGTGCCGAGGTCGACCGGTCAGCCGGGCCAGATCAGGCCGAGTGAACGTTTAGGCTTGGGCAGGTGGCCCGCGAGGCAGGCGCGTCGGCACGACGGTGTCGCGCGGGATGATGGCCTGGTTCGGAAGTTCGATACGATGAGTAACGCTGTGTACGACGGCGACCAGCACGGCGGTCGGGCTGCTCGCCATCGTGGTTGCCGCGGCCGCGAACGGGCAGAGGTTTGACGCCATGTGATATGGCGACCCGCCGTCGTTCGGGTTTTGCCCGGCGTGCTTCGACATGTCCATACCAGACATGTCAATCCCAGCCATATCCATGGCGGCCATGCCCGTCGCAGACGTGTCGTGGCTGATCGGTTGACTGGTGGCATCTCCACGAGCGGGCGCGTAGCCATTGCAGATGACCAAGCCGCCAGGCCCGGGCATGAAGCCGGCCGGGATCAGAGCGCGTGTGCAGAACGCGACTAGCAGCAGTGCTGCCAGCAACGGGTTCCGGGCCCACCTGATCGCGGTGCGGTATTTCACACGGTCAGCTTACTGGAGTAAGGGGATCATCTCCATAAGCTTTAGTGTGTAGCCTCGGATCGCTCCGCGATTTGACCTATTCGCGCTGGTTATCCAGGCCTGGGGAACTGAGCAGGGTTGTTCGCAGCCCGTAGCCACGCGCCGGTGGCAATATCCCTATGCCGCCCTGGTCCCGCTCAGCCGCCGACCAAGGCGAAACAGCGGCCAACCTGCAAGCAGGACGACGATGCCGGCAAGCGCCAGACGCGGTTGCGTGACGAACACGCTGGTTGCGACGCCAAGCAGACAGGCGATGTACATGGCGGGCAGGAGCGGATAACCGGGGACCGCGAAACCGCCATCACCCGCGTGGCGCCGGCGCAGGGCGAAGATCGTCGAGGCCACCAACGCAATGCTGAGCATGTCGGTGAATATCACGTAGTTGAGCAGCATCTCGAAGGAGCCAAGCAGGAATGCCGGCACGAGCATCGTGGTGCCAAAGAACAGCAAGCCCACCTCGTGCACCTGAGTCCGCGGGTTCACTCGCATAAACGCGCGGGGCAGGACACCGTCCGCCGCCATGGCATGAAAACTGCGCGGCATCTGCAGGATCGCCGCATTGACGAAGCCCGCCGCGGATAGAAACACGGCCAGCGAAATCACGATTTCCCCGGCGGATCCGAAGGTCGCACGCGACAATGCCGCGGCGACGAGTGTGGAGTTGGCAATTCCCGCCGTGCCCAGCACCGTGTAGTACGCGATGTTGAGCAGCAGATAGAGCAGGATGACAATGATCATGCCAGCGCCAATGGCCAACGCGAAACGGCGTCTGGCATCCTTGAGATCGGCACCGAGGTTCATCGTCATCTGATAGCCGCCGTAGGCGTAAAAGCACGGGATCAGCGCCGCTGCGAGCCGGGATAGCAGCGGCGTTGCGGGCGCAGCCGTGCTGGCGGATGCACCCGGTGGCGCGTGGGGCGCGAGCAGCAGCGCGAAAACCGCGAGGCCGACAATCATCGCAATCTTGAGCACCGACAGGACATTCTGCGTACGCGCACCCGAACGAATGCCGCGGTAATTGAGCACCAGCAGGACCAGCATGGTCGCCAAGGCGAGTATGAGCGAGGCGTGCGCTGTGCGCAGCTGCACTGGCAGCACCATCGGTACCAGGTAGTCGGCGCCGATGAAGGCGACGCCGGCGGCACCTGCGCCCTGCAGGATCGCCTGGGCCCAGTTCAGCATGAATGCCAGGGCAGGGTGGTAGCAGTCCGCGACGACACGGTAGTAGCCGCCGGCGCGCGGATGGCGCGAGCCGATCTCCGCAAAGGTGAGTGCGCCGACCAGGCTTATGAGTCCGGCAATCACCCAGGCAACGAAGAACAGCGTCGTGCTGCCCGCAGCCCGAGCCACCATCGAAGGCGTCCGAAACAGTCCTATCCCGACGACCAGGCTGAAAACGACCATTGAAGTGTCGAAGGTCGACAGGCGCGCTTCGATGCCGCTGCGCTCATCCGCCATGCAAGGCCTCGGTGAGCAGCGTCGCGAGCTGCCGATACTGATCGGGATCGTTGTAGAGCTGGGCCGAGACGCGCAGCAACGGCACGGGATGCGGATATAGCCAGGTTCGTATCCCGCGTTCCCGGAACCATGCGCCCAGCGCCTCGCAATCGAGCCGGGCCGCTGGCGATCCTGGTTCCGCCGCGGGCAGTGCGACTGATGCCATCGAAGCAATCATGGCGTTCGGGGCCGGCGGCTCGAGGTCCATGGCAGCGCAGAGCATATCGCGCGCCTGCAACGCCAGGGCGCGGTTGCGCGCCATCAACTCGGGCCAGCCGCCTGGCAGCAACCCGCCCATGAAGCGGATGGCCTCGGGAATGCACAGCCAGGGCGTGGGGTCGCAGGTGCCTGTCCAGTCGAACTCGGCGTGAAAACCGAGCGTGTACCCGTGGCTAATCACTGTTGGGTGCAGCCCGGACTGGCGGTCACGACGCACATGCAAAAATGCGGAGCCTTTAGGCGCGCACAGCCACTTGTGGGCATTGCCGGTGTAGTAGGCAGCGCCGAGTTCAGAGAGCGCGAGCGGCACCATGCCGGGAGCATGCGCGCCGTCGATGAGCGTCTCGATGCCGCGACTGCGCAGTTCCGCGACCAGGCGTGCCACGGGTAGTACCAGAGCGGTCGGGCTTGTGACGTGATCCAGCACGGCGAGCCGGGTGCGCGGTGACGCACACGCGAGGACTGCCTCGATGATTTCATGCTCGTCGCGCAGCGGGAAGGGGAGCGTTGCGGCTACGACGGACGCACCGCAGCGCGCGGCGACGTAATCGATCGTCTTGCGGCAGGCGGCATAGGTATGAGTGGTCGTAAGCAGTTCGTCACCGGGCCCGAACGCAAGCGAGCGCAGCACAGCGTTAACGCCCGTGGTCGCGTTGCCGACAAATGCGAGATCGGCAGCATCGGCGCCAAGGAATGCCGACAGCGCGTCGCGGGCAACGTTCAGGCGCTCGTTGAGACTTACTGCCAGAAAGTCTACCGGCTCGCGTTCCATTTCCAGGCGTAGTGCGGACTGCGCCACCAGCACCGCGGACGGACACGCGCCGAATGAACCGTGGTTGAGGTGCCTGACCGCCGGATCAAGGCACCAGAGCGGGGAAAAGTCTCGGAGCACGGTTGGTTCTTCTAAGTGCGTAGGCCGCGCTCACGAGACTAGCACAACTACAGTTGGCCAGAGACAGATCCCGCAGCCCTTGGATCCTCATGGAGAACTCCGCACAATGTCCTGGTCAGCCTTCGATGCTGGTTTGTCCGATTTACATTCGAGGTGCCATAGGCGTGCAGACAGGCGTCAAGACTTGAAGACCCAGCGAAGACCAATGCGGCGATTGCCTTGAGACTCCGTGCGCGACGACCGGCCAGATTCGGACGCCGGATGGCAATGAAGGTGTCTGCCACCGTGCTGGTAGCGTGTTCGTGTGCAATCTCCTGGGTCGTCGCGCCGGTGAGAGCCGCGGCGGCGGATAGCAAGGCGGATACGTCATTGGACACCGTGGTCGTGATCGGCATAACACCCCTGCATGGGGCTGAGCTCGATCGCGACAAGGTTGCGGCTCCGGTGCAGGTCGCAACTGCGCAGGACATCGATCGCTCGCATGCGCAGGATCTGACGGCCTTTATGAGTCGCGCTCTGGGTAGCGTGTATGTGAACGAGATCCAGAACAACCCTCTGCAACCCGATGTCAACTATCGCGGCTACACGGCGTCCCCACTTCTGGGCACGCCGCAGGGACTGTCTGTTTATCTGGATGGCGTGCGACTGAACCAACCCTTCGGCGATGTCGTCAGCTGGGACCTGATCCCGCGCGCAGCCATAAGTTCCCTGACATTGATGCCAGGATCGAACCCGCTGTTCGGACTCAATTCCCTGGGTGGTGCCTTGTCCCTGCGCAGCAAGGACGGCTTTACGGACCCAGGCAGTGGCATTCAACTGGGCTATGGATCGAACGATCGGCGCAGCGTGGAACTGGAGACGGGCGGCAGTCGGGGCAGCTGGTCCTGGTACGCAACGGCCAACCAGTTGAAGGACGATGGCTGGCGTGAGTTCTCGCCTGGCGAGGCCGCGCAGTTGTTCGCGAAGCTCGGTTGGCGCAGCGACGCGACGCAACTATTCCTGACCGCTGCGGCTGCGGACACGGACCTCACGGGCAACGGCCTGCAGGAGCAGCGCTTGCTCGCCGCCGACTACGCCTCGGTTTACACCAGGCCCGATGTCACGCAGAACCAGTCTGCATTGCTCAATCTGGAGTTGACGCACAGGTTCAGCGATGCGCTGAGCCTGTCGGCCAACGCCTACTACCGCAACATCCGCAGCACCACGCTAAACGGAGATATCAACGACAACGCCCTGGGTCAGGATCTCTACCAGCCCACGCAGACGGAGCAGGCCGCGCTGGCGGCGGCCGGCTACAGCGGCTACCCGCCCAGCGGTGAATCGCAGGCCAACACGCCCTTTCCGAAGTGGCGCTGCATTGCCAATGCGCTGCTCAATGACCTGCCCAACGAGAACTGCAACGGTCTGCTCAACCGCACAGCTACCTCGCAGCACAACGAAGGCGCGAGCGCGCAACTGACTCTCGATCGCCCGCTGGACGCGCACGGCAACCGCCTGACCATCGGCGCCGCTTTCGACGACAGTCAGGCGCATTTCCTGCAGTCCGCGCAGTTTGGCTACCTGGAGCCCGATCGTGGCGTTGTCGGCGTGACCGGTCCCGGCACGTTTGCGGATGGCACGCAGACCTCCGGGTCGGCTTTCGACTCCCGGGTCGACCTGGGCGGCGGTGCGCGGGTCTACAGCGCTTATTTCACCGACACCCTAGACGTGACCCGGTTGCTGAACCTGACATTCGCAGGTCGCTATGATCGCAGTGAAATTCACAATCGCGACGGGCTCAACCCCGGTGGTGGTGCGGGATCACTGGACGGCGACCACCATTTCAGTCGCTTCAATCCGTCGCTCGGATTTACCTACGCAGCGAACCCGGCGCTGTCGCTGTATGCAAGCTACAGTCAGAGCAGTCGGGCGCCTTCCTCGATTGAACTCGGCTGCGCCGATCCGGCAAATCCCTGTCGCCTGCCTAATTCCATGGCGGGCGACCCGCCGCTGAGTCAGGTCGTGACATCAACGTGGGAAGCCGGCGCGCGTGGCACGATGAGCGAAGTCATCAGCTGGAACGCCGGCGTATTCCGTGCCGACAATCGCGATGACATCCTCTTCGTTGCCAACGAGCAGGTCGGGTTCGGCTATTTCAGGAACTTTGGCAGGACGCGGCGCCAGGGCCTGGAACTGGGCGGTACCAGCCGTCTGGGCCATATAGCGCTTGGCGCACACTGCACGCTGCTGGATGCGACCTTTCGCAGCCCTGAAATGCTCGCCAGCGCCGGCAACAGCAGCAATAATGCCGTGGCGCCCGGATTCGATGGCAATATCGACATTGTGCCCGGCAATCGCCTTCCGCTGACGCCACGGCAGATTATCAAGGCCACCCTGCAGTGGAACGTGACGGCGCGATTCGATCTCGACGCTGATGCGGCCTACATCGGTAGCTCCTATGCGCGGGGTAACGAGAACGGCAAGCATCAGCCAGACGGCGTGTACTACCTGGGTCCGGGCAGTACCGGCGGGTATGTCCTCGCCAACCTGGGTGCGGAATTCCGTCCGATCAGGAGTCTCAAGCTCACTGTGCAGGTGAGTAACCTGCTGGACCGCCGCTATGCGAGTGCTGCGCAACTTGGCGCCTCGGCATTCACCGCCACGGGCAGCTTTGTCTCGCGTCCCTTCGACGCGCCGGTGATCGACGGGGAATATCCGCTGCAGCAGTCGACCTTCCATGCACCGGGCGCGCCGAGGTCCTGGTGGGCCGGACTGCGGTACTCGCTTTAGCTCACGCGCGCGCAAACCTGCCAATACTGCGGCGCACCCGGCGCAGGCAATCGGCCTCGGTACGCCGGTAAGCCTTCACCAATGACCGGCCTGCGGGCGTCACCGTCGTGCCGCCGCCCCGGCGGCCGCCCTTTGCCGATACCAGGGCTGGCCTGCGCAGGGCCGAGTTCAGGCTACGCATGAGCAGCCAGGCGCGGCGGTAGCTCATGCTCATCTCACGCGCCGCGCTCGTCAGCGAGCCGGTACGCTCGATGCGTTCCAGCAGTTCGATTCGGCCCGGTCCTACGGCCAGCACCGAATTGAAATGAACCCGCAACTGGACGCCGATGGATTTCATGGTTGCCTCCCTTGAAGGACTGTAGCGGACCGCAGGCTCCGGCGCACGCCTGTTGCCATGAACATCGTCGTTACAGTTCTGCTAGACTCTCGATATATTCCATTGTATATAACGCTCGCCCGGGGAGGGGGAAGAAATATGCTCCAGCGACTTGTCCGCATTGCACTACTCGGCCTGTGCTGGCTGCCATTGAGCGTTGCTGCCGGCTCCAGCCCCGGCACCCCGGCGACACGGGGGCTGACCGTGTTCGCGGCGGCCTCGCTCACGGATGTACTGCAGGAGCTGGGTAACCAATACACGCATGAGTCCGGCCAAAAAGTCGAGTTCTCGTTCGCAGCGACCTCGATGCTTGCCCGACAGGTCGAGAGCGGAGCGCGGGCAGATGTGTTCTTCTCGGCGGACCAGGAGTGGATGGATTACCTCGACCAGCGTGGCTTGATCCAGCGCTCGTCACGCCACAACCTGGTCGGCAACCGGCTCGTGCTCGTGGGTGGCGCCGACAGCGCCATCCAGCTGAAGATTGCCCCACATTTCCCGCTGCTGGCGGCACTACACGGCGAGCGCCTGGCCGTCGCGGATCCCGACGGCGTGCCGGCGGGCCGTTACGCGCGCTCGGCCTTGATCAGTCTGGGAGTGTGGAACGATGTGGCCGAACGGCTGGTGCGGGCCGAGAACGTCCGCGGCGCGCTGGTCTTCGTCGCTCGCGGCGAGGTGCCGCTTGGCATCGTCTACGAGACGGATGCGCTCATCGATCATCACGTGCGCGTCGTTGGCCTCTTCCCCGAGGATTCGCACCCACCGATCACCTACCCGATCGCGCTGACCAGTACGGCAAGCGCGTCGGCGCGTGCCTTTGTAGACTATCTGGACGGACCGGCGGGCCAGGCGGCATTCAGGAAATATGGCTTCGCCGTTTTGCGCAAGTAAACGCGGGGGTCATCGTGAACAAGGCACTGAAGATCATGGGCGCCCTGGCGCTGGGCTGCATGTCTGCTGCCGGGTTGGGGGCCGCGCCCGTCGCGCCGACCAGCCTCGCGCAGCGGCTCGATGCCATGCAAAAGACGCTTGAGGCCATGCAGTCTCAGCTGGTAGTGCAGCAGCAGCAGATTGCCGCGCAGCAGGCCGCTCTTGAGGCTCTGCGGACTCAGCAGGCGGAGCAGCAGCAACCGGCGATCGATCGATTGGAGCAAGCCAATACGCAGAGCCGGCTGGCCGCACAGGAACAGCCGAAAATCTCGTATCCGGGCAGCCGTCTCACGGTGAGCAGCTTCGATGGCCGCTCGTCAATTACCGTGCGCGGCGTCGCGCAGGTTGACATGGCGCACTACAGTCAAAGCCCCACCGGACCGCTGAGCAGCGATTTCCGTCGTGGCTCGGTTGGTGCCACCAGCAACCGCGAGAACGACGCGGCACGCGACCTGAGCGACGGCGCCTACTTCCGCCGCGCCCGCTTCGGCTTCGAGGGCGTGACAGCGCGGGTGTTCAGCTACAAGCTGTCGGTGGAGCTCGGCGGTGCGGGCACTGAGGGTCCTACGCGTATCAACGACGCCTGGATCGGCTACACCGGGTTCGCGCCGTTCACGCTGCAGATTGGCGCCTTCGCGCCCTTGGCCAACCTGGGTGACAGCACGGCGGTGGAAGATCAACTGCTCATCGAGCGTGCGAGTTCCGCGGAGCTGTCGCGCGCGTTGGGCGGCGCCGACAGCCGGCTCGGCATAGGCCTGCGTGCCAGCGGCGCGCGCTGGATGAGTGCGCTATCCCTGACTGGTCGCACTGTCAGTGATCCCGAGGTTTTCGATGCGCAGAAGGCCGCCGTCGGTCGTTTCGGCTTCCTGGCCGCCACTGGCGCAGATTACAACGTGCATCTCGGGGTCAACGGCACCTACGTGTTTCATCCACCCGACCAGGGTCCATCCGTCGGCAACGGGCGCTACGCCATCCGCTTCCGCGAACGCCCGGAGCTGCGGGTCGACAGCACACGCTTGATCGATACGGGCCCGATCGATGCCGATCACGCCTACAACGCCGGCCTGGAATTCGCCGCCAACCGACGCAACTGGCTGCTGCAGAGCGAGTACACGTGGTTCGGCATCACGCGTCGCGCCTCGACGCTCGACAATCCCCGCTTCAGCGGTTATTACATTGAAGGCAGCTGGTTGATCACCGGCGAGAGTCACCGCTACAACCCTGCGACCGCGTCCTATCAGGCCCCGCGTCCGTTCATACCCTTTGACGGCCAGGGCGGCTGGGGCGCCTGGGAACTCGCGCTGCGTTACAGCCACACCGATCTCGATTACCACAGTGGCGTCGCCGGGGCGGCGCCACCGGCGGGCGGCGTTCGCGGCGGAGTTCAGTCTATTGCTACAGCGGGCGTCAACTGGTATCCGAATGCGAACCTGCGCTTCATACTCGAAATGCTGCACGTCAATGTCGATCGCCTGAATCCGGCCGGCACGAACACGAACACGACGCCATTCGGGCCTCCACCGGCGACGCCACCTGTCGGCAGCCAGATCGGCCAGGAGTTCAACGCCTACGCGCTGCGATCGCAATTTATCTTTTGAAGGGCGTTGCGCAATCAACGCGCCATTGGTGCGAAGTCAGGGGGCAGCTGGTAACCCAGTAAATCCTCAACCACGGAGTGACGCTGCGCGTTGAGCAACTGGTCCGCGCGCAAGCTGGCAAATGCACCGGGCGTCACTTCCAGGGCCTCACACCATTCCGCCGCGAAACTCTTATACAGGCGTATGCGCTCAGCGCACATTGTCATGGGTTCGACTCGCGTCGTTGACAGCGGATTGCCCTGAATGATCGAGCCCGCTCCAGCCTTCGAGATCTGTACATCGCGTGCCCGGCAGTGCAGGTAGCACACGACCAGCGGCAGTGTGCCAGGCGGGCTGGCGCTCGCTGCCGTGCGAGGCAGGAGCAATTCGTAGCAGGCCAGAATCAACTGCACATCATCGCAGCCGCTCTCCGCTGCCAGTGCAGCGAGCAGTGCCTGCCTGGCGCCGAGCGTGCCGGTGCGGTGAGTCAGTAGCGCAGTGGGATCGTCGGGAGATGGATTCGGCAAATCGTCGAACTCGCGCAGTACGTCTGCCACATCGCGCAGCGTCCGGCAATTGAACGTGTGGCGACAGACTTCGCCTAGCGGTCCTGTGGCACTCAGGCTCAGGTCGGGTAACCAACGGCTTTGACGCTGGATCTCGGTGCCAGAAAGGCGGGACGCACCACTATCTGACAGGGCCGATGAGGATGCCACCTGAGCAATGAGTTCATCCGCTGTCGACACTCCGAACTTGTGCAGCAGCACACGCAGACGCGCGTTGACCGCAGCATCTGAAATCCCCAGGCGTCGGCTTACGGTCCTCAGCGACAGGCCCTGCATCAACAGCGCCAGAACCTCGCGCTCCGGTGCGCTCAGTACTACGTCCGCAGTGTCCGTTTCGGCGGGATGATGATCTACAGGGTGGCGCACGGCTTTCTTGCTCGTGGCAAGTTACCGATAGCGGTGATGACTTGCACGGCTGCGATTCCGGTGTTCTGAGGCGCACATCGGCCAGCCGCAGCTTACAATTGGTTGCTTAACGGTTAATTAACGTCTGCGATTGCCTGCTTATCAGCCAGCACGGGCGCGCCTGAATGTCAGGTTGTAGCGAATGCCGCCCGTCAACGGGTGCATGCCCGCGGCGACCGAATGAACACCGTGAAAATTCATGCGCGCCGGGCCGCCCCATACCACCACATCGCCATGGGCCAGCGCAATGTGCCGAGGCCGCTCCGAGCGCCGCGTGCCGCCCCAGAGAAAGATAGCGGACAGGCCGAGGGACACGGAAACGATCGGGCTGCGAAATTCGCCCTCGTCCATATCCTGGTGCAATCCAAGCCGGTTGCCGGGCCGGTAGCAATTGACCAGGCAGACGTCCGGAGCAAAATCCTTAAAACCCGCGGCTTGCGCTGCGCGTCGCGCCAGGTCGGCAAATACCGGCGGCATATCCGGCCAGTGCCGGCCCGACTCCGGATCAATGGGATCGTAGCGGTAACCGCTGTGATCGCTCACCCAACCCAGCTCGCCGCAATTGCTCATCGCCACCGACAGGGTGCCGCCGCGTCGGGTCACCATATGGCGAAATGGAGCATCGCCCGTAACGCTCCCGATGGCGCCGATCAGCTCGTGTTCAAATGGCTGTGCAAATGCCCTCTGCAGCACCGCGCCCGCGTCGATTTTCTCGACGCGCATAGTCAGCGGCGCAATGGTAGTTCCAGCAGGCTCAGGCCGCATCATGGAATATCAGCCCCAGGGTGCGCCGCTGTCCACGAATGATCTTCGACACGCCGTGACGAACCTGAATGCGCGTCGAACCGCGCGTACCCATCACCGGCCGGTACTTGACCGGAATCACGGCGATCGCTCCCTGCAGGAGCGGCAGCACCTTCGCTATCGATTGCCGGCGCGGGCGCTGCTCGACGACCAGTAATTCACCTCCGTCAAAGTCGATGCCCGGTCGGTCGAGCAGCAATATCGCCTGCAGCGGGAAATGGATCGCGCCGTACAGATCCTGATGCAGGCAATTGTAGTCGCCGGGACCGTAGCGCAGCAGCAGCGGCGTAGGTCGGGTCTGACCGGCAGCGGCGCAGCGCAACACCAATGCATCGTGATGCGCAGGCCAGTCTGCGGGCTGATCCAGGCGCAGGGCCCATGCGTTGGCGACCGGCGCCAGGCATTCGTAGAGCTGCTGGCGCAAGGAGATAACGAGGTCGGGCAGGGGACGCGCAAAATATTTGTACTCCCCTCGGCCGAACCCCTGTCGCGCCATGGTAATGGTCGCGCGGAAGCGCGCTGCATCGGCATCATAGAGCCCGGCAAGCGCCGCACAATGCTCAACATCGAGTAATGGCGCAGTGACAGCAAATCCGTCGCGATCCAGATCCGCGGTGATGGCCTCGGGATCAAGCGTGGCGATCACCGCACCGCGCCGCGCGGACCGGGACTCGATCACGGGCTACGCCCGGCGCGCTCCCGATCAATCAGGGTGCGTTTGCGCTCGAGTCCCCAGCGATAGCCACCGAGCGCGCCATCCCCACGCAGTACTCTGTGGCACGGTACCAGCACGGCAATGCGGTTGGCGGCACACGCTGACGCTGCGGCGCGCACCGCCCTGGGGGCACCAATGCCTGTGGCGAGTTCCTTATAGCTCATTACTTTTCCGTCCGGCACCTGCAGCAGGAAGCGCCACACCTGAACCTGAAACGCGGTGCCGCGCAGGTCGAGCGCGAGGTTGGGCCGCGGCGCATCACCACCAATATGCGCTGCGAACGCCTCGATCCAGGCATCCAGCTCGTGCGACTGTGTCATGCGCGAGGGCGTGTGGGTCGCGTCCGGAAACTCCTTCTTCAGTTGCGCGATCAGGGCGGCCTCGCTCGCGCCAAATTGCGCAAAGCAGACGCCGCGCGCCGTGGCCGCAATGAGGAGCGGACCCATCGTGGTACGGCGAGCGGCGAAAGTGATGCTCTCGCCAGTGGCACTGTGCATTGAAGTACTCCAGCAGATTTCGGTGCAGCGGACTTTATCGACCACGCTGGCACGGGGCAGTCCGATTCTTGCGGACTCGCACCACAGGGCTTCCTGTAGGGGCCGCTTAGCGCCCGACCGAGCCCCATGAACCTCTAAAACACCATTAATTTCATGGTGTTATGCTTTCAGACCGCACATCAGGGCTTGATGAACTGGCCAAAGGAGCAGATACTTCAAAATAGTGAATGAATAATCATTCATTATTCGCCACTATAGATAGGCAGCGCTCTCTATGGCCACCGCAACCAAGCTGGTACCGGTACCCCTGCGCCGTCGCGCGGGCGTGGTCTCCTCGCGTACGGAAAGCGCGATCCTGAAGGCGACGATTGAGACCATTGCCACTTACAGCCTGTCCGGGACCACCATCCAGCTGGTGGCAAACGCGGCCAGGGTGGCAGCGGGCACGGTCATTCTGCGGTTCCAGAACAAGGATGCACTGCTGGCGGCCGCCATGGAAAGCGTCGCCCTGGAGTTTGAGCGGGCGCGCCGGGCAGCTATCGACGGCGCCGGGGGCAGCGCGAGTGCGGCACTGAATGCGCTTATCGATGTGTCCTTTGATCCCGCCGTCAGCGACCCGGCCAAAGTTGCCGTGTGGTACGCCTTCTGGGGCGAGGCGCGTGCGCGGCTGGTGTACATGGAGCGCATCAGTTCCCTGGACCACGCTTACCAGCTGGATGTGGAGCGCCTGTGCCGCGAGCTGATCACGGCGGGAAACTACCCGCACCTGAATGCCGAAGCGGTGGCCATGGGGTTTGCTGGAATACTGGAATGGCAGTGGCAGGAGATCCTGGTCAGCGGTTCGTCGTTCGATCGTGTGCATGCGCGCTCGGTGGCGCGCGCTTATCTCGCGGGTATTTTCCCCCGGGAATTTCCCCTGGCAATTTCCCAGGCATAAGGAGCAGCGACGATGAGCGAAGCACAGACTATCGGCGCTCACAGCCGCAGCGCGCTCGCGCAGCCTGCGCCGCGCACCTTGCCGGCGTGGGTCTACCGGCATCCGGAACTCAATGAAATCGAGTACGAGCAGCTGTTTCGTCCTTCCTGGCAATTCGCCTGCCACATCAGCCAGGTGCGCAAACCCAGGGACTTCGTCACCCTGGAAATGATGCGCGACTCGGTCATCGTCATCCGTGGTGATGATGGCGTGCTGCGCGCCATGATGAATGTCTGTCGCCACCGCGCCTCGAGAATTCTCGATGGCTCCGGGAGCTGCAAGGCACGCCTGACCTGTCGTTACCACGGCTGGACCTACAACCTGCGCGGGGATCTGGTCGGCCGTCCGGCCGAACAGACCTTTTCTGGCGTGGATAAACAGCAGCTGGGGTTGCGCCCGGTGGAGCTGGAAATCCTTTGCGGCATGGTGTTTGTGCGTCTGGCTCCCGGCGGACCGAGCCTGAAAGAGATGTGGAAGGACTACGTACACATGCTCGAGCCTTACCGCCTCGAAGAGATGGTTCCCCTGGAGGAGCCGTCGGTCGAAAACTGGAACTGCAACTGGAAAGTGGGCGTTGACAACAACCTTGAAAACTACCATGTGCCGATCGGCCATCCTGGTTATGACCGGATGCTCGAGAGCGACATGGCGGGGTTCATCAACGAGCATGGCGTAGCAGGCAGCCGCAGCGTGCTGCGTACGACGCCGTCCAGGGTCTGGTCAGAGCGCATGTATCAACAGATGGCCCCGAGCCTCAATCAGGACCTGCCGGAGGATATCCGCAGCAGCTGGCTGTTCTTTACGATGCCGCCCAACATCGGCATCGACATCTATGGCGACAGCTTTGACCTGTTTCAGTTCATGCCGCTCACGGCCCAGACCTGCTCGGTGCGCTACCCCATTTTCGTGCGCCCGGACGCCTCGCGCGAAATGAAAATACTTCGCTACCTGAATGTGCGGATCAATCGCCAGGTGAGTGCTGAAGACAAGTCCCTGTGCGAAGGCATCCAGGGCGGCCTGAATTCCGTCGGTTATGAGTTCGGGCCGCTCTCTTCGTGGGAGCACTGTATTCACGATTTCCATGACCGGGTGCGCAGTGGCTGCCCGGTCACTACGCTGGCCAGTGCGCCCGCGGACGGTACTTTGCGCCAGCACAACCACGCCATGTTGAACGCCCAGGCTGCCACGGCAGAACACTGAGCAGGTCTGAAGTGACGCGTGGCGGCCGTCGTAGCGCCAGCTTAGATGGAAAGGCTCGGGTTCCCCTCGAGGATCTGCCGCAGCAGCGCCGGACGCTCGCCGCTGCGCCACAGTTGCGCCCGGTGCACCACCCGATAGCGCAGCGGGCCGCCATCGGCAGTGGGCGATCGTTGAATGGGCCGCGGGATGCAGACAAATTCTGTCGCGAACGCTTCGCCGGTGGCAGTGACGACCGAATAGCCGTGCCCGCCCATGTCGATGAATTCCAGGTGTGGCGCGACATCGGGGTTGGTCAGTGCACGCGCCGCCACGATATCACCCGACTTCGCATACTCGATCGCGCTCCTGACGCCGCGATGCATGGTCAGATTGATCGTCGCCTCGGGACCTGCGCGACCGGGCAGATCTGCCAGATAGATGGGCCGCAGCGGGTGGTTGCGGGCCAGCGTGTGCTCGATCGCCTCGACCATTCCTGGCGCGGAAATGGAGCCGGTGACAAAGGCAATCCCGACGGGATCGAATGCCAGTGGCGGCAGGGATTTCGCTGCGTAGCCCGCCCAGAAACTGTGCCGATCGCCCGCCACCGTGGCAAATCCCGTAATTCCGGCGCGCCGGATCAGATCATAGATCTCGCCGCGCTCGTGGAATGCCGCACCCATGTCGCCGCCGCCGAATCCTGCGTAGCCATCGCCCGGCCATTTCCGCGTCATGCCAGGCGGCAGATTCTGTGGATCTGTGCGCCAATCGAGTGTACCACCGGTAGCTGCCCAGATCTTCCAGGTCGCCTGTGACTGCGACAGTGTGCGTTTGAACCATTCCTTCTGCACTTTGCCGAGTATCGTGAACGGTGCGCTGTCCCTGCGGAAATTGGCGATGGCAATCTCACCCACCGAAATCGTTTCCGGCGGCTGGCCATCCTGGCTGGCGCGTCCCGCATCGATGATCTTCAGGGCCTCTTCAGGATAGAAATCCGGAAACTCCTTGAGGTTGAACGCGTCGGCTTCCGGTCGGCCGGACTGCTCTTCCATGCGATAGCTGTACATGTCCGTGATGATCAGTTCGACATGCCGACCGTAACGAAACGAACGGTACGCGGTGAGACTGCCGATTGCCGTGAGATTGTTGGGTTCGTCTCCCAGTCCTTCCTCATCGTGACGCGGGATCGGTGCGTTCTTGACGCGCGGAGCATCGAAGCTGTCGAGCGACGGCCCTGAGGCCTTGTGTATGCGCGCCGGAATGTATTCGAACCACGCCTGGTTGGCGGCGACCTTGATGGCCTGCGCCGGCTCGACTTTACCCTGGTACTTGACGTTGCTTTGCCAGCCCTGCCAGGAAAATTCATGGTTGTCCCACATCCCCACGAACGGCCAGCGGGCGCGCGCATCCTGGATGTCCGGATCGTGCAGATAGGCGCGATAGATGAAGCGATAGCCTTCCAGCGTGGTGGGCACGTGAAAATCACTCACCTTGCGACCGTCCGGCACGCGTCCGATATCGAAGATCGAGCGGTCGTAGCGGGTCTGCAACTCGTCCGGGTACTCCACGACTTCATAGATGAAATCGCCCAGATGCAGCACAAAGCCGAGCCGTTGCCCGGGAGCGGCGCGCTCATCTTCATAGATCATGCGTCGATAGGCGTTCTGCGCGCCTTCATTGACAGACTGACAGGAAACGAAGGCGAATCGAACCGGTCGCGGATCCGACTCGGGCGGGGCCGTCAGGGTGCGGCCGATCCGGCTGCCGTGGCCGTCGGCATCCGTAAACCGGTACCAGTATTCGGTGTCCGGCTGGAGTCCGGCTGCCAGCACACGACAAGTCCAGTCGGACTCGGCGAGCACCCGCACGCGCGTACGGTTCACGACGGCGCTGAAGCTGGCGTCAGTCGCGATTTCCACAGTCAGCGTCCGGCGCGTGCCAGATGAGTAGGGCCGGCGCGTCCACAGGATGACACTCGTGGGTTGCGGATCGCCAGAGGCGACGCCCTCCGGAAACAGATCACGGCGCTCGCGCCAGGCGGTGCTCGAAGTTGCAGTGCTGCCATCACTCCAGGCGAGCGTCGCGCCCAGCGTCGCGGCAGCGGCCAGGAACTGGCGGCGCGAGATGCCGCCGATCGTCGGGTCACAGACCCCGGTGGTGTTCGCCTTCGCTGTTCCACGCCTTGATGAGCCGCGCATAGACGGCCATGGTATGGATTTCAGCCGTCGCCATCAATTACCTGACCATCCAGATTGCCGAGCCAATCACCATCAGCGCCATGACGTAGCTGAATACCTGACGGGCTTTCGGCTGCCTGAGCACCTGATCGATCGCGGCACCCCAGGCCGCCCAGACCAGGACGCAGGGCATGCCGATGGCCACGGACACGAATATGGCAAGCCCCAGATCCCAGCTGCTCGGTACTGCGCCGCCGTAGAAGGCGCTGGCTATCGTGATGGTCATCATCCAGGCCTTGGGATTGATGAGCTGAAACAACGCGGCCTCGCTCCAGCGCATCGGCCTGCCTGCCGCCGCCGCCGCTGCAACGGCGCGCGGACGCGCGTCCCTGAGGATCAGCCAGGCGAGCCAGACCAGGTACGCGAGACACCCCCAGCGCAACATGAAGAACGCCCCGGGCAGGGCCAGCAGCAGCACGCCGATGCCCATATGCGACAGCACGATAAGCCCCGCGAATCCAACTTCCACGCCCAGCACATGCCAGAGCGTGCGGCGAATGCCGAAGGCCGCGCCCGAGCGCATCAGCAGCAGGTTATTGGGGCCGGGGGTAATGGACGCGACGAAGGCGAACATTGCCAGCGGACCGACAGTCAGGTTGAGCGTGGACATGCTGTGCATTCTGGTGCATGCGGCGACAAAAGGTACAGATACACAGATCTTTAAAGTGATAGAGTACAGTTAACCCATGAGCGATTCAGAGCCACCCCTGTACGAGCGAGTTGCCGCCGACCTTGCCGGCCTGATCGCCGGCGGGCAATTGCGGCCGCTGGAGCGCGTGCCATCGGTGCGACGGCTTGCCGAGCAGCGCGGCGTCAGCATCACCACCGCCGTGGCCTCGCTGCGTAGCCTCGAAGATCGGGGACTGATCGAAGCCCGGCCCAAGTCCGGCTATTTTGTCGCGCGGCGCAAGCCGCAGCTGGCCGAGCCCGCCGCGGTGACGGTGCCGCGCGGCGCCCGCCTGGTCGGTGCGCAGGCCATGCTCCGCCGCCTCATCGAAGCCAGTCTCGATCCGCAGGTGGCGCGCCTGGGGCAGGGCATTCCCGACGCGGCGCTGTTTCCGCAGCGTGCGCTGCTGCGTTGCCTGGTCAAGGTGGCGCGACGCGCGCCCGACAACTTTGCGGCCTATGCGTTGCGCACCGAAGGCAGTCCGGCGCTGCGCACGCAGATCGTGCGCCACTATGCACACGTCGGCGTTCGCATCGATGCCGATGAGCTGCTGGTGACGAACGGTTGCAGCGAGGCGCTGCACCTGGCCGTGCGTGCCGTAGCGCAACCCGGCGATACCATCGCCGTTGAATCTCCGACCTACTTCGGATTTTTGCAGAACGCCGAGAGCCTGGGCGTGAAGATCGTTGAAATCCCGGTGCATCCGCGCGAGGGCCTGTCGATCGATCATCTGCGCGAGCTGCTGGCGATTCGCGTGCCGGCCGGGATATCCGCGCCTGCGTGACCATCCCCAATTTCAGCAACCCCACTGGTGCGAGTCTGTCGCTGCGGCGTAAGCGCGAACTGGTGACGCTGTGTCGCGACGCCGACATTGCCCTGATCGAGGACGACATCTACGGTGAACTGCAGCACCAGGGTCCGAGGCCCTTGCCCTGCAAGAGCCTTTGATCGCGATGGGCGCGTCATGCTGTGTTCCTCGTTCTCGAAGTCACTGGCGCCAGGCGCGCGCGTTGGCTATATCGCAGCCGGGCGCTATCGCGATTCGCTGCTGGCGGCGAAACAGGTGGCCACCGGCGCAACGGCCCCGCTGCAGCAGGAAATGATCGCCGAGTTCATGCGCA
Source organism: uncultured Gammaproteobacteria bacterium (assembly GCA_963823235.1). Taxonomy (GTDB): domain Bacteria; phylum Pseudomonadota; class Gammaproteobacteria; order Steroidobacterales; family Steroidobacteraceae; genus FEN-1191. The sequence goes on along the minus strand of CAWGKS010000007.1, from coordinate 12,868 downwards.
GCGGTGGCTATGAACGGCACCTCAGAAAACTGCGTCGCACCTTCGCGCTGCAGCTGGAGCGGATGTCGCAACTGGTGCAGGCGACGTTCCCGGCCGGCACGCGCATCTCGCGACCGCAGGGCGGCTTCGTGTTGTGGATCGAACTTGCCGCACAGATCGACACGCTGGAACTCTACGAACGCGCCAGCCGCGTCGGCGTCGACTTCGTCCCCGGCGCGCTGTTCTCAGCTTCGGGGCGCTACCGTAACTTCCTGAGGCTCAACTGCGGCTATCCGGTTACGTCGGCCGCCGAGGCGGCCATTCGCCGCCTCGGGGCCTTGATCAATGCCTGAGCGCCGCTCGTCTCACCCGCAGCACGGCTGCTTCGGGTATTCTGCGTTGTTTCCTGTTCGCTATGCTGTCAAGGGAGTGAGCATGCGCAAGCAATGGTTTGATAGAGCGTGGATCGTGGCCGCGGCGAGCATGGCAGGCCTGTGCTCTGCGCCACTGATGGCGTCCAACGCCCCACAGGACGTCAACAACGCCCGGCTTGCGCGACATCTTCGCCACCGTCATCGGCATGCAGACTTCGGTTGGCCTCGGCCAGGTGCCGAAACTCGCCGCCTACCTGGCCGGGCAGTTTCGCGATGCCGGCATGCCGTCAGCGGACATCCACATTCTTCCCGTGGGAGAGACCGCATCCCTGGTGGTGCGCTATCGCGGCGATGGCAGTGGCGGGCGACCCATTGCGCTGATGGCGCACATGGACGTGGTGACGGCGAAGCGTGAGGACTGGCAGCGCGACCCGTTCACGCTGGTCGAGGAAGATGGTTATTTCTTCGGGCGCGGCACGATCGACATCAAGCAGGAACTGTCGGAGCTCACCGCCACCTTTCTGCGCCTCAAAGCCGAGGGGTTCAAACCGACGCGCGATCTGATCATCGTGTTCACGGGTGATGAAGAGACCGAGGAGGCCACCACTGCTGACCTCATCGAGCATCATCACGATCTGGTCGACGCCGAATACGCGCTCAATGGTGATGGCGGAGATGGCGTGCTCAATGAAAAGACCGGTGCCGCTGAAGCCTTCTTCGTGCAGGGTGCCGAGAAGACCTACGCCGATTTCGCACTGACTGTGCGCAACAGTGGTGGTCACAGCAGCCGTCCGCGGCCCGACAACGCCATCTTTGATCTGGCCGATGCCATCAAGAAGGTGCAGGCCTATCGCTTCCCGGTCATGTGGAACGACTGGACCCTGGAGAATTTCAAGGTGGCGGCGAGCTATACGCCCGGGCCGCTGGGCGAGGCGATGACGCACTTCGCCGCCAATCCGCATGACGCGGCGGCCGCCGATCTGCTTTACCAGGACCCTGCCTACGTCGGCAAGACTCGCACCACCTGCGTGCCGACCATGCTCAAGGGTGGCCACGCCAACAACGCCCTGCCGCAGATGGCGCAGGTAAACCTGAGCTGCCGCGTTTTCCCTGGCCATCCCATCGATAGCGTGCGCGCAACGCTGCAGGAGCTGGTGGGCGACAAGGTCGAAGTGAAACTGGGCAATGTGGGTGTGGTCTCCGGGGCCTCACCGATGAATCCGGCCTTGATGGCGGCGATCGGCAAGGCCGTGCACAGCGTGCATCCGGGCATTCCCATCGTGCCCGAGCAGGCTTCCTATGCGACCGACGGTGCGGTGTTTCGCCATGGCGGCATTCCAACCTATGGCGTGCAGGGTTCCTTCGGCAAGGAGAGTGAAAACTTCGCGCACGGCCTGAACGAGCGCCTGCCCGTTGCTTCGCTCTACCAGGGCGCAGCGCAATGGTATGCGCTGATCCGGGAGCTGGCGGGACGACGCTAGTATTTCGCCGTGGCAAAATCCCACGGCACGCCGCAGCGCCAACTGAACGTATGGCACGCGATTTCCGTGTGCGTGGGCATGGTCATCGGCGCCGGCATCTTTGCCACCACGCCGGTCGCGGCTGCCAATGTGTCGGGCAGCGCGGTGCTGATGTGGACCTGGATCTTCGGCGGGGCACTCTCGCTGGCCGGTGCACTGTGCTACGCCGAGATGGCGGCGGCCTTTCCCGATGCCGGTGGCGACTACAATTTTCTGTACCGGGCCTACGGACCGCGGCTCGGTTTTCTGTTCGCCTGGTCGCGCTTTGCCGTGATCCACACCGGATCGATGGCCATGCTGGCTTTCGTATTCGGCGACTACCTGGGACAGGTGGTACACCTCGGTCCTTCGGGCAGCGCACTGTTCGCGGCGCTGATCGTGATCGTGCTGGTGGCGCTCAATCTCGCCGGGCTGCGCTTTGGCATCAATACCCAGGTGGCGCTGGTGACTATCGTGCTGCTGGGTCTGGCCAGCGTAGGCGCCGCGGGTTTGTGGCTCAGCTTCCAGGGTGTTGCGCCTGCGAGCGCTGTGGTGGCGGGCAGCGTTGCGCTGCCGCGGGTGACGCACTGGGGCACGGCCCTGGTGTTCGTGTTCCTCGCCTACGGCGGCTGGAGCGATGCGGCCACGCTATCGGCGGAAATGCGCGATGGCGATCATGGCATCAAGCGGGCCCTGCTGCTTGGCATGGGAACGGTCACGGTGCTGTACCTGGCCGTCAACTGGGCATTGCTGCGCGGTCTCGGGCTGGCCGGCCTTGCCGCCACCGATGCGCCGGCCGCTGAACTGATGCTGCGCGCTTTCGGCAGGCCGGGTCAGCTGCTGATCGTCACAGTCGTGGCCATCACTTCGATCACCGCGATGAACGCGCTGCTGATTGCCGGTGCACGCACCACCTATGCGGCGGCCCGCGATACGACAACGCTGCGGCACCTGGGTCGCTGGCATGTGGTGCGCGGCACACCGCCGGCAGCAATACTGGCGATCGGCAGCGTGGCGCTCATGCTGGTCGGCTTCGGTGCCTGGACGCGCCACGGCTTCACGACCATGGTCGACTACCTGTCGCCGGTCTACTGGTTCTTCCTGACGCTCAGCGGCGGTGCGTACTTTATTCTGCGGCAGCGCCATTCACGGGTGCGGCGGCCATTCCGCGCACCCTGGTACCCATGGCTGCCGCTGGCGTTCACAGCCAGCAGTGCCTTTGTGTTCTACAGCAGCGTCGCGCATGTCAAAGTGGGGGCGGTCACGGGTGTCGTGGTCATGCTGCTGGGTGTGCTGCTGATGCTGCCGCTGCGATTTGCGCCACGCCCTGGTGCGTGACAGCCTGATGTGAACGGCCCACACTGGGGTCACTACGGAACCGGGCAGGAGACTCAAGTCATGGGCGACACATACCACAAGCGTACAGTAGGCAAGCGCACGCTGTCGCCGGTGACGCAGATGATGGGCTTCGGCTATGACCCGCATCTGTCGGAGGGAGCGCTGAAGCCGCCGGTTTTCCTGACCTCGACCTTCGTGTTCAGGACCGCGCAGGACGGCAAGGATTTTTTCGACTACACCTCCGGGCGCAAATCCCTGCCCGATGGCGCGCGCGGCGGCCTGGTCTACTCGCGCTTCAACAATCCGAATCTCGAGGTGCTCGAGGATCGACTCGCACTCTGGGATGAGGCCGAACTGGCCACCGTATTCGCCTCGGGCATGGCGGCCATCGCCACCACATTGTTCACGCATCTGAAGGCGGGCGACGTGCTGCTGTTCTGTCAGCCCCTGTACGGTGGCAGCGAAACCCTCATTTCGAAAACGCTCCCCAACTTCGGCATCCGCCACGTCGCTTTCAGTGATGGACTATCGCCCGAGGCGGTGCAGGCGGCGGTCGCCGCCGGCACAGCGCTCGGTCGCATCGGCCTGATCATGACCGAAACACCGGCCAATCCAACCAACACGCTGGTAGACCTCGAGTTGATGGCGCGCACCGCCGACGAGCTCGGCCGGCGCCAGGGTCACCGGCCGCTCATCGTCACCGACAACACGATGCTCGGGCCGGTCTATCAGCGACCACTGAAATGCGGCGCGGATATCAATGTCTATTCGCTGACCAAATATGTAGGCGGTCATTCCGATCTGGTGGCTGGCGGCGTCTCTGGCAGCCGGGCGCATGTGCTGCCGATTCGCCAGGCGCGCGGCGCGCTCGGCACGCAGCTCGATCCCAATACCGCCTGGATGCTGCTGCGTTCAATGGAAACACTGCAACTGCGCATGGAGCGGGCCGGCCACAATGCCAGGACCGTGGCCGAGTTTCTCGTCAGCCATCCCAAGGTCAGCTCGGTGAATTATCTCGGTCTGCTGGGTGCAGCCGATCCACGCCGGGCGGTGTTCGATCGCCAATGTACCGGGGCCGGTTCCACTTTCTCGTTCGAAGTAAAAGGCGGAGAGGCGGGCGCCTTCCGCTGTCTTGATGCGCTGACAGTGATCAAGCTGGCGGTGAGCCTGGGCGGCACCGAGAGCCTGGCCAGCCATCCCGCGGCCATGACTCATTCGGGCGTGCCCATCGAGGTACGGCAGCGACTCGGCATTACCGAATCAATGATCCGCCTGTCAGTTGGCATTGAGGACGCGCAGGATCTGGTGGAGGATCTGCGCCAGGCCCTGGATTTCGTTTGAGCGGGTCGATGAAGACCAAGCAGCAGATCGTCGAGAACTGGTTGCCGCGCTACACCGGCACGGCACTGGCCGACTTCGGTCCCTATGTCCTGCTGTGCAATTTTGACAACTACCTCGACATGTTTTCGCGCCTGGTACAGGCACCGAAAGTTGCCCGCGATCGCTCGATGCCCAACGCCACGGGCGATGGCATCACGATGATCAACTTCGGCATGGGCAGCGCCAATGCCGCGACCATCATGGACCTGCTGTCGGCGACCAACCCGAAAGCGGTGCTGTTTCTCGGCAAGTGCGGCGGGCTCAAGCGCAAGAACCAGATCGGCGACCTGGTGCTGCCGATCGCGGCGATACGCGGCGATGGCACCTCGAACGACTACCTGCTTCCCGAGGTGCCCGCGCTGCCGGCCTTCAGTCTGCAGCGCGCCATTTCCACCGTGATCCGCGATCTGGCCCGCGATTACTGGACCGGAACCGTCTACACCACGAACCGGCGCGTCTGGGAGCACGACGACGACTTCAAGGCTTATCTGCGCAAAACCCGTTCAATGGCGATCGACATGGAGACCGCGACCATTTTCGCCGCCGGCTTTGCCAATTCCATTCCCACCGGTGCACTGCTGCTGGTGAGTGATCAGCCGATGGTGCCGGAAGGGGTCAAGACCGAAGACTCGGATCGGCGCGTGACCGATGAGTTTGTCGAACGGCATGTGCAGATTGGCATTGAGGCGCTGCGCCTGATCCGCCGTCACGGCAAGAGCGTGAAGCACCTGCGCTTCGATGAATGAGTGCTCAGTGACTGCTGGGCGCAGTCACCGCGGCGGCAATGCACTCCTGTGCCAGGCGATCGGCGATATCGCTGGTAGCTGCGCTACTCGCCGCAGCACTTTCCAGTATCTTGCGCAGCGTCAGTGGAATCTTTTCGATGCGCGCCTGCGCTTCCGCCTCGGAGCCGCTGCGCAGGTACTCGAGTGCCACGCTGATGATGCCGCCGGCGTTTACCACATAGTCGGGCGCATAGAGAATGCCGCGGGCACGCAGGCGCTCGCCGTCCTCAGGGTTGGCGAGCTGATTGTTCGCCGCCCCGCAGATCACCCGCACCCGCAATGTGTCGATGCTGCGGGCGTGCAGCACACCACCGAGCGCACAGGGTGCCAGTATGTCGGCCTCACTGCCGATCAGTTCGTCCGGCTCCGCCATCAGCGCTGAATATTCACGGGCCGTGTGCCTGGCGCGCGTTTCCGATACGTCGGCAACGATCAATCTGGCGCCCTCGCGGTGCAGCAGGGCGCAGAGCGCACCACCGACACCGCCCACGCCCTGCACGGCCACGCGTACGCCGGCCAGAACGTTCGTACCCGTGGCAAAGCGCCAGGCTTCCTTCATCGCCAGATAGACACCATAGGCGGTCTTGGGCGATGGATCGCCGCCAGCCCGCGCTGCATCGCCAGCAAGCCCGCTCACGTAGCGGGTAACTTTGGCGACCTCCTGCATGTCTTCCACACGCGTACCCACGTCTTCGGCAGTGATGTACTGGCCCGCCAGCGAATTGACCGCGCGCCCGTACGCGGCAAACAGGGTGGCACGGTGCGGTGCCTTGCTGGCCTTAAGTATGACGGCCTTGCCGCCGCCCACTGGCAGGCCAGCGAGGGCGTTTTTGTAGCTCATGCCGCGTGACAGGCGCAGCGCGTCGGTGAGTGCCAGTTCACCCGATTCATAGTGCCAGTAACGGCAGCCGCCAGCGGCCGGTCCGAGCGCCGTGCTGTGAATGGCGATGATGGCTCGCAACCCCGAAGCGGGGTGGGTAAAGAAATGCACCGATTCATGATCGTCAAATGCAGGGTTGTCAAAGGTCGCCATCCAGTACTCCTGCAATGCCAGCCGCGATCGAGCCGGCGTTGCCGCCTGGCTACACAGCGATCCAGTTCAAGAGTATCAGGTATCTATCGGGTGCAGCGGCGCACAGCCCGGGCTGCTGCCAGGGCCAGCAACAGAAAGCCCACGGCAATCGCTGCGGCTGCCACTACCGGGTGAGTGTCCCAGGCGGCGATCAGCACAGCCGCAGCAGCGAATTCCATGGCGAATATAGCCGCCACAGCTGCCACGATTCCCCAGGCGACCGCCGTGATTGCGCGCCGCACTTCCATGCGCACGGCAGCCGCCGCCGCATCCCACCGACTTTCCACCAGGTCGCCGAGCATGGCACCCAGGCGTCCTATCGATGCCAACAATCGCATGGCGTGCACTCAGTTCCGGCGCGTCATCAACGCGCCGAGCAGGAAGGCTATCGCCGCGGCGACACCGATCGACTGCCAGGTGTTTTCCCGTACATAGGCGTCGGCCGTCTTGGCACCGGCTACAGCCCCACGCCTAAGGCCGGTTTCCAATCCCCTGATTCGCTCGCGAGCCTTGCCGAGCGCTTCCTTGAGGTGATCTGTAACCGCCCCGGCACCTTCCGCGCCGGCATCGCTGGCCGTGCCGGCGAACTCTTCCAGGTCTTCCAGCACCCGATGCAGCTGATTCAACAGCTGCTCCGCACTCGTACTCATGACACGCCTCCGAGCGATCGACGCCTGAAAATTGGCTGCAAGTGGCGGCGTCTAGGCCGCATCAGATACTACTGGCCAGCGTGGTGGCGTCGCAAGTCGAAGTGCGCTGGCCAGATTGACTGGGGCTTCCTTGTCAGCGACGGCGGTGCGGGTGTCATGGGCCGGCGGCAGCCGCGCGAGTGTCTGAACCACGCGTTCCGGTGTGCCCAGATCACTCCATCCACACCCGGCGACAGGCAGCGTTCGCAGCTGCCGGCGATCTGCCATGGCCAGAAGATCCCGGGAAAAATCCAGGTCGGGCAGGAATGCATACAGATCCCTGAGCCGGGCCGGCGCCTCGACCCCGGATGCGAGCGCGCGCCGCACGGCGGACACTACCTGCGGAAAGTGGCGCTCAAACAATTTCAGTAGTGATACAGCGTGCGCCGTGACGATAAAGGTGCTCCACAACGCGCCACTGTTGATTAGCTCACGCGCCTTATGGACACTGGGTTTCTCGACGAATTCGGACACTGCGAAGGTGCCCTGTGCGCAGCCACGGCCCGGAACGATATAGCCGAGGTCAGGGTCGGGAAAGCTGGGCTCCATTCCGAGCAGGATGATTTCTTCAGGGGCCGTGCGCAGCCTCTTCAGTGCGGACCGCATGGCCCTGGTCAGCGTCGGCTCGTTGGCGACGAAATGGTCAGATGGCAACAGCATGATATGTGCGTCGGGATCGAGACGCGTGATCTGCAGCAGTTGCAGCAATACGCCATTTGCCGTGCCACGATTGCGCGGCTGGACGATCAGTCGGTGCGCCGGCCGCGCCGACTGCGTTGGCTGCCACCAGCGGCGATGCTGGCGAGCTACGATCACGCTTATATGCTCAGCGTCGGTCACGCTTGCGGCGCGACGCAGCGTCTCTTCAAGCAAAGTCGGGCCGCCCTGCAGCGAGCAATACTGCTTGGGCACGCAGGCTCCGTCCGTGCACCTCGTCAATTGACGCAGGCGCTTACCCTCACCTGCGGCAAGCACCAGCACCCAATCGTGAGCGGAGGCTTTCATGGCAGCTACTCACTACTTCTTACCTGCGCAGAGGGTAGGAGGGCACCGCGTAGCAGGCAATTCGGGCTTGTACCTAGGAACTGGTTACGGGCATGCCCGTATGGACTGCCGTGCGCAGGCGTCGTAACGTGTGACATAAGTTTTGTGATCCTGGAGGTACATCATGGGCAACCTGAAATGGTTGACGGTTCTTGCTGCCGCACTGCTCGCGCTGCTGGCGGTTTCGTCCCTGGCCTGGTCCACGGAGGCTGCGGCGCCCGCCAAGCCGGCGGTCTCGAAGGAGATGCGGGAACAGATGGCTACCGTGCACGAGCGCATGGCCGCCTGCCTGCGCTCCGAGAAGTCGGTGGAGGATTGCCATCACGAGATGATGGAGAGTGGGGAATCAATGCACGAGCATGGTTGCCCGATGATGGACAAGCATGAAGGCATGTCGCCCGGGCATGATCATGAGGCCGATCACGAGACCCCTAAGTAGGGGATCAATAAGTGGCGCGTAGCGGGCTGTTGCGCCCGCTATGCGTCGCTGTGGCTGCCTGTGGTCCCGAGCGCCATCCACTCTCGCCAGATTGTCAGCGCAATGCCCAGGAGTACCGGGCCAACAAACGCGCCGACCAGGCCAAAGGCAGCCATCCCACCCAGCGCACCAAATATTATCAATATGAACGGCACGTGCGTTGCAGCGCTGATCAGCAATGGGCGCAGCAGATTGTCAATGGGATGCACGAGCAATGTGCCCCATGCGAGCAGGGCGATGCCTTGCCCTACGTGGCCTGTGAGCAATAGCCGGATGCCTGCGGGCGCCCAGACCAAAGCGGTTCCGAACAGTGGCACCAGCGAGAGCACGCCAGTGAGTGTGCCCAGTAGCGCCGGCGACTGCAGTCCGAAGAGCTGGTAGCCGATTCCGGCTACCAGGCCCTGCGCGAATGCGGTGACCAGGAAGCCATAGATGACGGCGCGCGTCATCACGCCCGCGGACCTGCAGGTACGGTTCGAGGCGGTCGCCGACGAGGCGTCCGAACACCCGGCGCGACTGGAGGATCAGCAGCTCGCCGTCACGGAACAGGAAGAATAACGACAGTACGGTTAACACAATCTGGAGAAGGGCATGGCCGATTGTTGCGAGTAAACCGCTGCCGTTGCGCTCCCATCCTCGCATCCAGAGCAGCAGTTCGCGCCCAAGATCCGCTGGCGCAGTGGCATTGCGGCTCAGGATCTCCTGCAGCCGTTCACCCAGCCACGGGAAATTGCGCACCGCGGCCGGCAGATTATTGGCGCTGCCTGCAAGGGTCGCAGCGAACAGGCGGTAGGCAACCAGCAACTCGTTCTGCACCAGGACCAGCAACCAGACCAGGGGCACGACCAGTGCACAGCAAACCACGATGGTCATGAGCACTGCGGCTGTGGTGTGCCACCGGCCCAGCAAGGCGCGCAAGCGGCGAAACACTGGCCAGGTGACATACGCGAGGATCAGCGCCCAGATCAGCGGGGCCAGTACCGGTTTCAGAATTACCAGGCAAGCTATGGCCAGCATGCCCAGCAGTACGTAAAGGATAGTTCGCCTGGCTGGCACGGCTGCAGGCCCGGATTCAGACTGGGTCATCGACGCGCTCCATACAGCATACTATCCGGCCTGGCCGTGACGCTGACCCTACGCATAAGTCCTGTTGCGCTGGCTGTGGTTTTGCAATCATGGTGCTGCCTGTAATCCATCCGGGGGAGTATATGTTTGTCAGAATCACCAGGGCACTATCGGCCGCAGCGCTCGTTGCGGCAGCCCTCGCGGGTTGCAGCGGTGCAAAACCATCACTCCCCGGAAGCTCGGCACGGTACGAGTCGCTGTCGCAGGTCAGTACGGAAGTCACTTCGGCACTTGGGTACTCACCGGAGGTCATTGAGTTACTGGCAGGTTCGGCTCACCTGCGCGCCCTGGTCAAGGACACCAGGCTTGCCAGCCTGAACCAGGCCGATCGCGAAATCGCCGCCGGACGGATCGTCGCCGCCATTGAGCTTGCTCTGGTGTCGCGCCAGGAATTATCCGGCATCCAGGAAATCACCATCGCCATCATTCATCTGTCGCAGCCAGAAAAATTGGGCGACTACTCCCATGTCGAGGATGTGCTCGAGTACCGTAAGTCGGCCAATGGACACTTTGTCAGCCACGTCAGCTGATTCTCTGCAGGCAGATCAGCGCGAGCCCAGCGGCCTGAGTGACGAGCAGGCCCGGGAGCGCCGCCTGGCCGATGGACCCAACGAGCTGCAATCCAGCAAGCCGCGTGGCGTTGCCTCGATTGCCATCGCCGTGGCCCGGGAACCCATGTTCTTGCTGCTGATTGCCGCTGGCAGCCTGTACCTGCTGATGGGCAAGCTCGGCGATGCGCTCATGCTGCTGGGATTTGTATTTGCCGTCATGGGCATCACCATCTTTCAGGAGCGCCGCACCGAACACGCCCTGGAAGCCCTGCGAGACCTGACCAGTCCGCGGGCTCTGGTGATACGAGCAGGTCGCAGGCTGCGAATCGCCGGTCGCGACGTGGTACGTGGCGACATCCTCTCGATTGCCGAGGGCGATCGCATTCCAGCCGACGCCGTGATCCGACGCAACATGAACCTCAACGTCGACGAGTCGTTGCTGACGGGCGAATCGATGCCGGTACGCAAGGTGGCGGCGCCCGACATCCAGAGTCTGCAACGGCCCGGCGGCGACAATCTGGCCTCGCTGTTCGCTGGAACCCTGGCGACTTCTGGTCAGGCGATCGCCGAAGTGCTGGCCACGGGTCCGCGTACTGAGCTAGGCAAGATCGGCGGAGCGCTGCAAAGAATCGGTCCGGAAACTACACCCCTGCAGAAGGAAACGGGTCGGGTGGTGCGCGTGCTGGCGGTCGCCGGGTTGATTGCCTGTGCAGTGGTAGTCATTGTGTATTCACTGACCCGCGGCGCTGACTGGCGCGCCTGGAAGGACGGGTTGCTGGCTGGCATTTCCCTGGCCATGGCCATCATACCGGAGGAATTCCCGGTAATTCTCACGGTGTTTCTCGCCCTGGGTGCCTGGCGCATTTCGCGTCACCGGGTTTTGACGCGACGCATGCCGGCGATCGAGACGCTGGGGGCCGCCACGGTCCTGTGCGTCGACAAGACCGGCACGTTGACTGAAAACCAGATGACCCTGAAGTTGCTGGTGACGGAAGCCGCCAGCGTGGCCGTTGCTCCGGGAGGCTCTGCGCTTGAGGAGAGCCATGAAATACTGCTGCACACGGCCGCACTGGCCAGCAAGCCCGAACCCTTCGATCCCATGGAGCGGGCCTTGAATGAAGCGAGCCGCAGGCTGGCCACCGTGACCACAGCGTCAATCGCGATTGGTCGCTTGCCCGGGAATACCCGCTAAGCACTGAGCTGCTCGCGGTCACTCATGCCTGGCAACTGCATGGCGCTGGAACTATTGTCATGGCGTCAAAGGGAGCACCCGAGGCGATCGTACGACTGTGCGGCCTTCACGGGTGCAAGACGTGCCCACGTCGAGGCGAGTGTCAGGGAGCTGGCAGCACAAGGCCTGCGCGTGCTCGGAGTGGCCAGGGGCGAACTCTCCACCGCTCTGCTGCCCGCGCAACAGGGCGAGCTCAAGCTGGAATTTCTCGGCCTGGTCGCCTTCGAGGATCCGCTGCGCGCCACCGTACCGGCCGCCGTTGCCGAATGCTGTGCCGCCGGCATCCGGGTGGTCATGATCACCGGCGACTATCCGGAGACTGCGCGCAGCATTGCCCGGCAGGCGGGATTCACGGATGCCGATCAGCTGATCAGCGGGCCGGAACTGGAGCGCATGTCAGACGTGGAGCTGGCAGAGCGCATCGGCACCACGCAGATCTTCGCCCGGGTGGTGCCCGAGCAGAAACTGCGGATTGTGACGGCCCTAAAAGCACATGGTGAAGTGGTCGCCATGACCGGCGACGGCGTCAATGATGCTCCGGCACTGAAGGCCGCTCACATCGGCATTGCCATGGGCGGCCGCGGCACGGATGTGGCACGCGAGGCCGCCGCCCTGGTCCTGCTGGATGACGATTTCTCCTCGATCGTCACGGCCGTGCGCCTGGGTCGCCGCATTTACGACAACATCAGGAAGGCGATCATCTTCACGCTGGCCGTGCACGTACCGGTCGCCGGCCTGTCCATGGTGCCGGTCTTCCTCCCGGGCTGGCCGCTGCTGCTCGCACCGGTACACATCATGTTTCTCGAACTGGTCATCGACCCGTCCTGCTCGCTCATCTTCGAAGCCGAGGCATCGGAAAGCGATGTGATGCGGCGTCCGCCGCGCAGCGCGCAGGCGCGACTGTTTTCCGGCCGGACCGTGCTGGCCTCGTTTGCCCAGGGCTTGAGCGTACTGCTGGTTTGCCTGGGGATCCTGATGCTGATCCGCCCCACGCACGGGCCGGACGTCGCCCGGGCACTGTCGTTCGCTACGCTGGTGGTGTCGTTCGTGGCCATCATTCTGGTGAATCGCTCCTGGACGCGAACCGCCTTTGCCATGATGCGCGCACCGAATCCGGCACTCTGGTGGGTAGTCAGCGGCACTGCGCTGGGTCTGGTCGCGATCCTGGAGATTCCGGCGCTGCGCAGGGTCTTTTCATTTGCGCCACTGCACCTCGACGACCTGGGCTTGAGCCTGGCGGCGGGAGTACTCTGCGTGCTGTGGTTCGATGTGCTGAAGTTACTGCGCGCCCATAGGCAGTTGCCGCAATGAGCAATACGTGGC
>CAWGKS010000006.1:0-182661 GCA_963823235.1 uncultured Gammaproteobacteria bacterium | reverse complement strand
AGCTGGAGCGTGCCGAGCACGCGCTGCATTCCTTGGAACAAGCGCATGACTGATTCAGATCGTGAATCCCATGGCTATGCACGGTTCGCGCGCCAGGTGCAGGAGGAGTTGCTCGCGCAGCTGGATCTGCGACGTACCGATGTGGCGCGTCTCGCCGATGTGCCGCTGCATGCCATGGTCGGGCGCCTCGTACAGGGCATCGTTGCGCGTCTGCGCTGCCGCCGGAGTTCGACGCCGAGCGCTTGATCCACATGGTGCTTGATGAAGCGCTGGGGCTGGGTCCGCTCGAACCGCTGCTGGCCGATGCCTCGATATCCGAAGTCATGATCAACGGCCCGAGGCAGTCTTCGTCGAACGTAACGGTCGGCTCGAAGCGATCGATGCCAGTTTCAGTAGTGACAAGACCCTGCGCGCCGCCATCGAAAGAATGGTGGGCGCGGTGGGTCGCCGCGTCGATGAAGCCTCGCCGATGGTCGATGCGCGGCTGCGCGATGGCTCGCGCGTCAATGTCATCCTGCCACCGCTGGCGCTGCATGGCCCGGTGGTGACGATCCGCAAATTTTCGCAGACCCGTCTCGACATGACGGCCTGGTGGAGGCCGGCGTGCTCAGTGAGCGCCATGGCGCAGTTCCTGCGCGTCGCTGTGCAGTCGCGTCGGAATATCGTCGTCAGCGGTGGCACTGGTGCCGGCAAGACCACCCTGCTCAATGCCATTGCCGCCTACATCCCCGAGTCCGAACGCGTCGTTACCATCGAGGATGCTGCCGAGCTCGCGCTGCAGCACCCGCACGTGGTGGCGCTCGAGAGCCGACCACGCAATGCCGAAGGGCAGGGCGAGGTCACGCATTCGCGATCTGGTACGCAATGCGCTGCGCATGCGTCCCGATCGCATCATCGTCGGCGAATGCCGCGGCGGTGAAACGCTCGATATGCTGCAAGCCATGAATACCGGCCATGAAGGTTCGTTGACCACGGCGCATGCCAATTCGCCGCGCGACCTGCTCGCGCGGCTCGAGGTCATGGCCCTGATGGCCGGTGTCGAACTGCCGTTGCCGGCGATCAGCGCACAGATTGCCGGGGCGATCGACCTGATCGTGCACCAGACCCGACACGCCTCCGGTGCCGCGGCGCGTCAGCAGCATTGTCGAAATCACCGGCCTCGACAGCGGTGTCGTGCAGACGCAGGAACTGTTTCAGCTTTGATCACGATGCGCCCGGCATCGCCGGCGCCGCTGGGCATTTCGGAGCTGCGAACAGATACCGGCGTGCTACGAGCGTCTCGCGATGGCCGGCTCGAGTCAGGACAACGACGGTCTGTTCCCATTCTCATGCGGGCTGCCCGCGCGGTCGCCAGGCTCTGATGTACGGCGCTGGCGATTGGGTTGGCGTGGCGGCTGGCCTTTGCAATGCTTATTCCGGGCGTCGCACTCGCCTGCATACCCTGGCGCGCAGTCGCTCTTTCGGCGTCGCAACAGCAGGCGCTCGATTCGCAGTGGTCCGACGCCTTCGTGTTTCTTGAGTCGCGTCGACTACGCCATCGCGCTGGCCGTGCTGGTGGTGGTCGCTGCGTTGGCGACCACGTTGCTGACCGGCAACGGCCTGCTGGGCTGCGCGGCAGGCATCGTGATGCTGTGCGTGCCGGCAATGGTCGCACGCCGACTGCAGCAGCGGCGTCGGACGCGGGTGCTCGCCCAGTTGCCCGACGCACTCGACCTGCTCGCGCCTACGCTCAGATCCGGGCTGGCGCTGGCGCCGGCGCTGGTGCACCTGGCGGAACACCAACCGCCGCCTCTGGCGCAGGAACTGCTGCTGGTCATCCGGCGGCAGCGGCTGGGTCGCTCGCTCGATGAGGCGTTGGCGCGTCATGCATCAGCGTCTCGGCGGCGCGGAGCTGGCGTTGTTCACGGCGGCCGTATCGGTGGTGCGCATCGTGGGCGGCAATCTCTCCGAGGTGCTGGGGCGTCTGGCGCAGACCTTGCGCGACCGACAGGGCATCGAACGCAAGATCATCGCGCTCACGTCCCAGGCGCGTCTTCAGGCGCGTATTGCCGGGCTGCTGCCGCTGGCCCTGCTGGTGGTGATGTGCGGCTCGCGCCGCGCGCCATGCACCTGATGTTCAGCACCGAGCCGGGCTGGGCAGCGCTGCTGGTGCTGGCCGTGCTCGAAGTCGCTGGAGCCCTGTGGCTGCGCCGTCAGGCGCACATCGATGTGTAGAGAGTGCCGATGGCATGTAGCAATAAGCCTTGGCTTCGCCGGCTCGGCTCGCCCTGCTGTACACGCTGATGCGGGTGGCGCTGCAGTCGCGCTCTGCGCCGGCGCGCGCGCTGCGCACGCGACGTCGCCGGGGTACGCACCGGCAGCCGGCGCACAGCCTTCCTGCACGCGCCAGGAGTGTTGCGCTGGTTGAGTTTCCCGCGTATCGCGCTGGCGACCCTATGACACCGTAGTGAGCGAATCTGCGCGCACGGCTGTGAGTCGGCAACTGGCACGGGCCGACCTCGACGCCGAGTGTCGCACCCGAACGTCTGGGCTGGCCCTGGGACCGGTGCTGGCGGCCTGGCGGCGAGCATCGCGTACCTGCTGGCCGCCCGGATCCACGGCTGACGCGATACTGATTGCAGGCGCACCAGCGTGGCGGCAGCCTTGGCGCCATGGCTGTGGCTCAGCGAACGAATCAAGCGCATGTGCGGTTCGCCGTACTGCATGAACTGCCCGGCTGTCTCGATACCCTTACCCTGGCGCTCGAGGCAGGTTGCGCTTTCGGTGCTGCGCTGCAACTGACTCTCGAGCGCGCTGCCGAGAGTCCCTTGCGTCGTGCCCTGCAGCGTTGCCAGCAGGAGATGCGCGCCGGTCGGCCGCGCCGTGAATCCCTCGAGCGTCTCGACCTGCGGCTGGCCATTCCCGCGATCAGCGCAACCGTGGCCGCGATCGTGCAGGCCGAGGTGACCGGTGTCAGCCTGGCTCCGGTCATGCGCGCACAGGCACTGCGCGGCACGCAGGAGCGTTTCGCGCGCGCGGAAAAACTCGCCATGGAAGCGCCGATCAAGATGCTCGCGCCACTCGTGCTCTGCATCTTCCCTTGCACCTTCATCGTGATGGGCTTCCCTATCGCCGCCACGCTGTTCTGGGGCGCCTAGACGCGGCGAGCTCGGTGGCCACGAATGTACCAGCTCACGGTGAACGACAGCGCTACAGCCGGTGCGCGTACACCGCTGCGATAGCTTTTGTGCACGCCTGCGCGGCATGTTCGGGTTTGGTTACCCGCATCGCCACGACGCCTGGTATTTCCGTCGTTGCCGGGCAGTGCACACGTTCCTGCTGGCGCGACCTATCGACGTCGTGTTTTGCGACGCACGGGGCGAGGTGCTGCGAGTCTGCTGCGCCGCTGCCGGCGCGCCATTGGGCATACTGTCGGGGTGCAGACCAGGTCTGGGAGTTTTTCGCCGGCGAAGCCCGCCGTTGGCAGCTGCAACCCGGGCAGCGGCTGCACTGCACGGGCATTGCCGTGAGCCGCAGCGCTTTCGCACCGGCGCACGGGCGGCGCCACGCTGATCGAATTTACCCTGGTGCTGCTGCTGGGCGTGCTGCCCCTGGTACTGGGCGATACTGCAGATCGCCGCGTTGCTGGTGGCGCGCAATACCGTGAACCTGGCGACCTTTCTCGCGGCGCGGCAGGGCGCCGTCGCGCATGCCGATCGCGATGCCATGCGTCGGGAACTGGCCCGGGGCCTGCTGCCGTTGTATGTCCCCGCGGCACGCGACGGTCGTGCGCCACCGGCACTCGTGGCACGCTCCTATGCCACCGCATTGCGCGATGTGCTGGTGCTGGATGAGCTACGGATAGAAGCGCCGACCCGCGCGCAGGCCGCAGGACTGATGCAGGCGCGGGATGGCGTAAAGATCATTCCCAACGATGCCCTGGAATATCGCGGCAGATCGTATCCAGGAGGCCAACGTGCTGACAATCGTCGTCACGCATTGTCAGCCGCTGGTGGTGCCCTTCATCGGGCCGGCGCTGGCCGAATTGCTGACGGCCTTCGATGGCGATGCGCTCATCAGCGTTGCTACGCGACGGGGCGAGCACCACTGCGAACGCGCGCCAGCGTCGTCATGCAGAGCGATACCCTTGTCGCCATGCTCCCCGAACTGACTTGCTGAGCAGCTCCATGGCTGATTCGGTAGCCTGCAGCGCGCCGCCCGCCTATGATTTGCTTCATGGCAAGGCCGCTGACTACGATCGCCCCGTATCTATTGCACTGTGGCGCTGACCCTGGCCGGGTTGCTTGCCGGTTGTGCGCGCGAGCAGGGAGCTCCGGCCGTGGGCACCATCGAGCGCCACCGCTTCGAGTGTCGCGCAACGGTCGCTGAGCAGATCATCGCCCTGCCGGTGCGCGAGGGCCAGGCGGTGCGCGCCGGCGAGCTGCTGGCGCAGCTGGATGGGAGCGCGTTGGCTGCCAGTCGTGCCGTCGCGGCGGCACAGGTCGAGCAGTGGCGGCAGCGGCTGGAGGAACTGCGGCACGGCGCGCGCCGTGAAGAGATGGCCGCGGCTCCAGGCGCAACTCGCCGCGGCCATTGCGCAGCGCGATCAGGCCAGCAAGGACTACGCTCGCGCGACGCAGCTGCTCGTCGCGTGGCCTGATCGCCCAATCGCAGGTCGATCAGCTGCTGCAACTGCGTGATTCCAGCGCCGCGAACATGCGCGCCGCGCAATCGGCGCTCGACCTGATGAGCGCCGGCACGCGCAGCGAACAGTTGGCGCAGTCCGCCGCCATCCTGCGCTCCGCCGACGAGCAACTGCGCCAGCAGGATGTGCTGCTCGAGCGGCTGACGCTGCGTGCGCCCGTGGATGGCGTGATCGAGGCCTTGCCCTATCGGCTGGGCGAGCGTCCGCCGGTGGGTGCGCCGGTCGTGATCATGCTGGCCAGTGGCATGCCCTATGCGCGCGTCTACATTCCGAGCCGCAACGCGCCGGCCTGCGCGCCGGCGCACAACCTGCAGGTGCGGGTCGATGGCATTGCGAAACCCTTCGCCGGAGAACTGCGTTACATCGCCGGTGAGGCGAGCTTCACCCCGTATTACTCGCTGACGCAGCGCGATCGCAGTCGCCTGGCCTATGTGGCCGAAATCGATCTGCCCGAGTCCGCGGCGCGCGACTTGCCAGTAGGCGTGCCCGTCGAAGTGCCTCTGCGCGCGGCCGCCGGCGAGGGTCAATGAGCGCGGACGGACCTGGCGATCGAGGCGCATGGGCTGACGCGCCGCTTCGGCAGTCTGTGGCGGTCAATGGCATCGACTGCAGCATTCCGCGTGGTCGCATCTACGGCTTCCTGGGGCCCAACGGCTCGGGCAAATCCACCACGATCCGCATGCTGTGCGGCCTGATCAAGCCCAGCAGCGGCACGATCCGCGTGCTCGGCCTCGAAATTCCGCGGCAATCCGAGTTGCTGCGCCGGCGCGTGGGCTACATGACGCAGCGCTTCTCACTCTGGGAAGACCTGAGCGCGCGCGAAAACCTGGAGTTCATGGCCAGCATCTACACCCTCGAGCCGCGGCATGCCGCGCAGCGCATCGAGACGGCAGTGCGCGAGTATCGCCTGCAGGAATTTCTTCGAGCGGCCGGCCGGCACGCTCAGCGGCGGACAGAAGCAGCGGCTGGCGCTGGCGGCGGCCACACTGCACGAGCCCCAGTTGCTGCTGCTCGATGAGCCTACCAGTGCCGTCGACCCGCAGAGCCGGCGCGACTTCTGGGAAAGCCTGTTCGCGCTCACCGCCGCCGGCACCACCATCCTGGTGTCCACGCACTACATGGATGAAGCCGAGCGCTGCCACGGTCTGGCAATCCTCGATCTGGGCAGTGTCGTCGCCAGCGGTGCACCGGCGCAGCTGATGCGCGATCTGCCACTGGAGGTGGTCGAAATCGAAGCGGCCGATACCAGCGCGGTGCGCGTGGCGCTGCGCGGACTGGCATCGCTGCGTTCGCTCGCGCAGCTCGGTCTGCGCCTGCATGCGCTGCTCGCCCCGCCAGCGCGCCCCGGCTGGCGGTGCCGCCGGGGCGCTCCGGGCCGACGGCGTCGAGGAAGTGCGCGCCTTGCTGGCGAAGGCAGGGATCGCCGCAAACGTAAGCGAGGCCGCCGCCAGTCTCGAAGACGTGTTCGTCGGCGCCACGCTGCCGCCCAGCGGGGTCCGCACTGATGCTGCCCGCCAGCCTGCGACGCATTCGCGCGATTGCCGTGAAGGAGCTGCGGCAGATGTCGCGCGACCGGCTCACGCTCGGCATGGTGGTGGGCATTCCGTTGATGCAGATGCTGATCTTCGGCTTCGGCATCAACAACGATGTGCGTCACGTGCACGCCGGCGTGGTCGACCTGGCCAATACGCAGGCCTCGCGCACGCTGATCGCCGATATCGGCGCCAGCCAGGTGATCGATTTCGTGGTGCGGCCCGCGGGCATAGAGGCGCTGCGCAAGCTGATCGTCAGTGGCCGAGATCCAGGCGGGCCTGTACATCCCGCCGGATTTCGAGCGCCGGCGCCTCGATGCGACCCGGCCGGTGGCGCAGGTGATCGTCGATGGTACGCATCCGGGCGTCGATACCGGCGGTGCGCGCGATCGCCACGGCGCCACTGCCGGTGCGCAGCGGCCAGCTGCAGCGCAAACAGCCCGCCTTCGAGGTGCTGACCGAATTCAATCCCGAGCGGCGCACGGCGGTGCAGGTGGTGCCGGCGCTGATCGGCGTGATACTGAACATGACCATGGTGATCTTCACCGCGATCGCGTTGGTGCGCGAGCGCGAGCGCGGCAATCTGGAGCTGCTGATCATGACGCCGGTGCGTTCAGGCGAATTGATGGTCGGCAAGCTCCTGCCCTACGTGGCCGTCGGCCTGATCCAGACTTCGATCGTGCTGCTGACCGCGGTGCTGGTTTTCGATGTGCCGGTGGTCGGGAGCCTGCTGGAACTGTACCTGGGCGCCGGGCTGTTCATCGCTGCCACCCTGGGGCTGGGCCTGGTGATCTCGACGCTGGCGAGCACGCAGTTCCAGGCCATGCAGCTCGGCTTCTTCACCATGCTGCCCTCGATCCTGCTGTCGGGCTTTGCCTTTCCCTTCGAGGGCATGCCGCGCGTGGTGCAGTACCTGGCGCAGGCGCTGCCGTTGACGCATTTCGTGGAGATCCTGCGGGGCGTGATCCTCCGGGGCGCCTCGCTGGCCAGCCTGTGGCAGCCGGTGATGAAATTGACCGTATTCCTGCTGCTCGCGGTGGCCCTGGCGGCGGCCCGCTTTCGCAAGCGCCTGGACTAGCCCCCCCAAGGCAACAACAAGGCAACAACAAGGCATCAACAAGGCACCAATATGCTGCATGAATTCATGGCTCTATTACCCGCTCCACCGCCTTGCGGGAAGGGCAGGCGGCCAGTAGAGTGCTGCGGTTTTTGCATACAGTAGTGCCTTGCCGATGAGCCCCCCTGACCCGGCATCCTGGGTCGTCCATAAATTTGGTGGTTCCAGTGTCGCGGATGCAGCCTGCTTCGCGCGGGTGGCTGCCATTGTCGAAGCCCAGGCGGGCCAGAAACAGGCCGTGGTGCTCTCCGCCTGCAAAGGCGTGACCGACGCACTGCTGCAACTGGTGCAGAGCGCCGAGCGGCAGGACGAAACCTGGCGCAGCGGGCTCACCGCGCTGCGCGTACGGCATGCCGGCATCGCCGGCGAACTGCTGCCCGCCGCCCAGGTGCAGGAATACCTGGCCGAGTTCGATCGCGACGCCGCCGACCTCGAGACCGTGCTGCGCACCACCCAGGTGATGCGCACCGCCGGCCAGCATGTGCGCGATCGGGTTTCAGGGTACGGCGAGATCTGGTCGACGCGCCTTTTCAGCCGCTATCTGGCGCTGCGCGCCACGCGCCGCGGGCTCTACTGGATTGATGCGCGCGCCTGTGTGGTAGCCACCTGGGGCCCGCTGGGCCCGTCGATCCACTGGGAGCTTTCGACCCAGCGGCTGCAGGAGCTGCTGCCGAACGATGCAGCGACGCTGGTCATCACGGGTTACATCGCCAGCGATGCCGACGGCATCCAGACCACGCTGGGCCGCAACGGCAGCGACTTTTCGGCCTCGATCTTTGGCGCGCTGCTTTCGGCGGCCGAAATCCACATCTGGACCGACGTCGATGGCGTGCTCTCGGCCGACCCGCGGCGCGTGCCCGATGCGCGCGTGATCGACGCGCTCTCCTACAACGAGGCCATGGAACTGGCGTATTTCGGCGCCAAGGTGATCCACCCGCAGACCATGGCGCCGGCCGTGGGGCGCGATATCCCGATCTGGATCCGCAACACCTTTGCACCGGAGAAGCCCGGCACCCTGATCTGCGCGAAGCCCCAGTCGGATCAGCCCGTGAAGGGCATCACCAGCATCGATGAAGTGGCGCTGGTCAACATCGAAGGCGCCGGCATGATCGGCGTGCCGGGCACCGCGCACCGCCTGTTTGGCGCCCTGCGCGAAGCAGACATCTCGGTGATCCTGATTTCGCAAGGCAGTTCCGAGCATTCGATCTGCTGCGCGATCCCGGCCCGCCAGGCCGCACGCGCCACCTCGGTGCTGCAGCGTGCCTTCGAGCGCGAGCTGGCGGACGGACAGATCCAGAGCGTCGAAGTGACCGGGAACCTGGCCATCCTGGCGGTGGTGGGCGATGGCATGGCGGGTATGCCGGGCGTCGCCGGCAAGGTGTTCGACGCGCTCGGCACTGCCAACGTCAACGTGCGCGCGATCGCGCAGGGTGCCTCGGAGCGCAATATCTCGGTGGTGGTCGAAGGCAGCCACGCGACGCGCGCGCTGCGCGCCGTGCACGCCGGATTCTATCTCTCGCCGCATACGCTCTCGATCGGCATCATTGGCCCTGGCACCGTGGGCCAGGTGCTGCTCGACCAGCTCAACAGCCAGAGCGCGCGGCTGGCCAGCGAATTCAACATCAACCTGCGCGTGCGCGGCATCATGAGTTCGAAGCGCATGACGCTGGCGCCGGCCGCCATTGAGCTCGATCGCTGGCGCGAGCAGGTGCAGCAGTCCTCGGAAGCCGCCGACTACGAGCGCTTCCTGGCGCATGTGCGGGTCGATTACCTGCCGCATACGGTGATCATCGATTGCACGGCCGACGAGTCGGTGGCGCGTCGCTACCACGACTGGCTGAGCGCGGGCGTACATGTGATCACGCCCAACAAGAAGGCCAACAGCGGCGAGCTGGGCTACTACCGCAGCCTGCAGACCGCACGGCGCGCGAGCGGCGCGCATTATCTCTACGAGGCCACGGTGGGCGCCGGCCTGCCGGTGATCCAGACCGTGCGCGACCTGCGCGAGACGGGCGATGACATCAGCAGCATCGAGGGCATCTTCTCGGGCACGCTGGCGTATCTCTTCAACGTATACGACGGCTCCACACCGTTCTCGGCGATCGTGCGCGATGCCAAGCAGCGTGGCTATACCGAGCCCGATCCGCGTGATGACCTCTCGGGCAAGGATGTCGCGCGCAAGCTCATCATCCTCGGTCGCGAAATGGGCCTGGGCCTCGAAATGAGCGACGTGAAGGTGGAGAGCCTGGTGCCCGGCGGCCTCGAGACCGGCAGCAGCGAGGCCTTCCTCGAGCAGCTGCCGCGTTACGATGGCGAAATGAAGCAGCGTTACGAAGCAGCCAAGGCGCGCGGCCGCGTGTTGCGCTACGTTGGCCGCGTGACTGCGGCGGGCGAGGCGACCGTGGGCCTGATGGAACTCGACCTGCGCCATGCCTTTGCCAACATTGCGCTGACCGACAACGTCGTGCGATATGCCACTTCACGTTATTGCGATAACCCTTTGATTGTCCAAGGTCCTGGCGCGGGTCCTGCGGTCACGGCTGGCGGTGTGTTCGCGGATCTGCTGCGCCTTGCCACCTTCCTGGGAGCGCGCCTGTGAGCGCAGCACGCGAAGAGGCCAGCGCGTTTGCGCCAGCATCGGTGGGCAATGTCGCCATCGGTTTCGACATCCTGGGTTTTTCGATCGGCGCGATCGGCGATCGCGCCACGGTGCGCACGATCCGCGACGCCCGAGGTGCGCGTGAAAGCCATTCGCGGCGTGGTGGCCGACCTGCCGACCGACCCCGCGAAGAACACGGCCGGCCGCGCATTGCAGGCCATGCGCGAAGCGCTGGCGCTGCCATTCGGCCTGGAGCTCGAGCTCGACAAGGGCATACCACTGGCCTCGGGTCTGGGCGGTTCGGCGGCCTCGGCCGTGGCGGCGGTGGTTGCCGCCAACGCAGTGCTGCCGCAACCCTGCGGCAAGCTCGAGCTGCTGAAATTCGCGATGCAGGGCGAGGCCGTGGCCAGTGGCTCGCTGCACGTCGACAACATCGCGCCTTCGCTCTACGGCGGCCTGGTGCTCACCGTGGGCATCGACCAGCCGCGCGTGAAGCAGATTCCGGTGCCCGCGGCGGTGCGCGCGGTGATCGTGCATCCGCATATGTTCCTCTCGACGCGCCAGGCGCGCGCGATCCTCAAGGGCAGTGTCGAGATGAAGGATTTCGTCTGGCAGACGGCCAACCTGGCCGGCTTCATTTCCGGCTGCTATACGGATGACATCGACATGCTGCGCGAATCCTTCGAAGACGTGGTCATCGAGCCGCAGCGCGCGGCGCTGATTCCGGGCTTCGGTGAGGTGCGGCGCGCGGCGATCTCCGCCGGTGCGCTCGGCTGTTCGATCTCGGGCGCGGGGCCGACGATGTTCGCCTGGTGCCTGGAGAGTCATGCGCTGGCCGTGCGCGAAGCCATGGTGGTCGAGTTCTCGCACCACGGCCTGGCGAGCGATCACTGGACCACCCCGATCGAGGCGCTCGGTGCGCGCGTGATCGACTGATGCAATTCGTCAGCACGCGCGGCAACGAGCAGGTTTCGCTGAGCACTGCGATCACGCAGGGGCTTGCGGCCGACGGCGGCCTGTTCGTGCCGGCGAGCTGGCCCGCGGCCCGGCGGTGGCGCCTGCCGGCCGGTGAAAACCTGGCGCAGGTGGCCGAGAAATTCCTCGAACCTTTTGCGCGCGGCGATGCGCTTGGCTCACACCTGGCAGCGATCTGCGCGAGGCGTTCAACTTTCCGGCACCGCTCCTGCCGCTGCGCGACGAGGCGCGGCTCTCGGTGCTCGAGCTGTTCCACGGCCCGACGGCGGCCTTCAAGGACTTCGGTGCGCGCTTCCTGGCCGCTGCGCTCACGCGGCTGCGCGCGGGCGCGCAGCGGCCCTTGCGCATCCTGGTGGCCACCTCCGGCGACACGGGTGGCGCGGTGGCGGCCGCCTTCCACCGCCGCGCCGGCGTGCAGGTGACCGTGCTGTTTCCCAAGGGCCTGGTCTCGCCCACGCAGCAGCAGCAGCTGACCTGCTGGGGCGACAACGTGCAGAGCCTGGCGGTGCGTGGTTCCTTCGATGACTGCCAGGCGCTGGTGAAGCAGGCCTTCCTCGATCCGGCCTGCGTGCCGAGTTCGAGCTCTCTTCCGCCAACAGCATCAACCTCGGTCGCCTGCTGCCCCAGGCCGCGTACTACGTTGCCGCCAGCCTCACGGTGCAGCGGCAGACCGGCGCGCCCGCATCGTTCGTGATCCCCAGCGGGAATCTCGGCAATTCGACCGCCTGTGTATGGGCGCGGCGGCTCGGTGCACCGATCGATGAAATCGTGCTGGCGCACAACGCCAATCGCACGGTGCCCGACTACCTCAGTGAAGGCGTGCTGCGCATGCGCGCCAGTGTGCCGACGCTGGCATCGGCGATGGACGTGGGCAGCCCCAGCAACCTCGAGCGCCTGTCGGCCCTGTATCCGGATGCGGTGTCGCTGGGTGCTGCGGTGAGTGCGGTATCGGTCGATGACAACGCGATCCGTGCACGCATCCGCGCTGATCACGATCGCTATGGCGTGATCTGGTGCCCGCACACGGCGACGGCCGCAGAAGCCTGGGCGCGACTGCCGGCGGCGCGGCGCGAGCGCGGTCCCTGGGTGCTGGTGGCGACCGCGCATCCGGCGAAATTCCGCGAGATCGTCGAGCCGCTGATCGGTCGTCCCGTGCCGGTGCCGGTCAATCTGGCGCGCCTGTTCGAACTGCCGGCCCAGTATTCCGAAATCGATCCTACCCTCGCTGCAGGGCTGCCTCGCGGAGGCAGGAGGCGGCTGGATCACTCTCCCGCAGGTCGACAGCGCACGCTGCTGAGCATCGGCGCCGCCGTGCTGCTGATCGTGCTGCTGCTGCTGTTCTGGGGCTGGTACCGGCGCCGGCGCGCACGCGCCGCGCAACTGGCTGCGGTGGTGGGCAGCGCCTTTGAATACCGGCGCGACGTGCTGGTGCCCGACGGGCAGGGCGGCTGGGTGCATATCGATTTCCTGCTGCTCACCGCGCGTGGCTGCGTGGTCATTGACCTGCGCAACATCGCCGGCAACATCTTCGGCGGCGATCAGATGAACGACTGGACCGTGATGCACCGGGCGCAGCGCTACACCTTCACCAATCCGCAGACCGCGCTTTACGATCGCATCGCCGTGGTGCGGGCGCTGGTCAACGAACTGCCCGTGGAAGGTCGCGTGATCTTCACGCCGCGCGGGCACTTTCCCAAGGGCCTGCCACGCCACACGCTGATGCTCGGTTCGCTGATCAGCGAATTTCCGCGCGTCGATTCACAGTTGCCGAGCAGTTGCAGCCGCAGTGGCGCGATGAGTGGCAACAGCTGGTGGCGGCCTGCAAACCCAGCAGCCTGGTGGAGCCGAAGCGCGCGATCTAGCCCGATCAGCACTTATGCAAACCGTAAAATTCACCCGGATGAAAGATGGCGACCAGGAGGATTACTCCTTGCTCAGGAGCCATGAAATCCCCTATGAAGCCGCTATTGCCGAGCGTTTGCTGGCGGCCCTGGCCGGTCTCGATAGCTCACTGACGGGCTACCAGGTTACGCGGCTCACTCATTCGTTGCAGGCTGCGACGCGAGCCTGGGGATACGGGGCTGATACCGATTGGGTGGTGGCCGCCCTGCTGCATGATCTCGGCGATGTTTACGCTCCGTGCAATCATGGGGAGTATGCCGCGGCAATCATCCGCCCCTATGTGCGCGAGCAATGCACCTGGGTCGTGAAGACGCATGGCGCTTTTCAGCTGTACTACTATGGCCAGTACGTCGGCAGCGATCCGAACGCGCGCGAAGCGTTTCGGGGCAATCCCTATTTTGACGACTGCGCTGAATTCTGTGAGCAGTGGGATCAGAACAGTTTTGATCCCGACTATGCAGTCAAGCCGCTGGATTTTTTCGCACCCATGGTAAGCGAGGTCTTTGCGCGTCCGGCCTTTGACCCGGCGGTGATCAGGCCGGGGGTGCGGGTAGCGCTGTCCGGCGGCGCGCGCTCTTGAGCATCTGCACGGCCGCATAGAGCACCACGAACAACACCAGCCAGCGCAGCCAGATGATCGGCAGTGACTTGACGACATAGGCGGCCATCAGCACGCCGGGAATGCCACCGAGCGCCAGCCCCAGGGCAGCCCTGAAATTGTAGCGACCGGTGCGAATGAAGCGCGCACCGCCGATAGGCATGAGCAGGCCGCATGAACCCATCATGATCGGGAAGGCCGCCAGCGGGCTCATGCCCAGCAGGCTGACCAGGATCAGGCAGGGCGCATACAGGCCGACCCCCAGCATCATGAGCGCGCCGAGCACGGCATTGACAGCAACGGCAAAGATCAGGCGCGACCCGGAAAGTCCCAGCGCTTCGCCGCCGCCGGGCATCCAGCCCAGATTGGCGGCCAGGAACAGCAGCGCGGCGCACAGCAAAGCCGCCCCCATGCCCAGCTGAATGGCCCGACGCGACAGCCGCGACACCAGGCCTACACCCAGCCATGCGCCCAGCACGGCCGCGGCAATCATGCTGGCGAGCGTGGTCAGGTCCACGCTCACGGTGGCAATGAAGATCAACGCCTGCGTCATCGTGGGCAGGGCCTGGCCGCTGTTCAGGGTGCCTGGAATCTCCTCGTCCGGCATGCGCGCGCGCAGCTTGAACCAGGCGGTCGCGGGCGCAAACGAGCCGATCCCCAGGGTGTCGAAGAAATTGGTGACGAATCCGGCCAGCAGGTCGCTTAGGCGAGGCCGGCGACGAGTTCCGGCGACCGCGCGCCTGCGCTCCAGCATCCACCAGCGCAGGATGTAGGCTGCGGCAACCGCTGCCAGCAGTGAGACCAGAGCGAGAGCGCCATTGCTAGCCACGGGTGGGTTACTCCAGATCCGGATAGGGGCCGATGCCGCCGTCGGCAATGAAACGATCGATCCGCGCTGCCAATACCGGCAGCGGCACCGAGCCGAGCTCCAGCACGGAGTCGTGAAAGGCGCGCAGATTGAAGCGCGCGCCGAGGGCCTTTTCGGCCTGCGCGCGCGCCTTCAGGATGGCGTCTTCACCGAGATAGTACGAGAGCGCCTGCGCCGGCCAGGCGATGTAGCGATCGATCTCGGTCTGGATCTCGTGATCGGAAAGCGCCGTGTAGTCGCGCAAGTACTGCACCGCGCGATCGCGGCTCCAACCCTGCGAATGAACGCCGGTGTCGACCACCAGGCGCACGGCGCGCCAGATCTGGTAGTTCAGCATGCCGAAACGATCGTAGGGCGTGGCGTACATGCCCATTTCCACGCCCAGCAGTTCGCAGTACAGCGCCCAGCCTTCGCCATAGGCAGAAAGATAGGTGTGCTGGCGAAACTCAGGTTGCTCCTTGTGTTCCAGGGCCAGGGACATCTGGAAGGCATGGCCTGGAGCCGATTCGTGCAGGGTCAGGGCCGTGAGGTTGTACAGCGGTCGGCTCGGCAGATTGTAGGTGTTGACCAGGTATTCACCTGGACCGCCGCGGCCGCCGGTGTAGAAGGGCGCGAGATCGTCCGGTACCGGGTTGATCGCGAAGCGCGCGCGCGGCAGCATGCCGAAGTACTGCGACGCCTTGGCGTCGAAGTGCTTGGCGATGAATGCCGCCCGCATCAGCAGATCCTCGCCGGTCTTCGCCTGGAACTGCGGATCGGTCTTGAGGAAATGCAGAAACGCCGGAAATTCGCCCTTGAATCCCGTCTCCTTCATGACCTCGAGCATCTGCCTGTGGAGGCGCGCGACTTCCTGTTCGCCAAACTCGTGAATGGCCGCGGGATCCCGCTCGAGTGTCACAAATTCCCTGATCTTCGCACGGTAGAAAGCCTGGCCATCCGGCAGGTCATAGGCCGCCAGCGTCGTGCGTGTCGCGGGCAGGTATTCCTCGCGCATGAACTTCAGCAGTTCGCGGTAGGCGGGCTGCACCGCGTCGCGGATGGTGGTGAGCGCCTGCGGCACGCAGGCTGGCCTGGTCGCTCGCCGTGATTCCGGGCATATCCTTGAACGGCGTGTAGAACAGGCTCGCCTCGGGCGTGGCCTCGGTGACGGCAGTGATGGAAGTATCGCGACCCGCAAGCGTGATCCGTGGCGGCGTGAATCCGCGCTGCGCACCGGCGCGCATCTGCGCCATCTGCTCACGGAAGTAGCGCGGAATGTCCTGCATCTGGGCAATCCAGTTGCGGTAGTCCTGCACGCTTCGATACGGCCGCCGCGCCGTATAGCTGAACTCGGTCCAGAAGGTGGTGTCCGCATTCACGGGCATCTCGTACTCGCGAAACATCTGATTGCTGATCAGGGTTGCGATCTGCGGGCGATAGATGTCGTAGTTGAGCTGCTCCGCCGGCGACAGATCGGCGCGGTGGATTCCGTCCAGGCGTTGCATCACGTCCTGCCAGTACTTCAGGCGCTCGGCCTGTGCCGCCGGATCCACCCTCGGCAGGTGATTCTCGACAGGTTTCTGCGTGTCCTCCGTATCGGGCAGCTGTTCCTGACGCCACTGCCATTCAGTGGTGTAGAGGGATTGCAGCCGCGCGTCAGCCTCGTTTGCTGCGGCCATAGTTCCGAATGACGCACAGCTGAGCGCACCAAGTGCGATCCAGGGTCGGCGAAAGTTGCTGGGCATGACAGGTCCTTTTGTACATGAGTTCAGACTCAATTCGATGGCGAACCAAAGCGGCGCAGGTCGAAGGCCTGCACCGGCAGTCTCGGCGCCCGTGCCGCCACCAGGTCCGCGATCAGATCGCCGGTGACGGGCGCCAGCGTGAGGCCGATATGCTGATGGCCCACGGCATAGAACAGTTTAACTGGTCCCGGTGCGCGGCCGATCCCGGGCAGGTAGTCCGGCAGCACCGGGCGTGAGCCGACCCAGCTGGGGCCCGTGGCATCGCAGGAATACCCGAGGGCGCGGACTTTGTCTCTCAGGCTGGCTGGCTTGCCGGCATCAGCCGGTGCGTCGTCGGCCGCAAACTCCATGAAACTCGAGGCCCGCAGTCGCCCCGCCATGGGCGTGACCAGCAGGTGCTGGTTGGTGTGCAGCACCGGGGCGTCGAGGTAGGGCGCGCTCCCTGGCATTTCGATGTGATAGCCGCGTACCGACTGCAAGGGAGCGTGCAATCCAAACGGCGCGAGCAAGCCTTGCGAACCCATGCCGGCGCAGACGATGACGGCATCCACCAAGCGCGCTCCGGTGGCTTCCTGAACTTCGATCTGCTCGCCGCGTGGCTGCAGTGCCCGTACCTCGGATCGGAGCACTACTGCGCCGCGCGCGCTCGCCGCGCGCACGAAAGCCTGCACTACGGCAAGAGGATCGGTCACGTGCGCCGAATCCTCGAACCACAGCCCGGCCGCAATGCGCGCGCCAGTGGCGCTCTGCAGAGCCGACAGCTGCTGCGTGGCAACCGGCGCGGTCCTGATTCCCAGGCGCGCCATGGCCGCAGCCTGGATGCGCATCACGGCGGGACTGCGCTCGCCCAGGCCGATCTCGTAGTGCCCGTTACGACGCAGCAGTTCAGGCCGGTTGATTGCCTGCAGCCAGCTCGCCCAGGTTGCCGACGCGGGCAGCACCAGTGGTGCCAAGGCTTCAGTATGCTGCGCGCGCCGGAAGGCGGCGACTGAAAAGCGCCTGATCCATGGCAACATCCGCAGCGCCTGACGCGGCGGCAGGTCGAGCACTCCGCCGCACCGGATCAGTTCGCGCCAGAAGCCGAACAGCAGCGCCGGCGAGGGCAGGGGTTGGACCAGCTCGGCGGCGATATGACCCACGTTGCCGAAGCTCGCGCCCGCCACGCCAGGCTCGGCCCGGTCGATCATCAGCACCCGGCGGCCCTCGCGCGCCAGTCCCAGGGCTACGGCCGAACCGACGATCCCGGAGCCGATGACGGCGATGGTGCCTTGCTGGTTCACGCCCATAACGTATACGATATACGATCTTTCAATCAATGCCAGCTCGCAGGTAATTTATGCCACGCTCCATGCCCTGCACCTGGTCGGGAGTTTTCCCGGCCGCCACTACCCAGTTTGACGCCGCACTCGCCATCGATCTGCCGGCCACGCAACGCGTGCAGGCTGCGCTGATCAAGGACGGCGTTCACGGCCTGGTGCTGATGGGTACGGTCGGTGAGGGCAATTCACTGCGCGCCGAGGAGAAGCGCCAGGTGCTGGCGGCTGCAGTCGAGGTCAGTGCCGGCAGGCTGCCGGTCATCGCCGGGGTCTCGGAGTTCACCACCACCGCCGCCGTCGAGTTCGTACGCGATGCCGAGCGACTCGGCGCGGACGGATTCATGCTGCTGCCGTCCATGGTCTATGTCCCCACTGCCGCGGAACTCGAATTCCATTTCAGGACGGTGGCGGCCGCGACCAGCCTGCCCATCATGCTTTACAACAATCCACCGTCATATCGCGTCAATATCGATCTGCCGACGCTGGTTCGCCTGGCGGAAGTGCCCAATATCGTGGCGATCAAGGAGTCGGCCCCGGATACCCGTCGTTTCACCGACATCTACAATGCCGTCGGCGAGCGCTTCGTGTTGTTCGCCGGACTCGACGATGTCGCGTTCGAGGGTCTGACCCTGGGCGCCAGGGGCTGGGTATCCGGATTGACCAACGCATTTCCGGCCGAGTCGCTGATGCTCTACGAAGCCCTGAGCGCCGGCGATCTGCCGCGCGCCCGCCGGATCTACCGCTGGTTCATGCCGCTGCTGCACCTGGATGCGGAGCACGATCTGGTGCAGTCGATCAAGCTTGCGGAACAGGTCATGGGCCGGGGCTCGGAGCGGGTGCGTCCGCCCCGGCTGCTGCTTGCCGGGGAGCGACGCGCCGCCGTCATTGCCATGATCGAGGCCGCCCGCGATTCACGACCCCATTGATGCGCGCGATCCGCGTCATCGATTCGCATACCGCCGGTGAGCCGACCCGACTGGTGCTCGAGGGCGGTCCCGATCTGGGTGAGGGGCCACTCGCGCAGCGCGTGCAGCGCTTTCGCGATGAATTTGACGGCTATCGCTCGGCGATTGTGAACGAACCGCGCGGCTCGGATCCGCTGGTCGGCGCACTGCTGGTGAAGCCCCATCACCCCGGCTGCACGCTCGGGGTCATCTTCTTCAACAACGTCGGGTACCTGGGCATGTGCGGCCATGGGACGATCGGCCTGATCGCCTCGCTGTATCACAGCGGCGTGCTCACGCCGGGCACGGTCAGCATTGATACGCCGGTCGGTCCCATCGAAGCGCAGCTGGATGCGCAGGGCAACATCAGCGTCGCCAATGTGGTGAGCTACCGGACGGCGCAGCGGCAACCCGTGGAGGTGCCGGGCATCGGTACCGTCGTCGGCGACGTCGCCTGGGGCGGCAACTGGTTCTTCCTGGTGTCGGAACATTCCCAGACTATCGACCTGGCGCATGTGGAAGCGCTGACCGGTTTTTCGTGGCGCGTACGCGAGGCCGTGAATGCCCAGGGGTTTCCACTGGTGGACCACGTGGAACTGTTTGCGCCCGCGCAGCAGCCAGGCGCGAACAGCCGCAACTTCGTGCTCTGTCCGGGCAAGGCCTACGACCGCTCGCCCTGTGGCACGGGAACCAGCGCCAAGCTTGCCTGCCTGGCGGCCGACGGCAAACTTGCGGAGGGTGATCACTGGGTCCAGGAGAGCGTGATCGGCAGCAGCCTGGTGGGGAGCTTTCGCTGGCGGGATCGCGCCAGGGGAGAAATCATCCCGACCATAACCGGCACCGCCTATGTAACCGGCGAAGCCACGCTACGCCTCGATCCGCGTGATCCGTTCTGTTGGGGAATACGCGATTGAGCGAGCCACTGGTTCGATCGATGACCAGTCAGCTGATCGTGCGCTTGCGTGAACGCATCCTCACCGGCGTCTACGCGCCCGGCGTCGCACTCCGCCAGGATATCCTGGCGGGTGAATTTGGCACCAGCAAGATACCGGTGCGCGAGGCCCTGGTGCGCCTGCAGTCCGAGGGGCTGGTGAGTATTTTTCCCAATCGCGGCTTTCAGGTGCGGCCGCTGGCTACCAGCGAGCTGGATGAAATCTTCAGCCTGCGATTGCTCATGGAGCCCACCGCTGCGGCATTGGGGGCGAAGCTTGCCACCGCGGCCGATCAGCGTGCGGCCAGCGAGGCCCTGGAAAGTCTGAACGCGGCCATGGCGACGGATGGAGTCGGCTTCTGGGCGGCTGAATCGGGTATTTCACGTGCAGCTGCTGGTGCCGCGACTGCAACCCATTGCTGCGGAAATCCTGGGTCGGCTGCATGCCCTGGCGCAGCGCTATGTGCAGATTCATCTGCAGCCCGCGGGACGGGCCAGGCGTGCCGCGCGTGAGCATGCCGCCCTGTTGAAGACGTGGAGCGCCAGAAAGCCGGCACGCGTGCGCGAACTGCTGTATGCACACATAGCGTCTACACGCGACGATGTTGCGCGTGCTGTCGGCGGGTCACAGGCCAGGCGTCGCTCCAGAAGCAGCCGTGGCCATTGAGGTCGCGGGCGCAGCTTGGCTTGCCCGGGCAGTACCCTGTGGCAGACTGAAAAGTGCACGCGCCGCGGCGCTGGTGTGTGCCGCGCAATCCTCAACGCTCTCGTTGCGCCAATCGGCGACCACCGCGGCAATATGCGGCAGAAAGCGCGGTTCATTGCGGCGTGAGGCGGGTTTGGGCTTGAGATCGCGCGGCAGCAACTAGGGGCCGTCGGTCTCGAGCAACAGGCGCCCGCGCGGAATCCGGCTGACCAGCTGCTGCAGATGCGGGCCACGGCGTTCATCACAGATCCAGCCGGTGATGCCGATGTGCAGGCCGAGCTGCCAGATAGGCCTCGAGTTCCTGCTGGCCGCCGGTAAAGCAGTGGGCTACGCCCCGCCAGGGCTGCGCCAGCGCGCGCAGCGCGGCGAGGAAGTCATGGTGCGCGTCGCGCTGGTGCAGGAACAGGGGTTTGCCGCACTCCAGCGCCAGTTCGCAGTTGCAGCGTCGAAGGCGTGGCGCTGCACAGCGTGGGGCGAGAAGTTGCGAAAGTAGTCGAGGCCGCATTCGCCGGCCGCGACCACGCCAGGTTGTTGCAGCAGTGCGCGCAGTTCGCGGCAGCTCTGCGGCTCGTCAGTGAAGTGGCGTGATGCGGATGCACGCCGGCGGTGGCGAACAAGCACTGCGGATGCGCCTGCGTGCCAGTTCGATGGCTGCCGCACTGCCCGCCAGCGTCGCGCCAGTGACGATCAGCTGCGAAACGCCGGCAGGCGTGTGCGCGCTCGACTCACGGCTTCGCGATCATCCGCAAAGCTGTCGTGCGTAAGATTGATGCCGATGTCGAT
This sequence comes from uncultured Gammaproteobacteria bacterium, assembly GCA_963823235.1. Classification (GTDB taxonomy): domain Bacteria; phylum Pseudomonadota; class Gammaproteobacteria; order Steroidobacterales; family Steroidobacteraceae; genus FEN-1191. The sequence continues at coordinate 161,982 of CAWGKS010000006.1, read as the reverse complement.
CAGGTCCATGGGCGCGGCATTTTACACGTCGTGCCGTAGTTCACGCCGCGCCCCTGATATCATGGACCCATGACTACCGCAGCCTCTGCTGCAATTGCCCTTGTTGGCTACCCCAGCGACCCTGCTTGCCTGCGGGTACGGCACAGTGCCCGTGCGCGGCGCCTCTCGATCAGGGTGTTTCGCGATGGCGCCGTGGAAGTCGTTGCGCCGCCGCGCGCGAGCCAGCGCTGATCGCCGACTTCGTGGCGCGACACCGCGACTGGATTGCAAAGCAGCAGTTGCGGGCGATTCCCGTTGACAGCCAGTTTCCGCCACCATCGAGTTGCCTGGAGCTGCGTGCCAGTGGCGAGCGCTGGATCTGTGAACCCGGCGCTCAAGCGTAGCGGCTGCTGGTGCGCCTGCGCGGGGCAGCGCCCACGAGCTGTTTGCACCACAGCTGCACGCGCTGGCGGTGCTCATGGGCGTGAGCTTCCCGCGCCTGCAGATCCGACACCAGCGTACCCGCTGGGGCAGCTGTTCGTCCCGCGGCACCATCAGTCTCAATTGCTGCCTGCTGTTCCAGCGGCCTGAGGTCGTGCGCTACCTGCTGGTGCATGAGCTCACGCACCTCACGCCACATGAATCACGGCGAACAGTTCTGGTCAGCGAGGTCGAGCGCTTCGAACCCGAACTGGCGCGCGCTCGATCGCGAACTGACCAGGGGCTGGACGTCAGGTGCCGGGTTGGCTGTTGACGCGGAGCGCGCATGAGTGACAACCCGATACCGCCACCGCCAGCGATCGAACATGCCGGCAGCGTCGATCTCAGCGACGAGCAGGTGCACTGGGATCTGGGCAGTTCGCAGTCCTATGGCGAATACCTGCACCTCGACTCTGCTGCTCGCCGCACAGCAGCCGCTGACCGCCGAACACAGCGAGATGCTGTTCATCGTCGTGCACCAGGTCTCCGAGCTGTGGATGCGGCTGATGCGCCACGAACTGGCGGGCGTGATGAATTGCGTGCGGCGCGATGATCTCGACTCCCTCGTTCAAGATGCTCGGCGCGCATCGCCCGCGTGCAGAGCCAGCTGCTGGCCGTGTGGGAAGTGCTCTCGACCATGACGCCCTTCGACTACTCGGCGTTTCGCAATGCGCTTGGGCCGCTCATCGGGATTCCAGTCCTACCAGTACCGGCTGATCGAGTTCCTGCTCGGCAACAAGAACGCGGCGCTGATCGAAGTGCACAAGCGCGACCCGAAGGTCTATGACGAGCTCAAGCGCACGCCTGGATGCGCCCAGCCTCTACGACGAAGTGCTGCGCCTGCTGTCGCGCCGCGGCTATGGCGTGCCGCAGGAACTGCTGGTACGCGATTTCTCGCCGCCCTATGTGGCCAGCAAGCAGGTGACCGGCGCGTGGCTCGGCGTCTATCACAACGCCGAGAAAGACTGGGACCTGTACGAACTGGCCGAGCGGCTGGTCGACCTCGATCATCGCTTCCAGCTGTGGCGTTTCCATCACATGAAGACCGTCGAGCGCATCATCGGCTACAAGCCGGGCACCGGCGGCACGGCCGGCGTCTCCTATCTTGCCAAGGCGCTGCGGCTCAGGCTGTTCCCGGAGCTGTGGGAGATGCGGACCTCGATGTAGCGCGCGCTGCCGGCGCCACAGCCGCCAGCCGAGCAGCAGCGGCCAGCAGCGCAGCGTAGATCAGCGGCTCGCGGATGTCCTTCTTGACCTGCCACCAGTAGTGCCACACGCCGAGGATCGCGATCGGATAGATCAGCCGATGCAGGCTCTGCCAGCGTCGTTTCAGCCGCCGCATCATCGCCGTTGGTGGAAGTGATCGCCAGTGGCAGCAGCAGCAGCAGTGCGGCGAAGCCGATCGTGATGTAGGGGCGCTTTACCAGGTCCTTCAGGATCAGGCTGCCGCTGAAGCCCTGGATGGCGCCCACGTAATTGATGAAATGCAGCAGCGCATAGCTGAAGGCGAACACACCGAGCATGCGCCGCAGCCGCAGCAGGTTGGCATTGCCGGTGAGCTGGCGCAGTGGGGTCACGGCCAGCGTGATCAGCAGCAGGTTGAGAGCGGAGTGACCGAGTATGCCCAGCACTTTGCGCGGCGGGTCGACGCCCAGCGTGGGCACCGGCAGGCCCAGCGTGCCGCCGATACAGCCAGGCCAGTGGCACCAGGCAGGCGATGAACAGCAGCGGCTTGTAGAGGAGGCGGTAGCGTCGTTCGATGCTGCCGGACTTTCGGGGGCGGCGTTGCTCATCAGAAATTGCGGCGCAGATCCATGCCCTTGTAGAGGCCGGCGACCTGTTCGGCGTAGCCGTTGAACATCAGCGTTTCGCGTCGTCCGGCCAGAGAAGCCGTCGCCGATGTGCCGCTCGGTGGCCTGGCTCCAGCGCGGATGATCGACCTTCGGGTTCACGTTGGCGTAAAAGCCGTATTCTCTGGGCGCCGAGAGCGCCCAGGTGTTGGCCGGCTGTTTTTCGGTGAAGCGGATCCTGACGATCGACTTCGCGCTCTTGAAGCCGTATTTCCACGGCAGGTGCACACGCAGCGGCGCGCCATTCTGGTTGGGCAGTTCGCGGCCATAGACGCCGACAACCATCAACGCCAGCGGGTGCATCGCCTCATCGATGCGCAGCGCCTCGACGTAGGGCCAGTCGAGCACCGCGCGGCGCTGGCCTGGCATCTGCTTCGGATCGAGCAGGGTGGTGAACTCGACGAATTTGGCGCGTGAGTTCGGTTTGAAGCGCTGCAGCAGGTCAGCGAGTGGAAAACCCACCCAGGGAATCACCATCGACCAGGCTTCGACGCAACGATGCCGGTAGATGCGCTCCTCGAGCGGATGCGGCTTGAGTATGTCTTCGATGCGTGAAGGTGCCGGTGACCGCCGCTTCACCCGCGATTGTCACGCTCCAGGGCCTGCGTGCGCAGTGAGCCGGCATTGGCGGCCGGATCGCACTTGTCGAGGCCGAATTCGTAGAAATTGTTGTAGCTGCTGATCTCTTCGAAAGTGTTGGGTCTGTCCGGTCACCGAGTAACGGGCGTTGCGCGTGTACTTGAGTGCCGAGCGGCGGCCGGTGCGGGCGCCGGCGTGCCGGGAGCACCGCGGAGGCGGTCAGGCCCAGTGCGCCTGCCAGCACGTCGCGTCGCATGTGGAAAAAGCGCTCGGCCGTGATCTCGGACGGCCGGATGGCGGGTAGCTTGAGTCGGGGCATGGATTTCCCTGGGCGGCTCCGCAGGGGGATTGCACCGCCGTTGATTCTATATCGTCGCTGGCGGTGCAAAGGTTACAGCGTCACAAGCAGACCGCACCGGTCGCCGAGCCAGGCCGCGACCAGCGCACGGCGCGCACGTTGGGCAGGTTCACCAGGCCGTGGGCGGAGCCGTTGACGTAGGTGCCCGCGCTCACAAGCTGCAGATGCTCGAGATCGGCCGGGCTGTTGCCGTAGGCGTAGCTGAGGAGCGGCTGGTATTCGGCGAGCAGGATATTCACGCAGCGCGCCTTTTCCGCGCCGCGCCGATTTGCCGAGCTGAGCGTGCCATCGAGCGTGCCATCACTCCGCCAGCGCACTTCGGTGCATATGCACTCATCGAACCCGAGTGCCTGGGCGATCACGGGCACGTACAGATTCGGGCTGGCCGAAAGCAGCACCAGGTAGTCCTGGGTGCGGCGATGCGCGCTGATGCATTCAAGCGCCTCGGCGTACATCCCGGCGTGCAGCAGCCGTGCGGTGAAGACGTCGACCCAGTGCGTGAGCTGCGCGCTCGCGACGCCGCCCAGCAGTCAGCCGGATGATGCTGGACTTGAGCGCAGCCGCGGTCGCGCGGGCCCGTGGCATAGCGCAGCAGCGGGACCAGACAACGCGCCACCCGCCACAACCGCCAGGGATGGCGCGCAGAGGAAGCCCGCGATGAACGGCACCAGCGTGTCGTGGCGCGTGATCGTGCCATCGAGATCAAAGACCGCGAGGTTGCGCTCAGCCATGGGCGAGCGGCCGCCCGCCTCAGGCGGCCTTGCTGCTCACGGCGAGCTGGCGCAGCACGTAATGCAGGATGCCGCCATGCTGGAAATACTCGCGTTCCTTCGGCGTGTCGATACGCACCCGCGCATCGAAACGAATCGCGTCGCCATGGTCTGGTGTCGCCACCACCGTGACGCTTTTGGCGCTGCCGCCGGCCAGCCCCTGGATCTCGAAGCGCTCGCGGCCGCTGAGCCCCAGGCTCTGCGCGCTCTGGCCATCCTTGAACTGCAGGGGCAGCACGCCCATGCCGATCAGGTTGGAGCGATGGATGCGCTCGAAACTCTCGGCGATTACGGCGCGCACGCCCAGCAGCATGGTGCCCTTGGCCGCCCAGTCGCGTGACGAGCCGGTGCCGTATTCCTTGCCGGCCAGCACGATCAACGGCGTCTGCTCCGCCTGGTAACGCATCGCGGCATCGAAAATGCTCAGCTGCTCGCCGCTGGGCACGTGCACGGTGACGCCGCCTTCGGTGCCGGGCAGCAGCAGATTCTTCAGGCGGATGTTGGCAAAGGTGCCGCGCATCATCACCTCATGGTTGCCGCGACGTGCGCCGTACTGGTTGAAATCGACCGGCTGCACGCCCTGCGCCACCAGGTAGTTTGCCGCCGGGCTGCCCTTGGCAATATTGCCGGCCGGCGAAATGTGATCGGTGGTCACCGAATCGCCCAGCAACGCCAGCGCCCGCGCGCCACGGATTTCGCCGACGGCCGTCGGTTGCATGCTCATGCCATTGAAATAGGGCGGATTCTTGACGTAGGTGGAGTGCTGGTCCCAGGCGTAGATCTTGCCTGCCGGCACCTTGATCGCCTGCCAGCGTTCATCGCCTTCGAACACGCTGGCGTAACCGCGACGAAACATCTCCGAAGTGATGTTCTGGTGTACGCAATCGGCGATTTCCTGACTGGAAGGCCAGATGTCCTTGAGATACACCGCACGCCCATCGCTATCGGTGCCGAGCGCTTCGCTGTTCAGATCGATATCGAGCGTTCCGGCCAGTGCGTAAGCCACAACCAGTGGCGGCGAGGCCAGGAAGTTCATCTTCACTTCCGGATGCACGCGGCCGTCAAAATTGCGATTGCCCGAGAGCACCGAGCAGCCGATGACATTGCCGGCCTTGACCCCAGCCGAGATCTCCGGCTTCAGCGGACCGGAATTGCCGATGCACGTGGTGCAGCCAAAACCCACGACATCGAAACCGATGCCCGCCAGTTCGTTAAGCAGTCCGGCGCTGCTCAGGTAATCGGACACCACGCGCGACCCGGGCGCCAGGCTGGTCTTCACCCAGGGCCTGGAATTCAGACCACGGCGCCGTGCATTGCGCGCCACCAGGCCGGCCGCGATCATCACGTAGGGGTTCGAAGTGTTGGTGCAACTGGTGATGGCGGCGATCAGCACCGCGCCGTCGGCCAGTTCGAAGGCCTGCTGGCCGGACTGTGACCTTTGCCTTGCCCGTAGCGCTGGCATCCTGTCTTGGCTCGCTCGGCTGCCATCCTGCGCGTGGTGCGTGCGATAGATGCTCTTGGCCAGGCGCAATGGCACCCGATCCTGCGGACGACTGGGGCCCGCGAGACTCGGCTCGACCGTGCCCATATCCAGCTGCAGTACATCGGTGTAGGCGGCCGCCGGCGCCCCATTCACGCGCCATAGCCCCAGGGCCCTGGCATAGGCCTCGACCAGGGCCACCTGTTCGGGCGGCCGGCCTGAGAGTTTCAGATAGCGAATGGTCTCTTCATCGACCGGGAATATTGCGCAGGTGCTGCCAAACTCGGGCGACATATTGCTGATGGTGGCGCGATCGGCGAGGGGCAGATTGGCGAGACCGTCGCCGAAGAACTCGACGAATTTATCGACGACACCCTTCTTGCGCAGCATTTCGGTGACCGTGAGCACCAGGTCGGTCGCGGTCGCGCCTGCCGGCAACGTGCCATTGAGCTTGAAGCCGATGACCTGTGGAATCAGCATGGTGACCGGTTGCCCCAGCATGGCGGCTTCGGCTTCAATGCCACCCACGCCCCAGCCGAGCACACCCAGGCCGTTGATCATGGTGGTGTGCGAGTCCGTGCCCACTACCGTGTCGGGATAGGCCTGGCGCGACTTGCCGGTTTCGCTGTCGAACACCACGCGCCCGAGGAATTCCAGATTCACCTGATGGACGATGCCGGTATTGGGCGGCACCACTTTGAAATTGCGAAACGCGGTCTGGCCCCAGCGCAGGAACGCGTAGCGTTCGCCGTTGCGACCAAACTCGATGCGATTGTTGTTGGCGAGCGCCTGCGCCGTACCGTATTCATCCACCTGCACGGAATGATCGATGACCAGTTCGGCCGGCGCCAGCGGGTTGACCTTGTCGGCATCGCCACCGAGGCGGGTGATGGCCTCGCGCATTGCCGCCAGGTCGACTACGCAGGGCACGCCGGTGAAATCCTGCATGATGACCCGCGCTGGCGTAAACGAGATCTCGTAGGAAGGCTGGGCCTGCGGATCCCAGTTGAGCAGCGCCTCGATATCATTGCGCGTCACATTGACGCCATCCTCGAAACGCAACAGGTTCTCGAGCAGAATCTTCAGCGAGTAGGGGAGCCGTGCCACGCGCTCCGCGCCGAGCGCCTGGATATTGAAAATCTCGTAAGTCGTGGCACCCGATTTCAGTGTGGTGCGGGCCTGGTAGCTATCGGTCATGGTTCCTCCTGATGCTGGCGGGACACAGTGTCCGGCGCCAGCGCAGCGGTCTGCATTATAGGGTTTCTTCGATGACGCCGCCGCCCAGGCAACGCTCACCGAGATACAGCGCGGCAGTCTGTCCGGGGGTGGCTGCCCACTGCGGTGACTGAAAATGCACCAGCGCGGTGTTGTCGGGCCGCAATTCGACCCTGGCGGCCTGATCGGCCTGGCGGATAGCGCAGCTTGACGCCGGCAGCAAATTCCGTGACAGGCGGCTCGCACAGCCAGTTGATGGATCCGGTGCGCAACGCACCACTGCCCAGCCCCGCACGCTCCATGCCCTGGACGACAATCAGCACATTGCGCAAGGTATCTTTGCGTGCCACGTACCAGGGTTCGCCGGCGCTGCCCCGCACACCACCGATCTCGAGTCCGCCACGCTGACCCAGGGTGTAAAACGGCAGGCCGCGATGCTGACCCAGCACGCGCCCGTCCAGCGCTTCAATGGGTCCTGGGCTCTCGGGTATATAGCGCTTCAGGAATTCCGCGAACGGGCGCTCACCTATGAAACAGATGCCGGTACTGTCCGGCTTGTCGTGTACCTGGAAACCCGCGCGCAGCGCGCGTTCGCGCACCTGCGATTTGTGCAGCTCGCCGAGCGGAAACAGCACTTGTGCGAAGCGTGTTCGTTCGACGCCGCACAGGAAATAGGACTGGTCTTTCGCCGCGTCGATGGCACGCAGCAGGGCCGGAGCGCCATGATCATCGGCGCGCCGCGCATAGTGACCGGTGGCGAACCAGCCGGCGCCGAGGCGCTGTGTGTAGCGCAGGCAGGCGCCAAACTTGATTTCGCGATTGCACAGCACATCGGGGTTGGGCGTGCGGCCGCGCCGGTATTCCTCCAGGAATTCCTCGAATACCAGGCGGCGGTAGTCGTCGGCAAAACTCACCCGGTGCAGCACGATACCCAGCTCGCGCGCCACGGCGCGCGCATCCTGGTAGTCCTGCGCGTCACTGCAGTAGCTGTCCTGGTCCTCCCAGTTGCTCATGTACAGGCCGCTGACCTGCCAGCCGGACTCCAGCAGCAGCAGGGCCGCCACCGCAGAATCGACTCCGCCCGACATGCCCACGATCACGCGCTGTCCCTCGCCTGCCATCATTGCCTGGCGTGATCCTGGGCCAGCTCGGTGACGGCGCGCAGCGGCAGGCGCACGCCTGCGAGATAGTCATCGATACATTGCAGTACCAGTGGCGTGCGCAGGGTGCGAGCCGATTCGAGCAGTTGCGTGCGCGTCAACCAGTGTGCGGCCAGTACCGGCGGGTCGAGCGCGCGCTGCGGTTCGTGGTCATGTACCCGTCCGGCGTAGGCAAAGCGCAAGGTGCTGCGCGACGTGGCGGCTGCCTGCCAGCGGTAGACCCCCAGAAACCACTGCGGCTCGAAGTGCCAGGCGGTCTCCTCGAGCGTTTCGCGGCAGACGGCCTGCAGGAAATCCTCGCCGCTCTCCACGTGACCCGGCAGGCTGATTGAAAACCCGGCGGTTGCGGATCAGCTCTTCGACGCAGAGAAAGCGCCCATCGATCTCGACGATGGCGGCCACGGTAATGTCCGGCTTCCAGCTCATGCCGGCCAGTATACGCAGCGGGGTGCGCGCGACGCGCTTACATGCTGGCCGAGCGACGCAGAAAGTGAGCGCCGCTGGCCTGCCAGGCAAGGTCGAATTCCTGCAGATACTGGCGCGCCAGCGGTGGGCTGTTGATGGCGGCAATGCCTTCCCAGCGCGCGGCATTCAGGCGATAGACGATGCCGCGATCATCGGCGATGCAATACGAACAAGTGTAGTGATAGTGTTCGGGCAGCAGGATACGAATTTCCAGATAGCTGGTCAGGCGCTTGGCCATCGACATGAAGCGATTGCTCGATCCGGAATGGCGGGTGTGATCGCGCACCAGAATGCGCACCTTGGCGAAACTGCGACTGAGCACGAAGCGTTTCAGTACTTCGATCACCTGCGGGTTGTCGTACACCAGTGGTTCGAGATCGGGCGTGAAGATGGATATCAGGCGCTGGCCCGTGGCGGCCACCGCTGCGGTCGACTGGCACACCTCGGCAAGCGTAGTGAGTATGCGCAGTTCGTCGGCGGCAGGCATGGGCAAGGGAATGCTCAGGGGTGGCGACACACGCTCGGCGGCGGCCATGCTGGCCAGCCAGTTTTCAGTGGTCGTGCTGTGCTTCTTGTCCGCCACGCCATTTGCCCAAAACGCACCGGATCGGCGTTCGAACATGGTAGGCAGGCGCTGGCCAACGGCCGGTCGATCGGGTCACGCTTGCGCGCTGGCAAAATGTGATAGAAGCCGCAATTTGCCGCCGCGGCAGCGCTACAGCGGCCGCGGTAGCGCTGTGGCAGCTATCGATCCGGCGGGTTCAGCTGGCCGGGTCGGTGGCCAGTTTGGCGGCCAAACCCAGATATTCGCGTGGCGTGAGCGCACTGAGGCGCTGACGCTCGGCCGAGGGCAGCGGCAGCTGCGCCACCATGGCACGCAGCGTTTCGCCATCGATGCGTTGACCGCGACTGAAGGACTTCAGCAATTCGTAACCATCGGGCACGCCGTGCGCGCGCAGCACGGTCTGCACGGCTTCGGCCAGCACTTCCCAGGCGCCGTCCAGATCCCTGGCAATGCGCGCGGCATCGGGCGCCAGCTTGGCCATGCCCTTTTGCAGGGCTTGCCAGGCGATCAGGCTATGACCCAGGGCCACGCCCAGGTTGCGCAGCACGGTGCTGTCGCTCAGATCACGCTGCCAGCGTGAAACCGGCAGCTTGTCGGCAAAGTGGCGTAGCAGTGCGTTGGCAATGCCAAGGTTCCCCTCGGCATTCTCAAAATCGATGGGGTTGATCTTGTGCGGCATGGTGGATGAGCCCACTTCGCCGGCAGTGGCCCGTTGGCGCAGGTAGCCGAGCGAGATATAGCCCCAGGTGTCCCGGCACAGATCGATCAGTATCACGTTGAGTGCCGCGCAGGCATCGCAGTATTCGCCAATCCAGTCGTGCGGCTCGATCTGCGTGGTGTGGGCATTCCACACCAGTTGCTGCGCCTCCACGAAGCGTCGGCTGATCGCCGGCCAGTCGGCCTCTGGCACGGCTATGCAGTGGGCATTGAAATTGCCGACGGCGCCGTTCCACTTGCCCAATATCGTCACGGCCCGCAGCCTGGTCGCGGCGCGCTCCAGACGCGCGCTCACGTTGGCGAATTCCTTGCCGAGCGTGGTCGGGCTGGCGCTTTGCCCATGGGTACGGGCCAGCATGGGCAGCTGCGCGTGTTCAGCAGCAAAGGCGCGCAGCGCCGCAATGATGCGCCGGATTTCCGGCAGCAGCAGCTCGCTGCGCGCCTGAGTCAGCAGACGTGCGTAACAGAGGTTGTTGAGATCTTCTGACGTGCAGGCAAAGTGCACGAGCTCGAGGTTGGCCGGCGTGGCGCCAGCTGCAGCCAGCTGTTCCCGCAGGTAATACTCCACCGCCTTGACGTCGTGATTGATACGCTGCTCGATGGCCTTGACAGCCAACGCCGCCGCGTCGCCCGGGTCATCGGCCAGTGCCACCGCGCGGGTGCGCACGCTGACCGACAGTGCCGCGCCCGGGAGCTTTGGCAACGCGGTGGTCAATTCCAGCAGCCAACGGGCCTCGATACGGATGCGCTCGCGTATCAGGCCTGCTTCCGAAAACAACGGTCGCAGCGATGCCACTGCAGCCGCATAGCGACCATCAAGGGGTGAAATAGCCTGTAATCGGTTCTGGTCCATGCAGCCGGTAACGCCGGAGGTTAGAATCAGTAGTGTATCGCATGCGACGGAGTCAGGCCGATGAATGAATCTGCAGAGCGGATCGAGCGCGACAGCATGGGCGAACTGCGGGTGCCGGCCGCGGCACTCTGGGGTGCGCAGACCCAGCGCGCCGTGAACAACTTTCCGATCAGTGGGCGGCGCATGCCGCGAGCGTTCATTCGTGCGCTGGCGCTGATCAAGCAGGCCGCGGCCGGCGCGAACGCGCAGCTGGGTCTGCTCGATGCCGAGCTGGCACGGGCGATTGCCAAGGCCTCGGCCGCCGTGGCCAGCGGTGAGTACGACGAGCAGTTTCCGATCGACGTCTTCCAGACCGGCTCCGGTACCAGCACCAATATGAATGCCAACGAGGTGATCGCGCATCTGGCGGTGCGCGCCGGAGTGGCCGTGCATCCGAACGATCACGTCAACATGGGTCAGAGCAGCAATGACGCGATACCGACCGCCATCCACGTCGGCGCTGCGCTGCTGTTGCGTGAGCAACTGTTGCCGGCACTCGCGCACCTGGCGGCGGTGCTGGCGCGCAAGGAACAGGAATGCGCGGGCATCGTCAAGACCGGGCGCACGCACCTCATGGATGCGATGCCGGTTACCCTGGCGCAGGAACTCTCCGGATGGCGCACGCAGATCGAATACGGCGCCGCCCGCCTGAGCGCGGTCGAGCCGCGCTTGCTGCGCCTGGCGCAGGGCGGAACGGCGGTGGGCACCGGCATCAACGCGCACCCGGAGTTTGGCGCTGAGTTCTGTAAGGCGCTGGCTGCCCTGACGGGCATCGGTTTCCAGCCCAGCCCCAATTATTTTGAATCGCTGTCGACCCAGGATTGCGCTGTGGAACTCTCCGGCCAACTCAAGGTGCTGGCAGTGAGTCTGCTCAAGATAGCCAACGATCTGCGCTGGATGAACAGTGGGCCGCTGGCGGGCCTGGGCGAAATTGCGCTGCCCGCGCTGCAACCAGGCAGCAGCATCATGCCCGGCAAGGTGAATCCGGTGATCCCGGAAGCCACGGCCATGGTGGCCGCGGAAGTCATCGGCAACGATGCAGCGATCACCATTGCCGGTCAATCCGGAAATTTCCAGCTCAACGTCATGCTGCCGCTGGTGGCCTGGAATCTGCTGGAAAGTCTGCGATTACTGAGCAATGCCACACGGCTGCTGGCGGACAGTGCGATTGCGGGTTTCAGGGTGAATCGCGAGCGCCTGGCCGAGGCACTGGAGCGCAATCCGATACTGGTGACGGCGCTCAACCCGGTTATCGGCTATGAGAAAGGAGCGGCGATTGCCAAACGCGCCTACGCGGAAGGCAAACCCATCCGTGAAATGGCCGCGCTGATGACTGAGCTGGCGCCGGCGGAACTGGCGCGGCTGCTCGATCCGGCGGAGCTCGCCAAGGGCGGTATCAAGGGCGGTACCAGTGGTGGCGGCTAGACACACAATGTGGCTGCTGCGGTAACACGCATGGCCCTTGACCTGCCTGCAGACTGGCGGCAGCGGCTGCGGCGCGCCCTGCTTAGAGTTCCAGATCACAACGCCGATCAGTGGCAGCAGGGCGGCCAGTCGCCAGCGCTGCTCGAGGCGATGCGTGCGGCCATGCCGGCGGTGCCGGCTCCTGCCGCAGTGCTGGTACCCATCGTTGATCGTGCGGACGGGCCCACCCTGCTCATGACCACGCGCGCCGGGCATCTGCGTCGACACGCCGGGCAGATCAGCTTTCCCGGTGGGCGGCTCGACAGTCAGGATGCCGACCCTATCGCCGCGGCGCTGCGCGAGACCGAGGAAGAAGTGGGCATCAGCGCCGAATTCGTCCACGTCATCGGTTTTCTGCCCGATCACACGGTGCTCACGGGATTCCGCATTACTCCGGTCGTGGCCATGGTGAATCCCGGCTTTGTGCTGCGCAGCGACGACGGCGAAGTGGCTGAGATTTTCGAGATGCCGTTGTCGCTGCTCGTGGATGCAGAGAATTTTCGGCCGACGCGTCGTACACTGCGGGGCGTCGAAGTGACCCTGCGCGACCTGCATTACGAAGGTCGGGTGATCTGGGGCGCTACGGCGCCATGTTGCTGGCGTTGCACGACGCGCTGTTGCGCCCGGCATGAGCAGCGCCGCGACATGAGCGACGCCGCGCAACGACTGGATGAGCTGCTGGCGTTGATGGTGCGCCTGCGCGATCCGCAGCGTGGCTGTCCCTGGGATCGCGCGCAGGATTTCGCCAGCATCGCACCATTCACGATCGAAGAAGCCTATGAAGTCGCGGACGCCATCCGCCGCGACGATGCCGCGCAGCTGCGTGATCGGAACTCGGCGATCTGCTGTTCCAGGTGGTATTCCACGCGCAGCTCGGTGCCGAGCGCGGTTGGTTTGATTTCGCCGCGGTCGCCGCCGGCATCCACGACAAGCTGCGACGACGTCATCCGCACGTGTTCGCTGCCGCTACGGCGAGCGCTGACCTTGACTCATCTCCGGCCACCACTGAGCTTGCCAGCGAGTGGGAATCGCACAAAGCCTCCGAGCGCGCCGCTGCGGTGCCACGGGTGCGCTGGCCGACGTGCCGCTGGCGCTGCCTGCGCTGTCGCGCGCCGCGAAACTCACGCGGCGCGCCGCACGTGTCGGTTTCGACTGGCCCGACGAAGCGGCCGTCCGACCGAAGATCGCCGAAGAGTTGCGCGAGACCGAGCCTGCCGTTGCGGCGGGCGATCCGGCGGCCATAGAAGAGGAGTTGGGAGATGCGCTGTTCGCGCTGGTGAACTGGGCCAGACAACTTGGCGTCGATCCGGAGCAGGCGCTGCGCCTGGCCAACCACAAGTTCGAGCGCCGCTTCGCCGGCATGGAACAGCTCTTGGCGCGCGCGGGCTGGAGCCCGGTGCGCTCTCCGCCGCAGCCTGGGATGAGCTGTGGAATGAGGTCAAACGCAGCGGCCTAGTGCGCTCCGGGCGATTCAGTGCCGGTTCAGTATGCCAACCGTAAGCTCGGGTCACGATTGTGGAACCGAGGAGTCGCTTATGTTCAGCAAGGTAATTCCGCCCTGGGCCTGGCTGCAGTGCTGCTGCTCGAGGCTGGCCGGTCTGTCGCGACTACTACGACCGGCCATGGCAACGGTTACGACTACGCCGAAGTACTGAATGCGGAGCCGAACCTGCGCCAGGTGCGAGTCGTCGTCCCCAGTCCGCGCGAGTGCTACACCGATACCCGCTACGTGCCGGAAGAGGGCAGCGACTATCGGCGCGACCGTCCGGCGGCCGGTCCGATGATCCTCGGCGGCCTGATCGGCGCCGTGGTTGGCCACCAGATCGAGCAGGGACGCGCGTGGCCTTGGCACGGTGGCCGGCGCCATTATCGGCGGTGCGGTGGGTCACGAGGCAGCCCGGCGCCAGGGCCGAGCGGCCCGATGCGCGCCATCGACTCGGAACGCTGCGAGACACGCTATGATGAGCGCTACGAGTCGCGGGTCGAGAGCTACCGGGTGACCTACCGGTACCAGGGGCGCGTGTACCACACTGTGTTGGCGCGCGATCCCGGTTCGCGCCTGCGGGTGCGGGTGGCCGTGACGCCGGGGCTAGATGAGGGCACAGGGCAGCGTGGGGCGGCAGCAAATTCAGTGGTGAGCGCCATCCTGCCTGACCTGCTCGCCTGCGCCCCGCTGGCGCAGCAGCGCCGGTCGACCGGCCGGCGGCGAATGAGAGCGGCAACAATGATCGCATCATCGACGCGATCCAGAAGCGCTACCACGCACGCGTGGTGCGCGTCGCCGATACGCAGGTCAATGGTCGCGCCGCGCTCGAGCTGCGGCTGCTCTCCGATCAGCGGGTCTGGACAGTCATTGTCGATGCGCGCTCCGGCGAAGTGCTCTCGGGGGGTTGATGCGCATCCTGGTCGTTGAGGACGAGGCCGCGCTGCGTGAATCCCTGAAGACGAACTGAGCGCCGCGGGCCACGCTGTCGATGTGGCCGCGGATGGCGAAGAGGGCCTGTACGCCGCGCTGGAATATCCCGTCGATGTAGCGATCGTCGATCTGGGTCTGCCCAAGCTTCCGGGGCTCGAGGTCATCCGGCGCCTGCGCAGCGCCGGCAAGAACTACGGCGTGCTGGTGCTGACGGCGCGCGATCGCTGGCAGGACAAGGTGGAAGGCCTCGGCGCCGGCGCTGATGACTACCTCGCGAAACCCTTTCATATCGGCGAGCTGCAGGCGCGCCTCGCGGCGCTGCTGCGACGTTCGGGCGGCTGGGCTTCCGCGCTGCTGCAATGCGGACCGCTGCAGCTCGACACGCGCACCCAGAGCGTGGCGATGAACGGCAACGCCGTGGAACTCACCAGTTTCGAGTACCGCCTGCTCGAGCACCTGGTGCTGCACGCCGGCGAAGTCGTCTCCAAGAGCACCCTGACCGAAAAACTCTACGAGCAGGATTTCGAGCGCGACAGCAACGTGATCGAAGTGCTGATCGCGCGACTGCGGCGCAAACTCGATCCGGACGATCAATGGAAGCCGATCGAGACGCTGCGCGGCCGCGGCTATCGGCTGATCCTGCCGCGCAGCACTGAAGCCGGCCCCAGCAAATCCTGATGGCGCGCGCGCCTTCCTTCAGTCGCCAGCTGGTGGTGTCGATCGGCGTTCCGCTGGTGCTCGCCTTTGCGCTCACCGTGTGGGCGCTGGATCGCATCTTCCGGAATCGGCCTGGACGCGCACTGCGCGAGCGGCTCGATGAGGAAATCATCGCGCTGGTGACTGCGGCCGAGCTCAATGAGGAGGGGCGCATGGACGTGCGGCTCGCCGACCCGGAGTCGCGACTCAGCTCGCCAGGCTCGGGTCACTACGCGCTGGTGCGTAACCAGCGTGGCCGCGAATTGTGGCGCTCGCCCTCGCTGGCAGGGAGGCAGCTCGATTTCGGATCGACGCTCGCGACCGGCAAAGCCAGTTTCTTCCAGCAGCGCATGGCTGATGGTTCGCCTGATTGCCATCTACAGTCGTGGTCTGCAGTGGGACTATGCACCAGGCAACAGCGCCAACCTGGTGTTCAGCGTCGGCCAGGATCTGGGCAGCCTGCAGTCGCCGCATGCGGCAGTTCCGCCGCCAGCTGGTGGCCTGGTTTTCCGGGCTGACCATACTGCTGCTGGGTGTGCTGGGTTGGCTGCTGCGGCGCGCGCTGGGTCCGATCCGTCGCCTCGAGGCGCAGATCGCGGAAGTGGAGGCCGGCCGGCGCGGCCAGCTCGGCGGCGGATTGCCGCGCGAACTACGCGGCGTGGCGCGCTCGCTCAACGCGCTGCTGCGTTCCGAGCAGCAACGCATCGCCCGCTATCGCGACACGCTCGGCAATCTCGCCCACAGCCTGAAGACGCCGCTGGCCGTGATGCGCTCGGCGCTCGACTCCGGTGGTGATGTGCGCGCAGGCATCAATGCCGAGATCGATCGCGTCGCACAGATCGTTGATCATCAACTGACGCGCGCGGCTACCAGTGGCGGCACGACCCTGGGTCAGGCTGCGATAGCGGTGCTGCCCATCGTCACGGACCTGCGCAACACACTGCGCAAGGTGCACGCCCGCAAGGACCTCGTCGATCGAAACCTCGATCGATGCGAACGGTCGGTTTTGTCGGTGATCGCGGGTGACATCACGGAGTTGCTGGGCAATCTGCTGGACAACGCCTGCAAGTGGTGCAGGGCCGCGTGCATGTCACGGTGCGACTGTCGATGAGCGCCTGCCACCCGAGCAGAGCCTGCAGATCCGGGTCGAAGACGACGGGCCGGGCATCGCGCCCGCGGATCGCGGCCGCGTGCTGGCGCGTGGCGTGCGTGCGGACGAGCGCGCGCCCGGACACGGGCTCGGGCTGGCCATGGTGGCCGATGCCGTGGAGGTTTACGGCGGCGATCTCGCCATCAGCGATTCGGCAGCGTTGGGCGGTGCCTGCCTGGATGTTGCGCTGCCCGGGCGCGCGCTGACAGCGGGTGATGCCGGCGTCGAATTGGCGCGTGTTAACATTCCGGCCATGAGATCGACGGACAACAACGCCTGGCAGCCGACCAGCTGGCAGGCCCGCAAGGCGCAGCAACAGCCGGTATACGACGATGCCGCGCAACTTGAGCGTGCGGTCGCGGATCTCGCGCGCCTGCCTCCCATCGTCGTTTCCTGGGAAGTCGAGAAGCTGCGCATCGCAGCTCGCGGCTGCGCAGCGCGGCGAAGCCTTCCTGCTGCAGGGCGGCGATTGCGCCGAGACCTTCGCCGATTGCGAATCCGACCATCTCGCCAAGCAGCTCAAGGTGCTGCTGCAGATGAGCCTGGTGCTGCTGCAGGCCATGAAGCGCCCCGTGATCCGCGTGGGCCGCTTCGCCGGCCAGTATGCCAAGCCGCGTTCCGCCGATACGGAAACGCGCAATGGCGTCTCGCTGCCGGCGTATCGCGGTGATCTGGTCAATCGCCCGGAGTTCAGCGCCGAGGCGCGCCGGCCGGATCCGCAGCTGCTGCTGCGCGGCTATGAGCGTGCCGCGCTCACTTTGAATTTCATCCGCGCGCTGGTCGACGGTGGCTTTGCCGACCTGCACCATCCGGAATACTGGGATCTGGGTTTCATGCGCGATGCACCGCTGCGCGAAGCCTACGAGCGCATCGTGCACTCGATCGGCGATGCGCTCGATTTCTTCGAGTCGCTCACCGGTCAGCGCGTCAGCGATGCCAATCACGTCGAGTTCTTCGCCAGCCACGAAGGCCTGCATCTGCTGTACGAGCAGGCGCAGACGCGTTACATCGCCCGCCAGGAGCGCTGGTACAACCTCTCGACCCACATGCCCTGGATCGGCATGCGCACCGCGCAGCTCGATGGCGCGCACGTGGAGTACTTCCGCGGCATCGCGAATCCGGTGGGCGTGAAGATCTGCGCCGCCATGAGCGATGAGTGGCTGCAGGAACTGGTCGCGGTGCTCAATCCGAACAACCAGCCCGGTCGCCTGACGCTGATTCACCGCTTTGGCGTGAAAGAGATCGAACAGCATCTGCCGCGCGTGATCGAGGCCGTGCGTCGCACCGGTCAGACGGTGCTGTGGACGCTGCGATCCCATGCACGGCAATACCGAGACCACGAGCGGTGGCGTGAAGACCAGGCGCTTCGAAAACATCATGCGCGAGCTCGATCTCTCGTTTCGCATCCATCGCGAGAAGGGTTCGATACTCGGTGGCGTACACATCGAACTGACCGGTGAAGATGTCACCGAGTGCACCGGCGGCGCCCGCGGCCTCACCGATGCCGATCTGCAGCGTGCCTATCGATCGCAGGTCGATCCGCGACTGAACTACGAACAGGCCCTGGAGCTGGCGATGCTGATCGCCGAGCGTAGCAAGCAGAGCTCCTAGCCGCTGGGCTGGTGGCGCCCGTGAACATCCCGCATTTGATCCAAGCGCCTGGTCGCGAGCCTGCCGCGGCGCCCGGGTGTCTATCGCATGTACGATGCCAGCGGCGAACTCATCTATGTAGGCAAGGCCGTCAGCCTGCGCGATCGGGTCGGCAGCTATTTCAGTACCCGCGCGCAGTCGATCAAGGTCGCGGTCATGCTCAAGCGGGTGGCGCGCATCGAAGTGACGGTGGTCGATTCGGAGATCGACGCGCTGTTGCTCGAGTGCAATCTCATCAAGGCGCATCGGCCGCGCTACAACGTCATCCTGCGCGACGATAAATCCTATCCGTACATTCTGTGCCCACCCGGCCATGAATTTCCGCGCCTGATGATGTGGCGTGGTCTTCGCCGTCCGGCCGGCCGCCTGTTCGGTCCCGTATCCTAACGCCGCAGTCGTAAAGGATGTCCTGCAACACCTGCAGAGGGTATTTCAGATCCGCAATTGTCGTGACGCATTCTTTGCGCATCGCAGCCGCCCTTGCCTGCAGCACCAGATCGGCCGCTGCTCGGCGCCCTGCGTGGGCCTGATCAGCAGCGGCGACTACGCCCGCGACCTGCAGGCGGCAGTGCGAGTACTTGAAGGCCGCAGTGACGAGCTGTCCAGTGAATTGCGCGCTGAAATGTCTGCCGCCAGCGAGGCGCGGCGCTTCGAAGCGGCGGCGCTGATCCGCGATCAGCTGGCGGGATTGCAGGAAATGCAGGCCCAGCAGATTGCCACCGCGCCGCGCAGTCGCGACGTCGATGTCATCGCGATCGTAGGCGAACCGGGTCAATACGCCATTGCGCTGCTGACAGTGCGCGACGGCCAGAGCCTGGGCACGCAGAATGTCTTTCCGGCCGCACTGGCCGAGCCGAGCGACGCGCTGGTGCAGTTCGTGCTGCTGCACTACGGCCTGCAGACGGTCCCGGCGGAAATACTGGTCAATCAGACGCTGCCCGATCGCGACGCCGTCACCGCCGCCCTGGCGGCGATCGCTGGCCGCACGGTCCAGCTGCGCCAGCCCGAACGTGGGCTGCCGGGCCGCTGGCTGGAGCTGGCGGAGGACAACGCGCGTGAGGCGCTGCGCATGCACAGCAATCGTGGCGACATGATTCGCAGCGCGCTCAGGGCCTGGCCGAAGTGTTGTCGCTGCCAGCGGCGCCGGAGCGCATCGAGTGCTTCGACATCAGTCACACGGGCGGGGAGGGCACGGTCGCTGGCTGCGTGGTGTTTGGCACTGATGGCGATATCAAGCGCGACTATCGACGCTTTAACATCGAGGGAGTTGCCGCAGGCGATGACTACGCCGCGCTTACCCAGGCGCTCGCCCGCCACGGCGCGCATATCGTCAGCGGCGAGCGGCCGCGACCTGATCTGTTGATGATCGACGGCGGTGTTGGCCAGCTCAAGGCCGCGCAGGAAGGTCTGGCCCCGGCCGGTTGCCAGGGCCTGTTGCTGCTCGGTATCTCCAAGGGTCCGGATCGCAAGGCAGGTCAGGAGCGCCTGCATCTGCCAGGCGCAGGAGCTGGCGCACACCCTGCCGCCGGACAGCCCGGCGTTGCACCTGTTGCAGCGTATCCGCGATGATGCCCATCGCTTTGCGATCACCGGCCACCGTCGGCGCCGCGCGCGACGCTTCCGTGAGTCGATCCTGGAGAACATCGCCGGCCTGGGTCCGGCCCGACGCCGCGCGCTGCTGATCCACTTTGGTGGCCTCACTGGTGTGCTGCGCGCCGGTGTCGCCGACCTCGAGCGAGTCGCGGGAGTCGGGACAGCGCTGGCCCGAACCCTTTATGATCACCTGCACCCGGGAGCGTGATGATCTGGAACCTGCCCATCCTGCTGACATGGCTGCGGATCGTCTCGATACCGCTGATCTGCATGCTGGTCGTGATCGGCCGCGCGCACCCAGCCGGTGCGGCGGACATGGCGGCCGGACTCCTGTTCGCGATCGCGGCGATCACCGATTCGCTGGACGGCTATCTGGCGCGTCGACTGGGGCAGACCACGCGGCTCGGCGCCTTTCTCGATCCGGTCGCCGACAAACTGATCGTCGCCGTAGCCCTGGTGCTGCTGGTCAGTCGCGATCAACGCAGCCTGCTGGTACTGACGGCGGTGGTGATCATCGGCCGTGAAATCGCCATATCGGCACTACGCGAGTGGATGGCCGAGCTCGGTCATCGGGCCAAGGTCGCCGTGTCGGCGATGGGCAAGTACAAGACCATCATGCAGATGGTGGGCTCTGTCGCCTGATGCTCTATCGGCGTGACCTGCTGGGTTTGCCCGATTTACTGGCTGGGCGTGTGGCTGACGGTGCTGGCGGCGATGATGACGCTGGTGTCGATGTTCATCTATTTGCGCGCCGCACTGCCGTACCTGCGCGAACGCAGCTAAAGTAAATATCCGTGCCCGCCGATAGCGGCGGGTATGACACCTGCGAAGATTGTCGGCGCCGCTGCGGACCCTGTTGCCCATACCGGTGGCTTCGAGTTCGTGCGTGATCTGGCCCGTGCACTGGCTGATGGCGACATCAGGTTGCCCAGCTATCCGCAGGTTGCGCTGCGCCTGCAGGAATTGCTGGCCGACGAGGACACTGACGCTGAGCAGCTGGTGCGCGTGCTGGGCGCCGAACCGGTGCTGGCGGCGCGGGTTGTCGCCATGGCCGGCTCGGCAGCCCTGAATCCGGCCGGGCGCAGGGTGGCTGATCTGCGCACTGCCGTGGTACTCCTGGGACACGACGCCTTGCGCACCACGACGGCGGCCTATGCGATGGCGCAGATTCGCCAGGCCGAGGAATACCGTTCGATTGCTGCGCCGGTCGCTGAGCTATGGCGCGAAAGCGCGCAGCGCGCGGCGATGAGCTTCGTATTGGCGCGGCATGCCGGTGCCTTCCGGCCCGACACCGCCATGCTTGCCGGCATCCTGGCCGGCATAGGCAAGCTCTACCTGCTGGCGCGCGCCAGCCACTATCCCGAGCTGTATGCCGATCAGGAGCGCTTCCAGGAAATCGTGCGCGACTGGCATACGCGTGTCGCGCAGGCGCTGCTCGAAAACTGGCTGATCGCGCCGGAGATCGTGGCCGCGGTGCGTGGCTGGAGCGCGGCGGGCGATGAGCCTGGCGACACTGCGAGTCTCGCCGATGTACTCGCCAGTGCCGATCTGCTGGTGAGCTTTCGCGAGCAGCCTGAGCTGTTGCAGGGACTGATCGTCGAACATCGGCCGACCATGCGGCTGGGGCTAAAGGCGGGCTGTGCGCGTCTGCTGGAAGACTCGGCCGCCGAGCTGTTGGCCCTGCAGCAGGCGCTCAACGGCTGAGTGACTCAGGAGCGGAGCTTGCGCCATACGCTGGCCAGCCACGGCTGCTGATCGCGTGGCAGTCCGGTCGGGCGATAGTAATGCTCGAGCTCGGCAAAACCGGCGGCGGTCAGGTAGCGTTGCCACGCTGCAAGATCGTGGAAAGCGCCGTAGCGTCCGCGATTCCAGCCTTCCTGATTGTCGCCATGCGGGTTGGAGCTGAACAGTACGCCGCCAGGCTTCAGTGTCGCGTGCAGCTGGCCGAGGATGCGCGGCAGCACCGCAGCAGGAATGTGAAACAGCGAGGCGTTGGCGAACAGGCCATCAAAGTATTCCGCCGGAAGATCCAGCTTCATGAAATCCTGCTGCCAGACCTGGCAACCGGAGTGGGCGCGCGCCATGGCGGCGAAGGCCGCCGCGCCTTCCAGCCCGATGGCCGTTGTGACCCAGGGCAGTGAAAGTCTTCAGATCGCGCCCCGGCCCGCAGCCAAAATCGAGAATCGTAAAGGGCGGCTTGCCGCTGATATGGCGCAGCAGCGCGGCAATGTTCTGGCTGACATCGTGGTCGAGGGTGCTTGGTGCGAAACTCGAGCGCGCGCTGCTCGTAGTGCGCCAGCGTCGCAGTGGCGATTGCCTCAGGGTCTTCGGGTTCGAGTGGTGTGGCAGACATGGATTCAGGGTCGCGGGCCGGCAGGCGGTAGCGGATTGTGCGCCAATCGCGGGCGCTAGTGGAAATCCCGCGAGCGCCGTTCAAGCCCTGTCAGCCACCGCGATCGATCGTGCAGGCGGTCGCGCGATCAGGTGCGTCACGCCAGTGCGATTCTGCAGGGTGCCGCTTACTACTATAAGGCTGGCCGTGAGTGCGACGTTGCGCTGTGTGCTCGAACACCTGGGGCCAGAGTATCACGCTGAGGATGCCGGTTTCGTCCTCGAGCGAGAGAAACACCACGCCCGAGGCGGTGCCGGGCTGCTGCAGATGGGTGATGAGGCCGGCGGCACGCACCGTCACGCCATCGGCCAGGGCGCGCAATTCCAGGGTGCTGCGGATGTTCAGGCGGCGCAGATGCCCGCGCAGCAGCACCAGGGGATGGCGCGTGGTGCTCAGGGTGAGCTGACGATAGTCGGCGAGAATCTCCTGTGCTTCACTCGGTGCCGGTAAGCTCACGGGTGGTTCCGTCGCGGCTTCAAGCTGCAGCGATCCGGCCGGGCGTTCGGCGCCCAGAGCCAGCCAGCTGGCCTCATGACGATGAGCGCTTAAGGTGCCGAGCGCGCCCGCTGCGGCCAGTTTTTGCAACGCGCCACGATTGAGGTCGGCAGCGCGCGCCAGCTCAGCGATGCTCTGCGGTACGCGCAGCGCCCGCGCTGCGACGATGCGCTGCGCTTCGGCTCTGGCGAGCGATGCGTACCTGACGCAGACCGATGCGGATCGCGAGTGTGCCATCCGCGCCGCGCTCGAGCGTGCAATCCCAGTCGCTGCCAGCACGTCTGGCGGCAGTATCGTCAACGCCGCTGCGGCGCGCCTCCTGCACCAGCTGCGCGGGCTGAGTAGAAACCCATCGGCTGGCTGTTGAGCAGCGCGGCGATGAAGGCTGCCGGTTCGTGGCACTTGAGCCAGCAGGACACATAGGTGAGCAGTGCAAACGAGGCGGCGTGCGATTCCGGAAAGCCGTACTCGCCGAAGCCGAGGATCTGCCGGTAGATGCTCTCGGCGAATTCCGGCTGATAACCCTTGGCGAGCATCCCCGAGAGCAGCCGCTCGCGAAACGGCTCGAGACCGCCTTTGCGCTTCCAGGCGGCCATGGAGCGGCGCAGCTGATCGGCCTCACCGGCGCTGAAGCCGGCGGCGACCACGGCGATCTGCATCACCTGTTCCTGGAAGATCGGTACGCCGAGCGTGCGCTGCAGCACCTGCTTCGAGCGCCGCGCTGGGATAGCTGACACTGGCCGGATCCTGCCGGCGGCGCAGGTAAGGATGCACCATGCCGCCCTGGATGGGGCCGGGGCGGATGATGGCCACTTCGATCACCAGGTCGTAGAAAGTGCGCGGCTCGCAGGCGCGGCAGCATGCTCATCTGCGCGCGCGACTCGATCTGGAACACGCCGACGGTCTCGCCGCGGCAGATCATGTCGTAGGTGGCGCGATCCTCGGCGGGAATATCCTGCAGGCCAGCGCGGCCAGCCGCGGTGCGCGCGCGTGAACTCGCAGCGTGCGGCGGATCGCGGTGAGCATGCCGAGCGCCAGCACATCGACCTTGAGCAGGCCCGAGGGTTTCCAGATCGTCCTTGTCCCACTGGATCACGGTGCGCTCGGGCATCGCGGCGTTTTCGATCGGCACCAGTTCGTGCAGCGGCTCGCCGGAGATCACGAAGCCGCCGACATGCTGCGGAGAGATGGCGCGGAAAGCCGCGCAGTTCGGCGCTCAGCTGCGCACCCAGGGCGGCACGCGCTGCGCTGGGCGCCGCTGCGCCCGATGCCCAGCGCGCGCTCGACATCGCGGCGTGCGCTGCGCGCTGCGATAGGTGATCACCGTGGCGGCGAGCGCGGTGCGCTCGCGCCCGTACTTGTCGTAGATGTACTGGATGACTTCCTCGCGTCGCTCGTGTTCGAAATCGACATCGATATCCGGCGGCTCGCGCCGCTCGCGGCTGATGAAGCGCTCGAACAGCAGGCTCATGCGCGCCGGGATCGACCTCGGTGATGCCGAGCGCATAGCAGACCGCGGAGTTGGCCGCCGAGCCGCGTCCCTGGCAGAGAATGCCGCGCTGACGCGCGAAGCGCACCACATCGTGCACGGTCAGGAAGAAATGCTCGTATTTGAGCTCGGCGATCAGCAGCAGCTCCTTGTCGAGCAGGGTGCGTCACCGCCGGTGGGCACGCCTGCTGGCCAGCGCCGCTGTGCGCCGGCTCCGGCGCCAGCGCGCGCAGGTGCTCGCTGGCGCTCGACGTGGCCGGCACCAGCTCGGCCGGGTATTGGTACTGCAACTCGGCCCAGGTCGAAACTCGCAGCGCTCGGCGATCGCCACGCTCTCAGCCAGCAACTCCGGCGGATACAGCTGCGCCAGCATGCTCGAGCGGCGCGCAGGTGCCGTTCGCCATTGGCGAACAGGCGCGCGCCTGCCGCGGCGAGCGTGCAGCCATGGCGGATCGCGGTCAGCAGATCCTGCAGACGGCGGCGGCTGCGGCGATGCATGTGCACATCGCCGGCGGCCACCGCCGGCAATGCGCAGCGCGCAGCCAGATCCAGCACAGGCGGCCAGGCGTGCGCGATCGTCGGCGCCGCGCTGCAGTTCCACCGCCAGCCAGGCGCGATGCGCAAAACATTCACGTAGCCAGCGACCCGGGAGATCTGCGCTGCTCGCTGCGGTGCCAGCGCCGCGCCGGTCGCGGCGGCGGTTATCCACAGCGCCAGGCAATGATCGAGGCCGGAGGCAAAATCAGCCGCGGTCAACTTCATAGCGGCCCTTGGCGGCACGACGTCGCGCCCGGGTGATCAGCCGGCAGATCTCGTGCATAGGCACGCTGGTCGGGCGCCAGCAGCACCAGCTGTGGATCCATCGCGGCACGGAATTCGGCGCCGACGATCAGTCTGCAGCGACTCTCCGCGGGCAGTGCGCGCGCTGCCTCGTAGGCGCGCACCACACCGGCCAGCGAGCACTCATCGGTCAGCGCCAGCGCGCGATAACCGAGTTCATGCGCGCGCGTGACCAGCTCGTAGCCGGATGCGAGGCGCCGCGCAGGAAGCTGAAATTGCTGAGGCAATGCAGTTCGGCGTAGTCCTTCGTGGTGGTGCTCATGGCGATCGCATGCGCTCACGCCCACAAACCGTGCAGATGCCAGGCGCCGCTGCGCAGGTCGCGATAGACCCACCAGTGCGCGCCGGCCGTGCCGCGCGCGAGGTAGTAATCGCGGGCGATATCGGCGCCGTCCCACCAGCCGCTCTCGATACGCTCGGGCCCGGCGAGCAGTTGCGCGGGACCGCGATGCCGCGCGGCTGCAGCAGCAACCAGCAGGGACGGAGTGGTGGCAGTACAGCGGCAACCGGCAGATGCGGCTGCGACCGGCGTCGCGGTGATCGCATGCTTAGGCTGTGCCGCGAGGGCGCTCCAGGCGCGTTCGGGTCGATGATCGGCGGCGATGCGCAGCGTCTGCACCGCCGCATCACCGAGTCGCGCCACCAGCCGATCGATCACGATCTGCAACTGTTCGCTGTGCTGTATGCCCGTGCGAAGACAATCCAGCTGCTGCACCAGCGGCTGCAGCAACTCCTGCGCCTGCACGCCAAGGCCTGCACCGGCGCCGACGAGCGTGAGCGCCGCCAGCCGCTCGCGCGCCAGTGCCAGCAGTTGCGCTGCCGCGCGCGTCGGACGCGCAAGACCGATCTCGAGGTGCGTGGCGGCGTGCCCCGATGTTCGAGCCGCAGCGTGTAGCGTTGCACGGCCCGATCGAGCGAGCGCAGGTAACCCTGTAATCCGGCCAGCAAGCCGTTGCAGTGGAAACAGCAGGGCGGTGGCATCGGTCAGCGCGTCGGAGAATTCACAGCGGCTGGAAAACTGCGCTGGCGCCTGCAGCATGTGCAGTGGTTCGGGTGCCTGGCCGCAAAGACGCTGCAGATAGTCGCTGGCACCGGTGCCGAAGCGTTGCGCCAGTGCGGCAGGCGGGAGCGCCAGCAGTTCGCCGATGGTACGCAGCCCCGTGCTGCGCAGGGCCGCGAGCTGCTCGGGTGCGAGTGCCAGCAATGACAAGGGGCAGTGGCTCGCAAGCAGTGCGCGCAACCCGGTGAGGTGGTGGCGTTGGGCGTATGCTCAGCGCCGTGCGGCCGGCGCCAGCACTGCTGTCCGCGCGCGCCAGCAGTGCCGCGCCTTGCGGCGTGGGCGCGACGCCAAGCGTGGCGCTGTAGCCCAGCGTCGCGAGTTCAGCAGCGATACCGGTGCGCAACGCCGCAGCGCCGCCGAACAGTTGCCGGCTGGCGCCAATCTCCAGCCACAGCAGTGCTGCCGGGTCACTGCGCTGCGCCGGCATGCCGGCGGCTGACCTGGCTGCTCCACTGCAGAGCCCAGAGCGCCAGATTGCGCAGCGCCGCCGGCTCAAGCGGCGGCAACAGGATGCACAACCACAGCATGCGCGTGCCCGCCACGGGCTTTATGGATATTGATGTGCAGACCGGCAGCGTCAGCGCGCAGCAGCAGCCGTAAAGCAGCAGGCGAGTGCTGCCGCGCGCAATGTGGGGAACGATAGATCAGGCCGCAGCTGCCGCCACTCTCGGCAGCAAGCTGCAGGCGGCGCAGCTGTCGATCATCAACATTGCCCTCCGGCCAGGCCAGCACCGCGCCGATAGCCGGGCAACGCAGCGCCTGCTCCGCCGCCCACAAAGCGCTGCGCGCAGCGCGCGTCTGTATCCACAGCAGTTGCTCAAGCACGATGCCATGGCGTATGCAGCGCCGGCGGATAAGGCAGGCAGGGCGGTGCAATCCACGCAACGTGCTGCCCCGCGCGACCGCTCGCCGCCAGCGCCGGCATCACCAGCGAAAGTCTCGCCGATCCCGTCACCTCGGGCATCAGTTCAGTAATAGCCCCCACCGGCCACCCACCCCCCGGCAACACCGCATCAAGTTCAGCAAACCCCGTCGACTGCGCCACCGGCCGCGCATGCCCGTCAGTCGTGAGCTCCGCTCCGTCCATCGCCCCGCACGCCTCGGCATGTCTCCTCCAGCTGCGCCAGCACTGCCGCACGCTCCTCATGCTGCTCCTGCAGTGGTACAGAGCGGGGGGAGATGGCGATAGGTGTTTTGCCAAAGCGAATATCGTGGAGCGACGCAAAACACCTATCGCCGTCTTCCCCCGCTCTGCACGACTCCTGTCTCATCATGATCGCGTGCGACATGGCTAGCGCACCTGCGGCATGCCGCTGCGCACGAGTCCGACGACCAGGCCCTCGATCACGCACTGCTCGCGCCGCAGATCGACGGTGATCGGGTTGAACGCGGTGTTGGCGGGTTCGAGGCGCAGCAGGTGACCGCTGCGGTGGTAATACTTTACGGTGGCCTCATCGCCTAGACGCGCGACGACGATCTGGCCGTTGCTCACCTGCGTGGTGCGATGCACGGCGAGAATGTCGCGATCGTGGATGTCGGCGTCGCGCATGCTCAGGCCGTGCACACGCAGCAGGAAATCAGCGCGCGGGCGGAACAGCGCCGGATCGAGCAGCAGTTCATCTTCGACGTTGCCGAGCGCGAGCGTCGGCACGCCCGCCGCAACGCGGCCATAGAGCGGCAGGTGGTGCGTCATGGCGCCGGTGTGTGTCAGCAGGCGGATGCCGCGGGCGAGGCCGGGTTCGAGTGCAATGAGCCCCTTGCCGGCCAGGGCGCGCAGGTGCTGATCGATACCCTGGCGATTGCGCAGGCCCATGGCCACGGCCAGATCGGCGCGGGTGGGCGGCCGGCCGTTCTGGCGCAGGAACTGTTCGATCAGTTCCAGCATCTGACGTTGGCGAGGGCTGGGTTCGGTGCTGCGCGGTGTTCATGGTGGATACCATACATTTGTCTGGTATCTATTGAAAGCCGCCCGATTGCCGGCATGCTAGGCTTTGGCGACAAACTCCCATTAAAACAATGCTCAGAACAAAAACTTATATCGCGCTACTGCTTGCGGCCCTTGCCGCACCCTGCCGGGCCACGGTTTATGATTTTCATCGACCCCGAGCAGAGCATCTTCGGCGAGGATCAGCGCATCGAGACGGTCTACGAAGACACGCTCTACGATCTGGCGCGTCACTACAGCCTGGGTTCCGAGGAACTGATTCGCGTCAATCCTGGTATCGATCCCTGGATTCCCGGTACCGGGAAAACCGTGCTGGTTCCAAGCCGGCACATCCTGCCTGGCGGGCCGCACGAAGGTATCGTGATCAACATCGCCGAGCATCGTCTTTACTACTATCCCAAACCCAGGCGCCATCAACCGCAGCAGGTGATCACCTACCCGGTGAGCATCGGCAAGATGGACTGGCGCACGCCGCTG
The DNA here is from genome assembly GCA_963823235.1 of uncultured Gammaproteobacteria bacterium. GTDB lineage: Bacteria > Pseudomonadota > Gammaproteobacteria > Steroidobacterales > Steroidobacteraceae > FEN-1191. The sequence goes on along the minus strand of CAWGKS010000006.1, from coordinate 133,805 downwards.
GGTGAAACGCGCGTGATCGCGAAACAGAAAGACCCCTGGTGGACGCCGACCGAGTCGGTGCGTGCCGAACACGCCAAAGACGGCGATATCCTGCCTGCGAGGGTGCCTCCAGGCCCTGATAATCCGCTGGGCGATCGCGCCCTGCGGCTCGCCGCCGGCAAGGGTACCTACCTGATTCACGGCACCAATAATCCCATCGCTGTGGGTCTGGCCGTGACGCACGGCTGCATACGCATGTATCCGGAGGATATCGACGCACTGTTCCCGCAGGTGGCGGTCGGTACCAAAGTGTGGATCGTCAACGAGCCGGTGAAGGTCGCCTGGGTCGACGGCGAGCTGCTGCTCGAGGCCCACCCGCCCCTGGATGCCGAGGGGCAGAGCCATGAGCCGGATGTGGACAAGTTCGCCGAGCTGCTGCGCCTGGCGGTCGGCAGCAGCATCGTGGCGATACATTGGGATTATGCGCGCGAGGTTTTGGGGCGCGCCGATGGCGTGGTGGCCACGGTGGGACTACTGGTTGATCAGCCTGGAAATGAGCAGCCCGGGACCGGGCGGCCTTAAGGCTGTTCCGGCAGCGGTTCCCGGGGCAGTCGGGGGCAGTGTGGATAGGGCGCCGCACCTGGAGGTTGAAACGAACGGCAAATCAGCTATAGTTCGCTGCCCGAGGAGAGCCGTTTCTCTCTTAACTATTTGATTTATAAGAGTTTTCTGAAGAAAAGACATGTCAGAGCGCGATAGCGAAAACTTCGATATCGACGAGGAATTCGTCGCTGAAACCGAAGACAGCACCGATTACGACGGCATTCTGGCCAAAGTCGACAAACGGGTGCGTACGCAGGGCAAGCGCGGCAAGGCGGCGTGGAGCAAGCTCGAAGAGGTGCTCGCCGATCGCAAGCTGGAAAAAGACCTGCGCGATATTTTCGAAGACGAATAGCGCCCGTCATCGATGGGTGCACGCGCGGCAGCGGATTGGATCGTCCTGAAGTTTGGCGGCACCAGTGTTTCGACGCTCGCCAACTGGCGCAACATCGCCAGCGTCGTGCAGGCCCGTCGCGCCACCGGCGCACGCGTACTCATCGTGCACTCGGCGCTGGTCGGCGTTACCGATCGCCTGGAAAAATTATTGGCGGCCGCGCTGGTTGGCGCTCACGAACCGGTAATGATCGCCCTTGAAGAGCGCCATCGTGCGCTCGCCGCCGAGCTGGGTCTGGCAGTGAGTGCACCGCTGGCGCAGTACTTTTCCGATCTGCGGCAGCCGGCCTCCGGCATCGCGCTCACTGGCGAAATCAGCGATCGCACGCGCGCCCGGGTCATGGCCTGCGGCGAGCTGATGGCCACTGAGCTGGGTGCGCGTTTCCTCGAATGACCAGGGTATCGCCTGCAGCTGGTGGGACGCGCGCACTGGCTTGCGCGCTGAAGTGCGTGCCGAATGCATCGGCGCGCACCAGCTATTTGTCCGCCAGTTGCGAATTTGCCGCTGACCCGGCGCTACGTGCACAGCTGCAGGAACTGTCGCCGGTGGTGCTGACGCAGGGATTCATCGCCAGCAATGCCGCTGGTGATACCGTGCTGCTGGGTCGCGGTGGTTCGGATACTTCCGGGGCCTACCTGGCGGCCAAGTTGCGCGCGCTGCGGCTTGAGATCTGGACTGATGTGCCGGGCATGTTCAGCGCCAATCCGCGTTCCACGCCGGCGGCCCGCCTGCTGCGCGCGCTGCACTACGATGAGGCGCAGGAGATTGCCAGCAGCGGCGCCAAGGTCCTGCATCCACGTTGCATACTGCCGGCCAGGCAGGCGCAGATTCCGCTCTGGGTGTACGCCACGCAGACGCCCGATCTGGAAGGTACGCACATCAGTGCTAGTCCGGGCGAGGGCGCGGCGCAGGTCAAGGCGGTATGCATCAAGAAAGGCATCACCCTGATCTCGCTTGATAGCCCTGGAATGTGGCATGAAGTGGGTTTTCTGGCCGATGCCTTCCAGATCTTCAAGCGCCACGGGATGTCGGTCGACCAGGTGTCCACCTCGGAAACCAGCGTCACCGTGTCGCTCGACCCGGCCGTCAACATACTGGATCAGCATGCGCTCGATGCCCTGGTGGCCGAGCTGGCGCTGCTGTGCCGCGTGCAGGTTATCGGTCCCTGCGCCTCGGTGAGCCTGGTGGGTCGCAATATCCGCGGCATCCTCCATCAGCTTGGCGCCGCCCTCGAGCTGTTCGCTGAACAGCGTATCTATATGGTCAGCCAGGCGGCCAACGACCTGAATTTCACATTTGTCGTTGATGAAGGGCAGGGCGATCGGCTGGTGCAGGAGCTGCACGAGCTGTTGATCCGGCCGGTGGCGGGTGACACGGTCCTGGGGCCTACCTGGTCCGAGCTTTACGGTGTGAGCGCGCAATCGTCACGGCGCGTCGTGCCATGGTGGCAGCAGCGCCGCGCCGAGTTGCTGCAGCTGGCGCAGCAATACGAATGTGCCTATGTCTATGAACTTGACTCGGTACGTGCTGCCGCCCGCGCCCTGCGCGCGCTCAAGTCCGTCGACCGGGTCTATTACGCCATGAAAGCCAATCCCCATGCCGGACTGCTGCGGGTGATGGCTGAGGAAGGGCTGGGCATCGAGTGCGTCTCGCGCGGCGAGCTGGAACACGTGTTCAAGGCGCTGCCCGAGCTGGCGCGCGAGCGCCTGCTGTACACGCCGAATTTTGCGGCGCGCGCCGAGTACGCCTGGGCCTTCGAGCAGGGCATTGCCGTGACCATCGACAATATCTACGTGCTGCGCCACTGGCCGGAGCTGTTTCGCGGCCGCGAGCTGCTGGTGCGCATCGATACTGGAACCGGGCGCGGTCATCACCAGCATGTGCGTACCGCCGGCGCGCAATCCAAGTTTGGCGTGCCGCTCACGGAACTTGCGCAGCTGGCGCAGCTGGCGCGCGCGGCGGAGGTATGCGTAGTCGGTCTGCACGCTCATCCGGGCAGCGGCGTGCTCGATGTGACCAACTGGTCCGAGACTGCCAGCCTGCTGTTGCAGGCAGCGCAGCAGTTTCCGCAGCTGAAATCCATCAATGTTGGCGGCGGTCTGGGCGTGCCCGACAGTCACGAACAGGCGTCGCTGGATCTTGCCAGTCTCGATATCGCGTTGCACGCCGCACGACAGGCGCGCCCGGAAATCCCATTGTGTCTGGAGCCCGGACGTTTCCTGGTGGCGAGCGCGGGCGTGTTACTGGTGCATGTCACGCAGACCAAGAGCAAGGCCGACCTGCGCTACGTGGGCGTGAGTACCGGTATGAATTCACTGATCAGGCCGGCACTGTATGGCGCCTGGCACGAGATCGTGAATCTCACGCGTCTCGACGCGCCGGCCACCGAACTCGTCAACGTGGTCGGCCCCATTTGCGAATCCGCTGACTTTCTTGGTCATGATCGCCTGCTGCCTCCGACCGTTGAAGGCGACGTGCTGCTGATTGCCAATGCCGGCGCCTATGGACACTCGATGAGTTCGAACTACAACCTGCGCGCCCCGGCTGTGGAGATACTGATTTAGACTGGTGAGCGGACTGTGACGCACTTCACAGCTGGGCACCTGGACCTATCAAGTCGCATCCGCGAGCGAACGATACCGGGGCATGCCCGGGAATCACGCCTTACGCCGCGCCATTCACGTCCTGGCCGCGCTGCTGCTGGGCAGCTGCGGTGGCGGTGGTGGCGGCGCGCCCGCAGCGAGTTCAACGGCCGCCGCCTACGGCATTTCCCAGAGTAACCTGGAGATCGCGGCGGCGCTTTACCAGGATGCGCAGCGCACGCCACCAGGCTTCATGGACGATCCGCCGCCAGCCGGTGCGGGCCTGGTCGCTACCCGTCACCTGCAAAGCAACGACCTGTCGCTCACGGTAGCTGCCAACTACGAAGTGTGCACTGACAACTGGAACCAGGCGCTCGCCTGGTCGGAGCAGACTGCGGCGCTGGGCGGCAGCTACGCCAGTCTGGTGGGCACGATCGACACCAGTCACTATTTCGAATTTGACCGGACCCGGGCTGGCACACCTGATCTGCTGCTGCGCCAGCGTGTCTACCTGTGCAGCTATCTGGATCGCAGCAACTCCACGGACGCGGTCAGCAGCGGGCCAGCCGGTACGCTGAATCTGCGGCCGCAGACCGCCGCGGACCTGCAGCTGCTCAGCGAATATCTCTGGCACTTCACCAGCTGGAACAATGCCGGCAACAGCGTGTTGGCGAGTGTCGGCGATCAGGGCGGTGCCACGCTGGCACATTCGCTGGTGATCGCCAGCCTGGTGCGCGACGCAATCAGCGCCGGCTGTGATCGCATTGACGTCGTGCGCTGGCGGCACAGCCTGGACCCGGCCAGCGGCGCGCTGGAGCGCAGTCTGGATACACTGTGGAGTTTTACGGCTCACCAGGCCGGTATCGGTCGCCATCGCCTGCCCGCCCTAGTGCTGTGCCCGCAACGAGGCCAGTGACAGATCCTTGAATGTGTCCTGATCAGCCTTGATGCGGAAAGTCACGAATGGGCCCGCGGCCGTATAGCGGTTGGCGTCAAAATCGCGATCGGCGTAGCCGCGCAGGTTATAGCCGAGTGAAATCCAGACATTCTTCGCGATGGTGATGCCAACGTCGAAGCCCAGTGCCGTATCGCCCAGGTGCGAAGTCCAGGACTGCAGGGTCGTGCTGTGTGCACCCATATCGAAGCGACCCGAAAGATCACGCCGGTAGTCAAAGCCCAGCAGGCTGGAAATACCGGAATAGTGATCACTGGCAAAGCTGGCGCCGGTATAGCGGAGGCCAAGCTGCAGGCCCAGCTGTGAGTGCGGGTCCAGCTGCCAATTGCTGTTGAAATTATCGATCAGGCGCGCTGCACGCTGGCCGGCGCCGCCGCCTGACTGCTCGAATTTCAGGTCAAGCCGATCCAGCACGATCCAGTCGCTGCTGATCGGTCGGAACGCCCAGGACAGGCGTAGCAGTGCGGCGCGGTTGTCGGTGCCAGTGGCGAGCTTCGAATTGCTGTCCAGCAGGTTGGCCGCAAGCGAGAAGGCGTGACCGCGCAGCGGCTCACGGTAAAATCCGGAGGTGAACAGCCAGCGCTCCTCGGTGTCGGCGTGCCGGTTCTCCATTCGGGAGCTGAAGGTCCAGAGCGGCGTACGGTAGAGGGCGCCGACGAAGCTGGCGAAGAAATCGCCATTGAGGCTGCCAGAGGCCAACGGTACCCGCGGGTTGAGCGGCGCGAGCTCGGCGCCATGCAGGGTGCGCGTCTGATCGATGCCGAAGTCGTAGGTCCAGCGTGGGTTCGGCTGCCAGCCCTGGGTCAAACCCAGAGTACTGAACAGGCGTGGTCCGAACTCGGTAAAGTCCTGACCAATACTTGATTGAATCTGCGCGTGGTCCCAGGGCGTGGTACGTACGCCGACACGCGTCATGTCGGTGGTCAGCGCCGCGCCGGAGCCATGTTCGTAGTCGGTAAAAAACGTCGTGTTACGGGTCCATCGATAATCGACACCCAGCAGTGTGCGGGTGGGGAAGTCGACACTCGCATCGCGGCCGCCCATGGCGAACTCCTGTCGGGCGCGCAGGCGCCACTGGTCACCGCGAAAATTGAGGCTGCCACCCACATAGGCATGATCAGAAACCTGCGAGCCATTCTGCGCTGACTCATCGGCGACATGGCGCACACCGGCATCAATGACACGACGGGCATCTTCCCGTCGCACCTCGGCACTGACCAGGGAGCGATTGTTGCCGCTGTCGAGCACGTCCTCGCGATAGGCTTCGCCGCGTATATTCCAGAACTTGTCGAGTTTCACCCGGCCATCAGCGCCGATGCGGCGTGCACTGGCATCGATCTGGGACTGCTGCTCGACGCCAAAGCCGGGTTGCTGCTCGCGGATATAGCCGCGGGCGTCGACGCGTTCGGTCACGTGCTGCAGTTCGGCAAGGTAGGCCGTTGCCTGTGGACGGCGGGCGGGATCCTGCGAATCGCTGTGCGCCACCTCGGCACGCAGGCGGGTGGCCTCGGTGGCATTCCAGCGCAGATCCAGGCCACCCAGCAGGGTGTTGCCGGTATCGGCACCTTGCTCTATCAGCGTGGAGCCAAGCTCGAACTGCTGATCCTGCGATCTGACCGAGACGCGACCGCCGGCCGTAACGGATTTCGCGCCACCAACGGTTTCGTATTCGGCGATTATGATCTGTGGATTGAAATTCTCATCGCGGCTGGCTACCGGCTGGCGAAAGAAAATCGTGCCGTTCAGGTAGTCGATGCTGTAGTCGAGATAGCGTGACAGCGTCCGGGTGGAGACGATCAGCTCGCTGCGTATGCGATCGCGCACCTCGATGCGCAGTTTATCGCTGTTGATGATGATATCGGAACGTGTCAGGTGATAAAGACCTGAAGTGCCGTCGCCCGCCAGTTCGTCGCGCACGAAGTTCTGGTCGCTGTTGGTGGCGAAGCCGGTGAATCCGTAGCGCTGACCCGAGTATTCGGTCTTGAGGCCGGTAAAGGTGCGGTTATAGCGGCTCAGATCCGTCACTGTCATGCCGGTCTGGTAGTCGCCGAACATGGCGTAGAACTGCCCGCGCTCAATTTTCAGGTACAACTTCTCGCTGCTGGGCGCCTCGAATCGCTGTTCCGTGCCGTCGCCGTAAATCGTGTAGTAGCGATCCGGCTCTGATGGTGCCCAGCAGGCGCGGTGTCTCGTTACCTGACTGTTGCGAGTCGAACGCCGCGGTGAGCAGGTATTTGCCCTGAATCTGCGCCCTTGGCAAAGAAGGCTACCCGACCGTCGCTGCTGTAACCGTCGTCGACGCCGGCGTCGGCGGCGGCCTGCATGTTGTGCGTGATGCTGCTGTAGGCGACGCTGCCGCTGGCCACGCCCACCATGACCCAGTCGCGTGCCTGTGGCTCGAGCCAGACGTGCAGTTCCTGCTCGTGGCGCTCGCTGTAGCGCAGATGCAGCACCACGGTGCCGGCCTGCGCGGTGGGTTCAAGTTCAATACGCGCGACCCCGTCGCTTCCCACTTCAAATGTCGGCTCGCGCCGGCCCAGCGCCACCAGCTGGTTGTCGTGCAGCGTCTGCACTTCAAACCAGCTGCGATAGGGGGCATCGATCGTGTAGCCGCCGATGGTGCCATTGCGTGCCGGCTTGCCAAAGCGGTCTACCATGCGCAGGGCCACGACCGGCCGCGTCGTGCCATCGGCAGCCAGCACCGATTGTTCATGCACCACCTCGGCGTGTACCGCGCCATCGCCATAGTGCACGCTACGCTCCAGCTTGCCGACTTCGCGGCCGTCGGCATCGCGTATCGTGGCGCGCAGCAGGTTCTCGCCTTCAACCAGGTCGACGCCGCGCCACCGGCTCAAAGCCACCGTGCCGGCGAGATTGTGACTGACGCCGTCAAAATCCAGCGCGCTGGCCGGCTGCCCGTTTACCTCGAGCGCTACGCTTTGATCAATGGCATGTGCAATCGCGACCTTGATGCTCGGGATCGCCGGCTGCGTGTCGGCGGCGGGCAGCACCCAGGCCATGCTGTTGCTGATGGTTTCGATGTCGACTGTGGCATCGGCATCGGTGCGCGCTGTCGGCAGTGCGGGGGACAGGGCATCGACCGGTCTCTTCCAGCTGCCAATCGTGTCAACTTTGGGGCCATGCTCGTCGGCTTTGACTACTGCCAAAGATTCGGCTGCGCGCTGTCGGTCACCGGTGATGGTGATTTCGACCCGACGGTTCGCGGCCAGGCTCGCCTCATCGTGACCGGCGCTCAAGGGCTCGTCCGCACCCTTGCCGAGCGTGTGTACGTGCGCGGCGTCGGTGCCCAGCAGCTCGCGCAGATAGTCGGCGACCGCCTGGGCGCGCGCCAGCGACAGCGCGTAGTTGTCAGCGTAGTGCGCGCGGTTGGCGCGGGCAATGGGCGTGCTATCGGTATGGCCCACCGCGTTGATCTCGATGTTGAGAACACCGTGCCATTGGGCGGCGATGGCGGCCAGCGCCTCACGATCGGGGCCGAGCAGCTGCGCCTGCAGAACCTGAAAGTGTGGGGCAAACCGGTAGCTCGCTGACTCGAACGTTGCCACTGCGCGCTGCAGCGTATTGGCAACGCTGGCAGTGTTGACCTGCAGCTGGCCAGGAGTCGCAAAGGTCGCAAAGGCCTTGACAGCCAGATCGCCACCCGGACCAGCGCGCAATCGGGTGCGCAGGCTCAGGTTGATCGAGCCATCTGCAGGTACTGCGCCGAGCAGGAAATTCAGCAGACCATCGGTAATCTCCGGGTTGGCTACCGCACGCCGTCCGCGATGGCGCTGTCGTTCATATATTCAAGCCCGGCGGGCAGCAATACGCGCAACCGCAGCCCCTGCAGTGGCACGGCACCGGCGTGCAGCTGCAGCGTGTGCTGCACGGTGCTGGGACCGGCCGATACCGAGCTCAATTGCAGATCAGCGTTGCCGGTCGGCGCTGCGCGCTCCGCCAGGCGAAAGTCAGCGCGCCACAGCGAGCCGCCTCGCAGCTCCACGAATTGCGACCAGCCGCGGCCGGCGTGCCGCACTTCATCGCTGCACCAGCGCACCTCGAGTTCCGGGGCAACCGTGGTGGTGTCAAGCTGCACGACATGCGTGCCAGGCTTGACGCCCTCGAAGTGGTACTTGCCCTCTTCATCCGTCAGGGCATAGCGGCCATCCTCGAGATACACACGTATTCCGGCGATGCCTGGTTGCTGGGCGCCAGTCTGCCCGCACGTCGCCTGCATGACGCGGCCGACGACGATGCCTGCGTCGGTGAACAGCTCTTCGCGCAGCTGAATCGTGGCCGATGGCGTCATTGGAGCGCACGCCTTCCCGAGTCAGCGCGTGGGCAGCATTGGTGAGTCGGCGGCCATGCGCGCCGGCGACCACTTCAACCACATACTGAATCGTGACGCGCGCACCCGGATCGATCTGGCCAGTAGTGAAAACCAGCGTATGACCGTCAGCGCTGATCACCGGGTCGGGCGCCACGACTGCGTTGACGCGTACCGAGCCGGCGCGCAGACGCAACCCCAGTGGCAGGACGTCAGTCACGTTGACGCTGCGGAATGGGCCAGTGCCCGCGGCGTTTTCCAGCGTCAACGTGTATTGCACCAGATCGCCAATCGCTGCCTGCGCAGTGCTTGCTGTCTTCTGCAGGTACAGTTGCGTGCCGGTCGGGTCGAGGGGCACATCAAGGGCTGCGACTGCCGGCGGCGAACTGGCGGCAAAGGGCAGGCCGTAGGAGCCAGCGCTGATGCGATACGGTGCGCCAGCCAGCTGCTGCAGCGCGGCGTTCTGCACCGTCGAAGGAAAGCCATAGCCCGCTGGCGGATCAATCGCCAGCCGATAGCTTCCCGGTGCGACCAACGGGAAGCGAAATACTCCCCGCGGCAAGCTGTAGGCCGTGCCACCGGCGTCGGTCGCAGCGCTGCCCGTGACGACTGTCGCCGGGTAGCGGCTGACGCCGTCATCGCCGAGCACCAGCGCATCCTGGCCAGTCTGAGTGTTGACCAGCCGTACACGCGCGCCATCTACGGGCGTGCCGGTTCTGGAATCGAACACCATGCCGTAGGGGTCGACCAGCGCCGAGGCTCGACTGGTGTCACTGACATGGATCGGATCGCTGTAGCTGACCGCCAGGGTTTCATTGCGCGCCACCTGCAGCGTGCAGTCTCCGGCTGCTGCAGTCGTGGTGGCGGTGGCGATGTAGCCCACAAACTCGCCGCTATCCGCTCCGGTCTCGGTCAGGCGCAGGACTTCAGTGTCGCCGATGGCAGTGCTGATCTGCAGGTCGATGGTGTCGCGCAGCGTCGGGTTGCGATTCTGATCCGGATCAATGAGCCTGATGAACATCGGTTCACCGCCGTGCACGGTACTGGTCGCATCCAGAGGTGTGGGCTGGGCGGTGTTCAAAATCGTGCCGTCCAGAAGCACTGGCGGCGCTAGAGTCGTGTAGGTACCCGCATTGCGACACAGTGTCGGACCAATGGCGGTCGAACTCGCGGCGCCACTCTGGGCAAATCTCAGGATACTGAGCACCGATGGAGTCGAGGTGGATTGCACCGTCGCGCTGACGGTGTTGGATCGGACCTGCAGAGTCGTGGCACCCTGCAGATAGTCGATCTGCGCGCTATTGGCAATCACTGTGCCGGGCGCGGTTTGCGCTCGCGCGACTGTACCAGCCAGCAGCAGGCACAACAGGGACGTAAGCTGCCAGAGCCGCGACAGCAATTTCTTACAGGCTGATAACGCGCCGAGGGCGGAAGGGCTATTCGCCCTCCCGCCCTTGCGCTGTTCCCAAATTGTCAGATCAGGCCGCTCACATCCGCTACCGGTGCCGGGTGGAGCGGCCCGTGCCGCGCTCATACCGTGCCGATCAGTTGATCGTGATGCGGAACTTGAGGGTCGCGGTTGCGGAGACGGCCAGGGCCCCGGCAGTGACCGACACGGTTCTGGTGGCGGCCGTGTAGCCGGTGGCATCAGATACGGCCGCTGCATTCAGCGTAATGCTGCCAGGCACAAATGTCGTATTGGCCGGCAGTACGTCCGCAATGACGACGCCAGCCGCCGCAGCGCCGCTCGCCGAATTGGCTACCGTTATCGTGTATTCAATAGTGGCGCCCGGAATCGCCTTCGGATTGGTCACCAGATTGAACGGGTCACTGATGACGGCAGAAGTCTTGGTAACAGTGAGCGCCGGTGCGATGACGAAGTATTCGTCATCATCAAAGGCCTTGGCATCACGTGCTACCTGCGCAACGTGCACGCCTACTGCGCTGTCGGCGAACACGATGTCAACGCCGGCGGTATCGGCGGTAGCCGTTTCTGTTATGGCTGCCAGTGTTACGGCCGCCACGGTGGTCGCCGTCAGGCGCACAATCGCGGCAGCGCCGTTGGCCAGGCCATTGGGCGTATCGCCGAGCACAATCACGTACACGCAACTATCGGCGTTCAGGGTCGACACGGAGGTTGCGGTATCGGTGCCAGAGTTGTACGTGGGCGTGGTGGTGGTGGCGAGAGCACAGGCAGCGCCGGAAACGACCGCACGGGTGTTGGTCATATCGAAGCTATCGGTATGACCAAACAGGGTGCCGCCAGCTGGCTGTGTGACAGCAAGGGTATAGCCTTGCGGGTTGTTGCCGGTATTGGTGAGCTTGTACACGGCCACGGCATTGGCAGTCCCGGCATTGGTCAGTCCCGGCGCCGTGTTGGCTGGCGCAGCGTCGGTTTCAATCAGGTTCAGATCAACCTTGTTGTCCACGGTAAAGGTAGTGTCGGCGCCTGGGCCGGAGGAATTGCCAGCGGGCGAACTGCCAATAGCGGGCTGCGCAACCGCGCCTACTGAATAATTGACCGTGGCGCGGTTCGCGATCGACTGCCCGGCGGCCGTGCCGGCAGCGTTGGCGGACACTGACACCAGCAGCGGTGTCAGTGCGAGCAGGCCGAGTACCAGCTTGCTGGCCTTGGAATAAATAGTCATCGTGTCTCTCCTGTCAGCTTTGGGAACGCGTTATAAAGTCAAATGTCATTGCAGAACGGCGCGGAAGCGCGCTGTGAACTCATCCTGCGGAGCAATGACGCCAGTGAGCGTCCAGCGCACGAAGCGCACATCGGTGGCACCTGCCGGGCGTGAGCTGCCGTCGGCGTTGTGCGCCGTCAACTGGCTGGCGGCCTTATAGTCCTTGCCATCCGTCGACAAACTGATCTGTGCGCCGCCACCAACGGCCGAATCGGCCACGAACACCATGTGCTCCGGCACCGGCTGATCGATGACCACATGGTCCGCAGGTTTGCTGCAGGTATTGCGCGCCGTAGTGGTCCAGACCACTTCAGTGCCGGGCACTACGCGCGTCGCGGGCTGGTATTGCTTGCTGGCAGAACCATCGGCAGCAATGGCGGTATGTTCCTGCTCGGCAGCCGTGGCCAGCACGATGCACCCGGCCTTGGAGTGCGGGGATGCTGGCTGCGGTGCGGGCGGGCTCGGCTGCCGATGCCAGCAGGGGCAGCAGCGCGGCGATCAGGAATATTGAACTCTGGCGTTTCATGGTAGCTCCTCCAAATTGATCAGTTGATGGTGACGGCGAATTCGACGGTCTGGACACCGCTCGCCTGCGTTAGATTGCCCAGCGTGACGCTGATATGCGCCGCCGGTGCGCTTAGAAACTGTCCCGCGTCATCGCCCGTGGCGTCGGTCAGGGCCGCGCCGTTAAGCTTCATGGTGCCGGCTTTGAAGGTAGTGCTCGCCGGGATGGGATCGTTGAATGTTGCGGCAGTCGCCGTGCCAGTGCCGCCCGGCGTGATCGCGATCGAATAGGTTATGGTCGCGCCAGGTAGGGGCCGGGTGCCTCCCAGGGGATCGGCAAAACTCTGGGTTTTGACGGCCGTCATGGTGACGTTGTTCGCTACCACGTATTTGCCAGACTGCGTGGCCTGATCGCCGCTGCTGCCAAAGACAGCGTTGATGCCGCCGACACCTGCGCCGATGATTTCCTGGCCAGCGCTGCCGGCGCCGTTCTTGCGCACCGCGCTGATCTGGCTGCGGCCTTCATCAGCATTGTTGAGACCAGTGGGTATGTTATTGAGGACGAACAGCGTGACCACGGCGTCGGCGGTCAGATTCAGATCCGCGCCCGCGACATAGGCGACGTCGCCGGCGCTGTAAGCGCCACTGTTGTCCGTGTCAAAGTAGACGCTGGCAGGCGTCGCCAATACCGGATCAAAATTGTCGCCAGCCAGCGTGCTCAGGGGTGTCAGCACATAGGTATCGGGACCATTGCCGGTGTTGGTAATGCGAAAGGTCAGCGGCTTCTTTAAATCGCCAGGCGTCACTGCGACCGAGGGCGTTTGCACTGTCGCCACTACATCCAGTACCTGCAGCACCGTGGTGGTGGTCGTATTGGAGTTCGCGGTCGCGCTGCTGGCACCGACGCTGTAGCTCACCTGCGCGGAGTTGGTGATCGCAGTGCCCGCCGGCGTGCCGGCGGCAAAGCCTTGCCGCGCACAGATCAGCGTCACCAAACCGGCCGTTGCCAGCCAGATACCGGAGCTCGTCTTCATGCATGAACCGCATACGAATGAGTTTGCAAGCGGCAGATTCTTGTCAAATGACGCCGCTATTTCGTGCTGCAGTTCGCATTTGCCGCCGATTGCGCTTCAGATTCGGCGGAAACTGCCGGCCCCTTGGCAATTTTCTTATGTTGCACCGGCTCGGCGCCGGGACCTCCGGCAGGCGCCTGCCTGCCGGATCACGCGCCACCATGGGCGGCGCCCGGGCACCATGGAGCGTGGAAAGCGTCAGTCAGCCGGGTTTTGCAATCCGGCTTCGCGCAGCGGCGAATTGCTCACGGTGCTGCGATTGGCGTGACGTTCGCGCAGCTCATTGACGACATCCTGCAGGCGCAGTTGCCGGCTACGCAGTAGCACCAACAGGTGAAACAGCAGATCAGCTGCTTCGCCCACCAGCTGGGCGTCGGGCTCGCCGGCGGCAGCGAGCGCCACCTCCAGGGCTTCCTCGCCAACCTTCTGTGCCATGCGTTTGATGCCGCGCGCATACAGTGCAGCGGTGTAACTTCCTTCGGGGCTGCCGGCGATCCGCTCGGCAATGATCAGTTCGAGTTGCGCCAGAAATGCCAGCTGCTCTGCCGCGCTGCTCATCTGGTTGCCAAAGCAGCTGAGCGTGCCCTGGTGACATACGGGGCCTGCGGGCAGGGCGCTCACCAGCAGGGTGTCGCCGTCGCAATCGCTACGCACGTCGAGCACCTGCAGGGTGTTGCCCGAGGTTTCGCCCTTTTCCCACAATTGCTGGCGCGAACGGCTGTAGAACACCGCGCGCTGGCGATCGAGCGTAGCACGCAGCGCCTCGCGATCCATGTAGGCCAGCATCAGTACCGCGCCGGTCGTGGCATGCTGGACAATGGCGGGCAGCAGACCGTGCTGTTTCTCCCAGGCCAGTGTCTCGATGTCGGCAAAGTGTAAGTTCATGGTCGCACCTCGATGCCCTGTGTTGCCAGATAGCGCTTCAGATCCGGAATCGCAATCTCTCCGGAGTGGAACACGCTGGCCGCCAGCGCGCCGTCAACCTGCGCTTCCCTGAAGGCCGCGGCGAAGTGCTCCGGCGCGCCAGCGCCACCGGAAGCCACCAGCGGCACACTGCACAGCGCCCGCACCGCCAGCAGCTGCGCGAGGTCGTAGCCCTGGCGCACGCCGTCGCTGGCCATGCAGTTGAGCACGATCTCGCCGGCGCCGCGCTCCTGCACCTCATGCACCCAGGCAAGCGTGTCGCGCCCGGAATCCGGCTGCGGTCCGGATCTCCGGTGAACTGGTAGACGCGACAACCCTGCGGCGGTGGTCTGGCTGTCGATGCCGACCACGACGCATTGCGAGCCAAAGCGCGCGCGCCAGTCCGTCGATGAGCTGCGGGCGCTGCAGTGCCGGCGAATTCACGGAAATCTTCTCGGCGCCGCCATTGAGCACCGCTTCCGCATCGGCCACGGAGCGGATGCCGCCGGCGACACAAAAGGGAATATCGAGCACCTCGGCCACGCGCCCAATCCAGTCGCGCGTCCACCGAGCGTCCCTCCGGACTGGCGGTGATGTCGTAGAACACCAGTTCATCGGCGCCCTCGTCGCGATAGCGGCGCGCGAGCTCCAGGATGTCACCCACCACGCGGTGATCGCGAAACTGCACGCCCTTGACCACCTGGCCGTCGCGCACGTCCAGGCAGGGAATCAGGCGCCGGGCAAGTATGGCTGCAACTCCCTCAGGCAGGCGATTTTCGAGCAGCGCCTTGCCGCTGATGGCCGCGGCAACGCCCATTGCCGCCAGCGCCGCAAGATCGGCGATGCAATGCGACGCCGCCGGAGGCCTGCCACTGCAACTGCGGAAAGCGCGCCACGGCCTGCGCGTACAGAGTCGAAGCTCGGGCCGGTCAGCGCGCCATCACGCTCGATGTCGGTGCACAGCACATGGCGCAGGCCGTATCGGCGAACGTTCCAGCACATCCCACAGGACAGCGCAGTGGCCTCGGCGCCAGCCGCGCGTGCGCAGCGTGGCTGCTGCTGGCCCGTCCAGCGCACGTCGACGGCCAGGCAGATTCGATCGGCGCCGTAGTGCGACAGGCAGTCGCGCAGCAGCGTCGGGTCGTCCACGGCTGCGCTGCCGATCACCGCGCGCGCGACGCCGGCGCCAGCAGCGTCCTCGAGCGATGGCAGTGCTGCGCAGGCCGCCGCCCAGCTGCATCTTGATGCCCGCCTGTGCCGCCAGCAGCTCGATCATCGGTCGATTGCCGGGCTGTGCCGTCGCGCGCGCCGTCGAGATCCACCACGTGCAACCAGGGCGCGCCGATGCCGCATAGCGCTGCAGGAGCTCCAGCGGGGTCGATGTCGATAGCGTGTCTCGGCGCCGAACTCGCCCTTGAGCAGGCGCACGCATTGTCCGCCGCGCAGGTCGATGGAGGGAATCAGCAGCATGGCAGCCCAGCGCCAGGAAGTTGGCCAGCACACGGGCGCCGACGCTACCCGAGCGCTCGGGATGAAACTGCACGCCGCGGAAATTGTCGCTGGCGCACTACCGCACGCGAACGGCTGGCCGTAGTCGGTGACTGCCAGCGTCGCCTCGGTGACCGGCGCCGCATAGCTGTGCACGAAGTACACGTAGTCACGTCGCCACGATGCCGTCAGCAGCGGATCCGCGCGCAGCGGCCGCAGCTGGTTCCAGCCCATGTGCGGCACGGGGCGATCCGGCGCGCCGGCCAGGCGCTGCACGTTGCCGCCGATGACGCCCAGGCCCGGCGTTATCTGCCTTCGGCAGAGTTCGCGAGACTGGAACAGCAGCTGCATTCCGAGGCAGATGCCCAGCACCGGCTGCTGCAGCTGCGGAATGCACGTCGATCAGACCGCAGCTCGCGCAGTCGCGACATGGCGTCGGGCGCCGAGCCGACGCCCGGCAGCAGACACGTGCGATGCGCTGCGGATGGTCCGGATCGGTGCTGACCGTGCTGCGAGCACCCAGGCGCGCCAGTGCAAACCCCAGCGAGGCCAGGTTGGCGCCGCCGCTGTCGATGACCACGACATCGGCGCACGCTCACAGCACTCCCTTGGTGGACGGCAGCTCGCTGCCTTCGCGACGCAGGGCCTGGCGCAGCGCGCGGCCCACGCCCTTGAAGCAGGCCTCGACCATGTGATGGGTGTTTTCGCCCGTGCACGCTGACATGGATCGCGGCGCCCAGCGTATCTCCCAGCGAACGGAAGAAATGCGGCACCAGTTCGGTGGGCAGCGCCACCGACCTGCTCGCGGGAGAACTGCCTCGAACACGAACGCAGGCACGACCTGACAGATCGATGGCCACCTGTGCCTCGGCTTCGTCCATGGGCAGCAGGAATCCGTAGCGCGCGATGCCACCCTTGTCGCCCAGCGCCTGCGCAGCGCGCGCCCAGCGCCAGCGCGCAGTCCTCGACGGTGTGGTGCTCGTCGATATGCAGATCGCCCTGGCAGTGCAGCGGCAGGGCGAAGCCGCCGTGCCTGGCCAGCTGCTCGAGCATGTGATCGAAGAAGCCGTGGCCGGTGTCGATCGCGATGGGATCACTTCGCATCCAGATCAACTTTGATATCGATCAGCGGTTTCCCGTGTGCGCCGGGTAATGTGGCCACGGCGCGCAGCAATTCGTGCAGCACGCCCGGGCCAGGTTTCCGCGGACGTGCCGCCTGACTGCACGCGCAGGCCACGTACGCCGAGATTGCGGCGAACTCCAGGTCAGTATCGCGATCGCCGATCACGGCACTGCGCGCCGCGTCGATGGGATGCTCGGCCAGCTAGCTGCGCAGCAGTCCGGCCTGGGCTTGCGGCAATCGCAGTTGTCGCGGGCGATGCGGACAGATGAACACGGCGTCGAACTGGACACCCTGCGAAGCGAAGGTGCGCAGAATGAAATCCTGGCCAGCTCGAAATCGACCTGCGGAAAACTCGCCGTGCCAAGGCCGTCCTGATTGGTGACCATGACCAGCCGGAACCCTGCGCGACTGAGTCGCTGCAGCGCGGCGAACACGCCCGGCAGGAAGCGGATCTTTTCCAGGCTATCGACCTGCTCATCCGGCGGCTCCTCGATCAGTGTGCCGTCACGATCGACGAACAGGGTGGGCAGTGCTTCGCTCATGACAGGCTCTCCAGCAGTTGCTCGTTTTGTTCCGGCGTGCCGACGCTGATACGCAGCGCCGCGGCAGGGCGGCGTTGGCACGCACATCGCGCATCAGCAGCCCGGCGGCGCGGCGCGCGCCAGCACGGCGTCCGGATCGGCGAAGTCCACCAGCAGGAAGTTGGCGTCGCTGGGCCAGACGCTGACGGTGCCGCGTTGCGTGCCCAGGGCCGCGCCAGTCGTGTGCGCTCAGCAATATACTGGCCACGCGCTGCGCAGCGACGGCCAGGGATTCGGGTTGCAGCGGTGCTGGACACCGTTTCCACCGTCAGCTGCGTCATCGCATAGGGCGGAATCACCTTGCTGCAGCAGTGCGATGATCTCCGGCGCTGCCAGCAGCGCGCCGCAGCGCGCCCCGGCCAGGCCGTGCGCCTTGGACAGGGTGCGCAGCACGACCAGCGCGGGATGGGTCGCCAGTTCCGCGCCAGCGAGGCTGGTTCGGCAGAGAACTCGACGTAGGCCTCATCCACCACCAGCAGCGCGCGCGGCAGCGAGCGCGTTGGCAAGCTCGAGCAAGGCGCCGCGATCCAGGAGATTGCCGGTGGGATTGTTGGGCGAACAGAGATACACCAGCTTCGTGGTGTCATCGACGCCAGGATCGCGCCTGCACTCGAGTGCGAAGCTGCTGTTCGCGGCAGCGGCACTGCCATGACGGTCGCGCCCTGGATGCGCGCGGCAACGCCGAACATGCCGAAAGTGGGCGGCGTGATCAGCACCGCGTCGACGCCCGCACGACAGAAGCCGCGCATCAGCAGGTCGATGGCCTCGTCGCTGCCGCGCCCCGGCAGCACCCAGTCGGCGCCCACGCCGTAGAGCGCGGCCAGGCGCGCCGCCAGCTCAGGCGGCTGCGGCTCCGGGTAGCGATTGAGTCCCGCGGCACTGTTGTCGAGCGGCGCACGCCACGGCAGCTCATTGGCATGCATGCGTGTCAGGCCGGGCTCCCAGCTCGCATGGTGATAGGCCGTAAGGTCGCGGATGTCCGCGCGTGCCCGATCGCTGAGCCAGCTCATCTGGCAGCTCCGGCGGCAACGGCCCGCGTTGCACGAGCCTGCAGGCGCACGTCACTGCGGGCGCATGCGCATCGAGCCCTTCGAGGTTTGCCAGTATCTCGGCCACCGGTCCAAGTGCTGCAGTCCCTCGCTGCTCAGTTCCTGCACAGTCATGCGCTTCTCGAAATCTGTAATCGACAGCCCGCTGTAGGCGCGCGCATAACCATAGGTGGGCAGCACATGATTGGTACCGGAACAATAGTCACCCATGGATTCGGGCGACCAGCGCCCCAGGAACACCGAACCGGCCGTCGTGATGGCGGCGAGCAGTACACGCGGTGACTGCGTTTCGATCAGCAGATGCTCGGGCGCATAGTGCTTGGCGAGACTCCACTGCGGTATCCAGATCCGGAACGACGATCAGGCGCAGGGCCTGGAGCGATTGCTTGAGGATCTCGCCGCGCGAGAGCGTGCGCGCTCGCTGCCTGATGTTCGCCACAACGCGCTCGGCCAGCGCGCGCGAAGTCGTGACCAGCAGCGCCTGAGCGCCCGGATCGTGTTCGGCCTGCGCCAGCAGGTCGGCGGCGACGAAATCCGCTGCGGCGCTGTCATCGGCAATCACCAGCACTTCGGACGGGCCGGCGGGCAGGTCGAGGCTGCGCCGACCGGGTCGGCGGCGACCATCTGCTTGGCGGCAGCAACCCAACGGTTTCCGGGGCCGAAGATCTTCTCGACCTTGGGGACGCTGGCCGTGCCATAGGCCATGGCGGCAACGGCCTGCGCGCCGCCGACCTTGAAGACCTGGTCGATGCCGCACAGCTGCGCTGCCACCAGCACTGCCGGGTCGGCGCGACCGTCGGGCCGTGCCGGCGTGCACATCACCCGGCGCGGGCAACGCGCCAGCCGTGCCGGTACCGCCAGCATGATGACGGTCGAAGGCAGCGGTGCGGAGCCGGCCGGCACATACAGGCCGACCGCCTGTATGGGACGCACGAGACGTTCACAGCGCACACCGGGCTGCGTTTCCATGGAGAAGTCGGCCGGTACCTGTGCCTGATGAAAGGCCGTGACGTTGTCGATAGCGGTGCGCAACGCCTGCAGTGCCGCGTCCGGCAGCGCGGCGTGTGCTGCCGCGAACTCCGCGGCGCTGACCTGCAGTTGCGTCAGCGTGGCGCCATCGTACTGCTGGGCATAGCGCAGCAGCGCCGCGTCACCGGCACTGCGAACGGTAGCCACAATTGCGCGCGCCTGCTCGACGACTTCTGTGCTGGTGAGCGCGGGCGGCCGGGCCAGCGCTGCCAGGCGGCCGGTGGCATCGAGGCCTTTCCACTCAATGATCTGCATGGCTCAGGCCAGCATCTTTTCTACCGGCAACACCAGTATGGCGCTGGCGCCGGCCTTCTTCAGGCTCTCGAGCGTCTCCCAGAAGACATTTTCACGGCAGACGGCGTGGATCGCCACCCGCTCGGGCGTGCCTTCGAGCGGAATGATCGTCGGTGACTCGCTGCCCGGCAGGAGCTTGCGGATCGCGGGCAGCGCGCTGCGCGCCGCGTGCAGCATGATGTACTTGCTCTCCTTGACCTGCTCGACGCCATCAATGCGCATCAGCAGGCGCTCGACCCACTCGCTCTTGAGTGGCGCCAGCATGACCGGGGTGCGAATCAGCACGGCATGACTTTCCAGTATCGTCAACGCTTCGTGCAGATGATTGGCCTGCAGGGTGGAACCGGTGGACACCAGATCGCAGATCAGATCGGCGCGCCCCAGGCGCGGCGCGATCTCCACGGCACCCGAGAGCTTGACGATTTCGGCACTGATGCCCTGCTCACGCAGGAATCTCTCCAGCATGAAGGGGTAGGTGGTGGCGATGCGCTTGCCACGCAGCGAGCCGACACCATCGAATGAAGTGCCGTCGGGCACCGCCAGCGACAGCCGGCAGCGCCCGAAATCGAGATTGCGCAGTACTTCGAAGCGCGCCTGCGCTCCGCGCGCGGCCAGCTCCAGGCGGCGTTCTTCCAGCACGTTCAGACCCACCAGGCCCAGATCGCACACGTCTTCCTGTACCAGATCAGGGATATCGTCATCGCGCACAAACAGCACATCGAGCGGCAGGTTCTCGCCGAAACCCATGAGCTGATCCTTGCCGCGCGAGAGCTTCAGGCCGCAGCGCATGAGCAGATCGAGAGAAGGGTCGGTGAGCCGTCCCGATTTTTGCACCGCCAGCTTGAGACGTGATCCGCTATCCATGGGCGGACGCTCCGTTATTGCTGCTCTTCAGGCGCTTTGCGGCCAGCGCGTAGCCGCCGCTGCCAGCCGCCAGGAAGCGTGCCACGCGGCCAATCGTGGTCAGGCTGACGCCGGTGTGGCGGTGAATTTCACGGTACGGCAAGCCGCGCTCCAGGTCATTGACCACCGCCCAGCGATCCGCCATCGACTGCAGCTCGGCCGGGGAGCACAGGTCGCGCAGAAAGGCGCGACATTCCTCGACGCTGCGCAGGGTCAGCATGGCCTCGGCCAGGCGGCTCTCGGCCAGCGCCTCCTGGCGTGGGGACACGGTCTTATGGGTTTTCATGGCGGTGCCGTTGTACTAATGTACTAGTACATTATACCAGGCTGGTCGCCACTGCAAGTGCGGCGAACACCCGGCCCCTGATAGCATGCCGGCATGTCCAACCAGCAGAATCCGCACGATCGGCTGCGCGCCATCACCACCATGCTGGCTGCGGTTGGCATATTCGCGATCATGGATGCCATGCTGAAGCACCTGTCGGGGCACTACGCCGCAATGCAGCTGGCGTTCCTGCGCTGCGCGGCCTCGCTGATCTTCGTGATGACGGCCATACTGTGGCGACGCTCGTGGGCCGCGCTGCGCCCCGCCAATCTGCTGCTGCACCTGGCGCGTGGCGTGCTTGGTCTCACCATGCTCGGCAGTTTCGTGTTTGCCGTGCGGCGCCTGAACCTGGCGCAGACCTATGCGTTGTTCCTGTGCGCGCCGTTGCTCATGGCAGTGCTTTCCGTGCCCCTGTACGGTGATCGCATACCAGCCCGGCGTTGGCTGGCAATTGCCGTGGGCCTGATCGGTGTGCTCGTGATTTTGCAGCCATGGGGTGGTGGCTTCGGTTCCCTGGCGGGAACGGTGGCCGCGGCCCTGGCCTGCATCAGCTATGCGTTGAGCGGCACGACGGTCCGGGCACTGGGTCGGCGCAATTCGACCCTGGGCATGGTGTTCTGGTTCCTGGTGCTGGCCGGCGGCGGATCAGGGCTGCTGGCCTTGCAGGACTGGCGGCCGCTGCTGAGCGACGACTGGCTCTGGCTGGCCGCCGTGGGCGTGAGCGGATCGCTGGGGCAGTTGTGGTTGACCGATGCCTTCAGGCGTGCGCCGGCGTCGGTCGTCGGTCCTTTTGAATACACGGCGATCCTCTGGGCCTTCGCCATTGACTGGTATTTCTGGTCGGCAACGCCCACCATCAGCCTGGTGGTCGGGGCGGGCATAGTCATTGTCAGCGGCGTCTATATCGTCCTGGACGAGCGGCGGCTGGCAGAGCTGGCGCTGGCGCCTGCCAGTCCGCCGCCTTGACGTGCCGTAGTCTTGACGCTGATCGCACTGCGCCCCTAGACTGCCGGCACTCATCGAGACCGGCTGAGGGAAAGGCCCTTAGACGCCGGGGCAACCGTCGGATAGTCCGACATGGTGCCAACTCCTGCGGCCAGCGGTGGCCGGCAGATGAGCGAGCGATGCGCTGACCCTTGGGTTATAGCGCAGATACGCCTGTATGGCGTAGCGCCCGCCAGAGTGCCGATGAGTGTGGCGCACCGCGCGGGAGTATCAGCTGTGAGTTCTACACTATTCAATCTTATATCTGTGGCGACGCATGCCGCGGCACGCGAAGGCGTACTTGCCCTGCCCGTGCCTTTTGCTCTGCAATTCGGTGGCGAGCTCGAAAATCCGCGACTGGCGTGGCGCCTGGCCGGCGATTCCCGCCTGCCGGTCGTATTGGCGGTGGGCGGCATATCCGGACACCGGCGGGTGTTCGATGAGACTGAACCACGCGCCGGCTGGTGGCACGAAATCACCGGGCCCGGGCGCGCCCTGGATACGACGCGCTGCTGCGTGTTGGGTATCGACTATCTGGGTGGCAGTGGTGAATCGAGTGGTCCGCCGGGTGGCGAGACGCCGCCCAGTATCTCCAGTTTCGATCAGGCAGAAGCGCTGCGCCACCTGCTCGATCACCTGCAGATTGAGCGGCTGCGCGCCATCCTGGGTGCGTCGTACGGCGGCATGGTGGCGCTCGCTTTCGGCGAGCGTTACCCGCAGCGTGTCGCGCGTCTGCTGGTCATCAGCGCCGCTGATCGCGCCCATCCCATGGCTACCGCGTGGCGCTGCGTGCAGCGGCGCACGGTGCGTGCGGCGCAGCAATGGGGTCATGCGGCCGAGGGGCTGCAGCTGGCACGTGCCCTGGCGATGAGCACCTACCGGAGCCCGGAGGAATTTGTCGCGCGCTTCGATGCGCCGGCCAAGCGCGTCGCCGGACGCTTTGTATTCCCGGTCGAGGAATACCTGTTTGCGCGCGGCCGCGACTACGCAGCACGCTACCACCCCGACAGTTTCCTGTGCCTGTCCGAGTCCATTGATCTGCATCGGGTTAACGCCAGCGGTATTTCGGTGCCAACCACGGTCATTGCCGTGCGCGAGGACCAGCTGGTGCCGATTGAAGACATGCGGGCGCTGGCGGCGCGCCTGCCCGACGCGCGACTGCATGAAATATCATCGCCCCATGGCCACGATGCCTTCCTCAAGGAACCCGGCCAGCTGCGAGCCACTTTCAACTGTATTTATGGAGAATGCTGAGTGAGTGCTGATACCGACCGGCCGGCCGATGCCATGACCCGCACGGTACGTGCCGGGCTCGAGAATGACGAGCTTACCGGCGCGGTCGTGCCGCCGATTTACCTGACATCAACCTTTGCGTTTCGTGGCCTCGGCGACAAGCGCGCCTACGATTATTCGCGCTCGGGCAATCCGACCCGCGACCTGCTGGGCAATGCGCTGGCGGATCTGGAGGAAGGGGCCGGCGGCGTCATCACCGGCTCTGGCATGGGTGCGATCACCCTGGTCGGGTATCTGCTGCCGAACGGCGCCCGGGTCGTGGCACCGCACGATTGCTACGGTGGTAGCTATCGGCTGTTCGCTGCCTTGCATAAACGCGGTCAGATAAAAGTCGAATTCATAGACTTCGGAGATGCCGCGGCGCTGGCGGCTGCCCTGTCGCGGCCCGCGGCGCTGGTGTGGATCGAGACGCCCAGCAATCCGCTACTGCGCATTACTGACATTGCCGCAGTAGCCGGCATGGCCCGGCAGGCTGGAGCACTGGTGGCGGTTGACAACACCTTTCTCTCGCCCGCCTGGCAGCTGCCGCTGCGTCATGGCGCTGATGTCGTCGTGCATTCAACCACCAAGTACATCAACGGCCACAGCGACGTGGTCGGCGGTGCGGTTGTTGCCAGGACACGTGAACTGCACGAGCAGCTGGCCTGGTGGGCGAATTGCCTGGGGTTGACGGGCGCGGCCTTCGATAGTTTTCTCACCCTGCGTGGCTTGCGTACGCTGCACGCCAGACTCGCTGTGCATGCGCGCAATGCCCAGGCCATTGCCGAGTGGTTGACGCGGCAACCGCAGGTGGCACGTGTCTGTTTTCCGGGACTGCCGTCGCATCCGGGTCATGAAGTGGCCAGACGACAGCAGCTGGGTTTCGGCGCCATCGTCACCTTCGAACTCGCAGGTGGCACACCGGCAGCGCGCCAGTTTGTCGATGGCCTGCGGTATTTCTCGCTGGCGGAGTCGCTCGGCGGGGTTGAAAGCCTGATCGCGCATCCTGCCACGATGACGCACGCATCAATGGATGAGGATTCGCGGCGCTCGGCGGGCTTGAGTGACGGATTGCTGCGACTGTCAGTCGGTATCGAAGCCCTTGCGGATCTGCAGGCTGATCTGGCTGCAGGACTCAGCCGCATTGCCAGCTGAGCAAGGCGCGCGTGCTACTGTGCCCGCCGCAAGCGCTGCGGGCACAGTAGCGTTGCCGGCTCAGGCCGCCAGCACGCCCTTGGCCTTGGCGGTATGGGTTGCAATCGCGTCCATCAGGGCCGGCGACAGGCAGTCGTAGGGCTCGAGCTTCAACTCTTTGAGTCGCGCGCGCACCGCTGCCATCTGCTCGGGCCTGGCAGCGCCCGCTTCGATGATCGAGGACACGAATGCCGCGAAGTCAGGCGCCGCCCAGCCTTTATCCCTGGAGAGTTCGACGTGCACGAAGTCCAGGCCATAGAACGGGTGCGCCTTGTTCTCAATGCGCCCATAGAGGTGTACGCCGCAGCCAGTGCAGGCGTGGCGCTGGATGGTCGCGCTGGCGTCG
Organism: uncultured Gammaproteobacteria bacterium; assembly: GCA_963823235.1. GTDB lineage: Bacteria > Pseudomonadota > Gammaproteobacteria > Steroidobacterales > Steroidobacteraceae > FEN-1191. The sequence continues at coordinate 109,213 of CAWGKS010000006.1, read as the reverse complement.
ATCACTTTGAGCTTGTTGCCATTGGCGGTAACGCTCAGGTTGTCCCTGCTCACTACGGCGACTACCGAGAACTTCGCGCCCTTGGGCTTCCAGCATTTGGTGCAGCCGCAGGCGTGGTTATGCGCCACGTTGCCCTTGATGCTCACTGTGACCGGATCCCTGGTGCAGTGACAGCTCAAGGTGCCACCGGCGAAATTTGCTGAACCCGCCGCCACCCCGCCATCAACCGATGGATGAATTGACATGACGCTCATGGGAATCCCCTCGTGTAGTAGTTAGAAAGTGACCACGCTGCGAATCGACTCACCGGCATGCATCAGCTCGAATGCCGTATTGATCTTATCGAGCGGCATGACATGGGTAATAAGCGGATCTATGGCAATCTTGCCATCCATGTACCAGTCAACTATCTTCGGCACATCGGTGCGGCCGCGGGCACCACCAAAGGCCGTGCCCTTCCAGACGCGGCCGGTAACCAGCTGAAATGGGCGAGTCCTGATTTCCTGGCCACTGCCGGCAACGCCAATGATGATCGATTCACCCCAGCCACGATGTGTGCACTCCAGCGCCTGGCGCATGAGTTCGACATTGCCGACGCACTCAAAGCTGTAGTCGGCACCGCCATCGGTGAGAGCGATCAGATGCTGCACCAGATCGCCGCCGACATCTTGCGGGTTTACAAAGTGTGTCATGCCGAATTTCTCGGCCAGCGGTTTACGCTTCGGGTTCAGATCGACACCAATGATCTTGTTGGCGCCGACCAGCCGCGCGCCCTGGATAACGTTTAGACCAATGCCGCCCAGCCCGAATACCACGACATTCGCGCCGGCTTCAACCTTCGCAGTGTTTATGACGGCGCCAATGCCGGTGGTTACGCCGCAGCCGATATAGCAGACTTTGTCAAAGGGTGCATCCTCGCGGATCTTCGCCAGTGCAATCTCCGGCAGTACCGTGTAGTTGGAAAAAGTGGAGCAGCCCATGTAGTGATGCACCTTCTCACCGCCAATCGAAAACCGGCTGGTACCATCGGGCATGACGCCCTTGCCCTGGGTGGCGCGAATTGCCGTGCACAGGTTGGTCTTGTGCGAAGTACAACTCTTGCATTGCCGGCATTCCGGGGTGTAGAGCGGAATCACATGATCGCCTTTCTTAAGGGTAGTCACGCCCGGGCCGATATCAACCACGACGCCAGCGCCCTCGTGGCCAAAAATCACCGGAAACAGACCTTCCGGATCAGCGCCGGAGCGCGTGAATTCATCCGTGTGGCAGACCCCGGTGGCTTTGAGCTCGATCAGCACTTCGCCGGTCTTTGGTCCGTCCAGGTCGAGGGTGACAATTTCCAGCGGCTTGCCGGCGGCATAGGCGATTGCGGCGCGGGTCTTCATGGGTCCGATCCTTGTCAGGGCAGGGCAGGTTCCGCGGATATCTTAGCTCATGGCGAACAGTGGCGCATGGCGGGCGCGCTCGTCGCCAGTCATACTTGCGGCATGGAAAAATCTGCCGGAAAAGTGCGCGAGTTTCGCGACACGATGGGTCTGTTCGCCACTGGCGTCGCCGTGATCGCGGTGCAGGTGAGCGATGAGGTGCACGCCATGACGGCCAATGCCGTCAGCTCGTTGTCACTTGAACCCATGTTGCTGGTGTTTTGTCCGGCCAAAAAGGCGCGCCTGTCGAAGCACCTGTTGGTCGGCGTGGCCTTCAGCGTCAACGTGCTGCGAGCGGAGCAGCAGGCCATCTCCAGTTTCTTTGCTGGCGGCTGGCGCGAAGCGCTGCCACCCCCTTATCATTTTGTGCACATGGGAGCGGCGCCGCGACTCGAGGGCAGCCTGGCGTCCTTGCTGTGCACCGTGCGCAGCATCATCGATGGCGGTGATCATTGGCTGGTGATCGGCGAGGTACTCGACCTGCAGCGTGGCCCCGCGCCTCATGAACCGCTGCTGTTCTATCGCGGACGCTACGGGCAGGTCGATGTCAGCACCAGTGGCGCGGCCCCGGACCTGGGCGTGGTGACGGATGAGCCCGCTCATATCCATTTTGATACTTGACAGGCTGCCGGTCGCAGGCCGGAATGCTGGCGGCCTTCAGGGGCGCAGGCACGCGAGTACCGCAGCGCCGGCTTCGCGTGTCGAGGCCGGGCGGACGCCGGCGGCGGCAATATCAGGCGTGCGCACGCCGGCAACAATCGCCGCGGCCACGGCGGCCTCTACCGCAACGGCGGCACTTTCCAGTCCCAGGGAATGGCGCAGCAACAGGGCGGCACTGAGTATGGCGCCAAACGGATTGGCAATACCGCGACCGGCGATATCCGGCGCCGAGCCGTGGATCGGCTCGTAGAGACCGCGCCGGCCATCGCCCAGCGAAGCCGAGGGCAGCAAGCCCAGTGAACCTGCCAGCATCGAGGCTTCATCGGTAAGGATGTCGCCAAACATGTTCTCGGTAACGGCGACGTCAAAATCACGCGGCCTGCGAATCAGATGCATGGCCGCTGAATCGACCAGCATGTGTTCGAGCTGCACCTGCGGAAATTCGGCGCGCATGATGCGCTCCGTGACTTCGCGCCAGAGTCGCGAAGTTTCCAGGACATTGGCCTTGTCGATTGAGACCAGTTTGCGCTTCCGGCCAAGCGCCAGCCTGCCGGCCACGCGCACGATGCGTTCGATCTCGGCAGCCGTGTAGCTGCACAGGTCGCTGGCCGCATCGTTGCTGCGGGTCTTGGCACCGAAATAGATCCCGCCGGTGAGTTCGCGCACGAATATCAGATCGACGCCGTCCAGTATTCCCGGCTTCAGTGTTGAGGCCTCGCGTAGCGCCGGGTGTACTGACACTGGCCGGAGATTGGCGTAGACACCCAGTTCCTTGCGCAAGCGCAGCAGACCTTGCTCCGGACGCACGCTGGCCTGCGGCGAGGACCACTTGGGTCCGCCAATGGCGCCGAGCAGCACCGCATCGGCGGACAGGCACGAGGCAAGTGTTTCATCCGGCAGCGGGTTACCGCAAAGATCAATCGCAGCGCCGCCAAAGGCGGCCGCGCTCAGCGTGAACTCATGGCCATCACGTGCGGCGATGGCACGCAGTACGGCGGCGGCTTCAGCGGTAACCTCGGGACCGATGCCGTCGCCGGCCAGCACCGCGATGTGCGCTTTCATGAAACCATCGACATCAGCCCGCGGCCCCGGAAGCCCTGGCCTGCCGTGCGGCCTCGAAGCCGTCAATCGCTGCCGCCTGCGAGCGCAGAAAACCCAGTTCATCGATGCCATTGAGCAGGCAATAGCGCGCGAAGCCTTCAATCTCAAATCTCACCTGCGCGCCCGATGGCAGCTGAACAACATTGCGCTCGAGGTCGATTAGCAATTCAGCGCCTGGATGAGCCAGCAACCACTCGGCGCTCGCGGCATCGACCACGATGGGCAGCAGGCCATTCTTCAGAGAGTTGTTGCGAAAAATGTCGGCGATCTCGGTACTGATCACGGCCCGGAAGCCATAGTCATGCAGCGCCCAGGGCGCATGCTCGCGCGACGAACCGCAGCCGAAATTTCGACCGGCGATCAGAATCCGGCAACCGGCAGCGGCCGGCTGGTTCAGCGCAAAGTCCGGCTTCGGCGTACCGTCGGCAGCGTAACGCCAGTCGGAGAACAGATGCCGGCCCAGGCCGGCGCGCACCGTGGTGCGCAGGAAACGTGCCGGGATGATCTGATCGGTATCGATATTGGTGTACGGCAGTACCACCGTGCGCGAGCGAATCTGTTTGATCGGGTCCATGCAGTGTCCGTTGTCAGTCTGGATAGCCGGCGTTTCAGCCGTTGAGCAGCTCGCGCGGATCGGTGACCAGACCGCGCACCGCTGAAGCGGCCGCAGTCTGCGGACTGGCGAGCAGGGTGCGCGCTCCCTGGCCCTGGCGGCCTTCGAAGTTTCTGTTGCTGGTGCTGACCGAATACTGCCCGGGACCGACATTGTCACCGTTCATGCCGATGCACATCGAGCAGCCCGATTCGCGCCATTCGCCACCCGCTTCGATAAACACGCGATCGAGGCCCTCCGCTTCGGCTGCTGATTTAACCTGCTGTGAACCGGGCACTACAAGCAGTTGTACGCCGCGCGCGACTTTGTGTCCGCGCAGCAGCTGCGCGGCGCTGCGCAAATCCGAGAGCCGACCGTTGGTGCAGCTGCCGATAAAGACCACATCAATGGGTTGATTGCGTATCGGCGCTCCGGCCTGCAGTCCCATGTAGGCGAGTGCCTTGTCGAACACCGGGTCGTCCCGGCGGATCGGGATATCGGCGCTGATGGGTATCACCATGCCCGGATGGGTGCCGTAGGTGATCATGGGCTCGATCGCGGCCCCGTCCAGGCTGACTTGGCGGTCAAAAACGGCGCCGGCATCACCCGGTAATTCACGCCAGCTGGCAAGTGCCCGTTCCCAGTCGGCACCGGTCGGCGCCCGGGCGCGGCCCTTGACGTAAGAATAGGTCACTTCGTCCGGCGCAATCATGCCGGCACGTGCACCGGCCTCGATGGACATGTTGCACACCGTCATGCGCTCGTCCATATCGAGGGCACGGATGGTCGAGCCGCGGTATTCAATTACGTGACCGGTGCCACCCGAGATGCCGATGCGGCCGATGGTCGCGAGGATCAGGTCCTTGGCGCTGACGCCCAGGCCAAGCTGGCCCTCGATATCTATCGCCAGGGTCTTGGGTCGGCGCTGCAGCAGGCACTGCGTCGCCAGTACATGCGCCACTTCGGTGGTGCCGATACCAAAGGCCAGGGCGCCAAATGCGCCGTGCGTGCTGGTATGACTGTCGCCGCAGACCACAGTCTTGCCCGGCTGGGTCAACCCCAATTCGGGGCCGACGATGTGCACGATGCCGCGCAGGTCGCTCCCCAGGTTGAAAAGTTCAATGCCATATTGCCTGCAGTTGCGCTCGAGCTCGGCAATCTGGTGTGCAGCCGATTCCACCATAATGGGCGCGCCGCCGAAAACCTGCTCGCTGCGCGTCGGCGTCGAGTGATCCATGGTCGCCATGGTCAGGCCAGGGCGGCGCACGCTTAAGCCCTGTTCGCGCAGCATCGTGAACGCCTGCGGTGTAGTCACCTCGTGCACCAGGTGCAGATCGATATAAAGCACGGCCGGCGTGTCGGCGGTTTCCGGTACGACGACATGTCGTTCCCAGATCTTTTCGAACAGCGTCTTCACCTCAGCTGATCGCTGCCACGCGTGGCTTGCTCTGCATGTCGACGTAGTCGAGCCAGCCCCACTTGTCGGCGGTCTGGCCGTTGAACAGGCCGAAGAATGCCTGCTGAATGGCTGCGGTAATCGGGCCGCGCTGGCCAGTGCCTACTGGTAGGCGATCAACCGAACGGATAGGCGTGACTTCCGCGGCCGTGCCGGTAAAAAACAGTTCGTCGGCCAGGTACAGCAGCTCACGCGGCACAGCGCATTCGCGCACCTCCAGTCCACGTTCGCGCGCCAGGCACATGACGGTGTTGCGGGTGATGCCGCCGAGCACTGAATGGGCCATTCCCGGCGTAAGCAGCACGCCGTCCTTGACGACGAACAGGTTCTCGCCGGCGCCTTCGCTGACTGTGCCATCGACGGCCAGGCCAATACCTTCGGCAAAGCCGAGCCGCTTGGCCTCGAGGCTGATGAGCTGGCTGGATAAATAGTTGCCGGCGGCCTTGGCCATGGCCGGCAGCGTGTTGGGCGCCATGCGCTGCCAGGAAGACACACACACATCCACGCCCTCGGCCTCACTCTCATGGCCAAGATACTTGCCCCATTCCCAGGCGGCAACCGCGACGTCGACGGGTGGTTCGATCTTCGGTGCCACACCAATCTCGCCGTAACCACGAAACGCCACGGGGCGTATATAGGCGCCCTTGCCCAGACTATTGACGGCCACGGCTTCGCGGCAGGCAGCACTGATCTGCTCGGGCGTGAAAGGAATCTGGATCCGGTAGATCTTCGCTGAATCAAACAGCCGGCGGGTGTGATCGGCGAGCCGAAAGATGGCAATGCCGCCGGGCGTGGCATAGGCGCGGATACCCTCGAACACCGACGATCCATAGTGCAGGGCGTGGCTCAGTACGTGCACCGTGGCCTTTTCCCAGGCCACCATTTTGCCGTTGAACCAGATATAGGGCGTTGCGGGTATGGGCATGAGTACTCCTGAAATTAAAGCGTTTACACGGCAGTCTTGGCGGCGGCCTCGCGCGCTGCAGCGCGCGCACCACCGGCCTGTGACTGCTCAATGCGATTGATCACTTCCAGCAGCGCCTTGCAGCTGGCTTCAACAATATTCGTCGACAGGCTCGAGCCGCGATAACTGCGATCCTGGTAATCCACGTAGACCACGGTTTCGCCCTGCGCGTCTTCGCCCACCGTGACCGCGTGCACTTCGAACTTGCGCACCTTGACGATGACGCCGGTGGCCTGCTCGATTGCCTGGTAAGCGGCATCTACCGGGCCGTCGCCGCTGGTCTTGCCCGCAGCGATCCGGCCGTCGGCGTGCTGCAGTTTTACCGTGGCAGTGGCGGGCGCGCCGAGTGAGGAGCCGATATCCAGCTGCAGCAGCGACCAGGGCCCGTGCGCTGCGCCTTCGGCACGCAGCACCAGGGCTTCGATGTCGCCATCGAACAGCTCTTTCTTGCGATCGGCCAGCGCCTTGAATTCCTCAAAGACACGATTGAGCTCCAGCTCATCGAGATCGAAACCCAGCTCACGCACCCGTTCGCGGAAGGCATGCCGCCCGCTGTGCTTGCCAAGCACCAGGCTGCTGCGCGCCAGGCCCACATCTTCGGGCCGCATGATTTCGTAGGTGCTGCGATTCTGCAGCATGCCGTGCTGGTGTATGCCCGCCTCATGGGCGAAGGCGTTCTCGCCGACGACCGCCTTGTTGCGCGGAATCGGCTGCCCGGTAATGCTGGAAATAAGCCGGCTGGCCGGATACAGCCGATTGGTCTGCACCCTGGTGCGCAGATCAAAGAACTGCGAGCGCGTGTGCAGTGCCATCACAACTTCCTCCAGCGAGCAGTTGCCGGCGCGCTCGCCGATACCATTGATCGTGCATTCGATCTGCCGTGCGCCGGCCACCACGGCCGTGAGGCTGTTGGCCACAGCCATGCCCAGATCGTCGTGACAATGCACCGAAAGGCAGACCTGGTCGATGCCGCGGACATTCTGCCGCAGGTAGCGGAACAGCTCCCCGAACTCATCGGGCACGGTGTAGCCCACCGTATCCGGAATATTGATGGTGGTGGCGCCAGCCTCGATGGCCGCTTCCACGACCCGGGCCAGGAAATCCAGCTCGGTACGCGAGGCATCCTCGGGCGAGAATTCGACATCGTCACACAGCGTGCGCGCAATCCTTACCGCTTCCACGGCGCTGCGCACGATTTCATCCTGTGCCATGTTGAGCTTGTACTGGCGGTGTATGGCGCTGGTGGCCAGAAACACATGCAGGCGGCGCCGGGGCGCCGGCGCCAGTGCCTGCGCCGCGGCTTCAATGTCGTCACGCGTGCAGCGCGCCAGGGCGCAGATGATCGGCCCCTGCACTTCGCGTGCGACGGCATTGACCGATTCCCAGTCACCGCGCGAGGCCGCCGGGAACCCCGCTTCGATGACATCGACGCCCAGTTCGGCCAGCGCCCGTGCCACGCGCAGCTTTTCCGGCTGCGTCATGCTGCATCCCGGCGACTGTTCGCCATCGCGCAGGGTAGTGTCGAATATCAATACTCGATCAGATTCGGGCGCCATGTTGGTCTCGCTTGCAATCGTGATTGAAGTGCTTAACGTGCATCCTTGAGCCAGGGCATGCGCGCGCGCAGTTTTGCCCCTACCTTCTCGATCGGTTGATCAAGGTCGGCGGCCAGCAGCCGCTGGTATTCCTTGCCGCCGCTTGCGCTTTCCTTGATCCACTGGCGGGCAAACTTGCCGGTCTGAATCTCCCTGAGGATCTTGCGCATTTCATTGCGGGTGCGCGCATTGACTACCCGTGGACCGCGCGTCAGATCGCCATACTTGGCGGTATCACTGATGTATTTGTGCATCTTGGTGATGCCACCTTCGTGCAGCAGGTCGACGATCAGTTTCAGCTCATGCAGGCATTCGTAGTAGGCAACTTCCGGCTGATAGCCGGCTTCGACCAGCGTTTCGTAGCCTTGCACCACGAGTTCGGTGGCGCCGCCGCACAGCACCGCCTGCTCGCCGAACAGGTCGGTTTCGGTTTCCTCAGCAAAAGTGGTTGCCAGCACGCCGCCGCGCGTACCGCCAATGCCGTCGGCATAGGCCAGCGCCTTGGCATGGGCTTTGCCGGTGGCATCCTGCGCCACGGCGATCAGGCAGGGCACGCCATAGCCCTGCTGATACTGGCGACGCACCAGACCACCCGGGCCCTTGGGTGCAATCAGCACCACGTCCAGGTCCTTGCGCGGCTTGACCTGTTTGTAGTGGATATTGAAGCCGTGCGCGAACAGCAGCGTGGCGTTGTGCGCCAGCTTGCCCTTGATCGCAAGATAGAGGTTCTTCTGGGCCAGGTCGGGCACCAGCATGGCCACCAGTGTCGCGCCGACCACGGCATCGGCCGGTTCCGCCACCGCCAGCCCGTCACGCCTGGCGTTCTTCCAGCTCGCGCCATTCTTGCGCACCCCGACGACGACGTTGAAGCCGCTGTCCTTGAGGTTCAGCGCGTGCGCGCGACCCTGGCTGCCATAACCCAGCACAGCGATACGTGCGCCCTTGAGCGCTTTCCTGTCGACGTCTTTTCGCGAATAGAATTCCATCTTGGCGACTCCGGTGAAGCTAACAAAAAACCCCGCAGCGGCGGCCGGTGCGGGGTTCTGGTGTGGTGGCGTGGTTGAAACTTCAGCTACACATGCAGTACCCGTACCGGCTGCTCCGCAGGAGCAGCAGGTCTACAGGCAGCAGTACCAGCAATAGCGCCGGCGCGTTGCCGCGCAGCTGCTGCTGACTGAGTTTAGCCTGTGACTGCATGGAGGTTCCAAACCATTACGCCAGTGGGATATCAGCACGACCTCAGGGAGTTGTCAACGCTGAAAGGCTGCCTTCCTGCAGTGCCGATTGGTTAAGCTAGCGGAATTGAACACCACACTACTCAGGCCTGACCGCTCCGACTCGGCCGTGCCGCTGTGGCTGGTGAACGAGGCAGGCTTGCCAGCGTTCCTGGCGCAGCTGAGCGGTGCGCAGGCTGCCTGGCTTAAAAATCAGGGCTTCCAGGCTGAAAGGGCCAGGGTGGTGGCGATTCCAGATGAGCGTGGGGCCGTGGCCGCTGCCGTGGCGGGGCTGGGGTCGGCTTCCAGCCTGGCGGCCCTGAATCTGTGGGATGCCGCGTCCTTGCCGGAGCGACTGCCCGCCGGGCGCTATCGACTCGGCGCGCCTTTGCCGGGCGATGTGGCGACGCAATTCGCCCTCGGGTGGCTGCTGGGAAGCTATCGCTACGCACGGTTTCGCAGCCAGCCCAAGGCTGCTGCGGCAGCATCCCTGGTGTTGCCCGACGGAGCCGATGGCGTTTACGCCGAGGCGGCCGCAGCTGCCATGTGCGGTGCGCGCGATCTTATCAATGCTCCGGCCAATGAATTGGGACCAGAACAGCTGGCGCAAGCCGCGGCCGATCTGGCGCAGGAATTTGCCGGTCGCTCACAGCTTTGCCGCGGCGATGAATTGCGCCAGCAATACCCGCTGGTGCACGCCGTGGGTGCCGGCAGTGCACGCCCGCCGCAGCTGATCGATTGCCGCTGGCCGCGCGCCAACGCGCCCAAAGTGACCCTGGTGGGGAAGGGCGTATGTTTCGACAGCGGCGGCCTCGACCTGAAGCCCTCCGCGGGCATGTTGCTCATGAAGAAGGACATGGGCGGCGCGGCCTGCGCACTCGGCCTGGCGCGGCTGCTGCTCACCATGCGTGCACCGGTGCAGTTGCGATTGTTGATTCCGGCGGTGGAAAACAGCGTCGGCGGCAACTGCATTCAGGCCCGGTGATGTGTGGCGATCGCGCAAGGGTCTGACTGTGGAGATCGGCAACACCGATGCCGAGGGGCGCCTGGTACTGGCCGATGCGCTGGCCGAAGCCGACGCCGAGCGGCCGGACCTGCTGATCGATATGGCAACGCTCACCGGCGCGGCGCGCACGGCGCTCGGCCCCGATCTGCCGGCCGTGTTCAGCAACGATGCAGTTCCCTGGCGGACGCTGCGCACCTGGCGGGCGATAGTCAGTGCGATCCGCTGTGGCCCTTGCCGCTCTGGGCCGGGCTACGACGACGAACTGGCGAGCCGCATCGCCGATCTCAACAACATCTCGGCCAGCCCCTTCGCGGGCGCCATCATAGCGGCGCTGTTTCTCAAGCGATTCGTGACGGCGACGCCCGCGTGGTTGCACGTCGATCTCTATGCGTGGAATCCGCAAGGAGCGTCCCGGCCGGCCGATAGGCGCGGAAGCGCAGGGCGTGCGCGCGCTCTATGCGCTGATACGTCAGAAATTCGGATAATACTTTCATGAGCGTTTTGAATGAAACAAGAGCCGGGCAAGTAGTCGATCAAACGCGACAGTATTCCAGGCTAGTCGTCGACGGCCTGAAGCAGACGCCAGCCGCGCCATGCTGCGCGCCGTCGGATTCGCCGATGCCGATTTCGCCAAGCCGCAGATCGGCATCGCTTCCACCTGGAGCAACCTCACGCCCTGCAACATGCACATCGACGAACTGGCGCGCTGAGGCGGCCGCCGGCGCCGACGCGGCCGGAGGCAAGAGCGTGTCTTTCAACACCATCACCGTGTCCGACGGCATCTCGATGGGTTCGCCCGGGCATGCGCTATTCGCTGGTGTCGCGCGAGGTGATCGCCGATTCCATCGAGACGGTGGTCGGCGCCGAGGGCTTCGACGGCGTCGTCGCCATCGGCGGCTGCGACAAGAACATGCCCGGCTGCGTCATGGCGCATGGCGCGCCTGAACCGTCCGGCGGTATTCGTCTACGGCGGCACCATCCGGCCGGGCGCCGAGCGGCGCGACATCGTGTCGGTGTTCGAGGCCGTCGGCGGCCGTGCGGCGGGCAAGATCACGGACGCCGCAGCTGCTGGAGGTCGAGCGCACGGCCATTCCCGGGCCCGGCAGCTGCGGCGGCATGTACACGGCCAACACCATGGCCTCGGCGATCGAAGCGCTCGGGCTTGAGCCTGCCGAACAGTTCGGCGCAGGAAGCCGTGGGCCAGTCCAAGCGTGACGATTGCCGTCGCGCGGGCGCAGGCGGTGATGCAGATGGTGCGCTCGGGGCTTCGTCCCGTGGACATCCTCACCCGCAAGGCCTTTGAAAACGCCATCACCGTTGTGATCGCGCTGGGCGGCTCGACCAATGCCGTGCTGCATCTGCTGGCCATGGCCCAGGCCGCGCGCGTGAAGCTCAGGCTCGATGATTTCACCCGGATTGGCAGGCGCGTGCCGGTGCTGGCCGACGTGCGGCCCAGCGGTGCGTTACTCGATGTCCGAGCTGATCGCGATCGGCGGCATACAGCCGCTGATGAAGATACTGCTCGACGCCGGCTTGCTGCATGGCGATTGCATGACGGTGACGGGGCGCACGATGGCGGAGAACCTGGCTGCGGTGGCCCCTTACGCGCCCGGGCAGCAGATCGTGCGGCCGCTGAGCAACCCCATCAAGAAGAACAGCCATATCGTGGTGCTGTACGGCAACCTGGCGCCGGAAGGTGCCGTGGCCAAGATTACCGGCAAGGAGGGATTGCGCTTTGTGGGTCGCGCCCGGGTATACAACGGCGAGGAAAGTGCCACAACGGCGATCCTTGCGGGCCGCGTCAAGGCTGGTGATGTGGTGGTGATACGTTACGAAGGGCCCAGGGGCGGCCCCGGAATGCGCGAAATGCTCAGCCCCACCGGAGCCATCATGGGCCTGGGGCTGGGGGACAAGGTGGCGCTCATCACCGATGGGCGCTTCTCGGGCGGCAGCCATGGCTTTGTAGTCGGGCATGTGTCGCCTGAGGCCAGCGTGGGCGGGCCCATTGCATTGCTGCGCAACGGCGATCGCGTGACCATTGATGCAGAGCGGCGCTCAATAGACGTGGACTTGCCTGCCGTTGAACTCAAACGACGCCGCAAAGCCTTAAAGCCGCGCCAACCGTACGCCACCAGTGGTGTGCTGGCGAAGTACGCCCGGGTAGTAAGCAGTGCGTCACTGGGCGCCGTGACCGACCACATTTACCGGTGAAGAAAAAATTTGGGTTGTAACGGGTAGAAGTTGCAGCTACAGTTCCGACGCCGAGAATAAAACGATAGTTGTGGCCGCCTGCGGGGCCGCCTAATCTGGGGCTGAACGAAACAACTTATGAGCGCATACAGGCACGATTCAGGTTACAACCAGCGCCGCATGATGGTGTTGGTCGCGATCATCGCGTTGCACGTTTTCATTGGCTGGGCATTCGTGAGCGGCTTTGGCCAGTCGGCCCTGGCCATGATCACCAAGGACGTACAGGTCAGTTTGCTCAAGGATGATCAACCCAAGGATCTGCCGCCGCCGCCGCCGAAACCCGATCTGCTGCCGCCGCCACCCGTATCCGTACCGCCGCCGCTGGTCAATATCAACATTCCTATGGACGTGGCACCGGTCGTAACCACCAGCAAACCTCCGCCACCGGCACCGCGGGTGTCAGTTGTGCCTTCGACCCCCATCACCACCGTGCGCCTGCCGGACTGTCATGAAGACTACTACCCCAGCCAGGCCTTGCGCCTGCAGCAGGAAGGCTCGGTAACAGTCAAGTTCTGTGTGGGCGTGGATAACAAGATCGAGGGCGCGCTGGAAGTACTGACTAGCTCTGGCTTTCCGGTGCTCGATGAAGCGGCCGGCAAGTGCCTGGCGGCCGGACGCTTCAAGGCCGCCGTCTCTGAAGGCAAGCCGATACGAAGTTGCAAACCCATCAAGATTACGTACAAGCTCAAGCAATAGTTTCTGGTTTCATAGAATTTCAGATAAACCCAATACGGTCTGCAGGCCGGAATTAGCTAACGAGGAATTAACATGGATAGCCCAGTCGCCCCCATCACCGAAAACCCATATGGCCTGCTTGGCCTGTGGGAGCACGGCAACATTATTTCGCGCGGCACGCTGACCGTTCTGGTGATCATGTCGCTGGGCTCGTGGTTCATTATTCTCATCAAGCTGTGGGATCAACGGGCTATGAGAAAGTCCGCGCTGGTCGTCGAGAAGCAGTTCTGGACCGCAGCCTCGATCAAAGACGCCGTTGAGCGCCTGAAGAAAGGTGACGACTTCCGCTACATTGCCGAGGACGGCCTGCGGGCGGTTTCCCACCACGAGGGGCGCCTCACCGATCGCATCGATCTGCACGAGTGGATCACCATGGCACTGCAGCGCGCCACCGAGGCGGTGAATGGCCGGCTCTCGAATGGCCTGGCATTTCTGGCCACGGTCGGCTCAACAGCGCCGTTCGTCGGCCTGTTTGGCACGGTCATGGGCATCCTGAACGCGCTGATCGCCATCGGCGTCGCCGGTCAGGTGAGCATCGACAAGATCGCCGGTCCGGTAGGCGAGGCGCTGATCATGACCGCCATCGGCCTGTTCGTCGCCGTGCCAGCCGTGTTGGGCTATAACTGGCTGCTGCGCCGAAACAAGGTGCTGCAGGACAACGTGCGTAATTTCTCCAGCGATCTGCATGCCTACCTGGTGGGCGGTGCACGCGTTGGCGACGGCAGTGTGCCGGCCGCCGTTCGCAAGTAATACGGCACCAGTCAGTCATTCGTTAACCGGCAGGTAAATGTCATGTCAATGAATGTAGGGACCGGTGATGGCGACGAGGAATTCGGCGTCATGTCGGAGATCAACACTACGCCGTTGGTCGATATCATGCTGGTGCTGCTGATCATCTTCCTGATCACGATTCCGATCCTCACCAAGAACATCAAGGTGGTGCTGCCGAAAGCGACCAATATTCCGACCGTCACCAAGCCGGAAAACATCACGATCTCGGTAGACCTGCAGGGCAATACCTACTGGAATGGCGCACTGGTGCGTGATCGTGATGCCCTGATCAGCCGCGTGCTGGTGGAAGCGATCAAGGTGCCGCAGCCCGAAGTGCATATCCGTGGCGACCGGGGAGTGCGCTATGACGCGATCGGGCGCACGCTCTATGCCATCCAGCGCGGCGGCATCATGAAGATAGGGTTTATTACCGAGGCCGATCGCGGCATGGCGCGCTGAGCGCATTTACCGGTCAAGCAGGCGGAGTCAAGCAGCTATGTCGATGAGTGTAGGTGGTGACAAGCAGAACGTGATGTGTGACATCAACACCACGCCGCTGATCGACGTGATGCTGGTGCTGCTGATCACCATTATCATGACCCTGCCGGTGCAGACCCATGCGGTCAAGCTGAATATGCCGCCGCCCACCAATCAACCGCCGCCAGAAACGGTGCCGAAAACCATTGATCTGGTCGTGGATTTCGACGACAGCATTTATTGGAACGGCAACAAGGCCGACCTGGATCAGCTCGACGGGTACTTCCGTTCCGAGTGGACCCAGGTACAGTCGAGTGGGGAAGAGCAGCCCGAGATTCACCTGCGCCCCGACAAACGCTCGCATTACGACACCACGGCCAAGGTGCTCGCGGCGGCACAACGCAATCACATGGAAAAGATCGGTTTCGTGAATACCACCGAGTTTTCCCAGTAACTGTCCTGGAAGTTGGGTACGGGTTTTACCAAGTATCTGATTGATTAACGGTTTTCGTCACCGCGACTCCCCAAAAGGAACCTTAGGGTCGGGTCGCCACTCAAATTTGCTAACAAGGCCAAAGCCTGGCGAGAGGATGAGCATGAGTCGCGTCGCATTGATCGCTGCGTTATTTCTGGGTGTTGCTGTTGCCGGCGGTAACACCTGGGCTGCTGATGAGCAACCCCAGGTCAGTCGTGGTGTCGCCAAACAGCTCAAGGCTGCCGACGAGGCGCGCCAGGCCAAGAACTATGGCGAGTGCATCGCCAAGGCCAAGGAAGCCGATGGGGTGCCTTCAAAGTCAGCCTACGATATCTACGTCGTTAATTCATTGTTGATGGCCTGCTATGGAGCCCAGGGCAATACGGCTGAGACCGTCAATGCCATGGAGCGCGTGGTCGAGTCCTCCTATCTGCCCGCTGCCAGCAAGGCGCAGATCCTGAAATACCTGATGAGCTATTCCTACCAGCAGAAGTCCTATGACAAGGCGATTCAGTATGGCGAGCGGGCTCGCGCTGCGGGCGAAACCAGCGAAGATATAGCCTTGACGATTGCCCAGGCCAATTACCTGCTGGGCAAGTACCGCGAGGCCATGGTCGGCATGGACGCCATCATTACCCATGACGAACAGGCCGGGCGCAAGCCCTCGGAAAAGGGTCTGAATGTCCTGTGGAGCTGCGCCGTCAAGGTCAAGGATGATGCCACGGCAGCCAAAACCATTGAAAAACTGATACTGCACTACCCGAAACCCGACTACTGGCAGAACGCCATGGCTTCGATTTTGCAGGATCGCACCTTCGATGATCGCATTCAGCTCATGACCTACAGGCTCATGTACGAAGTGGGCATTCTCAAGCGCGGCAGCGACTATCGGGATATGGCGCAGATTGCACTCGATCAGGGTAATCCTGGCGAGGCGCAGGCCGTCATGGAACAGGCTTTCGCCAAGAATCTTTACACCGAGCAGCGCGACAAGGAAAGCAACCAGCGTCTGCTCGATGCTGCAAAGAAGAAAGCGCTCGACGATCGCGCCAGCCTGCCGCGCAATGAAAAGGAGGCCGCTACGGCCCCGACCGGCGACGCTTCCGTGCAGATTGGTGGTGCCTACCTCGGCTTTGGTCAGGCCGATAAGGCCCTGGCTGCCATCAACGCCGGTATCAGCAAGGGCAAGCTCAAATTCCCTGATGAAGCCTACATGCTGTTGGGCATCGCCCACGAGCGCAACAAGAACAATGCTGAGGCGATCAAGGCCTTCAACAAGGCAACGACCGATCCGAAGTACGCGCGGCTGGCCAAGTTGTGGGCGCTGGAGGCCCGCAGCTGAGACGGCATGACATTCAGACCACAGGCGTCGATTCGGTTATTTCAGGGAGAATAGTCATGGCGATCAAGGCCGGCGAGCGTATGCCAGCGGGAAAATTCAAGATCATGGGTGAGAGTGGGCCCCAGGATCTCACCACCGCGCAGCTGTTCGATGGCAAGCGCGTGGTGCTGGTCTCTGTACCAGGAGCCTTTACCCCTACCTGCAATGCCAAGCACCTGCCTGGCTTCATCACGCAGGCGGCGGCCATGCACGCCAAGGGCATCGATACCATCGCCTGCATGGCGGTTAACGACGTCTTTGTCATGAACGCCTGGGGCAAGAGCGCGGGCGTTGGCGATCAGGTCAGCATGCTGGCTGATGGCAACGGCGAATATTCAAGGGCGCTGGGTCTCGAGCTGGATGCCACGGGCTTCGGCATGGGCAAGCGCGGGCAACGGTTTGCGATAGTGGTCGACAACGGCGTCGCCACCCAGGTCAATGTCGAGGCACCGGGCGAATTCAAGGTATCGGCTGCGGAGTACCTGCTCGGTCAGCTGTAGAGCGCCAGCCTCGCGCTCGCACCTGCTGCCAGCAAGGCACCAGCAGCTCAGCCGCCTAAGGCTGCCTCGAGCTCCGGCAGCACCTTGAACAGGTCACCGACCAGGCCCAGGTCAGCGACTTCAAAGATCGGCGCCTCGGCATCCTTGTTGATGGCGACAATCGTGCGCGCATCCTTGATGCCGGTCAGGTGCTGGATGGCACCCGATATGCCCACCGCCACATAGAGCTCAGGGGCGACAATCTTGCCAGTCTGCCCCACCTGCATCTCGTTGGGTGCGAACCCGGCGTCAACGGCCGCGCGCGAGGCGCCGACGGCGGCACCGATCTTGTCGGCAAAACGATAGAGCAGCTGGAAGTTCTCGGCCGAGCCAAATCCCCGTCCACCGGAGACCACCCGCGCAGCGCTCTGCAGGTCGGGGCGATCAGATTTAGGCGCGGACAGCTCTATGAACCGTGTGTGCGTGGGCAGCGGCACATCGGGCCGGGCGACAGCGCGCACTGGCGCACTGCCGCCAGCCGTCGCGGCCTGATAGGACGCGGCACGTACCGTGCCCACCACTTTGGCCTCGCTGCCGGCATCGACGGTGGCAATGATATTGCCCGCGTAAATCGGGCGACGAAAGCGGCGCGAAGTTTCAATGGCGCAGATGTCACTCACCTGCGGGGCGTCAAGCAGTGCCGCCACTCGCGGCATCAGGTCCTTGCCGAAGGTGGTGGCGGCGGCGAGCAGCAGCTCGTAAGGGGCGGCCAGTGCGACAATCTGCGGCGCCAGCGTCGCCGCCAGGGCATGGGCATTGCTATCATCGCAGATCGACAGCACTTCACTCACGCCTTGTATGCTCGCTGCCTGCTGCGCTACCGCGCCATCGGCGGCAAATACCGCGACGGTAATCTTGGCGCCGGGCAGGCTGGCTGCGCAGGTCACACAGCGCGCCGTAGCGGAATTGAGCTCGTGGCCGTTGTGCTCGGCGATGATCAGTACCGCGCTCATCGCAGCACTCCGCGCTGGCGCAATTCTTTCACCAGCTCGGCTGCATCGGCGACCATGCGCCCCTTGCTGCGCGCCGCCGGGGCCGTGTAAGCCACGGATTTCAGTCGCTGGCGCACTGTTACGCCCAGTTCCGCCGCTGTGATGGTCTGCAGGGGTTTCTGCTTGGCCTTCATGATATCCGGCAGTTTGATATAGCGCGGCTGATTGAGCCGCAGATCGGTAGTGAATACCGCGGGCAGATCGATATCCAGCACCTCGGTGCCGGCGTCGACTTCGCGGTTGACACGTGCGGTCTCGCCATTGAATGTGATCTGCGAGGCAAAGGTAGCCTGTGGTCGATTCCAGAGCGCCGCCAGCATCTGTCCGGTCTGGCTGTGGTCTTCGTCAACCGCCTGCTTGCCGAGCAACACCGCCAGCGGCTGCTCGCGCTGCACCAGTGCCAGCAACAGGCGCGCGACATCGAGTGGCTCGACCGACTCGGCGTGGACGATGTGGATGGCGCGGGTGGCGCCCATGGCGAGTGCGGTGCGCAGTTGTGCCTGGGCGTCGGCCGGGGCAATGGTGGCGACCACCACTTCATCGGCCAGCCCGCGTTCGCGCAGCCGCAGCGCTTCTTCGAGCGCGATCTCATCGAAAGGATTGAGGGCGAGCTTCATGCCCTCCATGGCCAGTGCGCCGTCGGGGCGCAGGCGCATGCGCACGTTGTAATCGGGAACCCGTTTGACGCCAACCAGTATTGTTCTCATGGGCTTGACTATACGCTTACGTACCGATGTTGTGAAGGGAACCGCTGCACCCGACTGCGCCGGCAGGTATGCTTGAATCCTGCTATGCACGATCAGCATGACATTGTTGCCAGCGAATCGCTGAAAAATGTGCGCTACGAAATCCGTGGCCGGCTGGCGCGCCGCGCCCATGAACTGCAGCGCCAGGGTTACGAGATTATTTCACTCAACATTGGCAACCCCGGGCTGTTCGGGTTTCGCACTCCCGAGACCATGCGCCTGGCGATGGTGGAAAATCTGCCCGAAGCGGAAGGCTATTGCCACCAGCAGGGCATTTTTCCGGCGCGCGAAGCGGTGGTCATGCAGCAGCAGGCCCGCGGTGTTACCGGTGTCAGTGCCGAAGAAGTCTTCATAGGCAATGGGGTCAGTGAGCTGATCGACCTGGTGCTGCGCGCACTCCTGAACGATGGCGATGAAGTGCTGGTGCCCAGTCCGGACTATCCGTTGTGGACGGCTGCAGTGAATCTCAATCGTGGTCGTAGCGGTGCATTATGCCTGCCGGCCGGAAAACGGATTTCTACCCGATCCCGCCGCAGTGGCAGCGTTGATCACCCCGCGCACCCGGGCACTGGTGGTGATCAATCCGAACAATCCGACCGGTGCGGTATGGCCACGCCAGACTCTCGAAGCGCTGGCACGCCTGGCTGAGCAGCACCAGCTGGTGGTATTCAGCGATGAGATCTACGATCAGATGGTCTACGACGGCGCTGAGTTCGTGCCCATGGCGACCCTGGTGCAGGGCACCCTGTGCGCGACGCTGTCGGGCCTGTCGAAAGTGTATCGCGCCTGCGGGTATCGCGTTGGCTGGGCTGCATTTTCAGGGCGCACGCAGGCAGCGGGCGACTACCTGGCAGCGCTCGAGCTGCTAAGCTCATTGCGTCTGTGCGCCAACGTGCCAGGGCAGTGGGCGGTGCAGACTGCATTGGGCGGCTTTCAGAGCATTCGCGAACTGGTCACGCCCGGTGGCCGCCTGTACGAGTCGCGGCGCGCCATCGCCGAGATGGTGAACGCCAGCAGCTATCTGCGCCTCGAGCCTCCCGCTGGCGCCATGTACGCCTTTGTGGGCGTTGATCACGCCGCCCTGCCGCAGTTTGATGATCAGCAGTTTGCGCTTGAATTGCTGGAACAGAAGCATGTGCTGGTGGCGCCGGGCGTGAGCTTCAACGTGCCCTACAACAACTATTTTCGCGTGACGACGCTGCCGGATGCGGCGACCTTGCGTGTGGTGTTCAGGCGCATCGAAGAGCAGCTCGGTCACATGGCGGCGCGCGGTGCTGCGGAGACAGGTGGGAAGTCCGGGCGCAGGGCTTAGGTATCTGACTCCATAGGTCGATCTAGATTATACTTCAGATAACTTCTATAACTATCTGAATTGTTTAAAATAATAATAAAATAGCTGAGGTACTGGAGCACGGTGGCACGGTCGTCGTGCCCAGCCGTCAGCGGGCAACGGCTATTCGTCTGGCGCACGTACAGGCGCAACTGTCGGCGGGCTTGAGTCATTGGCCCTCGTGCGATGTGTTGCCATGGTCCGCGTGGCTGGAACGTACCGCAGCCCTGGCGCGACACGGTGCGCTGCGCGGCCTGCGCAGGCTTGGCGCTGCGGAGGAATGGCTCGCGTGGCGTAGCGCTGCCATCGAGGCCGGCGAGAGCACCGGAATGTTGATGCCCGCCACGCTTGCTGACGCGCTGCGTGAAGCGAGTTCGCGGGTGCGTGATGGCTCCTTGCGATGGCCCAGGACGATCAGCAGCGAGAGCGCATTGTTCGAACGCGCGAGCGCCATCATGGCGCGTTACTACCGCGAGCAGGCCGCGGTTTCGAGCGACGATTGGATCCCGGTGCTGCGTGATTTGTCCGCGATGGCGACGCCGCTGCTGTTCGCCGGATTTGATGACATGGGCGCGACGCTCAGGCAGCGGCTGCAGGAGCTGGGCGCAATCGTTGATCCCGGAGTCGGCGCTGACGTCATCATCGCCGATGAGGTGGTGAGCGCCGCCGACGGGCTGGACGAGTTGCGGCGCGCGGCGCAGTGGAGTCGCACCCTGCTTGAACGTGACGGCTCAGCACGCGTGCTGGTTGTCGTGCCGCGACTGGCTCAGTGCCGTGCTATTGCCACGCAGGCCTTCGATCACGAACTCAATGGTATTGATACCGATGCGGGCAGCGCGCTGCGCGCGCGCTTTGCAATCGAAGGCGGCGTGCCGCTCAGCGACTATCCGCTGGTGCATGCCGGGCTGGCGCTGCTGGCGTCTGGGCAGTGGAGTCGTCGAGTTTGCGGAACTGGCCGCACTTTTGCGCTGTGATTTCCTGCGTTGCGGAACGCGGGCGGCGCGCGCCGCACTTGAGCTGGTCCTGCGCGACCGGAATGTCCCGGCCAGCGACCTGGCGCAGCTGCAGGTCGTAGCGCAAACCGCCGGTGCCGCGTGGTCGGAGCCCATGGCGGCAGCTCTGGCAGTAGTGCTGGCCGCCGTGCGGCGCGATGCGCTGCTCCGGCAGGAGGCGGGTGCCTGGGCGCCGTTGTTCGCCACGCAACTTGAACTATGGGGTTGGCCGGGCGCTCAGGCTCTGGACAGCGCCGAACAGCAACAGCGCGAACGCTTCGAGGCCCTGCTCGGAGAGTTCGCGACACTGGGATCGGCTGGTGGCCCGATGAGTGCGTCGGCCGCGCTCGAGCTGCTGCGCACACTGGCGGTGCGGACCGCTTTTGAGCCGGCCACCGACGACGCGGCGGTGACCATCAGCGCCGCGCTCGGCGATCCGCTGGTGCAGTACGACGGCATCTGGGTCACCGGTCTGAACGCCGAGCATTGGCCCGAGCCGCGCGCGGGTCGACCCGTTCATACCGATCGCGGTGCAACGCGCGGCGCAGATGCGCACGGCGAGCGCCGCAGGCCAACTTGAAAATGCGCAGCGCGCCATGGCGGCCTGGCGTCAGCGCGCGAAACAGCTGGTGTTCAGCTGGCCAGGCAGCGACGAGGATGTCAATTTGCAGCCGAGCAGCCTGTTGCGGCTGCCGATCAGCCTGGAATCAGGCAGCAGCAGAGAGCTGCCGCGACTGCACCCGGATCCACTGGTTGCCGCTCTGCGCGCCAGCGCCCGGCTCGAACAGCGGCCGCCAGAGCAGGGACTGACCTGGCCTGCTGATCGCACCCTGCCGCGCGGCACGCAGGCCCTGGACCTGCAGGCCGCCTGTCCGTTTCGTGCCGTCGCAGAGCTGCGCCTGGATGCGGCGCCCGTGCGCGAGCCGCTACCAGGCCTGGACCTGCGCGAACGCGGGCGCGCGTTGCACCGGGCGCTCGAGCTGGTCTGGCGACAACTCGGCGGCTCAGTGGCGCTGCGCGCCAGTGGTGCCAGTGCACTGCTGGAGCTCGCCCGCCAGGCGAGCAGGCAGGCCCTGGAGGAGATCCTGGCGCGACGCGTTACGCCGCTGTCGCCGCTATTGGTCAGCAATGAGCACGCGCGTAGCAGCGGTTTGATTGCGGCCCTGCTCGAAGCGGAAAAGGCCCGCGCTGATTTCACGGTCGCGGAACTGGAGGTCTCGCGCGCGCACCACCTGGGCGGTGTGCCGATTCGGGTCAGGATGGATCGCGTTGATCGCCTGAGCGACGATCGACTCACCGTCATCGATTACAAGAGTGGAGCGCCACAGAAGTTTGCTACCGACGAGCAACGACCGGAGCAGGTTCAGCTGCTGGTGTACACGCTGTTGATCGGGCCGCCGCTGGCTGCTATCGCCGGCGTACATCTGCGTAGCAGCGGAATTCGCTGGCGCGGTGCGGCCGCTGACGCTGCAATATTTCCGGCCCTGGGCGCGCCGCGCGGATCAGTCGCGCCCTGGTCCGAGCTGTTGCCGTATGCGCGCCAGGTCGTCGAGGGCCTGGCACGTGACTTTGCGGCCGGTGTGGCGGCGGTGTCGCCGGCTTCCAGAGCCTGCGAGCATTGTCATCTGGCCGGGCTTTGCCGGATCGGGAGCGAGCGACTCGCAGTGGATGAGACGGCGGTGGAGCTGCCGGGAGCTGACGATGAGTGCTGATCTGGAATCACAGGATCAAGGCGCGCGTACGGCAGCGTTGGACATCACGCGTTCGTACCTGATGCAGGCGCCAGCCGGGTCGGGCAAGACGACCGTGCTGACCTGTCGTTTGCTGGCGCTATTGGCGCAAGCCGATGCGCCCGAGGAAGTACTGGCGATTACCTTTACGCGCAAGGCGGCTGCTGAAATGCGCGAACGCGTCATGCAGGCCCTGCAGCAGGCCGCGGCCGGACTGCCAGGACGTGTGCCTGAGGCGCCGCTGGCCGCAGCGGCGCTACGGCGCGCTCGCGAGGGCAACTGGCGCCTGCTGGAAAATCCCGCGCGGCTGCGCATCCAGACCATCGATGCCTTCTGCCAGAGCCTTGCCAGCCTGCTGCCCGTCGCCGCGCGCGCCGGCCTGCAATGGCAGGTGGCGGTACCGGCCACGCCACTGTACGTGGCGGCGGCCCGGCGCGTGCTCGAGCGTGCGCTCAGTGAAGAGGACTTGCGCGCGCATGCACAGTTGCTGTTCGCGCGGCTGGACAACAACTGGCAGCGGCTCGAAGCGCTGCTGGCAGAGATGCTGGCAGAGCGCGCCCACTGGCTGCCACGCGTGCTGGGGATTGAGCAACCTGATCTGGGCGCACGGGTGAGCGCCAGCCTGCGTAGCCTGATTCACGATCAGCTCAGCCAGGCAGTGGCGCTGATACCGGTCGCTCTGCGAGTGCAGGGCACGGAGTTCTCACGGCACGCTGCCGGCCGGCTGCACGCGGACGGCCTCGCAGACGCGCGCCTGCCAGAGTGGCAATCGGTGGCCGCGCCACTGGGCGTTGAGCCTCAGCACCTGCCGTATTGGCAGTTCATGTGCGAACTGGCCCTGACCAAAGACGGTCAGTGGCGGCGGAGTTGGAACAGGAGGCAAGGCATCCCAACTGAAGACAAGCGTCTGAAACCCGAATTGCAGACCTGGGTCGCGGCGCTTGCCGGAGTTGCCGGAGTCCAGGAGCTGTTCACAGAGTTGCTGGCACTGCCGGAGCCGACGATTCCACAGGAAGATGCGGCCGCGCTCGCGGCGCTTTCGCTGCTGCTGCGACATGCCGCCGCCGAGCTGCAGCTTGAATTTGCCCACCAGGGTCAGGTCGACTATGCGGCCGTGGCGGCGGCGGCGCGCACTGCGCTGACCGAGAACGGTGAACCCACTGACCTGGCGCTGCGCTGTGGGGGCGCCATCCGTCATCTGCTGATCGATGAGTTTCAGGATACTTCCTTCGAGCAGTTTGAACTGCTGCGCGCACTGATTGCCGGTTGGGAAACGGGGGATGGGCGCACGCTGTTTGCGGTCGGCGATCCCATGCAATCGATCTATCAGTTTCGCGAGGCTGAAGTCGGGCTGTTCCTGCGTGCCCGCGACCGGGGCATCGGTGCGCTGGCACTGGGCATGTTGCAGTTGCGGCGCAATTTTCGTTCGGCGCCAGAAATCATCGCCTGGGTGAATGAGCACTGCGCGGCAATCTTCCCGGCGGCCGACGATCCGCGTCTGGCGGCCATACGTTACCTGCCGGCGCTGAGCGCCATCACCGATCGGCACGGTTGCGTCAGCCTGCATGCACTGGACAGCAACGACCCTCAGCTCGAGGCCGCGCGCATCGTGCAGATCGTGCGCGCAGCGCGCGAGCGCCACGCTGCCGCCACGGTGGCCGTGCTGGTCGCAGCGCGCAGGCACGCGGCGCCGATCGCCGCGGCGTTGCAGAGCGCGGGCATCGCCGTGCGCGGCGTCAAGCTCGAAGCGCTGCGAGAACGCTCCGTGGTGCGCGACCTGTGCGCACTGGCGCGTGCCCTGCAACATCCGGCCGATCGCACCGCCTGGCTGTCGCTGCTGCACGGTCCCTGCTGCGGGCTCACCTTGAGCGAGTTGCAACAACTGTGTGAGGACCAGTCGGATACGGTGCCGGAGCTCATCAGCAGTGAGACGCACACGCTGCGGCTGGCGCCTCAGGCGCGCGCGCGGCTGGTGCGCGTGTGTGCTGCGCTCGCGCCGGTGCTGGCAGGCGCGGAGCGCAGCCTGCCGCTGTGGCAGCGGGTTGATCATGCCTGGCTGAGGCTCGGTGGTCCGGCCGCCTGCCTGGACGAGCGCGATCTGGCTGATGCACAGGCGTTCCTGCAGTCCCTGAGCCAGCAGCGCGATGCCGAGTGGCTGGCCGGCGACGCCTTCGATCAGTTCGCCGAAGCCCTGTACGCCACTGCGCCAGCGGCAGCCGGCGCAGTGGAAATTCTGACCATGCACGGCGCCAAGGGCCTCGAGTGGGATGTGCTGATCGTGCCGGGTCTCGCTCGTGCATTGAGTTCTGATCGCGATCCGCTGTTGCATTGGGTGGAGTTGCCCGCCGCCGGTGGTGGCACGGATTTGCTGCTGGCGCCCATCAATGACGCTGCGCAGCCCAGGGAGCGCTCAGTGGCATCGTACATTCGACGCGTGCGAGCGCAGCGTCTGCGGCTTGAGCGCGCCCGTCTGCTGTACGTCGCCGCTACCCGCGCGAAGCAGGAGCTGCACTGGCTCGGGGCGGCAATACCCGATGCGAAGGGCGAGCTGCGGCCGCGCGGCGGGACGGCACTGGCAATGCTGTGGCCAGTGATTGGTGCGCAATTTACGGCGCAGCTCGCGGCGGCGAGCGCCGCGTCCAACCATGCGCAATCCAGTCCGGCGCTCGCAGCTGCACCAACAACAGCGCCGCCGGCGGTCCATGCTCAGCGCCTGTCGGGCGACTGGCGACCCACAAACCTGCCGCCGGCAGTGACGGCCAGGCAACTTGATCTGTCCCTGCGCGAGCCGGGCGCCAGGCCGGAATACAGCTGGGTCGGTCTCGCCGCGCGCGCCGTGGGCACCATCGTGCATGCAGAACTGCAACGCTACGCTGCGCTGCCCGCTTTGCCCGCACGGCCGGATGTAGCCGCGGACGACTATCTGGTCTGGCTGGCGGAACTGGGCGTTGCCACGCCGGAACGCGCTGCCGCCCGTGACCGCATCGTCAATGCCCTGGCTCGCACGCTCAGCGACCAGCGTGGGCGTTGGTTGTTGCACGGCGCCCGCGAGGCGCACAGTGAACTGCGCCTGACTGGCATGCACGAGGGCAGGGTGATCAATATCATCATCGATCGACTGATCATCGATGAACACGGCGATCGCTGGATCGTCGATTACAAGACCAGCAGTCACGAGGGCGGCGACCTCGAGGGATTTCTCGCTCAGGAAGCGGAGCGCTATCGTCCGCAGTTAGTGCGCTATGCCGAGCTGGCTCGCCACAGTGGAGCGGGACGTTTGCGCGCGGCGCTTTACTTTCCGCTGCTGGGGGAGTTTCGCGAGATTGCACTGGGCCAGTGATGCGCAGCCGCGCGCTGCGGGCGCACGTGTCGGCGCCTTGCTCAGTACGTCCCGGTCAGCGAGAACGGTCGCCGGCCCTGCGCGTCGGCTGCGCCCAGGAACTCGACTGCCTTGGCCAGCTCGGGCGTCGCATCGCTGCGTGCCGCAGCGGTACCGTTCAGTTCGTAGTCGCCTGAGGCGCGCAGCTGCAGCGTTCCTGTCACGGCCAGTGGTCCGCCGCTGTCGCGCAGTTCGCCGACAATCCAGCCATCCCTGGCGGCGCTGCCTGTGAAGCGCAGTTGATAACTGCCAAAGGGCATCGCGGGGCTTATCTGTTTCAGGGCGTCGGCGTTGACGATGCCCTGCAGCGCGCTGATATGCCCGGCCTTGAGTGTCAGAGTGCTCAAATCCAGCCCCAGCTGACCGCTCCAGCCGTTGGGAAACAGCGGCAGCAGGCCGGAGTCGAGCGGCACACTGGCGCGCAGCGCGTGGGCTTCGAGGCGGCCGCCGCTACGCAGCGTGAGCTGGGCGCTCCCGGGCAGGCTGGCATCGTGACTTACGAGGTCGACATCGACACGGGCCAGCAGCAATGGCAGCGCGTGCAGCCTCCAGCTGACAGGTCCGATAGTCGTGCCGCCCGCCCGCAGGCGCGCGCACTGACCCTGCCAGAGAGAGCCCGCCGGCTCCTCACAGACTACGCTGGCAGGCGCCGCATGCAGTGCCCAGCGTGTGGGCAGGCGCGCCACTACAGTGAGCGCGAACAGCAGCAGCGCTGCCAGCCACCATTTGTAATTCATCTACGGGGCGGCGCGCAGCGTGATGGTCGCGCTGACCACGCCAGCCGTGGCGGTGTGATCTATGCTCGCCGATACCACGTGCACGCCGTGTTGCTGCAACAGTGCCGCTGCCCAGGCGGTGAGCGAGTCGAAGGCGACCTGCTCCAGGCGCACACTCAATGTGCCATCACCGCCGGGTTGGCTGCCGCTCAAGGAGCGGGCGATTCCGGCTTCGCGTGCCACGCGATCGGCGAGCACCACCAGCGATTCGTTGCCACTGTGGGGTGTCATGGTGCGCAGCGTCGCCAGACGTGGCGCCACTGAGCGCATCCAGGCCAGATCACTCTGTTTGATTGTGACGCGCTGCTGTGCGGCCGACACCTTCCTCTCCAGCGGCAGCAGTGCCACGAACAGCAGCAGGCACGCCGCCAGCACTGCACCGGCCAGCACGATGCGCTGCTCGCGCGGCAACAGTCGGTCGAACCAGGCGCGCAGGTCATTCATCAGGAATTCCTGCCGTGTACCTGCAGGCTGCCTTCATAGGCATCGCCCGCGGCGCTGCCCGATACAAACTCCGACTTCCAGCCGGCGGCGCGCAGCGACTGATTGATGCGCTCCAGGCTCTGCGCATCGGCGGTATGCAGTTTCAGCTGCAGCGCGCCATCCTGAAAATTGAGGGCTTCGATGCGCGCACCCGGCACCGAGCTCATTGCCTGCGCGAGCACCTGCATGGCTGGCAGCAGACCGGAGGCATCGCCTGCGGCCTGCGCGCCAAGTAACGCGCGCTCCAGGCGCTGGCGCGCCGAACCGCTGCCACCGGCGGCATTCAGCGCGGGGCCAAGCAGTAGTGACGTCGCAGTATCAAGCTCGTGCTCAGTGCGTGTCAGGCTCCACAGTCGATACGCCTGGGCGCCGATGTGAACCATGAGCAATGCGCCGGCCAGCACGGCGGCCAGACGCCAGCGTTGCCAGTGGGCCGCCGGCGTGCTGCGTCGCGCATAGGCGCCCTGCAACAGGTTGACTGGCGCCGCACTGTGCAATTGCACCGCCAGCCACGGGAGCACGCCAGAGCTGAGCAGCTGAACCTTGAGGCTGGCAAGTTGCGGTCGCGCCGCTTCAATTTCGCCGGAGCGGCGTTGCCAATCAGGCGGTGTCGCGTGGAACAGCATTGCGGTCGTGGCCGCCTGCTCACCCAATGCGACATCCAGCGCGGCACCGAAGCCACCGGGAGGCGCACTCAGCGTGGTTGAATTGCCGGCCGCGTCGTTGATGGTCAGCAGCTCGCCTTCCAGCAGGGCGACGGCGTAACCGCTGAAGCGTGGCAGCAGGGCCGCATCGACAACCAGCAGATCGGGGTGCAGGTTGGCGGCGCCAAGTTCCGTAAGCCAGGTATCCATGGTGGCGCGCGCAATCACGGTGACAGGCGTACGCGCGGCCTGTGCACCGGACCCGATCGCGAAGTGCTGCGAGTCGACATCGGCGACCAGCTGCTCTTCAAGCGCGTAGGCCACCACCTGTGGTGCGCGTGCCGCGCTGGTCTGCGGCAGTTCTACCGCAGTACACAGCGCATCGCTGGCCGGAACCAGGACGGCGACGCGCCGACCCATGGTGGCGGCTGCAGCGGCCGAGAAGTTGCCGGACTGAACAGCGGATAACGGTCGGCCATCGGCGTCGGCCAGCAGCCAGCTCGCCTCGCCGTCGTTGCTGCGCGCCAGGCGCAGGACCAGCCAATCCGCCATGATTATTCCGTACCGAAGGTTCTGAGGATAGGGCGAATCTGCCCGCTCGTATCCTGCGCCATCAGACTGTACAAGGTGAAACGGGTAGTGCCAATAGTGATCCAGGTGCGCAGGCGGAAATAGTTAGAAGTGATGTCCACCTGTGCCTGCAACGACTGCTTGAGCGCCGGGCTCAGGGTGCTCAGGCCATTCATGAACGTCTTGACGTCCGGAAAGCACGGAAACTGCTGGCGTTGCTGCGCCAGCTGTTTCGGGTCGAGCGCATAACTGCTTTGCCCAGCCAGGGCATCAAGCACCTCGCCCGGCGCGGTACACAGGTTCAGCTTGGTGTCCGGTGGCAGCGCAGTCACCAGATTCTTGAGCCTGTCGTAGCTGGCGCGATCCATCCCCATGGCGAGCAGCTCAGAGGTGCTGGTCAGCGTCATGTTGAGCGTACGGTACGGCGGGTCTTGCGCCAGATAGTAGCTGTCTTCAGCGCCGCCATCAGAGGCAGGCTGATCGTCGCTGTCGAGCCAGTCGACGAGTCGCGCGACGTACTTGACGTCGATGTTCAGACTTTCCAGCAGCGTCTTGAACTCGCTCACGGCAGCATTGTTGACTACCAGTGGCCCGCCCGGATTCGGCTGTATCACCAGGCTGTTGAGGTTGAATTTACCGGCCTGATCTTCGATCGAACCCTCCAGTACTGTGCCTGAGTCTATTTCCGTCGGGCCGTAGGGCTTGGCCCAGTCCTGCGTAGGGTTGGTGTCGTGCGGAAACTTCAGGCGGTTGCGGTGCAGGATGAAACCCGCGTAGGCCTCGGCAAGCTGCGAAAACGCCAGGCTCTGCGTCACTGTGAACACAGCAATGCCGCGGCGTGCGTGCAGGGCGCTTTGCCAGCTGACGGCGGCGGCGATGATAGTGGCGATCGCCACGAGAATAATGGCGGTCAGCAAGGCGATGCCGCGCTGCCAGCGCCGCGTTGTCATCCTGCCACCTCGATCTTGCGCACCAGTGTGCCCCAGTCCTTGAGCTTCAGCGTGATCTCAACCGCTACTGGCCGGGCACGCAGCAAATCGTGCGCCGGACTGTTGGCGCCGATCGGCGTCGGCCAGCGAGCCTGCCAGCTGAGGCTGTCGTCCATGAAGCTGAAGCTCAGGGATTCGACCTGGTCGAGCAATTCGCGTTCCTCGACCAGCACGGCGCCCGTCGTATCGAGCTCGGGCAGGTGCTGGCGTATCAGCTTGCCGTCACGTACCAGATAGCTGACGCGCTGCAGTTCGCTGCGCGGCAGCCCGGCCGGATTCGCCCAGCCGCCACGCGTAAAGCTGATATAGGCCAGTCCCTGCTGTGTGGCGCTACCTGACGCAGCGCCGTTGCCCGGTGAACTGGTGCCTGCAAACAGGGTCTGGTTGAGCACCACGGGATTCTGGTAGCCGCTGCCCGACAGGTCGCGTACCGGTCGTGGCTGCAGCAGCTCGAAGTCCTGCTCCATGATGCGCAACGCCTGCTGCACGTTACTCAGGCGCGTGGCCTGTTCGTCGACCTGCTTGCGGCTCATAAGGGCCTGCGACAGGGCGCTGTAACCCATCGAAAACATGATCGCCGTGATGAACAGTGCCACCAGCAGTTCGACCAGCGTGAAGCCGCGGTGATTCATGGCCAGTTGGCAATCACAGACTGCGGCGTGTGCAGCGCGTCGCCGCGGAATCCCACCACGGTCGCCAGCCAGTCGCTCGGTGGCGTGCTGCCGTGTTCGCTTGCAGTGCGTGCCGGGGTGCTGTCCATGACGGTGGAGTCTTTTGCATCGGCATAGCGAACCTGGATGGTGATGCGCTTGATGCCCTCCACCTCCGTATCCTCTACCCGTTGCTGCCAATGCCAGCGCGCATTGGCAAAGCTGACATCGTCTTCGGTCTTGCCGTTGGCCGGCAGCGACATTTTGAGGCGAGTCTCGGTCAGCTGGTTGAAACCCACCCACGAGGCGAAGGTCTTTTCCCGCAGGCGAATAGTGCTGTCAGCCGCTGAACTCAATGAGGACAGCACCGCGCCCATGCCCAGCGCGACAATCATCAACGCCACCAGCACCTCGATCAGGGTGAAGCCTTGCTGCGCGCTCCGGCCCGCTGCCCTCATGTCGGGGTCTCTATGATCGCGCCGCTTTCCACCTTGCCGGCGTTGGTACTGCTGACCACCGCGGCGCGCCCGGTGCCCTTGCGTTCGAGTGTCAACCTGAAGGAGGTGAGATCGCCATTTGAGAACAACATGACCTGCGGCGTCAGATCCCGGTCGGCCTGGCGCTGGTCCCTGGTCGTGCTGTCCGGCGCTTTGACCTGCGCACCACGCAATGGCAGCACGATGGGTTTCTTCTCGACGCTCAGCTGCAGCGCCAGGCCGGCCGGCAAGGCTCGCGCCCGCAGTGATTCGTCGAGCGGATCTTCGGACCACAGCGAAGTGCGCGTGTCGTACATGACAAACTGATAACCATCCTGCTGGCAGCGCAATCCGTACTCGACGGTCTGCAGGGCAGCACGCTCGCGCACGTAGTCAATGAGGGTGGTGAGCCGGTCGCGTTCGCGTTCAAGCTGGCTGTCACGCCCGGTGCCGCCCAGTGAGAGCAGGGCGCCGGCTGCCACCAGGCCGATGATCACCATGACCACCATCAGCTCTATCAGGGTAAAGCCGCGGCCGCGCACGGCGGTGCCTATTGGTCCAGGTTCCAGTTGCCGATGTCGGCGCCGCTGCCCTCGCCACCAACCTGGCCATCGGCGCCCATGGAATAGAGATCGTAGTCCCCACCGTGGGTGCCCGGGCTCACGTAGACGTAATCATTCTTCCAGGGGTCCTTGTTGACCTTCTGCAGGTAGCCGCCACTGCGCCAGTTCTTGATTGTGCTGGCATCGGGCTTCTGGGCCAGGGCCTTGAGTCCCATTTCGGTGGTCGGATAGACATAGTTATCGAGCTTGAACATGGTGAGCGCGGTCTGCATGGCCTGGATATCCTGCTTGGCCTTGGCAACGCGCGCGTCATCGACCCGACCCAGAAACTGCGGTACCACCACGGCGGCCAGCAATCCGATGATGATCACCACCACCATGATCTCGATGAGCGTAAATCCGGCGTGACCTGCGCGGGCGCGCGCGGCGGTACACTGTTGCATGATGAATCCTCGGCCCAAGGGCGTTGTGCGACTGGCGGCGATCATAACAAATGAGCCTTGCAGCGAATCCCCGATGAACAGTATTTCCTGGCGAAAGTCGCTCAACTGCGACGGCGCCTACGGTTGGGCACTGTTGCTCGTGCTGGCGGTCTTGCTGCTGCTCGCTGCCGGCGGTGCTCCGTGGCTGCTGGCGCTGCGCTTCGAGCGTGCAGCGGTGCGCAGCGGTCAATGGTGGCGGCTGCTCAGCGCCCACTTCGTGCATCTTGGCGTGAGGCATCTGCTACTCGATGGCGCAGCCCTGGTGTTGCTGTGGGCGCTGTTCGCGCGGACGCTGGGCCCGAAAGCCTGGGTGATAGTGCTGTTGGGGAGTGTCCTGGCAATCGATGCGGGCCTGTGGTGGCTGGCTCCGCGGCTGCAGTGGTATGTGGGCATTTCAGGGTTGCTGCACGGTGTCTGGGCGGTGGGCGCCGTGGCGGGCGCGTGGCGTCGTGAATTCACGGGGTGGTTGCTGCTGATCGCACTGGCGGGCAAGTTGGCCTGGGAGCAGTTTGCCGGCGCCAGCCTGGTGGTGGCGTCATTTCCAGTCGTGGTCGATGCTCACCTGTATGGCGCGCTGGGCGCCGTGCTGGCGCTGGCTGCCCTGGCCATGCTGCCCAGGCGGCCTTAACTGGCCGGCATGACTAGCCGCTATAATCGTCGCCACACTTGGGGTTGCATCGCAGGTCTGGCATGTCGTTGGCATTGGTATTTCCGGGCCAGGGTTCTCAGTCCATAGGCATGCTCGCTGAGCTCGCCAGCGCCTATCCCAGTGTCGAGCGCACCTTTGCAGAAGCCTCGAGTGCACTGGGCTACGACCTGTGGCAACTGGTGATGGCTGGCCCGGTCGAGCAACTCAACACCACCGAATGCACGCAGCCGGCGATGTTGTGCGCCGGCATTGCCACCTGGCGTGTGTGGCAGGAGCTGGGCGGCGAGCCGCCGACCTGGGTCGCCGGGCACAGCCTGGGCGAGTTCACTGCCCTGGTGTGTGCAGGCGCGCTGGAATTCTCTGCAGCGGTGGCGCTGGTACGCGATCGCGGGCGCTACATGCAGGAGGCTGTTCCGGCGGGGAGCGGGGCCATGGCGGCACTGCTGGGCCTCGACGATGCGCAGGCCGAGGCGGCCTGCCTCGAGGCGGCACAGGGTGAAATCGTGGAGGCCGTGAATTACAACGCACCCGGTCAGATCGTGATTGCAGGCACGGTGAGCGCGGTTGAACGCGCGATAGCGGCGGCCAGGGCGCGCGGCGCGAAACGGGCCATGACCCTGCCCGTGAGCGTGCCGGCACATTCTTCGTTGATGCGCGGCGCGGCCGAGCAGTTCCGGGGTCGGCTGGCATCCTTGAGCATAGACTCTCCACGCCTGGCATACCTGAGCGCTGTGGATGCCAGCGAGCATGGCGATGCCGAGGAGATACGCGCATTGCTGGGCAGGCAGCTTGCCAGTCCCGTGCGCTGGAGCGCCACGGTGCTGGCATTGACCGCACGTGGGGCCACCCAACTGGTGGAATGTGGTCCCGGCAAAGTGCTCACGGCGCTCAATCGTCGCATTGAGCGGCGCCCCGAGATCAGCTGCCTGGCGCTGGCAGACCCGGCAACAATGCAGGCGGCGCTCGCGGCCACTGCCAGCAAGTCCTAGGAGCAATTCGTGATCAGCAACACTGACGTAGCCCTGGTAACTGGTGCTTCGCGCGGCATCGGCCAGGCGATTGCATTGTCTCTGGCGCAGGCTGGCTCCACGGTGGTTGGCACTGCGACCACAGCCGCCGGGAGCGATGCCATCACCGCCTGGTTCAGGGAGCGCTCGCTGCGCGGGCGTGGCGTGGTCTATGACGCTGCCGCTGCGGGCGGCGCCGAGGCGCTGGTTGCGCAACTGGATGGGCAGGAGGGTCTGCCCACGATTCTGGTCAACAACGCTGGCATTGCGCGCGATGGCCTGGTGTTGCGCCTCAAGCCTGAGGAATGGGATCAGACGCTGAACATCAACCTGTCGTCGGTATTTCGCCTCACCAAGCTGTGCCTCAAGCGCATGCTCAAGGAGCGGCGCGGCCGCATCATCAACATCAGCTCGGTAATCGGTTCAATCGGCAACGCCGGTCAGACGCATTACTCGGCTGCCAAGGCCGGACTCGACGGTTTTACACGCGCCCTGGCGCGTGAACTGGCGGGCCGGAATATCACCGTGAATGCCGTGGCGCCAGGCTTTATCGAGACCGACATGACGCGCGCCCTGCCCGAGGCGCAGCGAGGCGCCTACCAGGCGCAGATCCCGCTGGGGCGTTTTGGCAGCCCGGACGACGTGGCTGACATGGTGCTGTTTCTCGCCGGGGAGCGCTCAGGGTACGTGACGGGGCAGATTCTGCATGTCAACGGCGGCATGTACATGGGCGGTTAGATCGTAAATCACCAGAAAAATCAAGTACTCGCAAAATTGGCTGGTGGCGGCGGGCGGGGCGTTCCCCTACAATACGCCGCCCGCGCGTCCAGGCGGCCTGCCACACGAACAGAGGGTCTGAACAAGATGAGCAACGTTGAACAACAAGTAAAGGCGATCGTAGCTGAACAGCTGGGTGTCAAGGCTGAGCAGGTCACCAACGCTGCCTCCTTCGTCGATGATCTGGGCGCTGATTCGCTCGACACGGTCGAGCTGGTCATGGCTCTCGAAGAGGAATTCGAAATTGAAATTCCGGACGAGGATGCTGAAAAGATCACCACGGTGCAGCAGGCGATCGATTACATCAACGAACGTCGCGCCAAGGCCTGATGCAGCGTGCGTCAGCCATTGCTGGCGCGGCTTCAACCTAGCGCACGTTGACAGGTCTCACGTTTGACTAAGCGCCGCGTTGTCATTACTGGCCTCGGGCTGGTCTGCCCGCTCGGCAGCAGCGTGGACGACGCATGGGCGGCCGCGCTGCGCGGCGAGAGTGGCATCGTGCCGATCACGCGCTTTGATGCCAGCGCCCTGCCGGTGCGCTTCACCGGCGCGGTGCGCGATTTCAATCTCGACACCTATCTGCCGCCTAAAGAGGCGCGCCGCATGGATCCCTTCATGCACTACGGCATTGCTGCCGGCGTGCAGGCGGTTGCCGATGCCGGTGCTGACTTCGACCGGCTTGATCGCGATCGCTGCGGCGTGATCATGGGTTCGGGCATCGGTGGCCTCAGCACCATCGAATCCGAACACAATGCCTACCTGGCTGGTGGCTCGCGCCGTATCTCACCGTTTTATATTCCCGGTTCCATTATCAACATGCTGGCCGGGCATCTGTCGATCCGTTTTGGCCTGCACGGCCCGAATCTCGGCGTAGTCAGCGCCTGCACCACCTCGACCCACGCCGTGGGCCTCGCAGCGCGGACCATCCAGTATGGCGACGCCGACCTGATCATCGCCGGCGGCGCCGAGATGGCGACCACGCCGACGGCTCTCGGCGGCTTCGCGCAGGCCAAGGCGCTCTCGACCCGCAATGATTCACCGACCACGGCCAGCCGACCCTGGGATCTTGATCGCGACGGTTTCGTCAGCGGCGACGGCGGTGGGGCGATGGTGCTGGAGGAATATGAGCATGCCAGACGCCGCGGCGCGCGCATCTATGCGGAGCTTGCCGGCTTTGGCATGAGCGGCGATGCCCATCACATTACGGCGCCGCCTGAAGATGGCGCCGGCGCACGCCTGGCCATGCAGAATGCACTGCGTGATGCCGGGCTGAATCCGCACGAGGTGCAGTATCTGAACGCTCACGCCACCTCGACACCGCTGGGCGACCGGGCGGAGACCGTGGCCATGAAGCAGGCCTTTGGCGCATACGCCTATAAACTGGCGGTGAGTTCCACCAAGTCGATGACCGGGCATCTGCTCGGCGCGGCGGGCGTGCTGGAGGCGGTATTCTGCGTCCTGGCAATACGCGATCAGGTGGCGCCGCCGACCATCAACTACGTTACTCCTGATCCGGACTGCGATCTTGATTTTGTTCCCAACACGGCGCGCCAGATGCACATCGATGTTGCCATGTCGAATTCCTTCGGCTTTGGCGGCACCAACGGCACCGTGATTGTGCGTCGCCTGACGGGCTGACGCGCCTTACTGGCCGCCCTGCATGTCGGTACGCGCTCCGCTGATGCGCGAAGTCTCGGCCTCGCCGGCGCAGATGCTCTGGCTGGCGAGCCGTCGGCCCGATGACTTTCCATTGTTCCTGGATAGCGCTGCGAGCGGCGAGGGCGTGGCCCGCGATGCGCTGGGTCGCTACTCCATTCTGTTTGCGCGTGCGGAGGCTGCGCTGCTGTTGCGTGGCGATGGCCGTCTGGAGCATCAGGGCATGGTTGCTGAGGCCACGGATTTTCTCGCGGCATTCGATCAATGGTGGCAGAGCGTTCGGGTAGCGGATGCCGGCGCGGCGCTGCCGTTCAGCGGTGGTTGGGCTGTGTACCTGTCGTACGAGATGGCGGCGTTCATCGAACACGGGTTGGAGATTCCGGCGCAGCAGGCCGAGGCCATCTGCGCCCTGGCGCTGCGGGTGCGCGCGGCGATAATCTATGATCACGCGCAGTCGCGCTGCCTCATTGTCGCTGAGCCTGGTGCTGAAGCGCAATTGCGCGTGCTCGCGGATGCGCTGGACTCGGTGCCAGGCATGGTCTCGTCGGCGCCGGCGCAGTCAGCGGCGCCCCTGGACGCCGCCCTGGAAGAGCAGGACGAAAGCCTGTTTCGCGCTGCGGTATTGCGTGCCCAAAGCTATATCGCGGCTGGCGACATCTATCAGGCTAACCTGTCGCGCGGTTGGCGACTGCGTGTCGACGCCGGGCAGGGTGCCGGGCAACTCTATCACCGCCTGCGCCAGGCCAATCCGGCGCCGTTCGGCGCCCTGGCAAGTTTTCCAGGCATTACGCTGCTGTGTTCGTCGCCCGAGCGCCTGATCAGAGTGAGTGCGGGGCGTGTCGATACACGGCCTATTGCCGGTACCAGGCCGCGCAGCGGCGCGGCCGGCGCTGATAGGGATGAGCAGTCCTCATTGCTTGCCAACCCCAAGGAACGTGCCGAGCATGTAATGCTCATAGACCTGGAGCGCAATGATCTGGGACGCATCTGCCGTGCTGGCAGCGTCGAGGTCAACGAGTTCATGGTGACCGAGAGTTATCGTCACGTGCATCACATCGTGTCCAACGTGCGCGGCGTATTGCGCAGCGGCATTACGCCTGGCGAAGTGCTGCGCGCCGTGTTTCCTGGCGGTACGATCACGGGTTGCCCCAAGTATCGCTGTATGCAGATCATCGGTGAACTGGAAGCTGAGCCGCGTGGTGCCTATACCGGCTCGCTCGGATTCATCAACCTGGACGGTTCCATGGATTTCAACATTCTGATTCGCACTGCGACGCTGCAGGGCGGCGAACTGGAATTTCGCGCCGGCGCCGGCATCGTGGCCGATTCCGACTGGCAGCGCGAGCTCGCTGAAACGCGCGCCAAGGCGCGCGGTATGGTGCGTGCCTTCGGAGCGGCACCGTGAGCCACGCAGCAGCACGAGATCCGGCGTGAACGAACCGGCCACGCTCGTCGATGGTCGCGCCGCCACCACGGTGTCGGTGAGCGATCGTGGCCTGCAGTATGGTGACGGCCTGTTCGAAACCATGAGCTGCGTGCAGGGCAGGGTGCGCTGGCTGGAACGACACCTGGCACGTTTGCAGCGCGGCTGCGAGCAGTTGGGGATCGCCGTGCCCGCGGTGCCGGCGCTGCGCCAGGAAATTGGCACGCTGGCGGTCGGCCGGGAGCGATGCCTGCTCAAACTCATCGTCACACGTGGGCAGGCCGTCGGGCGCGGGTATCGCCCCACCGGCACCGAATGCGCCACTCGCATTCTCAGCCGCCATGAATGGCCGGCGGCTCCTGGCGGCGAATTTCGCGTGCAGCTCTCGCCCGTGAAACTCGGCCGCAATGTCGCGTTGGCTGGCATCAAGCACCTCAATCGCCTCGAGCAGGTGCTGGCGCAGCGGGTGGCGGGGCAGGCCGGGGTTGATGAGGCACTGCAGTGCTGTGAATCCGGGGAAGTGGTCTGCGGCACCATGTCCAATGTGTTCGTGGTAAACGGCAATGAATGGCTGACACCGTCCATCAGCGCCTGCGGGGTTGCCGGCGTCATGCGTGCCATGGTGCTGGCTACCGCGCCGTCACTGGGCCTTGTGGTACGCGAGTTGACCCTGACACCACCCGATCTGCTGCAGGCGCCGTCTATTGTCGTCAGCAATGTGCGCCTGGGCCTGCAGGCCGTACACTGGTACGAAGGTCGGCGGCTGATGCTGCCGAGCTCCCTGACACGCCTGTGGGAGGCTATTGATGCCGCAGCGTTCTAGTCCGTGGAAGTGGTTGGCAGCTGTATTGATCGCGCTGGTCGCGGCGCTCGGTTTGCTCTGGTCGCTGGCCCTGGGCGCCCTGAACAGAGCTTCGCAGGCGCCAGCCGGCACACGCATTACGGTGCCTGCTGGCGCCAGCCTGCGCAGCGTGCTGACGCAGCTGGCGGCGGTGCATGGCCTGGAGCATCCGCGCCTGATCGAAGTTTTCTTGCGGATCCGCGGCGCAACCCTGAGTGCCAAGGCTGGCAGCTATATCCTGCCGGCCGGCGCCAGCGTGCGCCAGTTATTGCAGCAACTGCAGGACGGGCAGGTCGCGCTCGAACAGCTCACCATCGTCGAGGGCTGGACGCTGGCGCAGATGCGCCAGGCAATCGACGCCAGTCCTGCGCTGGTGCATGAATGGCGCGCTCTGGACGACGCGGAACTGATGGCGGCGCTGGGCGAGAAAGGCGCCGACGCCGAAGGGCGTTTCTATCCGGATTCCTACCGGTTTGCGGCGGGCAGCAGCGATCGACGACTCTACGAGCTGGCCTGGGAACGCATGAACGAGCGCTTGCAGCAGGAGTGGGCGGCGCGGGCGCCCGATCTGCCGGTGGCGAGCGCCCGGGAGGCGCTGATCCTGGCTTCCATCGTTGAGAAGGAAACCGGGCGCGAGGATGAACGCGATCGGGTAGCGGCCGTGTTTATCAACCGGCTGCGCATCAGGATGCGCCTGCAAAGCGATCCGACCATCATCTATGGCCTGGGTGCGCGCTACGACGGCAATCTGCACCGTCGCGATCTCGAGACCGACGGGCCGTACAACAGCTATACGCGCGCTGGCCTGCCGCCCACGCCTATCGCTCTGCCTGGCGGCGCGTCGATACACGCGGCGCTGCACCCAGCCGCCGATGCGGCGCTGTATTTCGTCGCCACCGGCAAAGGTGATGGCAGTCATCATTTTTCGAACAGCTACGCCGAACACAGCGAGGCGCTGCGCAGTTTTCTCAAGCGCACCGGTGCGGTGCCCGACGCCCAGGCTGGGGGCAAATCGCCATGAGCGCAGCGACATGAGCGTGACGCGATTCATCAGCCTCGAGGGTATTGAGGGCGCGGGCAAGTCGACGGTCGCGCGCGCGCTCGGCGATGAGTTGCGGCGGCGCGGTGGCGAAGTGCTGCTGACCCGCGAGCCCGGTGGCACGCCGCTCGCCGAAGCCATACGCGAGATTCTGCTGCGGCGTGGCACGGATAGGCTCAATGCGGTGGCCGAGACCCTGCTGATGTTTGCGGCGCGTGCCGTGCACCTCGACAACGCCATTCGCCCGGCGCTGGCGGCGGGAAAATGGGTGATCTGTGATCGTTACACCGATGCCAGCTACGCCTATCAGGGCGCCGCGCGCGGTGTCGAGTCGGGCCTGATCGACCGCCTCGCAGCGGCGGTGCATGCCGACCTGTGGCCCACGCGCACCCTGCTGCTCGATTTGCCGGTGAGCGAGGGCCTGGAGCGTGCCCGGCGACGCGGCGGCCCGGCCGATCGCTTTGAGGCGGAGCGCCAGGAATTCTTCGAGCACGTACGGGAGGCGTACCTGGCGCGTGCGGGCGCCGACCCAGAGCGCATTCGGGTCCTCGATGCGCGGGCTGATGAGCGTAGCCTGGCGGCTGCAGCGCTGGCCGCGATTGCCGACCTGTTGCCCGCATGAGCGGCGACGTCGACAAACCTGAGCTGTTCTGGCTTGCGCCGCAGGTGCAGGCACTGCGACAGGCGCGGGCGCAGGATCGTTTCCCCCACGGTCTGCTGATTCAGGATGCACCGGGTGGCGGGGGTGCGCAGCTGGCGCTGCTGGCCGCGCAGACCGCGCTGTGCCGCGAGCCTGGTGCGCCTTGCCGCCGGTGCGCGGTCTGTCGCCAGGTCGAAGAGCAACGTCACCCGGACCTGTGGATGATCGGGCTCGAGAAAGATGCCCAGCAGATCAAGGTGGCTCAGATCCGTGAGCTCTGCGATAGCCTGACACTCAGCGGCTACAGCTCGCAGGTCAGCGTGGCGATCATCGACCCGGCGGCGGCGCTCAATGCCAATGGCGCCAACGCTCTGCTCAAGACCCTGGAGGAGCCTCGCGCCGGGGTGCACATCGTGCTGGTTGCCAGTGCCGGCGCCAGGCTCCCCGCTACCGTGATCAGCCGTTGCACGCGCCTGCGGGTGCAGCTACCGCAGCGTGCCGATTGCCTGGCCTGGTTGCGCCGGCACGGTGGCGAAGGTGACTGGGAAACGGTGCTTGAGGTACTGGGTAATGCGCCGCTGCAGGCGCTGGGAGTGGCGCCCGCCGAGTTGCGGCGCCTGCGCGATGACACGCACCGGGCGCTCGAGGAGGCGCACCAGGGACACCTCGACGTCGCCAGCACCGCTGAGCGCTGGGTGCGTGATGCCTTCGAGCTCAGACTCAGTTGCGCTGAGAACTGGGTCACACAGCGCATTGTCGGGCAACTGGGCCCGCCAGCTGCTGTCGCAAAAGTGCACACTGGCGCGCACTTGCCAAGGAGCGATTCGTCTATGAATATACGCGGCCTGTTTCGACTGGCGGACGGGCTCCGGGAACTAACGTATCTGGCGACGACTTCGATCAACAGGTCGCTGGCGCTCGAGCACCTGCTGTGGCAGGTGCCGCGCTCCGCGCAGCGCTGAATGGGCCGTTGAATGGACAACATGCACACGGGTTTCTGCAAGTAGATGGCAAAAGACAACCAAGCGCGCAGTAACGACCCGCCGGGATCAGGCGATACTGCGCCGCGGGTAGAGCTGGCGCGCGCGGCCACGGCGAAGCCTGGCCTGCTGACGCTTACAATCAAGGACAAGAGCGCCCTGTATCTTGCCTATATGCCGTTCGTGAACAACGGCGGGCTGTTCATTCCCACCAACAGCAACTATCGCATCGGCGATGAAGTGTTCATGCTCCTGAACCTGATGGGCGAGGATGAAAAGCTGCCGGTGGCCGGACGCGTCATCTGGGTCACGCCCAAGGGTGCGCAGGGCAAGCGCACCGCCGGTATCGGCGTGCAGTTCAGCGACCAGGATCGCGGCCAGACCCGCCACAAGATCGAGAACTACCTGGCTGGCGCGCTCTCGGGCGACAAGGCCACGCACACCATGTAGCGCCCCCGCGGCTGGCCCTATGTCGGCCGCCGCAACTCCGCTTCTGCGCTGGTCAGGCCACCGCGCAGAACGTAGGCATCGAAACCCCGTTCCAGCAGAATGAATGCGCCCGCCGCACTGCGCCGGCCGGTGTCGCAATACACCACGTAGGGCACATTGCGATCGAGTGTCGCCAGCTTCAGGCGGATGAAGTACAGCGGAATATTGAGCGCGTTCTCGATGGCGAGATTCTGGAACTCCGAGGGCAGGCGCACGTCGAGCCAGCGCCCACCGCGGGCTATGATGGCGCGCGCGTCGGGGTAGGTCACCCACTGCTGCAGCGGCTCGTTCATGAGCTCGCGGAAATCCTGCTTGCTGAGGCGCATCAGCACGCCATCGGTGAGCATCGTGATGGTGGCATTGCGCTTGGCTTCCGAGATCAGCGCCTCTTCGCCGAAAGTGTCGCCGACGGTAAGCTCCGCCAGGCGGATGCCTTCACGGTTGAGCGGCGTCTCGCGCGTCACCACGCACTTGCCGCTGACCACGGCGTAAAAATAATCACCCTCAGTACCCTGCTGGATGATCACTTCGCCGGTGCGGCAGGCGACGCGCTGCATGCGCATGAATATTGCCTGGATATTTGCCGGCGGAATCCGGTGAAAGGCCTTGGTCTGCAGGAGCGTCGTCATCCAGTCATCACCGCCACCGCCACTGCCAAACTGCGCCTGCAATTCACCGACCTCGTAGGTGCCGGTCTGATCCCAGGTGATCATCATGTCGAGCAGGTCGGAGTCGATCACCAGGTATTCGAGGGCGTCGACGGCACGCGCCGACTGGCGGCGCGGGATCTTTGGCGCCAGCGGTACCCGTGCCTCAGGCGTGCCGCCACGAATCATGGCCACCGTGCGCTCGCCTTCGCGCAGCTCGACCATGCCGGAAATCAGCCAATAGGTGCGTCGCTCGGTATCGCCTTCCTTGAAGAGCATACGATTGGCGGGCAATTCCCGGATTGCCACCTTGCGGGCGAGGGCCGCAATGTTATCGTTCTTCATTCCGTCCAGCGGCGAGAGCTTGCGCAGCAGCGCCACATCGGCGGATCGACCTTCGCTCATTGCCAACCTCGGGGCCCCGGATCAGCTCCAGATGGTAGCACAGGGCTTCATGAGCTTAGTTGCGACCAGTACTCATCGGGATGAAAGCGTGAACCATAGCGCGCTTCAAGTTCACCGAGACGCGCAATAATCGCTGCTACGCCGCGATCGCGGGCGTATTGCAGCGGGCCGCCGCGGAATGGCGCGAAGCCAATGCCAAAGACGACGCCCGCATCAAGCAGGTCGGCATCGGCAACCACCTGCTCGCGCAGGCAGGCCGCGCACTCGTTCAGCATGGCGAGTATCAGCCGATCGGCAAGATCGTCTGGCATTGCGCTCGTGACCGCGGGGCGCTGTGGCTTGCCATCCTGCCAGAGATAGAATCCCTGGCCACTCTTGCGACCGAGCTGTCGTGCCGCTACCAGCTCGCGCATGCGCGCGGCGAATGGCGGCATGGTGCGCCCCAGTTCACGGGTGATGATGTCGCCGACGTGTACGCAGACATCCAGACCGACGACATCGGAAAGTTCGATCGGACCCATCGGCATGCCAAAATCGACTGCCGCCTGATCAATGAGCGCCAGTGGCACGCCTTCGCCGGCCGCATACAGGGCCTCGTGCAGGTACGGAAACAGGACGCGATTGACGAGGAATCCCGGCCCGCTGCGGCACGGCAATGGCAGTTTGTCGAGCCGGCGCGCAAAGGCCATGGCGGCGCTCAACGTGGCGCTGTGGGTATTGGCTGCGTGAATGACTTCAACCAGGGGCATCTGTGCCACCGGGTTGAAGAAGTGCAGGCCCACCAGTCGCGCCGGATCCTGCAGTTTTTCTGCCAGCAGCTCGATGGTGATACTCGAGGTGTTGGTGGCGAGCAGCGCGCTGGCCGGCAGGCGCGGTTCAGCCTGGGCGTAGAGTGCGCGTTTGGCGTCCAGGTCTTCAAAGATCGCCTCGATCAGCACTTCGGCGCTGGCGACGCCCGCGCCAGCGACGTCGGCGCGCAGCCGATCACGTGCCTGCGCGCGCTCGGCGGGATTCTTCAGTCGTTTATCAAAAAGTGTCGCCGCCCGTTGCAGCGCCGGGTCAAGGTACTTCTGCTCGCGATCCTGCAACGTGACTTCCAGGCCACGCAGCGCGCACCAGGCAGCGATATCGCCGCCCATCACTCCGGCGCCGATCACATGCACCCGCTTGATGGGAGTTGCCGATTTGCCGCCCAGCGCCTTGAGGCGATCCTGCAGCAGGAACATCCGCACCAGACTGCGTGCCGTAGTGGTCGTGAACAGGTGCGCGATGGACTCAGCCTCGGCATCAAATGCGGCGCGACCGCGCGCGCCGTGGCGCACCCATAAGTCGATGATTGCGTAAGGTGCCGGATAGTGATCGCGCCGCGCCTGGCGGGCGACGCGCGCTTCGAGTGAGGAGCGCATCAGCTGGCGGATACCAGGCAGATTCAGCAGCCGATCTACAACAGGTGCGCGTTGCGGGCTTGGCGCTTCAGTGACGATGCGCCGCGCGGCAGCGTCCAGCTCATGGGTGGATACCAGGCGATCGACCAGGCCGATCGCCAGTGCACGATCGGCGCGAACCGGCTTGCCCGTGAGCATCAGTTCCATGGCCTGGCGCATGCCCAGCAGGCGCACGCTGCGCACCGTGCCGCCAAACCCCGGAAGTATGCCCAGCTGAACTTCCGGGAAACCCAGCGCCAACCGCCCATCATCCACGGCCACGCGATAACGGCAGGCCAGGGCAACTTCAAGCCCACCGCCCAGGGCAAAACCCTGGATGGCCGCCACGGTGGGAAAGGGGAGTGCGGCCAATTCATCACAGGCCTGCTGTCCGTTGCGGATCATCACCAGGGCCTCAGCCTGGCTTTTCAGGGTGGTGAACTCGCGTATGTCGGCGCCGGCGATGAATCCGGAGCTCTTGCCGGAACGCAGGACCAGGCCGCGCGGCGGTTGAGCCTGCAGCTCCCTGAGTCGCTCCCTGAGCTCCACCATCACGTTCCGGCTGAGCGAATTGGCGGAAGCACCCGGCCGATCCAGGGTCAGGGTAGCGATGCCATCGGCATCGCGGTTCAGTTGCCAGGCGGCGGTTTCATTCATGTCGCGCCCTCATATATTTATTGCTTCCGGATTTCGAAATCGCAGACCAGCGGCCGATGATCAGAGTAGCGCACTTCCGGAATCCGGAAGCCGGTGACTTCAATACTGTGGCTCACCAGTATGAAGTCCAGTTCGACGCGCGGCTTGCGCGCCGGATAGGTGGGCAGCCCCAGCACATTGGCGCTGCGCAGGCCGGAAG
The DNA here is from genome assembly GCA_963823235.1 of uncultured Gammaproteobacteria bacterium. Classification (GTDB taxonomy): domain Bacteria; phylum Pseudomonadota; class Gammaproteobacteria; order Steroidobacterales; family Steroidobacteraceae; genus FEN-1191. The sequence goes on along the minus strand of CAWGKS010000006.1, from coordinate 64,938 downwards.
CGCGCATGAACAGGTAGATCTCGTGGGTGCCCCAGAAGGTATTGAAATCACCCGCCACGATGACTGGTTTGGTAGCGCCGGCGATCAGATCGTGAAGCGTGCGCAGCTGATATTGCCGATGGCGGTATTTCACCGACAGGTGCACGAGAAATACGCACACTTCGTCGAGCTCGAGTTCGATGATCAGGCGCTTGATGCCGGTATCGAAATAGTGAAAGCGTTCGCCGGTAACGCGCGGCGCCGCCAGCAGCGCGTTGGATTGCTTGCGCACGATCGGCACCAGGTTATTGATCGAGCGCGAGCCGTACTTGCACTCGTAGGCTGTGTAGTGCCCGATCGAATCGGCGATGTGCTCAGCCTGGTTGAGCATGCCGGTGCGAATCGAACCGGTATCCACCTCTACCAGTCCGACCAGGTCCGGATCTTCGCGGCGCACAAACTGCGTAATGTCGTCGAGCACCCGGCGGCTGCTGCGCAGGTAGCCCGCACCAGGCACGGGCAGGTGAAAGGCCGGGCCGGTACCGGTGGCGTAACGGATGTTGTAGACCAGTAATCGCAAGAGTTTCCAACCTCCGGGGCTGCACAGTACACTGTGCGCATGTCACAGCGCGATCCCATACGCGTATTCGTCACCCACAACTGGCAGGGCAGTGACGACTACCTGCGCGTATTCGAATTCCTGGAGAGTGCGCGCAATTTCTATTATCGCAATTGCAGCACGCCTGAGAAACCGCCCGCTGACACAGGCATCGAGGCGCGACGCGAAGACCTGCGCCGGCAGATCAACGGTTCCGAAGTGCTCGTGGCGCTGGGCAGCCTGATCACCACGCAGCCGGAAATGCTGGTTTTTCAGGTCAACTATGCCAAATCCTGCAACAAGCCGGTGGTGTTGGTGAGCGGTTTTGGCCGCGATATCGAGATACCGCGCTATGTCACGGATCTGGCCGACGAACGGGTGGGTTGGGACGAACGGGCACTGGTCGATGCCATTCGCCGTCAGGCGCGCCACGAGGAATCAACGCGCTGGGACACGATCGAGTTCAAGCTCGAATAGACGCTGGGCTAGCCTAGGCGCGTTGCGCGCGGCTGCTCAGCTTGACGTGCGCGCCAGCACTCATGGTCGGACTGTCGAGCGCCAGCAGGGCAGCCAGCGGGATTGAACTGCGCGTCGTGGCGCTGCGCATGGGTGCCGGCGCGGCGGCAGCCAGATCTGCCATGTGCAGGCCATACATACGCACTGCCAGTGAAGCATAGCGTTGCGCTTCCTCGTTCGAGAGTTTGCGGATCGAGGCACGCACGATCGTGTCGCCGGGTAGTGCGCGCGCGCGATGCATGGCGAGCGAGAGCTCGGCAAATTCACGCTGCGTTACTTCAGGCAATTCCTGCTGATCAAGATGTTCGAGATATTCACTGTAGGCGAGTGCCAGTCGATCCTTCAGCGCGCCGTGTCCTGTCAGTATGGTGACAGCTGCCTCCAGTTTGCGCGTAAGTGCCGGATTCATTGCTGCGTCCTCTTGGTGGCGTGAACTGCCGGACTGGAGCGCGCTCGCTCCGGAACTTCAGGTACTGCCTTAATTATTCTTAAGATGGAAAGGCTTTATTGTCAGGGGTCTATGAGCAGGATATCGCGCAATGCATGCGATTATCAACGCAAGATTTGACACCAGGGCCGACGCCAGGACAAGCAACTCCTTGATATCCTTATGCAAGGCAATAGAATGACCAGAATGGGTCATACATTAAGGGATTTATCAAGATACCTTGCTAACGTTGTTGAGATTGTTAGCGATTTATCTGCAAAACCACGTTTATGACAGAGACCTGGCGCGGCATTTATCCCATCACCAGCTTCGTGCTGGAGGCCTTGAGTCGCAAGCGCGACGCGGGCCGCGAGTCAGGCCCTGACGCTGGCCTGAGCCAGGCTGAGCAGCTATTGCTCGTGGCGGTTGAATTCTGGGCTGCGGCCGCCCACGGCACGCTGGATACCTGGTTGCGCCCGGACCCGACGTCCAAGCTGCTGGCGGCGCTGCGCGCCTTTGAGGGCATCGGTGCGGTCCGGGTCGCCAGCGTATTGCGGGTCGGCGCGGAGAGCCTGGGTAGCCACGGTGGCCCTGCAGCCCGGCTGGCAGAGGTCATTGCGCAGCTCGATGAGCGCCTGGCACGTACCGATGACAATGTTGACGACCTGATCGCCCGCTACGCGGCCAGGATCGACGACCCTGCGGCACCCGCCGCCAAACCGTGAATCCCGCGACCGCCGCGCTACGCGTCCCGGCCCGTCGCCTGGACGAGGAAGGCCGGCCGCACGTCGATACGCGGGCCATTCTGGCCCTGGCTTTGCCGCTGATTGCCAACAGTGCTGCGCAACTGGTTCTGGGTCTCACCGATGTCTGGTTCATCGCCCGCATTTCGACAGATGCGCTGGCGGCCGTGAGTGCGGTGCACTGGCTTTCGCTGGTGGTGCTCGTGATCCTGGCAGGCGTCGGCATCGCCGTGCAGACCGTGGTCGCGCAGGCGCAGGGCGCGGGCCGCCGGATGCGTGCGTCCCAGGCCGTCTGGACGGCGCTGTGGGCGCTGCTGCTGGCGGCGCCGCTGTTTGTGGTGGCCGGGTTATCGATGCGCTGGGTGCTCAGTCCCTTCGGTCTGCCGACCCACCTGGTCGACCTGGCGGCCGCGTTCTGGTTGCCGCGGGTGAGCGGTTCGATCTTCGGCGCGGCGGTCTGGGCGCTGCTGGGCTTCTTCAACGGCGTCGGCCATCCCAAAGTTACCCTGTTGATCACGGCGGTGATGGCTGTGAGCAATGCGCTGTTCAATGAGTTGTTCATATTTCACCTGGGTCTGGGTGTTGCCGGTTCAGGATTAGCCACCGCCGTGGCACAGGTCTGCGGGCTGGCTATCGCGATGGCGGTGTTTCTGCGCCCTCACTATCGACACCACTACCGCAGTGCGCTGACCTGGAAGCCGAAGCTCCGGCGTATCGCGGCGCAGTTTCGACTGGGGCTGCCCATGGGCCTGTTGTACGCCGGAGATCTGATCGGATTTTCGATCTTCCAGATCATGCAGGTGCGCATAGGCTCGGTGGCCGGAGCCGCGACCCAGGTGGTCATGATCCTGACGGCAGTCTCCTATCTGCCCGGAGTTGGCGTCGCACTGGCTGGCACCACGCTGGTGGGTCAGTCGGTAGGCGCCGGTGATCGCGCCTGGGCGTATGTGCTGGGCAATCGCGTCATCGCCATTGCTGCGCTCTATATGGGCGGCATGGGCCTGTTGCTGGCACTCGCCGGGCCGTGGATCCTGCCGTTGTTCGTGGGTGCTCAGGATCCACAGTCCGCCGCGGTGGTGGCTCTGGCGGTGACCCTGTTGTGGATCGCGGCGCTGTACCAGTTTTTCGACGGCCTGAATCTGAGCAGTGGCTTCTGTCTGCGTGGCGCTGGCGACGCGACGGTTCCGGCTGCCCTGACCATCATGTGCTCGTGGCTGGTGTTCGTGCCGGTGGCACACATGCTCATCTTTGCCCCTGGCCAGGGTTGGGTGAATGTCCTGCCGCAGCTGGGCTGGGGCGCGACGGGTGGCTGGCTCGCGGTAGTGGTTTATTCCCTGCTGGTTGGCGCGGCGTTGTACTGGCGCTGGCGATCACGTGCCTGGCAACAGCTCTCGATCTAGAATGCAGCCGATGCCCATCGCAATATTTACCGCCGGCGGCACCATCGATAAAGTCTACTTCGATGCCAAGGGCGGCTATCAGGTCGGCGCACCCATGGTGCGCGAGTTGCTGGGTCATGCCCGCCTGGCCGCACAGCCGCGTATCGTCGAATTGCTGCGCAAAGACAGCCTGGAGATGACCGCCGAAGATCGCGGCGCGATACGCGCGGCGGTTGCCGCCAGCCCCGAGGGGCGCATCATTGTCACTCATGGCACCGATACCATGGTCGAGACGGCGCAGGTGCTGCGCGAAATTACCGGCAAGACCATCGTGCTGACGGGCGCATTGCAGCCCGGCCGGTTCAGCGACAGCGATGCCGCCTTCAATCTTGGCCTGGCCTTTGCTGCTGTCCAATTATGTTCAGCCGGCGTCTACGTGGTGGCCAACGGCACCATATTTCCCGGCGATCGGGTGCGCAAGAACCGTGAATTAAACTGCTTCGAACTCATTCCCCACTGACGATCTGTAGACCCTTTCACAGACCGCGGCAGCCTCGAGCAGCTAGCCTGCATGCTTATGTCCACCGCTGCTGCTACACCCACGCGCGCTGCTCGCCGGCCTACTCAGGCCTGCACCTGTGGTCGGCGGATCATCGCTTCGCTGCCGTTGCTGTGGGCGAAATGGGTGTCGCTCCACGATGCCAGCGGACGCATGCACTGGAGCAATGGCGAGGTATCAAGCCCCAGTGAACACGAAGCCGTGCGGGTAGCGCTGGAGAGTTTTATCGGCAGTGCCGCGCCGGCGCGTGTCAATCATCCATTGCAACGCGGTCGCACGGCTGTACTGCTGCGGGCGGCCGACGACACCGGATTCTTTCTCGGTTTTGTCATGGTGGTGGTGGAGGATCGCTGGCTGCGCGCCAAGGGCCCGGCAGCGCCGGATTTGCCAGCGCCGGTGGTGCGTGCGGTGCGCGAATGGGCGGTCACCCTGGCAAGCGCCGAGTATGCGGCTCCGGGCAGCACTGCAACAGCCGGATCGTCTACCCGAAGTCTCGCGGCACCACAGATCGCAGCTCTGCTTGAGCCTGCGCCGGCCGGCACTATCGAGGCCGGTGTTGCCTCCCCTGGATTTGCGGTCGTGAGCGCAGAGTTTCGCGACCGCCTGCAGAGTTTCGCGATGGAACTGCATACCCAGCATCTGACCTCGATTCAGACCGGCGCGCGCATCCGTCGCTACGAAGTGCTCATGCGCGCCGCTGGCGCCCGCGCCGACGCGGGTGCCCCTGAAGCACTGATAGCCTGCGCCAGGCAACTGGGATTGAGCGCTGTGCTCGATCGCCGCGTGGTCGCCGAGGTGCTCAACTGGCTCAATCTGCGTTCCGAGATCTGGTCGGGCGAGCCGGCGCAATTTTCCGTAAACCTGGCCGGCGATTCCTTTCGCGATCAGTCATTCATGCAATTTCTGGCGCACAGCCTGGAGGAGTCGCACCTGCCGCGCGCCCTGATTGCCTTCGAGATTGAATATGAGTTTTGCCGCAGCCAACCGCAATTCGTGCTCGAATTGGCGAACCAGCTCGAGCAGGCAGGGGCCGGCCTGGTCATCGACAATTTTACCCTCAGCGATACCAGCCCCGAGTTGCTGCTGCTGCCCGGTCTGCGCCTGGTCAAGGTTGATCCACGCGTGACCAACGAACTGCCTGGCAGTCGCGCCTCGCAGGCGCGCGTGGCCGCCATTGCGCAGATGGCGCGGGTCGCGGGTGTGCATGTGGTGGCCAAGCGCATTGAGCAGACGGGCGAACAGAGCCTGCTGCAGGCTATGGGCGTCGATTTCATCCAGGGCTACGCTGCCAGTGCGCCGGCGCCATTGTCGGTATTTGATGCCGAGCGCCAACAACGCCTGATCGTTGATCCTGCGCTTGGCGATGAAGCCGAGCTGCACGAGCAAGCACTCGCGGCCTCTGGCTAAGGGCGCGTTCGCTGTGCCCAACGGGGAAGAGTCAGCGGGCATGGTCGGGGAGGGCGCCACCGCGGAGCGCCGTATCGGCAGCGAGCGGCGCGAAAAAATTCTCCGGGCACTGTTGTGGGGAAATATCTGGCGGCGCCGACGCGCACCACGTCGCGGTTGTGCAGCGCAGCTGGGCGGCGTTGACTGGCACGAACCGCATTGGCTGGCCGCGGCGTTGCTCATCATGTTGCTGTCGGTCGCTGACGCCGTGCTGACTCTTACGCTGATAAACCATGGTGCGATCGAACTCAACCCCCTGATGCGCGTGCTGGTCATGGGGAGTGATCGCAGTTTTGTCTATCTGAAGATGGGCATTACGGCAGTCACGGTTACCATGCTGGTGCTGTTGATCCGGGTTCGCACTTTTGGACGTCAGCTCGCGGGGCCCTTGCTGCTGATGACGGCGCTCGTTTATTCTGTGCTGGTAAGCTACGAATTCTGGCTGTTGAATTACATCGGGGACTGATTGCGCCGGCGTCCGCCGCGACTTCTGGTCAGGCCTGGGAACTCTGGCCCAAGGCGCCCCTCTAAACCCGGCAGTATTTGTCAAATAGTGTGCCTTCGGCATGCCGTCGGGGTTAGGCTGCATCACCATGAGCCAGCGGAAGAACACCATCATTGAAAGCCGGTTGGAGCGCGGCTCGCCTGAAGAGCGCGCTGCTGGCGCCGGCAGCCTGCCGCTGCGCTGGTGGCGCACCATGCTGGGTAGCCTGCGTACCGGACGCCACGCGCGCTATCAGGCGACGCTCAAGCGCCTGGCGCAGAGCGATGTCGCTGATACGGTAAGCGAAGCGGATGTGGAGAGCTGGCTGAAGATGCTGGAAGCGGAATCGGCCAAGAGCGCACCAACTGCGGCGGCTCAACGCCGTCACCGCAGGGAGTGATCGCCGGGTTCCCTGATCGCGGCAATCCGTGCAAGCCCTGAAGCTGGCATTGCGCTCAGCGCGATTCCGCTGACGGCGGTTCGTCCTGCTCCTCGAGCCACTCGCGCCATACGGCCGTCGCAACGGCCAGCAGGATCGGCCCCACAAACAGGCCGATCATGCCAAAGCCGGCGAGGCCACCGAGTACGCCAAACATCACCAACAGGAAGGGTACGCGAGTGGTGCCGCTGATCACCAGCGGGCGGATGACGTTGTCCACTGAACTGACCACTAAAGCGCCCCAGGCCAGCAGGCCCAGACCTGCGACCCAGGCGCCGTTGTACAGCAGCCAGACGCTGGCCAGGCCCCAGACCAGCGGCGCCCCGAATGGAATCAGGGCAATCAATGCAGTTAGCACCGCCAGGACGATGGGCGCGCGCACGCCGGCAGCCCAATAGCCCAGGCCGGCGAGCAAACCCTGGGCGAGTGCGGTTGCCAGCAGGCCATACACGACGGCCCGGGTCATTGCGCCCGCGGCAACCAGGTAGCGATTCAACCGGTTGCCAAAAAAGCGACTCAAAATGCGTGTTGATTGCTGCACCAATACCACGCCATGCCGGTAAAGGAAATAGAGCGTTACTGTCGTAGCCAGCAGTTTGGCAAGGTTTCGACCGACATCGCCGACCATACCCAGCAATTCAGCGCGTGAGCGCTGTGCCCACTCGATGAGCCATTGCCGCAGCAACAGGGGATCTGCAGCGTAGCTATCGAGGCTGTGCTGCAGCACATCACCGAGCCATGGAACATTGCGAATGAATGGCGGCAAGCCATGCACACCCGCAGTGCGGTTCGCCTGTACGGCCTCGTAGGTATCGGCCAGCTGGTTTGGCAGCATCCACGCCAACCACAGGATGGGGCCGATCAGCCCCAGCACGACCAGCAAGGTCATGAGTAATGCCGTGAGGGTTTGGCGGCGCCCACAGACTTCGTGGACCCGTCGATAGAGTGGCCAGGTCACATAGGCCAGGATCACAGCCCAGACTATCGACACCAGAAAGGGTCGGACCACATAGGCGCACAGCAACGCCAGCACCGTCAGCAACACTGCCAGCAGCGTGGGTCGCAAGGACAGCGTGGGGCTTGACTCAGTCACCTTGGGAGGCCACGTCGGCTTTACTTCGCATAATGTATATTATGGTAAATTATTGAGATGTGAGGGCTACGTGGGCCACCACCTGTAGCCACATGGCCAGCAGGACCAGCCACCCGGCAAAGTAAACCCTCACCCTGTGCCGCAGTCGATTGCCGCCCAGGTGTACGAACGCGTGTACGCCTCGCAGGGCCACGTACAGCCACGCAAGGAAGAGTAGCAGCCCGGCGCCATCATGAGTGGCCAGGCCCGCCAGGCAGGCGGCGTAGAACAGCGTCGGCGCTTCAAACAGGTTGGAGAAATGCCGTGTAGCCTTGGCCGACTGTTCGGGCTCGGTTTCACCCTGGTAAATGCGAAAGTATTTGCTCGTCACCTGCCCGAGTTTCACTGCGCGCACGCGAGCGCGGAACATGATGGCCAGTACCGTAGCGCTCAGTACAACCAATGCAGACATTGGATAGACCAGCCGAAAATCGTTCATGTCCGACTCTCCTGCAGAGTATGCGTATGGGCTATCGCGCCGCCAACCTGTAACGTTGAGCAGGGTCGGCGCTAGGGTTCACTAAGTATCGCCTTCTGGCGCTCAATATAAACTTCGTCACTGACCAGTCCCTCGTCGTGCAGGTGTTTCAGTTCGCGCAGTTTGGTTTCCATTGATTGCCGGGCGGGAGGCGGCGTGGCACTTGCGGGCTCGATCCTGGCGTTTACCTCACTGCTGGACGCTGAATTGACCGGTGCCGCAGTGACCGGGGTTACACTGACCGGAGCGGCAGTGACCCCCTGCGCTACCGTGGATTGGTGTTTCGCACAGGCGCGCAGGCATTGCTGCCGCGCCGCCGGGCACTCAATGACACCGCGTTCGGGAAAGGCACTGAACATTTGTGGGCAGCGCTCGAATTTCTCGCTGCAACTGTCGGTGCATGCGGGTTCTGACAAGGTCGTACCCTTGAGCCCTGGAGCCACGGTGCATCCGCTCAGTGCCAGGGTCACAGTTACAATCAGCTGCTTCATCGCCAGTACTCCGCCGTTTTCTTTGACTGTCATGCGCCAGTTCGTTGCGTGCCAGACGCGGCCGCTGATCTTCCCAGGCGCATCGAATTGCCAACGACGCACACGCTGGAGAGCACCATGGCCGCGGCCGCGTACACCGGTCGCAGCAATCCGCAGGCCGCAATCACGATGGCCAGGGAATTGTACGAGAACGCCCAGACCAGATTCTGGCGGACGATGCGAAAAGTCTGGCGCGCAAGTTCAATCAGCTGCGGCACTTCGCGCAGATCTTCACGGAGAATCGTGACATCTGCGGTCTCGCGCGCCAGGTCGGCCGCTGGTCCGAAAGCGATGCCGGTATCGGCGGCCCCCAGTGCCGGCGCATCGTTGACGCCATCGCCAACCATCGCCACATTGCCGTGTGCGGTGCGCAGCGCCCGTATTGCCAGCGGTTTGCCGGCGGGCGAGAGATCGGCCGTGAATTCGCTCACGCCGATACTCTGCGCCACCCGTGCCACCACGGCGTGGCGATCGCCAGAGAGCAGCCGGCATGAAACCCCCAACTGCGCGAGCGCCGCTACGGCTGCCTGCGCTTCCGGGCGCGGTGGATCGTCCAGCATCAGCGAGCCCGCCAGCACACCGTCGATGGCAACGGCCACCGGACTGCCACTGCCCTCCTCGGCATCTACCTCATGCATAGAGATGCCGCAAGCGGTCAGCCAGGCGGGCTTACCGACAGTCACCGTGTACCCGGCAACCCTGCCTTGTGCGCCCCCGCCACCGGTCACGCGCACCTCGCTGGCTGGTGGTATCACCAGTTCGCGGGCCAGCACTGATTCGACCAGCGCGCGGGCAAACGGGTGGCTTACCTGTTGCTCAACTGCCGCAGCCAGCTGCTGGCTTTCGACCGGCCCGAGCGTTGCACCGCGTGCAGGGTGAAATTCGCCAACCCGTGGACGTCCCATCGTGACCGTACCGGTCTTATCCAAGGCCACTGCCCGCACCCGCGAGAGCGCTTCGAGTGCCGCGCCGCTACGCACGAGGCAGCCACGCCCAATTGCACGTGACAGGGCGATTGTCGTGGCCATTGGCGTGGCAATGCCCAGCGCGCAGGGACAGGCCACCACCAGCACCGCGAGCGCGGCCTGCAGGCCCCGCTCCCACTGGCCCGTCACTCCCCACAACACGCCACTGGCTACGCTGATCAGCATGACCGCCGGAATGAAGACCGCTATGACGCGATCGACCGTGGCTTCGATGGGCGCCCGGCGGTCACGCGCCTCGATGGCGTAGCGCGCCACGCGATCAGTGAGCGTTTCGGCGGCTCCCGAGGCGCGCAGCGTGATGGCGCCGTCCATTGATGTGGATCCGGCATGTACCTCATCGCCCGCCGCTACCTGGCGTGGTCGCCACTCGCCCGTAAGCATTGGTTCGTGGATGTCGGCCGAGCCGATTAGGACGACACCGTCCACCGGTATTTCCTCCCCGGCATGCACGTACACCATCTCGCCTGCCGCGACCTTTTCCGGAGCCGCCAGTATTTCCTCTTTGCCTCGATAGAGTCGTGCCTGGCGGCGCGCACGGCCCATGGTTGGTGACAGCAGCGCCAGCGCACGCCGGCGCGCTTCGGCGTCCAGATACTGACCCAGCGTCACGAACACCAGTACCATCGTTCCGGAGTCGTAGTACAAACGATGACCCCCGGTCAGGGTTTCATAGGCGGAATAGCCGATGGCCGCCAGCGCGCCAAAGCCAATCAGTGTTTCGAGCGTCAACCTGCCGCGCAGCAGGCCGCGCGTTGCCACCTGCAGCATCGGTACGCCAAGCAGGGCGAAGGTCGCGAGCGCGCAGGCGAACATGATCCAGGAGCTGGTGCGCGCAACGTCCGGGCCGAGTTCCTCCAGTGTGCCAAAGTAAGTGAGACTCTGGAACAACATCACGTTGCCGGACAACAGTGCTGCCAGGGCGAGCTTGGCCAGAAACCAGTCCGCACGACCCCCCTCCCCGGCACTGCCGATGACGCGGTACACCAGCACGCAACCGACGCAGCAGAATGACAGTTCATCGTCACCGGCACCTTCACGGTATGGGTATGCCGGCAATGGCAGGCGGCAATGAGCACACGCTCCGGCGGGGGTCGCCTTCACTACCACCACCGCGTCGACGACAGGAGCCCGAAGCTGGCCAGACCGCGCAGTATCAGCAATACACCCAGCAGGCTCAGCAGGACCCCCGCCAGGCGCTGCGCGCGCACCCGCCGCAGCATGGTCTGCGGTACTACGGTAAGTGCGAAAATGGCGGGCACCGTGCCGAGACCGAAGACTGCCATGGTGAGTGCGCCCTCCGCTGCGCTGCCTGCGACCGCAGCGCGACTGGCTGCGGCGTAAACCAGCGCGCAGGGCAAGCAGCCTTGCAGTGCCCCCAGGAACAGTGGCGCCAGCGCTGGCGAGGAGCCGCCCAGCCTGACGCGTGCTGCCCTGAGCCAGCGATCCATGCCAGCGCGGGCCAGGATGCGCGCCGGATCCTGTAGCCACCCTATCATCGAAAGGCCGAATACCAGCGCTGCAGCACCGGCCAGCACCGCGACTATGCCGTCAAAATGCCATCGTGCCGCAATCGCCATCGCGATCTGCCCGAAGGCGCCGGCCACGAGGCCGATAGCGCTGTAGGTCAGGATGCGGCCCAGATTGAACAGCAGGCGCAGCCCAAGGCGGGCGGCGACGCTGGTTCCCCTGGGAACAAACTGCGCAGTGCAAAGGGCTACATAAGGGCCGCACATGGCAACGCAATGCGCGCTGCCTAGCAGCGAAGCGGCGAACAGCAAAGCGAGATCACCACCGATAGGCAGCGCGGCGTGATGGTGATGCACGTGCTAGCGACCGCGCATGTGAGTGGCGGCTAGCCGGTCGACTTGTTCAGGTCCGTGTCGGGGTTCAGGCCCGTATCGGGCTTCGGCCAGAGCTGATACTTCGTTTCCTCGACATCGCGAAACTGACCGGCGCGTATTGCCCACAGGAATACGCACCACGCCGACATCGACATCAGGATGGCGCTGAAGAACATGTAAAATGTTACGTCCACCTAGATTCCTTCCTGTATCGCGGGAAGATCGGGCGCCTGGCCGTTCCAGGCCACACCCATGACCCTGTACAGTACCGCAAATGCAATCGCCGTCATGAACGGCTGTGCCAATACTATAACCAGAAGACTGGCAAAGACACGATCTGCCGCCGGGCCCGCGGCGATCGACCCATACCTGCTGGTGAATCGCAGCAGGAACCAGGCCAGCAGCAGGTTGGTGAGGACATACAGCGTCCATACGATCACTTTGCCGATGGTGCCGCCGCTGTGCGCCAGTGGCGCATGCACCGTGACCGCCAGGAACAGCAGTAGCCACAGTACAAACAGGCCCGCCAGTATCCGCCACAGCCCGGACAGTTCCGCGGTCGCATCCGGATTGGCGGGGAATGCGCGTCTGCACAGCAGCCCAGCCGTCCACGCCAGTGGTACCAGCAGCGCCGGCACCATGTACGCGGTAAAGGCAATCTCAACTATGCGGAAAAAAGTCTGCCCCATCTGCATCAGTTCGCTGCGGGTTGTGGGTGTGGTGGCTTATGCGCAGTCTAACGTGCCGTAACGAAGCCCGCTGTCGAGGCCAGCGGTGCCTGACCGCGCTCCGTTGCCAGCGACAATGAGTAATACACCAGTGCCCAGCGTCTCTGGTCAGTCAGCTCGCGCTTGTCCGCGGCACCCATCTTGTCCAGGTCGGCGGCGCTCGGCAGGCTGGCAACGTAGTCCTGCAGTTCCTTGAGATCCGCGTCACTGAACAAGGCCTTGCCGTTTACCTGTGCCTTCCAGGCACTAAGGTCCGGGAACGCCTCGCGGGGATACAGAATGGTGTCGAAGAACGAAGGCATCGGCGTGCCGTTAAGGCCCGTGTTGAAAGTGCGATACACATCAGCCGGCGTGTCACCGAACTTGAATGCACCCGAAGTGAAATCGAAGGGGCGGATTGGCGTCTCCCAATCGTCCACCAGGTCGTTGGACGATGCACCGTCACCCTTGCCGCCATTGCCGTGGCAGGACCAGCACTGCAGCATGCGATAGACCATGCGACCTTCCTTGATCAGCGTGCCGCGGTGCATCCTTGACCGCTGCGTAAGGCGCGGCGGGAATCTGGATTGGCTCCGGTACGGGCTCCGATCTTGAAGCGCGGCGACAGTGTCTTCACGTAGTCGACCAGGTCCCAGCGATCCTGCTCCGGCAGCATGTGACCGTCGGCCGCGTTGCCCCAGGCCGGCATGATCTGCCCACGGCGCACGCCGCGCGTGATGGTGCGGAAGATATCCTCATCGGTCGGCAACGCGCCCGATGGCGTGGTCCGGCTCTTGAACGCGGCGGTCGTCAGGTCGCGCGGCTGCGGATTCAGAAAATGGTACGCGGTATTGAAATTGGTGGAATTCGTGACGTCGGTCGTCAGTCGGCCATCGCCGTACGGAGCCGTGGCAGCCGGAACACTTGACCTCGAAAATCTGCTTGCCGCGCCGCACCCGCAGGTCGAGCGGCTCGCTGCTGTCGCTGCGGTGCGCAGTCGGCCACGCCTCCCAGGTGCGCCAGTCGCCAATCGCCGTGCCGATCGTCTGCATGTAGGCCTCGACACCGGCCATTTCCTGCGTTCGGCACCGGGCCGTAATCGTGCATGTCGATCACGCCATCGCCGCGCGTGCCGTCGGCGTTGAGCAGGCCAGGCATCCAGATCCTTGAAGTCTGGCCGGTAAGCTTGCTCAGGGCAGCCAGTTCAGTCTTGGTCACCCGGCCGTCGTGATTGGTGTCGTTCTTCTGGATGAACGCCGTGACCGCGCTGTCGTGCGCGAGTCATCCGAGTACAGCCACGAATAGGCCGGCATCATCGACTCGGGCTCCACCGAGCGTGGATCCCAGTGGTGGGCGTAGTGCCACTCGTTCGACCGGCGGTTGCCCTCGCGGGACAGATCCGGACCGATGCGGCGCGTGCCGAACATCTGCGGCAGGTCGTAGATGTATTCGCCCGCCTGGCTGACCGGACCCCACTTGTCGGTGTCGCGGTTAACCGGGCGAACGAACTGTGAATGACAGTACCAGCAGCCCTCGCGAATGTAGACCTTGCGGCCGAGGTTCTCGAGATCGGTACGATGTGGTGTGGCGACTACCTTGCCCTCGATCGTGGTTACCGTTTCCGGTCGGGTCAGCGACTTCTCCAGGTAGGGAATTACGCCCTGGCTGGTCATTGCCAGCGCGTAAAAGCCAACCGCCGCAACCAGAATGACAGGTTCAATGCGCTTCACGGGTGTTGCTCCTGGTGCCTTAGGACCACTGTGGCTCGGGCAGATAGCCCGCCGGCGCACCGGCCGGCGTGGGTATCTGCTTGCCCTGCCTGATGGTTGCGTACAGGTTCCAGAATCCGAGCGCGGCGCCGATGTCCATGGTGATGCCGGCCAGCGAACGCACGAACCAGTACGGCTTCATGGCCGACATGGATTCCACGAAATCGGTACCGGCCTGCAGCATCGTGCCCTGCATCAGGCCCTGGATGGTCAGATCGGCGGCCATGATCGAGAAGCCGATAACCGTCAGCCAGTAATGCCACTGCGCCAGGTTCTTTGAATACAGCTCGCGCCCGGCCAGTCGCGGCGTGACCCAGTACATGCCGGCCGTCGCCCAGATCACGAAGGTGCCGAACACCGTCAGATGCGAATGGCCAATGACGAAGTCGGTGAAGTGCGTGAGCCGTTGCATCTCGCGCAGTGCTTCGGTCGAACCCTGGAAGCAGCCCAGGAAATAGTACAGCGCGCCAATGATCAGGAACTTGGCGCAGAAGGAATCCTGCATGCGGCGCCAGCTGCCCACGAAAGTGCCGTAGAAGTTCTGCACCACGGTCCACACCGGAATAATCAGCATCATCGAGGCGACGATGGCGATGGTCTGGGTCCAGTAGGGGATCGGACTGTAGATATAGTGATGTGTGCCGACGAAGGGATAGAAGAACGCCAGTGACCAGAACCCGACCAGCGAGAGCTTGTGACTGTAGAGCGGCCGTTGTGCGGCCAGCGGCAGGAAATAGTAGGCCACCGCCAGGCCAGCCGGCGTGATCCACAAGCCCACCACGTAGTGGATATACAGGCCATGCATGGCGGCGTTATTTACGCCCGGCATGGAGTACGGCAGGATGAAGTGACCGAAGGCGTAGTTCAGTGCCGTCCAGATATAGGCGGCTGCCAGGTACCAGAGGCTCACGTAGATGCGCGGCTCAATGCGCTTCTGGATGGTGACCACGGTCTGGATGGCGAGCATGCACAGCACGATCTCGACCGGGATGCTGACCCACAGCGGAAACTCACCGGCCTCGATGCCGCTGTTGTAGCCCATCATCAGCGAAACAAAACCCACCACCAGTGCGGCGTTCCACATCCAGAAAATGCTGTGGCCCCAGTTTTCCTTGTACATGCGCACGCCGGTCAGCTTAGGCACGATGTAGTACGTGAGGCCGATCACCGCGGTGGAAAACCCGCCAAACACGACACCCATGACATGCACCGGGCGCAGCCGTCCCCAGGTCAGCCAGGACATGTGGCCCAGGAAATCGAAGTAGTTGAATTTCAGGGCGACAATTGCACCGACACTCGGCGCGAACACCAGCCAGAACGAGGCTGCGGCCATGTACCTGAGGACCAGCTCTTTGTCATACAGTTCGCCGCCATGGTCGCCGGCCGTTGCGCTACGCGCGCTCACGCTTGCTGTGGTGCTCATGTTGTCAGCCTTTGTCGGTCCAGAAAGCCACCAGGTACCAGATCATCCAGATGAACATGATCGCGTAGACGATCGCTAGCCAGACTGGAATGATCCCGTGACGCTCCTCGATGCCGGAAACCTCGTAGCGACTCACGGCCTCAGAGTGTTTTTCGGGTTCGCTCACTGGCCACCTCCCGCAGGACGATCGACTGTGGTTGCCACCATGATCTTCTGGTAGCCGGGGCTCAGGCTCTGGATGAAGTGCACCAGGTCCCAGGCGTCATCATTGCTCAGTGAGTCTGCAAAGGTCGGCATCGGGGTTCCGGACAGCCCGGCCATGAACACCCGGTAGATGTCCGACGACGTATCGCCGCATTTCACGTGACCCTTGGACAGATCGTAGGGAACGATGGGATTGCCCCAGTCGTCCTTGAGCTCATGAGCCGATGGGCCATCGCCCTGCCCGGCAGGCCCGTGGCACTGCGAGCAGTTGTACTTCAGGTACACCGCGGCGCCGCGCGTGACTGATGTCGCGCTGTAACCCGGATCGGGCGGTATCCTGATCGGTTCCTGTGGCTTTTCGTCCTTGAAACGCGGCGAAAAGGTCTTGATATAGGCGATTACATCATGACGTGAACGCTCGTCAATGGACTGCCAGGTCGGCATGTAGGTGGCGTACAGGCCGTTGGCCAGGGTGTGCTCGAGATCTGAATCCAGCGGCAATGATCCGGATGGTGTAGTGCGCCATTTGTAGGTGCCCTGCCGATAGTCGCGCGGCTTGATGGCCATGTGCTCGGCCGCCTCCCCCTGGCCATTCCCCAACTCGCCATGGCAGGAAATGCAATAGCGCTGGTAAACCAGTTTGCCGTTACCGGCGTCACCACTGCTGGCCGCGGCACCACTGCTGCAGATCAGTACCAGCGCGCCGGAAGCCAAGTAGTTGAGCAGTCTGCGATTCGACATAGTTTGCGTCTCCTGGAACTTTGCGCGTCGGCTAGTAGGCGAAATCCACGCCCAGCATCAGGCTATCAGTGCGCTGATCCAGACCGCCGAAACCAACACCCTTGGCATTGTTCGAGGAGATCTCGGCGTGCAGTGCGACTTCATCACGTGTGCTGTAGGCGATCGTATAGCGAGCGCCAAGCGTCCACTGATCCTGGTTGTTGAGGTTGGAGGGAGCAGCGTATTGCGGCTGGTTCTGGTTGCGGATGGTGTCGAAGCGACCAAAGATCGTCCAATGCAGCTGATCGCGCGCCGGCACCCAGGAGGCCTCGAGAAAACCACCGCTCCAGGTGGCATCGCGATCCGAGCCGGTGTAGAGCGCCCGGGCGTCGGTGCCCCGCCCATAGACCAGATCCAGGTGCAGCGGCGCCGCCAGCGGTCCCAGCCAGGCGTTCGCCTCCATGCCGTAACGGCTCGAGCTGGCGAGATCGCTGCCGCTATTTGGAATGATCTCGCCCCCAACGGTAAGGAAATTGGTGGGGTACTTGGCGACTGCGCCCCATGCGCCTACCTCAAACTGCGACACCAGGCCCTCGTTCGAGCGGAAGAATTTCTGCACATGCCAGTAGTAGGAAGGTGAGCTGAGCGCATTTCCCGAGCCCTGTGAATCATGGGCGGAAAATACCGAGACGCTGTAGCGGGTCAGTGAAGCCCGATCGTGACCAGTGAATTCCACGCCACGCTGGTTCTCGCCCAGGTCATAGGCTGCAACCTCTTCACCGCCAATTGCGACCGGATGATATGAATAGAGCAGATAGCCTGAAGTCAGCGAGAGCGGCCGGTGGCTGGAGGCCGGCAGGTCCACTTCGAACTGCCCGATGCGGATATTCAGCCAGTCGGAATTTTTCACGACGCGGGAAAAGTAAGCCCAGAAAGACTCGAGGTTCACGCTGCCGTCGGAGGCGAAGCCAGTCGGCACCACCAGGAACGAGATGTTCTCGGTGAGCGTTCCGGCCATGAGCAGGTCAATGCCTGCGTCCGCTATGCCACCGGAACTTAAGGTTCGCGGACCGCTATCGGTCTCCTGATTGCTGACCCGCGTATAGGTGTAGTTGGGCACGCCGCGCACCGCCACTGGCCAGTACCCGGGCTCCGCGGTGACGGTGTCGTCCTTGCCCAGGCGCAATTGATAGCCATTGTCGCGAAAGGACCGGCCAAAGTCGTTCAACACCGGCCAGGCCTCGTGACACGCGGTACAGCGCAGCGAGTACTTGCGGGCGAAGGCCGGTATGGCCGACGCCGGTGCTACCATTGCAAACAGGAGAATCACGCCGAGTGCACCCCGCAGGGCGCCTCGCAACAGCCTTTCGGTTGACATACTCACTCCGCGAATGGATTGGTTGGGCTAACTGATTACTTGGCCGCGAGCGTGAGTTTGGCTTTCGCGGTCTGGCCGGTAGTTACGGTTACCGGTGTCGATTTTTCACCTGCAGCTTCGTGCCAGACTGCCAGCGTATAGGTACCGGGCGGTACGTCGCCGATGGTGAAATGCCCGTCGGCGCCGGTCGTGGCGTAATACGGGTTGTCTATTTCCATGATCCAGGCGTGCATCCACTCATGGGCGTCACACTTGATGCGGATGAGCCCCGGCGTGCCTGGAAGTGGCTTGGTAACCGAAAAGCCCTTGAAAGGCAGGGCAATGTTGTAGATCGTCGCATTGGTCGCGTCGACCTGCGGATGGGTGTTGTGCAGCACAGTGTCGTTGGAGTAGATCTTGACGCTCTCGCCAACCATTGCGCCCTGGACGCGGGGCGTGAACATGCATTTTTCATTGCCCAGCGACAGCGGCGTGGTGGCAGCGGCCTTCCCCTTGCTGATGTCCTTGAGATAGACAATGACGTTTGCCAGTCCATCGCCCGGGCCGACCAGGTAGCTCGGGTTGGCGATCGAGGTACCGCAGTAGTCCTGATTCTTCGTGACCTTGATGGCTGTGCCGGCTGGCGCCGCACCCGACAACGTTACGGTGCCCTCAATCGTGCCACCGTTGGCCACTGTGACTACCTCGTAGGCTGCCGAGGCGGGCGTTGCTGCCAACGCGGCGACAATACTGCCGGCGGTCGAGGCAACGAAAATCAACCAGCCATGCCGGCGAGCGGACGCAGCCGCATCCTTGCGATTGAACATCTTTGATCCCCCTTAAGCCACTGAAACCATGAACGGAAAACTGCCGCGATGCCGGTCACAGCAGTCCGCTTTGAGCAAATGAATCGTCAGCCCCTCAACCCGCTATGCAGCCGCCGGTCGCACGACTCGCGTATGTGCACACACGTCTGGTCGTTTTCCGTCTGGACTGAACCGTACTCCCAAAAATCGGGACAAACATTAGGTGATTATTACGTGTGCGCTCCGGGGCTGGAGCTTGAGCGGGTTTCCGCCCGCTCGGCGTGGGATCAATCGGTCTTGTCAATGACAAGTCGTAGTGATTTGCCTTGTCCGGCAATGGCCTCGAGTTGGCCCTGTAGATCGCCGGCGCCGCCAGTCGCTGTGCCGTTTACGGAAATGCGCGCCACCACCACTACTTTTTGTCCGGCCTTGAAGCTATTGCCGGCAATAATCGCGTCGGCTGCCGACAGTTCAAGCTGTTGAGGAAAAACCGCCTGGAGGCGTTTTGCGGCCAGCGGTGGTCCACCTTGCGGAGAGCGGACAAAAACGAACAGCGCAGCGCCGCTACGTACCCTGGCTTGCAGCGCCGGCGACAGATCGATGGTCAGGTGCAGTGCCGTGGCGGCGTTGACCTGCGCGTTCTGTGAGTCGACGGCCAGGGCAGCATCGAGACTGGCTACCTGCTTCGTGATGGCGGCACTTACCTCAGGAGGTGGCCGCAGCGCCAGCATGGCGGCGAAGCGCTCCCGCGCCGGTGCCAGTTTGCCGGCACGCATCAGCGCGACCGCCGAGTAGAACAGTGCTGGCGCGGAGTTCGGATCGAGGTTGACTGCACGCTCATACAGGGCCAGCGCCTCATCCGTTGCTACGCCATCATTCTCGTATTCCACGGTCTGCGCGAGTCCGACCAGCGCTTCGGCGCTGCGGCCACCAGCCAGACTGTCGGCACGACGAAAACTGCGGCGCGCGAGTGGCCACTGGTTCGCCCGCAGGTAGCCGCTGCCAAGTCGGAGCCAGGCCTGAACATCGTCGGGATCATGCTGCGTGGCCTGCAGCAGGCTCTCGATCGTCTCGTGGCCGGCGTCGTCACTTGCCGCGGTGACGGCAGGCGCTGCCAACACTGTACGCCACGACCCATGCCGCAGCTGAAAATAGCAGGCAAACCCGGCGGCAGCGAGCACCAGTGCGGTCACGGTTGCGAGACCTCGCTCGGGAGTCACGCCGTGCGTGCCGGCTCGAAGCAGTGGCGCCACGGCGAATAGTGCCGCTGCCGCCGTCAGCAGCGCCGCAATGACAATGAATGTGCTCACAAGTGGCCGACAGCCCCGCTATGGCAAGGGCTCATTGAGTCGATCGTCATCGTTGATGGGTAGTCGCGAGCGGCGCCGCATGATGCCCAGGGCTATGCCTATGCCGGCAACAAGCATCACGCCTGGCGCCGCCCACAACCAGGCGTTGCGCAGACTCATGCGCGGGCGAAACAGGATGAATTCACTGTAGCGCGCCACCATGTAGTCGCGTATCTGTTCATCGCTCTTGCCGGCGGCCAGCAGATTGTGTATCTCCAGGCGCAGGTCAGCTGCCAGGCCGACATTCGAGTCGGCCAGGGCCTCGTTCTGGCATTGCATGCAGCGCATTTCATGCGTCAGGCCGTAATAGCGCTGCTGCAGCGCCGGGTCGCTCAAGGGCGGTGTGTTGTCTACGGCGTACGCGGGCGCCAGGGCGGCAAGGGCCAGCAGCACAGCCGCTGCGAAAGTGAAGATCGGCTGAGTGGCGCTGCGGCGATTCAGTGGGCGCGGATCGCTCACACGCCCGCCTTCGCGGGCGCGGCCAGGTGCGAGAGAAATTTCTTTTGCCAGTCTTCGATCGTCATGGCGCCATACTGTTTTTCAACCACGATACCCTGCGGATCGATTAGAAAGCTCTCGGGCGCCAGGTACACACCAAAGTCGATCGCCACGTGCCCGTCGCGATCAGCGATGACTTCCTGGTACGGATTACCCAGCTGCGCCAGCCAGGATAACGCTGCGGCGTCCTCGTCTTTCCAGTCCAGGCCGATGATCGGTATGCGCCCTTCCCGCTGGATCTGCAGCAATACGGCATGCTCTTCACGGCAGGTGACGCACCAGGTGGCCCAGATATTGATCAGATGCCAGCCGCCACGCAAGCTGTTCGAATCGAAGCTCTGGGCGGCGTCGGTGAGCCTGGGCAGCGTGAATGCTGGCGCCGGTCTGCCCAGCAGCGGTGACTTGACGAATTTCGCCTCTTTCTCGGGCGCATGCTGCAAACCGACGATCAACACGATGACCAGCAGCGCAAAGGCGCCCAGCGGCAGGAGAAATCGCTTCACGGCCTGGCCTCCGGAGTTCCGCCGCTGAGGGGTTCACCTGTGGTGATTTTGACCGGCGCTGTCTTGTAACGCTTGTCGAACAGCGTCGTGACCCCACCCAGCGCCATGATCGCCGCGCCCAGCCAGATGAAACGGATCAACGGCCGATATTGCAATCTCAGGCTCCAGGAATCGGCGCCGACGTCTTCGCCCAGCGCAGCCAGTAGGTCACGATTCCACCGGGCGCCGATCGCGGCCTCAGTCATCACCGAGCCCTGCACGAAGTAATGGCGCTTCTCAGGATGGAGCTGTGCCACCACGGCGCCCTTGCGCATGACCGTGACATCACCGCGCACACCATCGAAGTTGGGGCCCTCGATGTTTTCGATGCCGTTGTAGCGGAAGGTGTACTCGCCGACCTGGTGAGTCTGGCCGCGCACCAGCGCGATGTCGTGCTCAATGGTGTTCGACTCTACGAAAGTTATGCCCAGCACGAACAGGCCCAGGCCTATGTGCGCGATCGTCATGCCCAGGACACTGGCTGGCAGTGGCAGGCGACGGCGCAGCTGATCAATGGGATCGATCAGTGATGAGAGGATGATCCAGCAGCCCAACACCGCACCCACCGGCGTGAGGATGCGCGTGCTGCCGTAGATGCCATAGGTGATGCCCAGTCCCAGAACCACAGCAATCGCCAGCGAGCCCAGTATGCGTCGCCGCGATTCGCCCAGCTGGCCGCGTCGCCAGCGGGCATGGATGGCCATCGACACCAGCGTGACGAGCGGTAGCATCGGCACCAGGAAGCTGGGATTGAAATACGGCGGCCCCACCGACAGCGTGCCCAGGCCCAGCGTGTCGGCGATCAGCGGCGCCAGCGTGCCGCCCAGCACCACCGCCGCCGCCACGACCAGCAGAATATTGTTGAACAGGATGAATGATTCACGCGAAACCATTTCGAATCCTGCCGATGAGCCCAGCGACGGCGCCCGCCAGGCGTAGAGCAGCAGCGCGCCGCCAATCATCAGCACCAGGAAACTCAGGATGAAAATGCCGCGCGCCGGATCGGCGGCAAATGAATGCACGGACACCAGTACGCCCGAGCGCACCAGGAAGGTACCCAGCAGGCTCAGGGAAAATACCGCGACCGATAGCAGCAGTGTCCAGCTCTTGAATAGTCCGCGCTTGTCAGTCACCGCGAGTGAGTGGACCAGCGCCGTGCCGACCAGCCAGGGCATGAACGAGGCGTTTTCAACCGGATCCCAGAACCACCAGCCGCCCCAACCCAACTCGTAGTAGGCCCACCAGCTGCCCAGTGCGATGCCGCAGCTCAGGAAGGCCCAGGCCATGACCGTCCACGGCCGCTGCCAGTGCGCCCACAGCTGGTCGCGCCGCCCTTCCAGCATGGCTGCGCAGGCAAAGGCAAAGCTCACGCTCATGCCCACATAGCCCGCGTAGAGGATCGGCGGATGTATCGCCATCGCGAAATCCTGCAGCAGCGGATTCAGGTCGGCGCCATCGATAGCCGCAGGCATCAGTCGTTCAAAGGGGTTGGAGGTGGTGAGCATGAACAGCAGAAAACCAAAGCTGACGACGCCGAGTACACCCAGGACGCGCGCCAGATAATCCCGCGGCAGATGGGCCGAACGCGCTGCCACCGCAGCGGTCCACACGCCCAGCACGCAGATCCACAACAGCAGTGAGCCCTCGTGCGCGCCCCACAGGGCCGCGACGCGATAGAAAAGCGGCAGCGCCGAGTTGGAATGTTCGGCAACGTATTTCACTGAAAAATCGTTGACGACAAACGCGTGAATCAGCGTGCCGGTGCCCAGCGCCAGGAACAGGAACTGCCCGGCAACTGCCGAGCTGGTCACCGCTATCCAGCGTTCGCGCCTGAGCGCACCGCCGGCGAGCCCGAAGAAGGCCTGCGCAGCGCTCAGGCAAAGCGCCAGGATCATTGCAAAGTGACCGACTTCAATAAGCATCAATGCGGCTCCCGGCCTGCGGCCGCGGCCGCTGCGGCCTGCCCGGCTTTGAGCGATTTCGTCAGCTCTGGCGGCATGTATTTCTCATCATGCTTGGCGAGCACTTCATCGGCAACAAAAGTGCCGCTGCCATCGAGCCGGCCATAAGCCACCATGCCGGCACCTTCCCTGAACAGATCGGGCAGCACGCTGGCATAGCGCACCGGTACCGAGTGTTGAAAGTCGGTGACCGCAAAACTCACGTTGAGTGTGCCTGGCGTGCGCTGCAGGCTGCCCTTGACCACCATGCCGCCCAGGCGAAAACGCTGACCGGGTTTGACCGCGCCGGCCGCTACTTTCGTCGGGTCAAAATAAAACATGACGTTTTCCCGGAACGCCCGTAGTGCCAGCGTGCCGGCAATGGCGACGCCCACCACAATCAGCGCTACCAGGGCCATGCGGCGGCGTCTGGGGGTCATGTTTCGCTCCTTTGCATCTGCAGGCGCCGGCGCACCTCGGCGCGCGCCGCACGCAGGCTGCGCCGCGCGAAGTAAATGTTGAGCACCACGACCAGCAGGGTCAGCAGATATGAGGGCCAGAGGTATGGCCAGTAACCGCCCATGGCTAACCAGTGCATCAGGTTTCCTCCGCCGCAGCGGCGATCCAGTGTGCCGCGCGCTCGCGCCGCAGCACCTCGCCGCGCGCGCGCACCAGCATGATGGCGGCAAAATACAGGGTGAAGCCCAGCAACATCATCAGCAACGGTACCAGCATGCTCGCCGGCATGGTGGGCTTGCCGAATTTCATCACGCTCGGCGCCTGGTGCAGTGAGTTCCACCAGGTGACCGAATAGTGAATGATCGGCACGTTCACTGCGCCGACGATGGCCAGCACCGCGCTGGCGCGGTCGGCGCGCGCCGTGTCGTCGATGGCGCTACGCAGGCCCATGTAGCCCAGGTATAAAAACAGCAGCACCAGCTCGGAGGTCAGGCGCGGATCCCATTCCCAGTAGGTGCCCCACATCGGCCGGCCCCACAGGCTCCCGGTAACCAGCGCCACGAACGTGAACGACGCGCCGATGGCGGCGCAGCTGGCGGCCAGCGCGTGCGCGACGTTCATCCGCCAGATCAGGCCCACAGCCGCATAGCACGCCATGGCGCTGTAGATCATGACCGACAGCCAGGCAGCCGGAGCGTGTACGTAGAGAATGCGAAAGCCATCGCCTTGCTGATAATCGGCGGGCGCCACTACCAGACCGCCATATAATCCGCCGACGCACAGTAACAATGCAGGCCACGCAAACCAGGGCAGCATCTTGCCTGCCAGCCGGTAAAAGTGCGGCGGCGATCCAAGCTTGTGAAACCAGACCCAGTTCATGCTTACTCCAGACTGATACGCACCGCGGCAGCAGCCGCCAGCGGCGCCAGGGTCGCGCTGAGCACGGCGATCGCCCCCAGCAGATACATAGGCGCTGCCATCGGCTCGAGCGCGATGGCCAGGGCCGTGGCGCGCGCGCCAAAAATCAGCACCGGCACGGCCAGCGGCAAGACCAGCAACGCCAGCAGCACACCACCGCGGCGCAGTCCCAGCGTGAGCCCGGCGCCAACCGCGCCAATCAGGCTCAGTGCCACGCTGCCCAACAGTAACACCGCCAGCACGCCTGGAATCGACGCATAGGGCGCTCCCAGGGCGGTAGCCGCCAGCGGCGCAACCAGCACCAGGGGCAACCCGGTCAACAACCAGTGCACGCAGGTCTTCGCCAGCAGCAGCCAGGCCAGCGGTAGCCCTGAGACTGCCAGTTGTTCGAGCGTGCCGTCCTGACCGTCCTCACGAAACAGCAACTCCAGGGCCAGCAGCGAGGATAGCAACGCTGCCACCCATAAAGCAGCCGGCGCCATGTCTCTGAGGCGCGACAATTCAGGGTTGGTGGCCAGGGGAAACAAGGTTGTAACGACCAGGAAAAACACCAGGGGCTGCATCCATTCGCCAGGGCGACGCAAGGCCAGACGCAGATCCCGCTGCACCAGCATGACGCCAGCCTTCAGCGCAGAAAATGGCTCGGGCCCGCTCATGAGAGTTCCAGCTCCTGCAGACGTTCGCCAGGCAGTGAAAGTGCCTGATGGGTTGCGACGATGGCGAGGCCGCCGCGCTGCAGGTGCGCGTCGAGCATCTGATTGAACATCGCCTGGCCGCGAGTATCGAGATTGGCGGTAGGCTCATCGAGCATCCACAGGGGGCACGCGAGCAGCAGCACCCGGGCAAGGGCCACACGCCGCTGCTGGCCGGCGGACATCTGCCTCGCCAGTCGCTGATCAGCGTTTGCATATCCGACAGTAGCCAGGGCGCTGTCGATCTCGGCAGCGCTGAGCGTGTGCCGCAGACCTGCCGAGTAGCGCAGATTTTCCGCCGCAGTCAGATCACCCTTGAGCGCGTTGCCGTGACCCAGCCAGGCAAGCTCAGCGTGAAAAGCGTGGCGATCGGCGGCGGTATCAGCGCCGCGCCAGACGACTGCACCCGCTTCGAGTGGCAACAGGCCGCACAGCGCACGCAGCAGGCTCGATTTCCCGGCGCCATTGACGCCGGTCACCTGCAGGCAACGGCCCGCCTCGACAGTGAAGCACAGGCCGCGCAGCACATGCTGATCGCCGCGCCAGAGCTGAAGTTTGATTGCGCTAAACATGAATGGTGTGGTGCGGACGGCGGGAATCGAACCCACACTCCTTCAAAGGAAGCAGATTTTCCTGCCACTTCGGCTTTTGCCGCCACCCGCCTGAGCGGGCGTTCGTGGTCTGGACTATCCCTTCGCCCTGCCCTCGCACTGAGGATTTAGGCGCCGCCCGTCTAGTCTCTACACCTTCCCCTTGCGGGGCTTGGCTCGGGATTGGCCTGGGTTGCTGCGTTGATCGTCGCAACCGGTAGCGTTCCCCGAATTTGAGCGGTTCTGCACCAGGGGTTTCCCCCGGGGCACTCCAATTGAAGTCTGCTGCGTCTACCAGTTTCGCCACGTCCGCATTAGGGTGGAGGCTAAGGTCGGAATCGAACCGGCGTACACGGCTTTGCAGGCCGCTGCATGACCACTCTGCCACTTAGCCGAAGATTAGAGTGGAGCGGGAAACGAGGCTCGAACTCGCGACCTCAACCTTGGCAAGGTTGCGCTCTACCAACTGAGCTATTCCCGCGCCGTCAAATAAGGCCGGAATTGTAGGGAGTGGCACGCCTAAGTCAAGGAAAGGCTTGCCAATGTGCGCCGTGCGCACGACGAATAGCCCGGCGATAGTGCCGGATGAAGGGGTCTCTGCCAAACCTCAGATCTGTCTTTCAGGGTTTGTTCTTCACTCCTGGGTCGCAGGGGATGACGCAGTTGCCGTTGGCACTGTCCACCACAATGATCGTGTATTTTGCGTCTTGGGTCATGGTATTCAAGTTGCGAATCTTGCTGTTGGCCGCATCCCACCCAAGCTGATTGTTGGTGTCATTGCCGAATGTGCAGGCCAAAATGCTGTACCGCGCCGGTCCGATCAGGGTGACCTGCGCATGGTGCCGACCCGGGTTCTTGCTTCTGCTCACATTGACGTTGCCACGGCCCGTGTCACCGCCGGTGAAGCGATACGCGTACTGATCGTTGTTGACTTTCACGTTTATCCAGGGGGCAGACCTGCTGGACTTACGGATTTCCAGTTTCACAATGCGGCTGTTCTTAGGGTGCTTGGTAGCCATGACCATCCTCCGGGCTGGGTAAGTGAATGGAACTCTCAATTTTCAAGGCAGACTTTTCCATTAGGTGCGGTTGCAGTTTGTCCGAATCATCGCGCAGCGACTCGACCGGCCGGCGGAAAGCTCTGTAGCGGCACGTACCCCGCAGCGGCAAGTCGTCGACGCAGGGCCTGCGCCTCCTCCGTGAGGCCGAGATGGGATAGCGTGCGAACCATCGGATCAAGGCGTTCGAATGGCAGCACCGGACCCGATTGCGCGGTGAGCAGCTGTTCGGCCTGGTGCCACAGCACCACCGCGCCCGCGCCGTCACCGGCGAGCTGCGCAGTTTCGCCAGACAACAGGCGCGTGTTGGCGAGCACCAGGCGCAAGGTCTCGTTCTGGTGCGCGGCCCACGCGGGATCGAGCAGCGCTGCGGCTGCGGCGAGATGTGACCGGGCGAGCGCGCTATCAGCGCGCAGGAGTGCGCGCTGTGCCTGCAGATTGCGCACCTGCGCCAACGAGCGGAGCACGCGCTCGCTCTTCGGTTCGACGGCGAGCGCGTCGGCCAGTATTTTCGCAGCCTCTGCGGCCAGTCCATCGGTCATGGGATCACGTGTCGCGGCTGCCAGCTGCGCCTGCCACCACCGGCATATGCCAGCCGTCACTTGCCACCCGTTATTAGCCGGATCCTGGCGAGCCAACGCATCTGCGCGCGGCCGCGCTGCCTTGATGCTGTCGATGGCCTCGGTCAACCGACCGCGCACCGCCTGAGCGCCCGCCTGGAGTATCAGCGCATCGATCTGATCCTCTTGCCACTTTGCGTTGCCTGGATCATCGGCGGCGTTGCGGCCCAGCTCGGCCAGTTGCTCTGCAAAGAAGGCTTCGGCATCGGCGAGCTTGCCCTGCCGCGCCGAGATACTTCCCAGCCAGGACGCCGTATCGGCGTCCTCAGAGCGCAGTTCCAGGTCCTGCGGTCTGCGCAGCAGCCACTCACGGTAGAGCTCGCGCTTGCTGCGCATCTCACTCTCGGCCACCTCATAGCGACCCAGACGCTCGTCGAGGACCGCCAGGTTGTGCCGCCCCCACGCCACTTCTTTCTGCCAGGCGAAGTTGGCACGGTCCATCGCCGCGAGCGTGACGCCGCTGTCCTGGTACTTGCGAAACCACACGCCGGCTTCACCATATTCACCCTGGCTCAGCGCGACCAGCCCGATCCAGTATTCGGCCTGCGCGAGGTCGAACAAGCGTTGGCCGTCATGGGGTTGGCGCTGATAGAGCGCCGTGCTGCGCGCGTGCGCCTCACGAAACGCGGCCATCGCCGCCTCAAGGTGACCTTCGTCGAGCCGCACCTGGCCGATCCCGATCAGCGATCGCGCCTGTGTCTCGAGAGTGCGGTCGGTAAGATCGTGCGGGTCGAGCGTCGCGAAGTGCGCCGTGGATTTATCATCAACCGCCCGCATCAGATCGAGCCGACCGACGGTGCTCAGCTTCTCGCGCAGATCGCCGAGCATGAACGCGAGCATATCTTCGGTCTGCAGCTGGCGACGCCGGGCATCATTGCGCGCGATGTACGCGCTTCCCGCCAGCGCCAGCGCAATAAACATGCCCACCAGGGAAGCCGCAGTGATCAGCGCCAGTCGCTGATGGCGCCGGTGCGCCTCACGCGGAGCAAGTTTGTCGTAGCTGATACCGAGCAGGCCAGCCACCAGCTTGGCGAATGCACGCTCACGGCCATCGGCCGCGTGGCGCGCGTCCGCGGCCAGTGGCTCGCGCGGCGTAGCGCCGCCATCGCCAGGTCGCAGCAGTGCGGGTGGGATGCAGGCGCGCTCCGAATCGTGAACTTCCGGATCGCCGTCGACAACGAAACACAGGATCCGATCGCCTCGACCGGCCGAGCGAAACTCCGAGATTTCGGCATTGACCCAGCGCGAGCGCGCCGCGGCCGGCGAGCACACGACCACCAGCGCGGCGGATTCGTCGAGTGAAGTTTTGATCGCCGCGCTAAGGTCACAGGCACTGGGTAGTTCATCGCGGTCGCGACAAAAATGGCCAAGCCGTTCCGGGATCGGCCCGTCGCGTCCCGGAGTGCCGACCAGGCTGCGTGGCACTCGGTAGCTTTCGAGACGGCGCAGCAACCAACGCGCCCAGCGCTCGTCGGTGTGGCTGTAACTCAGGAAAGCTCGATAGCGCACGCCGCGCCCCCACACGATCCATGTTCAGCGCATGCACCTGGGACAATCTGGGCCCACGCTTCTATCGATGAATGTTGGCCGGGTTTCCAGGCGCACCTGTACTAGGTGTCAGTTTCTTTTTTCGATCCGGGCCAGGCTCGTTCCCCGCGATTCGGCATCTTCAAGTGCTTGATTGGATTGGTCGGGACGCCGAGATTTGAACTCGGGACCCCTTGCACCCCATGCAAGTGCGCTACCAGGCTGCGCCACGTCCCGACCGAAAACCAATGGGGGATAATAGATCAGCGGCGCAGGATGCGCAGCACTTCTTCGAGTTCGAGGCGCATCTGGCGCACGATCTGCTGGCTCTGGCTGATGTCGGTGCGTGCTTCGTCGCCGCCGAGCTTGTTGCGCGCGCCGCCGATCGTGAAACCCTGCTCGTACAGCAGGCTTCTGATCTGACGGATGACGATGACATCCTGGCGCTGATAGTAGCGACGGTTACCGCGGCGCTTTACCGGTTTGAGCTGCGGAAATTCCTGCTCCCAGTAGCGCAGCACATGTGGCTTCACGCCGCATAGTTCACTGACCTCGCCGATCGTGAAGTAGCGCTTGCCAGGTATTGCTGGCAGTTCGTTATTGTTCTTTGCTTCCAGCATAGGCCTCAACCCGCGCCTTGAGCTTCTGGCCCGGGCGGAATGTCACGACACGACGTGCGCTGATCGGAATCTCTTCGCCGGTCTTGGGATTGCGCCCTGGCCGCTGGTTCTTGTCGCGCAGATCAAAATTACCAAACCCCGAGAGCTTCACCTGCTCGCCACGGCTCAGCGCGCCGCGCACCTCTTCAAAGAAAAGGTCCACGAGTTCGCGTGCTTCACGCTTGTTGAGTCCGAGCTGATTGAACAGCGCTTCGGCCATTTCCGCTTTGGTCAGAGCCATCAGTCTTATTCTCTTATTCTTGCATCCAGACCCGAGCGCAATTCAGCGCACACTCTTGCTACGACTTCATCGCCGTCAGCATCGGTAAGCGTGCGGGATAAATCCTGCAAAATCAACCCCAAAGCCACACTTTTTCGACCTGATTCTACACCCTGCCCCTGGTAGATGTCGAAAACGCGCAACTCGTGCAACCGGGTTGAGGCGGCAACACTAACACGATCGGCAATGCGTCCAAAAGTCTCGCTAATAGGTACGGTGAAAGAAATATCGCGGCGAATCTGCGGGAACGAGGACAGGGGCTGGTAGCGCACGACGTGGGCGTCCACTACCGCGGCATAGTCCAGCTCGAACAGCATGGGCACATATGTAAAATCGAGCTCGCGAACCAGGGCTGGGTGCATTTCGCCAAGATGGCCGATCACGCGCCCATCGTGCACGATCCGCGCGCTACGTCCGGGGTGCAGGCAGGGAACGGGCGAGTCCTCGGACTCGAAATAGTGCACTGCGCTGGCGCTGCCGCTACCGAGGCTCAGCAGCGCAACCACATCGGCCTTCAGATCGAAAAAATCTTCGCCCGCGCGCGCAGCGCCCCATTGTTCAGGCAGGCGCGTACCCAGCGCCACGCCGGCAATCTTTTGTGTCTCGACAATGGCGCCAGCGTTGCCGCGATGAAAACAGGTCGCAATCTCAAACAGTCGCACGCGCTCGCGCTGGCGGCGCTGATTCTCGAGCGCAGCGTTCAGCAGGCCCGGCCACAGGGAACTGCGCATGGCACTCAGGTTACTGGCGATCGGGTTGCGTAGCACAATGGGATCTGTCACGCCCAGCAGCCGTTGCTGCCAGGCCGGATCGGTAAATCCAAAGTTGATCGCTTGCTGGTAGCCGCGCGCCGCCAGCAGTTGCAGTACGCTGCTCTCACTGACTGTCGCCTCGCTGACCCGGCCCATGCGCCGTGTTGCGCGTGGTGCCGTTTCCGGAATGGCATTGAATCCGCCAAAGCGCGCCAGCTCTTCGATCAGATCGGCTTCGATGGTGATATCGAAGCGCCACGAAGGCGGCGTCACGCGCCAGCTCTGTGCCGACAGCGTTGCCACTTTCATGCCCAGTGCCCCCAGTCGCTGGCTTACGTCGGTGGCGGCTACCGGTGCCCCCAGCAGACGGGATATCTGTACGCTGCGCAGATCGATCGCCGGTCTGCTGGGCAGTTCCTGCGGCAATTCTTCCAGGCATGCGGGGCCGGCGCTGCCGCCGCCAATGGCGCAGATCAGCTCCGTGGCCCGCTGTAGCGCGCGCTCCTGCAATCCGGGGTCAACACCGCGCTCATAACGCTGACTGGCATCGGTCAGCAAACCATAACGGCGCGCCCGCCCGGCAATCGCCTGCGGATCGAACCAGGCAACCTCCAGGAACAGATCGCAGGTGCTCTCACTGATCGCGCTGCGCTCGCCGCCCATGATGCCGGCCATGCCGACCGCACCTGCGCCATCGGCAATCACCAGCACATCGGCGTCGAGCGCGATGTCGCGGCCGTCGAGCAGTCGCAGCGACTCGGCAGGTTTCGCCTTGCGCACTTCAATGGCAGTGTGCAGCTTGCCCAGGTCATAGGCGTGCATCGGTTGGCCGAGTTCCAGCACCACAAAATTCGTGACATCGACGACCGGACTGATCGAACGCAGTCCAGAGCGTTCCAGTCGCGCACGCATCCAGGCGGGCACCGGGCGGCGATTGTCGACCCCGCGCACGACTCTGCTGGCAAAACGCGCGGCGCCAGCGCCGGGTGTCAGGCGCACCGGGAAGCGCTCGGCGTTGGCTGCAGCCGCTGGCGCAGCGCCTGCGGTGGACTGGATCGGTACTGGTTGCTCAAGTATGGGCAGACCACTGATGGCGGCAAGCTCGCGCGCGATACCAAGCACCGACATGGCGTCGCCCCGATTGGGCGTAATGCCAAGTTCTATCTGCTGGTCGTCCAATTGGAGATATTCGCGCAGCGCCATGCCGAGCGGTGCATCGGCAGCCAGCTCAAGGATGCCCTCACCTGCCGTCGATATCTGCAGTTCCTTGCCCGAGCAGAGCATGCCCTGCGAGTCGACACCGCGCAGTTTTGCGGCACGTATGTTTACATCGCCCGGCAGCAGCGCGCCCACGGTGGCCAGTGCGCTGCGCAGTCCGGCGCGGGCGTTGGGTGCGCCACACACAATCTGCAGCGGCTCGCCCTTGCCAACCGAGACTTTGCAGACCCGCAGCTTATCCGCCTGCGGATGGGTTTCAGCGCTGATGATTTCCGCCACTACCACACCACTGAATGGTGGCGCTGCCGGCGTCATCGACTCGACCTCGATGCCCAGCATCGTCAGACGCTCGGCCAGTTCGCCATCGCTCCACGGCACCGCCACCCAGGAGCGCAACCAGGAAATGGGCAGCTTCACGGCTCAGCCCCGCGCGAACTGCGCCAGAAAGCGCAGATCGTTGTCGTAGAAGAAACGCAGGTCAGGCACGCCGTAGCACAGCATCGCCAGGCGCTCGATCCCGAAACCAAATGCAAAGCCGCTGTAGCGCTCGGCATCGATATCGCAGGCGCGGAACACATTGGGATGCACCATGCCGCAGCCGGCCACTTCCAGCCAGCCGGTCTGCTTGCACACCCGGCAACCCTTGCCGCCGCACAGTACGCAGGAAATATCGACTTCGGCCGAAGGTTCGGTGAACGGGAAATAGGACGGGCGCAGGCGCATGCGCAGTTCGCGCTCGAACAGCGCCTCCATGAACTCGTGCAGCACGGATTTGAGATTGGCGAAACTCACGTCGGTGTCGACCAGCAGACCCTCAACCTGATGGAACATCGGCGAGTGGCTGACGTCGGAATCGCAGCGATAGACCCGCCCCGGCGCAATCAGCGCAAAGGGCGGCTGGCGGTTCTTCATGGCGCGAATCTGCACCGGCGAAGTGTGCGTGCGCAGCAGCAGCGAATCGCTGAGATAAAAAGTATCGTGCATCGCCCGCGCCGGATGGTTGGCGGGAATATTCAGCGCCTCGAAATTATGGAACTCGTCTTCCACTTCCGGGCCGGTCGTGATCTCGTAGCCGGCGTTGCGAAACAGCTCCTCGATGCGCAGGCGGATACGGGTGAGCGGATGCAGTCCCCCGCGCACCTCGCCGCGCCCCGGCAAGGTGACATCGATGCGGCCGGATTCCAGCTGTACTGCTACCGCCGCCTGCTCAAGCACGACCCGCCGCGCTTCAATGGCGAGCTGCAGCTGGTTCTTGGCGGCATTGATCAAGGCCCCGGCCGCAGGCTTCTGCGCGGCCGGCAGGGCGCTCAGTCCCTTGAGTTGCTCGGTGTAAAGACCCTTGCGCCCCAGCCAATGGACGCGCAGCTCTTCAAGCGCAGTCAGGCTCGCGCAGGCTGCCACCTGCGCGAGAGCTTCCGCCGACAGTGCCGCCAGATCCGCCACGGGGTCGGGCTGCCAGCGCCGTCAGCCTGCCAGCGCCGTCTTGGCCTGCAGGGCGATGACCCCAAAGGCGTTCACATCGTTGACAGCCAGATCCGCCAGCAGCTTGCGATCGATCTCGATGCCCGCCAGGC
Source organism: uncultured Gammaproteobacteria bacterium (assembly GCA_963823235.1). Lineage (GTDB taxonomy): Bacteria > Pseudomonadota > Gammaproteobacteria > Steroidobacterales > Steroidobacteraceae > FEN-1191. The sequence continues at coordinate 31,739 of CAWGKS010000006.1, read as the reverse complement.
GCAGCCCTGCGATCAGGCGACTGTACGAGAGCTCGTGCAGACGTGCGGCCGCGTTGATGCGCGTGATCCACAGTGCCCGGAAATCGCGCTTCTTGGCGCGCCGGTCGCGAAACGCATATTGCCCGGCCTTGATGACCGCCTGTTTGGCGGTGCGATAGATCTTGCGCCGGGCGTTGTAATAGCCCTTCGCCTTGTTCAGCATCTTCTTGTGACGGCGTCCGGCCGTCACGCCACGTTTTACTCGTGCCATGGTTCGATTCCTCTACCGGTTTGCTTAATGATTGGGCAACAACTGTGTGAGACGACCGACGTCGCTCTCATGCACGAGACTGCTGCCTCCGGAACGCGCATGACGCTTGCGCTTGGAATCTTTGTGACCGAGATTATGGCGACGACCCGACGCATAGCCTTTGAAGCCATTTGCCGTTTTGCGGAAACGCTTGGACGCCGCCCGGTTGGTTTTCAACTTGGGCATGACTCAACTCCATTTTGTAGCAAAAGGTTCGCAAGGGTGCTTCCGCGCCCCGCTTGCCTGCGGATCAGTAACAGCGCGGGCTTGCGCCCACGCTGCGACCGATCACTTCTTTTTTGGTGAAAACACCATGATCATCTGCCGCCCTTCCATCATCGGGAACTGCTCGACGATCGCCGCTGCGGCGAGATCGACCTGGACCCGATCCAGAAGCTTGCGACCAATATCCTGGTGCACCATTTCACGGCCACGAAACCTCAGGGTTACCTTGGCCTTGTCACCCTCGGCGAGGAAGCGGAGCAGATTACGCACTTTGACCTGGTAATCCGCCTCTTCCGTGCCGGGACGAAACTTCACTTCCTTGACTTGCTGCTGCTTTTGCTTGCGCTTGGCAGAGTGAGCCTTCTTGTTCTGCTCGAAGAGAAACTTGCCGAAGTCCATCACCCGCACCACCGGCGGTTCGGCCGTGGGCGAGACTTCAACGAGATCGAGCTCAGCGGCTTGCGCCAACGCCATCGCTTCGAATCTGGTCATCACCCCGGCCTGCGCTCCGTCCGCTCCGATCACCCTTACCGAGGGCGATGTGATTTCGTCGTTGCGTCGGATGCGCTTCGTTGCAATGGCTATACGTCAATCCTCCAATACCCGGCGCCCGCGACTTTCGAGCTCCACGCCGAGGCGTTCAATGAACGTCTCCGGACTCATGGTGCCCAGGTCTTTGCCGCTACGGGAACGCACGGAAATCAAATTCGCCGCAACCTCCTTGTCCCCTGCGACCAACAGGTAAGGTACGCGCTGCAGCGTATGTTCGCGAATCTTAAAGCCGACTTTCTCGTAGCGCAAGTCGCATTCGACCAGAAGCCCTTGTTTTCTCAGCAAATCTGCCGTTTTCAGCACGTATTCGTCCTGGCGGTCGGTAATGCCCATCACCACCAACTGCACCGGTGCCAGCCAGGTGGGGAGTTTGCCGGCGTGGTGTTCCAGCAATATGCCAAAAAACCGCTCGAGCGAGCCGAAGATTGCCCGGTGCAGCATGACCGGTGTCTGCTTCTGGCTGTGCTCGTCGATGTAATGAGCGCCCAGGCGCGCGGGCATGTTCAGGTCTACCTGCAGGGTGCCGCATTGCCAGTCGCGGCCGATGGCATCGCGCAGCACAAACTCGAGTTTCGGGCCGTAAAAGGCGCCCTCGCCCGGATTGAGGGTGTAGCGGATGCCGGCCGCCTCGGCGGCCTGCTTGAGCGCCGCCTCCGCCTGATCCCAGACCGCGTCGGCACCGACGCGCTTGGCCGGCCGATCGGAGAACTTGATCACCACGTCGTCGAAACCGAAGTCGCGATAAATGCCCAGAATCAGCTGCGTCATGGCGACCGACTCGGCGGTAATCTGCTCCGGCGTGACGAAGACGTGGGCGTCGTCCTGCGTAAAGGCGCGCACGCGCATCAGTCCATGCAGTGCGCCCGATGGCTCGTAGCGGTGCACTTTGCCGAATTCCGCAAAACGAACTGGCAGCTCGCGGTAGCTGCGCAGGCCCTGCTTGAAAATCTGCACGTGGCCGGGGCAATTCATGGGTTTGATCGCATACACCCGCTCATCGGGGGTCTGCGTCGTGTACATGTTCTCGCCAAACTGCTCCCAGTGGCCGGAGGCTACCCACAGGCTGCGATCCATGAGCTCAGGCCCGTTGACCTCCTGGAAGCCAGCCCGCTCCTGGCGCTCGCGCATGTAGCTGATCAGCCGCTGAAAGATGCGCCAGCCCTTCGGGTGCCAGAAGACCGCGCCGGGTGCTTCTTCCTGCATATGGAACAGGTCGAGTTCGCGCCCGATGCGGCGATGGTCGCGTTTTTCGGCTTCTTCGAGCCGGTGCAGGTAGGCGTCGAGCTGTTTCTGATCGGGCCAGGCGGTGCCGTAGATCCGCTGCAACATCTCGTTGCGCGAATCGCCGCGCCAGTAGGCGCCGGCCACCTTCATAAGCTTGAAGGCGCGCAGCTTGCCGGTCGAGGGCACATGTGGGCCACGGCACAGATCGGCCCAGTCACCCTGTCCATAGAGGCCAATGGGCTCGGTGGCCGGGATGCCGGCAATGATCTCGGCCTTGTATTTTTCGCCCATGCCGAGGAAATGCGCGACCGCCGCATCGCGCGAGAGCTCGCGTCGCTGCACAACCAGGTCGGCTTTCGCCAGTTCGCGCATGCGATTTTCGATCGCGACCAGATCCTCGGTCGTGAATGGGCGCGAGTAGGCGAAATCGTAGAAGAAGCCATCGTCGATGACCGGGCCGATGGTGACCTGCGCCTCGGGGTAGAGCTGCTTGACGGCCTGCGCCAGCAGGTGCGCGGTCGAATGACGAATGACGCTCAGGCCCTCGGCATCGCGATCGGTGACGATACTGACCGAGCTGTCCTTGTCGATGCGGAACGAGGTATCGACGAGTTTGCCATCGACGCGTCCCGCGAGGGCGGCGCGCGCCAGGCCAGCGCCAATGCTGGCGGCCACATCGGCCACGGTCAGTGGCTGATCGTAGCTGCGCTGCGAGCCATCAGGCAGTGTAATAGTCGGCACTTGATTTTGAGCCTATGGAGGAAATTGGTAGGCGTGACTGGGATCGAACCAGCGACCACCACCATGTCAAGGTGATGCTCTACCACTGAGCTACACGCCTGTTTCAGCGGGGCGAAAGATACCGGAGGCGTGCGGGGCTGGCAAGGTAAAGCGCGGTTTCGTAAGTGTTTTCAGGCCTTGCGCATGGCCGCTGCAGGCGGCGCATCGAAACCCAGTTCCAGCTCGAATTGCCGTAGTGCGTCGAGCTGGTCGCGCACGGTTGCCGCCTGCTCGAACTCCAGGTTGCGGGCGTGGGCATACATCAGCTCTTCGAGGCGACGAATTTCGCGCCCAGCCTCGGCCAGGTTGCGCGGTACCGCGATCGGTGCCACGCGCGCTGCCCCCCGTCCGCGACCACGCGCCAGCGGCGCCGGGGCCGAGCGTGCGCCTTCCATGATATCGGCCACGGGTTTGACGATGCTGCGCGCCTCGATGCCATGTTCCAGGTTGTAGGCGCGCTGACGCTCCCGGCGCCGCAGCGTTTCATCGATCGCGCGCTGCATCGACACCGTGACCTTGTCGGCGTAGAGAATGGCGCGGCCCCGCAGGTTGCGCGCCGCCCTGCCGATGGTCTGAATGAGTGAGCCGGCCGAGCGCAGAAAGCCCTCCTTGTCGGCATCGAGTACGGCCACCAGCGCCACTTCGGGCATGTCCAGGCCCTCGCGCAGCAGGTTGATACCCACGAGTACATCGAACTTGCCCAGGCGCAGATCGCGGATGATCTCCACCCGCTCCACGGTTTCGATATCGGCGTGCAGGTAGCGTACGCGCACGCGATGCTCGGTCAGATACTCGCTCAGGTCTTCCGCCATGCGTTTAGTGAGCGTGGTTATGAGTACCCGCTCGTTGGCGGCTACGCATAACCTGATTTCGCTTAAGACGTCGTCGATCTGCGTGCCGGCCGGCCGCACTTCTATTTCCGGATCGAGCAACCCGGTTGGGCGCACCACCTGCTCGACGCGCTGTCCTTCGTGGCTCGCCTCATAGGGCCCGGGCGTGGCGGAAACAAAGATCATCTGCGGCGCCAGTCGTTCCCACTCGGCGAACTGCAGCGGGCGATTATCCAGCGCCGAAGGCAGGCGAAAACCATACTGGACCAGTGTCTCCTTGCGCGAACGATCGCCCTTGAACATGGCGCCCAGCTGCGGAATGGTCTGATGGCTCTCATCGACGATCAGCAGCGCATTGGCCGGCAGGTAATCGAACAGGCAGGGCGGTGGCTCGCCCACTTCGCGCCCCGAGAGATAGCGCGAGTAATTCTCGATCCCCGAACAGTAGCCGACCTCGCGGATCATCTCGAGATCGAACTGCGTGCGCTGTTCCAGGCGCTGCGCCTCGACCAGCTTGTTGTCGGCGTGCAGCACCAGCAGTCGTTCACGCAATTCATCCCGGATCAGATCGAGCGCTGAAATCAGCCGATCGCGCGGCGTCACGTAGTGCGTGCCGGGGTAAACGGTAAAACGGGGGATGCGTTGCAGTACCTTGCCCAGCAGCGGATCGAGCAGTGCGAGGTTCTCGATGTTGTCGTCGTTGAGCTCCACGCGTACGGCATCGCGGTTCGATTCGGCCGGAAAGATATCGATGATGTCCCCGCGCACCCGGAAGGTGCCGGGCTGCAGCTCCAGATCGTTGCGCGTGTACTGCATCTCCGCCAGACGTCGCAACAGCTTGCGCTGATCGATGCGCTCGCCCCGTACCAGGTGCAGCACCATCGACAGGTAGGCCTGCGGATCCCCCAGGCCATAGATGCACGACACCGTGGCGACGATGATGGAATCGCTCCGTTCCAGCAGCGCCTTGGTGGCGGAGAGGCGCATCTGCTCGATGTGCTCGTTGGTAGACGCGTCCTTCTCTATATAAGTGTCGCTCGACGGGCACGTAGGCCTCGGGCTGGTAGTAGTCGTAGTAGGAAACGAAATACTCGACCGCGTTGCGCGGGAAATAGCCGCGCAGTTCGCCGTATAGCTGCGCCGCCAGGGTCTTGTTGTGAGCCATCACCAGGGTGGGACGCTGTACACGCGTGATGACGTTAGCGATCGAGTAGGTCTTGCCAGAGCCCGTGACCCCGAGCAGAGTCTGATGCGCCAGGCCATTGGCCAGCCCTTCTGTCAGGCGCTCGATGGCCTGCGGTTGATCGCCCGCAGGCTGATAGTCGGAAACCAGTTCAAAGAGTCGAGATTCCATGGCGCGTCCGCTAATATAGCTCAGGTTTTCCGCACTCTTCGCAATTGAGAGGAATCTAGTGACCGTAGTTGTTTCCCGGCGCGCGCAGCGCGTCAAGCCCTCGCCCACTCTCGCCGTGACCGCACTGGCCGCCCGCCTCAAATCGGAAGGCAAGGATGTCATTGGCCTGGGCGCCGGCGAACCCGATTTCGACACCCCCGCCCATATTGCCGCGGCCGGCGTGCAGGCGATCACCAGCGGTTTCACGCGCTATACCAATGTGGATGGCATACCAGAACTCAAGGACGCCATCATTGCCAAGTTCAAGCGTGACAACAACATCAGCTACGAGCGCAAACAGGTGCTGGTCTCCTCGGGCGCCAAGCAGACGATCTTCAATCTCTGCCTGGCGGTGCTTGATGAGGGCGATGAAGCGATAATTCCCGCGCCCTACTGGGTGTCGTATCCCGACATGGTGCTGCTGGCAGATGGCGTGCCGGTGATGCCCTACGCCGGACCCGAGCAGGGTTACAAGATGACGCCCGCGCAGCTCGAGGCCGCGATCACTCCCAAAACACGCCTGCTGCTGATCAACAGCCCCAGCAATCCCACCGGCGCGGCGTATACGGCTGCCGAATGGCGTGCGCTGGGCGCGGTGTTGCTCAAGCATCCGCGCATCGTCATTGGCACCGACGACATGTATGAAAAGATTTACTGGGGCAGCGAACCCTTCACGAGCCTGCTGACCGTCGTTCCGCAACTTTATGATCGCACCGTGACGATCAATGGCTGCTCCAAGGCCTATGCCATGACCGGCTGGCGCATCGGTTATTGCGGCGGTCCCGCTGAAGTAGTGGCGGCCATGGCCACGATCCAGGGGCAATCGACTTCAAATGCCGCCAGCATGAGTCAGAAGGCGGCCATTGCAGCTTTGAACGGCGATCAGAACTGCGTTGCCACGATGAACAAAGCGTTCAAGGAGCGGCATGATTATTTCGTCGCGGCGCTCAACACGCTGCCTGGAGTTTCCTGCCACCCTGCCAGCGGCGCGTTCTATGCCTTTGCGGATGTGCGGCAGGCCATCAGGAATCTGGGCCTCAAGGACGACAACGCCCTGGCCGAACACCTGATTTACAAAGCTGGCGTAGCGGTCGTCGCCGGCACGGGGTTTGGCGCACCAGGGCACATTCGGATGTCGTTTGCGTGCAGCAGAGAGATGCTGGAGCAGGCCGTGAGCAGGATGCGCACCGCCCTGACCGTCTGAAGGGGTCTGCGCGCAGATTCCTTGACGTTCGTGCCCCCTGCCCTGAGAATTCACGCCGCTCGCGGGCCGGTGGTTTTGGCTACGCGCACTTTTCAGGTTTTTTTTTCGGTTCCCTGGTAGCTCAGTTGGTAGAGCGTCGGACTGTTAATCCGTTGGTCGTTGGTTCGAGTCCAACCCAGGGAGCCAATACCAATCAATTAGTTACGGTCCTGTTCTATATTTTATTTCAGAATATAGGACTTAACTCCATGATTTATCGTGCTCCATTTCGATTCCAGATTGGCCGGATTGGGAATCGAAATGCCCTATTCCACGCTTTTGCGCGCTCAGGCCTCAGTGTAACTTATTGATTGTAAAGGAGCGCAATCGCCTCCAAATGACGCCTAAGGGCCCAGCGCGACCCCTCTGGGGGTAACTTTGGGGGTAACTCCCCGACCAGAATTGCAGTTACCCCCAAAGCGCAAACTGAGCAGTGTTAGTAGTGCATTTCATGCACTAGTGTTGGCGCAATGCCCACTAAAAAAAGGGGTTCGACCCCTGCTGGATCGAGGTGTACTTCGGTGACGCAGTGCGCGGCCACCCTGTTGCCAATGGAGCTTGCGCCAACATACAATAATTTGTATAGTAAGGTTGATGACTGATCGCAAACCAGTCGAGTTCCGGGGCAGCGCACTCGCTGATCTGCGTCGCTTCCCGACCTCGGCGCGCCGCGAAGCGGGTTATCAGCTCGATCAGGTGCAGCAGGGACTTGAGCCGGACGACTGGAAACCCATGCCCTTGGTTGGGCGAGGCGTTCAAGAAATTCGGATTCGAGATGCAACCGGAGCGTTTCGGGTCCTCTACGTAGCGAAATTTAACAATGCAGTTTATGTGCTGCATTGTTTTGTGAAAAAAACTCAAAAGACAGGCAAGCCGGATCTGGATTTGGCCGAGAAGCGTTACCGCGATTTGACGAAGGAGCTAGGTTTATGAGCACTAAGCGATTTACCAGTGTCTGGGATGCCATTGAGAGCACCCCCGAGGACGCCGAGAACATGAAGCTGCGCTCGGCCTTGATGATGGCTTTGAAAACGCATCTGGTCCGTAGCGGCTTGAGTCAGGCACAAATTGCCAAGCTGTTTGGCGTGACGCAACCTCGGGTGTCGGATCTGTTGCGCGGCAAGATCAATCTGTTTGGACTGGACGCGTTGGTCAACATGGCAGTGGCCGCAGGATTGCGAGTCAGAATGAGCGTGCGCAAAGCTGCCTGAACTTCTAATACAACGCGATAAAAACTCCGTTCACATTGGTGTCTGTTGTTCACTCGAATGTCCGATGCAACGTTGAACTCAAGCGAGCATCTATCCACGCGCTCTCAACGCTCAAGTCGTTCTGTGACCAAGACGCTCGGGAACCCGTGCCGGCCTGGTACCGCCATGCCCTCAAGGCAGACTGGGCCGCGCCAGCGGACGTGAAGTCTGACTTTAGAAGCGCCAGCATCCTGCGTGACGGTCGCGTTGTCTTTAATATCGCTGGTAATAAGTATCGGCTAGTGGTCTGGGTTAATTACCCCTATCGGGTTATTTATGTCCGCTTTATTGGTACGCGCGCACAATACGATCGCATCGACGCTCAGACAATTTAACGGAGAGAATCCATGAACAGCCGCCCCATTCGTAGCGCCCGCGACCACCGCGCAGCACTGAAAGATATTGAATCCCTCATGGGGCGCGCCGCAATACGCTCGATGGCGAGCGCCTGGATGTGTTGGTGACACTCGTCGAGGCCTTTGAGCGGCAGAAGTGTCCCCTGGACTTGCCAGACCCGGTGGAGGCAATACGCTTTCGCATGGATCAGAATGGCCTCACGGCCAAGGACCTGCAGCCCATGATCGGCCGCCTGGTCCGCGTCTATGAAATCCTCAATCGCAAACGTCCATTGACCCTGGACATGATCTGGAAGCTACACCGTGGCCTGGGTATCCCGGCAGATAGCCTGATCAAGCAGCCGGCTAGAACGCGAAACTGACTCATTGATCGATTATTTCGTCGGGCACCTTTCACCTCACAACGTCCGCTCGCGCGCTCCAGCGCCTTCAGGCCACTATCTGGTAGCCACGACTGCGCGCTCCGGTGATGTAGTGCGGCTCCTGTGCGTCATCTCCCAGTGCTCGCGTAACAGGTTGACCCGCTTGGTGACAGTTTCTGGACTGACGATGAGCCCGGGCCAGACCCGCTCCATCAGCTGGTCATGGCTTAGTACATTCGGCGCGGCGCGAATCAGTGCTACGAGCAGCTGAAAGGAAAGATTGGGCAGGCAGATTTCGCTGCCCGCGCGCGCGACGCGCTGCTGGCCGACGTCAACGTGTAGGTCGCCGGCGAGATGTACCTCGTTGCCGGCGCTGGGTAAATCGTCTGGACTCTGGTTCATGGGCCTTAGGCGCGCTCCAGACGACAAATGGGCTAGCCCAAATTCGTGCCTCGCGCCGATCTTAGCGCGAGCGGCCGCTCACCCCGAGCCACAACAGTCCAAATGTCATGGAGCCACACGCGCGGCGCAGGCTTCGCCACTTAATCGACAACCATCTTATCGCCGAGCCATAGACGAATGGGTTCGAGTCCAACCCGGAAAGTAAATCGAACAATATCCATAAAGATTAGTATGGTGGAAAGATAATATAGTGTTATTTGGAGAGATGCCCCTCCCTCAAGCCGTGGGCTTCGATCTGAGACCGCCGCGGCGATATTCCAGTAGCAGTGGGCCCCGGACCTGTGGCGCAGTGAGCAGAAGTCGCCGACCGATCGGTCAGAGCGCCCTCCCTCCTCTGGCGCGGTGCGCGCTGGCATACTAGTATCAGCGGGAGTCACCGCCCAGCGTGGCTTGACGCTAGAAATAAAGCCTCCGGAGAGACCGGGGCAGTTCAGTTTATTCCGCGGCCTTGTGACAGGCACGCGTATTGCCACAGCCAAGGGGGATTTTTTAAAATGGACCCGATAAATATCGCCAGGCGTGCGCGCCTGCTCGCGCACACCGGCGTTGCGGCACTCAGCCTCGTTGGCGGCAGTGCTCCCGTCCACGCGACGAGTGTCATACCGATGACCATCGTCGACCTCCTCGCCCACTCCGACACGATCGTCGTTGGACAAGTGCGATCAGTCACCGACGGATTCGACGCCCGCGGCCTTCCGTATACGGAAGTCACGCTTAGGGTCTCGGACACCATCCGCGGCCAGAAAGCGAACACATATACATTCCGCCAGTTCGGTCTCGACAGGCCACGCACGCTGGCTGACGGGCGCACGTATCTTGCTCGCCCGACCGGCTGGCCAACCTGGCGCGAGAGCGAAGCCGTCATGGCTTTCATGTACTCGAAAGGAAAGTCGACTGGCTTCCAGACGACCGTCGGCCTGGGCCAGGGCAAGATGAGCCTCGCGAACCGTGTGGCGATGAACGGCTACAACAACGCAACGTTGTTCACCGGTGTGCGGGTCAACCCCGGTCTCCTCGATGCCTCTGAGCAGCAGATGTTCGACCGAAAGAAGGGCCCGGCAAATGCGGACACGCTCCGCAAGTTCCTGCACCGTGCCGTCGAAGGCAATTGGCTCAAGAATGGGAGCATTGCCAATGAAAAGCGCTAAGTTTTCCCGCAGCGGCACGCTCTGCGGCTGGGTCGCCGCATGTGCCTTGATCGCACCGGCGTTCGCCGGCGGTCCGCTCTATGTTGTGCCGGTCGGCGATGTCATGAAGCCCTTGCGTTGGGAGGGCACGGTCAAGGTTTACCTCGACCGCGGCAACCTCAGCGAGGGCATCGATTGCGTGCGCGATCCCGTTACCTACGAATGCATACTGGACAGCAACGGCAATCCCAACTATCCGGTGCTCGATCAGAAAGCGGGCGACGATCTCGTGGCCGCAACAGTTGCGCAGTGGTCCGCCGTGCCGACCTCGAGCTTTCGCGCGCAGATCGCGGGACGCGCGGCGGTTGATATCACCGGCGCCAACATCGCGGACTACCTTGGCAAGTACAATGGCGGCGGCATCCAGACCATCTACGATGCCGACAATTCAGTCATTGACGCGCTCACCGGTGGTAACGGTTACGGTGTGCTGGGCATCGCCTCGCCGGAGATCGTCTCGGCCACCAACCCGACACAAATCATCGAGGGCTGGCAGATTATCGGTGGCGCCTTCCTGAGCGCCACGAGCACCGGCCCGGTGTCTGGCGTTGTGACGCACGAGTTCGGTCACGCCATCAACCTCGCGCACACGCAGACCAATGGCTACTACGCGCGCAACCAGGGCAACCCGGACTGGGGCGTGCCCGACGGCCCGGAACAGGCGGGCCCGGACCAGTGCGGCAAGGTGGGCGTCGGCTACCCGACAGCGGCGCAGATCGAAACGATGTATCCGTTAATCAACCCGTACCCGACGAGCGCGGCCTACAACAGCCCGGAAATGGCCAAGGTCGACAATGCCGATGACATGGCCGCACTGTCATCGATCTATCCGACCGCGAACTACGCCGCGACTACCGGCACCCTTAAGGGTCGGGTAGTGGCGAAGGACGGCACGAGCCAGCTTACCGGCATCAATGTCATTGCGCGCCGCTTCGATCGGCCGCTCGATGGCGCCATCTCCCGGATCTCGGGTGATGCCACCCAGGGCGCCCTCGGCCCGGACGGCAATTTCGTCATGACCGGCCTGGTACCGGGCATCAGCTACGTGCTCTACATTGATCAGCTGGCTGACGGCGGCTACATCGGATGACCACACCGCGAACGGGTCCGTCGTAGCGGCGGCGGGCATGGCGAACCAGCACAACACTACATCGCCAGACGCCTCGGCAAGCCCGGCCCGGTCGCCCGACCTGCCGAATTTGACCGACACCGGCGTCAGGCCAGGCCCGGACGCTTCTCCGACTATGGGTGTGGCTGACATGAATGCCGGACATCCGCCTTCCGCGACGGGCAAAACGGAACTGGCCATTGCTGCTCCGGCCATGCGTCCGGCCACGAGCGCGCCGACCGCTCAGGAGCAGTCGATGACAGCCATGTACGTTGGTCGCGGCGATGCGATGCTGGCGATCAAGGACATTTCGGCAGCGCGCAAGTTCTATGAATATGGCGCCAACGCCGGGAGCGCGCGCGCGGCCACCGCGCTCGCAGAGACTTACGATCCTGCCTTCGTCACCAAACTGGGCGCTGTCGGCGTCAGACCCGATCCGGCGCTGGCCGCGACCTGGTATCGCAGGGCGGCAGCACTGGGGGACGCTGAAGCGGAGGCTCGGTTGCGCACGCTCAGCACGCAAGCCTCCAAATAGCTTTGTAACCCATTACTCCCTGGTCGAGGCCGGAAGGTCGGTACCATGCTCTTCATTCCGAAGTGCCACGAATACAAGGCATAATACCAACCGCCCTTGATGATGACGCTCAATCGGCGCTCTCATCGTCATGCCGACGAAGATCCTGCCGCGAGCAAGGGCCGGGGTCGGCATCCACGACTTCACGTGTTCTATCCACCGGCACGGGAGACCTCAGCAATTCGGCCTCGAAAGTCGAATACAAATTCGCCACCATCGGGCGGCGGCAGCAGTTTCATTTCCTGCTGAACCGATCGATCCGCTTTCCCTCGTTCGACGCACCGTAGACCGTTCCCTGCGCATCGACGGACACGCCCTCCGGCCCGATCGGATCTCCGTCCGGACGCGGAATGAAATACTTGACCGAGCCATCCGCGGCATCACCGATGCGGATGCCGTGGCGGCAGCCCGGGTCTGGGGTGCAGCCCGTCTTGTCGGTGGTCTGCGAATCGGCGACGTAGATAACATCGTTAGCATCGACGTACACACCGCTGGGGCGGCCGAACTGCCTCCAGTCGGCAAGGAACTTGCCGTTCGCATCGAACACCTGAATCCGGTTGTTCGCCCGGTCGGCGACGTAGACGCGTTCCTGCGAATCCACTGCGATCGCGTGCGGCGTATCGAACTCGCCCGCCGCGGTTCCCTTCTTCCCCCACGCCGTGATGAACCTGCCGGTTTTGGAGAGCTTAACCACGCGCGCGTTGGAATCCCCGCCATGGCCATCGGCGACGAAGATGTCGCCGTTGCGCGCGATGGCCACGCCGGTCGGTCGGTTGAAGAAGCCCGGAACGTCGCCCGGCATTCCCGCATGGCCCAATGTCATCAGCACTTCCCCGGTCGGGCTGAATTTGACGACCACATGGCCCTTGCCGTTCTTCCCGTCGGCGTCGGCGACCCACACATTGCCGTCGCGGTCGACCGTGATCCCGTGCGGAAACACGAACATTCCCGCGCCGAAGCTCGCCAGCAGCCTGCCCGATGGATCGAAATGCAGGACCGGCGGCAGCGCCGAGTTGGCACAGCTTTCGCCGCCGCAGCGCTCGAAGACCCAGACGCTCTTGCCGTCGCGATCGACCGCCACAGCGGTCGTCCCGCCCCACGCGCGCCCCGCGGGAAGCTGGCCAAACGACGTGGCCGCGCCAAACGGGTCGGGCAGATCGATGCTCGGCAGAGTGCCATCCTGCGCGCCGGCGGTTCCGGATATCGCTCCGGCGACGGCCATGGCGAACGTAAAGGTGATCCCTGTCAGACCGGCACGTCCCATCGTCGTCCCCTCCGTTTTGAGTGTGGCCGCCGGGAATTGCCGTGAGTCTACCTTGGATCGGGCGTGCGGCAAGACGCCGGTCGCCGGACTGCCGCCCGACACCGATGGCGTGGACTTATGTGCGGCCTGGCCCGGAGTTCGATACGGAGCAGCCACCGGATCCTCCGGGCGGCCTCGATGCGATGGCGAACCGGGCCATCGCGATCAAGCAGCGCGTGGCGGCGCGCAAGGCGGTGAAGCGCGGAACGGTCGGCGGCCCGGTGACGGCGGTCTACACGCCGAAGCCGGAGACCGAGATGAAGCGGCGGCAGATCAGGCAGACCGCGGCGCGAATGATTGCCGAAAAGGGTGTGCTGCGGGCGACGATGCAGGGCTTCATGCGGGCCGTGAATCTGCGCGGCATGAGCATGTATTACTATTACAGCGCGCGCGAGGAGCTGCTCTCGCCGACATCATGGTGCAGCACATCCACGACCTGACGCTGCGGGTGTGCACCGCCTACGACCGGACCGAGGCGGCCACCGCGGAGCAGCGGCTGGAGGCGATGATCGGCGCATTCCTCGGCCTTGCGCTGGCGGAACGGAACGAGCATCGGCTGATCCTGCGCTCGGGCGATGTGCTGGACGAGCGGGGACAGGCGGCGGTGCGGGGGCGGTATCGCGTGTTGGCGGACGTGTATGCCGAGGTGCTGGCCGCGGCGGTGCCGGGAGTGGCGCCCGTGGTGGCGACGGTGGCGGCGATGTCGCTGGCGGCGGCGATGAGCTGTGCCGCGCTGTGGTTCCGCGACGATGGCGCGGTCGGCGTTGCGGCGTATGCGCGCATGCTGGCGGGGATGGCGGTGGCGGGGATGCGGGAGCAGAGTGGCTGCTGACATGCGGCGGCTGCGAAGCGTGTGGCATTGATGTCTGCCCTGCGCCCTTTCCGGTCGCCCACGCTCTGAACCGTGTCTCTCGAAACCTGCCGTTCATGAAATTCGGATTCACGCAGTAGGCGAAGTTATGATAGATAATCCTGCATGCGCAGCCAAGGCTTATCCCGTTCACTCAGGTCTATCTATATGTAGTATTCGGGCCTGCAGCGGGAGTGGGTTCGACTATTTGGCGACCCTTGCGAGGGTTGTCCCGCTTGATGATGTCCCAATAGCTCTGCGGTTCGTGGCGCGCGGCGAGGCCCAGCATGGTCTCGAACGAAACATGCCGGTAGAATCGGCGGTTGTAGCGAAAGACGAACTCATCGAGATAGGTATCGACGTGCTTGCGGCGTAGGCCGTGATACGGACCCAGCGCCCATCGCTTCAGCAGCGCGAAGGCGCGATGGCTCCACGGCAATACGATGTGCGCCGCCATTCTGCCGACGATGCGCGGATCGTGCCGGTAATCGCCGGACAATCCGGGATACGACGTGTGGCCATCGCTGATCAGCGTGGCTCCCGGCTTCACATTGGCCCTTACGAAGGCCTCGATCGAGGTGGCCGTGTTGTCGGCGATCATGGCGAGGCGGAGACGCCCGGAACGCGTGCCGAGGTACTTTGCCCCCTTCCGTCTCGGCTTGCTCGTGTTGGAATCCCGGTCAATCACCTCAATGGCACCGGCGATGAGGATTTTGCCGGCGTTGCCAGGCTCAAGGAACGTATCGCCGACCCGGAATGGGATCTCCGCTTGATCGACTTCAACGACTCCTTCGAGCGGATCGCGGTTCGGATTGGTCATTGAGCGCCGGAGCTTTTGCGTCAACAGCCAAGCCGTCTTGTCGGTGACGCCAAGCTGGTCCGCCAACTGTCGCGCCGACAGGCCGTTGGAATGGGTCGCCATCAAATGCGCCGCCCAGAACCACACGGTCAGCGGCAGCTTGGAACGGTGCATCGCTGTGCCAGCCGTAATCGAGGTTTGCCGGCCACAGTCGAGGCATTCGAACAGGCGTGGGCGGCTATTCAGCGCGACACCGCGAGGCGCGCCGCAGGCGGGGCAGGCGAAACCGCCTGGCCAGCGGCACTTGAACAGAAACGCCGCGCAACACGCCTCGTCGGAGAACGCCGTTTGAAACTCCGAAAGCGAGCGCGCCCTCGCCATCGATTGTTCGTCCCCCAATTCTCCACACATGGCCAAACCGAATAACTCACACGCTATATGTAGTGCCAGCCTGAAGTCAACGGGATAAGCCTTGCGCAGCCGATCCCCTAATCTCAACTATATGGACGAATTGACCAGTAATACCAATCCGCCTAAACATTGACACATGCCCAGTCTCGATGCCCGATTGATCGGACCCTGTCTGGGTCATTGATGAGGAAGTCCCATCCTTCCTTGCAAGCGGTGACAATGGCATCGTAGCTATCCCAGACCAGACGACTGAGTTTGTTGCCGCGCAGATATTCCCACACATTCTCCATCGGGTTCAGTTCCGCTGCATAAGACGGCAGGGGAAGTAGCGTGATATTGTCCGGTACGTGCAGTCGCCCTCCGGTCTGATGCCAGCCGGCTCTGTCGCAGACCACGACAGCGTGGGCGCCTGGCGCCACTTGCGTGCTGATTTCAGTGAGATGCTCGTTCATCGCCTCGGCGTTGGCAGCAGGCATGATGATGGCGGCGCCCACGCCTGCCCCAGCGAAGGCGGGGGGCACGGGCCGGGCAAATCGCTCCGAACAGATAAGCCGAATCATGTCGGTTATCGCGCACCATCAACGGACATGAGCCGATCGGCGCCCAAACATAGGTGAGCGAGCCCTTTTGACCCACTCTGGCTTCGTCCTGAAACCAGACCTCGATCGGTGTACCAGCGGTGGTGCCGAGAAGGGCATTCTTCATCAGGCTGGCAAAGTTTTTTTAAAAGCCTCCTGGGCTGCGAGGTCGGTTTTCGGGTGGCATGGTCTCGCCTGCAACCGGGTCAGACCAAATTGGCGCAGCCATTTGCCCACCGTGCTTTCATGCACCCGGACAGAGAACCGACGGGCGATTTCCGCCTGTAAGTCCAGGCAGCGCCAGCGAATGATCTTGTCCTTCTCCGGATCCGGGCCTTTCACGACCAGCGCCCTCAGCTCCGCCTTCTCTGCCTCGCTCAGTAGCGGGGTGGCGCCAGGCCCATGACACGACTTCAGGCCGTCGATCCCTCCCGCATTGTAGCGATGCACCCAGTCGCTCAGCGTTTGCCGGTCCATGCCATTCTGCTCTGCCGCCTCGGCGCGGGAACGCCCCTCCAGTACCAACGAGATCGCCAGAACGCGGCGCACCTGCGCGCCATCACCACACTTGCTGGCGAAACTCCGAAGCTCCGACGCTGTCCGGTCCAAGCGAGTGATTGGGATCGCCGCGCTCATCCGATGCCCCCTTGGGCGAGAATCGCCCCGGGGCTATTGAATCGAAGCGCCGAGGGATTCGGAACCCCGGAGAGTCAACGTCAACGCGGGTTGGTATTAGTCGCCTTATCTTGGCGGCACCGATGAGCAGAACCGCCACTACCTAAAAGCCGCTGGATCGTGCGGCGTCTGTGCCCTCGCCCGTGCCGCGAACGCGGGGACGCCGCCGCGGCGCGCGAGCAGATGGCAGCGGCCAAGTGCCTCGCCGCCGGTCTGCCCGCGCGGGAAGCTAGCCATAACGGGTTCTTCGGCCTGCTGGCGGCAGGCGACGCCGATCCGCCCTTGCGGCGTTGCCCGCGCCCCTGAATGCCTGACCGCGCAACGCCCTGGTACTTGGCACCCTGGGCTTCGGCGAGCACCGCGAGGGCTATGTGCGCATCCTCTGGTGAAGAACACCCACCGGCTGCGCCACGCGGCGCGCAACATCCGCGCGTTCCCGCAAGCGGGAAGCAATCAGGCGGTAGTGGCAGAGGCGGCAGGGTGACGGACCGCTACGACCTCAGATGCAACGCTCCGGTTCTTCCCATTGCAGCGAGCAGCCCAATCAGCGCGAAGCCCCGACGAGCAGTCGTTGCCAATCACCTGGACAGCCTTATTCACATTGGCAGATCGTATAACTAACACCATGTTCCCACCATCGACCCCTCTCCCCCGCCCGACCTCACCCTCCAGATCCCCCGCGATCTCTACTATCAGGTCATCCACACGCTCCGCACAGCACTCCCCCGCCCGCCACCGACTCGGAGGAAAATCTCGGCCGCCGCGACAACGCCGCCATCGCCGAGGTCGCATCCCTGCTGCCCGCCAATGCCGAGGAGGTGGCGCTCGCCGCCCAGTTCGTCGCCGCCAACGCCCAGGCCCTGGACTGCCTGCGGCTGGCCCGCGAACACGCCGCCGACCCCTCGCGCGTCCTGAAATGCACCGCCCAGTCCGCCTGCATGATGCGCCAGGCGCGGGGCGCCCGCGCGCTGCTGCTGCGCGTTCAGGCGGCACGCCAGAAGCGCGAGGCGGACAGCGCCGCCACCGACAAGGCCGCCTGGATCGAGTACTGCGCCGTCGGCCTGATGGCGGATGCGCTGGGCCGCAACCCGCCCGCGCCGATCGCGGAACCGCCGCCGGCGCCGGAGCCGGAACCCGACGACGCATTTTCCCGCCTCACCGAGGCCGAACAGTACGCGCTGATCTACCCGCGCCGCGCCGCGCTGATCCGCGCCCTGGGCGGCCTGCCGGACAGATGCGACTTCGGCCCGCCTGCGCCTGCGCTGGTGGCGGCCATCGTTACCGGCAGCACCCCGGCGCTGCGCGCGCTCGATGTGCCGGCGGCGGCCTGACCCGGCCAGGCGGCGATCGGGTCATCGGCGCATAGGCGCGGATTTTGGGATCGCACATGACAGGGATGCAACCGCTGTGGCGTGCCTGGCCATGGCACCGTGCGCCCGTTCCCCGTTCGTTTGCGGCCGGCGCGTCTGCGTCGATGATCGCCTGCCCAGCGCCCTCGTCCCACGTGGCGTCGTCTCATCGCGCGGGCAACGAGACGCTGCCGAGACGGCGCCAGCTGCGCTCCGCGGTTCGCTCGGCCTCGCAGATGCATAAATCGGTGAGCGACGGTACCGACCGCGAACAGGGAGCAGTGGAGCAGCGATCAGTGCACCGCGACGAAGGCCATGCCGTGCTGGGACGCCAGCGCCACGGCTTCATCGACGTCAGCGACTACAGCCATCGGGATGCCATCGGCGGCGTGGATGGCATAAGCCATCTCCCCGTTCAGCAGCCCGGCCCGCAGATAGACCAGCGAACGGACCCCAAGTCGGCGAAACTGTGCCGCCGACATGTGGCGGACATCTTCCGCCGGCACGTCCACGTTGATGCCGATGCTCTCGCCCGGTTCATCGATCACTGCAACGTTCATGGCACGGAACCTGTGGTCCACAACACCACTATGCGCCGCTTTCGTCGCCGCATTGATGTGGATCAAACTGGCCGCGGAAAGCGCGAAATCCGGTCTCCCGCCACCACGGCCCTGCCCGCCCGGCCGCGGATCAGCCGATCTTCCAGCCGTCCTTGGTCTTGCACCAGGTGAGCGTGGTGGTGCGCTCCGCTCGAGGCCCTGGCACCGTGGTCTGATAGTGCACCACGCGGCAGGCCATGCCCTTGCGCTGCGCCGGGCCGCCGGCTGTCGCCGTCCCGCTCGCGCCGGACTGGGGATTGCTCCAGGTCTCGATGCCGCCGGAAACGAGCTGCGGCCGGTCAAGCAGACGGTTGGTGGCCTCGGTGAGCGCCGCAATGTCGCCCGCGTCCAGCGGTGTGCCGCGGCTGCCGCGGAACGGGTTGATCTGCGCCAGCACCGGCTGGGACAGGCAGGCCGCGATCAGCAGCAGCGGCAGGAGACGGTGGCGGCTCATTTCGCGCTCCAGGGTGGGCAGGCGGGCGGCACGGTTCCATCGTTATGCCTTTCGACCACCCTCGCTGCCAAGATCGGCCTGCCTCGTCCTTCCCGTTAGTCATTCGTTAACGCGGAGGTGAAAGTGTGCCAACGGTTGATCTGGTTCAGTGAAAGCCGAAAAAAGCGATACCAGCTTATTCGTGTCCGACATAGATGGTCCCACAATGCACCAGCCAGCACGATTTCAGTACATCGACAGTCCGCGCGCCGAGGCGGCCCGCGACCGGCGCGATCCCGTCGTCGTGCAGGCCATCGCAAACGTAACCGCCCAGCAACCGGAGGAGGAGTGGTGGGCGTTGGCGCCAGGCGTCCGAACCCACACGATCTACGATGAGATCAGACGTCTTGACGAAGTATGCGCGAACAATTCGGCCGCGCCCATCAAGGAGGATGCCGACCGTCCTCGTTATCAGGTGGCATAGCCGCTGCGGATGCCGTCGGCGCGTTGTGGCCGAGAGTCCGACATCCCGTCTGCTCACGCGGCGAAAGTGAACTGGCTGCCTGTGGTGCAGAGCACGAGCTTCTCGGGCAATTCTCGCCTGGCCGTCTCCAGGAAGTTGGACCCGCTGCAGTGCATGGGGATCAGATGGTCCATGTCGAACTTCTTCAGTTCGGCAATGACCTGGTCCGGATAGGGTTGCTGTGCCGGCGCCAGATGGAAGCCGCCGCACAGCGCGTAGATCTTCTCGATCCCGGTCACCTCCCGCGCGCGTCGCAGCGTATTGATGATGCCGCCATGGCCGCACGACGTGATGACCACCAGGCCACGGTCGCCGACCCGGAAGCAGGTGGCATGCTCGTGCCAGTGCTGGTCGGGCACCGGTCTGCCTGCCAGTGCCTCGGCGGTGAAATGGTGGTCGCCGTAGCGCGACGTGTTGCAGCCGACGCCGTCCCGCTCGCCGAACACGACGAAGGTGTTGGGCAGCACCCGTTCGATGCTGGTGCGCGGCACGATGCCGGTGGTGAAGGCGTGGCCTTCGATAATGATGGGCAGCTCCGACAGCACCGGCGTGACGCGCGCCTGTTTCAGCGCGCGCCGGTCGATCACGCCGTACGGCAGGAACGTTCCGTCATCCTGCTTCTGGACGCGGTGGCAGAATGCGTCCTCGCCGCCGACGTACAGGCGGAGGTCGTCCTTCATGCGGTCGCGATGCTTCGCCAGAAACCCGAGCATGCCGCCGAAATGGTCCAGATGCCCGTGACTGAGGACAAGCGCATCGATTGCCGGGATATCGACGCCAAGCAGTTCAAGGTTGTTGTTGAGCACATCAGGCGTGTAGCCGAAGTCGAGCAGGATGCGTTTCGTGTCCACCCCCTTGGCGCAGGTCAGGTGCAGCGACAGGCCCCACTGGCTCTCCGGGGTCCGTCCGTTGAACGCTGCCGGCGAGCGTACGCGTTTCACGCCGACCCCCGGCGCTTGCGCGCCGGAGATGAAGATGTCGTGGTTCGTGTCGACAACCACCTGAATCGTCAGACTGTCCACCACCGGTGGGACGATATGAACAGGTGCAGCGTGGCTCGACCTGTCAAGCACGCCGTAGCAGACCAGGAGCGATCCCGTTGCGGAGACGGATCGCAGGAATCCTCGGCGGTCAAGTCTGCTTTTCATGACGACGCCTCTCGACGCCTCTCAAAGATGGCGGATTGCGACCGCAGCTTGAACCACGCCAACGGCCGGCCATCAATCGCCGTGAGGCCGAGACCGATCAGCACCATCCCGCAGAAGTCGCCGGCGTGGATCTGCTCGCCGAGTATGGCCATGCCAAGAAACGCCGCGCCGACGGGCATGATCAAGGTCACCAGCAGCAGGTCGATCGCCCCGGCGGTGGCCAGGATGCGGAAATACAGCGCATAGCCGAGCGCCCGCCGACGCGATGGCGATCCATGCCGCCATGCCGGGCATCGGCTGCACCCACGGCCGATCGATGAACAGCGCGAACGGCAGCACCATGACCGTTGCCGTCGTCACCTGGCCGGTCGCGGCCACCATTGGCGGCAGGCTGAGGAAGCGCCGACCGAATATGCCGGCGCAGTCGTAGCAGATCGCCGCGCCGAGGATGGCAGCCCGCCCCAGGACATTGATCGCCACACCACCGAGCGCGCCCGGCCCGATCATCACGGCAACGCCGACGACACCGAGCAGAACGCCGCCCAGTCGGTTGGGCGTCATGCGCTCATCGTGGGTTGCTATGTGCGCCAGCACTACGGTGAACACCGAAGTCGTGGCATTCAAAATCGCCGCAAGACCGCTCGCGATCCGCGTCTGACCCCAGGCGATGAAGCAGAACGGCATGAGATTGTTCAGCGCCCCCATGCCGAGGAATGCGACCAGGTGCGCGGCGTGGTCGGCATGCGCAAACCGGCTGCCAGGACGGCTATGTGCAGGACGATGGCGCCGATGCCGAGGCGCAGGACCACGACGGTGAAGGGGCGCATATCGCCAAGTGCGACCTTGGCCAGGAAGAAGACACCGCTCCAGAGAAAGGCGAGCGCGAAGAGGAAGCACCACTCCGCCGGTCCCATCCTGTGATTGGTCGATCCCGACGCCATTCGTGTGTCGCTCCCGTTTCCAGGGCAATGATCGGGCCGAGAATGACGTCCGTCCGTGCGATGCAGCCTCCCGGTTCTTGTCACCGCATCAGGGGCGCTTCGATGCTCGCGGTACCGGTCGGATTGCACGCCGTGCGAATTTCAACCTAGACACTGCGCGCATGCCGCCGCCCTTGCTTCTGTTGCAGGACATCAGCCTCAGCTTCGGGACCGCGCCGGTGCTGGCCGGCGCCGGTCTGGCGGTCGCCGCCGGCGATCGGCTGTGCCTGGTCGGGCGCAACGGCTCCGGCAAGTCCACCCTGCTGCGCGATCGCCGCCGGCCTGATGCAGCCCGATGGCGGCCGCCGCTTCGCCCAGCCCGGCGCCACCATCCGCTATCTGCCGCAGGAGCCGGACCTTGTCCGGCTTCGCCACCACGCTGGCCTATGTCGAGGCGGGGCTGGTCACCGAGGCCGACGATGACCGCCACCGGGCGCGCTATCTGCTGGAGCAGCTCGGCCTGACCGGCGACGAAGACCCCGCCACGCTGTCCGGCGGCGAGGCGCGCCGCGCCGCGCTGGCCCGCGTGCTGGCGCCGTCGCCGGACATCCTGCTGCTCGACGAGCCGACCAACCATCTGGACCTGCCCGGCATCGAGTGGCTGGAACGCGAACTGGCCGGCATGCGATCGGGCATCGTGCTGATCAGCCACGACCGGCGGCTGCTGGAGCGCCTCTCGCGCGCCACCGTCTGGCTGGACCGCGGCATCACCCGCACGCTGGACCGCGGCTTCGCCGCGTTCGAGGCCTGGCGCGACGACGGTGCTGGAGCAGGAGGAGAGCGAGCGGCACAAGCTCGGGCGCAAGATCGCCATGGAGGAGGACTGGCTGCGCTACGGCGTCACCGCGCGGCGCAAGCGCAACCAGAAGCGGCTGGCGGACCTGCACGCGCTGCGCAAGCGGCGGAAGGAGCAGCGCGCGCGGCAGGGCACGGTGCGGCTGGAAGCGGCGCAGGCGGACCTGTCCGGGCGGCTGGTCATCGGTGGCCGAGCGCGTGGCGAAATCGTTCGGCGACCGGGTGGTGGTGCGCGACTTCTCCACCCGCATCCTGCGCGGCGACCGGGTCGGCATCGTCGGCCCCAACGGCGCCGGCAAGACGACGCTGCTGAACCTGCTGACCGGCGCGCTGGCGCCCGATGCGGGCGAGGTGCGGCTCGGCACCAACCTGGCGCAGGTGACGCTGGACCAGCGGCGGGAGACGCTCGATCCGGCGCAGACGCTGGCCCAGGCGCTGACCGGCGGGCACGGCGACACGGTGGTGGTGGGCGGCCAGACGCCGGCACGTCATCGGCTACATGAAGGATTTCCTGTTCGGCCCGGAGCAGGCCAACACGCCGGTCGGCGTGCTGTCCGGCGGCGAGCGCGGCCGGCTGACCCTGGCGCGCGCCTTCGCCCGCCCGTCCAATCTGCTGGTGCTGGACGAGCCGACCAACGACCTCGACCTGGAGACGCTGGACCTGCTGCAGGAGCTGCTGGCCGAGTATCCCGGCACGGTGCTGCTGGTCAGCCACGACCGCGATTTCCTCGATCGCGTGGTGACCTCGGTGATCGCCGCCGAGGGCGATGGGCGCTGGATCGAATATGCCGGCGGCTACACCGACATGCTGGCGCAGCGCGGGCCGGTGCCGGCTGCGGTCGGTTCCGGCCGCGACGCGACCGCGGCCGGCGGCGACGGCGCAGGCCGCAGGCAGGCCGCCCGTCCACGCCGGATGACGTTCAAGGACCGGCACGCGCTGGAGACGCTGCCGGCCCGGATCGCGGCGCTGCAGAGCGAAGTGGCGCGATCTGAGCGCGCAGCTGGCCGATCCGGACCTCTATGCGCGCGATCCGGCGCGGTTCGGTGCGATGACCAAGGCGCTGGGTCGCGCGCAGGACGCGCTGGCGGCGGCGGAAGAGCAATGGCTCACGCTCGAGATGCTGCGCGAGGAGATCGAGGGCTGATGGCGGCCTGACGACGCGGCCGTGGATCAGTTGCCCTCACACATTGCCTTACGTATCGGGCTCATACCGTTATTGTGCGCTGCACAATAAAGCTTGCATCGCTGCGCCAGCGGCTCCATAACCATTTTGCTGCACTGCAACATAGAAATCGGGAGCCAGCCATTTCGGCCCGGCCACCCCCAGAGTGAAGGACCGATCCCATGTCGACCACCACCGCCACGAAGACCGCCCAACCCCAAGCCCTCGACCTGAAGCAGGGCGTTGCCTACGCCACCACCGCGACTGCCGAAGCGTCCGAGAAGGCCATCAAGACCGCGAAAGACGTCGCGGCGTTCAACCAGGCCTCGCTGGAAGCCTTTGCCCAGGCCGGCAAGATCCTGACCGCCGGATCGCAGGACCTGCTCCGCCAAATGGCGGTGTCCACCCAGTCGGCCTTTGCCGAGGTCATTTCGGGCTTCCAGGCGCTCGCCAGCGCAAAGACTGTCGCGGAGCGGCTTGAGCTGCAGACCAGCCTCGCCCGCACTTCCGCCACCAGGGCGATGTCCGAGAGCAGCCGCTTTGTCCAGGCCAGCATCGATCTGGCCGAGAAGGCGTCGGCTCCGCTGACCGCCCGCGCGGCACTCGCCGCCGAGACCTTCGCGACGCTGAAGGTCTGACCCTGAACCGCCGGGCCGCACAGGCCCGGCTCAGGCCGCCGTGCTGCCGCCGGTTCGTGCGGCGGCCTTGTCGTGTCGCTCCAGGAACGACGTCACCGCGGGGGCGAACAGCCCCTGCGACCGGCCACCGACGAACACGCCGATGTGGCCGCCGGCCAATGCCAGCTCCGTATAGTCCGACGAGCCGACCTTCGGCCCCAGCGCGCGGGACGTGGCGGGCGGGATGATGTGGTCGTCCTTCGCATAGACGTTCAGCACCGGCATCCGGATATTGCCGAGATCCACCTGGCGCCCATTGAGCGCCCACTCGTTCCGCACCAGCCTGTTCTGCTGATACAGGTCCTTCAGCCACTGCTTCGCCGCCTCCCCAGGGTGGTCCGGGCGGTCGGCGATCCACTTCTCCATGCGGAACCAGTTCAGCAGCCGGGTCTCGTCATCCACGATCTCCAGCATGTCGAGGTTGTATTTCAGCAGGCTGCGCATCGGCGTCATCTGGTTGAAGATCGCGCCCATGAACGCGCCGGGCAGGTTGCCGTTCGCGTCGATGAACCGGTCCACGTCCTCGGCCGAGATGCTGCGCGTCCAGAGGTTGATGAAGCCGTGGCCGGCCCGGTCGTCGACCGTGTCGGCGTGGAAATCGATCGGGGTGATGGTCAGGATCAGGGTGTTGACCCGATCGGGCTCCAGCGCCGCAAAGGCCGTGGTGAACACGCCGCCCTCGCACACGCCCAACAGGTTGACCCGCTGCACGCCGGCCCGCTTCGCGATCTCGGCCACGCAGCCGTCGAGGTAGCCCAGGATATAGTCGTCGAGCGTCAGGTAGCGGTCGGCCCGCGACGGATTGCCCCAGTCCACGACATAGAGGTCGATCCCCAGGTTCAGCAGGTTGCGGACCAGCGAGCGGTCCTCCTGCAGGTCCGTCATCGTCCAGCGACCGACAAGGCCGTAGCAGATCAGCACGGGGACGCCGATCCGCTGCTCCGCCAACGGGCGAAAGTGGAACAGGCTGACCTTGTCCTGGGTCCAGACCAGGTCCTTCGGCGTTGTCGCGATCTGCACGTCGACGTCGCGCATGGCCTGCAGCAGCCGTCCGCCGGTCATCAGCTTTGCGCCGAGTTTCGCCGCATCAGACAGCGCGGTCGCCGGGCTGGTTCCGATCGTTGTCACTGGCGTGCCCCCTTTCGCCGCGCACTCTTTCGTCGGGTGGGCGGTTTCGCCGGCGGCTGCTCGGGAGATGCAGCCGGCGGCGAAGGCGAGGCCGATATCCGCCGTTCCCGCTGCATGGCGCGCAACTCCCTGCGAAGCTCGGTCAGCGTGCGATGCACGTCGTCCAGTTCCGTGCGCGTGGGAAAACCATACTGCTGACCGAAATGCTCGACCAATTCCTGCTGCGCCATGCGCAGTTCCGTGCCGGCGCGGATCATCGCCGCCTGCGACTGCAGGAAGGGCTCGGATCGCTGCGTCTCCAGGAGCTGACGATTGGCCGTTTCCGTCCACAGCGCGAGTGCTGCCTTCGCGTCGGGCGCCGGCGCGTCCGTACCCGCCCGCCCGGCCATTTCTTCGGCGAATCGGCGCCCCGCCCGCAACCAGGCCTCCAGCACGACCGCGCTGTGCTCGAAGCCGCGACGGCGCACGTTCATCCACGCCTGGAGGACGCGGGCATAGTAACGCTCGACCTCCCACAGGTCGGCAAAGCGCGGACCTTCCGCCATGCGGCCCAGCACATCGTCCATCTCGCCTGTGCCGGCCATCCAGCTTCGCGGATCGACCATCTTGTGGAACGTTGCCTCGACGGTCGCGTCGCCACCGGCGGCGGCGGGGAACGTGGCGGCGAGTTTGCCGAACAGCGCAGTGGCGGCGGACCACATCTCCATCACGGACCGGCCGGCGGTCGCCAATTCGGCGACGCTGGCCGAGAGGTCGGTCGGCAGCTCTGGCATCGCCGGAAGCGTGCCGGACGCCATGGCCTGCATCCCTTCCGCAAGCGCCTTTCCCGCCTGCTGCTGCGCCTTCATGACGGCCTCGCCTTGCGCTGTCCAAAAGTCGGCGATGGCCTTGGTGTAATCGAACGGGTTCATGCCGGGAACTCTATCACCTGGCGGACGGCGTTGCCCTTCACCGTGCGCTCCTCCTCAACAAGCTGCACCAGCGGCTCTGGCCCTTTCTAACGGCTGACCCGGAGCTAATCGATTCAGGTATTGCGGGAACAATGCCACTTGTCGTCATTTCCGCGACGCGGCGGACGACCGCCTGCGCGAGAGCCTGCGTGGCAACGTCGCGGGAACCTGGCCATCCGTGCTGCGAACCATGTCGAAATTTCCTGCAATCGCGGCTACACGAGCCGGGACAGCACGATCAGCGTGAGAGTGACCGTGATCGCCCCGCCGATCCGGGTGGCGATCTGGGCGAACGGCATCAGCGCCATCCGGTTCGCCGCCGTGAGGATCGCGACATCGCCCGTGCCGCCCTGCCCGCTGTGGCACGCGTTCACGACGGCCGTCTCGATCGGATACATGCCCATCCAGCGGCCCACCACGAACCCCGTGGCCATCAGAGTCACCACCGTCGAGACGATCGTGACGATATTGCCGAACTGGAACGCCGCCACCAGCTTGTCCCACGGTGTCAGTGCGACGCCGATGGCGAACAGCAATGGATAGGTGACCACGGTGGAAAAGAAGCGGTACACCTGATACGCGCCCTGCTGCAAAGCGGGAGATACGGCCTGCGACAGTTTCAGCATGACCGCCAGGAACAGCATCGTCACGGGCGCGGGAAAGTCGAACAGCCGCTGGCCCAGCACGCCGATAAGGTAGAGCGTGACAGCGGTGACCAGGGCCGCGCCGATGGTGTACATGTCCGGAACGTGGACGACCACATCATCACGCTCCAGCATCACCTCGCCTTCGCCCGCCGGCTGCAAGCGACCCTCGCCGGTCAGATGCGGGTACCGCTTGCCAACGTAATTCAGCGTGCCTGCCAGTATGATGGCCGTCAGGCTGCCCATCATCACCGGCGGTAGCACCTGCGCGAACAGATCGCCCTGCGCCTGGTTCAATAGCGTGGAATAGCCGATCGACAGCGGGATCGCGCCCTCGCCTACGCCGCCGGCCATGATCGGGACGACCACGAAGAAGAAGGTGTGGTACGCGCTCATGCCCATCGCCACGCCGACCGCGGTGCCGACCATGCCGGCGATGACCGAGCCGACGCCCAGCGGGACGAAGATCTTGACGAAGCCCTGGATGAGCACCCGGCGGTCCATACCCAGGATGCTGCCGACGATGATCGCGGCGATGAACAGGTAGAGGAAATTGCTGACCTTGGTGAATTCGGTCACCGAAGCCAGGATCGGCGCCGGCAACAGGTGATAGTAGGCGAGCGCCGAAGGAATAAAGGTCGCCAGGATCGCCGCCGCACCGATGTTGCGCAGCCCCGGCAGCCGTTTGCCGATCTCGGCGCAGGTGAAACCGCCCATGGCCAGCAGGACGATCGCCATCGGCAGGTCGGACGGCAGCCGCCCGGTCAGCGTGAAACCGGCAATCAGCGCCAGGAGCAGCACGAACACCGGAACCGGGATGATGCCGATCTTGAAGTCCATGATCTGCCACCAGCGTTGCGGCCAGAAACCGCTGCGCGAGGCTTCGCCATCGAGTGCGGTGATCGGCTTCAGCGACGGCGACCCGGACATTTCATTTTCCCTCCTGGGCTTGCGTTCGCCTTTCGGCGGCGCGGCCCGTTTGATTGACGCCGGCGCATTTCGGCGCAGGTCGGGGCAATGAAGGCTTCCCCTCGACCGCACGCCACGCGACAACCGCAAGCGGCGCCCGCGAACCGAGCACGTTCGGCCCACGGATCAGCATGACGTACGCGATGCCGGCCAAAAGCGCCATGCCAGGGACGTCGCGCGTCCGGCACGTCCCCCGGCCGTCCTCTTAGTCGCACTCGTAGGGCGCGTGCTGGTCGCCGAATTTGCTGCCCTTCGTTGCAAGCAGCGGACATCTTGGGATAGGCCACCACCTGGGCATCAACCAATGTGTTGCTCTGATTGGCAACACCGGCAAGTTCGGCTATTCACGGCGACATGAAGGCGACGCTGCTGGTCCGGCGCCGCGAGCGTCAACGGCCCGCGACATTCACGGAGACCGTCATTTGGCTGTTGCCGCGTCGGCTGCACGCGCCGCTATAATTATAATATAGGCACCGATAAGATTGACTGTCCGACTGGTGCTCCCCGTCATGGCGGGCGAAGGCCCGCCATCCACGCCTTTGCTGATCGCAGCACGGAAAGTCGTGGATGCCGACCCCGGCCTTCGCTCGGGGCAGGCTCTGCGTCGGCATGACGGTGTTAGTGGTGCTCGCGTGTCATCTTCAAGGGCGCTCGGTATAAGCTTCGCCTGGCGCTGATCGATCAGGAAGAGTGCGTGCTGCGCTATGACAACGTATCCGGCAAGGGCGATCACCGTCACCGAAGCACAGAGCAAACGGCCTACCACTTTACGACAATCGAGCAGTTGCTCGAAGACTTCGACTCGGACACGAGGCGCTATCTCGATGAACACCCTCATCATCGGTAACCAGCCGGTGGCGCAACGGCGCGCGGATATCGTGCGCGCCTGGAAAACCGGCAAGCCTGAAGCCGCGGCCCGGCTCGACTTTGAAAGCCTGGAAGGCGCATGGCAACTGCTCAACACCAAGCGCTGGGGGATTTGCGGGCGAGGGCCGGGCAAGGTCCGCTCGCCATTCGCGAGATCGCGCGCCGCGTCGGTCGCGACGTGCGGGCGGTCCGTAGCGACGTGCGGGCGCTTCATCTGTCCGGCGTGATCGACAAGACCCCGGAAGGGCAGATGATTTTCTGCCTTATGACGTGATCCGCCTCGATTTCACGCTGGATACACAGAAGGCGGCTTGAGGCAAACCATCGCACAATACGAAAGCGCTAACAGAACACTACAAAGTAGTCTCTCGTTGATCTTATACCAACCCGCCTTGATGCTGACACTCGAACGCCGCTCTCATCGTCATGCCGACGGAGGTCGGCATCCACGTCTTTCCTCGCTGGGATCAGCAAAGACGTGGATGGCGGGCCTTCGCCCGCCATGACGGGGTGCACCAGCCGGAGAGTCAAGCTTATCGTCACTTGGTATTACTCCCTTTATGGGCCAGGTCATTCCGCGCCGCACCACGTCTCACCGGACCACCCATTCTCGTCGTAATCCGCCATGCACTGATCGACCAGTGCCTCCATCGCCGCCAGATCACCGCCGCGTTGCGCACCCGTCAGCGTCTGGGCGCGGATGTCCTCCCAGCCGCCCGCATAGTTGCGCTCGTAGAGCTCGTGCCGGCCGCCGAACTCGGTGCCGACCGCGTCCCACAGCAGCTTCATGATCTTGATCCGCTCCTTATAGTCGATGCCGTGCGAGCCGCGGACGTACTGCCGCAGGTACGGCTCGATCGCCGGATTGGCAAAATCCTTCACCGACGACGGCAGATAGATCAGCGCCGACGTCACCGTGCGCTCGATGATGTCCTTCATCCGCGGATAGGCATCCGGCGCGAACACCCGATACGCGAGCCCGGCCCGCAGGTTGGGCAGCACCGCATCGCCGACCCAGGGGTCGGGATCGTTCGCCATCGCATTGGACAGCGACCGAGAACAGATTGCGCCAGGCGATCGCCTCACCCAACAGTACCTGATTCCCGCGCGCCTCGTCGCCGCCGGTGCAGCGCAGCGCCTTGGCGAGCAGGCCGCAGATGAAATCCAGCTTCACCGCGAACCGCGTGCAGCCCTGGAACTGGAAGCCGTGCATGAAGCCCGACCGCGGATAGAAGCTCAGCACGCGCGCGGGATCGCGGTAGATGAACACGTCCTCCCAGGGGACGAACACCTGGTCGAGGATGAAGATCGCGTCGTTCTCGTCGAAGCGCGACGACAACGGGTAGTCGTACGGCGAGCCGTTCAGCAGCGCCGCCTTCTTGTACGACGTGCGGCAGATCAGCTTCAGGCCCGGCGCGTCGATCGGCACCATGAACATCAGTGACATGTCCAGGTCCTCGGTCGCCGTCTTCGAACTCTGGCCCATGAAGTTGTAGTGGGTGATGGCCGCCGATGTGGCCACCACCTTGGCGCCGGAGACGATGATGCCGCCGTCGGTCTCCTGTTGACCGAGACGTAGACGTCCTTCACCTGTTCCGCCGGCTTGTGGCGGTCGATCGGCGGATTGACGATGGCGTGGTTCATGAACGGCACGGTCTCTCTGCGCCCGCCTGTACCAGGCGCGCGCGTTGTCGGTGTACGGGCCGTAATAGTCCGCATTGCCGCCGAGGGTGTTGGAGTAGGCCGCCTTGTAGTCCGGCGTGCGGCCCATCCAGCCGTAGGTCATGCGCGACCACTCGGCGATCGCCGTCTGCGCGCCGCGCAGGTCCTCGCGCGAGCGCGGCACGCGGAAGAAGCGATGTGTGTAGCCGCCCGATCCGGTGTCGGTGGGGCAGGTCAGCACGTCATGGTGCTTCGGGTCGTGCAGCGCATCGTACAGCCGCGCGATCGAGCGCACCGAATTGCGCAGCGCGGGATGGGTGGTGACGTCCGGCACGCGTTCGCCGTCGATGTAGACCTCACGCCCGTCGCGCAGGCTCTGCATGTATTCGGCGCCGGTGAAGGGACGCTTGCGGTCCGCGATGACGTCTTCGGGTTTCATGTGCGTTCTCCTGCACCCCCTCCCCGCCCTCCCCCGCTTCGCGGGAGAGGGGGAACCTACCTTCCTCACCCGCGAAGCGGGGGAGGGGAAGCCGATCTTCCTCACCCGCGAAGCGGGGGAGGGCGGGGAGGGGGTCTATCTCGCCCGACAATTCCCGACGCCGGCGATCCAGCTCCTCGCTGTAGCGACGCAGCGCGTACCGCTCCGTCAGCAGGCCGATGACGCGCCTGGTCTCCGGACTGTCCCACCACCGCCAGTGCATCGCTCTCGGCGCTCTCGAACATCGCCACCGCCTCCTTGATCGTCATCTGGGGCAGCAGCACGGTGTCCGTGTAGTGCAGCAGATCCCGGACCCGGTGATCCTCATCAGCGTCGCCGTGCACCTCTGCGGGCAGCACGATCCCAGAATAGCGGTCGTCCTCGTCGAGCACCACCACCCGCTGATAGGCGCCCAGCGGGAAGTCGCGCTTGAAGGCTGCCAGCGGCGTATCGGCGCGCACCGTTCGCATGTCGCGGCGCATCATCCGCCCGACCGTCAGGTTGCGCATCCAGCCGATATCGACCGCGCTGCGGATCGCCTCGCCGCGCAGGTGGAAGCGCCAGGTGGCGAAGGAGTAGCCGAAGGTGCGCCGCACGGTCACCGCCGAGATCACGCAGGCGGCCAGCACGGCGACGGTGAGCGGCAGGCTGCCGGTGGCCTCGAGCGCCAGAAAGCCCATGGTGAGCGGTCCGCCGATGATCGCCACAGCAAGCCCACTCATGCCGACCAGGGCGCAGACGACCGGGGAGACGGCGTGCGCGGTGCTGACGACGGCGAGC
This sequence comes from uncultured Gammaproteobacteria bacterium, assembly GCA_963823235.1. GTDB lineage: Bacteria > Pseudomonadota > Gammaproteobacteria > Steroidobacterales > Steroidobacteraceae > FEN-1191. The sequence continues at coordinate 143 of CAWGKS010000006.1, read as the reverse complement.
GTGCCAGCGAACAGCTTGCCGACCAGCGCGCCGAGGAACAGCGAGGCGAAGAACAGGCCGCCACGGAAGCCGGAGCCGATCGAGATAGCCGAGGCGATCGACTTCAGTACCACCAGCAAGGCGACGCGGGTCAGCGTGTACGG
>CAWGKS010000005.1:0-30594 GCA_963823235.1 uncultured Gammaproteobacteria bacterium | reverse complement strand
ACGCGCCGCACGCCGCTGTGGCCAGCGCGGCGCGTGCAGGCGGTAGCGGCCATGGTTTTCATGCTGGCCGTGGGCGCGTCGCAGGGCCTGGGAGAACGCGACGTTGAAATCCAGCGGGTGCGCCCAGTGCCCGTGCCGGTTCGCATTGCGGTTCCCGGGCAGCTCAGTCTGGCGACGGACACCTTTGTCGTACAGCCGGATAGCGGCAGCGCGCAGATTGCCGTACAGCGAACCGGCGGTACAGATGGCGTGGTCAGTTTTGTCTGGTCGACGCAGAGTGCCGGTGCCAGGGCCGGCACAGATTTTCGTGGCCGACCCGCGCAACGCCTGGCGATGGCGGATGGCGTGAACGCGCTGAAAGTCTCGGTACCCATCCTGCCCAATCCGGCACGCCGGCACACGGAAATGTTCTACGTGACGATTGGCAAACCAGAAGGTGGCGCCGCACTCGGCGAGCGGCAACGCGCTGCCGTTTTTATCATGCGACCCTGAGGGTAGTCGCGGCCCGGCGGCTGCGCACGTTCAACCGCGTACGTAGCCACCCGGTGCATCGCACAACGGCGGGTAGCCCGCCGCGCTGTTGCCCATGGGCGGCGGCGGCTGTTGCCCCGCTGTCGAATGCTCGGTGAGCCACTGTTCCCAGGTGGGCCACCATGAGCCGGCGCGCAGCTCGGCCGCTTCCAGATACTGCGCGGTGCTCATGGTCGAGGTGGCATCGCGCCATTGGTAGTAGCGATGGCGACGCCTGGGATGTACGGGTCCGCTGACGATGCCGGCGTTGTGGCCGCCGCTGGTGAGCACGAAGGTGTAATCATCAGAGCGTGTCAGCGCGCGCGTCTTGAAAGCCGAGGGCCAGGGCGCGACATGATCGGTCTCGGTGCCGACAACGAACATGGGCACCGATATGTTTGCCAGGCTGGTGTCCTTGCCATTGACGCTAAAGTGGCCGGTGGCGAGTTCGTTGTGCAGATAGAGCCGGCGCAGATATTCGCTGTGCATGCGGCAAGGCATGCGCGTACCGTCGGCGTTCCAGGCCATCAGGTCATTGGGCGTGGCGCGTTCGCCGCGCACATAGGTGTTGATAGCCGGAGCCCAGATCAGGTCGCTGGCGCGCAGCATCGCAAACGCGGCACCCATGCGCTCACTGCCCAGCACACCATCGCGTTGCATGAGCGCGTCGAGTGTCGCCAGCTGGCTGGGTGAAATAAAGACCGCCAACTCGCCCGGCTCACTGAAATCGGTCTGCGCCGCCAGCAGCGTGATCGAGGCGAGGCGCTGATCGCCTTCGCCGGCCAGGACTGCGGCGCCGATGGACAACAGCGTGCCGCCGATACAATAGCCCACTGTGTGCACGCGCTGGTTCGGGACGATGGTGGTCACGGCATCGAGCGAGGCGCGCAGTCCGAGGCGCAGGTAATCATCCATGCCCAGATCGCGATCCTGGGCGTCCGGGTTACGCCAGGAAATCATGAACACGGTGTGACCCTGCTCGACCAGGTATTTCACCAGCGAGTTGCGCGGTGACAGATCGAGTACGTAATACTTCATGATCCACGCCGGCGTGATCAGTATCGGCTCGGCGTGCACGCTGGTGCCCTGCGGCGCATACTGGATCAGCTCGACCAGCTCGTTGCGCATGACCACTTTGCCGGGCGTGATCGCGACCTGCTCGCCGACGCGGAAATTGTCGGTGCCGCTGGGTGCGGCGTTGGCCAGCATGCGCTGCGCGTCTTCGAGCCAGTGTTGCCAGCCGCGCAGCAGATTGGCGCCAGATTCAGCGCGTGTCTGCGCCAGCAGCTCAGGGTTGCTCAACAGGTAGTGGGCCGGCGAGGCCAGGTCGAGCGCCTGTCGGCGCATGAACTCAAGTCGTCCCGTGCTGGCGGGGCTGACGCCCGGGGCGCAGCCGAGTAACTGCTCGCTCCACTGTTCAAGGTTTCCGTAGCCGCGCACCAGCACGTTGTAGGGCCACTGGTCCCAGGCGGTATCCTTGAACCGGCTGTTGCCGTATTCGTGCGTGAGCGGCTGGCCATTGGCGGCGCGCAGCGCGAATTGCCAGGTATCGGCAGCACGCTCCAGGCCCTCCTGCAGCAGCATCCACTGTTGGCTCGGGTGTGCTGAGAAGTTCGAATACCAGTCCCACCACGCACGCAGGTAATCATCGGTAGCCAACCCGCCAGTTACACCAGCCATCTGGGCACGCACGCTGCTCGCCAGCTGTTGCGACAACTTATCGTTGCCCGCTGCGGGAAGGGCAGCTGCGGCGGCCGGGAGCAACGCGGTATTCATGTGCGGCAAATCCCTGTAGCGGCGGGAAAAAAGAGACCCCGGGAAATTGCTCCCCCGGGGCCGGGCTCACTCAAACAAGGGGGGTCTTGTTTCAAGCAGCCTTTTTCGTCAGCTCCGTCACCTTGGCCGAGGCTTCGGTGAACAGCTTGCTCAGCGTGCTCTGGGCTTCGCTGGCGATGGCGTTCAGTTCCTGCACGCGGCCGCGCAGCTGCTCACCGATCTTCGTGCCCAGCTCGGACTGCTTGGCAGCAATCTCCGAGGGCGACTTGGCGCCGAGCAGCGCCTGCGCCTGCGACAGGCTCCACTCCAGGTAGTCGCCGGCAACGGCGTACTGGTAGCGCGCCAGGCGGTCGAGGGCCTTGAGGCCTTCCTGCTGGGCATGCAGGGCCGGGGCGAGCGCGTTGCGATAGGTTTCGAGCAGCGCGTTCGGGTCAAAAGTCTGGTCGGTCATGTCAATTGCTCCGCGGGGTATAAGGGTAGGGGTCTGGTCACCACGGGACATATCGTATCGCAGGTTTGTATGCAGTGCAAGAGGAAATTATAAGGTTGAGATCTGCGCGACTTAATTCACTATAACTAATTGATTTTAATATTATTTATAGGTCCTCATGATCTTAAATTTGAGGCCACGAGGGTTTTTTATAATGCATCGCACACACCTCAGAGCCGCAGTCCACCGTCGACCTCAAGTACCCTGCCGTTGAAGAAATCGTTCTCGAATATGAAACGCGCCGCATGGGCGATTTCGTCCGGCCGACCCAGTCGCCCCACCGGAACCGGGGCCAGCAGTTTTTCAATGATCTCAGGTTTCATGGCGTGGAGAATTGTGGTTTCAGTGAATCCCGGCGCAATCGCCGCCGCGCGGATGCCAAAGCGCGCGAGTTCGCGCGCCCAGACGACTGCCAGCGAGGCCACTCCGGCCTTGGCGGCGGAATAATTGGACTGCCCGGGATTGCCGGAGCGCGAAATGCTCGAGATATTGACGATGACTCCGCCGTTGCCGAACTTGATCATGCGCTCGGCCGCTTCGCGGCCACACAGGAACACGCCGGTCAGGTTCACATCGATGACCGCCTGCCATTGCTGCAGCGACATCTTGTCGGCGATGAGGCCGTCCCTGAACTTGATGAGCAGCGCGTCGCGCAGTATGCCGGCGTTGTTGATGATGCCATCGAAGCGGCCGAAATCGGCGGCGATGCGATCGAAGGTAGCGATGAGCTGTTCTTCATTGCTGACGCTGGCGCCATAGCTGCGCGCCGTCACGCCATGCGCTGCGCAGGCCGCTTGCGTCTCGGCAATGTCAGCGGCGTTGATGTCGATGAGCGCCAGGTTGGCGCCCTGAGCGGCGAAGTCTTCAGCGAGTGCACGGCCGATGCCGCGAGCGGCGCCGGTGATCACTACGGTTTTTCCCTTGAGCTGCATGCACTATTCCTTCAGCGGTCTGGTTTATCAGTGGGAGCTGCGCTTTCGGGCGGCGCGTCAGCGGGGGTGGATTCAGCACCGGGCGGGTTCGCATGGCCCGCTGGTTTCGGCGCGAGCGCGGCCAGCATCGAGTTTTGCACGCGATTCCACATCTCCATGTTCTGGCGTGTGAGCTCGGCCAGTGGCGCCAGCGGGGCGAGTGGACCTTCCATCGCCTTGCTGATCTGCTCCTGCACCGTACGCTGCTGCTGCATGACGGTACCGAGACTCTGCTCGAGATAACGTGACAGCAGGTCCTGCACCGGGTTGCCGTAAAAGCGGATGATGCCTTCGAGCAGCTGCACGCTTAACACCGGGGCGCCGAACTGTTCCTGTTCGGCAATGATCTGCAACAGGACGGTACGGGTCAGGTCTTCTCCGGAACGATCGTCAATCACCTTGACACGCTCACCGCCGGCGATCAGGCGGCGGATGTCATCATTGGTGACGTGGCGGCTGGCCGTAGCGTCGTACAGACGGCGATTGGCGTACTTACGTATGACTCGTGGCTCGGTCATGCATTGCTCTTGCTTGCCTGGGCGGCGTCGGGAGGTGTATCGATTGGGCGCGCATGCTACCCCAGGGTCTATGCGCTGCACAAATGACGGCCTCACAGACCTGGTGAACATTTGCCCAGTGGAGAGTTTTATTGCCGGGGAATCAATATATTAGATATACATTGACTTCGCCTTCATGCTTCGCTGCAGCACCGGAAGATTCCTGATGCATCGCATACCCACGCATCGGCAGGGCGACCCATCTATGATCCTGCCATGCGTGCACCACCCAGCGACGATCCTGCCAGCGTCACCCCTCGGCGCGCCGCGTTGCGCCAGTGTGCGGGCGGCGTCTTCATGGTCAATCCCGTCGCGTTTGGATTCAATACTGAAACCGCGCCGAGCAACGCCCTGCAGCAGCAGGGCCTGAGCGCTGCATCGACGGTGAGCGCAGCTGCACGCCAGGAAACTGCAGTGCTCTGTCAGGCGCTGCGCAGTGAAGGCGTGCGCGTGCTGCTGGCGGAAGATGAGCCAGCGCCGCCGAAACCCGATGCGGTATTTCCCAACAACTGGGTCAGTTTTCACGAGGATGGCACGCTGGTGCTCTATCCGATGCTGGCGCCCAATCGGCGGCGCGAACGCCGCGCAATGCTGGTCGATGAAATCTGTGCCCACTTTGATTTCTCGCCGCGGCGGCGCATTGACCTCAGCGCGCACGAAGATGCGGGACGCTTCCTCGAGGGCACTGGCAGCCTGGTGCTCGATCACCCGGCGCGCCTGGCCTACGCCTGTCGCTCGCCACGCACCGATGAAGCGCTGGTGCACGAATGGGCGCGCCTGATGGACTATGAGCCGGTGCTGTTCGATGCCACCGATGCGCACGGCCAGGCCTACTACCACACCAACGTGCTGTTGTGGATCGGCACGCGCGCGGCGCTACTGTGCAGCGAATCGCTGCCGGGCGCTGATCGTGAACGTGTGTGCGCGCGCCTGCGTGCCAGCGGCCGCGAACTCATTGAGATTGATCGCGCTGCGGTCGCGGCCTTTGCCGGCAATCTGCTGGAGCTCGCCAGTTGGGATGAAGCGCTCGGGGACTACGCCGTGCTGGTGATGTCGGCGAGCGCCCACAACGCGCTCGTGGGGCCTGCCCTGCAGCGGCTTGCCGGCAGTGTTGACACGGTGCTGGTCGTGCCGGTGCCAACCATCGAACGCGTCGGCGGCGGCAGCGTGCGTTGCATGTTGGCGGAAGTGCCCGAGTGCAGCGCGTGACGCGCGCCGCGCCGCTGCCGCAGCGGGTGCTGTGGGCGCTGGCGGATGGCGCCGTGCATTCCGGCGAGCAACTGGCGGCCAGCGCTCGCGTCAGCCGCAGCGCCATCTGGAAGGCGGTCGGTGCACTCCAGGAGCTGGGCGTCACGATCGCAGCGACGCCGCACCGGGGTTATCAGTTGAGCCGGCCGCTGATACCACTGGCAATGACGTCGATCGCCGCACAGTTGGCGCCCGAGTGGCGTGCCCGCTGTCGCTTCGGTGAGGTGGCCTGGTCGCTGCCTTCCACCAACGACACGCTGCTGGCACGGGGCGCACCGCCGCCAGGACAGTTTGATCTGCAACTGGCAGAACATCAGAGTGCCGGGCGAGGGCGGCGCGCCCGACCCTGGTTCGCGCCGCCGGGAGGCGCTCTGTGCCTGTCGCTGGCGTGGAGTTTCGCGGCCCTGCCGCGCGAGGCGCCTTCGCTCAGTCTTGCCGTGGGAGTCTGTGCCATGCGCGCACTCACGGCGTTGACTGGCGCAGCCGTAAAGCTCAAGTGGCCAAACGATCTGTACGCCAACGGGCGCAAGCTCGGCGGCATCCTGATCGAATTGCAGGCGGAGAGCGGCGGTCCGGCATTTGTGGTCATCGGTATCGGGATCAACTGCGAGCTGGGCGCCGGCATCACCCGGCGTGTGCAGAAATCAGGCACCACGCCGACAGATCTTGCGGCTCTGGGAGTGAGCAACTGCGATCGCAATCGCCTGTGCGCGGCGCTGGTGACGGAGCTGGTGCCGGGCTTGCTGGCGTTCGAGCGCCAGGGACTCGCCGCTTTTGCCGATGAGTGGCGTGCCGCTGATGCGCTCGCGGGGCTGGTCGTGGCTGTCGATGCGCCTGGTGGGCAGGTAGTCGGTCATGCCCGGGGCATCGACGCCGATGGTGCCCTGTGTGTGCAGGGGGTCGAGGGCCTGCAGCGCTTTCATTCCGGTGAAGTCACGGTGCGGGCGCAGGCGTGAAGTGGAGTTCGCCATGACGCAGATGCTGATCGATGCCGGTAACACGCGGCTGAAGTGGTGCCTGCTGCGTGGCAGAAAAACCGTTCGCGTACAGGCCCTGGCCTGGAGCGCTGCCAGCGCGGCGCGAGCGGCACGGCGCATCATGAGCAGCGGCTCAGGCGTGACCCGCATACTCGTGTGCAGCGTAGCCGGCGTGCACCTGGAGCGCGCTCTGCGCAGCGCCGCGCGCGCCGCGCACCTGCCCGCGCCACTGTTCATACGCAGCGCGCGCCGCGCCGCCGGCGTGCGCAATGGTTATGTCGATCCGTGGCGGTTGGGCGCTGACCGCTGGGTCGCCCTGATTGGAGCGCGTGCGCTCCACCCCGGGCGTGCGCTCTGTGTCGTCGACATTGGCACGGCCCTGACCCTCGATCTGCTCGATGAGCGCGGGCGTCATCGCGGCGGACTGCTGTTGCCTGGTCCCACGCTCATGGTCGATGCGCTGTTGCGGCACACGGCGGGCATACGCCGTCGTGCGCAACAGGCGCCGCCGCGTCGTGCCGCCCACATCTTTGCCCGCAGCACGCGTGGTGGCCTGCAGTCGGGCAGCGAGCTGGCCGCCGCGGCACTGATCGAGCGCGCCATGCAGGAGGCACGATCACTGCTGGGTCGCAAACCTAAGTTGTTGCTCGCAGGCGGAGGCGCCGCGCGCGTCGGCGCGCGCCTGAAGGTGACCGTGCGTCGCGAAGATGCGCTGGTGCTCAAAGGCCTGGCAGTGCTCGCCGCCGGGTATTCGGGCTAAGATTGCCGCATGCGCGCGCTGCTCTACACGCTGATAGCTGCGAACCTGCTGTTCTTTGCCTGGTCACACTGGGTCGATGCGCCGCGTCCGGGGCCGCATCGAGCGGCGCCAATGCAGGCTCTGGCGATTGCAGCGCCCAATGATCCGGTCGCCATGCGCTGCGCTTCCCTGGGCCCGCTCGCCGCCGCTGCCGATTCCGCGGCCCTCAAGACGGCGCTGCAGGCCCGCAATCTGCCGGGCCGCGAACGTCAGCAGGCGGGTCAGGAGATCGAAGGCTACTGGGTATACATCGACAGACTCGGTGACGCCGCCGCCAGGGACCGGGCATTGCGTCAACTCAATCGTTTTGGAGTGCGCGACGCTGCCGCGCTGGGCGAATCGGGCCAGGTCTCGGTCGGACTGTTCAGCGAGAAGACCGGTGCCGACAAGCGCGCCGCAGCGGTGCGCGCTGCAGGCTTTGAACCGGCGATCGAGGTGCGTCAGCACACCGTCGATCAGTACTGGCTCGACGTCGATCTGGCCAGCGACGTACCATTGCCGGCCGTCGCGGCACTGACAGCCGGGCTCGGTATCAACACCACGCCGCAATGGGGTGCGTGTCCATAGGGGTCGGATTTGCCGGCATAGCTCAGTGGTAGAGCAGCGGTTTTGTAAACCGTTGGTCGGGAGTTCAAATCTCTCTGCCGGCACCAGTTCTAGCGAGCGGCGTAGGCATCCATCATCAGGCCGGTGCCGCCGCCGGAAATATGCGCAACGACCGCGGTGCGCCGATGAACCTTGGTGACCTGGCCCAGGTCAATGGCGAAGGCGAGTTCAACCTGCTGGCCCTTGTGCAGGCCGAGCGAGGCGGTGCGGATGAATACGCCGTTGGCACTCAGATTGATGGCGCGACACAGACGACGCTTGCCCGCCGGCATCATGATGTAGACCGTGGTGCGGGCTCGATGGCGTGTGTGCAGACGACGTTCCATGATCCTACTGATCCCCTCGTTCGCTCGCCAGCTCGGGGCTGGTCTCAGGCGCAGCTGGTCAGCCCAATTATGCCTAGACCATCAGGAAAGCCAAGCCCTAGTCAACTTAATCAAGACTTAGTTTGATGGCCACCGGGCAGTGATCGGAAAGCTTGAGGCGCCAGGCGTCGCTCGCAGAATAAGTCAGTCGCTCGAAGGAGCTGGCTACCAGGCTGTTCCTGAGCGTATTGCCCAACAGGATGTAGTCGATGTACCCGGTATGCGGCTGGCCGACATGGCAATTGCGGAACGGCTGACCCTGGGCGGTGTTGAACAACAGATCGGCATCAGCCTCCTGCAGCTGCGACCACACGCCAGCGGACGGTGCATGGTTTGACATTGCGCGGCTTTCCGCCAGCAGGTCACGATTGAAATCGCCCAGCACCGCATAGCGATCTCCCGCCTGTGCCTCAGCTGCCACCCAGCCATGCAGCACCGGGCCCTGAAGCGCCAGGCGTTCGCAGGAATGCTCGCGTGTGTCGAGTCGCGCATGCGCACAGCCTGATTTCAGGTGCACGGCCAGCAGGTGCAATTCGCGCCGCGTGCCAGGGTAAAGGATCAGCGTCGCGCCACGCCGCACGGTATCGCCAAGCGCGAGCGCGCTGAGGTCCGTGCCACAGCGAAACGGCAGGCCGCGGCGTATGGCAAAGCCGGTGTTCTGTACCGCCGGCCCGCCAGTGAAGCAGAATTCGTGGTGCGGAAAGATCTGGCGCGCGGCGTTGGCGCCATCAACTTCCTGCAGCGCGATGACGTCGGCATCGAGCTGGCGGGCATAGCGCGCCATGGCCGCCACATCCGTGGCGCTGCGCTCCAGATGGGCCGCGACATCGCAGGGGATGCTGCGCCGCTGGTGGCGCTGGGAATCGCCTGCCGGTGTACAGTGGTCCTTGAGCGCGTTGAAGCCCGCGGGCGTCAGCAGCCACTCCATATTCCAGGTGGCCAGCTTGAGCGTGACGCCGGCCGTGCTGGAGGGCGGCCCTGCGAGCGCGGTTGGCAGTGGGCTGGTCAGCGCGGCACTGAGTAGCAGCAGCCGACATAACATCGGCCCCGAATGGGTCGTTGCGCTGCCTGCCGCTGCACACAGGTCGCCGCGAGGTCTGGGGCTGAAACTGGATTTGCGCCTGCTCATGAGCCCAACTTAAGGTAAATCCGGGCGCCCGTCATGCCGTTCATCTGCCCTGAACGCCCGCTAATCGGCAGTTTGTGCAGGGGTCCGGCCGCGCCTTTACTATCGGCTCCATGAACAGGTTTCGGCAACGGGGTTTCAATCTCATCGAGCTGATGGTGACCGTCAGCCTGGTGGCCATCCTCATGGGTGTCGCCCTGCCGAGCATGCGCGACTTCGTCCGCAACAACCGCCTGAGCGGCGGCGTGAACGACATGCTGCATTCGCTCAACGTGGCGCGCAGCGAATCGATCAAGCGCCAGAATGGCAACGTGGTGGTTTGCGGTACCGCTACTCCGGATGTCGCCGATGCGGCCAAGCGCTGCGACTACAACACCTTTGTCGGCTGGTTCGTCTTCCAGGACATCAATGGCAACTGGCAGCATGAGAACGCCGAACCCGTCATTGAAGGGCACACCGTGCTGGATCCCTCGCTGACCGTCAAACTGGATGCCAACAACGCCATTGTCAGCTATGGTCCCAGTGGCTTCGCGATACCCGCTGGCGTCAGGGTGCCGACCGCCACGCTGATCATCTGCGATGCCCGCGGCATCCAGCAGCAGGGTGCGGATTCCACGGCACGGGCGCTGTTCATTTCCGCCACGGGGCGAGCGCGGGCTACGGCGAGTTACGCGGACGTCAATGGGCCGGCAAGTGCCGCGGTTGGCGGGGGCTGCCCATGAAGCGCGCCCGGGGTTTTACCCTCGTCGAAGCCATGGTGGCCCTGGTGGTGCTGGCGGTGGGCATGCTCGGCATTGCCGGCCTCTACGTGACCACGCTGCGTTCGGGCGGCAGTTCAATCTATCGCATGCAGGCGGTCAACCTGGCAGCCGATCTGGCCGATCGCATCCGTACCAATCGCGGCGCAGGCCTGAGTTACGCCGGAGCCGCGGCTGACAACAACTGCTATGGCGCCGCCGCAGTCGACTGTGCGCCGCCGCTGATGGCCGCCAACGATCTGTTTGTGTGGCAACAGCAGGTTGCGGCAATCCTGCCGGCTGCAGCCGGAGTCGTCGCAGTTGCCGGAGCCGCGGCACCCTTTACCTACACGATCACCATCAACTGGACCGAGGCCGGCGGTGACACCCCCAGTTACACGCTGACGTTGCAGATATGAGCCTTAGACTACACAAGTTCCGGGTTTCATTGCCGCGGCGCAGTCGCGAACACGGCCTGAGCCTCATCGAACTGATGGTCGCGCTCACCATCGGTGCGGTGCTCATATTCGGGGCCACGCAGGTCTACGTAAACAGCCGCAAGTCCTACGGTATCAATGAATCCGTGGCGCGCCTGCAGGAAACAGCCCGCTATGCCATGGCGGTGATTGAACCAGACATCCGCATGTCAAACTTCTGGGGCCTGCTCAAGGGCGCCGCTGTAATCGCCAACCAGGCCACGCAGGCCGCCGCCGCTGCCGCGGTCGCGCCGGGTGCCGCGGCCAACATTTGCGGGCGGAATTTTGCCACTGATCTTGCGACCAATCTGCAGGGTGACAACAACAGCTATGTGCTGAGCGCCACGCGCGCTGCAGGTTGCGACGTCCTCATCGATGTCAACACCGGTGCGGCCTGGACCACCACTGCGATGCCGACCGCCGACACGCTCACGGTGCGGCGAGCATCGGTATTCATCAGCCCGCCCACCGCCGGTTTCCTGCAGGTGTGCAGCTCGCGCATTGCCGGCAGGCTGATCAGCGATGGTAGCGCCTGCACCGCAGCGCCGGCCGGGCAGCTCGACAATCTGATCGTCAATACCTACTACATCGATCGCAACTCGGCGCAGGCGCTCAATCTGCCTTCCCTGCGACGCAAGGTAATAAGCTCGGCGGGCGGTGCACCGGTGTTCCTCGACCAGGAGATCATCCCGGGTGTCGAGGACATGCAGATTCAGTTCGGCATCGATCCGGCCGGCAACACCGGCGTGGCCACGCGCTATGTGAATCCGAATGGCGTGCCGGCCGGCGCCCAGATCGTTGCGGTGCGGGTCTGGCTGCTGGTGCGCGCCGACGTTGCCGAAACCGGTTTCACTGACAATCGCGTCTACCAGTACGGTGATCGCCTGGTTGCCACTGGAACTACCGGCGATCTGACCAGCGCCGCCGCCGCAGGCCTGGCCTACCAGCCTTCCGCCAGTGCGGATGCGTCTTTCACGGGCCCGCAGCATTTCCGGCGCCTGCTGATCTCGCGCACCATCCAGATACGCAATGCCCTGGGGACCTGAACTCATGCGTACCGGCAAATCACTTTCACCAGCACGCGCCCAGCGCGGCGCGGCACTGGTCATTGGCCTGATTCTGCTGATGGTGCTGACGCTGCTGGCGATTTCAGGCATGAACTCCGCCAGCCTGGAATTCATCATGGCCGGCAACGAGCAGTACCGGGCCAATGCCTTTCAGTCTGCCGAAGCCGGCATCGAGCAGAGTATCGCGCTCGGCGTGTTCAACCCCGGAGCGCCGTTCCAGGCGCTCAACAGTCAGCCGGCCGATGTCAACGTGTGGTCCACGACTGTTACGCCGCAGCTCGGCGGCGCACCGCTCCCGGCCATGTGGGGCAATTCCTGGAACAGTTTCTCGACCTATCACTTTGAGGTGCAGAGCACCGGCACTGCGGTACGCGGCGCGCAGGCGATCAATCTGCAGGGCGTGGCAGTGATTTCGCCCTGGGATCCCACTGTGCAGAATGACCCGAATCTTCCCGGCACGGCGCTGACGCCCTGACCGGACTACGATGAATGGAGCAGTGACATGAATCAGGTATGCAGGTTAGTTCTGGCCACCCTGGCGCTCACGCTGGCCGGTGCGGCGCAGGCACAGTTGCCGCCAGCCACGCCGATCGAGGGCTCGGTGGAAACCACCACGGACGCCGTCATTCTCCCGGACACGCTGCAGGGACGCGTCACGGTGCGCAACTGCGAAAGTTGCGAGTCATCGACTCTGCAGCTGGACAGTCATACGCAGCTCAACCTCTTCGGTCGGATTGGTGAGCCTGCGTGAAATGGACAGCTACCTGCACAAAGTGTCGGGCGGGTCGCTGACTATCAGTTACCGGCTGAGCGATCACATCGTCAGCCTCATCTCGGTTGTTGTGCAATAGCAGCGCTGCGGCGCTACAAGGAATCAGCCATGCGAGTCTCAATGGCAAGAGTTTGGGCGACGATCTCGGGAGTCCTGCTGGCGACGGCGGCCGCTACGGCAGCCTTTGCCGACGACACCGAGATCTTCTTCAATCAGAACAACGGCAGCATTCCCGCCAACATCATGTTCATCCTCGATACCTCGGGCAGCATGAACGATCTGGTGACAACCGAGCAGGCCTACGATCCCAGTACCACCTATGCGGCCAACACCTGCGCGAATTTTGACAGCAATTACTATTACTTCAGCCCCAAGAACACACCGGCCTGCGGCACCGCCAACAAGATTCGTACTGATCGGTTCAAGTGCGCCGCCATGATGCCGTTCCTTAATACGGCGGGCTACAATACCGACGCCTTCGTGCAGTGGGGTGCGAGTTCCAGTTCGTCCTCCAGCGGCAAGGGCACCGTGGGCAAGCCGCGCATTGTCACCACGACCCAGACCTACGGCTGGCAGAATTCGCTGAACACTGCCAATACGACCGGTTATATCGAGTGCAAGGGCGACGCCGGCGTCGACGGTGATGGCTCGGATCTGACCAGGCTCTACGCGTCCACGGATACCTATTCCATACAGACCGTCGTCAAGACGCCACCCGGGTCGACGACCGTAAGCTGCGCGCCCAGCTGTCCGACCGCCGCCCAGCAGATTGGTGTCTGGGACGCGAGCTCCGCCAAGAATTTCTACCGCACCAACAGTGGCGCTACCTACACGATCTACAGCGCCAATTACATGAACTATCTCTATGACTCGACGCAGATTGCGACCAGGGCCAAGATTTCCATCATGCACGACGCCGCGGCTGGGTTGCTCAACAGCCTCAACGGCGTGAACATAGGCCTGATGCGCTACAACTATGGCGGCTCGGGCGGCATGGTGGTGGCGCCGGTGGACGATATAGGCACCGGGACCAATCGCCAGGATCGCATCAACCTGGTCAACAGCTGGGCGGCCGCGGGCATCACGCCGTTGTCGGAGACGTTGTACGAATCCTATCTCTACTTTGCCGGTGCGCCTGTGCGCTTCGGCAATGGTTCGACTTCCACGAGCTGCAATACCTGGAACGCCAACGGGCAGTGCACGGTGGCCACCGCCTTTTCGCAACCGAGCGTAGCCAACTCGCGTACTGGCGGCACTATTTCCAGCACCAACTACGACAGTCCGGCCGATCAGTCCTGCCGCAAGAACTTCGTGGTTTATCTCACCGACGGCTTGCCCAATGAGGCCAGCGCGGCCGATCCAGATATCAAGGCACTGCCCAATTTTGCCACGCTGGGCGGCAGCTGCGATGCCACGACATTCCCGGGTGCGAAGGGCGGCAAATGCCTGGGGGCCATGGCCCAGTACATGTACAACGCCGATCTGCGCCCGGATGTTGGCAAGGTGCAGAACGTCACCAGTTACTTCATCGGCTTTGGAGCTGATTTCGTCAGCAGCGGCACCACGACGGCTGCCTTCAACTATCTGAATTCCGCGGCCACGCGCGGCGGCGGCAAGGCCTATACCGCTACCAGCCTCACCGAGTTGACGGGCGCCTTCAATGACATTCTCAACGATGTCATCAAGACCAACACGACCTTTTCGGCGCCAGCAGTAGCCGTCAACGCCTTCAACCGCACCCAGACCCTGAATGACCTCTATGTCTCGGTATTCAGTCCGAAGAGTGGCTATCACTGGCCCGGCAACGTCAAGAAATACAAGATCGCTGGCGGCGAGGTGGTGGACTCGACGGGCGCAGCGGCGGTCAACGCCGGCAGTGGCTTCTTCTCTGACTCCGCCATCAGCTACTGGAGCGGCGGCGTCGTGGATGGCGCCGACGTGACCAAAGGTGGCGCCGCCAACAGATTGCCCGATGCCGCTACGCGCACGATCTATACCTACACGGGTGCCAATCCGCCCGCCGGCTCACCCGTGGCGCTCACGCTGCTGACTGACACCAGCGTGACCTTTACTGATCTGGCTATCGCGGCCGCCGCCGTCAATCCGGACATTAGCGAACTGGTTGACTGGGCCCATGGCCTGGACACGCAGGATGTGATCGCGCCGGCTGGCGACACCGATTCGCGCCACGAAATGGGCGATCCGATCCACACGCAGCCCGTCGCCATGATCTACGGCAAGAAAGGCGATGGCACGGACGACACGGTGATTTTCGTGCCGACCAACGACGGCTACTTTCACGCCATCGATGCCAGCGTGCAGCCGGGCGTCGCTGGTGCTGACATCACCAGCGGCTCGGTGCTCAGCGGCCAGGAACTCTGGTCCTTCATTCCGAAGGAAATGCTCCCGAAGCTGAAAGACCTGTACAACGACGCCAACACTTCGCCCAAGCAATACGGCCTGGACGGGTCCATTGCCGTCCTGAAGTACGACGTCAATGGTGACGGCACCATCAGCGGCAACGACAAGGTGATCCTGATCTTCGGCACCGGGCGTCATGCGAGCTCCAGCAACTACTACGCGCTCGATGTTACGGACAAGCTCAACCCGAAGTTCATGTGGAGCATTGACGCCAGCACGCTCCCCGGTCTCGGCCAGGCCTGGTCGACGCCGGTCATTACGCGGGTAAACATCGCCGGATCCGGGCAGAACAGCCAGAAGCTGGTGGCAGTGATCGGAGGTGGCTACGACGCCAGCGAGGACAACGCTGTCTATAACACGACGGACACGGTCGGCAATCATCTCTACATGGTCGACGTCATCAGCGGCGCGCTGCTCTGGTCTGCGGGCAGCAGTGGCGCGAACCTGAACCTTGCGACGGTCGGGCGCGCCCTGGACCACGCGATCCCAAGCCCTATCACCGTGCTCGATCTGGAAGGCGACGGCTATGCCGACCGGATGTACACGGGCGACATGGCCGGTCGGATCTGGCGCTTCGATATCACCAACGGCGCGACTGCCGCCAGCCTGGTGGCCGGCGGTGTCATTGCTTCGCTTGGCAGTTCGCTGGAGACGACGCACCTGGCGATCAACAACCGCCGCTTTTACAACGCAGCGGATGTCTCAGCCGAGCAGAAGCCCGGGGTGATGCCGTTCCTGAATATCGCCATCGGCTCGGGGTATCGCGGTCACCCGCTGAACAACACCGCGAACGACCGCTTCTACTCGGTGCGCGACTACAACGGCTTCAGCCCCATGACCCAGGCACAGTTCGACGCGCTGACGATTATTGTCGACGCCACTGCCGCCGGCACGCCGAAGCTGCAGGACATTACCGCGTCGGTGAACCCCACCATTGCCGCCGGCGCACCCGGCTGGCAGCTGATGCTCAATAGTCATCCGGACTGGACGGCTGGTGAGAAGGTGCTCGTGCCCTCACGCACCTTCAACGACCAGATTATCTTCACGACCTACACGCCAAACACGACCGTACCGGCAGATCCCTGCATTGGAGTTGGCACCGGCACGAACCGGGTCTATGTCGTCGGCGTCTTCAACGGCGCGCCGACACTGGATCGCAACAAGGATGGTTCGCTCACGACCGATGAGCGCAGCCAGGATCTGCGCCAGGGCGGCATCGCGCCGGAAACCGCGTTCCTGTTCCCGGCCGACGACGGCGGTGGCGGCGGTGGCGGTGGCGGTGGCGGCGGAGGCCCTGGTGGTAACGTGACCTGCCTGTCCGGCGTCGAAGTACTGGGCGTCTGCACGAACTTCAACCAGCGACGCAAGACCTACTGGCGTGAGGGTCAGGCGAATTAACGCCTGCGGAAGGCAGCGGAAAATGGAATCAAACATGAAGCTCAGGCATTACGATATTTCGCGAGCGCGCTCGCCGGGCATGACCCTGGTTGAACTGCTGGTCGTCATGGTCGTGATCGGAATCCTCGGCACCATTGCCCTGAATTCCTATCGCAACTACGTCATGCGCGCCAACCGCACCGAAGCGCGCCTGACGCTGCTGGCCATCCAGACCGCGGAGGAGAAGTGGTTCGTACAGAACAGCCAGTACGCGCAGGATATCGCGACGCTGGTGGCCGCGCCGCCGGGGGGACTGGGAATCCAGCTCACTGCCGCTGGCGTAACCCCGGGTGGCAACTACACCATCAGTTTTACTGCCGCGTCAGCCACTGCCTACACGGTGCAGGCGGCCGCGATGGGCTCGCAGGTGTATGACACGGCCTGCCCAACCCTGACGATCGACCAGAACGGCACCCGTACGCCCACGACCAGCACCTGCTGGCGGTAAGACTTCAGCGGATGCGGTGCAATTCTGCCCCGCACCCGCTGCTGCCGATCGGCGTCAGTAAACCCGAAACAGCCGGAAGCCGCTATCCTCGAACTGCAGCCGCGTGGCATTCAGTCGCCGACGCTGCATGCGGCCCAGCCCGCTGGAACGGGAGGTGCTGGCGGTTGTCGCGCCGGCATCGAGTGCCGGCACGGCAACCGTCTTGTCACCGGCCAGGCTCGCTGCCAGGGCGGGTTTGAAGTTCAGTTCGCTCATGCTCGTGCTCCTTGAGTCTGTAGTCTGAAGGCAGAAGAACAAATGGTTTGTTCTACGAACTATATAGTACTACAAACTGTATGCACTGCAATAGAGTTACCATGACGCTTTGATGAATTTGCTGTTACCGTGAACCAGGTCACGGTCAGCGGGCCACCGGGGTATTGCCGGGCGCCGTTCTGGCGCCGGCGCAGCTCAGCTCAGAAAGGCGCGTAGCGCCGCATCAAAGCGCGCGATGTCGACCAGAAAGGCGTCATGACCCTCGAGCGACGGCAGCCGGGCAAAACGCGTGGTGATGCCGGCCTGTTCGAGCGCCTCGGCAATCGCGGCCTGCTCGTGAATCGGATACAGCAGGTCGCTTTCCACGCCGATCACCAGTGCGCCCTCGAGTCCGCTGCCGGTGAAGGCAGCGCGATTTGAGCCGCGATGCTCGGCGAGGTCAAAGCGGTCCATGGCGCGTGAAAGATAGAGATAGCAATTGGCGTCGAAAATGCGTGTGAAGCGCTCGGCCTGCGCTTCCAGATAGCCTTCCACCGCGAAGCGCGGCGCAAAGGGGCTGGCGCGCAGCGCATTTCCGGCGATGGGCTCGCGCCCGAAGCGTTGCCGCCATTCGGTCGCCGAGCGATAGGTAATGGTGCCAAGCTTGCGCGCCAGACGCATGCCATTGCGCGGCGGGTGCTCGGGGGCGTAGTTGCCGCCCTGCCAGTCCGGATCGCGCAGGATTGCTTCGCGTTGCACCGAGCGCAGCGCAATGGCAAAGGGCGAGGCCGCCGCGGAACCCGAGATGCTCACCAGCCGGCGCGCACCCTGTGGAAACAGGGCGGCGAACGCCGTGACCACCGAGCCGCCGAGCGAGGCGCCCATCGCCACCGCGGCGCGCTCTATGCCCAGGGCGCGCATGGCCTCATAGCCGCCACGCGCAATGTCCTCAACCGCCAGTTCCGGAAAGCCGAGTCGGTAGCGCTCGCCCGTGGCCGGGTCAATCGACGCCGGACCGGTGGAACCGAAGCAGCTGCCGAGTGAATTGATGCACATGACAAAATATCGGTGGGTATCGATCGCCAGCGTCGGGCCGATCATGCGCTGCCACCAGCCCGGGCTGGGGTCGGTCGCCGTTGCCGCAGCGTGCGCCGAGGGCGAGAGACCCGTGAACAATATGATGGCATTGTCGCGCGCGGCGTTCAGCTGGCCCCAACTCTCATAGGCGATGCGTGCCCCATGCAGCGTTCCGCCGCGATGCATGTGAAATGGATCAGGCAGCGGCACGCTTAACACAGCAGATACGCTGGTGGGCCGCGGCGTCTCGATGGTGCGGGCCTCAGACTTCCGCGTCGGAGCCATCAGGAATGCCCTCGAACAACGGCGTCGACAGGTAGCGCTCGGCGGTATCCGGCAGCATGGCCAGCAGCACGGTGCCGGGCTCTGACTCGCGGGCCACCTTGACAGCGGCAGCAAAAGTGCCACCAGAGGAAATGCCGCAGAAGATGCCTTCCTGTCGTGCCAGCTGGCGCGCGGCATCGATCGCTTCCGCGTCCGTCACGGTGACAATGCGCTCGGCGATGTTGCGGTTGAGTACGGCTGGAATGAAATCGGGCGTCCAGCCCTGAATCTTGTGTGGCGTAAAGGCTTTGCCCGAGAGCAGCGCCGCGCCTTCGGGCTCGGTGGCGATGATGCGCACATCGGGCCGTGCCAGACGAATGACTTCACCCGCGCCTGTGAGCGTGCCGCCCGTGCCCCAGCCGGTGACGAAGAAATCAAGCCGCCGGCCAACGAAGTCGGCAACAATCTCCGGTCCCGTGGTGCTGCGGTGATAGGCCGGGTTCGCAGGGTTTTCGAATTGGCGAGCCAGAAACCAGCCATGCTTCTGTGCGAGTTCGGCCGCCTTCTTCACCATGCCCGAGCCACGCTCGGCGGCTGGCGTCAGAATGACCTTGGCGCCGAGCATGCGCATGATCTTGCGGCGCTCGACCGAAAAAGTCTCGACCATCACGGCCACGAAAGGATAGCCCTTGGCCGCGCACACCATGGCCAGCGCAATCCCGGTATTACCCGAGGTCGCTTCGACCACGGTCTGGCCGGGTTTGAGTTCGCCGCGCCGCTCGGCATCTTCGATGATGCCCACCGCCAGACGGTCTTTCACGGAAGAGAGCGGGTTGAAGAACTCGCATTTCACGTAGATCGTCGTACCGGGCGGCGCCAGACGATTGATGCGCACGACCGGCGTGCGGCCTACAGTTCCGAGGATGTTGTCGTAAATCATGCTGGCACTCTAATACCGCCGTTTCAGCCAAGCGATAAATAAAAGGCCATTCACTGATAACGCGTTGTTATAATGAGTCCACCAACGCCGCAATCCTCGTTGTCACCGGCAAGATGGGATGAACTTTCACCAACTGCAATACGCCGTGGCGATCGCGCGGCACGGGCTCTCGGTCACCCAGGCCGCCGCGGCGCTGGGTACTTCGCAGCCGGCCATCAGCCGTGCCCTCAAGGCGCTGGAGCGCGAACTGGGTTTCGACCTGTTTGTGCGCGAGGGCCGGGCGTTTTCGCGCATCACGCCCCAGGGCGTCAAAGTGCTTGAATACGCCACGCGAGCCCTGGCCGAAATCGACAGCCTCAAGGCGGTCGCCGCTGATCTGAACCAGGACAGCCGCGGCACCCTGGCTATCGCTACCACGCACACCCAGGCGCGCTACGTGTTGCCGCCCGTGGTGCAGGCATTTCGCGAAAAATATCCTGAGGTCGAACTGCACCTGCACCAGGGTACTTCCGAGCAGATAGCTGAGATGGTCGCGACCGATCGGGTGCAGCTGGCGATTGCCACTGGATCAGATGGCTTGTTTCCCGGCCTGGTGCTGCTGCCGGTGTATCGCTGGCATCGCCAGGTGATCGTGCCGCGCAAGCACCCGCTGGCCGGCGTCGAGAAACTGACCCTCAAGGAACTGGCGAAATATCCGCTGGTCACCTACGTATTCAGTTTTTCCGGCGCCTCTTCGCTGCACACGGTTTTTGCGCGCGAAGGCCTGGTGCCCAAAGTAGCGCTCACGGCACGCGATTCGGACGTCATCAAGACCTACGTGCGTCTGGGGCTGGGCGTGGGTATCGTCGCCAGTGTAGCGATTGAAGCCGCCCACGATGCTGATCTTACGGTGGTCGATGCCTCGCACTTGTTCCCGATACACACCACCTGGGTGGGTTTCCGGCGCGGTACGCTGCTGCGCAATTTTGCCTATGACTTCATGCAGTTGTTCGGCCCGCATCTCACGCGGCGGCTGATCGATCGCGCCATCGAGGCGCGCGATGGCGACGGCCAGGCCGAGTTGTTTCGCAAGATTTCGCTGCCCGCGCGCTGATGTCGCCACCATGAGCGAGCCCGCAAGCGGCGCTGAACGCAGCGGCGAGCGCCTGCAGAAGCTGTTGGCGACTGCGGGCCTGGGTTCGCGTCGCGAAATCGAACAGTGGATCCGCGCCGGTCGCATCACTATCGGCGCACGGATCGCCCAGCTGGGTGACAGGGCCACGGCTGACGATGAAATCCGGCTGGACGGGGAGCCGCTGACTTTAAGTGCGCCGGGCAAACGCCAGGTCTTGATCTATCACAAGCCCATGGGCGAGGTGACCACGCGCCGCGATCCGGCGGGGCGGCCTACGGTATTTGACCGGCTGCCGGACCCTGCGGCCGGGCGCTGGGTGGTCATCGGGCGGCTGGATGTGAATACCACCGGGTTGCTGCTGTTTACCAACGATGGCGCCCTGGCGCATCGGCTCATGCACCCTTCCGCCGAAGTGGAGCGCGAATACCTGGTCCGGGTACACGGGATTCCGGGAGTCGACGTGCTCAGGCGCGCGCGAGCCGGGGTCATGCTTGAGGACGGCCTCGCGCGCTTTGACAGTATTGAAGCGGGCGGCCACAGCGAAAGTCACAGCTGGTTTCGGGTAACCCTCAGGGAGGGTCGCAACCGCGAGGTGCGGCGCCTGTGGGAAGCGCTGGGCTTTGAGGTCAGCCGGCTGGCGCGTCTGCGCTACGGCCGGGTGAGCCTGCCCGATGATCTGCGCCCTGGCGGATGGCGGCTGCTGTCAGGCGCTGAGGCCAAGCTGCTATAATAAGGTGTACGGAGGCCCGGAAAATGCAGATTCAGGCTCGATCAGCGCCAATTACGGCATTAACAGCGGTGATAATGGGGTTATTGTCGCTGAACGTGCCGGTATCTGTCCATGCGGCAGACCCGGTACGTGTGACCACCAGTTTTGACGTCAAGTACGCTTCGGCCGTACTGCGCCAGGTGGCCCATCTCTTTGATGCTGGCTTTGATAAGGGTGCTGCCGATCGTGTGGCCCTGGATATCGATGGTCTCAAGGCAGATCAACCCCGGGTTTGGCAGTACACCGTGCAATATCAGGGCAAGTCCCAGCCCCTGGAAATCCGGGCCCTGCTTGATGACCTGGGCCAGCTTGATCTAGATTTTGCCACGGCACCTGAGCTGGCCGGGGCCGTGCGCACGGCGGTGGATGGCTACCTGAACGGTCGCGGCCGCTAGGGCTGCCACCTCCCCGAGCCAATCTCCCCAAGCCAGTCTCCTTGTGAAATAAACTCCGGTTTGGCCCGGAATGTGCATTGACACACTGCAGTCGCGAAATCAGAATACGCGGCTCGTTTTTTCTTGGGAGGGGTACCCAAGCGGCCAACGGGAGCAGACTGTAAATCTGCCGGCTTACGCCTTCGTAGGTTCGAATCCTACCCCCTCCACCATTGAGGTCGTGGGCGGCGAACAGACGGGCAGAGTGATTGTGTGCGGTGATCGGGTACGGCCATTGGCGGGTGTAGTTCAATGGTAGAACCTCAGCCTTCCAAGCTGATGACGTGGGTTCGATTCCCACTACCCGCTCCAGCTGACGAGGGATTGCCCACGTAGCTCAGTTGGTAGAGCACGTCCTTGGTAAGGACGAGGTCACCGGTTCGATCCCGGTCGTGGGCTCCAGATGTGGGCCAGATGTGTTGAATTAGGTTTTTTTAATGGACGCGGTTCGCCGAAGGCGAAGCGCGTTAACTGTTGGGCGCAGCCCATGACAACATTGAGGACTCGTAGCCATGTCGAAAGAGAAGTTTGAGCGCAACAAGCCGCACGTAAACGTAGGCACGATTGGCCACGTTGACCATGGCAAGACGACGCTGACGGCGGCGCTGACCAAGGTGATGGCCGAGACCTATGGCGGTACGTTCATGGCGTACGACCAGATTGACAAGGCGCCGGAAGAGAAGGCGCGCGGCATTACGATTTCGACGGCGCACGTGGAGTACCAGAGCAAGGAGCGGCACTACGCGCACGTAGATTGCCCCGGGCACGCCGATTACGTGAAGAACATGATCACGGGAGCGGCGCAGATGGATGGGGCGATTCTGGTGGTCTCGGCCGCCGACGGCCCGATGCCCCAGACGCGCGAGCACATCCTGCTGGCCCGCCAGGTGGGCGTGCCGAGCATGGTGGTGTACATGAACAAGGCCGACATGGTCGATGACAAGGAGCTGCTCGAGCTGGTGGAGATGGAAGTGCGCGAGCTGCTCACGCTCTACAAGTTTCCCGGCGAGCAGACCCCGATCATCATTGGCAGTGCGCTCAAGGCGCTGGAAGGGGACACGAGCGAGATCGGGGTGCCCTCGGTGATCAAGCTGGTGGCGGAGATGGACCGGTATATACCGATCCCGAAGCGCGAGATTGAGAAGCCGTTTTTGATGCCGGTGGAAGACGTGTTTTCGATTTCGGGCCGCGGCACGGTGGTGACCGGGCGCATTGAGCGCGGGATCGTCAAGGTGAACGATGAGATCGAGATCATTGGTCTCAAGGACACGCAGAAGACGATCTGCACGGGCGTCGAGATGTTCAGAAAGCTGCTGGACGAGGGTCGCGCCGGGGACAACGTCGGGGTGCTCCTGAGAGGCACGAAGCGCGAGGAAGTCGAGCGCGGGCAGGTGCTGGCCAAGCCCGGCAGCATTACCCCGCACACGCAGTTTGAGTGCGAAGTGTATGTGCTGACCAAGGAAGAGGGCGGACGTCACACGCCATTTTTCAAGGGGTACCGTCCCCAGTTTTACTTTCGCACCACCGATGTGACGGGACTGATCGAGTTGCCGGCCAACACCGAGATGGTGATGCCCGGGGACAACATCAAGATGAATGTCGACCTGATCGCACCGATCGCGATGGAAGAAGGTCTCAGGTTCGCCATCCGCGAGGGCGGCCGGACCGTAGGCGCCGGAGTAGTCTCCAAAATCCTGAAGTAAGTAATCGTGAAAAGATGATGGTGCTTGGCCGTGGTTGCGTGAGCGTAGGTGTTTCAACAAAGCGAATATCGTGGAGCGACTTGAAACACCTACGCTCACGCAACCGCGGCCAAGCACCGCCAACACTAGGCCAGTAGCTCAATTGGCAGAGCGGCGGTCTCCAAAACCGCAGGTTGGGGGTTCGATTCCCTCCTGGCCTGCCAGCTCCCCCGCAAGGGGAGCGCACTTCGGGAAACGGCGGATGTAATGAACGAACAGGCTCAGGAACAAAATGCTGGCGCGGGCGCCGTTGGTGTCGTGACCGTTGCGCTGGCAATCGCCCTGGTGATAGCCGGCATTGCCGGCTACTACCTGCTGGATGCGCGTCCCGACTGGCAGCGCTGGAGTACTGCCGCTCTGGGCCTGATCGCGGGCCTGGCGGTATTTGCCGTTTCTCCGGTGGGCCGCCGCAGCTGGCAGTTCGTACTCGACTCGCGGGTCGAACTGCGCAAGGTGGTGTGGCCCAGCCGGCAGGAAACCCTGCAAACCACCCTGGCGGTGTTTCTGTTCGTCACCGTAGCGGGCGTATTTTTCTGGTTGCTCGACGCCATCCTGGCATGGCTGACCAAACTGCTGACGGGCCAGGGAGGCTGATCGTGGCGCTTCGATGGTATGTAGTGCACGCCTATTCGAATTTCGAACACCGTGTGGCCGAGGCGCTCAAGGAGCGCATCCGTCGCGACGGGCAGGAAGTGAAATTCGGCGAGATCCTGGTGCCGACCGAAGAGGTCGTGGAAATGCGTGACGGGCAGAAGCGGCGCAGTGAGCGCAAGTTCTACCCGGGTTATGTGCTGGTGCAGATGGAGATGGATGAGACCACCTGGCATCTGGTGCGCGATGTGCCCAAGGTGCTCGGTTTCATCGGTGGCACCAGCGACAAGCCGGCGGCCATAACCGAGAAGGAAGCCAACCGCATCCTGCAGCGCGTCGAGGAAGGTGTCGACAAGCCGCGGCCGAAGGTGCTGTTTGAGCCGGGGCAGGTGGTGCGCGTGACGCACGGCCCCTTCAATGATTTCAATGGCGTGGTTGAGAGCGTCAACTACGAGAAGAACCGGGTGCAGGTGGCGGTGCAGATTCTGGGCCGCTCGACCCCGGTGGAACTGGATTTCTCGCAGGTCGAAAAAGTCTAGCGCAGCGCTGTTACCCGCGTCGCCCGGTTTGGCGGTATGTATTGGGGAGCCTCACGGCGTTTGCACCCATAGGAGTCGATGAGTCATGGCTAAGAAAGTACAAGGGTACGTCAAGCTGCAGGTGCCGGCGGGTTCCGCCAATCCCTCGCCGCCTATCGGCCCGGCCCTCGGTCAGCAGGGCGTGAACATCATGGAGTTCTGCAAGCAGTTCAACGCGCAGACCCAGAAACTCGAGAAGGGCCTGCCGATTCCGGTGGTGATCACCGTGTATTCGGATCGTTCATTCACCTTCATCATGAAGACGCCGCCGGCTGCGGTGTTGATCCTCAAGGCGATCGGCATCGAGAAGGGCAGTGGTACGCCGAACACCAACAAGGTGGGCAAGATCACGCGCAAGCAGCTGGAAGACGTGGCCAGGGCCAAGACTCCGGATCTGACGGCCGCTGATCTGGAAGCCGCGGTGCGCACCATTGCCGGCAGCGCGCGCAGCATGGGCGTTGACGTGGAGGGCCTCTGACATGCCAGCGTTAGCCAAGCGAATGAAAGTGTGGAAGGAAAAACTTCCGCCTGGCAAGCAGTACTCGATCGATGAGGCGCTCAAGCTGGTGAAGGAATTCGCGACCGCGAAGTTCGCCGAGTCGGTCGATGCCGCTGTGAATCTGGGCATCGACGCCAGCAAGTCCGACCAGCAGGTGCGCGGCTCGACCGTACTGCCGCACGGCATAGGCAAGAGCGTGCGCGTCGCGGTCTTCACCAGCGGCAAGAACCAGGATATCGCGCGCGCCGCGGGCGCCGACATCGTCGGTCTTGAAGACCTGGCTGAAAAGGTGAAAGCGGGCGAAATGAATTTCGATGTGGTCATTGCCAGTCCCGATGCCATGCGCGTCGTGGGTCAGCTCGGCCAGATCCTGGGCCCGCGCGGCCTGATGCCGAATCCGAAAGTGGGCACCGTGAGCCCCGATGTGGCCACGGCGGTGAAGAATGCCAAGGCGGGCCAGGTGCGCTATCGCGTTGACAAGGCCGGCATCGTGCATTGCACGATCGGCAAGGCCAGTTTTGAAATCACTGCGCTCAGGGAAAACCTGCTGGCGCTGATTGCCGATCTGCAGAAGGCCAAACCGGCTGCCGCCAAGGGCATTTATCTCAAGCGCGTGACTCTGTCCTCGACCATGGGTCCGGGCATAGGCGTGGATCACTCGACGCTGAGCAGTTAAGAGGAATTATTTTTTCGATTTTGGTGCGGGTCGGCGGGCCGTGTGAACGGCGCAATGACTTCCATCGAAGACCGCAGGCGGGCCGCGTGGCCCTTAATGGTCGCCTGCGCAGGTGGTGAAAGCAGCCAGGAGTTTTTCTGTGGCTGTCGATCACTGTCAGGGACGGATTGGCGCGGTGCGGCGCCGGATCCGAGTTGTGGTTCGACAACCAGGAGGTGCGCGTAATGCCACTGAATCTGGATGACAAGAAGGCGCTGGTCGCGGAGGTCAATGCGGTGGCGGCGCAAGCCCAGTCACTGGTGGCCGCCGAATACCGTGGACTCACGGTAGGCGTGATGACCGAACTGCGTGCCAAGGCGCGCGGCGCGGGTGTGTACATGCGTGTGATCAAGAACACGCTGGCACGCCGGGCCGTGGCCGGCACTGCATTCGAGAACATCGGGCCGGTGCTCAAGGGACCGCTGGTGCTGGCTTTTTCGAAGGACGATCCGGGCGCCGCGGCGCGCGTGGTCAAGGCCTTCGCGAAGGATCACGACAAGCTGGTGGCCATGGCCGTATCGCTTGGCGGGCAGCTGTTGCCCGGCAAGGATCTGGACAAGGTTGCCAGCCTGCCGACGCGCGATCAGGCGCTTGCCATGCTGATGGGTGTCATGAAGGCGCCCATGCAGAAGCTGGTAGGGACTCTGGCCGCGACGCCTTCGAAACTGGTGCGCACGCTCGCTGCGGTGCGCGATCAGAAACAGGCTGCCGCCGGCGCATGAGTTGCAGATCAATTCCGACAAATAATTTTTGAGATTTCAGGAGACGACAATGGCTGTTTCGAAAGACGAGATTCTGGAGGCGATTGCCAAGATGAGCCTCATGGACGTGGTCGAGCTGATCACCGACATGGAAAAGAAGTTTGGCGTGACCGCGGCGGCCCCGGTGGCGGCGGCGGCGGTGGCTGGCGGCGGTGCGGCTGCGGCCCCGGCTGAGGAGCAGACTGAGTTCACGGTCACCCTCAAGGAATATCCGGCTGACAAGAAGGTCACCGTCATCAAGGTGGTGCGCGAACTCACGGGCCTGGGGCTGAAGGAAGCCAAGGACCTGGTCGAGGCCGTGCCCTCAGTGGTGAAGGATGCGGTCAGCAAGGCCGATTCCGAAACCATGAAGAAGAAGCTGGAAGATGCCGGCGCCAAGGTAGAGATCAAATAGTCGCATGTTCCGCACCGCGCTCTGCGCCGCGGCGCCTCCTGGGCTCATGCCCCGGTGGTGCCGCTGCGCGTGCGGCTTTCTCCCGTATCTAGAGGGTTCAGACGATGGCTTACTCCTTCACTGAGAAAAAGCGCATTCGCAAGGATTTCGGCAAGCAGCCGGGAGTTCTTAGTGTGCCGTATCTGCTGGCCATCCAGCTCGATTCCTATCGCAGCTTCCTGCAGGCCGATATGGCCGAAGAAGCGCGGGCGGAACGCGGGCTGCATGCTGCATTCAAGAGTGTGTTCCCGATCTCCAGCTATTCTGGCAATGCGACCCTCGAGTACGTCAGCTACCGGCTCGGCGAGCCGGTGTTCGACGTGAAGGAATGTCAGCTGCGCGGTCTCACCTATGCCGCGCCGTTGCGTGTCAAAGTGCGCCTCATCGTGCTCGACAAGGAAGCCCCCGGCGCCAAGAAGCCGGTCAAGGATGTGCGCGAACAGGAGGTCTACCTCGGCGAGCTGCCGCTCATGACCGACAACGGCACTTTCATCGTCAACGGCACCGAGCGGGTCATCGTCTCGCAGCTGCATCGCTCGCCCGGCGTGTTCTTTGATCACGATCGCGGCAAGAGCCACTCTTCCGGCAAGCTGCTGTTCTCGGCGCGCATCATTCCCTATCGCGGCTCGTGGCTCGACTTCGAGTTCGATCCGAAGGACTGCGTGTTCGCGCGTATCGACCGGCGCCGCAAGCTCCCGGTGTCGATCATCCTGCGTGCGCTCGGCATGAACGAGGCAGAAATTCTCGACATCTTCTTCGACAAGAACGCTTTTGACATCAGCCGCGACGTAGTGGCCATGGAACTGGTGCCGCAGCGCCTGCGCGGCGAGACCGCCAGCTTTGAGATCCGCGTTGGCGACCAGGTGATCGTCGAAGAAGGCCGTCGCATCACGGCGCGCCATGTGCGCCAGCTCGAAGACCTGGGCGTGCATCAACTGACCGTGCCGCGTGAATACCTGTACGGCAAGGTGCTCTCGCACGACATCGTCAATGGCGACACCGGCGAGATCATCGCCAAGGCCAATGAAGTACTGACCGCGCTCAGCGCCGAGAAGCTGATCGAAGCCGGCATCACCCGCATCAATACGCTCTATGTCAACGACCTGGATCGTGGTGCATTCATTTCCGATACGCTGCGCATTGATCCGACCAAGACGCGCCTCGAGGCGCTGGTCGAAATCTATCGCATGATGCGCCCCGGTGAGCCGCCGACCAAGGATGCGGCCGAGAACCTCTTCAACAATCTGTTCTTCAACAACGAACGCTACGACCTGTCGGGCGTCGGTCGCATGAAGTTCAACCGTCGCGTCGGTCGCAAGGAAATCACCGGTTCCAACGTACTGTCGAAGGAAGATATCCTCGACGTACTCAAGGTGCTGATCGATATCCGCAACGGCAATGGCACGGTCGATGACATCGATCACCTCGGCAACCGCCGCGTGCGTTCGGTGGGCGAGATGGCTGAGAACGCCTTCCGCGTCGGCCTGGTGCGCGTCGAGCGCGCCGTCAAGGAACGCCTGACCATCGCCGAATCCGAGCCGCTGATGCCGCAGGAGATGATCAACGCCAAGCCGGTGGCCGCCGCCGTCAAGGAGTTCTTCGGTTCCTCGCAGCTCTCGCAGTTCATGGACCAGAACAACCCGCTCTCCGAAGTCACGCACAAGCGGCGTGTTTCGGCGCTCGGCCCAGGTGGCCTGACGCGCGAGCGTGCCGGCTTCGAAGTGCGTGACGTGCACACCACGCACTACGGGCGCGTGTGCCCGATCGAAACGCCGGAAGGCCCGAATATCGGCCTGATCAATTCGCTCTCGGTCTACGCGCGCACCAATCAGTATGGCTTCCTCGAGACGCCTTACCGACGGGTTGAGAACAGCCGCGTCACCGACACGATTGACTACCTCTCGGCCATCGAAGAAGGCGAGTTCGCGATCGCGCGCGCCGATGCCAAGATCGATGCCCGCGGCATGTTGCACGACGAGCTGGTGTCCTGCCGCATGCAGAGCGAATTCACGCTGATGAATCGCGAACGCATCAACTACATGGATGTCAGCCCCAAGCAGATCGTCTCGGTGGCGGCCTCGCTGATTCCATTCCTCGAGCACGATGACGCCAATCGCGCGCTCATGGGTTCGAACATGCAGCGCCAGGCGGTACCGACTTTACGGTCGGAGACTCCTTTGGTTGGCACTGGCATGGAAAGGCCAGTCGCAATTGACTCGGGTGTTACCGTGGTGGCACGTCGTGGCGGCGTGGTCGACTCGGTCGACGCCTCGCGTATCGTGGTGCGGGTGAATGACGATGAGACCACGGCCGGCGAGCCGGGCGTCGACATCTACAATCTCACCAAGTACACGCGTTCCAACCAGAACACCTGCATCAACCAGCGCCCGCTGGTCAACGGCAACGATCGCATCTCGCGCGGTGACGTGCTGGCCGATGGTCCGTCCACGGACCTGGGCGAGCTGGCGCTGGGCCAGAACATGCTGGTCGCGTTCATGCCCTGGAACGGTTACAACTACGAAGACTCGATCCTGATCTCCGAGCGGGTGGTACAGGAAGACCGCTTCACGACCATTCACATCGAGGAGCTCAGCTGCGTGGCGCGCGACACCAAGCTGGGTCCGGAAGATATTTCGGCCGATATCCCCAACGTCGGTGATGCGGCGCTCGCCAAGCTCGACGAAGCCGGCATTGCCTTCATCGGTGCGGAAGTGCGCGCCGGCGATATCCTGGTCGGCAAGGTGACGCCGAAGGGCGAGACGCAACTGACGCCCGAAGAGAAGCTGCTGCGCGCCATATTCGGTGAAAAGGCCAGCGACGTGAAAGACACCTCGCTGCGCGTGCCACCGGGCATGGACGGCACGGTGATCGACGTGCGCGTGTTCACCCGAGACGGCGTCGAGAAGGATATCCGCGCGCAGTCTATCGAGAAGGCGGAGATCGAGCGGGTGCGCAAGGACCTGCAGGATCAGCGCCGCATTATCGAGGACGACCTCTATTCCCGCGTGCGCGGCATGCTGCTGGGCAAGAGCGCGGCCGGCGGCCCGAAGAAGCTCAAGAGCGGCACGAAGATCGAGGGCGAGTACCTCGACTCACTGACGCGCGAAGAGTGGTTCGAGATCCGTCTGGAAGACGAAGAGGCCAATGGCCAGCTGGAAGCGGCGGGCGAACGCCTGCGCACCCAGCAACAGGCCTTCGACAAGCGTCTCGATGAGAAGAAAGCCAAGATCACGGCGGGCGACGATCTCGCACCCGGCGTGCTCAAGATGGTCAAGGTGTACCTGGCGGTCAAGCGCCGCGTGCAGCCCGGCGACAAGATGGCCGGACGTCACGGCAACAAGGGCGTGATCTCGACCATCGTCCCGGTCGAGGACATGCCCTACCTGGAAGATGGCACGCCGGTTGATGTGGTGCTGAACCCCCTCGGTGTGCCCTCGCGCATGAACGTCGGCCAGGTGCTCGAGACGCACCTGGGCTGGGCGGCCAAGGGCCTGGGGCTGAAGATCGGGCGCATGCTCGATGCCCAGGCCAGCAATGCCGAACTGCGCGGCTTCCTCGGCCAGATCTACAACGAGACCAGCGGCCAGAAGGAGCAACTCGGCGAATTCAACGACAAGGAATTGCACGAGCTGGCCGGAAACCTGCGTCGCGGTGTACCAA
>CAWGKS010000004.1:0-98091 GCA_963823235.1 uncultured Gammaproteobacteria bacterium | reverse complement strand
TCAGTGAACTGTCCTTGAGTCCGGCGACCGCAATATCAGGCGCGGCGCCAGCCAGGCGCAACACAACGCCACCGCTGCGCCTGCCCGGCACGGGGCGCGACGGCGCAGCGACGGGCAGTGACCAGCCGCGCGCGGCCGGTGCCCAGGATGTACTCGCGCGCGCCGCGCAACGCGTGGCCGATTCGCTCGGCAGCGGCAACAGCTTCAATTTTTCGGTCGACACGCAGACTGGCATGACCATCGTGCGAGTCATCAACAAGGCCAGCGGCGAGCTGGTGCGCCAGATTCCCAGCGAGGAAATCGTGCACATAGCCCAATTGCTCCGGCAGGAAGAGCATCACCCGGTGCTCGACGTACGGGTCTGAAGTACCCATCACAGGATTCCCATGGCAGTGTCATCGGCAAACAGTGCAACCAACGGCACCGGCGCGGGGCTGATCCAGTCACTGGGCATCGGCTCGGGACTGGACGTGCAGTCGCTGGTTACGCAGCTGGTGGCCGCCGATCGTGCACCGCTCGAGGCGCGCCTCACACGCCAGGCCTCGAGTATTGCCACCTCGCTCTCGGCGATGGGCAGCCTCAAAGGCGCCATCTCCACATTCCAGTCGGCCCTCACACCGTTGTCCACCATCAGCCAGTTTCAGGTCATGGCGACCAGCTCCGCTGATGAAACGGTGTTCACTGCCACGACCGGCAGCGGCGCCGTTGCCGGCAGCTACGGCGTGGAGGTACGCCAGCTCGCCCAGCCCGAACAGCTCATCTCTACGGGCTTTGCCGGCGGAGCCACCACGCCCGTGGGCAGCGGCAATCTTCAGATCACACTGGGCAGCGCCAGCTTCACTGTCAGCATCGCTGCCAACAAGGCCACGCTCGCCGACGTACGCGACGGCATCAACGCCGCCACCGACAACCCCGGTGTCAAGGCGACGCTGGTCTATGGCATCAACGGCGCGCAACTGGTGCTGACTTCGTCGGCCACTGGTGCCGGCAATGCCATCAGGCTCGCTGTCAGCAACGCAGCAGGCAGCCTGGCGCAGCTCAGCTATACCGGCACCGGCGACACTCACTACACCGAGGCCCAGCAACCGCAGGATGCCATCGTGGTCATATCCGGCGTGGAACATCATAGTGCCGCCAACATCGTGACCGGCGCCATCGATGGCGTGACGCTCGATCTGCACGCTGCCAAGCTGGGTACCACACTCAACCTGGCCGTGACCAATGACCAGAGCGCGGTGATGGCCAATGTGAACAAGCTGGTCGAGTCCTACAACAGCATGCAGGGCCAGTTCAAGTCGCTCGGCAGCTACAATGCAGCCACCAAGACTGGAGGTCCGTTGCTGGGCGACTGGTTGCTAGGCAGCGCACAGTTTCAGCTCAATCGCGGCATGACCGAACAGGTCAGCGGACTGGCGGGCCGCTACGCTTCACTGGCCGCGCTGGGTATCACCACGGGTGCCGACGGCTCCATGACGGTCGACAGCAGCAAACTGCAGGCGGCGCTGAGCGCCGACAGTGACAGCGTTGCCAGGCTGTTCAGCGGCCCACAGGGTATTGCCACGCGACTCAACAGCGCGGCGACCAGGCTGCTCGAGACGGGTGGCGCCATTGCCGCGCGCGACAGCAACCTCGCGTCGGCCCAGAAGGATATCAGCAGCCAGGAAACGGCCTTGAATGCGCGCATGGCGGTCGTGCAGCAGCGCTACCTGAAGCAGTTCAATGCGCTCGATTCGCTGATGTCTTCATTGCAGTCGACCGCCAACTACCTCACGCAACAGCTGGCCAACTCGGCCAAGATCGGCAACGGCGGTTGACGAGCAGGCGCGGCTAAAGTCCGTGCCGCTATGGCCGTTATGGGTTCCAACATCGTTGGAGCATTCATGGCCGTCCACAACAGCAAACTCGCCGCCTACCAGAGTGTCGCCGTACACGGCGGCATCGCGACCGACGATCCGCACCATCTGATACTGATGCTGATGGATGGCGTCATGCAGCGCATCAGCGCGGCGCGTGGCTGCCTGGAGCGCAGCGATCTGGGTCAGAAGGCCCAGCTGTTGCAACGCGCGGTGGCCCTGATCGCCGAGCTGCGCGGCAGCCTTGATCACCAGAAGGGTGGCGCGCTGGCTCACAATCTCGACGAACTGTATGACTACATGGCACGGCAGCTGGTGCGCGCCAATGCGGAGAATCGCGCCGGCCTGCTGGATGAAGTGGCCAGCCTGATGACGGAAATCCGCCTCGCCTGGATGGCAGTGCCGTTGGCATTGCGCTCGGCGAGCTAGTGGGTGGCCGCATGTTGGCACTAGAATGTACGGCAAGGCGGGCCAGAGCCCGCCACCCGGCTGTGGGAGAGCGCTATGTTCGAAGGTGTCGACACGGTTGTCCTGCACGATGAACTCGCCTACCACGATATTCTGCCAGTGGTCTGGCAGCCGCTGGTCCAGCCTCCCGACGCCTACCGTCTGGCGAGCCTTGAAGAAACCAATGTCCTACTACTGCGGGCCTGCGTCGCGGTGGAAGAGCACCCGGCGCGCGATAAGCACGAAGATCTGCACCCGCTAGCAAACGAGCTGGCGCGGCTCGACTTCAAGCTCAATCTGGTCCTGCATCTGCTGGCCACACTGGTCGAGCGGGAAACACCCGGCAATCCCGTGCCGGTGCAGTTCAATGCCCTGGGCGCATCATGGCAGGAGCGCGGCACGCCACCGGCACTGCGCAGCAAGGGTCTGCTGCGCATCAGATTGCGCGGCTCGCTGCCGCAATCACTCGATCTGTATGCGGAAATTACTGAAAATCAAGGTGGTGGCATGAGTGCCGTATTTGTCAGCCTGCCGCCGGCGGTTGGCGAACTGATCCAGCAGCTGTGCTTCCTCAAACATCGCAAGCGGGTCGCTGGCTCGCGAAACTCTCGCAACAAGTAGTGGATTTGCGACATAACGCTCAAGATCGGCGTGACGCAGTTCCGAGTTTTCAGATTTCGGGGGTCTAATATGTTTACAAGGTCTTGACAGCGATGGTGTGAGGTCACAGATGAGCAGCGCCGAATTGACAGTACCCCCGAATGTCCTTCTGCCAACCGGACAGTCCCTGGCGATACGGCGCGTCAATCGGCTCATCCAGCAGGTCGCCGGCTTTGACAGCAACGTGCTGATACTGGGTGAGTCGGGTACCGGCAAAGAAGTAGTGGCGCGGGCCATTCATGAACTGTCAGCGCGGCGTCAGCGCCCCTTTGTGGCAATCAACTGCGGCGCCATTCCCAGTGAGTTGCTCGAAAGTGAATTATTCGGACACGAAAAAGGCGCCTTTACCGGGGCCTTGAGCCTGCGCCGCGGTCGCTTCGAGCTTGCCGCCGGCGGCACCATATTTCTCGATGAAATCGGCGATATGAACCCGACCATGCAGGTCAAGCTGCTGCGGGTATTGCAGGAGCGGGTCTATGAGCGTGTTGGCGGCTGCAGTTCGCAGCGCTGCGATGTGCGCATTATCGCCGCCACCCATCGCAACCTTGAAGAGTGCATCGCCAAGGGCAGTTTTCGTGAAGATCTCTACTATCGCCTGAATGTAGTGCCGGTTGAGATGCCGCCACTGCGCGAGCGCAGCGCTGATCTGCCGCTGCTGGTTGCCACCCTGAGCGAGCGCGTGCAGGCGACGCATGGTCGTAGCGTGCAGCTGTTGCCCTCGACGCTGGCGGCCCTGCAGCTCTACCGCTGGCCTGGCAATGTACGCGAGCTGGCCAACCTGCTGGAACGGCTCGGCGTGCAATGCGGCGCCCAGGCGGTAGCCATCGGCGATCTGCCGGCACGCTACCAGCCAGTGGGCTGGACGCCGCCCATAGAGCAGCAGGACAGTGAGCCATGCGCTGCACCCGATCCGCTGGCTGAGTTGAAGAAATTTGAGGATGACCAGTGCGACGCGCCGGCCGCAGAGCTGCCGCCGGGCGCTGTGGCTGAACTGCTGTCGCAGTCGCCGGTTGCCGATGCCGATGCCGATGCCGATGCCGACGCTGGTGCTGATGCCGAACTACCCGAAGGCGGCATGGATCTGCGCGCCTATCTTGAAAACCTCGAGCGCCGCCTGATCTGCCAGGCACTCGAGTCTGCCCACGGCACCGTGGCGCAGGCCGCGCGACTGCTGGGACTGCGGCGCACGACGTTGGTTGAAAAACTGCGCAAGTATGGTCTCACTGCCGGAGATCTTGCCGCGACGGGAACTTGACGGCCGCCAGCGGCAATGCCCTGCCGCTGAGACTTTGATCACAAATTCCGGCCGGCACGCAAATTGCTTTATTCATTGGCAGTCGACCAGTGACACAGGCAAGCTTCCATGCAAACCGCTCCGTTCTCCATCTCGCACGGCGCCGACCCGGTGGCCTGCGACATTGCCTCGCTGCAGCTGCTGGAGCTGGCCCGGCGCGTCGCCCGCAGCGAATGCACGGTACTGATCGCCGGCGAATCGGGAACCGGCAAGGAAGTCATCGCCCGCTACATGCATCGCCATTCGCCGCGCCATCAGGGCGTGTTCGTGGCGGTCAACTGCGCGGCGATTCCGGAACACATGCTCGAGGCGATGTTGTTCGGCTGGGAGCGCGGGGCCTTCACCGGCGCTCACAACGCCCACCCCGGAAAATTTGAACAGGCCCAGGGCGGCACCTTGCTGCTCGATGAAATCTCCGAGTTGCCGCTCGCCCTGCAGGCCAAGCTGCTGCGGGTACTGCAGGAACATGAAGTGGAGCGACTGGGTGCACGGACACCGATAGCGCTCAACGTGCGCCTGCTGGCGACCACCAACCGACGGCTGCGCGAGGAAGTTGCCGCCGGACGTTTTCGCGAAGACCTTTACTATCGGCTCAATGTGTTCCCGCTGGCAATCAGCGCGCTGCGCAGCCGGCGCGCCGACATTCTGCCCCTGGCCATGCGGCTGCTGGCAAACCTGTGTGCACCCGGCGCACGCATTCCGGCGCTGTCCGCCGCGGCTGGTCAACGGCTGCTTGCCTATGCATGGCCCGGCAATGTGCGCGAGCTCGAAAATGTCATGCAACGCGCACTGGTGCTGTGCGAAGGTGCGGTGATCGAAACCGGGCATGTGGCCTTCGAACCGGCCGACAGCGTCGCCGCAAGTGCTGCCGATCCGGCGCCAGCGCCTGGCGCAGCGGTCAACAGCGATCTGGCACACACGCGCGCAGCGGCAGAATACGAGTTGATACTGGAGACACTGCGACGTAGCGGCAGCAGTCGTGAGCGCGTCGCCGAGCGTCTGGGAATCAGTCCACGCACGCTCCGTTACAAACTGGCGCGCATGCGCGCTGCCGGCATTGGCCTTGCCGTCATCGGTAGTGCGGCATGAGTCAGCTGCAGATCAATCAGGTGCTGGCGCAGATTCGCAGCCTCTCCAGTCACGGCCTGCCGCCCACGCGTCCGTTGGCACCGGGTGTCGCCGAACCGGGCGCCGTCGCTGGGGTGAGTGGTGGTGGCTTCGGGCAGATGCTCAAACAGGGTATCGAGGCCGTCAATCGCAGCCAGCAGACGGCAACCACCATGGCTGACTCTTTCGAACGCGGTGTCGCGGGCGTCGATCTGGCACAGGTCATGCTTGAAACTCAAAAGGCTTCGGTGTCATTTCGCGCACTTACTGAAGTGCGCAATCGCCTGGTAAATGTTTACCAGGAAATCATGAACATGCCCATCTAGGTGGATCTGAATTATGGCCAATGATCGATCAGTCAATGTCGCGCATGCTTCGGCAGTCAATCTGCGCCCGTTTCTGCTGCTGATTGGCATCGCTGCTGCAGTAGCAGCTGGCGTCGCAGTGATGCTGTGGTGGCAGGGTCCAAACTGGAGCGTGCTGTATGGCAATCTGGAGGCCAATGACGCCAGTCAGGTGGTGCAGGCCCTGCAGACGGCAGGCATCAAATACAAGCTCAACGATTCTACCGGCGCCGTCATGGTAGGCGCGTCGCAGGTGCGCGAAGCGCGCCTCAAGCTCGCTTCGCAGGGCCTGCCGGAGAGCAGCAACAGTGGCCTGGACCTGCTCAACAAGGACTCCGGCATTGGTGTCAGTCAGTTCATGGAGACGGCGCGCTATCAGTACGCGCTCGAGACCGAACTGGCGCGCACCATCACGACCATCAAATCCGTGGTGGCGGCGCGGGTACATCTGGCCATCACGCAGCAGTCGGCATTCATACGTGAACGACGCCCGGGCAGCGCCTCGGTGATGTTGCAGTTGCGACCCGGCGGCCGCCTGGAACCTGAACAGGTGCAGGCCATTGTTCATCTGGTGGCTTCGAGCATTCCGGATCTGGGCGCTGACGAGGTGACCATTGTTGACCAGCAGGGTCGCCTGCTCACTCAGGCAGGTTCACCGCAGGCCAACGCGCAGAGCGAGCGCTTCGCCGCCGCACAGCACATTGAAGAAAGTTATGCGCAGCGCGTCGAGGCCCTGCTGGCACCACTGTTTGGCGCCGGCCGCGTGCGCGCCCAGGTGACCGTGGACCTGGATGCCATGGAGAATGAGGAATCGCACGAGCAGTACAAGCCTGACAGCGCCGTAGTGCGCAGTGAGCAGACCGCCGAACAGAGCGCGCCGGTCGGCAGTGCCGCCAGCGGTGGCGTGCCCGGCGCACTGACCAACCAGCCACCGGCCGGCGGCACTGTGGCCGCAGCCGCACCTGCGCCTGCACCCGCGCAAAGCGGCAATGCCAATGCTCCGGCGGGTGCGACTACCGCGGCCGCCGCCGGCACGGCCAATGCTGCAGCAGTGGTTCCCGAAAGCGTCAGCAAGCAGGCGACACGCAATTTCGAGATCGACCGCACCCTGAGCTACAAGCGTGAACCGGGTGGCCGCATCAAGCGCCTGACCGTGGCGGTGCTGGTGGATAACCCGACCAAACTGGGCGCCGATGGCAAGAGCACGGCAGTGCCACTCAGCAGCACGCAGATTGATGACATCACCAAGCTGGTCAAGAACACAGTCGGCTTCGATGAATCACGCGGCGACAGCGTCAGTGTGGTCAGCGAGGCCTTTCATGCCGAGCCGGCGGAATTGATACCCGAGGCGGTGCCCATCTGGCAGCGGCCGATGGTGCAGGATATCGCCCGCCTGGCGCTCGGCGCTCTGCTGCTGCTGGCGATTGCGCTGGGTGTGTTGCGACCGATGATTCGCAGCCTGACTGCCTCGACGCTGACGCCGGCGTTGGCCGGCGCAGGCTCCGGGGCGCACGGCATGAACGGCGAACTGCCATCCGGCGGCAGCGCCGCTGAGAGTGCGCCAGCACCACTGGCCTATGAGCAGCAGATCGTGCAGGCCAAGACCCTGGTCGCACAGGATCCGAAACGCGTGGCGCAGGTTGTAAAGACCTGGGTGAGTGAGTGATGGCTGAGCCAGCGACCAGCACTCGTTCCGGCGTCGAGCAGGCAGCCATACTGCTGTTGACGCTCGGCGAGCAGGATGCCGCGCAGGTGCTCAGGCACCTGGGCGCCAAGGAGGTGCAGAAAGTGGGTGCCGCCATGGCGCAGCTCGCGGGCATCTCACGTGAAGAAGTCAGTGGCGTGCTGGGACAGTTCGCCGCACGCGTTGACCAGCAGACCTCGTTCGGCGTCGACTCGGATGAGTATGTGCGCAAGGTATTGAATGAGGCTCTCGGTGCCGACAAGGCCGGTGGTGTCATTGATCGCATTTTGCGCGGACGTGGCAGTCGCGGGCTCGAAGCCGTCAAATGGATGGAGCCGAAAGCGGTGGCGGCCATGCTGCGCCTCGAGCATCCGCAGATTATCGCCATCGTGCTCTCCTACCTGGAGGCAGAGCAGGGCGGCGAGGTGCTGGCGGCCTTGCCGGAAAGCATACGCCCCGATGTGATTGTGCGTATCGCTACCCTCGATGGGGTGCATCCGTCGGCGCTCAGTGAGCTCGATGAAGTGCTGGAAAAGCAATTCGCCGGCAACAGCACCAGCAAGACCGGTGGCTTTGGCGGACCCAAAGTGGCCGCGGAACTGCTCAATCTGGTGGGCGCAGCCGCCGAAGGCAAGATCATAGAGGAGATCGGCAAGAGCGATGCCGTGCTCAGCCAGAAACTGCAGGACCTGATGTTCGTGTTCGCAGATCTCAAGAGCATCGACGATCGTGGCATGCAGGAACTGTTGCGCGAGGTGCCGGGCGACAAGCTGATTGTGGCGCTCAAGGCCGCCGACGAAGAGCTCAAGCAGAAATTTTTCAAGAACATGTCGGAGCGTGCCGCGCAGATGCTCAAGGACGACCTCGAAGCCAAGGGGCCGGTAAAACTGAGTGAAGTCGAGGCCGCGCAGAAGGAAATTCTGGTGACCGCCAGACGCATGGGCGAAGAGGGTCGGGTGCAACTGGGCGGCAAAGGCGGCGACGAATATGTCTGAGCCGGCAGTGAGCGCGTCGAACCGCATGCAGGCGCTGGCCTGGACGCTGCCGCAGGTGCAGGGTCCGCTGGTTGGCAAGCGGCGCCTGGAAGACCTCAGTGCTCTGGAGCGCGAGGCCTGGGACCGCGGCTTCAGGGAGGGTCGGGAATCCGCTACCGCCGCCGCTCTGGCGCAGCAGCAGGCGGGCCTCGACGAGCAACGCGCGCAGGCGGCACGACTAAGCGCCATCCTCGATCTGCTGGCACGGCCGCTGGCCGAGCTGGACGAATCCATGCACCAGCAACTGGCCACCCTGGCCGGCGCCATTGCCAGAGCGCTGGTGCGTCGTGAGCTGCGTATGCAACCGGAACAGATCATTGCCGTAATTCGCGAGACCCTGGTGCTGCTGCCGGCCAACACTCGCGAGGTACGTATCGTGCTGCACCCGGACGATGCTGCGTTGGTGCACGCGCGCCTGGCGGAGCCGAACGCTGAACGAGCCTGGACCCTGGTTGAAGACCCGGTCGTGGCTCGCGGCGGGTGTCGCATCAACAGCGAGAACTCTTTTATCGACGCGCAGGTCGAGGCACGCCTTGGCGCTGCCATTGCCACGGCAATCGGCGACGAGCGCATCAGCACCGACGGTGATGCGACATGAACGCCCTGCGCCAACAGCACCAGCGCGGCTGGGTACAAGGCCTGCAGCGCGGCGCCACGCGTGTGATGCAGCTGCCGCCACCAGTGGTCGCAGGTCGATTGACGCGTATGGTAGGGCTGACGCTCGAGGCCTCTGGCTGCCAGGCCGCGGTGGGCGACCGCTGCGAGATCGTGACCACCGATGGTGCGCACCTGGATGCCGAAGTTGTCGGCTTTGCCGGTGAGCGGCTGTTCCTGATGCCCACCGGCGATATACATGGGCTGAAGCCCAATGCACGCGTGCTGCCGCGACCCTACGCGGGCAGCGTGGGTGTAGGGCCGGGACTGCTGGGTCGGGTCGTAGATGGCGCCTGTCAGCCGCTCGACGGCCGCGGACCCATAGCCGTAGAACAACGGGTGCGACTGACCGGCTCACCCATCAATCCGCTGGCACGTCGCCGCATCACCGAGCCGCTGGATGTCGGTGTGCGCGCCATCAATGGATTGCTGACGGTCGGGCGCGGCCAGCGCATTGGCCTGTTTGCCGGCAGCGGCGTCGGCAAGAGCGTGCTGCTGGGCATGATGGCGCGCTATACCCAGGCGGACGTAATCGTAGTGGGTCTGATTGGTGAACGCGGCCGTGAAGTCAAGGAATTCATCGAGCGCATTCTCGGCAACGCCGGACTCGCCCGTGCCGTAGTAGTGGCAACGCCGGCCGACCATCCACCGCTGATGCGCCTGCATGGTGCCTGGCTGGCTACTTCGATCGCCGAGTATTTTCGCGACCAGGGCCAGAGCGTATTGCTGATCATGGATTCACTGACACGCTTTGCCCAGGCGCAGCGCGAGATTGCGCTCGCCATCGGCGAGGCGCCGGCTACCAAGGGTTATCCGCCGTCAGTGTTCGCACGGCTGCCGCAACTGGTGGAGCGTGCCGGCAATGGCAGTGGCACGCAGGGTTCGATTACCGCGTTTTACACCGTGCTGGCCGAGGGCGACGACCAGAATGATCCGATTGCCGATGCCGCGCGCGCCATCCTCGATGGCCACATCGTGCTGGCGCGACGCATCGCCGACGGCGGCCGCTATCCGGCTATCGACGTCGAGGCCTCAGTGAGCCGCGTCATGCACGACATTGCGACCCCTGAGCATCAGGAGCTCGCGCGCCGGCTGCGGCATTTCTCGGCCCTCTACGAGCACAACCGCGATCTGATAACGATCGGTGCCTACCAGCGCGGCAGTGACCCGCGCATCGACGAGGCCATTAGCCGTTGGCCACAGATTGAAAGTTACCTGCGCCAGGACATGTATGCACGCGTGCCGTTGTCCGAGGGCATCGCGCAGCTGCAGCAGGTGCTGGCCAGCAACTCGGGCGCAGGCTGAGCGGCGCACCATGCAGAAACGTGAAAAGCGACTGCAACCACTCAAGGAGCTGGCCGGAATGCGCGAGCGCAATCAGGCCGCGGCACTGGGCGAGTGCGAGCGCCGCCTGGGCGAGGCCGAACGACGCCTGCAGGATCTGCAGCGCTATCGACATGAATATGAACAGAACTTTCACAGGCAGGCGAGCGCAGGTGCGCCGATGCGCGGCCTGCGCGAACAACAGGTATTCATCGCACGACTCACTGAGGCCGTGCGCGCCCAGCAGGTGATACTGGAACAGATCAGCAGCGAGTGCACACTCGCGCGTCAGCAATGGCGTGAGGCGGCAACCCGCAAGCAGGTGGTCGGCAAGGTCGTGGAACAGGCAAAGCAGGAGGCAATTGTGAAAGACGAACGTCGTCAGCAGATTGAAAATGATGAGCGTGCCATGCACACACGGGTGCCGCGATGACGCCGCAGCCGGCGGCGGCTGCCGACAGTGCGGCCGGCGGCAAGGAATTGCCGGGCGCCACCCTGCAGTCCGTGGCAGCCAATGGTGCGACGGTGTCATTCTCACTGGCTTTGGGTCAACTGCAGATCCCGGTGCTGCCTGTGGACGGACAGAGCGAGTCGCTGCCTGGTCACAGTAGCGAAGAGCGGGGTATTGACCAGCAGGGCAAGGAACAGCAGGCCGGCCTTTTGACTGGCGTACCTGATCCGGCGCTGGCGGCATTGGCGGCCGTATTGCAGTGGTTGCGACCGGGTACGCCGATTGAGAAATCGGCAGCGTCGGGCCAGGACAGCGCGAATGCCGCGCCAGCCGGTACTGCAGCCGTTGCCGGCATAGGTAGTGGCGCCGCGGCTGCGGTTGCCATGCCAAACCTGCTGGCGGGCTATTTCAGGGGCGCTGACCAGGCTGCTGCCGCCAATGAAGGCAACAGGGGTGCCACCGCGGCAACGGCAGTTCCTGGAGCAGATAAGGCAGTAAGTGACGGCGCCGCCATGGCAGGGCTCAGGAATCCGGCGACCGGCGCGGAGATTCATTCACTGGCGAGTCTGTTCGGGCCCGCTGCCGCTGCGACACAAGCCACGGCTGCAGTTGCTGCCGGGAATGCCCTGACTGCTGCCGGCGAGGACGCGAGCATTGACAGCAAGGCCGCGCTGGTCACTGACGTCGATGCCACCACGGCGACCAGCATTGGTGCCGGCAGTGATCTGAGCGCGGCGCTGCGCGCTGGCGCCAGCGCCGCTGTGCCACAGAGCGAGCGCACCGTTGGCGTGCCGGTGCACGATCACCGTTGGTCACAGGCCATAGCCGCACAGGTGCTGGTGCTTGCTGATCACCGGATCGAGAGTGCGACCCTGCGCCTGACACCCGAGCATCTGGGGCCGGTGGACGTACTCATCGACATCAAGGATTCGCAGGTCAATGTAAGCTTTGGTGCCGCGCACAGTGATACGCGGGCAGCGCTCGAGCAGGCCCTGCCACGCTTGCGTGAAGTGCTGGCTGGGGCCGGGCTGACACTCGGTGAAGCCAGCGTGCAACAGCAGATGAGACGTGGCTCACAGAATCGCAGCGATGGTGCGCGCGCTGCCGCCGACGCCGCTGATCAATCAACGGTGGCGATGATCAGCGTCAGACGGATGCTCGGTGCCATCGACGAATACGTATAGGTAGCGCCGG
Source organism: uncultured Gammaproteobacteria bacterium (assembly GCA_963823235.1). Taxonomy (GTDB): domain Bacteria; phylum Pseudomonadota; class Gammaproteobacteria; order Steroidobacterales; family Steroidobacteraceae; genus FEN-1191. The sequence continues at coordinate 86,046 of CAWGKS010000004.1, read as the reverse complement.
AAACCTGACTGGCACGCAGCTTGCTGTATCCAGCATGGTCATAGGCACCAAGGAAAACAGTCATCATGTCCAATCCAGCTAAACCTGCCGCCGGCGCCGAAGGCGCCTCCAGGAAGAAGAGCAAACTGCCGCTGATCATTGGTACCGCGGTAGTGGTACTGGGCGGCGGCGCGGCTTTCTGGTTCCTGCGACCGCACGCGGCCGCGAGCGACAAGCCGGCAGCAGCAGCTACCAGGGCAGCGCCGATCTACTATAAATTTGAGCCCGCCTTTGTCGTGAACTTTGGCGCCGAGGGTAATGTTCGTTTCCTGCAGGTGACCCTCGAGGCGATGAGCCGCGACCCGTTGGTGGTCGAGGCAATAAAGAACAACGAGCCCGCCATCCGCAACGATCTGGTGCTGCTGTTTTCGGCGCAACAGTACGACGCGCTGATGGCGCCCGAAGGCAAGGAAAAGCTGCGCCAGGCGACACTCGAAGCGGTGCGCAAAGCCATTGGCGCCGAGGGCGGCAAGGGCGAATCCATCGAAGGCGTCTACTTCACGAGCTTTGTCATTCAATGAGTACGAACAACCCGGCGGCCGCAGTGGCAGACGCGCTCCTGACTGGCGAGCCGGTGCCGGCTGCGGCACTTGCCAACCTGGAGCCTGGGGATGCCGCAGCGGCCACCAGCGGCGACATCAATCTCGATGTGGTACTGGATATTCCAGTGACGCTGTCCATGGAAGTCGGGCGCAGCAAGCTCAGCATACGCAGTCTGCTGCAGCTGAATCAGGGTTCGGTGGTCGAGCTGAATCGCGCTACCGGCGAGCCGCTCGATGTCTATGTGAACGGTACCCTGGTTGCCCATGGCGAAGTCGTCGTGGTGAACGAGAAGTTCGGCATCCGCCTGACGGATGTCATCAGCCCGGCAGAGCGCATCCGCAAATTGCGCTGAGTCAGGCCGGTAGACGGAAATCCGTCAGTGTCGCTGGCACGGCGGTTGCTTTGTCTACGGACATGCAGACCCTTAGCCCTCATTTCCGACACTCCGCTGTGCGCCCGACGAGCGCGTGGCACCATTACAGTATTGCTGTCCTGCTGGCTCCCGCATGGGCGCTGGCTGGCACTGGTGAACGGCCGGCCTTTGCTGCTCCCAAACAGTACCTGACCGATAGCGGCGGCTTCGGCATGCTGCGCGTCTGCCTGGCTCTGGCACTCGTGGTAGGCGCCGTCTATGCACTGGCCTGGTTGATGCGCCGGCTGCGCAATGGCGTGGGCGCGAATGCGCCGGGCCTGATGGTCGTGTCGCAGGTCTCCCTGGGTGCGCGCGAGCGCGCGGTGCTGCTGCGCGTCGGCGAACAGCAGCTGCTGCTGGGTGTTGCCGCCGGTAGCGTGCGACTGCTGCAGGAAATCACGGTCGCGGCCGCGCCAGTTGCCGCAGCCTCGGCGCCGGCCGGCGAGCGCCCGAACTTTCGCGATCTGCTGCGTCGCAGCCTGGGCCGATGAAGCCGCGCGCCTGCTGGTTGCTGCTGCTCATGCTCGCGCCGCTGGCGGCGCATGCGGCAGCGCATGCGACGGCGCCTGCGGCCGTGGCCCTGGCGATTCCCGGCATTCCGGCCCTGAGCGTGCACAGCGCGGCTGGTGGCCAGACCTATACGCTCACTATACAGCTGCTGGCGCTGATGACCGCCATCACGCTGCTGCCCGCGGCACTGCTGATGATGACGGCCTTTACGCGCATCGTGATTGTGCTGGCGATTGTGCGCCAGGCGATTGGCGCCGGGCAGGCACCGCCCAATCAGGTCATTGTCGGTCTGGCACTGTTCCTGACGCTGTTTGTGATGTCGCCGGTCATCGATCGCATTCGCACCGACGCCGTTGATCCGTACATGGCAGGCACCATTGATGGCGGCGCCGCACTCGAGCGTGGCGTGGTGCCGCTCAAGACCTTCATGCTGGAGCAGACGCGCGAGAGCGATATTGCCACCTTCGTGCGCATTGCCGGTGGCAAGGGCTTCAATACACCCAAGGATGTGCCGCTGACCATTCTGGCGCCGGCGTTCATGACCAGTGAGCTGAAGACGGCCTTTCAGATCGGTTTTCTGCTGTTCATTCCCTTTGTCATCATTGACCTGGTGGTAGCGAGTGTCCTGATGTCGATGGGCATGATGATGCTCTCACCAGTGCTCATTTCACTGCCGTTCAAGATAATGCTGTTTGTGCTGGTCGACGGTTGGGCACTGCTCATGGGTTCGCTGGCAGCGAGTTTTTACCGATGACCCCCGAAACCGTCATGACCATTGGTCGCCAGGCGCTGGAAATGACCATGATGCTGGCGGCGCCGCTGTTGCTGGTGGCGCTGGCGATAGGCCTGCTGGTGGGAATATTTCAGGCCGCAACCCAGATCAATGAAATGACCCTGTCCTTCATTCCCAAGCTGGTCGGTATGGCGGTAGCGCTGCTGGTAGCCGGTCCGTGGATGCTGCGCGAGCTGGTGTCCTACACCAGGACGCTGATCGAAAGTATTCCGTCCCTGGTGGGGTGAGCGGTGCCGACGCTCGAACTGGGCACACTGCAGCACTGGCTGGGCATGTGGTTCTGGCCATTCGTGCGTATCGGCGCCTGCCTGATGGTGGCACCGGTGTTTGGCGCCCGCTTCGTGCCGGCCAGGTTGCGCGTGGTGCTGGCTGGCGCCATCACTGTACCGATCGTGCCGCTGCTGCCCGTGGTTCCTGATATCGCACTGCTCTCGGTCGCTGGTGCGCTGGTCACAGTGCAGCAGTTGCTGATCGGTGTGGCGCTCGGCTTTGCGTTGCAGCTGGTATTCGACGCCCTGACGCTGGCCGGACAGCTGCTGGCCAACGGCATGGGCCTGGGCTTTGCCTTCAACCTCGATCCGCTGCGTGGCGTGAGCACGCCGGCGCTTGGGGAATTGTATGTCGTGCTTGGCACGCTGACATTTCTGGCCCTGGATGGCCACCTGGCTCTCATCGGTACCCTGGTCGACAGCTTCAGGGGACTGCCGGTCAGCGAAGCGGGGCTGGATCCAGGGCGTCTGCGTGCGGTAGCCGATTGGGGCTCGCAATTGTTCAGCGGTGCGCTGCGCATCGCCTTGCCCGGTGTGACGGCGCTGCTGGTCATCAACCTCGCCTTTGGCGTCATGAGTCGCGCGGCGCCGGCGCTCAATCTGTTTGCGGTCGGATTGCCCGTGACGCTGATCTTTGGCCTGAGCATTGTCACTTTTGGCATGCCGGCGATCGGCACGGCGTTTACGGGCCTGCTGACCGAGGCCTTCAGTTTCATGCGCGCGCTGACCAGCTGAGGCCAGGACCGTGGCCGAAACAGATCAACACGATCGAACCGAGACACCGACACAAAAGCGCCAGGAGGATGCCCGCCGGCGCGGTCAGGTGCCGCGCTCGCGCGACCTGAACGCTGCGGCGGTGACTCTGGCCGGCGGCTTCGGCCTCTACAACATGGGCGCTATGCTGGGCGGCGGCATGCTGCACATGATGCACAGCAGTTTCGAAGTGACTGCGGCGCAGGCCATGGACAGCAGCTACCTGCTCGCGGCCCTGGGTGCAGCCTCGATGCGCGCTGCCCTGGCGGCGGCGCCGCTGCTCGGCCTGATAATGTCGGCCGCCGTACTCGCGCCACTGGCTATCGGTGGCTGGAATTTCAGCGCTAGCGCGCTGGCGCCGCAATGGCAACGCCTCGATCCGATCGCCGGCATGCAACGACTGTTCTCCCTGCAGGGCTTCATTGAACTGCTCAAGTCGCTGGCGCGTTTTTCGGTGGTGGCGTTGATAGCGGTGCTGGTATTGCGCCACCAGTACAGTCAGTTCGCCTTGCTCAGCACCGAGCCGCTGCGCGCGGCGATCACGCATGCACTCAACCTGGCCGGCACGGCATTGATCGCCCTGGGCGGCGGGCTGGCGGCCATAGCCGCCGTGGATGTGCCGCTGGCACTCTGGCAGCACAATCGCTCGTTGCGCATGTCGCGCGATGAGATACGCGAAGAGTCGCGCGACAGCGAAGGCAGCCCGGAAGTGCGCAATCGCATCCGGCGCATTCAGCAGGAGCAGGCGCGCGGCCGCATGATGGCCGAAGTGGAGCGTGCCGACGTCGTGATCACCAATCCTACCCACTATGCGGTGGCACTGCGCTACGACGAGTCACGCATGCGTGCCCCGGTGGTGGTGGCCAAGGGCAAGGATCTGCTCGCCCAGCGCATCCGCGAACTGGCACGCGAACACGCGGTGCCACTGCTCGAGGCGCCGCCGCTGGCGCGCGCATTGCACTCAGGGTGTGAACTGGGCGACGAGATCCCGGCGCGACTCTATGCGGTGGTGGCGCAGGTGCTGACCTACGTCTATCAACTGCGGGTCGCGCAGCGTACCGGCGCTGCGGCGCCGAGCGCGCCCAGGATCGATGCGCTGCCCTGAGCCGCGCCTGGGTGTCTGGCTGCGTCGCGGAGTGTGACGGCGCTCACGGTTCCAGGTGGCTGCGGCGACGGTAAGCCGACAGATCGCCAACGGCACAAGACTTGCTCCTCTCCTCACAAAAGGAGCAGCGCTTCGCCCTTACCGCGGCGCTTACACGACTACACATGGCGGAACTGGCCCTACCACGAAGCACGGATGCCGTGAATATTCTGCAGCTCATGCGCCGTGGCCTGGGCGCGCCACTGCTGTTGCTGGCGGTGCTGGCGATGATCGTGCTGCCGTTGCCGCCGCTGGCACTCGACGTGCTGTTCACATTCAACATTGCACTTTCAGTACTGGTCGCCATGGCAGTGGTAAATGTGTCGCGGCCGCTCGACTTTGCCATCTTTCCGACTGTGCTGCTGCTGGCGACCCTGTTGCGCCTGGCGCTCAACGTGGCCTCGACCCGCGTCGTGCTGCTGCACGGCCACGAAGGCACCGCTGCCGCCGGGCGCGTCATCGAAGCCTTTGGCGAGTTCGTGGTTGGTGGCAACTACGCTGTCGGCATCGTGGTGTTTTCGATCCTGACCATCATCAATTTCGTGGTGGTCACCAAGGGCGCCGGTCGTATCTCGGAAGTCAGCGCACGCTTCACCCTCGATTCCATGCCTGGCAAGCAGATGGCGATTGACGCCGACCTGAACGCCGGACTGATCACCCAGGACGAGGCGCGCGCGCGCCGCATTGAGGTTCGCTCGGAAGCGGACTTTTATGGTTCGATGGATGGCGCCAGCAAATTTGTGCGCGGCGATGCTACCGCCGGCATTCTCATTCTGGTAATCAATATCGTCGGCGGCCTGGCCATTGGCGTGATGAGTCACGGCATGGCCTTCGGTGATGCCGCCAGGGTCTATACGCTGCTGACTATCGGCGATGGCCTGGTAGCGCAGATTCCGGCGCTGCTGCTGTCGACGGCCGTGGCCATCATCGTCACGCGCATGTCGCGTGCCCAGGATCTGGGTGGCGAGCTGGCCTCCCAGTTATTCGGTCAGCCACGCAGTCTCGCAGTGGCAGCTTCGCTGCTGGCGGTGATGGGACTCATCCCCGGGATGCCCAATGTCGCCTTTCTGATGTTCGCCGCGCTGCTCGGTGCCGGCGCCTGGATCAAGCAGCGACGCAACCAGGCCAGGGCATTGGCGGCCGCCACACCCGCTGCGCCAGCGCCGCTGGTCAGCAGCGAGCCGCGTGAACTGTCCTGGGACGATGTGCAGCCTGCCGATCTGCTTGGCCTTGAGGTGGGTTTTCGCCTGGTGCCGCTGGTCGACAAGGCCAACGGTGGTGAGCTGCTCGCGCGCATTCGTGGCGTACGCCGCAAGCTGTCCACCGAGCTGGGTTTCCTGGTGCCGGCCGTACACATCCGCGATAACCTGGAACTGTCCGCCAATGCCTATCGCGTCAGCCTCGCCGGCGTAGCGGTAGGCGATGGTACGGTCTATCCGGATCGCGAACTTGCGATCAATCCTGGTCGCGTATTCGGCAAGCCGCCCGGCATCGAAGTGCGCGATCCCGCCTACGGCATGGAAGCAATCTGGATTGATCCGGTGCGGCGCGAACAGGCCCAGACCTTCGGCTACACAGTCGTCGACGCCAGCACGGTCATTGCGACGCACCTGAGCCATCTGGTTCAGAGCCACGCCCATGAACTGCTGGGCCACGAAGAAACTCAACAGCTGCTCAACGGCCTGGCCAAGACCGCACCGCGCCTGATCGAGGACCTGGTGCCGAAAACCCTGCCACTTAGCACGGTGGTGCGTGTCCTGCAGGGTCTGCTCAGTGAGCGGGTACCGATACGCAACATCCGCACCATCATCGAAACGCTGGCCGAACATGCGCCGCGCAGCCAGGATCCGGCCGTACTGCAGGCGCAGGCGCGCGTTGCCCTGTCGCGGCAGATCGTCCAGGACATTGCCGGCAGCGCCGCGGAACTGCCGGTGGTCACGCTCGAGCCGGAACTTGAGCAGCTTCTGCAAAGCTCGCTCGGCGCCAACGGTGCCGGCAGTGCTGCGCTTGAACCCGGGCTGGCCGAGCGGCTCGCGACCCGCCTGGTGGAGTCGGCGCAGCGCCAGGAGGCTGCCGGTGAAGCCGCAGTGCTGATGGTGGCGCCAGCGCTGCGTGCCACGCTGGCCCGCTTCGCGCGCGCCAGCGTGCCGGGTCTCCATGTGCTGGCCTGGAATGAAATACCTGACAACCGGCGCGTGCGCATGATCGCCGCGGTCGGGCGCTGATCATCACTAATACTCAATGCTCCAGGGAAAGCATAACCCATGAAGATAAGGCGTTACCTCGGTACTGATATGCGCGACGCGCTGCGACAGATACGCGCTGAGCTCGGTGACGGAGCGATCATACTCAGCACCCGGGCTCTCGGCGCTGGCGTCGAAGTGAGCGCTGCCATTGATGCGCAGTTGCTGCAGAGTGGTGTCGCTGCCCACGCCGACCAGCCGACGGCAGCAGCGACGGCGACGGCAACGCCAATGCCAGCAGCAGCGCTGCCGGAGGCTGCGCCGGCACCTGGGCAGCAGGCCATGAGCGATGAGCTGCGCAGCTTGCGCCAGCTTCTCGAGCGGCAGCTGGCGGCGCTGGCCTGGAACGATTTCACGCGGCGCGAACCATTGCGCGCCCAGGCGCTGGCCGAACTGACTGAACTGGGACTGGCGCGCGACGTAGCGCTGAAGGTGCTGGCACAGATGCCGAGCGAGGCGGGCGCCGCCACGGCGACGCCAGCGCATTTCGACCTGCTCGCGCAGCAACTGCTAACCGCCGAGGCGCCCCTTGCCCAGGGCACTGCCCTGGCCATGATCGGCGCGGCCGGCGCTGGTCGCACCACCGTCATGGCAAAGCTCGCGCTGCGCTGGGTGCTGGAACACGGCGCCGCATCACTGGCCATCGTCACCATCGACGACGAGCACATTGGTGCGGCGGCGCAGGCGCATGCCCTGGGCAGGCTGCTCGGCGTCACCAGCTACTGTTTTGCCGACGCCGCCGCCTGCCGCGCCGCCGCTGAGCGCATCGCCGACTATGACTGCCTGCTGATCGACGCGCCGGCACTGAGCCCGAACCCTGAACACAACCGGGCGCTCGCCGCCACCCTGCGCGCCGCGGTGGCGGGGCTGCGCAGCCTGCTGGTGGTGCCGGCAACTTCCCAGGCGGAGGTGCTGGCCGAAACACTGCAGCGCGCCAGCGCCTTCGCGCCACTGTGCTGCGCCCTGACCCATTACGACGAGGCCCGGAGCCTGGGCGGTGCGCTGTCGGCCCTGATCCGCACGCAGCTGCCGCTCGCACTGGTAGGCGATGGCCCGCTGGTGACCGATGAACTGCGCCCGGCGCGTGCACCCAGGTTGATTGCACGCGCCAGGGAACTTGCAAGTCTGACAGCGAATCATGCCGACGAGGATCTGCTCGCGCGGCGCTATGGAGGAAATATCAATGCGGCAGCGTAACGTAGCCGTGGGCACCCAGCCCGCGCCAGGCATGCAGGTCATCGCCGTCAGTGGTGGTAAAGGCGGAACCGGCAAGACCACGGTGGCGGTCAATCTCGCCACGGCGCTCGCGGCGGCGGGGCGCAAAGTATTGCTGCTCGATGGCGATCTTGGGCTTGCCAATGTCGATGTGCTGCTCGGGCTGACCCCGACCGGCACGCTCGAACAGGTACTGCATGGCGAGCGACGACTGGAAGAGATAGTGCTGCGGACCGCTGACGGTGTCAGTGTCATTCCCGCGGCCTCAGGCGTGGCGCGTCTGGCGCATCTGCCGCACGCGGAGCTGGCTGCCATTGTGCGCTCCTTCAGCGCGCTGCCAGGGGATTACGACACCATGCTGGTTGACACCGCGCCTGGTCTGGGCGATTCGGTGCTGGCATTCTGCCAGGCCGCACAACATCAGTTGCTGGTGATCCGCAACGAGCCGGCGAGCCTGACCGACGCCTACGCGCTCATTAAAACCCTCAGCCACGAGCGCAATGTGCAGCGCTTCAGCGTACTGGTCAACATGGCGCGCGCCGGCAGTGAACCGCGAAATCTGTTCCGACGTCTGCAACGGGTTACCGACCGTTTCCTCGAGGTCGCACTCGAATACGCGGGCGAGATCCCCGACGATGAGGGCGTGGCGCGCTCGGTACGCGCGCAGCGCACGGTGCTGGCGGCCTATCCTGGCGGGCCGGCGGCGCGCGCCTACCGGCAGCTGGCTGTGGCCGTGCAGGCCTGGCCACGGCACGGCGATCCGTCCGGTGGCATTCAATTCTTTCTCGAAAAAATGCTGGCACGTCCGCCGGCACGCCTGCAGGTGGTCAAATGAACGGTGCACAGGTATATGCCAGCGTAGCCCCGGCAAGTGACGGCGACGCCCTGGTCCGGCGTCACGCGGACCTGGTCAAGCGCATCGCCTACCATCTGGCGGGCCGGTTGCCGCCGCAGGTTGAAGTTGATGATCTGGTGCAGTCGGGAATGATCGGCCTGCTGGAAGCCGCGCAACACTTCACGGCCGGACGTGGCGCCAGCTTTGAAACCTACGCCGGCATTCGCATCCGCGGCGCCATGCTCGACGCGCTGCGCAAGCTCGACTGGGCACCGCGTTCAGTACATCGCAAGGCGCGCGCTGCGGCCGTGGCCATTCGCAGCGTGGAGGCACGCACCGGACGCGAAGCCAGCGACGCTGATGTCGCCGCGCAGCTGGGTGTCTCAATCACGGACTATCACGGCATCATCCAGGACGCGCTTGGCTGCCAGCTGCTGCGTCTCAACGATGCCGATGACGGTGAAGACTCAACGCTCGATCGACTCGCCCACGCCGGCCCTGATCCGCAGGCCGAGACGCTCGATGACGCGCGCCGCCGGGCAGTTGTCGATGCCATCAATCGCCTGCCGGAGCGCGAGCGCCTGGTCCTGTCGCTCTACTACGAGCAGGAGCTCAACCTCAAGGAAATCGGTGCCGTGCTCAAGGTCACGGAGTCACGTGCCTGTCAGCTGCACGGTCAGGCGCTGGTGCGCCTCAAGGGACAGCTGACGGAATGGCGGGTATGAGGGCTTAAGGCAGCAGCGTGGATATTCTCAGCATTGTTGGTCTGCTGCTCGCGGGAGTAGCCATTGTCGTTGGCGCTGTGCTCAAGGGCGCCGGCATCGAGGCGTTGTTGTCCTCGGCTGCGTTCATGATCGTGATCGTCGGCACTACCGCCGCCATCTGCCTGCAGACCCCACTCAACGTCATGCGCCGTGCGCTGGTCATGCTGCCCTGGGTATTTCGTCCGCCGGCGCGCGCACCGGCACAACAGGTCGCCAAACTGGTTGAGTGGAGCAACATCGCGCGCAAGCAGGGTCTGCTCGGACTCGAGCCGCTCATGCGCCGCGAGCCTGATGCCTTCCTGCGCAAGGGCCTGCAGCTGGTGGTCGACGGCAGCGCGCCAGACACCATCCGCAGCACCCTCGAAGTGGACATGAATGTGCGCGAGACTGCCGACCTGCGCGCCGCCAAGGTCTTCGAAGGCATGGGCGTGTACTCACCGACACTGGGCATCATCGGTGCCGTGCTCGGACTCATGGCGGTGATGCAGAATCTCGCCGACCCGTCAAAGCTTGGTCACGGCATCGCCGCGGCGTTTACCGCCACTGTCTACGGCATCGGTCTCGCCAATCTGCTGTTCCTGCCGATGGCCAACAAACTCAAGGTGGCGGTTCACAGTCACGCGCATGAACACGAGATGCTGATCGAGGGCCTGATCGGCATTGCCCAGGGCGATAACCCGCGCGTCATCGAGGGCCGCCTGCGCGGCTACCTGCTGTAGAGCACTTCCATGAAGCGCAACAACAAGTATGACGAGCATGACAATCACGATGCCTGGGCAATTCCCTACGGCGATCTGGTAACCCTGCTGCTGGCGTTCTTTGTCGTGATGTATTCCATCTCGTCAGTGAACTCCGGCAAGTACCGGGTGCTCTCCAGTGCCATGTCGGCCGCGTTTCGCGGTACCCCGCTTTCGCCGCAGGCCATTTCCATCGGCTCGACTGCCAACGGTGTCAGCGAGCAGATGCCCATCAGCGAGGTGAGTCGCCTGTTTACGGCCGGCATGCCGGCGCACCTGCCTATGCCCCTGCCGCACTCGAACGGCACGGTGCCGGAAGGCGAGCGTCGCGCCGGCTCGGCCGACCCACGCCAGGTCTACAGCAGTGCGCTCGTCGAAGCCGAGGCCGCGCGCGCCAAGGAACTTGATGCCATCGCCGCGGACGTCAGCGGCGTGATGCGCAGTCTTATTCAGAGCAACGCCGTGCAGGTCAAGAAACTTGGTGACGCGGTCGAGGTGCAGATCAGCGCCGACATCCTCTTCGCCAGCGGCATGGCCGAGCCCGCGCCCGCGGCGGTGCCGGTGCTGCAACATCTGGCGGACGCACTCAAACCCTGGCCGAACGCGGTACAGGTCGAAGGCCATACCGACGACGTGCCGGTGCGCAGCGGAGCCTTCCGCTCCAACTGGGAACTCTCGGGCGCACGCGCCGGCAGCGTGGTACGGCTGTTCTCCGAACACGGTGTCGATCCGCAGCGCCTGGCGGTGGTGGGCTACGGCCAATACCGGCCGGTGCAGGCGAACAGCAGCGCTGCTGGCCGCAATGCCAACCGCCGCGTGGCGATCATCATTCTGGGCTCAAAGCGCGCCGGTGCAGCGCTGCGCCCCTGAGACCGGCACCAATACTGCGCTATCTACTGGGAGGAACCGAACCATGCACTATCTGACGACTCACCTGGCGAGCCTGCGCTTCGACTGGGCTGCCATCAATACCAGCCTCGTGCTTGCCATGCTGGGCGCCACAGCGTTACTGCACTATGTGCAGCTGCGCGGGGTGCGTCTGCGAACGGCGCGTGCCCTGGAGCGCATCTTCGAACAGGTCGACCTGCTGCGTCTCGATGCCATGGAGCACGCCAGTGCCGCGCCGGTGCCGCACGCACCGCGATCTGAACAGCGCGCACCAGGTTCTGCCGGCAGCGCGGAGTCGGCCGACTACCGTGCCGCGACGCGCCTGGCTGAGAGTGGCACCTCCATGCAGGAAATCGCGGCACGCTGCGGCCTGGTCAGTGGCGAGGCGCGGGTGCTGCTGGCATTGCAGCAGGCGCGTGCGCAACGCTCGCTAGCTGCATGAGCGAACCGACTACTGCCGCCGGCCGGCTTGACGTCACGGCGCTACATGACCGGCAGCTGGCTGAGTTCATGCAGACACTGGAGCATGAAGTCGCGGCCGGCAAGGTCATCCTGCCGTCGTGGTCCAAGGTGACAGAGCGCGCACGCACCGCACTGGCTGCTCCGGCATTTGATATCAGCGAGCTGGCGGGCCTGCTGGGCGCCGAGGCAGGCCTCGCCGTGCGCGTGCTGACGCTGGCCAACTCCGCACTATTCATGCGCGGCGGTCGCCCGCTTTCCGACCTGAAGCTCGCCATTCTGCGCGTCGGTCACGACATGCTGCGCAGCGCCGTCTATGCGCACGCGCTGCTGCAGCTGCGCCAGGCACCAAAACTCCAGCGCCTGAAGCATATCCTGCAACAGCTGTGGCGTGAGAGCACGCAGGTCGCGGCGCTGGCGCGCCTGCTGACTACCCGTACCGGCAAAGGCGATCCCGACGCCGCGCTATTGGCAGGTCTGCTGCACAACATCGGCAAACTCTATCTTTATGTACGTCTCGACAGTCGTGCGGATGCGGCCGGCAACATGCCGGCCTCGATCAGCGCGCTCAGCGCCTGGCACGCACGCATCGGCAGCGCGATCGCACGCAGCTGGCAGATGCCGGAAGCGCTCTGCCAGGCCATCGCCGATCAGGATCTGCTGGACAACGGCGGTTCGCAGGATGATCTCGCGGCGGCGCTCAGTGCGGCAGTGATCGGTACCAACGCCTCGTTCAATCCGGCGCAGCTGGCAGAAACCGCTGCGCACCTGGCACAGTTCACGCGCTTCGGGCTCGACGCCGCCGCGTGGCTTGAGCTGATGGAGCGCGCGCAGGCGGAGAGCACGGCACTGCGGGTTACCTTCGGCGACTAGCGGGGTTGGCCGCAACCGGGCAGCGGTTGTCTGCGCCGTTGTCCGTGTCAATGCTCAGCCACTTCATCCGTCCCGTGGCCCCGGACCTCAGGGATACTGCCGACTTCAGGCAGCCAAAATGGGCGGCGACCAGGGCAATCAGCTCCCGGTTGGCTCTGCCGTCCACCGGACCCGATTTGAGTTCGGCACGCCAGGGTCCCGCGCCGGTCTCGGCCAGCACGCTGTGCCGGGCACGCGCTCTGACCTTGACCTGAATCAGCCTCACAGCCTGCTCCGGCGAGCGGTCCGACGGCGGCGCTCAGTCATCCATCAGGAAGCTGCGCAGCTGCTCACTGCGGCTCGGGTGCCGGAGCTTGCGCAGCGCCTTGGCTTCAATCTGTCGGATGCGCTCACGCGTCACGTCGAACTGCTTGCCTACTTCTTCAAGTGTGTGATCGGTGTTCATGTCGATGCCAAAGCGCATGCGCAGCACCTTGGCCTCGCGCGGCGTGAGCTGTGCCAGCACCGAATGCGTGGTCTCGCGCAGCGACTCGCTGGTGGCCTGCTCGATCGGTGAGGTCACCGAGGTGTCTTCGATGAAATCGCCCAGGTGCGAATCTTCATCATCACCAATCGGGGTCTCCATCGAGATCGGTTCCTTGGCGATCTTGAGCACCTTGCGTACCTTGTCTTCCGGCATCTCCATGCGCACCGCGAGTTCATCGGGCGTCGGCTCGCGGCCCATCTCCTGGAGCATCTGCCGGGAAATACGGTTGAGCTTGTTGATGGTTTCGATCATGTGCACCGGAATGCGGATGGTGCGCGCCTGATCGGCGATCGAACGGGTGATTGCCTGGCGGATCCACCAGGTGGCATAGGTCGAGAACTTGTAGCCACGACGGTATTCGAACTTATCGACCGCCTTCATGAGGCCGATATTGCCTTCCTGGATCAGGTCGAGGAACTGCAGGCCACGGTTGGTGTATTTCTTGGCAATTGAGATCACCAGGCGCAGGTTGGCCTCGACCATTTCCTTCTTGGCGCGGCGTGCCTTGGCCTCGCCGATCGAGACTTCACGGTTGATATCCTTGAGCACGGTGATCGGCAGGTGCCGCAGCACTTCGAGCAGGTGCAGTTTCTTCTGGCGGCGCTCGATTTCTTCCTTGAGCCGGGCCAGCGGCGCGGAATACTTCTTGCCGGCCTTGATGTGCTTGGCAAGCCAGCGCGCGCTGGTCTCGTTCTTCGGAAAACTGGTGATGAAATCACGGCGCGGCATGCCGGCGTCACGAATCGCGATGACCATGATCTCTTTCTCGATCTGCCGCAGTTCGCTGATGTGCACGCGCATCTGCGCGGTCAGCGCGTCGAACATGCGTGGCGAGAGCTTGAGCTCCATGAATTCCGCGGCGAGCTTCTTGCGTGCCTTGTCGGTGCGCGGATCTTCCGTGCCCTGCTTGGCGAGCGCCGCCAGCACGGTTTGCAGGTGCTTCTTGATAGTGGCCATGCGGCGCGCCACTTCTTCAGGATCGGGGCCGGTGTCGATGACTTCTTCTTCGGCAGTGCCGTCGTCAGCTTCTTCGTCGCCGGTTTTCTCCGGCACCGCCGCCAGGTCTATCTTCGTGGGGTTCTGCGGCTGGGCAATGACATCGGGCGCGTTGGGATCTATGAAGCCCACGACCAGATCAACCAGTCGTGCCTGACCGGCCTTGACGAGTTCGTAGGTGTGCAACAGATGCTCATGGGTGGCCGGGTAACTGGCCAGCGCCAGCCGCACGGCATCGAGACCTTCTTCGATGCGTTTGGCAATGCGAATCTCGCCTTCACGCGTCAGCAGTTCGACTGTGCCCATTTCGCGCATGTACATGCGCACCGGGTCGGTGGTGCGGCCGAGCTCAGCATCGAGCGCCGCGAGCGCCGCGGCGGCCTCTTCTATGGCTTCCTCATCGGCGGGCGCAGCAGGATCGGAGGCCAGCAACGATTGCGAGTCGGGCGCTTTTTCGTAGACCGGAATGCCCATGTCGTTAATGGTGTTAACGATGTCTTCGATCTGCTCGGGATCGACGATTTCAGATGGCAGGTGATCGTTGACCTGCGCGTAGGTGAGATAGCCCTGTTCCTTACCGCGCGCGATCAACAGCTTGAGCTGCGACTGGCGATCTTCCGGCATGTTGATACGCCGTTCGATGCCCGAGATCGGCGTCACTACCTTCGCCGCGCCGCCGGCGCGAGCCCTGGGCGCGGCGCCGGCTGCTTTGGCTAAAATCCTGGTGGTCGTCACAACCGGTTTGGCTGCGGGCATGGGCTTGAGTGCTGCGGCAGGTTTGGCGGCCACGACAGCCTTGGTCCGCGCCGTCGGCCTGGCCGCGATCGCCGGCCTGGTTGGCGCAGCATGTTTGCCCGCCGTGACCTGGCGGCGCGCAGGCGCCGCCGCCTTCTTCGCCGCCAGTGGTAGGCGGGCGGCAGGTTTACGTGGGGGCGTTGCAGGAGCGGTGGTCTTGCGCGTCATCGGTATGGCAGTCCTTAGATGAATATTCAGGACAAGAACTCCGACCCAAACGTTCCCAAAAGAGAACATTCAGGCGAAGTTGCTGCGAATGCGGAAAATCCGGCAATTCTACCTAAAAGGCGGGGGGCAGCGCCAGCCGGGCTTGCGCGTCTCCATGGGCATCCATTTCCAAGCAGGATCAGATACTTGGCCGTGCGTTGACCCGGTTGGCTCCAGGTCCTGGCTATGGCTCTGGCTATGGCCCGGGCTATGGCCCGGGCTGGCCCAGGCAGGCACTTCCCGGGGTGCCGGCCGGTGCACGGCCACCGGGTTAGGTACGGGCGTCAGCCCGGCGGTACCACTCTTGTGAGCAGCGCCTGAAATTCCCGGAGCTCCTCGGCACTCGCGCTGCGGGTGTTGACGCGTGCCAGCAGCTCGTCATAACGACGTGTGCTGCGCTCGCTGTTCACCTGTTCGGTGAGTTTTGCGAGCAGCTCCCTGAATTCGGCACGTGCCTGCGTGGCATCGAGCAGTGTGGGTTCTGCATACAGCGCGCCCAGTCGTTTCGCCTCCGGACGCTCGCGCCATTCCTCGAGCAGTTGCGCCGTGCTGCGCGCGCTGTTCGCACGCATGGCGCCGAGCAATTCGCGCAGCGTGCTGATGCCGGGAAGTTCCGGTTCGCCGATCGAGGCGAGCGCGGCAGTTAGCGGCGCCGGTACTGCGGCTGCGGCAGCCGGGAAATGCAGCAGCATCTGAATCGCCTGGGTCAGCAGACCGCGCCGCCCGACTCCGGCAGCAGTGCTGCGACGTGTGCGTGCGCCGCGCGCCAGATTGCCGCTGCGCTGCGAGTCATCGCCAGTGCCTGCCGTGGGCGCGTCGCCGGCGTGTGCCGGGTCCGCAGAATTGTGCAGCAACTCGCGCAGTCGGTCGGCATTCAATCCCACTTCCTGCGCGACCCGCACCAGCAGCAGCTCCTGATAGACACCGGGCGCCACCCTGGCCAGCAGTGGTCGCGCCAGCGACACGTAGCGCGCGCGGCCGTCGGCATGCGACACATCGGCCTGCTCGCGCAGCTGGGCGATCAGGTATTCCGAGAGCGGCAGCGCGCCACTCAGGCGGGTCTCAAAGGCGGCGCGACCCTCGCGGCCAATCAGGGAATCGGGATCCTCACCGTCGGGCAGAAACAGAAAGCGCAGCTCGCGCCCTGCGCGCGCTTCCGGCAACGCGTTTTGCAGCGCCCGCCAGGCAGCGGCGCGACCGGCACGATCGCCGTCAAACGCGAACACGACTTCACTCACCAGGCGAAACGCCCGCCGCAGCTGCTCAGGCGTGGTCGCGGTTCCCAGTGTCGCTGCGGCGTAAGCCAGGCCCGCCTGGTGGAGTCGCACCACATCCATATAGCCTTCCACCACCAGGAGGCGCTGCAGACTGGTGCGCGCCAGGCGAATTTCGTGGAGCCCGTAAAGCTCCTGCCCTTTATGAAACAGCTCGGTTTCAGGCGAATTGAGGTACTTGGGTTCGCCGCTATCGAGCACCCGGCCGCCAAAACCCAGCACCCGGCCGCGCGGATCACGGATCGGAAACATGATGCGATCGCGGAAGCGGTCGTACCAGGGTTCGCTCCCGGGACGTGGTGTATCGCGCTCGATTATGAGGCCGGTCGCCAGCAGCGCCTGGCGCGATTCCTCGGTTGCGCCGAAGCGCCGCAGCACCTCGTTCCAGGCATCAGGCGCGTAGCCGATGCGAAAGCGCTCGAGCGTCGCGGCTTCAAGGCCACGACCCTGCAGGTAGGCGCGAGCCCGCTGATTCGATTGCAGACATTCCTGATAAAAACCGGCGACGCGACCGAGCAGATCGCTGAGCTCCTCGTGGCCGCGCTGGGTGGGAGCATTGCCGCCTTCGTGCGGCACCTCGAGGCCCAGGCGCCCGGCCATTTCCTCCACCGCTTCCGGAAATGGCAGTTGTTCATACTGCATCAGGAAGCCCAGCGCCGTGCCATGCGCGCCGCAGCCGAAGCAGTGATAGAACTGCTTGTCCGGGCTCACCCAGAAGGAGGGGGTCTTCTCGTCGTGAAACGGGCAGCAGGCTTTGTACTCGCGCCCGGCTTTCTTGAGCGGCACCCGGCTGCCGACGATTTCAACAATATCGGCGCGCGCGATCAGCTCATCGATAAAGGCCTGTGGAATGCGGCCGGCCATGGGCCTCAGGCCGACAGGCGTGCCTTGATGCGAACGCCCACGGCGCCCATGTCGGCACGACCGGCCGCCTTGGCCTTGATGGCGGCCATGACCTTGCCCATATCCTTGATCGAGGTGGCGCTGGTGGCGGCGATAGCCTCACCGATCAGGGCATCGAGCTCGGTGGCCGACAATTGCGCGGGCATATAGGCCGACAACTGGGTCAGTTCAGCGGTTTCGATGGCGACCAGGTCGGCGCGGCCGCCGGCCTCGAACTGCGCGATGGATTCGCGTCGCTGTTTGACCATCTTGTCGATCACGCCCAGCACCTGGACATCATCGAGTTCAATGCGCTCATCGACTTCGCGCTGCTTGATGGCGGCCATGATCAGCCGGATGGTGGCCAGTCGCGGCTTCTCGCCGGCGCGCATGGCGGCCTTCATGTCTTCCTGGATTTGCGCCTTGAGCGGCACGCGCGTCAGCGCGCGGTGCGCACGAAATCGCGGGAAACGCGCTTGATATGGCGCTTCACGGCGGCGGCTTTCTTGCGCTTACGTTCCTGGGTGGGCTTCTCGTAGAATTCGCGCCGGCGCAGTTCGGCGAGCACGCCGGCCTTCTCGCAGGCGCGCTTGAAGCGGCGCAGGGCGGCGTCAAAATACTCATTCTCGCGAATTCGAACGCTCGGCATCGAAGCACAACCTCTTGATTCGAAAAGCTGTTTGGGGCTGACCCAGACAGGCAGGGGCGGCGATTCTAAAGAGAGCGGGGGCAAAAGGCAAACGGATGAGCGCGGGCGCATTGGTACATACTGCCTGCCATCCCATGAGAGTCCTGGCGATCGAATCTTCCTGCGACGAGAGTGCCGTGGCCGTACTTGATGAGTCGCGCGGACTGCTTGCGCATGAGCTGTGGAGCCAGGTCGACCTGCACCGCATCTATGGTGGGGTGGTGCCGGAGCTGGCCTCGCGCGATCACGTCAAACGACTGTTGCCGCTGGTGCACACGGCCCTGGAGGTGGCCGCAACGCGCGCGGAAGAGCTGCATGGCGTCGCCTACACCGCCGGACCGGGCCTTACCGGTGCCCTGCTTACTGGCGCCGCCCTGGCCAGTGCCCTGGCCTATGGCTGGCGCCTGCCGGCCCTGGGCATTCATCATCTGGAGGGGCACCTGCTGGCGCCGCTGCTGGAGACGCCAGCACCCGGCTTTCCGCATCTGGCGCTGCTGGTCTCCGGCGGCCATACCATGCTGATCGAGGCACTGGCGTTGGGCGACTATCGGCTGCTGGGTGAAACCCGTGACGATGCCGCCGGCGAAGCCTTTGACAAGAGTGCCAAATTGCTGGGCTTGCCCTACCCAGGTGGTCCGCAACTGGCTGCGCTTGCAACCACTGGCCACGAAAATGCCATTCGCCTGCCGCGTCCCATGCTCGATCGGCCCGGGTACGAGTTCAGTTTCTCCGGCCTCAAGACCGCCGTATTGCTGGCGGTGCGCGCGCAGCCCCTCGATGATCAGCGGCGCGCCGATATCGCGCGCGGCGTACAGGATGCCATTGTCGACGTGCTGTGCACCAAGGCATTGCGTGCCCTGGCAGCAACGGGCCATACCAGTCTGGTCGTGGCCGGCGGCGTCGGCGCCAACCAGGCATTGCGCGCGCGGCTGCGCGGCGCCGTGGCGGCGCGCGGTGCCGAGGTTTATTTTCCGCGCAGCGAGTTCTGCACCGATAATGCCGCCATGATTGCCATGGCGGGTTTGCTGCGCCTGCGCGCCGGCGAGCGCGGCGGGCTGAATCTGGCGGTGCGCGCACGCTGGCCGCTCGATGAATTGCGTCCACCCACTGACCTGGGAAGCCCATGAGCGAACCTTCCGCTGATCATATTTTTCTTCGCGGCCTCGAGTGCCAATGCATCATTGGCTTCATCGACTGGGAGCGGCGCGTGCCGCAGACCGTGGTCATCGACGTGGAAATGCCCTGCGATTGCACGCGTGCGGCGCACAGCGACGACGTGGCTGACACCGTCGACTACAAGTCGGTTGCCAAGCGCGTGCTGGGCTGGGTGGGTGAATCGCAGTTTCAGCTGATCGAAACCCTGGCGCAGCGCCTGGCCATGCTGCTGCTGGAAGAATTCTCACTGGCCTGGATTCGCGTGCGCATCAACAAGCCCGGTGCCATCCGTCATTCGCGCGATGTCGGGGTGTCGATCGAGCGCCGCCGCGCATGACGCCGGTCTATGTCGCCATCGGCGGCAATATCGATCCTGACATACGCCTGCCGCAGGCGGTGCGCGAGTTGCGCCGGCGTTTTCCCGATGCGCGCTTTTCCAGCTGCTATCGCAATCCCGCCTTCGGCTTCGAAGGTGCGGATTTCTACAATGCGGTGGCAGGATTCCACACCGCGCTGCCGGTCGAGGCGCTGATCGGGCAGCTGCAGGAGATTGAGGCACTGTGCGGTCGCGATCGTACCGAAGCCAAGTGGGCGCCGCGCGCCATGGATCTCGACCTGCTGCTGTACGGCGAACTTCGCGCCAGGACCGCGCGCTATGAACTGCCGCGACCCGATCTGCTGCGGCGTACCTATATGCTCGGGCCGCTGGCGGAACTGGAGCCGCAGCTGCGCCACCCACTGACCGGGCGCAGCATGGCTGATCACTGGCAGGAACTCTCGGCCCAGCCGTACCAGCATGAGCGCCTGGCGCTGGATCTCAACGCCTAGGCGCGTCGCGGCGCAATCCCTGGTCCTACCAGCGCAGGCTTCGGCCACCGTCGACGGCGAGTATCTGCCCGGTGACAAACGGCGCCTCAGTGGCAAAAAACCGTACGGCACGCGCCACATCGGCGGGCGAACCTGCACGACCGAGCGGCGTGCGCGCGATGATCTCCTGTTGCAACAGAGCATCCATGCCAGCCTCCGGCCAGAGTACCGGCCCTGGTGCAATGCCGTTGACCCGCACCGCCGGCGCCAGCTCGCGCGCCAGGGCACGCGTCAGATGCAGGAGTGCCGCCTTGGCAGTGGAATACACCATGTAATCGGGCAGCGCACGCAGGCCATGGATATCAATAATGTTGACGATCAGTCCGCCGCTGCGCTTAAGTTCCGGCGCTGCCGCCTGCGACAGGAACAGTGGCGCCCGCAGGTTGGTGCCCATGAGATCGGTCCAGGCCGCCGCCGTCACGCTGCCAAAGGGCGTGGGGAAAAAACTCGAGGCATTGTTGACGAGCAGCTGCAGACCCCCAAAGCGCGCTACCACCGCGGCGACCAGCGGCGCCAGCGTGGCGATATCCAGCAGATCGGCACTGAAGACGGCGGCGGAGCCGGGGCGCAGCGCGGCAAGTTCGGCGCGCAGCGCTTCCGCTTCCTTGCCAGACCGATGACAATGGATCGCGACGTTCGCACCGGCGCCATGCAGGAGCCGCACGATTTCGGCGCCGATGCGGCGTGCGCCACCCGTTACCAGAGCAGTCTGGCCGGCGAGCGCAGCAGAGGGTTGATCACTCATTGCGGAAGCTTATGACGGTACTGCCTGCAATCACAATCCCGCCGCTCGACGCCGCGCAGCGCGAGCAGCTGGCCGCCACCACGGCGGCACTGCGGGCCTTGCTGGCAGCGCGCGGCGGCTGGTTGCCCTTTGACGAATACCTGCAACAGCTGCTGTACGCGCCGGGCCTTGGCTACTACAGCGCCGGCGCCGCCAAGTTCGGTGCGGCCGGCGATTTTGTCACCGCGCCCGAGATCTCGCCGCTGTTTGGCGCCTGCGTTGCCCGCCAGTGTGCGCCGCTGCTGCTCGCCGGAGCTGAGCTGCTGGAGCTGGGCGCCGGGAGCGGCGCCCTGGCGGCAACCCTGCTGGCGTCGCTGGCGCAGCTTGAAGCACTGCCACAGCACTATTACATCCTTGAAATCAGCGCCGACCTGCGCGAGCGCCAACGCGCGCGAATCGCGACGCTGCCTGCTGCTTTGCGCGCACGCGTGCAGTGGCTTGAGGCGCTGCCGACGCGGCCGATACGCGCGGTAATACTCGCCAACGAAGTGGCAGACGCCTTGCCGTTTCAGTGCTTTGCCGTCACGGCCGGCGAGTCGCGCGCTCCTGGAGCTGCGGCTCACAGTTATTTCGAGCGCGGCGTGGCGGCGGACGCCGCGGGCGAGCTGCGCTGGGAGCAGCGTCCGGCCAGCGCCGGGCTGGCGCGCGAGCTGCAGCGCCTGTCCGCCTCGCTCCCGCAGCCCTTTGCGCCAGGGTTTCAATCCGAATTATGCATGCGCCTCGACCCCTGGATCGCCACGTTGTCGGCGACGCTTGAATCAGGAATGATTCTGCTGTTCGACTACGGCCTGGGGCGCGGCGAGCTGTATCACCCGCAGCGCGACTCCGGCACGCTGCGTTGCCACTATCGCCACCGCGCGCACGACAATCCATTCCTGTATCCAGGACTGCAGGACATAAGCGCCTGGGTGGACTTCACGCGCCTGGCGGAAGCCGCGAGCGCTGCCGGGCTCGAGGTGGCGGGTTACTGCACGCAGGCCGCGTTCCTGCTCGGCAGCGGCGTCGGACTGGAACTGGCGGACGCGCCTGATGCCGGCGCGCGCGCGCGGCTTGCGGCGCAGGCGCGCGAGTTGCTGATGCCAGGCGAAATGGGCGAGACCTTCAAGGTCATGGCGCTGACGCGCGCAGTCAATACAGCGCTCGCCGGCTTCACGCATCAGGATCTGCGGCGCCTGTTGTAAGGCGAATCGCGCCTAGTGCAGAGCCGCCAGACGCAGTGTCCGCAGGCGCGTGGCAAGCGCCGGCCCCGACAAGCCCCGCAGGTCGGCCGCGCTCAGGTGCACAGCAGCGGCATTGCTCAGCGCCGTGCGCAGGCGCGCGCTCAGCGCCGCGACCGCCGGCGCTGGCAGCGCCACGGACTGCGCGCGAATGGTGAGCATCTGCAGCCACTGTTCAAAGCGCTGCGGACGCCGGAAGGCATCGCCCAGTTCATACAGCGTCAACAGCCACTGCGGATCAGCGAGCAACTGCTCGAGCGGCTTTCCGCCACCCTGTACATGCCTGCCGAGCCGCGCGGCCAGCAAAGCCAGATCGCGAAATTCGCCGGGTGCGCGCAAGCGCGTGCACAGCGCCTCAATCTGTTCGCTGTGCAGGTCGGCCACCAGCGCGGCCCAGCGCACGGCAGTCGGGGCGCCAAGTTCGGCGGCCAGTGCGAGGGCGGCGAGGGCCACGGGCGGGCCACCGCTCGTGGCCGCGCGTCGGGCTGCGGCGTCGGCATTGAAGGTTGAGAAATCAAGTTGCGGCGCCAGCTCCGGCAGCACCACCTGCAGCGCTGCGCAGTCGGCCAGTACTTCAAAGAAACGCGTCGGACGGGGTTCAGCGAGGGCGCGTTCGAGTTCGCGCCACACGCGTTCGCTCACCAGCGCAGCGGCCTCGCCAGCGCTCACCATGCGGCTCATGAGCGCAGCCGTCTGCGGCGCGACCGTGAAGCCGAGCAGCGCAAAGCGTGCCGCAAAGCGCGCGGTACGCAGGATGCGTACCGGATCTTCCATGAAAGCGTCGGACACATGGCGCAACAGCCGGGCGCGCAGATCAGCCTGGCCGCCGTAAGGGTCAACCAGCTGTCCGTCGGCGGCGCGCGCCATGGCGTTGATGGTCAGATCGCGCCGGCGCAGATCGTCGGCAAGTGAAACAGTAGGCGAAAACTCGGTCGCAAAGCCGCGATATCCGGGTGCGACCTTGCGCTCGAGCCGCGCCAGCGCGTATTCCTCATGAGTTTCCGGATGCAGGAACACCGGGAAGTCGCGGCCAGCGGCTTTATAGCCCTGGCGCAGCAATTCATCCGGCGTGGCGCCGACCACCACCCAGTCGCGCTCGCTCACTGGCAGTCCCAGCAGCTCATCGCGGACGGCGCCACCCACAAGGTAGACTTGCATGCGCACATGTTAACTGAAGCCCGTGGCCTGCACTTGCGACGACTCGCCGGAGCATTGTTATTGATGAGTAGCTGGAGCCTGTCGGGATGTAGCGTGGGCTACCTGCTGCAGGCCGCGCATGGGCAGTGGCAACTGCTGCATGCCCGTCAGCCGATTGCGCGACTCATTGCGGCGCCCGATACCGACGCGCAGCTGAAGCGCCGGCTGGAACTGGTCAACGAGGCACGCGACTTCGCGACGCGCGAACTCGCGTTACCCGATAACCAGAGCTATCGCAGTTACAGCGCACTGGGCCGGCCCTACGTGGTGTGGAATGTGGTGGCGGCGCCGGAGTTCTCGATCGCGCCACTGCGCTGGTGTTTTCCCATCAGCGGCTGCGTCGCCTATCGTGGCTATTTTCGCGAGGACAACGCGCGGCGCTTTGCGGCCAGGCTCAGCCAGCGCGGCAACGACACGCTGGTGGCCGGCGTCAGCGCCTATTCCACGCTGGGGCGCTTTGCTGATCCGCTGCTTGACACCATGCTGCGCTATGGCGATCTGGAACTCGTCGGTACGATTTTTCATGAACTCGCGCATCAGCTCGTCTATGTGCAGGACGACAGCGAATTCAATGAGGCGTTTGCAATGAGTGTGGAGCGGGCCGGCGTGGCTCGCTGGCTGGAGGCGCACAGTCGCCACGATGAGCTGGCCGGCTATCAGCAGCG
This sequence comes from uncultured Gammaproteobacteria bacterium, assembly GCA_963823235.1. GTDB lineage: Bacteria > Pseudomonadota > Gammaproteobacteria > Steroidobacterales > Steroidobacteraceae > FEN-1191. Next base: position 62,316 of record CAWGKS010000004.1, on the reverse strand, counting down.
CCAGGAGCAGCAGGCACACATAGTGCGACTACTGGGCGCGGGGCGGGCGCAGCTTGCCGAGCTGTACGCGCAGGCGCAGCTGTCGCCACGCGCACCCGGCTCGCAGCAATCGCTGGCCGGGCTGCGTGCGCGCAAACAGGCCCTGATCGAGCGCACCAGCGCCACGGTGCGCGACTACGAACGGCAGGAGAATTTACGCAGCGGCTACTCCAGCTGGCTGGAAGCTGGCCTCAACAATGCGCACCTGGCCTCGGTCGCAACCTACTTCGACTGCGTACCGGGATTCGAGCGACTGCTGGGCGAGCAGGGCGGCAACTTGAAGGCCTACTACGCGGCCGTGCGTGCGCTGGCGCATGGGCCAGCGGCCAGCAGGCGGGCCTGGTGCACCCGCCTGCGGCCGTAGCTTCAGTTCACCTGTACTTCAACGCGCCGTACTTCCGGCACCGGCTGCTTGGGGATGATGACCTCCAGCACGCCATTGGTATGGCGGGCCTTGATCTCATCCGCGCGTACCTTCTCTGGCAGCGTGAAGCGGCGTAGAAATGCGCCGTCCGCGCGCTCGAGTCGCTCGAAGCCCTGGTGGTCGTCGCGCCGCCCGATATGGCGTTCGCCGCGGATCGTCAGCAGGCCGTCGTCGGCGGTGACGTGAATGTCCTTGGCCTCGACACCGGGCAGATCGGCACGCAGCGTGTAACTTTCAGGCTGTTCATGCACATCGACCGCGGGCGTCCAGGCGAAGTCGCGCTGCAGCCGATTCATCAGGGTCCAGGGTTCATAATGCAGGGTAGTCATCGTTGCTCCTTCTCGAACTTCGAAGCCGCAGCACGCGGCGATGACACAGATGTGTGGTCGGCGCCGTGGCTTTCAAGATCAGGGTTGCAAGTGAACGCCTGTGCATAAGCTGTGCGATGAATGTGGAGCAGATGTGCGCCAGGCGGCGTGACCGGTTGATACCACCTATTGATTTTGTCAAAGTCCGGAAAGGTCCTGGCAGGCGCCAAAATATATTCAGGCCAGCACGGCCACTAAATTCATAACACGTTGATTATTAAGACAAAAAAATTCAGCTTCACCGACTCACATAATCTTGACCAGGCCCCGCGCCATCATTAGTCTCATCGCTTTCCGGTAACTAGATCTTGTGGTGTCGGGGGGGCAGGGTGAACTCCGGGCGTTGAGTCCATTTTCAGGAGTTTCGCGCTGGACGCAGACAAGGGAGCGCTCGTAGAGATGAATTCCGTGGTGAAACTTGAGCACAAAGATGTCAATGCGATTCCTTTTCAGGAAGCCTCGCTCGACATCTGGGACAAGAAATACCGACTTACTGCCAAAGATGGCACGCCGATCGATGCTTCGATGGATGACACCTTCAAGCGCGTGGCGCGTGCGCTCGCCGATGTTGAGCGGCCCGAGCTGCGCGAGCACTGGCATGAGCGTTTTCTGTGGGCGCTGCGTAAGGGCGCGATTCCGGCCGGGCGCGTTACCAGCAACGCTGGTGCGCTCGAGCATAAGCCGGCCACCTCGACGATCAATTGCACGGTCTCCGGCACCATTCGTGATTCGATGGATGACATTCTCGGCAAGGTGCACGAGGCTGGTCTGACGCTCAAGGCCGGTTGCGGCATCGGCTACGAATTTTCCACGCTCCGGCCACGCGGTGCCTATGTCTCGGGCGCGGGCGCCTACACCTCTGGCCCGCTGTCGTTCATGGATATCTACGACAAGATGTGCTTCACCGTCTCTTCCGCCGGTGGGCGTCGCGGTGCGCAGATGGGCACCTTCGATGTCGGTCACCCCGATGCCATGGATTTCATCCGCTCCAAGCGCGAGGCCGGACGGCTGCGGCAGTTCAATCTCTCATTGCTGGTCACCGACGAATTCATGCAGGCAGTGAGCGAAAATGGCGACTGGCGCCTGGCGTTTCCCATCAGCCAGCGCGAAGTCGACGCCGAACAGCCCGATCTCGCCAACGCCGAGCTGTTCGTGTGGCGTGAATGGCCGGTGCACGACGGCTTCGTGGTCAATGACGAGGGTCTGGTGGCCTGCCGCATCTACAAGAAAGTGCCGGCGCGCCGCATGTGGGACGTGATCATGTCCTCCACTTACGATTTTGCCGAACCCGGTTTTATCCTCATCGATCGCGTCAATGAGATGAACAACAACTGGTGGTGCGAAAATATACGCGCGACCAACCCCTGCGGCGAGCAGCCACTGCCGCCCTACGGCTCCTGCCTGCTGGGCTCCATCAATCTCACGCGCTTCGTGCGTGAGCCCTTTACGCCGCAGGCGCGTTTCGACTGGGACGAATATCGCGAGGTGGTGCGCGTCTTCACGCGCGCGCTCGACAACGTGGTGGAGATCAACGGTCTGCCGCTGGCGCAGCAGCGCGCCGAGATCATGCGCAAGCGTCGTCATGGCATGGGTTTTCTGGGCCTGGGCTCGACCATCACCCTGCTGGGCATGAAATACGGTTCGGCCGAATCGGTGCAGTTTACCGAAGCGGCAGCGCGCGAGATGGCGCTGGCCGGCTGGGAAGCGGCGCTCGAGCTGGCGCGCGAGAAGGGTCCGGCGCCGATCATGAACGAAGAATTCACGGTCAGCAAAGCCATGCTGCGCAAGCGCCCGGAGATGGTGCGCGATGGCTGGAAGCCGGGGGCAAGAATTCCCGGGCGCCTGCTGCATGCACGCTACAGCCGCTATATGCAGCGCGTGGCCGGCGTGGCGCCGCAGCTGGTCGAGCAGCTGGCGCAGGTGGGTGCGCGCTTCACGCATCACAGCTCGATCGCACCCACCGGCACCATTTCGCTGTCGCTCGCCAACAATGCCAGTAACGGCATCGAACCTTCGTTTGCACATCAGTATTTTCGCAATGTGATCCGCCCGGGTCGCAAGACCAAGGAAAAAATCGAAGTGCTTTCCTTTGAGCTGCTCGCCTACCGGGAGCTGATCAACGCGCGCGCCATGCCAGCGGCCGGCAAGGGCGAGCAGCCGGTCAGCGCGGCCGAGGCGCTGCCGGATTACTTCACGACCGCTGATGATGTGACGCCGCGCATGCACGTGGATATCCAGGCGGCCGCGCAGAAGTGGATCGATTCCTCGATCTCCAAGACCGCCAACGTGCCCACCGATTTTTCCTATGAGGAATTCAAGGGCATCTATCGCTACGCGCATGAACAGGGTCTCAAAGGCTGCACCACCTTCCGCTTCAACCCTGAGGCTTTTCAGGGGGTGCTGGTCAAGGAAGATGATCTGAAGAACACCAAGTACGTGTTCACGCTCGAGGACGGCAGTGAAGTCGAGGTACGCGGTGACGAGCAGGTTGAATATGACGGTGAGCATCACAGCGCCGCCAATCTGTTCGACGCCCTGAAAGAGGGTTATTACGGGAAGTTTTGAGCCAATGAACTTCCGCCCATGAATGCCAGACCCGTGAATACCAGGCCCATGAATACCAGGCCCATGAATACCAGACCCATGAATACCAGAATAGACAAGAAGATCGTCAAGTACCGCGTCGCCAGGCCGATCGAAACCGAGCGCGGCCCCGGCAAGGGCGTCAAAGATCCGGAGATGGCCACGCATCGCGATGGCCACATGGCCAAGGTCATTCGCATGACCGAGGAGGTGCAGCGTCCCGAGATGCTGATCGGCTCCACCTACAAGATCAAGACCCCGGTTTCCGATCACGCCATGTACGTGACCATCAACGACATCGTGCTCAACGAGGGCACCGAGCACGAGCAGCGCCGGCCCTTTGAGATCTTCATCAACTCGAAGAATCTCGATCACTTCCAGTGGATCGTCGCCCTTACCCGCATCATCTCGGCGGTGTTTCGCAAGGGCGGTGACGTCACCTTCATGGTCGATGAGCTCAAGGCGGTGTTCGATCCGCGCGGCGGCTACTGGCAGCCGGGTGGAAAATTCATGCCCTCGATCATCGCCGAGCTTGGCCATGTCATCGAGAAGCATCTGCAGTTCATCGGCCTGCTGCGCAAGACCGAACTGGACGTGCACCAGAAGAAGCTCATCGAGGAGAAGCGCGCCGAATTCGAGGCGCGCCAGAAGCAGCAGGATGCCTTTGCCAAGTCACATTTTCCCGATGGTGCTCAGCTGTGCACCAAGTGCAGCACGGCGGCGGTCGTGATGATGGATGGTTGCATGACCTGCCTGAATTGCGGCGAATCGAAGTGCGGATGATCGGCCACGCTCAACCAACCGGCTGATCGCGACGCCGTGGGGCGTCGCTTGAGCGGGAAGCGCCGGCGTCGCTTCCCGTTTTTTTGCGCGACTGCCAACTGCAGCGTGGCGCCAGCCATATATCTATGGTAATCAGCTCACCATGAAAATTGCCTCGTTATGTTACTTGCTGCGGCGACCCGTGGTGCTGCGCCTGGCGCTGCCGCTGGCGCTGCTGCTGCCGGCGCTGGCGGCTGCGGCCGGCGCTGCGATCGTGCAGCCGGGAGAACTCGAGCCCGACGTGCGTTTCTGGATGCGGGTATACAGCGAGGTGTCGACCGACGAGGGCTTCATCCACGACCAGCGCAATCTGGCGGTGGTGTACGAGACGCTGCATTTCGGCGCCGAGCTGCCGCCGCGCCAGCGCGAGGCGCAGGTTGATGCCGCGCGCGAGCATTACCGGCAGATACTGCGCCGCCTGGGCAGCGGCGCCACGCCGCAAACCGATGAGGAACTGCGCGTGCAGGGCCTGTGGGCCGGAGCCGAGGCAGCGCGCCTGATGCAGGCCGCGGACGATGTGCGTTTTCAGCTGGGGCAGTCCGATCGCTTCCGCGCCGGGTTGCAACGCGCTGGTACGTGGGAGCGGCATATCGCGCAAAGCCTGGCGGCGCAGGGACTGCCGGCGGAGATCGCCGCGCTACCGCACGTGGAGTCATCGTTTCAGCCGCAGGCCATGTCGAAGGCCGGCGCTGCGGGCCTGTGGCAATTCATCCGCTCTACCGGGCGGCGCTTTCTGCGCATCGACAAGGATGTCGACGAGCGCCTCGATCCGTATCGCTCGACCGATGCGGCCGCCCAGCTGCTGGCCTATAACTATCGCGTGCTGGGCACCTGGCCGCTGGCAATTACCGCCTACAATCATGGCGCCGGCGGCATGCGCCGCGCATGCACGCAGCTGGGCACCGATGACATCGTCAAAATCGTACGCAACTATCATAGTCCCACCTTCGGTTTCGCTTCGCGCAACTACTACGTCTCGTTCCTCGCGGCGCTGCGCCTCGACAGCGATCCGGAGCGATATTTCGGCGCTACGCCGCGCCGACCGGTAGCAGCTACGCAGGAGTTGCCGTTGTTGGCCGCCACGCGCGTTGATGTCTTGCAGCGTCAGCTGGGCATCGACACACAGCAGTTGCGCGAACTCAATCCGGCGCTGCGCAATGTGGTCTGGAACCTGCAGCGGCCGGTGCCGCGCGGCTATCACCTGCGCCTGCCGGTCGGCGGTGAGCAGTGGTCAGCGCAACAGCTGAGCAGGCGCCTGGCAAGTGCGAGCGAAGAGTCAGCCCTGCTCGCCAGCACGGCGGCACGACCGGCACGCGCAACCAGCGTCTCTGCGGCGGCGAAGCCGGCAGCCCCCGGGCCGGTATTGCCGGCCGCTGCTCCGCCCATCAGCCTGCCCGAGGCGGTCCCGGCTGATGTCTATACGGTGCGCAGTGGCGATTCACTGGCCTCGATTGCGCTGCAGGCGGGACTCGCGCCTGAGGCACTGCTGAATCTCAACTCGCTGCATGAAGATATGCGCATCCATGCTGGCCAGCAGCTGGTGATCGCCGGCCCCTCGCCCAGTGCGGTGGCCGAGCTGGCACGGCTTGCCGAGGCGGACCAGCGCGATGAGCAGCAGGCCATCATTGCGGCAGTGCTCAGCTCCGCGCCGGTGACTGAGGCGCAGGCGCTCGAGCAGGGTCCGGCGCTGATCCAGGGCGAGAGCGCGCCGCCGTCGGCTGATCCGATCGATTACAGCGTGCGCGCCGACAACAGCCTGGTCGTGGTTGCCGATGAAACCATCGGGCACTACGCCGATTGGCTCAAGGTATCGAGCGGCAGCCTGCGGGCCCTCAATCATATGCACGGGCACAGCACGGTGCTGATTGGGCGACGTTTCAATCTGGCGTTTACCGAGGTGTCACGCGAGCAGTTCGAAGCCCGCCGGCGTGACTACCATCAAAAACTGCAGACTGATTATTTTGCTGCGCATCGCATTACCGGCGCCGAGGCCTATGTCGCGCGCCGTGGTGATTCATTATGGAGCGTGACCCAGCGCGGTACGCTGCCGGCCTGGTTGCTGCAGCAGTACAATCCCGACGTCGATTTCGCCGAATTGCGACCCGGCACCCAGATTATGCTGCCGCGCGTCGAAGCGGCCTCGTGATCTGCAGGCTGTGAACCCTGCACGCTCGCGGCGCGCCACGCTAAACCCTATAATCGCCGCCATGCACAGCCCCATACCTGCAATCCTGGTTCGGTGCGCCGTGGCCTGGTGTGCGGGCGCCCTGGTGGCGGCAGGCGCCAGCGGCAATTCGCAGATCGTGTCGGGCGATGCCGACAGCGGGGCGCGCAGCCTGAGCGCGGCACAGCTGCCGCAGGCCGACCGCGTGGTGGTGCGCAAGGGTGAACGCCGCATGTATCTGCTCAACGGCAGCGAGGTGCTGCGCAGCTACCGGGTAGCGCTCGGGCTCATGCCCGCCGGCAACAAGGAACGCTCGGGCGACTATCGCACGCCGGAAGGCAGCTACCGCCTCACTCGCCGCAACACCCACAGCGATTTCTTTCTGGCGATACAGGTTTCCTATCCGAACGAGGCCGACATGCAGCGCGCGCGGCGCAATCGCTGGGACCCGGGCGGTTCGATCATGGTCCATGGCCTGCCCAACGCCCTGCACCACGCGCCCGATTACTACGCCAACCAGGACTGGACCGATGGTTGCATCGCACTATCGAATGCCGACATGGTTGAGTTCTGGCTGATCACGCACGACAACATGCCGATCGACATCACGCCCTGAGGCGTGGCCGCGTATGGAAGCCAGTGTCATTCTCGCCGACGCCGTCGATGCCCGTGTCGGTCCACGCGGCAGCCTCGAGAATCTCTCGCAGCGCGAGATCGACAAGCTGCTCGACACCGGTGCCCAGGGTCTGTATCCCCTGTTTCGCAGCTGCGCGCTGGCGGTGCTGAACGCCGGCAGCGACAGCGATAACACCCAGGAGATCTTCGAACGCTACGCCGCCTTTACGGTGCAGATTGTGCGTCACGCCTGGGGCATCAAACTGCAGATCGCCAATGCACCAGCCGCGGCCTTTGTCGATGGCGAGATGATCCGCGGCATCAAGGAACACCTGTTCGCGGTGCTGCGCGATGTGATCTACACCGAGAATGAAATCATCGGTGCCGGGCGCCTCGACAGCAACGACCCGGCCTCGATCACCAATGCGGTGTTTCATATCCTGCGCAACGCGCGCGTGCTCGAACACAAGGCCGGCCCGAATCTGGCGGTCTGCTGGGGCGGGCATTCGATCGACGATCTGGAATACCAGTACACCAAGCGGGTCGGCTACGAACTCGGTCTGCGCGGGCTCGACGTGTGCACCGGTTGCGGACCGGGAGCAATGAAGGGGCCGATGAAGGGTGCGGCCATCGGTCACGCCAAACAGCGCATTGCCGTGGGCCGTTACCTCGGTCTCACCGAGCCTGGCATCATCGCTGCCGAGCCGCCCAACGCGATCGTCAATCAGCTGGTGATTCTGCCGGATATCGAAAAGCGCCTCGAGGCCTTTGTGCGCATGGCACACGGCATCGTGGTGTTTCCCGGCGGGGTCGGCACCGCGGAAGAAGTGCTGTACCTGCTCGGTGTGCTGCTCGACCCCGTCAATGCCGGGATGCCCCTGACGGTATTGCTCACCGGCCCGCGCCAGAGCGCAGCCTGGTTTGAACAACTGGCGGAATTCATCGAGGGCACGCTGGGCGCCGCGGCGCTGGCGCGCCTGACCTTCATCATGGATGACCCGGCCGCTGTGGCGCGCGCCATGGTGCAGGGCATCAGCGAAGTGCGCGAGTACCGCCGCACCCACAGCGATTCATACAATTTCAACTGGCTGCTGCAGGTGCCGGCGTCGCTGCAATTGCCCTTCGAGCCCACGCACACCGCCATGCGCGCGCTGGATCTGCGCCGCGTTCGCCCGGCCCACGAACTGGCGGCCGATCTGCGCCGGGCGTTTTCCGGAATCGTGTCCGGCAACGTCAAACAGCAGGGGATGCTGGCGATCGCGCGCCAGGGTCCGTTCGAACTGCGCGGCGATGCTGCGCTGATGCGCCTGCTCGATCGCCTGTTGGCGGCTTTTGTGCAGCAGCAACGCATGAAGCTGCCCGGCAGCCGTTACCTGCCCTGTTATCGCCTGGTCGCGTAGCAGCTGCCAGCAGCCAGCGCCGCCCGGCTGCGACGCATCGCACAGCGCCAGCTGCGGCGGCTGTGACCCAGTTCCTCCACCCCCATGAACTGCTCGTCGTACCCTGCGCTGAAGAAGTTCAGGATGCGCCCATGAGCAAGAACGACCCACCAACGCGACCGACAACCGGCAAGGGCGTGCCTGTCACGGAAGCACCGGAAGGTGGCGCCGAGGCCTACGCGCGCTGGCTCGAGCACATGCAGCGCACCCGCGGCCGCCATGCGGCCATTACGCGCAATCTCTACACCTGGTCGAACTACAAGAACTGGGCCGACAAGGTGCGCACTTCGTGGGACCCGGACTCCGGCAAATAGCCTGCCCCCGGGCGCAGCGAATGCCGCGCCGCGCCTTGAGCCGCTAGCCCAACGCCAACGGCGGCGCCAGGGCAACTTCACCCGCCGCGGCACGCACTATCCGCGGCTCATCCAGCCAGGCCAACAGCGGCTGCCACGATTCCAGATCCTCAGCCACCTGATGGTGGCGCATCTCATGCAATCCGAGACCGAGCTCCGCACCGCGCACGTAGTTCTGTGAGTCGCGCAGCGTGGTGATGATGGGAATCTCCAGGGTATCGAGAAAGCGCGTGAGCGCCTGGTAGATGCGGGTATTGCGGCGCACGCGATTGGCAATAATCGCCAGGCGGTTATCGGCGCGACGTACCTTGGCGACCAGCAGCAGACTGGCGATGCAGCGCGAACAGGCGTGGATATCTATGTCCGATGGCAGCACCGGCACCAGTATCTTGTCGGCATTGGCCGTCAGATCAGGCATCTCGGTGGCATCGATGGCGGCCGGCGTGTCGACAATAACGCGCCCGGTACCGTCGGGAACGCGCAGCTGAAAAGCGCGGGTCACGCGATTGTCGCGGTCGAAGGCGCTGATCAGATGGATCGGCGCCTGACTGGCCTGTCGCTTCTTTACCCAGCGCGCGGCTGAAGCCTGCGGGTCATAGTCCATCAGCACCGGGCGAGCGCCCTGCAGGGCGTAGTAGCTCGCCAGGTTGATCGCGATAGTCGTTTTTCCGGAACCGCCCTTGGGATTCAGGACCACGATTCGCTGCATGTGCTCCTGCTTAAGTTATCGCCGACCAATTATGTCGTGGCGGCAAGCCTACGCAGCGCGAGGCAGTGCTGCAAGTCTGTTACCTGGCCACGACGCAGGCTTCAGCCTGTGAGCCGCCGCACGGCGTGCCGCCGCACCGCTCGCTACGATGGCTCCAGCTGACAAGGATACCTAATCGTGGAAGTATTTCTGCTGCTCTGGGACGAGATGGATGACTGGTTGCGTGCGGCGCGCCATGTGCTGGGCAGGCTGAGCTGATCAGCAGCGGATGTACCACCAGATTTAAGGGCTTGATTTAACGGCCTGCGGGCCTCATAAAGCGCACCTTCCCCGGTATTGTTCCGGTCAGGAGGTCGCTTGCCGATGACGAATACCCGCGAAACGCACGGCTTCCAGGCTGAAGTGCGCCAGCTGATGCAGCTGATGATCCATTCCCTGTATGGTCACCGGGAAATCTTCCTGCGTGAACTGATCTCCAACGCTTCCGACGCCAATGACAAGCTGCGCTTTCTGGCCCTGAGCGCCCCTGAGCTGCTGAGCGACGAGCCGGAGCTTGCCATCTGGATCGATTTCGATGCCAAGGCCGGCACGCTCAGTGTGCGTGACAACGGCGTCGGCATGAATCGTGAGGAAGCCATCGCGCACCTTGGCACGATCGCCAAGTCGGGTACCGCCGAGTTCTTTCAGCGCCTCACCGGCGATCAGCAACGCGACGCGCAGCTGATCGGCCAGTTTGGGGTCGGTTTCTACTCGGCTTTCATCGTCGCCGATCGGGTCGAGGTCATAAGTCGCCGCGCCGGCCAGCCAGCCAGCGAAGGGATACGCTGGGAATCTGCCGCCGATGGCGAATACAGCATCGAAGCGCTCGAACGCCCGGAGCGCGGCACCAGCGTGATCCTGCACCTGAAACCCGAGGCGCGCGAGTTTGCCGACAGCTGGCGCCTGCGTGCCCTGGTACGCCGCTATTCCGATCACATTGCCTTTCCGGTGCGCCTGCCCAAAGAGGGCGCGACCCTCGAATACGAAATGGTCAACCAGGCGCAGGCACTCTGGACCCGGGCGCGCAGCGAGATCAGCGACGAGGACTATCGGGCTTTCTATCGCCACATCAGCCACGACGGCGCTGACCCGCTGATCTGGAGCCACAATCGCGTCGAAGGCAAACGCGAGTACACCAGCCTGCTGTATGTGCCTTCGCAGGCGCCTTTTGATCTCTGGCAGCGCGAGGCGGCGCGCGGCCTGAAGCTGTACGTGCGGCGCGTCTTCATCATGGACAACGCCGAACAGTTCCTGCCGCTGTATCTGCGCTTCATCAGGGGCATCGTCGACTCGAGCGATCTGCCGCTGAATATCTCGCGTGAGCTGTTGCAGCAGGATGAACAGGTCGAGGCGATGCGCAGTGCGCTGACGCGCCGGGTGCTCGAACTGCTGGGCAAGCTGGCGGCCGACGACGCGGAAAAATATCGCGCCTGCTGGCTGCAGTTCGGGCGCGTGCTCAAGGAGGGTCTGAGCGAGGATCCGGGCAATCGCGAACGCATCCTGCCGCTGCTGCGCTACGCCAGCACCAGCAGTGCCGATAACCTCGAGCAGGTGAGCCTGGCCGACTACCTGGCGCGTATGCCCGCTGGCCAGGAACGCATCTATTACGTCATTGGCGAAACTCACGCCGACGCGCGACTGAGCCCGCACCTGGAGCTGCTGCGCAAGAAGGGCATCGAGGTGCTGCTGCTGGCCGATCGCGTCGACGAGTGGGTCATGGGCCAGGTGGGCGAATTTTCGGGCAAGCGCTTCAAGGACGTGGCGCGTGGCGATCTGGAGCTGGGTGCCCTGGCCGATGCCGCCGATCGCGAGCAGCTCGATAACGCGCTCAAACAGAGCAAGAAACTGCTGAAGCGTTGCAAGGACGCACTGGGCGAGCAGGTCAGCGAAGTGCGGCCCAGCGCGCGGCTGCAGGAATCGCCGGCCTGCCTGGTGCGCGGCGATGCGGATCTTTCCGAGTCGCTGCGTCGCATGCTGCAGAGCCAGGGTCAGGCGCCGCCCGCCGTGGCTGCCAGGCTGGAGCTGAATATCGGGCACCCGCTGGTGCGCTATCTTGACGGCCTGCCCGCGGGCGACACTTTCAACGAGCTGACGCAGCTGCTATACGATCAGGCGCGGCTGAACGACGCCGGACAGATCGAGCAGCCGGCGGCGTTCACCCGTCGCCTGAACAGCCTGCTGGTGCGCATGGCTGGGGTGCAATGAATACGGAGCATTGAACGTGGGAAACGACAAACCAGCGGATGCCGAGTTGCGTGCCCGCCTGAGTGCACTGCAGTATCACGTGACGCGCGAAAAAGGCACAGAGCGCGCCTTCAGTGGCGCCTATGCACACCATGAGGAAGACGGCGTGTACCGCTGCGTGTGCTGTGGCGCCGAGCTGTTCAGCTCGACGACCAAGTACGACAGTGGTTCCGGCTGGCCCAGTTTCTGGCTGCCGCTGGCGGGCGACAATGTGCGCACCCATGCCGACACCACCCATGGCATGGCGCGCACTGAAGTGACCTGTGCGCGCTGTGAGGCGCACCTGGGGCATGTCTTTGCGGATGGCCCCCGCCCCAGCGGCCTGCGTTACTGCATCAACTCCGCTTCACTCGATTTCCAGGCCACCGCGCCGCCACCAGGCACCGCAGAAAAATGAGCGGCGGCGCGCCGGAGCAGCCGGCCGCACAGCAGCAGCCGCTTGCGGGTCCGGCGGGTGTGCTGGAAACGCTGATCGAAGTGCCGGTAAGTGCCGCCCCGCTGCTCGTGGCCGTGATCTGTCATCCACACCCACTGCATGGCGGCACGATGCACAACAAGGTCGTGCATACCGTGGCGCGGGCGCTGCGCGGCGCGGGTGCGGCAACGCTGCGCTTCAATTTTCGCGGCGTAGGCCACAGCGCCGGCCGCTACGACGACGGCGTGGGCGAGGGCGCTGATGCCCTGGCGGCAGTGTCCGCGGCACGGGAGCGCTGGCCCGGTCTGCCGTTGGTGCTGGCCGGGTTTTCCTTTGGTGCGGCCGTGGCAATCGCGGTCGCCGCGCGCGCACAACCTGCCTGGCTGATCAGCGTCGCGCCAGCGGTTGAGCGTGTACCGCTGGAGGGTTTCGTAGCTCCCACCTGTCCGTGGTTGATCGTGCAGGGCGATGCTGACGAGGTGGTTGCCGCGGCCACCGTGCGTCGGTGGCGTGAACTCCACGCTGGCGCCGCGCGCCTGGTGGAGCTGCCGGGTGTGGGGCATTTCTTTCACGGCCGCCTGCATGAACTGCCGCACTGCCTGCTGGCTGAATGGCCCGCAGCTCTGGCGCGCGGCACCCCATAAAACGAAGGGCCCGGCACCTGTAGACAGGCCCGGGCCCCACGGCATGGCGTTCTTAATGCCTGACAGTAACTAAGTACCCTTGGGGAATACCCAGGAAACTTCCTGGGGAACTCCCCGGAGTCTTCAGTTCACCATCGACTTGAGGCTCTTCAGCGGCAGCGCGCGCACTTTCTTGCTCGCGGGCTTGGCCTTGAACACCATTTTCTCACCCGTGAACGGGTTGACGCCTTCGCGCGCCTTGGTGGCCGGCTTCTTGACCACCTTGAGCTTGAGCAGGCCGGGCAGGGTGAACAACCCATTGCCGCGCAGGCTCTTCTTGACGATGCCGTTCAGGGAATCGAACACTTCATTGACCTGTTTGCGCGACAGCTCGGTGTCCTTGGAAATCGTTGCCAGAATCTCCGACTTGGTCGGTGCGCCACCTTTCTTCGCCATTGCTGAATCTCCTCAAAATTGGCGGACGTTTAGAAAAAAAAGAATCGTTGAATACATGAAGCGGGGCGCAACATAACACAAGCGACGCGCCGCGCAAACGGCTATTTTCATTTTGCCTGCGCTGCAAATGGCTGCATTTGCAGGCTTTGAGGCGCGCGCATCGCAAAGCTGATACCGGCAGCGTGCCTCAGCGCCTCGACGCGTGCTGCGATTGCGCGGCTAAGCCCCCGGGAAATATGGCAACGCGCGGCGTCTACGGCAGCAACAGCAGCAGTGCCTGGATCAGTATGCAGGCCCACAGCGGTGAGAAATCAAGATTGGCAAGTGGTGGAATCATGCGGCGAAATTGTCGCAGCAGCGGTTCACACAGGCTGGCCAACACGCCCTGCGCCGGCGAATAGGTGCCCGGGGCGATCATGCCCAGGAGTGCATAGGCGAAGATGGCGATGAAATAGATCCACAGCACGGTACGGGCAATCTGTACTGCCGCGAGCGTCAGCCACAGCAGCGGCTGTGGCAGGCCTATGTGGCCGAGCAGGGTCAGGGCGCTGACGCGCAGCAGCGCCACCACGATCACCACCACCACCGACGCGGAGTCGATGCTGCCTATGGCGGGCAGTACGCGGCGCAGCGGCACCAGCAGCGGATTGGTGATCTGCACCAGCGAACGTACCAGCGGATTGCGGAAATCCGCCCGCGCCCACTGCAGCAGGAGTCGCAGCAGCACTGCCAGCAGTACCAGTGACAGCAGGGTATCGACGAGGTAACTCAGGGCCGCCATGCGTACGCTCCTACTGGGTGGCGGGCGCAGCCGCACCCGCTACGGGGTTGTCATTGCCAAACTGCTGCGCCAGCTGTTCGCTGCGCCGGCTCGCGGCCGCTACGGCGGCCGCAATGGTGGCGCCGAATCCGCGCTCCTCCAGTACGCCCAGCGCGGCAGCGGTCGTGCCGCCCTTGCTGGTTACTGCGCTGCGTTGCTCAGCCAGCGATTCGGCGCCCGTCAGCAGGGCGCCGGCGCCGCGCAGCGTCTCGCGCGCCAGCCGTTCGGCCGTGGCGGCCTCCAGTCCGAGTTCGCGCGCGGCCGCAGCCATCTGTTCGGCGAGCAGGAAGAAATACGCCGGTCCGCTGCCGGAGAGCGCGGTGACGATATCCAGATCGGATTCCCGATCGACCCAGACCGTGGCGCCGGCGGCCATCATGGCCCGCTCTGCCAACGCGCGCTGCGTGCGGTCGAGGTCGTCCGGTGCGTACAGTGCCGTGATGCCCGCGCCCACCAGCGCCGCACGATTGGGCATGGAGCGCACCAAAGGCACGCCACGACAGACGCGCGCCAGATCGGCCAGCCGTACGCCCGCGACGATCGACAGCAGCAAAGGTCGCTGCGCCTGCAGCGCGCTGCTCAGCGGCTCCAGCACTGCCCGCAGCAGCTGCGGCTTGACCGCCAGCACTACCAGCTGTGCGCCGGCAATGGCGGCAGCATTGTCAGGCGTTGCGCGCACACCCAGCTCGCGCTGCAACGTGGCGCGCTGTGCCGCATCAGGTTCGCCGACCTGAAACTGCGCGGCGCCCATGCCCTGGCGCAACATGCCCTGTATCAGGGCGCGGGCCATGTTGCCGCCGCCGAGAAACGCTACCTGCAACGCCGCGCTCACTGTGCTTCGCTCACTTTGGACCGTGCCCGCTGTCTTCTGCCCAGTGGCCATTCTACGGCCTCGGGCCGAACAGCGCGGTACCGATGCGCACCAGCGTGGCGCCCGCCTCGATCGCCAGCGGGTAATCGCCGCTCATGCCCATCGAGAGCGTGTCGAGTCGTGCACCGCCGGCATTGAGCTGCTCCTGCAGTTGTCGTACTTCCCTGAAGTGTGCCAGTTGTCCGGCAGCACTCAGCCCCTCGGGCAGTATGCACATGAGCCCACGCAATCGCAGACGCGGCAGCGTCTGCACGGCGCCGGCCAGTTCGCTGACTTGTGCCGCATCGGCGCCACCCTTGCGCAGGATCGGCAGCCAGCTTGACCTGCAGGCAGACATTCAGCGGCGGCGCATGATCGGGCCGCTGGGCGTCAAGGCGTGTGGCGATCCGCAGCCGGTCGACAGCGTGCACCCAGGCGAAATTCTCGGCCACCGCGCGGGTCTTGTTGGCCTGCAGGCCACCGATGAAATGCCAGGTGAGTTCCAGAGCGGCGAGCTGGCGGATGCGCGGCAGTGCCTCCTGCAGGTAGCTCTCGCCAAAGTGCCTGGTGCCGAGCTGCGCCAGCGCCTGCACCGCGGCGGCGCTCTGCCCCTTGCTGACCGCAATAAGCGTGACGGAGTCCTCATCGCGGCCACTGGCCAGGGCCGCGCGCGCTATCCGGGCACGAACCAGCGCCAGGCGTGCAGCCAGATCGCTAACCATCGGTGAATTCTGCGGAACGATTAACATATTGAGCACCGACCCCCTCCGTTATACTGCTGTCGCTTGTCGCCCACTCGAACGCAGCTACGCGAGGGATACTGATGGCGGTCGATATCGCACAACTTCTGGCCTTTGCCGTCAAGAATAGCGCCTCCGACCTGCACTTGTCGGCCGGGGTGCCGCCGATGATCCGTGTCGACGGTGATATCAAGCGCATCAACATGCCCGCTCTTACCCACAAGGAAGTGCACGGCATGGTGTATGACATCATGAACGACAAGCAGCGCAAAGCCTTTGAAGAATTCTACGAAACTGATTTTTCCTTCGAAATTCCGAAGCTTGCGCGCTTCCGCGTCAACGCTTTCAACCAGAACCGGGGTGCCGGCGCGGTATTTCGCAATATTCCCTCGACCATTCTCAGCCTCGAAGAGCTGCAGGCGCCCAAGAGTTTTCGCGACCTGTGCATGCTGCCACGCGGCCTGGTGCTGGTTACCGGGCCCACCGGCTCCGGCAAATCCACCACGCTGGCCGGCATGGTCGATCACTGCAATGACAATCGGCCCGATCACATCATCACGATTGAAGATCCGATCGAGTTCGTGCATGAGTGCAAGCGCTGCCTGATCAACCAGCGCGAGGTCAAGCGCGACACCCTCGGCTTCAGCGAAGCGCTGCGCTCGGCGCTGCGCGAAGACCCGGATATCGTGCTGGTCGGCGAAATGCGTGACCTTGAAACCATACGCCTGGCGCTGACCGCAGCCGAGACCGGGCATCTGGTGTTTGGCACTTTGCATACCAGTTCGGCTGCCAAGACCATTGATCGTATCGTCGACGTCTTCCCTGGCGATGAGAAGGATATGGTGCGCTCGATGCTCTCCGAGTCGCTGCGCGCGGTGATCTCGCAGACCCTGCTCAAGCGTACCGGCGGTGGTCGCGTGGCTGCTCATGAAATCATGATCGGCACCCCGGCGATCCGCAACCTGATCCGCGAGGGCAAGATCGCCCAGATGTATTCTTCGATTCAGACCGGCGGTGCGGTCGGCATGCAGACCCTCGATCAGTGTCTGGCCGAGCTGGTCACCAAAGGCACGGTCAGCAAGGAAGAGGCGCGCTACAAGGCGCAAAACAAGGACACGCTCTGACGCCGGCGTCAGTCGACGAGGTTGCCACCATGGATCGCGAACAAGCCATCAAACTGATGCAGGATCTGCTGCGCCGTGTGGTCGAACGCGCCGCTTCGGATCTGTTCATCACCGCCGGCTTTCCGCCGGCCGTCAAGATCGACGGCGAGATCCGTCCGCAGATGGATCGCCCGCTCAGCCCCGAACAGTCGGCGGTGCTGGTGCGTTCCATCATGAATGACCGGCAGTCGAAGGAATTCGACGCCACCAAGGAATGCAATTTCGCGATCGCGCCGCCCGGCATTGGCCGCTTCCGCGTCAGCGCCTTCGTGCAGCAGGGCTGCACGGGCTGCGTCATCCGCCTGATCAATGCCAAGATTCCCACTTTCGAAGAACTCGATCTGCCGCCGATCCTGCGCGACGTGGTGCTCTCCAAGCGCGGCCTGGTGATCGTGGTCGGTGGCACCGGCTCCGGCAAGTCGACGACGCTCGCTTCGATGGTCGGCTATCGCAATGAGAAGACCCGCGGGCACATCGTTACCATCGAAGATCCGGTGGAATACGTGCACCCGCACAAGGGTTGTGTCATCACCCACCGCGAAGTTGGCGTCGACACCGATTCCTGGCATGCGGCGCTGCGCAACACGCTGCGCCAGGCGCCCGATGTCATCCTGATCGGCGAAATACGCGATAAGGAGACCATGGAATACGGCATCCAGTTTGCCGAGACCGGGCATCTGGTGCTGGCTACCCTGCATGCCAACAGCTCCAACCAGGCGCTCGATCGTATTATCAATTTCTTCAGTGAGGAGCGCCGCGAACAGCTGCTCATGGATATGTCACTGAACATCCGCGCCCTGATATCGCAGCGCCTGATACCGCGCGAGGGGGGCGCCGGGCGCATTGCCGCCATGGAGATCATGCTCAATTCGCCGCTCATCCAGGACCTGATCTTCCGCGGCGATGTCGCCAAGATCAAGGAAATCATGGGGCGCTCGACCCGTCTGGGCATGAACACCTTCGACCAGGCGCTGTTTGACCTGTACGAAAAGGGCTTTATTTCCTACGAAGACGCCCTGCGCAATTCCGATTCCAAGAACGAGCTGCGCCTGCGCGTCAAGCTCGAGGGCAAGCGCGAGAACAAGCCGGTAGAAAGCGATGGTGACCTGGCCATCATCGATGAAGAGGCCGAAGGCCGCGGTATGTGATGTCCGGTACATGAGCGAACTGACCGATATACGCTTGACCGGCACCGACCCGCAACCGGTACTCAACACCAAGCCGCTGTTCAAGCTGATGGTGGAGCGCAAGGCCTCAGACCTGTTCTTCACCTGCAATGCGCCCATCAAGATCAAGATCGAAGGGCAGATCATCCCGGTCAACAAACAGGTGCTGTCGCCCGATGCCGTGCGCGCCGCAGCCTTTGGCCTGATGAGCGCCGAGCAGATTGAGCATTTCCAGCGCGAACTGGAAATCGATTTCGCGATCTCCGAGGCGGGCCTCGGGCGCTTTCGCGTCGCGGTGTTCTACCAGCGCGGCTACCCGGCCATGGTGCTGCGCTATATCACCGCCGACATGCCCAAGCTCGAACAGCTCGGACTGCCCGAGGTGCTGCGCGATCTGACCATGCAGCGGCGCGGCCTGATTCTGGTGGTCGGCGCCACCGGCTCCGGCAAGTCGACCACGCTGGCGGCGATGATCAACCATCGCAACGAGAACGGCTCCGATCACATCGTCACCATTGAAGACCCGATCGAATTCCTGCATACCAATAAGCGTTCGATCATCAATCAGCGCGAGGTGGGCCTGGATACCCGCAGCTACGAGCGCGCCTTGCGTGGTGTGATGCGCGCGGCGCCCGATGTCATCCTGATCGGCGAAGTGCGCGACCGCGAGAGCATGATGGCGGCCATCACCCTGGCCGGCACCGGTCACCTGGTGCTGGCAACGCTGCACGCCAACAATTGTGCCGAAACGCTCGATCGTGTCATCAATATGTTTTCGCACGACCAGCACAAGCAGGTGACGCTTGATCTGTCGCAATACCTGCGGGCGGTACTGGCCCAGCGCCTGGTGTTCGGCAAGGACAGCAAGCGCGTCGCGGCGGTCGAGGTCATGCTCAATACGCCGCACATCGGTGAGCTGATCAAGCGCGGCGATGTCATGGGCATCAAGGAAGCCATCATGCTCAGCAGTGAGCGGGGCATTCAGAGCTTCGACGTGGCACTGCATAACCTCTACAAGGACTCGCGCATTACCCTGGAAGAGGCGCTCAGCAATGCTGATTCACGCAGTAATCTCGAGACCAAGATAAATTTCGGGTAGGCCGCGCGCGCCTGCGCCCACGGGACGCTGCGGCGCGGCTCATGGCTGCACGCGGCCTGCGGCCGTTCCCTCGCGCCGGCGGGCGCCTTGGCCCAGGTAGTGCAATGCTGATGTGAATGGCGCACTGGACGGCGCCTGCGCCGGCGCTCGGCGCGCAGCAAATCGCCGCGCCGCAGCGTCCCGTGGGCGCAGGCGCGCGCTACCTCAGCGGCGATTGTTCATCATGGTTTCGCCGGGTGACGGCATTAGGCACAATCTCCAGCAATGTGCGGGGTGAATGTGAACGCTAACCAGCAGCTTGCGGCAGCGGAGTTTTCGGCGGAGGGCGGGTGTACTTGCCGGGCGGTGCGCTATCGTCTGACAAGCCGGCCGCTGTTCGTGCACTGCTGTCACTGCCGCTGGTGCCAGCGCGAAAGCGGCGCAGCGTTTGCGCTCAATGCAATGATTGAAGCGCAGTTGGTAACATTGCTGGCGGGGCAGCCGGAAATTGTGATGACGCCCACCAACAGTGGCCGCGGACAGAAAGTGGCGCGCTGCCCCCAGTGCCGGGTGGCCTTGTGGAGCAATTACGCGGGCGCCGGCGACGCCATCCGCTTTGTGCGCGTGGGTACGCTCGATCAACCCGAGCTGCTGCCACCGCAGGTCCACATATTCACGGCTTCGAAACAGCCCTGGGTCATCCTGCCCGCTGGCGTACCGGCGGTGCCGGAGTACTACGATCGCAATTCACTCTGGCCGGCGGCCAGCCTGGCGCGCCTGGCGGCGCTGCGCGCGCGCTGAACGCGCCCGGCTTCAGCCGAACACGCTCTGCGCCTCGAACACCGGGCCATCGACACACACGCGCTTCATGGCCGGGCCCTGCGGGGTCTGAACTTCGACTGCGCAGCCGGCGCAACCGCCGACGGCGCAGGCCATGTACTCCTCGAGCGAGACCTGGCAGGGCAATGAAAATATGCGCGCCAGGCGCGCCACGGCAGCGAGCATGGCGGCAGGCCCGCAGGCAAAAATTTCCACCCGGGAAAATTCGTCGGTCGGCAGCGAGCGCAGCCAGTGCTGCGCGAGATCGGTGACCAGACCGTCGAAACAGCCCGCATGGCCGGCATTGCTGGCCAGGCGCGAGGGCACCTGCCACTCATCGAGCAGCGGCATGCAGGCGATCGCGCCGTCGGGCATGCCGGGCACGAGGATGCGCGAGGGGCGGGCGCGAAACGGAAATGGAATCTCCGAACCCATCAGCACCAGCGGTTGCCAGGCCGCGCGGTTGTCGGCTCGCAGGCTCTCGGCCAGAAACACCATGGGTGGAATGCCGACACCGCCGCCGATGGCGAGCACACGCGGCCGCCCGGGATTTACGCTGAAGCCTCGGCCAATGGGGCCGAGCAGGTTGAGCTGCGTTCCGACCTGGGCGCGCGCCAGCGCCGCAGTGCCCGTGCCGACCACCTTGTAGAGCAGTTCGATCCAGCCAGCCGCAGGATCGCTGCGCATGATCGAGAGTGGCCGGCGCATGGGCAGCTCGGTTTCGCAGCGCAGGTGCACGAAGCTGCCGGGCGTGGCGTGCGCGGCGGTGCGCGGCGCCCGCAGGCGCAGCACGAACTGCTGGGCGCCGCAGTCCTGGTGTTGCAGGACTTCGCAGTCTTCGAGATGAATGCTGCCGCGGTGTGCGGGGTGCACGGGCACGCTCATGGGTGCAGCGGCCGTGGCCGCGCCACGGCCTCGAGTACCGCCATGCGGACCGCAACGCCATTGCGTACCTGATCGCGGATCACCGATTGCGGGCCATCGGCGACATCAGAGGCAATCTCGATGCCACGATTCATGGGCTGCGGGTGCATGACGATGGCATCCGGACGCGCGAGTCGCAGGCGCGGCTGGGTGAGTCCGAAGCGCGCAAAATACTCATTGCCATCGGGAATCTCGGCCTGGGCCATGCGTTCTTTCTGCAGCCGCAGCATCATCACGACATCGGCGTCGCGCAAACCCTCTTCCGGCGTATGAAAGCGCTTGCCGACCGGGAACTCGCTGGGTGCGGGCATCAGCGCCGCGGGGGCGATCAGGCGCAGTTCGCCGACTCCCAGCGCGGTAAAGACCTCGTAGGCGGAACGTGCCACCCGCGAGTGGCGGATGTCGCCGACTATGGCAACGCACAGCCTGGCGAACTGCTGGCCCTTGTGCTGCCAGACCGTGAGCGCATCGAGCAGGCCCTGCGTGGGATGTGAGAGATGCGCTTCGCCGGCCGAGAGCACGCTGACGTGCGCGGCGACGTTGGCGGCTACGTGCGCCACCACGCCGGGCTCGGAATCGCGGATCACGAAGACGTCGAAGTGCAGCGCTTCGAGGGTGTGGATGGTGTCGAGCATGCTCTCGCCCTTGGCGCGCGAGGATAGCTGTACTTCCAGGTTGATGACCTCGGCGCCCAGTCGCCGGCCCGCCAGTTCAAATGACACGCGCGTGCGCGTCGAAGGTTCAGTAAACAGATTGCCGATGGTCCTGCCAGCCAGGGCACGATTTCCCGGCGGCGTGGCGCCTGGGGCGCAGACGTAGCGCTGCGAATGTTCGAGCAGGGTTTCGATTTCTGCCCGGCTCAGGCCTGCCAGCGTGATCAGGTGGCGAAGTGAGCCATCCGTGCGCCGCTGAGTCATCATGCCTGTGAATACTCCAGACCTACCGCCTACTCGCCGCGCAGCCAGCGCTCCAGAATGATGGCCGCCGCAACACTGTCGATATCGGCGCGCTGCACGCGCCGGCGCCGCGTGCCCGCGGCCCGACGCTCCTGCAGTGCGGCGCTGGCCTCCTGCGACGAGTTGCGCTCATCGACGCGGGCCACCGGCAACTTCAGGCGCTGTGCCAGCTCCGCCGCGAACTGACCGGCGGCGGCGCTCATGGCGCCCGGGGTACCGTCGTCATTATAAGGGTTGCCTACCACCAGCACGGCGGGTTTGTAGGCGGCGATCAGTGCTTCGATGGCGCGCCAGTCGGGTCCCTGCTGGCCGTTGGCGACGGTGGCGAGCGGGGCGGCGGCACCGGTCAGGGAATGGCCACTGGCCACGCCGATGCGGCGCAGCCCAAAATCAAAGGCCAGCGCGGCGCCTGCAACGTTCAGGCGTGGCCCGCCACCGGACTGATACGCGAGCTGTGCACACCCAGCTGCTGCCAGGCGGCCTGCCAGCGCTCTTCGAAGGGCACTTCGAAGACGAGGTGCTCGTTCATCGGCACCGACAGCCAGGCGTTGTCGAGAATCTCACGTTCCAGCTGCCCCGGCTCCCAGCCGGCGTAGCCGAGCGCAATGAACGCATCGCGCGGACCTTCGCCACGGGCCATGGCTGCCAGCACGTCGCGTGAGGTCGTCACCTGGATGGCATCGGATATGCGATGGGTGGAATCCCACTCGCCACCAGGACGATGCAGCACAAAGCCACGATCGGTGTGCACCGGGCCGCCCCGCAGCACCGCGCGCTCACCGATGGCGATCTCGGTGGTTTCCAGCTGCATCTGCGCCAGCACGTCGCCCAGCTTCATCTCCAGCGGCTTGTTCAGGACAATGCCAAGGGCGCCGCGCTCGCTGTGCTCGCAGATCAGCGTGACGCTGTGCGCGAAGTTGCCATCGGCCAGCGACGGCATCGCGATCAGCAGGTAGTTGGCCAGCGAATTGGAGTCGCTCATGAGGCCAAGTATGGGGGCGCCCAACCAGCGCCTCAAGGGGCGATTTCGCCATTCGTGCCGGCCGTCACGGCCCCGCCACCGACCTGGCCGCCAACGAATTCCCATTGGTAGGCAAACCGCAGGCTGCCATAGTCGCGGGCCAGGGCCTCGGGGAACGGCTCGAAGGGGCTGGCCAGCCGCAGGATCTGCAGGGCCGCCTGGTCAAGCTCCGGATGGCCGCTGGCCCGCTGCACGGCCGCCTCCAGCAGGCGCCCGTCTGCGCCTATCGCCACCTCTATGACCGGGCTCCCTGAGAGCTCGGCGCGCTGCGCAGCTGTGGGGAAATTGAGCGTGCCGACGCGCTCGACCTTGCGTCGCCAGGCATCGAGATAGGGCGCCAGGCGCGAGGTCCTGGTGTCAGGATTCATCCATTGCCCGGTCTTGGGATCACCGCGCAATACCAGTTCGCGGGCATCGCCCCTGCCATGCTGCACTTCGCCCTCTGGCGTATCGCGCGCCAGGCGGGTATGCGCCGCCTGACCTGCAGCGCCCTGACCCAGCCAGTGTATGTATGGAGCTGGTGCTCCGGTGGTCAGCAGGTGTTCGTCGCTGGCCAGAGTCCCCTCGCGTTGCGTCGCATCGGCATCGCCCCGCTCAGCGGCGGCAGCGAGTGCTGCGGCGCGTTCCGCCGGGCTGCCGGTCGGCAACACCCGCGTGTTGCCCGCGCCTCGCTGGGTACGCTGCGCAAGATAGGCAGCCTGCTCGTTGCTGCGCGACTCGGGCAGATCGTCGGTGACCAGCAGCACTTCCATCCCGGGAGGCGCGCTGGCTCGATGCGCGACGCCGAAGCTGATGCCGAGGATGACAATCGCGTGGGCCATGGCCGCCAGGAACAGCATGCTGGTCAGTCGCTCGCGCACCGGGGCGCCGCCTTCACGGTCGCCAGCCAGACCTTTGAGAGTCAGCAGGCGTCCCGGAGCATTCACGGCCTGCGCGCCACCAGGCGTCGCGCGATGGCCTGCAGCAGCAGTTCAATCGCGTCTACGCCGCACTGCTTGTGCAATTCACGCGCCCCGGTCGGGCTGGTGACATTGATCTCCGTCACGAAGCCACCAATCACATCGAGTCCGACAAACAGCATGCCCGCCGCCTTCAGCGCCGGGCCGATCTGTGCCGCCAGCCAGCGATCGCGCTCGTTGAGCGCCCGCGCCACACCCGTGGCGCCGGCGGCCAGGTTACCGCGATGATCATCCGCGGCCGGGATACGCGCCAGTGCATAGGGCAGGGGTTCGCCATCAATGAGCAGCACGCGCGCATCGCCGCTGGTAGCTATTTCCGGCAGGTATTTTTGCACTATGGCATAGCGCTGGCCGTAGGCGGTCAGGGTCTCGTAGATGACGCGGGTGTTCTTGTCCCCCGGCGCCACGACAAAGATGGACTTGCCGCCCATGCCTTCGAGCGGTTTGCATACCACCGTGCCGTGGGTAGCAGCGAAGCCGGCCATGGCCTCCATGTCGCGCGTCACCAGCGTCGGCGCGCAGCACTGCGGGAACCAGGCGGTGTAGACCTTTTCGTTCATATCACGCAGGCCGCGCGGCTGATTGACCACCAGTGCGCCGGCCAGTTCGGCACGTTCGAGGATGTAAGTGGCGTAGATGTACTCGGTATCGAAGGGCGGATCCTTGCGCATCAGCACCACATCGATTTCGCCCAGTGCCCGGGTCTGTGCAGCGCCGAGCGTGTACCAGTCCCCGGCATCAGCGCGCACCGTGAGTGCGCGCGCGTGCGCCTCGGCGACCCCGTCGCGCAGGCGCAGGTCGGCAAGCTCAGCATAGTGCAGTGACCAGCCGCGCGCCTGCGCGGCCAGCAGCATCGCCAGGGTCGTGTCTTTTTCGAATTTGATCTGCTCTATGGGATCCATCACCACGAGCAGCTGTACGGTATTAGCCATCATCAATCCTTGTGCGCTGAGCGCTGCCAACCGGGCGTAGTGTGAATTATGTCCCTATGGCGCGCACTCGGCTCTTCAAAACGTGACGCCATTGGCATAGCCGGGTGGGTGCCGATATGTTAAAAAGGCCATATCTGTCTCAAGGCGTTGGCTGCGTCACAGCGCGGACGTGCAAGGGTGGCGGACGATGGAAAGCAATGCCCACAGGAGTCCCTCGGACGTGAACGATTCGAGCTCAGCATTTCGCGGCCTCAAGGTGCTCGTCATCGATGACAGCAAGACGATCCGGCGTACCGCCGAGACGCTGCTGGCGAAGGAAGGCTGCGAGGTGTTTACCGCCGTCGACGGCTTCGATGCGCTTACCAAGATCGCTGACCATCAGCCCGACATCGTGTTCGTCGATATCATGATGCCCAGGCTCGATGGTTACCAGACCTGTGCGCTGATCAAGCACAACAAGGTGTTCCGCTCCATTCCGGTGATCATGCTCTCGTCCAAGGACGGGTTGTTCGATCGCGCCCGCGGCCGCATTGTCGGTTCCGAGCACTATCTGACCAAGCCCTTCACCAAGGACGAACTGCTCGGCGCGATCGAAGCGCACATAGGTAGATGAGCCATGGCGCTGATCCTCATCGTCGATGATTCGCCCACGGAAGTGCACGTGATGCAGAAGGCGCTCGAGCGCCACGGCTATCGCACCGCGGTAGCGGGCGATGGTGCCGAGGGCATCAGGCTGGCGCGGCAGATGCACCCCGATCTGATCTTCATGGATATCGTCATGCCGGGCGTGAATGGCTATCAGGCCACGCGCACGCTCTCAAACGATCCTGACACGCGCGCAATTCCCATCGTCATGGTGACCTCCAAAGGGCAGGCGACTGACCGCATCTGGGGTCTGCGCCAGGGCGCGGTCGATTACATGGTCAAGCCGGTGTCACCGGATCAGCTGGTCGAGAAGGCGCAAGCCGCACTCGCGGCCTGAACATGTACTGCTGAAAAATGACGGATAGCGTTTCACCCCTAAAGGCACTGCGCGATCAGCCGTTCGAACTCCTCGCGGAGCTCGAGCGGCGTGGCCGCAATGCCACGGCCAGTCCGGAAGCGGTGGCCGCTGCCGGCCGCGAGTGGGTCGGGGTCGCCGCGCGCATGGCCGGCGAACTCTATCTGGTGGCGCGCGAAGAGGCTCGCGAAGTTCTGAGCGTGCCCACTCCGCTGACCCGCGTACCGGGTGCCAAGCCCTGGCTGCTGGGGCTCGCGAGCGTGCGCGGCCAGCTCTACCCGGTGATCGATCTGCGCCAGTTCCTGGGCGGCGGCGTCACGCCGCTGTCGCGCACCACCCGTATCATCATCACCAGTCATCGCGATATGCCGGCGGCCCTGGTGGTCGATGAAGTGCTGGGTTTCAGGCGCTTCAACGAGACCGAATTCACCGGCGCGGTGCCGGTCACGATCGTGCCGTGTGCGCGCTTTCTGGCCGGCTCGTTTCAGCATGAATCCGCACAATGGCCGGTGCTGAGCATGCGGCGCCTGCTGGAAGACCCGGCGTTTGCAGCGGCGGCAGCATGATCAGCTCCGATCTGATCGACACCCGGCTGCTGCGGCGCCTGACCTTGAGTGCCGCCGGGCTGGTGGTGCTGGGCGTGATACTCGGGTTGTTTGCGGCCGCCCAGCCGGCGCTTGGCTGGCTGGCGGCAGTAGTGCTGTTGCTGGCGCTGGGGCCGCTGGTCGTGCTGCTGCTGCAGCTCGCGGCGGTGGCGCGCTCGGCCGAGCGGCAACTGCAGGCCGCCGCGCTGCAGCGCCAGGAAAATGAGCGCAATCAGCAGGCGATCCTGCGACTGCTCGATGAAATGGCCAACCTCGCCGATGGCGACCTGACCGTGCAGGCCACCGTCAATGAGGACATTACCGGCGCGATCGCCGACTCGGTCAACTACGCGGTCGAGGCACTGCGAAAACTGGTGACGACGATCAATCATTCGGCCATCCAGGTGGACGGCGCGGCACGCCAGACGCAATCGCTGGCGGCGCAGCTGGGCAAGGCCAGCACCACGCAGACCCGGCAGATTTCCTCGGCTACGGAATCCGTGGCCGCCATGGCCGCTTCGACCGAAGAAGTTTCCGGTAACGCCGAGCGCGCTGCCGATGTCGCGCGTCATTCGGTCGATGTGGCGCACAAGGGTGGCGAGGCGGTGCGGCGCACGATCGATGGCATGAACGCCATTCGTGAAACGATCCAGGAAACCAGCAAGCGCATCAAGCGGCTGGGCGAGAGCTCACAGGAGATTGGCAACATCGTCGAGCTGATCAGTGATATCGCTGAACAGACCAACATCCTGGCGCTCAATGCCTCAATTCAGGCGTCGATGGCCGGCGAGGCGGGCCGCGGTTTTGCCGTGGTCGCCGACGAAGTGCAGCGCCTGGCCGAGCGCGCTGCCACCGCCACCAAGCAGATCGACGTGCTGGTGCGCACCATCCAGACCGACACCAACGAAGCGGTGGTGTCGATGGAGCGCAGTACTACCGACGTCGTGGGCGGCGCGCTACTGGCGGAAAACGCCGGCGCGGCACTCCAGGAAATCGAGCAGGTATCCAACCAGATTGCCAGCCTGGTGCAGAATATATCCAGCAGTTCGCGCAGTCAGTCGGCGGCCGCGCAGAACATCGCGCGCAATACCCAGGTGCTGCGTGAAGTCAGTGTGCAGACCGCCGATGTCACTACCGCCACTTCGCAGGCTATTCTCAAGCTGGCAGATCTGGCCACGGCGCTGCGCAAGTCGGTGTCCGGCTTTCAGTTGCCAGCGGTGCCTGCGCCCGAGCCGGCAGTGCGCAAATGACTGAACTGGCAACCCAGACCCTGCAGGTAGCGGCGCGCGAGATCGCCGTGGCGTTGGTCGATGCGCGCATGGCGCTCGAAGCACATGTCGAGCAGAGTGACAATCTGGCGCTGCTGGAGCGCTGTGCGAGCGAAGTGCACCAGGTGCAGGGTGCCTTGCGGCTGCTGGAAATCTACGGCGCCGCGCTGCTGGCCGAAGAAATGGAACAGGTGGCACGCTACCTGATCAGCTCGCACGGCGAGCGCAAGAACCAGACCGAGTCGCTCGATGCGCTGATGCGCGCCATGGTACAGCTGCCCGGTTACCTGGAGCGGGTGCTGGCGGGCGGGCGCGATATGGCGCTGGTGCTGCTGCCGCTGTTGAACGATCTGCGCGCCGTGCGCGGCAGTGCGCTGCTGTCGGAAGGCACGCTGCTGCTGCTCAATCTCAAGTCTGATCGCCAGGCGCAACCGACCGCGCCCGCGCCGGGCGAAGCGCCGCTGTCGCCGGCACAATGGGCACGCCGTCTGCGTTCACGCTTCCAGTCTGGCCTGGTGGGCTGGATACGCGGTGAGCGGCTCGAGCAGAATCTCGAGATCCTGGCCACCGTGGCCACGCGCCTCGAGCAGGTGGCTACGCAGCAATGCGTCTTCCAGCTGTGGTGGGTGTGCGGTGCGCTGCTCGAAGCACTGCGCGAGAATGGCATCGAGAACAACGTCTCGATAAAGCGGCTGCTGGGCCTGGCGGATCGCGAAATCCGCCGGCTTTATGAACTCGGTGAGGCGCGCTATGCGCAGAGCCCGCCGGTCGAGCTGCTGAACAATCTGCTGTACTACATCGCCCGCTCCACTTCGGCCGGGCCACGCGTCGCGGCGGTGCGCGCCTCGTTCCGCCTCGCCGAGTTGCTGCCGGTGGACGAATCCGTCGAGCAGGAACGCGAAAACCTGTCGGCGCCTTCGGTCAAGCTGATGCACACGGTGGCCGCGGCGATCCGCGAGGATCTGACCCGCGTCAAAGACGTGCTGGATATTTTCGTGCGCCGTGGCGGCGGCCAGGCCGAAGAGCTGGCGCCGCAGATTGAACTGCTGCGCAAGATCGGCGACACCCTGGGGGTGCTGGGTCTGGGCGAATTGCGCGCCAACATACAGGAAGCCAACGGCCGGCTCGAAGGCGTGGTGGCCGGCCGCGAGAGCGCCGATGAGGCCACGCTGGTGCAGGTGGCGGCCACGCTCATCCGGATAGAAGACCGGCTCGACGATCAGTTGGTCGGGCTGATCCTGCCCCGCAAGGCCCTGCTTGAAGGGGTCAGCGAAGATCACGATCAGGAATTCGAACAGGTGCAGGGTGCGGTGCTGCGCGAGTGCGTGGTCAACCTGGCACGCGTCAAGGAAAGCATTGCGCAGAATGTCGGTGGCACGCTCGATGCCGGTGGCCTGGATAGCTGGCCCGAGCTGATGCGCGGCATCCAGGCTGGTCTGTTGATGCTCGGCAAGTCGCGCGCGGTCGAGATTGTCAATGGCGTCAATGGGCAACTCAAGCGCGTGATGCAGCCTGGCGGCATGCCGTTATCCGGCGCCTATCTGGACCGGCTGGCCGATGCCATCGTGAGTCTAGAGTATTACATCGAGACCCTGCAGGCCGGACGCAGCGACCCCTGGTACATGCTCGACAACGCGCAGCTGTGCCTCGAAGTGCTCGAGCGCGAACCCGAACATGTGGTGCCGACCGTAGCGCCCATGAGCGCGGGTAGCTACGCACGCACAGTGCGCCTGACCCGGCCAGCCGAAGCTCCGGGCTCAGGACTGGTCGATCTCGATGGCACCGGGCGCTTGCCGGCGCCACCGGTGCTGGCGGCGGCGCCGGTGGGCGCCGTGGCCAGCGAGCCTGCGGATCCTGAGCTGCTGCACCTGTTTGCCGAAGAAGCCGAGGAGGAGCTGGAGAAGATACGCCGGCAATATCCGGTCTGGGATCAGAACCCGCTGGAAGTCGAGGCACTCGCCAACGTGCGGCGCTCGTTTCATACCCTCAAGGGCAGCGGCCGCATGGTCGGGGCGCGTGAACTCGCCGACTGCGCCTGGGCCATGGAAAACCTGCTCAACCGCCTGCTCGAGGGCACGCTGGGGCGCTCCGCCGAAATTCTTGAAACACTGCGCGCTGCGGTCGCAGTGTTGCCGGCGCTGGTGGCCGATTTGAGCAGTGATTCACCGGTGCGTAGCAATGCCACGCAGCTGATTACGCGCGCGCACGCGCTCGCCGCCGGTCGCGAGCAGCCGAGGTCAACAGCCGAGATTGCGGCGTTGCCCACGCCTGGCCCTGCGCTTACGCCTACGCCGTTGCCGGCTGCGACAGCGGAGCCGGACAGCACCGGCGCCGCGCCTGCTCCCTATGCCGCGACCCTGCGCCTGACCCCGGATGAGGCTGCGGCCATTGCTGCTGCCGGTCGCCCCGGCTTGCAATTGTTGCCGCCGGCCGCTGCTGCTGGCACCGGCACCGATGACGACGCGGCGCTGCGCGAGATCTACGCGCGTGAAACTTCAAGTCACGTCGCGACGGTGCGACGCTGGCTGACGCGCGAGCAGCCCCATCCGTCACCGCACGTGCTCATCGAAGAGGTATACCGCGCCTGCCATACGCTATCGGGCAGCTCGAAAATGGCCGAGGCGCGCCACGGCATCCGACTGGCCGAGCCACTCAATCACTGGTTGCGGAAGTCTTTTGATAGTGGCGTCGGGCTCGATGATTCCGACCTGCTGCTGCTGGCCGATTGCATGACGGCGATGGAAGCCGTGGCCGGCCATCTGGATGAGGCGACCGGCTATTTCGTGCAGCACGACACCCTGCGCGCACGCGTGGCGCGTGCCGAGCTGGAGCTCGACCGGCGCATCAACGAATCGAACGAACAGAGCGAGCGTACCGGTGTCCACGCCTTGCCCATCACGCCCGAGCCACTGCCGCCGCCGCCGGCCGCTGCGACCGAGGCGCTCGCCGCGCCGGCCATGAGCGTCGACTACGATCCGGAAGTGGCAGCGATTTTCTGCGAGGAGGCCAGTGAATTGCTGGAGTCGTCGCAGTCGGCGCTGCAGTTCTGGAATTCCGCGCAAGGCTCGACCGAACACCTGGCGGCGCTCAAGCGTTCGCTGCATACCTTCAAGGGTGGCGCGCGAATGGCCGGCATCGCTGCCATGGGCGACCTTGCCCACGAACTTGAAAGCCTGATCATCCAGATTTCGCTGGGTACGGCGAGCGGCGATGAACGCGCGCGCGCCATTGCCCAGGATGCCGTCGATGAACTGGCGCGGATGCGCGAACAGGTATCGGCCGGTCGCCCGGTGCCCCAGGCACAGGCGCTGATTGGCAGAATTCAGGCCGTCGCACGCGGTGCGGAAGCTGAACTCGCGCTGCCCGTCGCAGCGCCCGTGGCGCCCACACCCGTAATCTCGCCCGCCACCGCCACCGCCACCGCCGCCGTTGCCAATGCCGCCGGAAGTGTTGCCGACCGTTCCCGTGCCGGCCGCGCCCGAGCCGGCCGTACCCACGCCGGCAGTGCCCGACGATTTTGATATCGTGACCGACGGCGCCGCGGTCACGATGCCGGCCATTATTGAGCCAACCGCGACTGCTGCGCCGGTTGTGCCGGTAGCGGTAGCGCCCGTGCCAGCCTCGCCCTTTGAATTGCCCGCCCCGGCGCTGGTGCCACCGGGACGCGAGCCGGTGGCGGCGCCGGAGCGTGGCGAGATGGCGCGGGTCAGCGCCGATCTGCTTGATCAGCTGCTGAACAACGCCGGCGAAGTCAGCATTGCCCGCGCCCGGCTCGAACAGCAGTTCGGTGCAGTTGAGTTCAACCTGGGTGAGCTCTCGCGCACCGTCACGCGTCTGAAAGAGCAGCTGCGCAAACTGGAAATGGAAACCGAGGCGCAGATCCTGCACCGCCATGACCAGGAGCCGCGCAGTCGCCAGGATTTCGATCCGCTGGAGCTCGATCGCTATTCATCGATACAGCAGTTTTCACGGGCGCTGGCGGAGTCGGCCAGTGACGTAGCCAGCCTGCAGCAATTGCTCGAGAGCCTGGTGGCCGAGGCACAGAATCAGCTGCAGCAGCAGGCGCGCACTGTGGTCGAACTGCAAAATGGCCTGATGCGCACGCGCATGGTCTCGCTGCAGCGTCACGTACAGCGTCTGGCGCGCATCGTCAGGCAGGCCGCCAGCGACTGCGACAAGCAGGCCGAGCTGGTGGTCGAGGGTGCCGCCGGCGAACTGGATCGCCAGGTACTCGAACGCATGCTGCCGCCCTTCGAGCACCTGCTGCGCAATGCCGTGGTGCACGGCATCGAGACGCCAGCCGAGCGCGCGAATCGTGGCAAGAGCGCAGTCGGTCACATCTACCTGCAGATGCAGCGCGAAGGGGCCGAAGTCATCCTCGAGATCCGCGATGATGGGGCCGGCATGAATCTGGCGGCGATCCGGGCCAAGGGCCTGGCCATGGGCCTGATTCACAGTGACCAGGTGCTCTCCGACGAAGATGTCATGCAGCTGGTGCTCGAGCCGGGTTTCTCGACCGCCTCGTCGCTGACGCAACAGGCCGGTCGCGGCGTGGGCATGGACGTAGTCGCCACCGAAATCAAGAAGCTCGGCGGCGCGCTGCACATGGACAGCAAGCCCGGCGAGGGCACGCGCTTCACGATTCGCCTGCCACTCACGCTGGCGGTGAGCCATGCACTGGTGGTGCGCACTGGCGATGAGTACTACGCCCTGCCGCTGCCGACCATTGAAGGCGTGGTGCGGCTGCCGCGCGATGAAGTGGCTGCGCACCTGCGCAGTGACAGCGCGACATTCAGCTACGGTGCGCACAAATACCGACTGCAGCCGCTGGCCAGTTACGTCGGCATGGAAGCCTCGTCGCTGCCGGAAACCGATGCTGCGATACCGGTGGTGCTGGTGCGTGCCGGTGAGCATTCAACCGGACTGGTGGCCGACGAGCTGATCGGCAGTCGCGAGATTGTCGTCAAGTCGGCCGGAGCGCAGATCTCCTCGATTCGCGGCATCTCGGGGGCCACGATACTCAGCGACGGACGGGTGGTCATCATTCTCGACATCGTGGCCCTGGTGCGCGCCGAGTGGCGCGGCCGCGCTGCGCCCACCGTGATGCGCGAACGCGAGGACCGGCGCGTGTTTGCGCTGGTGGTGGACGACTCGATTACCGTGCGCCGCGTGACCCAGCGGCTGCTGGAGCGCAACGGCATGCGCGTGCTGACCGCGCGCGATGGCATGGAGGCCATTGAGTTGCTGGCCGAGCACGTGCCGGACATCATCCTGCTCGATATTGAAATGCCGCGCATGGATGGCTACGAAGTGGCGGCCCAGGTGCGCGCCGATCCGCGTCTCAGCGCGGTGCCGATCATCATGATCACCTCGCGCGTCGGTGACAAACATCGGGCCCGCGCCATTGAACTGGGCGTCGATGACTATCTGGGCAAACCCTATCAGGAGAGCCAGCTGATCGATGCGATCGCGCCACTGGTGGCGCGCCGTCGCGCCGCGCTGCCGGCCACCGGCGGCGCCCGATGAGCGAGCCGTCGGGTGAAATCTACAGCCTGCTGATTCCGCTCGGCGGTGGTCGCCTGCTGGTGCCGCGCGCCTGCGTGGCGGAAATCGCCGGCTACCAGACGCCGACCATGATGCCCGGGGCACCGCCCTGGTACCTGGGGCTGGTGGCCTGGAGCGGGAAGCAGGCGCCACTGGTGTCGTTCGAGGGGCTGTGTGGCGATGTGGTGCCAGAGGTCAGCAGCCGCTCGCGCATCGTGCTGTTTCACGCCCTGGGCGAGCGCCTCGAGAGCGGCGTGTTTGGCATCGTCGCCCAGGGTTTTCCGCAGCTGGTGCGCGTTGGCGCCGATGTGATCCGCCCCGATTCCGGCTATGCGGTGCCCGAGCAGCATCCGGTGTTGTGCCGCGTGCGCATGATGAATGAGACGCCGCGCATACCCGATCTGCAGCGCCTGGAGTCCCTGATCGCCGATGAAACCTCAGTCGCGCAAGCCTAGCGCGGCGCACGCCGACTTCAGCTCGCCAGATCACCCACCAGCGCCTGCAGCGCTGCCAGCGCCGCCAGCGGCGCCGTTTCCGTGCGCAGCGTACGTGGGCCCAGGCGACAGGCGCGAAAGCCGGCGCGCTGCGCCAGCAGTTGCTCGCGCCCGCTGAGACCCCCTTCGGGCCCAACCAGCAGCGCGACGCTGCGCAAAGTGCCGCGCGCCAGGGCGCTGAGTGATTCACTGGCTTCCGGCACCAGCATCAGGCGCAGACTGGCATCCCCGGCGGTGATGGCCGCACAGGCTGCATCCAGCTCGACGATCGGTTCTACGAGCGGCGGGCGATTGCGTCCGCACTGCTCGCAGGCGCTGATCGCCACCGCCTGCCAGCGCTCGCGACGCCGCGCCAGCGCATGTGCCGCGAGGCGCACCACACTGAATTCGCACGACAGCGGCACGATCGCGTTGACTCCCAGCTCGGTGGCCTTCTGGACAATCAGGTCCATGCGCTCGCCGCGCGCGATACCCTGCAGCAGAGTCAATTGCAGCGGCGATTCGCGCTCGACGCTGTCGAGGGCGCCAATCCTCACGCGCGCGCCGCCTTTATCGGTGCCAGTCAATTCCGCCGAGTATTCACCGCCCCGACCATTGAACAGGGTCAGCGCCGCTCCCACCCGCAGCCGCAGCACGCGCAGCAGGTGCGCCGAGGCCGTCGGCGGCAGTAACAACTCCTGTTCGCTGGCCAGTTCAGCGGCCACGTGAATGCGGGTATTGCGCGCCATGCTAGTGGCGCGCAAGCGCCAGGCTGGTGATCGGCTGTCGGTGCGACATTGGCCTGTTACCCCGCTGGAAGTCTGCTGCGCGCCAGTCCCGACTGTATGTCCACGGCGCGCGCGCGGCAATACGTGTGCAGCGCCCGCTGCCCACGGCACGCGGCTGGCGGCGTAGCGGCGCGCCGGCGCACAATGGCTGCAGGAGTAAGGTTACGGCCGGATCGACCTGGTAGCACCGGGATGCAAAAGCTCGCTTACCAATGTGGCGCCCTGCGGGTCGACGTCGACAACCGGCGGGTGACGCGCGCGGGCGTCGAGCTGGCGCTCGAGCCCAAGGCCTTTGCCGTCCTGCTCCAGCTGCTGGCGCGACCCGGCGAGCTGCTGACACGCGATGCACTGCTTGATGCCGTATGGGGGCATCGCTACATCACGCCGGCAACACTCAATCGGGTCATGACCCTGCTGCGCCGGCTCTTCGAGGATGACGCCGCGCACCCGCAGTTCATTCTCACGGTCCACGGCGCAGGCTACCGCTACGCTGGACCGGTGACGCCGCTGAGCACGGCAGCGCCGGGCGCAGCGGCGCGTTTCGGACCGCCACCGGTAGCGCAGTTGCCGGCCAAGCTGGAGCCGCTCATAGGCCGCAGCATCGAGCTCGGGCAGCTCGGCGCGCTGCTCGGCACGCAGCGTGCCGTCACCATTCTCGGGCCCGGCGGCATGGGCAAGACCCAATGCGCCCTGGAGCTGGCGCGCCAGCACGCCGGGGATTTCAGCGACGGCATCTGGTTTTTTGACCTCTCGCCGCTGCAGCGCGCGCCGGACTGGCTGCTGGCGCTGGGCGCGGTACTGTCACTGCGCTACGCCGACGAAGCGGCGCTGCTGGCCGGCGTGCAGGCAGCGTTGCAGGGGCGGCGCGCGCTGCTGCTGCTGGACAACTGCGATCGCATAGCCGGCGGTGTCGGCGCCATCGTCTTTGAGCTGCTGCGCCATGTGTCCGACATCAAGGTGCTGGCAACCTCGCAGCAGCGACTGAACTACCTGGGCGAGCAGCTGTTCCGCATGCCACCGCTGGCGCTACCGGCATTGCCGCTGGCGAGTGGTGATGAGGGTCTCGTGACGGTTGCCGGGGCGCCGGCGGTCGAATTGCTGGTTACGCGAGCCTGCGCGGTGCAGCCAGCCTTCGTGCTCGAGTCGGGCAACGCCCGCGACATTGTCGAGATCTGCCAGCAGCTCGACGGCATGCCGCTGGCACTTGAGCTGGCAGCGGCGCAATTCGCCTTTCTGTCGCCAGGCGCGCTCGTCGAGCGCCTGGCGCAACGCTTCAGTCTGCTGGTCAGCGACAGCGCCGG
The DNA here is from genome assembly GCA_963823235.1 of uncultured Gammaproteobacteria bacterium. Lineage (GTDB taxonomy): Bacteria > Pseudomonadota > Gammaproteobacteria > Steroidobacterales > Steroidobacteraceae > FEN-1191. The sequence goes on along the minus strand of CAWGKS010000004.1, from coordinate 26,637 downwards.
ACGCGAGCGGCGCCATCGCACCCTGGCGGCGCTGATCGACTGGAGCTATGCGCTGCTGTCCGGGCGCGAGCAGGAGTTGCTGTGCTGGCTGGGCGTATTCCAGCGCGGCTGGACTCTCGATGCCGCCGAGTACATGGGCGCAGCCTTCGGCATCGACACCGCGAGCGCGCTCGAGCTGCACTCCGGGCTGATCGCAAAATCACTGGTGGTGGTCGATCCCAGCCTGTCGCCACCGCGTTACCGGCTGCTGGAAACGGTGCGCGAGTTCGCGCTGCAGAAATTACTGGGCAACGGCGCCGAGCGCGCGGCGCGCAATGCCCACCTGGAGTATTTCGTGCAGCTGGCCGAGCGCTCGCACCAGCAGATACTCAGCGCCGCCATGCTGCACTGGATCACGCGCCTGCGCCACGAGCACGCCAACATCGATGCCGCACTCGACTGGGCGGCGAAGCGCGGCGCCCAGGACGAACTGGCGCTGCAACTGGCGGGTGCATTGATGCTGTATGGCAAATGTACCGGCGCTGCTGCCGAAGTGTTTGGCTGGGTGGACCAGGCGCTGCGCAGCAGCAGCACGCAGGACTCGCCGGCGCGCATGCGCGCCCTGCTGTGTCGGGGAGTGATCGGATACTTCAGGCTGGCGCCGCCGCTACCGGGCGCCGGGCTGCCGGAAGTTGCCGACCGGGCGGCGCAGGCGAATGACCGCTGGACCCGGGCCACAGCCTGCTCCTTTCACATCTGTCGCCTGGCGGTTGCAGGCGAGCTCGCTGCGGCTGCGCCGTGGCTGGTACAACTCAAGGCCCTCACTGCGACCCTGAATGATGAGTGGATTGAAAGCCTTGCGGCCATGGCAATCAGCATGGTGTATTTTGCCAACGATGAGCTGGAGCTGACCCTGCCCATACTCGGGCATGCCCGTCTGCTCAGTCATGACCTGCACCAGCGGCTGTTTCTGGATGCTTACCTGGGCCTGGCCTTGAGCGGTCTGGGCCGCTGGAGCGAAGCCGCGGAGAATTTTTATCGCGCCCTGGTGGGTGGCATTGAGATCCGCCAAGTCCGCGCCGCCGCCGGCTGTATGGAAGGCACGGCCTACATTGCCGTCAGTCGCGGCGAATGGCCGCGTGCCGCGCGCCTGCTGGGCGCTGCAAACAGCATACGCCAGCGAACCGGCATGCCGATGCACAGTTTCTGGCGCCGTCAGCACGAACAGGCCACGGCGGCGGCGCGTGCGGAACTTGGCGCACTGCTCTTTACCCAGCACTACGCGGCGGGCGCCGCGGAGCGCGACGAAGTGCTGTGCAATGAAGTGCTGGCCTACCTGTCGGCGATCAACGCGGAGCGGAACAATCCGCTGGCATCATAGCGCTGGCGTAGTTCCAGGACTCGCCGCGCGTGATCCTTGCCGAACTGCGGAATGGCATCTGCATCGTCGCTGTCTGAAAAATTGGGCAGCCTGCCCGGCAGCGCCTGCGCCGCGAGCCGCGCATGCCAGTCGCGTACCCAGTTGCGTACCACGTCAAGATCGTTCATGGCGGCCGTGGCGCCGACGAAGTTCACGAAGAACTGCGCGCCGCGATGTGCAAAGGCACAGTCATCAGCCGGCACGCGCGCAACCGCGCCGCCCATGTGCTGCACATGCAGCTCCGTATATGCTGAGGGCAGGGCGCACGTGGCCTGGGCCAGCAGTTCGATGCTGGCGTCACTCAGGGCGGAAAAGTTTGCCGTCTTCCAGTATTGGCAGCGTCCCGGCGGTGCACCCGGATCCTGCATCCGCTGCCATTGCACATAGGGCAGGGGACCGATCACGTCAGCCAGTGGCTTGCCGTGACCGCGCAGTGGCGCGAGCGCCGTCTCGCCGTCGGCCAGCGCGCCGCTCCAGCAGGCCGCGACAATGACGACTGGTTTGCCGTGCCAGGCGCCATCGACAAATGGCAGCGGCGGCGCATTACACAGCACGACCAGGCCGCAGAATTCGTCGGCAGCGTGCTGCGCGAAATCGCGCCAGTGGCGCAGCACCGATGCTGCCTGATCACCCGGATACACCATGAGTCCGGCCAGCACCTGTTGCAGCGGATGCAGGCGGAATTCGCAACTGGCGACCACGCCGAGGCCGCCGGCGCCACCGCGCAATCCCCAGTACAGGTCCGGGTGCTCGCCCGGTGCGGCGCGCACGCTGCGGCCGTCCGCCAGCACTACCTGCGCGGCCAGCAGGTTGTCGCAGGCCAGCCCGAAGCGCCGCATGAGCCAGCCGGCACCACCGCCGAGGGTAAGCCCGCCGACACCAGTGGTAGAGACCATGCCGCCCGTGGTCGCCAGCCCAGCTGCCGCGGTTGCCGCATCGACATCACTCCACAGTGCGCCGCCACCGACCGTGGCGACGCGGGCCTGCGTGTTCACGGCGACCGCACGCATGGCGGACAGGTCAATCAGGATCGCGTCATCGCGCACCGCCAGACCCGCGACATTGTGGCCACCACCGCGTACGCTGATGCCAACGCCATGTTCCTGGCCCAGGCGCAAGACGCTCTGTATGTCCTGGGCATCGGCGCAGTGGGCGATGGCGCAGGGATGGCGATCGATGGCCCCATTCCAGACGCGCCGTTGCCCGGCAAAGCCGGCATCCGCCGGGGCAGTTACCGCGCCACGCAGGTGCCGGCGCAGCGCCTCAACGATTCCAGGGGGGTGCGACATGGCGATGGCCCTGCATTCAGTGATTGCGGTTGGCATTTTGCGCTGCCCTGTGCATGCTGACAAACTCCGTTGACATCGGCGGCGCCAGCGCCCAGCAGGCACGAAGCTGCGGGGCGCTGCGCGCCGCTCAAACCCGCGCAGTGATTCTCAATCGGCTGTGATGCGGGTCGCCGTGACCACACCGGTGAGATGCACGGCCAGCTTGCTGTGATCGAGTGCGTCGTACTGATCGATTGTCAGGCTGCCCGAATAGCTGTTGCCGGAGCGGCTGACGGTGACCAGCTCGCGCAGCACTCCCGGGCCATCCGGCGCCGTGCCTTCCGCGTTCCAGCCCAGGGTCACATGGTGGAGTTTGAACGACGCCGGCCCGACCTGCTTCCAGACGCCCATGCAGAAGTCACCGCTCTTGGGTGCGCGTGATCCGGAGTTCGTGAGCTCAGTGCCATCGCTATGCCAGGTGACATAGCCCGCATCGAGCTCGACGCCGTCGGGAATGGGCGGATTGGTGGGGCTCGCTACGCCATTGCCCTTCGAGATGAAGGTGAACTTCCAGAGCCCGACGATGGCGGCCGTGTCATCGTAGCTGACCGGCGTGAACTGCGCTGCTCCCGGGTAGTAGACGGTCGGCATGAAGGCGCCGCTCGCGCGCGCCGGCGCGGCGCCCTGTGCAGGCTGCGTATCGACGCCATCCAGCGAGGTGCAGCCGGCTGCTGCGCTGTTGCTGACCAGCGTGGCAGCAAGGGTGGCAGCGAGTACCAGGGCCAGAGTGCCCAATGACTTTGATCTGTGTGTGCTTGTGCTCATGGTGAATACTCCGTATTTGAATGCTGTGATTTCAGTTGTGGCGCAGCGCGGGCTGCGGCGCGCTCACGTGTGCTGCGCGTGGGAATTACTGTAGGCCACCAGTCGCGCGGGCAATACCGGGGTAATGTGAGGGTTTTGTGAGGGCGCGCGCGGCGCGGAATTGTGCCAGTGGCGACTGGGCGCGCCGCGGCGGCGCTGGCGGCGACTAGGGCGCGCTGATGAGCTCGACGCACTCGGCGGCGATGTCGATCATCCGGTCGCTTTCGGCGTCCGTGATCACATAGGGCGGCATGCAATAAATCACCCCACCCAGCGGCCGCAGCAGTACGCCGCGCTCCAGGGCATGACGATAGGCGCGCAGGCCGCGCCGCTCCTGCCAGGGCCAGGGTTCGCGCGTGGCTTTGTTCCGCACCGTTTCGATGGCGAGAATCATGCCGCACTGGCGTACCTCGGCGACATGAGCGTGCGCGCCGAGCGGCGCGGCGCGCGCCGCCATGCGCGCGGCGAGCGCACGATTGCGCTCCAGCACGGGCTCGGTGGCGAAGATATCCAGCGTCGCCAGCGCTGCAGCGCAGGCGAGCGGATTGCCGGTGTAGCTGTGCGAGTGCAGGAAGGCGCGCTGCGAGTGGTATTCATCGTAAAACGCGGCGTAGACATCTTCATTGCTGAGCACCACCGAGAGCGGCAGGTAGCCGCCGGTGAGGCCCTTGGACAGGCACAGGTAATCGGGAGTGATGTTGGCCTGCTGGCAGGCGAACATGGTGCCGGTGCGACCAAAGCCGACCGCAATCTCATCGGCGATCAGCTGCACCTGGTGGCGATCGCAAGCCTCGCGCAGCAGCGCCAGGTAGCGGGCGTCGTACATGCGCATGCCCCCCGCGCATTGCACCAGCGGTTCGACAATCACGGCGGCGAGCTCATGCGCATGTTGCTCAAGCGCCGCTTCCATCAGGGCGAACTGCCGCAGCGAGTGTTCGGCCCAGCTCACGCCGGGCGCGCGTGCAAAGCAATCGGGCGAGGGTACGGTGAGCACGCGCAGCAGCAGCGGGTCGTAGACCTGGCGATACAGCGGCACATCGCCGACGCTCAAGGCACCGAGGGTTTCGCCATGATAGCTGTTGCTCAGGGTGAGAAAGCGCTGCTTGGCCGGGCGGCCGCAGTTCTGCCAGTAGTGAAAACTCATTTTCAGCGCTACTTCCACGGCTGCCGAACCACTGTCAGCGTAGAAGCAGCGCGTCAGCCCGGGCGGCGCCAGGGCGCTGAGCCGCTCGGCCAGCGTAATGGCCGGCTCGTGCGTACATCCGGCCAGCAACACGTGTTCGAGTTGTGTGGCCTGCGCTGCCAGCGCGGCGCTGATGCGCGGGTTGGCGTGGCCAAACAGGTTGGTCCACCAGGAACTGATGGCATCCAGATAGCGCTTGCCGTCGTAATCCTCCAGCCACACACCCGCACCGCGCCGCATTGGAATCGGCGGCAGCGACTCGTGATCTTTCATCTGCGTGCACGGATGCCAAACATGTCGCAGATCGCGGGCCGCCCATGTGGCATTGTTATCGCTGCTGGGAGTCACGGTGCTATCTTGGCACTATGAGCGTCGCAATGCAGTCTGCTTTCAGTGTACATGTCGCTTCCGGCCTGCTGACCGGCATCCGCCAGGTGCTCTCGCCACATTGGGACCAGCGGCCGGCGGGCGTGACGCCGGAATTGATCGTCGTGCACGGGATCAGTCTGCCGCCCGGGGAATACGGCGGTCCGTGGATCGAGCAGTTGTTCACGGGCGGCCTGTCAGCGCCGGCGCATCCTTTTTTCTCTGAGGTGGCAGCGCTGCGGGTCTCGGCCCATCTGCTGCTGCGCCGCGACGGCCGGGTCATTCAGTTCGTGCCATTCAATCAACGTGCCTGGCATGCCGGCGCATCGAGCTGGCAGGGTCGCGACAACTGCAACGATTTTTCCATTGGCATCGAACTCGAGGGTACTGATGACAGCGCCTATGAGAGCGTGCAGTACCAGAACCTGGCGGCAGTGATTCACGCCCTGTACGCGGCGTACCCCAGGCTCGCGGCGCTACCGGTCGTTGGTCACAGCGATGTAGCGCCCGGGCGCAAGAGTGATCCGGGCGCGGCCTTCGACTGGGCATTGTTGCGCGCGCTGCTCGGCGCCGCAGGCGTTTAACGGCTGCGAGTCAGCTGCCGGGCCTGCCGCGTTCGCGCCGCCACAGCACTTCACTGCCACCGGCGCTGCGTGCCAGCACCCGCGCCAGCACGAACAGCAGGTCTGAGAGTCGGTTGAGGTAATGCAAAGCGTGCGGGCCCAGCGCCTCGGCGCGGGTCAGCGTCCAGCAGCGCCGTTCGGCGCGCCGGCAGATGGAGCGTGCCATATGGCAGGCCGCCGCCGCGACACTGCCCCCGGGCAGCACGAACTCGCGCAGCGCAGGCAGCGTGGCATTCCAGCGCTCGACTTCAGCCTCGAGCTTTTCCACCTGCGGGGCACGAATCAGCACACTGCCGGGTATCGCCAGTTCACCGCCCAGATCAAAGAGATCGTGCTGGATGTCGAGCAGCAGCGCCGCCAGTTCCTCAGGCAAGAGCCGTGGCCAGCAGCACACCGATGGCGCTGTTGAGTTCATCGATAGTGCCGCAGGCCTCGATGCGCACGCTGTCCTTGGGCACGCGCGTGCCATCGGCAAGGCCGGTGGTGCCATCATCGCCGGTGCGCGTCACGATTTTTGAAAGTCGGTTGCCCATGTTCGATCCATATGGCTGCTGCTGCTTGGCCGTATATCAAGCTAACCCAAGCGCGGCCGCAAGGCGAGAGCCAGGCAGGCGCCGCGCGGCGCTAACCCGGTGATCACAGGATTGACCGGTACGCCGCCGCTGCGCTACTGTGCGCCCCAGGCGCAAGGTTCCCGCAAGGGATTCAAGGGAACGCGGTTTAGAGCCGCGGCTGCCCCCGCAACTGTAACCGGCGAGCGATCGTCCACAATGCCACTGGGTTAGCGCCCGGGAAGGCGGATGATCGCGAAGGAGCTGGAAGCCAGGAAACCTGCTTTGCGCCGTCGTCCTGCTTTCGGCCGGGGTGCGTCGGGAGCTGCGGAATTTCCGCGGTGGCGACAGTTGAAGTCGTTACTGCGGGTTTCCTTCGTGCTGCCAAAACAATATCGCCGTCGTTGGAATTCCGCCTTGCGGCTTCTGGGCCTATCACCAGGAGTTCATCATGCGCACCGCGTCTGTCTGTACAATCTTGCTACTTGCCCTGAGCCCGGTTCTGATTCCGGTTCCGGTTCTTGCTGCTAACGATCCAGCCACTGCTGATCTGGACACCGTGGTCATCACGGCCACGCGTACCGATCAACCACGCGCCGTGACGGGCGAGTCGGTCTCAGTCATTACGGCAGCCGAATTGACCAGCGGGCAGACCGTGGTCATAGCCGATGCGCTGGCGCAGACGCCCGGACTGACTATCGTGCGCAATGGTGGCATTGGCCAGACCACCAGCATAGGCATGCGCGGTGCACTGACTGGCCAGACGCTGATGCTGATTGACGGCGTGCGCATCAACGATCCGAGTGCTCCCGATGGCAGCGCGATCCTGGCCGACCTGCTGGTCAACAATGTGGAACGCATCGAAGTCCTGCGTGGACCGCAAAGCACCCTGTACGGCAGTGACGCCATCGGCGGCGTGGTGAATGTCCTGAGCCGACGCGGCGGCGCTGGCCCGGGCGAACTGGCTGCCAGCGCCGAGGCGGGTTCGCTGGCGAGCTATCGTGGCAACATAGCCGCGCATGGCACCGATGGCGCCGTGGAATACGGCGCCGCTGTGAATTACTACCGCACGGCCGGAATTTCCGCTGCCGATGCCCGGGATGGCAACAGCGAGGCTGACAGCTACCGCAATGTGGGTGCGACCGGCAATATCCGCTGGCAGGCTGGCGAGGATCTGAGCCTTGATGCCCGCGGCTACTATGCCAGGTCACAAACCGCTTTTGACGGCTATCCGCCGCCAGACTACAGTTTTCAGGACACGCTCGAATATGGTGACGATCGGCTGCTGGCGGGCTATCTGGGCTTGAATATCGGCTCCTTCGCGGGACGATTGCAGAACCGGATCGCGGTCACCGCTTCCTCCAGCGAGCGCAAGAACTTTGATCCCACGCTCAGCGTCGCGGAGGAATTCTTCGCGCAGGGCGCTGCGCAGCGCTTTGAGTACCAGGGCACGGTTGATGTCACGAAGACGGATCAATTGACATTTGGTGCCGAAACCCAACGCACGGATATGAAGACCGGCGCGCCCAGCAGCTTCGATCCGAATCCGGTGCCGACGCGCGGCGATACCCGCGTCAATGGCTATTACCTGCAGTACCAGGCCGCGATCATTCCGCGATTGACCCTGACGGGAGGCCTGCGACGCGACACTGACAGCGACTTTGGTGGCCACACTTCGCTCAAGGTTGCGCTCGCCTGGCAGTTGTCTGGCGGCGCGACCGTGCTGCGTGCCAACTATGGCGATGGCTTCAAGGCCCCCAGTCTCTACCAGCTGTTTTCCCCGTATTCGAACCCAGTCGCCACGCTGGCACCGGAATCTGCGCACGGCTGGGAGATCGGGCTGGATCAGCGCTTCCATGACGATCGGGCCAGCGCCTCGCTGACCCTGTTCGAGCGCCGCACCAACGATCAGATCGACTTCTACAGCTGCTATGGCGAGGTGTCGCCGGCCTGCAGCGTCCGGCCCTTTGGCTACTATGACAACATCAATCGTTCACGGGCGCGCGGCGTCGAGCTTGAAGTCAGAGCACAACTGTCGGCTACCGTCCTGCTGGCTGGAAATTTCACCTACCTCGAGGCAATTGACCTGGCGAGCCAGTACGATCTGGCCCGGCGCCCGCGCCAGATGGCAAATCTGCGCATCAACTGGCAGGCCAGCAGCCGGTGCTCGCTGGGTGCTGACCTTGGCTACACCGGCGCGCGCTTTGATGATTCCTTCGAAAGCAGGCCGCTGCCGAGCTACGTGCTGGTCAATGGCCGCGCTGCATTTGCCATCAACCGTCAGTTGCAATTTTATGGCCGAATTGACAATGTTCTGGACAGGCGCTATCAGCCGGTTGCCGGGTACGGTGCCCTGCCGCGCACCTTTACGGCGGGGCTGCGGGCCGGGTTCTAGTCAGCGGCTCGCCGCACCCACGCGTTATTGACGTTGCAGGTACACCCTTGGCATCACCCGAACTCGAAGCAGCACTGGCTGCTGCGCGCGCCGCCGGCGAAGTGATACAGCGCCTGTATCGCAGCAATCTCAGCGTGCAGCTCAAGGCGGATCGCAGCCCGGTAACTGCAGCCGACCTGCAGGCCGAGCGCGTGATCCGCGAGGTGTTGAGCGCGAAGTTTCCGCACTACGGTTTCTATGGCGAGGAAACCGGCCAGCACGCGATGGACGCGGAGAACATCTGGCTGGTCGATCCGATCGACGGCACCAAGTCCTTTGTGCGCGATTGCCCGTTTTTTTCCACGCAGATTGCCCTGCGACGCGGCGGGCGCCTGGTGCTGGGCGTCTCCAGTGCCTCGGCCTACGGAGAACTCGCCTGGGCCGAGCAGGGCGGCGGCGCCTTTCTCAACGGGCAGGCCATTCACGTCAGTGCGGTGAGCGAACTTTCCGCCGCCATACTCTCTACCGGGAATCTCAAGACGCTGGCGGCCTCCGCTGCCGGCTGGGCGCGCTACGGCAGGCTCGTCGGCCAGGTAAACCGGCTGCGCGGCTACGGCGACTTTGTGCACTATCACCTGCTGGCGCGCGGCGCGCTCGAGGTGGTGATGGAATCTGACGTGAACATACTCGACGTAGCGGCGCTCAGCGTGATCGTGCGCGAGGCGGGCGGCGTGTTTACAGATCTGCACGGCGACGCCGTTGACCTGGCGACCACCACGGTGCTGGCGGCCAACGCAACCCTGCACGCGCCGGTACTGGCTGCGATGCGCGGCTGATGCGCATGCCGGCAGCTACGCCGGAATGAAAGCGCGGCGGCCGCCGCCGGCCAGCTCCGTCATCGGGGTTTCATAGAGCTGGGTGAGTTCAGCGGCATTGAGCAGTTCAGCCGTGCGCCCCAGCCGCCAGCGACCGTCGCCATACAGCAGCAGCACGCGATCAGCGCAGCGCTCGGCCAGCGCCGGATCATGGAGCGTGGCAATGACCGCGGCGCCACTCGCGCAGCGCTCGCGGAAGGCCAGCAGCACATCGACCTGATGATGCGGGTCGAGGTGATTGGTCGGCTCGTCGAGCAGAAAGATCTGTGGCTGCTGCGCCAGCGTGGCGGCCATCGCCGCGCGGCGCTGCTCGCCACCCGAGAGCGTAAGCAGCGTGCGATGCGCGCAATCGCCAAGCCCCAGGCGCTGCAACGCGGCGTTCACAACCGCCAGATCGCCGGCCGATTCACGCTGCCACCAACCCAGCTGCGGATGGCGCGCCAGCAGCGCGGCTTCATGCGGGCTCAGCGGCAGCGAGTCCTCGCGATCCTGCGGCAGGAATGCCAGTCGCTGCGCGATGCTGCGGCGGCTCTGATTTCCCAGCGGCGTGCCGCCCAGCTCGACCTGTCCGGCGGCCGGCGCGCGCAGACCGGCCAGCGTGTGCAGGGTCAGGCTCTTGCCGCTGCCATTGCGGCCGAGCACGGCGATGAACTCGCCGGCGGCGACACCCAGCTCCAGGTTTTCCAGCAACAGGCGCTCGCCGGCGCGCACACTCAGGCCGCGCGTTGCCAGTACCGTGCTCGCGCCTGACGGAGCGCTGCTCATCAGCGTGTGCGCCAGCCGATTTCGCGGGCGCTCGCCAGACCGACCCGCACCTGGCCGAGATCATCGGGCATCACCTGGCTGGTCGGGCTCAAAGGTATGCGTCCGGCCATGAGTTCAGCGTAACGCTGCGGGTAACGCGGTTGCCGATCGGGTTCAGCGTAGCCATCGGGAAACAGCGGGCTGTCGTCAGCGGCAGAATATTTATCGGTAGCGCCAAAAGTGTGCAGCAATTCATGGGCGATGACCACGGCATTCTGATCGTCCTGCGAGCGCGCGGCGAAGACATGCACCACACCCATGAGGCCGCGCTGCAATCCGAGTGAATGGGGCAGCACGGCCGCACGCGCCGGATCGTGATAGAGCACGAACAGCGCAATCTGCGGACGCGAGCGCGTGATGCCATGCAATGTCTGCCAGCGGAAGCGCCGCAGTTGCAGACTCCACAGCACCCGCGTCAGTGCTCCGGCGCCCGGCTCGAGTACCGGCGGCGCGGCGCGCAGGGGCGCGTAGAGGCGCACATTCACCGGTTCGGCAAGGCTCACGCCGTAGCGCTGCGCTTCACGCGCCATGAATTCACTGAGCGGCGCGAAATCCGCAGCGCTCAAGGCATCGATATACCGGGCCGTGGCGGCGCTGCCGTCGGCATTCACCGGAAAGACGCCAACCCAGACAGTGTGCTCCCAGCTGGTCGTGTGGTGTTGATCGAACCAGGCGCTGAAGGCGACCACCAGCAGCGTCAGCAGCAGCAATGAAATTCGAATCGTGCGCCACATCGCTACTGCTCGCCCGCCGTCAGCTCAGGGCTGCAGTCGGGTCGCTGACCAGGCGCCGGTCGCGAAGCCTGCGCCCGCTGGCGCTGATAGCGGCGTCAGGGTACGCGACCAACGCGCGCGGTCATGAATGCGTGCGCTGCCCTCCACCCACAATTCCACGGCCTCGGCCCACAGCTGATAGCCACCCCAATGCGGCGGCCGCGCAATTTTCTGACCCGGGTCGGGTGCCTGCTCGTCGGCGGGCGTCGCCGGCAAGGCCAGGCGCAACGCAGCCTTGGCCACGGCTTTATAGAGTTCGGCACGCGAGGCTATCGGCTCGCTCTGCTGACTCGCCCAGGCGCCGAGGCGACTCTGCCAGTTACGGGTCGCGAAATAGGCGTCGCTGTCGGCCGCACTGGTCCGGACTATGGGTCCCTCGATTCGCAACTGGCGGTGCAGTGCATCCCAGTGCATCACCAGCGCGGCACGCGGATTGGCCTGCAACTCGCGGCCCTTGTGTGAGTTGTAGTTACTGTAGAAGGTGACGTATCCGGGTTGCACGACGATCTGCTTGCACAGCACGACGCGCGCCGAGGGTTGCCCACTGGCATCGGCGGTGGCCAGTACCATGGCGTTGGGATTGGGTTGCAGCGCGCGTCGGGTCGCCTCGGCGAGCCAGGTGCTGGCGAGCTCGAGCGGTTCCGCAGGCAGAGGATCGGGCAGATGTTCGCGGTGCCAGGCCATGGTGCAATGGTACGCGATGCGCCACAGGCGTTCAGGTCGCATTCACGCTGGCCCGCGTAATGTAGCCCTGAGCCTGGCAGGCGCAGTACAGCACCGACGCCAGGGTCCGCCCGCCGCTGCACATATAGCGATCTGGCAGCGGCTTTGGGGCGACGCGGACCGGGTATTGCACCCGGTCCGCGCACTGGCGTGACAGCGCGTGTCGGGCCAGGATTGCAAACCCGGGCGGCAGCCATTACAACAGTGCGTCCGCCACCGCCTGGTATCGCCATGACGCTTGATGAACTGCGCATCCAACTCAATGACCTTGACCGCCGCCTGCTGGAGCTGATCGCCGAGCGCCAGCACGCCAGCCGCGAAGTGGCCCGCGTCAAGCGCGCCACCGGTTATCCGACCCGCGACTATGCGCGCGAGCGCGAGGTGATCGTCGGTGCGCGCGCGCGCGCTGCCGAGCTGGGGGTTTCTGCCGAGGTCGCCGAAAGCGTGATGCGCCTGCTGATCCGCAGTTCACTCACCACCCAGGAGCAGGCCAGCGTCAGTGCCCATGGTGCGGGCAGCGGACTGCGCGCGCTGGTGATCGGCGGCGCGGGCAAGATTGGCGGCTGGTTTGCAAATTTTCTCGCCTCGCAGGGCTACGCGGTCGAGATCGCCGATCCGGCTGCCAGTGCTGCTGCTCCGGCCACTGCCATGGCCGATTGGCGCGACAGCGCGCTCACGCAGGATCTGATCGTGGTCGCCACGCCGCTGGGCGTTACCGATTCGATCCTGCACCAACTCGCCCGGCGCCGACCCGCTGGCGTGGTCTTCGATGTCGGTTCCCTGAAGACGCCGTTGCGCGCTGGTCTGGCGGCGCTGCGCGCCGCCGGCGTGCGCGTAACTTCGGTACATCCCATGTTCGGTCCCAGCACCGAACTGCTTTCAGGGCGGCACGTCATATTCATAGATCTGGATGCCGGTGATGCACTGGAGCGCGTGCGCGCCCTGTTCAAGCCCACCATGGTCGAACAGGTGGTGATGGGCCTCGAAGATCACGATCGGCTCATCGCCTACGTGCTGGGCCTCTCGCACGCGCTCAATATCGCATTTTTTACCGCGCTGGCGCAGAGCGGCGAGGCGGCGCCGCGCCTGGTGCAGATGTCGAGCACCACCTTCGATGCGCAGTTCGATATCGCCAGCGAAGTTGCCCAGGAAAGTCCCGAACTCTATTTCGAGATTCAGCGACTCAACGATTACGGTGCGCAACCGCTCGCCGCACTCGCGCAGGCGCTCGAGAAGCTGCGTGCGGCCGTGGCGAACAATGATCAGGCTGGCTTCAGCGCGCTGATGCGTCGCGGCCTGGAATACACGCAGGGGCGTCGCGAACTGCGCGCGCGCCGTGCCTGAGATCAGCGCAGCGGCCGACGGCGCAGCAGCAGCAGGAACACGGGTGCGCCAATCAGGGCCGTAATCGCGCCTACCGGTAGCTGTCGTGGCGCGGCGATGGTACGGCTGGCAATATCCGCCAGGCACAGCAGGGCGCCACCGACCAGCGCGGCGCCGGGCGCCACCAGTCGATGATCGGCGCTACGCAGCCCCAGGCGCACCAGGTGCGGCGCCACCAGCCCGATGAATCCTACTGGTCCGGCCGCCAGCACTGCGACCGAGGTCAGAACCGCCGCCACGACGAACACGGTCGGGCGCACCACGCGCGCATCCAGTCCGAGCGTCGCGCTGCGCAATTCGCCGGCGCTCAATACATTGAGCGCCCGGGCAAACAGCAGCGCTGCGCACAGCGCCACTGCCGCTGCCGCCAGGTCGATTTCAGGGTGCAGGGCCCAGCCCAGGTCACCCGCCAGCCAGAACACCATGCCGCGCAACTGACCGTTGTCCGCTATGGCCAGCAGCACGGTGGTGAGCGCGCCGCAGGCACTCGCCAGCACCACGCCCGAGAGCAGCAGACGGCTCAATTCGGCGCCGCGACCCAGCAGCATGACCAGCGCGCCGATGAGCAGGGCGCCGCCGCTCGCGCTCCATTGCAGGCCGGCGAGCCCCAGGCCCATCAGCATGCCGCCCAGGGCGCCAACTGCCGCCCCGCCGGAAACGCCCAGCACAAAGGGGTCGGCCAGGGGATTGCGAAACAGGGCCTGCAGCAGCACCCCGGCCAGTGCCAGCAGGCTGCCTACCGCGAACGCCGACAGGCTGCGCGGCAGGCGGATCGTGCGCACAATGGTGCTGGCCAGCTCGTCGCCACTGCCGGCCAGCGCCGCCAGGGCGCGCCCCAGGGGCAGGTCGGCCGAGCCGATGAGCAGCGAGGCGGCGAAGCTGGCCAGCGCCAGAACGCCCAAAGCGGCCAAAATCCAATATTGTGTAGTCCGTGTCATAAGCACAGCCTAAAGAGTCGACTGGGTACAGAACAAGGCCATTGGGCTTGAGAGTCAAAGGCTCTCCGGGGTAAAACAGAAAAATCATGGTGGATGTGATCGACAGGGACGGGTTTCGGGCCAACATCGGCATCGTATTGATGCAGGACGAGGGGCGGGTGTTCGTCGGTCGCCGTCTGGGTGGCAGGGGTTGGCAGTTTCCACAAGGGGGTATGCTCCACGGCGAAAGCGCAGAGGAAGCGCTGTATCGCGAACTGACCGAGGAAATCGGCCTGACCGGCGACGATGTGGAGATTGTCGCGCAGACCAGCCGCTGGCTGCATTATCGCCTGCCCGAGCGCTTCGTCCGCAAGACCAGGCCCGAATGCGTGGGCCAAAAGCAGCGCTGGTTCCTGCTGCGTTTGCAGAGTCCGGCGGCGCCGTTTCGCTTTGATCTCACTGCGGAGCCGGAATTCGATCGCTGGCGCTGGGTCGATTACTGGCAGCCGATACGCGAAGTCATCTATTTCAAGCGCACGGTATATACCCGTGCCCTACATGAGCTGGGCCGGGTGGCGTTCCCGCAGGGATTGCCGCCGTACCCGGCCTGGTGGCATCCGCCTGGCGCCAGCACCGACGCTGACGCAGCTGCGGATGCCGGCGCTGACCTGGTCAGTGAGCGGGGCGCTGCCGGGCCGGCCTAGGCCGCGCGCACGAAAGCATGGATATTCCCGGCAAACTGGTAGTGCGCACCTACGCGCCGGCGCGGCGCATCACCATGCTGATGGCGCTGGTGCTGCTGGGCGCCGTGGCGTTCTATCTGGCCTTTGAACTGGGGCGCAAGAAAGCCGGGTTTGACGGCATCCAGGCGGCGCAGGAGCGCATGGCGCTCAATGATCGCATTGCCCAGCTGGAGAGCAGCGCGCGTGAGGCGCGTATCCAGCTGGCCGCTGCCGAGGCCGCGCAGGTCGCGCAGGTGCGTGAGCGCTCGGAGGTCTCACGCAATATCGGCGAGTTGCAGGCTGAGCTGGGCCGCGCGCAGCAGGATCTCGAGTTCTACCGCGCAATCGCCAATCCGCAGTCGCCCGGCGCAAAAAGCGTGCCGGTGCGGGTCCAGCAGTTTCATGTGCTGGTGACCGATGCTGCGGCACACGCCTACACCCTGCGTCTGGCGCTCAACCGGCCCATCCGCCCCGAAGAATCCACCGCTGGCGCGCTGATCCTGACGGTGGATGGCGAACGTGACGGCGTGGCCGCCAGCCTGGATCTGGCCGCACTCACCGGCGGCAAGGTCAGGGAGCTTGAGTACAGTTTTCGCTATTACGCCAATATTGAGCAGGCGATCAGCCTGCCCGCTGATTTCAAACCCGAGCGCGCCAGCATCGAAATTCGACCTGCGCGCAAAGGCGTGGCACCCTACCGGCAAATATTCGTCTGGAACCCGGACGCGGGCTAGGGCCTGCTAATGCTTATGCGATCGCTGCGTTGGGTCCCAAAAGCCGCCAGGCTAGGCGCGAGGAGAGAAGTTTGGATATTCCAAATGAACGACGAGCAACGCCGCATGGTGGCTTTTGGGCCCCAACCGCCTGTATCCGTGCGGTGACCGGTATATCTGAACCGCTGAGGCTTCGTTGTCAGGGGGACGGGGCCAGAATCGTCCAGGACTGCGTTGCGCCTCGCTCATGTGCAATAAGCACACCGCGCTCGGCGCGCCTTGTCCTGGACGATTCTGGCCGCCGTCGCAGCGATCTCATAAGCATTAGCAGGCCCTAATCCCATGTTCAATCGCCGTGAAAAAACTGCCACCCGCATCGATACGCTGATCGGGCGCACTGCCAGCGTGCTGGGCGATATAGAATTCGCCGGCGGCTTGCACGTCGATGGGCGTATTACCGGCAATGTGCTCATGGCGCAGGGTGCCACGGCCTCGCTGTCGGTAAGCGAGCACGGCATCATTGAAGGCTCGGTCCAGGCGACCCAGGTGGTGGTCAACGGCACGGTCAGCGGGGACATTCTTGCCCTGGAGCGGGTGATCCTCGGAGCCCGGGCGCGGGTGCGCGGGAACGTCAGCTACGGCGTCATCGAAATGGCCCTGGGCGCTGAAATCAGCGGCAAACTGGTGCCAACCAGCGCGCAGGCTACCGCCGAGGCCGCTGCGGCCGGCGGCGCTGGCGGGGCCGCCTAGGGCACGGGTCCTGACGCACAGTTTTCCACGGGCGTTTTGACGCCCCCCGGCACTGCGCCTACACTCCCTGTATGGATACTCAAGTCGACGAGACCCCAGGCACCGATCCCGTCCTGGTGTTCACGGATGCCGCGGCGCACAAGGTGAGCCAGCTGATCACGGGCGAAGGCAACCCCAAGCTGATGCTGCGCGTGTTCGTGCAGGGTGGGGGCTGTTCGGGCCTGCAATACGGCTTTGAATTTGACGAGCAGCTGCAGGATGGCGACACCTGCGTTGAGAATCAGGGCGTCAAGCTGCTGGTCGACCCGATGAGCTATCAGTACCTGGGCGGCGCGGAAATCGATTTTCGCGAGGGCCTGGAAGGCGCCCAGTTCGTGATCCGCAATCCCAATGCCAAGACCACCTGTGGTTGCGGCTCTTCGTTCACCGCGAGCTGAATTCACGCGTGAGCCGGGCGGCCCGCACCGTACCCGACGTGCTGGCGGCCGTCGATCTCGGCTCCAACAGCTTTCACCTGGTCGTCGCCCGTTATTCCCATGGCCAGCTCATCGTCATCGATCGCATGCGCGAAATGGTGCGGCTCGGGGCCGGTGTAGGTGCCGATGGCCGGCTCGATAAACTGGTCGCGGCGCGCGCACTAAACTGCCTGGAACGTTTCGGCCAGCGGCTGCGCGACATGCGGGCCGCCAGTGTGCGGGTCGTGGGCACCAACGCGCTGCGCATCGCCCGGCGCAAGCAGGCGTTTCTTGAACGCGCCCGTGATGCGCTCGGTCACCCCATCGAAATCATCTCCGGCATGGAAGAAGCGCGACTGATTTACTCCGGGGTTGCGCATACGCTGCCGGCCGAGCCTGGTCGCAGACTGGTGATCGACATTGGCGGTGGCAGCACGGAGCTTGCCATCGGCGAAGGCTACGAGCCGCAGTTGCTGGAGAGCCTGAAGCTCGGCTGCGTTTCGCTGAGTGAGCGGTTTTTTGGTGACGAAAAAATATCAGCCAAGCGCGTGGCGCGTGCGCGGCTGGCGGCGCGCCTGGAGATAGAACCCATGCAGGCGGCGTTCCTGAAGCGAGGCTGGGAAAGCGTGATCGGCAGCTCCGGTACGGTGCGCGCCATCGGCGAGTGTCTGCGTGAGCGTGAGCCAACGGCCACGCAGATCAGCGCCAGGGGACTTGAAAAGCTACTCACCGAGATGGCGACTGTCGGTCATTGCAGGGAATTGCAGCTCGCTGCGCTTACCGACGAGCGACGTCCGGTGTTCCCCGGCGGCGTAGTCATACTCGCCGAAATTTTTGATGCCCTGGGCATCGAGCAGATGCGCATGGCCGAGGGCGCGCTGCGCGACGGCCTGCTGCACGACATGGTGGGTCGTCTCACCGATGAAGATCCGCGTGAGCGTACGGTCAGTTCGATGATGCGCCGCTATCACGTTGACGAGGCCCAGGCGGCGCGCGTCGAGGCGACCGCGCTGCAGTTTCTGTCGCAGGTGGCCGCCAGCTGGGGGCTGGGCGATCCGCAGGCCGAGCTGACGCTCAAATGGGCGGCACGCCTGCACGAAATGGGTCTTGATGTGGCGCACAGCGGTTATCACCGCCACGGTGCGTACCTGCTCGAGAACGCGGACATGCCCGGCTTCGGGCACGAAGAGCAACTGTTGCTGGCGCATCTGGTCGGCGCCCACCGGCGCAAGCTGGTGCTCGACGGCCTCGAAGACCTGATTCCACCCTGGGATCGCCTGGCATTGCAGCTGATGGTGCTGCTGCGCCTCGCGGTGCTGCTGCATCGTGGTCGCAGCGCTACCGCTCTGCCTCAGGTCGAGCTGTCGGCGCGCGCCCGGACGCTGGAAGTGCGCTTCCCGCCGCGCTGGCTCAAGGATCACCCGCTGTCGGCGGAGGATCTGCACCAGGAAATTGGCTTCCTGAGCAGCTCCGGGATAAAGCTGCGGGTTTACTCCGGCAATCGCGCGGCAGTCGCCGCGTAACGCTCCAGCAGCTCAGCCTGGGCGTCGACGGGCGGCAGTGCGCTGACGCGCTGATAGCTGCCGTCGCTGTGCATCAGCCAGGCATTGCTGGTGTCGTTCAGAGATAGCGCTCCAGGTCTTCGCGGATCTGACGGCGCAGTGGCGCCAGTTGCACCGGGAAGGCAACCTCGACGCGCCGGAAAAAATTACGCTCCATCCAGTCGGCGCTCGACAGATACAGTTGCGGTCTACCGTTGTTGTCAAACCAGAAGACGCGCGAGTGCTCCAGGAAGCGGCCCACGATCGAGCGCACCTGGATGTTTTCTGAAAGACCCGGCAGACCGGGGCGCAGGGCGCATACGCCGCGCACGATCAGGTCGATGCGCACCCCGGCACACGAAGCGCGGTACAGGTTATCGATGGTCTGTGGGTCGACCAGGGCGTTGAGTTTGATGATCATGCGGGCGCTCTTGCCGGCGCGCGCATGGGTGATTTCGCGTTCAATCAGGCCCTGCAGCGCCTCGTGCAGCCGGAACGGCGACTGCAGCAGGCGGCGCAGCTTCGGCGTCTGCGTGAGACTGGTGAGCTGCAGGAATATTTCGTGCACGTCGGCACCGATCGCCTCATCACAGGTAAACAGGCCGTAGTCGGTGTAGGCGCGCGCGGTGCGCGGATGATAGTTGCCGGTGCCCAGGTGACAGTAACGCCGCAGGCCCTCGGGCTCGCGTCGCACGATCAGCATCAGCTTGGCGTGCGTCTTGTAGCCGACCACGCCATAGAGCACGTGCGCGCCGGCTTCCTGCAGGCGCGTCGAGAGCTCTATGTTGGCCTCTTCATCGAAGCGCGCGCGCAGTTCGATAATAACCGTGACGTCTTTACCGGCCTGGGCGGCCGCCAGCAGCGCCTCGACTATCGGCGAGTGATCGCCGGTACGATACAGGGTCTGCTTGATCGCCAGCACCTGCGGGTCGCTGGCCGCCTGGCGCAGCAGATCCATCACCGGTGCGAAACTGTGGAACGGATGGTGCAGGAGTATGTCGCGCTGGCGTATGGCTTCAAACAGGTCGCCGCCCGCCACCAGTTTTTGCGGCAAGCCGGGCGTATACGGCGGATATTTGAGTTCGGGCCGCTGCACCAGATCGTAGATGGCCGAGTAGCGGTTGAGGTTCACCGGCCCCGGCACCGAGTACCAGTCACCGGGTTCGAGCGCAAACTGGCGCAGCAGAAAATCTATCAGCTCCTGCGGGCAATCGGCGCCGGTCTCGAGACGCACAGCGGCGCCATAGCGGCGCTGTGCCAGTTCACCTTCCAGCGCACGCCGCAGGTCATCAACTTCTTCGTCATCGACGAACAGGTCACTGTTGCGCGTCAGGCGGAACTGATGGCAGCTGAGTACTTCCATGCCGGTGAACAGGCGCGCCACAAAGCCTTCAATAATCGTGGACAGTGGAATGAGTCGCTGCCGTCCGCCGGCGCCCGGCAGCGCCACGATGCGCGGCAGCGAGCGCGGCGCCTGGATGATCGCGAAGTCCGTGTCACGGCCGAAGGCGTCCTTGCCCGCCAGCCGCACGATGAAATTGAGACTCTTGTTCTGGATGCGTGGGAAGGGGCGCGCCGGGTCGAGTCCCAGCGGGCTCAATACCGGCTCGACCTCGCTGATAAAGTGTTTCTCAAGCCAGTCGCGGGTTTCGCCATCCCAGCCGGCGCCGCCGAGCAGTTCAATGTCGGCGGCGGCCAGACCGGGCAGCAGCTCATCATCGAGGCATGCGTATTGATCCTGCAGCAGCAGCATCGCGCGTTCGTGGATGAGCTTGAGCTGTTCGCTGATGCTGAGTGGATCGGGAGCGACCTGTGCCGAGCCCAGTTCCAGCAACTGCTTGAGACCCGAAACCCGGATTTCAAAAAACTCATCGAGGTTGGCCGAGCAGATGCACAGGAAGCGCAACCGCTCGAGCAACGGCACACGCTCGTCGCGGGCCTGCGCCAGTACCCGCGAATTGAATTCCAGCGCCGCCAGCTCGCGGTTGAGAAAATTCTGCGGCGCGCGCGCCAGTGGTTCTTGCAGGGCGTCGTTCATTGACCACTCATTGTAGCTGCAGCCCGTGTTACCGCATTGTTACAGTGCGGCCGGCGCTCAGTGCGTGGCGAGCGAGCGGCTCACGGCGAGCGCCGGACCCGGGGGCGGCGCCAGCGCGGCCAGTCGCAGCGCGCTCTGGCGCGCGAAATCCGCCTGCCAGGCGGGCGCGATCGGTGTCGAGTCGGGCAGTTTAACCCGCTGCGGATCCAGATAGCGGCCGTTGAGGCGATATTCGTAATGCAGATGCGGCCCGGTGGCGAGGCCGGTCATGCCCACGAATGCCACGGTCTGGCCCTGGTGCACGCGCGCGCCGCTGCGGGCATTGGTGGCGAAGCGCGACAGGTGACCATAGACCGTGACGATGCCGGAGCCGTGCTCAATCTCGAGCAGATTGCCATAGCCGCCGCGCACGCCGCGAAAGCGGATGCGCCCATCGCCAGCCGCGTACACCGGCGTGCCACTGGGCGCCGCATAGTCGACACCCTGGTGCGCGCGCATGCGATTCAGAATCGGGTGCAGGCGCGCAGTGCTGAACCCGGAGCTTACGCGCCGGAACTCGAGGGGCGCGCGCAGAAAGGCCTTTTGCATGCTGTGGCCGTCGGGGCTGTAGTAACCCACGCTGCCATCCGCTGCCACGAAGCGCACCGCGCGCACTTCACGGCCCTGGTTGATGAAGCTGGCAGCGAGAATGGCACCATCCTGCAGATACTGCCCGTCCTGAAAGATGCGCTCATAGCTGACGGTGAATTCATCGCCACTGCGCAGGTCGAGCGCGAAGTCGATGTCCCAGCCGAAAATACGCGCCAGTTCCATCACGGTCTGATCCTGCAGTCCGGCCGCCGTGCCGGCCTCGAACAGCGAGGAGTCGATCAGCGCGTGCGCCAGCTGGGTGCGCGCCTGAATGGGCCGCGCCACGACGTCGGCATGAAATTCTTCACCGGCGCGGGTCACGCGCAGTTGCTCGGTGAGTGAGAGATTGCGTTCCAGGCCAACAAGCGAACCGTCGCGGTGATGGAAGCGCAGCGCCTCACCGGGCATCAGCCGATCGAGCATGGCACGGGTGCCGGCCACGGCCCGCAGGTTGGCGAGATCAGTGAGACTGAGCTCAAACTGGCGAAAGATGCGATCGAGCGTGTCGTTACGGCGCACGATGACTTCGACGGTCGCCAGTCCCGGCACCAGCATCACACCGGCCTGTTCGGCGGGCTTCACCGGTCCGGGCCCGGCCAGGGGCGGGCGAATGCTGGCCGATCCTGGGAATTCCGCTTGCTGCGCCCGGTCAGCCTGAAACGCCAGACTGGCAATCGCGGCGCAGCCCAGCACCTGCATGAGCCGGGTGCGCAGCTTCATGGCGCAGCCTGGCATGGTTGGGGGTTCGACGGCCATTCCAGGCACCGTAACCGACCGGCCGCGCACCGGTCAACGTGCACAGCCCGCGTCCTGCTAAAGTTGTGCGCCCGGGCACTGACGGGCCTGATGCGGAGCCGATGCGAAACCATGAGTAAACCTGAACAGGTGCCATCTGTCCCGGTAGCGGAACAGATGGCCGAACTGAAGCGCGGTGCGGCCGAAGTCATCAGCGTGCCCGAGCTCGAGAAGAAGCTGCAACGCTGCGTGCCGCTGCGCATCAAGGCGGGTTTCGACCCCACCGCGCCCGACCTGCATCTGGGCCACACGGTGCTAATCAACAAGCTGCGCCAGTTCCAGCAGTTCGGTCACGAAGTCATATTCCTGATCGGTGATTTCACCGGCATGATCGGTGATCCGAGCGGCCGCAACGCCACCCGCCCGCGGCTGACGCCCGACGAGATCAAGGCGAACGCCCACACCTACGAGCAGCAGATCTATCGCATCCTCGATCCGCGGGCGACGCGCATCGATTTCAATTCGCGCTGGTTCGGGCCGATGAGCGCGGCAGGCCTGATTGAAATTGCCGCGCGCCATACCGTGGCGCGCATGCTCGAGCGTGATGATTTCAGCAAGCGCTTCAAGAGCAGTCAACCGATAGCGCTGCATGAATTCCTCTATCCGCTGGTACAGGGCTACGACTCGGTGGCCCTGCATGCCGATGTCGAACTCGGTGGCACCGATCAGAAATTCAATCTGCTGGTTGGCCGGCAGCTGCAGGAGCACTACGGCCAGGAGCCGCAGGTGGTGCTGACCATGCCGCTGCTCGAAGGCCTGGACGGCGTCAACAAGATGTCCAAGTCACTGGGTAATTACATTGCCATCAACGAGCCCAGCGACACCATGTTCGGCAAGCTGATGTCGATATCCGATGGGCTGATGTGGCGCTACTTCGAGCTGCTCTCATTCCGTCCGCTCGGCGAACTGGCCGCGCTGCGTGCCGGCGTGCAGGCGGGGCGCAATCCGCGCGATGTGAAATTCGAACTGGCGAGCGAAATCGTCGCGCGCTTCCATGACCGGGGAGCGGCCGAACGCGCCCAGGCGGAGTTCATCGCCAGGTTTCGGCAGGGCGGCGTCCCGGAAAAGATCGCGACCGCGACCATCGCCACGGATGGCAGTCCGCAGCGCCTGGCAAATGTATTGAAGGCGGCCGGACTGGTAAGCAGCGTCTCGGACGGTAACCGCCAGATTGATCAGGGCGCCGTACGCTTCGGCACCGATGCCACGGCGCTGCAAAAGGCCAGCAGCCGCGATACTGAACTGGCGGTGCCCGGCAAGTACCTGCTGCAGGTCGGAAAACTGCGCTTCGTGTGGGCGCAGCTGGCGAAGGGCTGAACTCAGCCCTTCGCCGCTGCCACTAAGCTACTTGGTCGCGCAGTGCCGCCGCGTGCACAGCGACGCGCATTTCGCCGCGTCACCAAAAGAAACGATGAGATTGCCGTCGGCGTCGCGCGGATCGGTGGCGCTCACGTGTTTGCCGGTTGCCTTGAGTATGGCCAGGATATCGACAGCATCGATATCGTTGTCGGCATCGACGTAGCAGCGCTTGACAACCGGCGCGTCGCAAACATCACCTATGCCGTTGCCATTGCTGTCCTTCTGGTCCGGGTTGCTGACGGTGGGGCAGTTGTCAGAGGAATCGGGTATGCCGTCGTGATCCTGGTCAGCCACTGTGGTCGTGCAGCTGTTCGCTGACAGGTGTCCGCCGCAAAAATGGTAGTAGAAATCCGTGTCACTGGAAATCAGTGTCGGCGTGCCCGAGGAAAATGAAATCACCTGCCTGTCCGTGTCCGAGCCGAGCCGGAACCCGGCGATGCCGTTCTTTCCCGAGCCGCCGTTGTATGAGCTCACCGTTTCAGTGCCGTACTCGATCCTGATGTCGAAATCCCCCGGTGATCCTGTGGCTGAAGTGTTGTAGAGCACCACCCGTGCGGTAAGCGGGTTCTCAATTATCGTAAGCCCGGAGGAATTAGTAGTCAGGTCTTCTGCCCAGGTCGCCTTGAAGGCCGGCACATTGCCCGTCAGGTCAGCTGGATCAGTACCGGCGGTTCCGGCGGGATTTGCGCTCCCGCGGCCGTATTCTGCGCCACCGGCAAAGTTCAGATCGCTCGGATCGCTGGCGTCGGGTATAACCAGTTCGTTGCCGGGATAGAAAATCGCAATATAGGGATTCGACGTACCAGCAGCGCCTGTCAGCAGGTCAAGATCGGTCGCCACAGACTGGAACGGGCCAAACGCTGCGCCGAAGGCTAACAGCCCATTCTTGTTTACAAACACCCTGGAGTATTGAGTGCCGCCGATATTTACACTAAAGCCGATGTCGGCTGCAGCGCTGTCGCTGGCGGCGCTAAAATGCACTACGCAGGATGCCGGCGCCGTAGCGGAAACGCCGCATTGATCCTGGAAGATGGTCCAGGCTTCACCGTTAACGTTGTTGCTGGGCGTCGTGCCGTCACCGCTGAAGTCGATGGCGGTTCTTTTGGCAAACGCCGGGGCGGCGGCCAGCAGTAACGCCAGACCAATGGCAAGAGAAAATCTGGACGCCAGACGAGGAACTGCGACATTGACGCTCATGACTAGGTTCTCCTCAGATTCTTTTATTTGAATTTTCGTAGTGAGGTGACTCGCAATCCTTGCGAACAGCTTATGTCACATCTGTACACACCGGATTAAGTGGAATCTCCCGCAATGCAGGGACCGTGTCAAGGCGCGTTCCTGTGGGAATGGGGGCAACGTGGAACCCGTACACAACCCGACTGAAGCAGCTGTGAGGCGTTACGCCGCCTTCATCAGCTACTGCCACCACGACCGGAAGTGGGCTGCCTGGCTGCATCGCGCGCTTGAGGCGTACCGCATCCCCAAGGATCTCGCGCGCGCAGATAGCAGTGAGCTGCGTGGCTTTGAGGCATTGCGGCCGGTATTTCTCGATCGGGCTGAACTGACCAGTTCGGCTGATCTCGGGGAGTCGGTTCGCACAGCCCTGCAACAATCCGCATGGTTGATCGTAGTCTGTTCGCCACAGGCTACCCAATCCAAATGGGTCAATGAGGAAATCCGCACATTCAAGGAACAGGGCGGGGAAGCGAAGATCCTGTGCCTGGTTGTGGACGGAGATCCTGCCGGCGAAGTCGGCGGCAGGCTGGACTGCTTTCCGCATGCCCTGCGTCACGTAGTCGAACACGGTGCAGTCACCAGCCGACGCGCTGCCGAGCCACTCGCCGCGGATATACGCGCCGGCAAGGACGGACGGCGACTGGCGCTGGTCAAGATCGTGGCAGCGATGCTGCAGATTCCGCTGGATCGATTGCGGCACCGCGAGCAGATTCGCCAGCATCGACGTCTGGCGGTAATCGCCGGCGCATCGGTGCTGGGCTGCGTAGGATTCGGCGCCCTGGCGGTGGCGGCGCTTTATGCCCGAACTGAGGCAGTGCGCCAGCGTCAGATAGCGGAGCAACAGACCCTGACGACACAGCGCACCGCAGATTTTCTGAAGTCCTTGTTCGCCGTATCCGATCCCAGCGAAGCACGTGGCGCCAGGATCACGGCACGCGAAGTACTGGATCGGGGCGTGAGTCAGGTCTCGCAACAGCTCAAGGACGAGCCGCTGGTACGCGCCGACCTGAGTACGACGTTGGGCGAAGTCTATGCCAGCCTCGGCCTGCTGCAGGATTCGCAGCAGCTCCTGAAAAACGCCCAGTCCGTACCCGCACAACCCCTCGAGCTGGCCGCGCGCCAGTCGGTCGCCCTGGGAGAAGTACAGTATCAACGCGGCGACTACGATGCCGCGTTGCTGAGCCTGACTCGCGCGCGCTCATTGCTGGAGCGCATGCCGGCAGGAAATGCGGCACTGCGCGCCCGGATGCAACTGGCACTGGGCGATGTCTATAACCATCGCGAGGACTATGGCGAAGCGCGCAGGTATTTTGGACTCGCGCTCGCGAGCGCGGCAGGCGATCAGGCCACCAGGGCCGAGGTGACGGCGCGAGCCCTGGAGGGCATGGCGCAGGCAGACCTGAATGACGATCAACTGGGCAAGGCAAGAGTTGAGTTCGGCAGGGCCCTGGATGCGCGCATTGCCGTATCGGGCGAAGTGCATCCCCGAACCGCAGAACTGACCAGCGAGATTGGCAGCCTGGAATACCTGAGTGGTCATCGCAGTGCCGCCGAGAAGCAGTTTCGCAAGACACTGCAGATTGATACCGCGATACTGGGCAGCCACCATCCTGAGCTGGCAACCACACGCAACAATCTGGCGCGGGTACTGCTCGAGCAACGGCATTTTGCCGAGGCTCGCGAGCTGCTCGCGGCATCCGCGGCCGATCGCGGTTCCCAGGTGGTCGAGACTGAAGACACAATGGCTTTTCTCTACAGCAATCTGGCGCTTGCTGACATGGGCCTGGGCAGATCGACGGCGGCTGAACCCCAGTTTCAACTTGCGCTCCGGGCCGCCATTGCCAACAAACATCGATTGCACGGCCCAATCCTCACCGACCTGGCGGATCTGGAATGCCGCACCGGCCGGTATCGGGCCGGGCTCACGAGGCTGGCGGAAGCGCGGCCCATCGTCGCGGCCCGTTATGCGGATGACCCCTGGCGCACCGCACACGTCGACAATGTGCGCGCCGGCTGTCTCACGGGAATGCGTCGTTTCGCCGAGGCCACTGCGCTGATGCAGAGCAGCCTGCCCGTCGTGCTGAGGAAATGGCCGCCGGATACCCTCTTCGGCCACGACGCCCTGACGCGCGCCACCCGCCTCTATGGGCTCGCGGGCGACGCGGCCAGGGCGGCCGAATACAGCGCGATGCTGGGGGAACCCTAGGCGCGGCGGGCAGGGGCAAACGAGCGATGCCCCAGGCGGTCAGGAAATCCAGTAAATTCAGCTAGTTATAAATTCGCTCAACTAATTGT
>CAWGKS010000003.1:0-53738 GCA_963823235.1 uncultured Gammaproteobacteria bacterium | reverse complement strand
AGCCGCCCGCCTGCCCCAAAGAAACGGGCCCGTCTGCATGGACTGATCCTCCCCGTCTACCCGCAGAGTGTTGTGGGCCGAGGTACCGCGAAAATATTTCCGCCACTCAGGTTGTGAATGGTATGCGTAAGTCCCAGAATCGACCAGGCACTCGTTACCGCCACAGGACAGCGTGAACGACAATGCGTCCGCGTGACCGTGTGCCGCAATTGACAGATAGCCGAGCGGCCCGGCGTCGGCGACAACGCATATTTCGTCTTTCGTATCGAAGTGATCGCCAAGAACGTAGTACCCGCCATCCGGAAACACCTTGCGAACGGGCAGCTGGCGCGAATGGCCGGCCAAACCGGCGTATCGTCCCATGGCCTCGTCGCCCAGCAGCCAGCGTGACCTGTTCGTCCGGGGGGTCCGGCCTTGGCGCAAAACTCGGAGCGGTCAAACAACAGGCCGCCTGCGGCGAGCAGGGAGCGATAGACATTTGTCGACTGACCGGGGCAAAAGCGCACCAGCACAGCATCATCCGCGTCACCAAATGCCGGGACATGGCCGGCCACGTCCATGATGCTGGCGATAAACTCCAGCATGCGTTCCAGGCGCTCCCAATAACTGCTGCCAAAATCCCGGCCGTTCGCGCGCGCGTAGAGCCCCACGATGAGCATCATGTCGACAACCTCATGATGGTACCAGGTTGCCTGCTCGCAATTGACGCCGTCGGGAAAGGTCTGCAACAGGCACTGTTCTTCAAACTCCTGTTGGGCTTCGTCCGCCCACCGGCTACTCTCCGGCCAACAGGGCCAGGTAAGGGATGCAACCAGCAGTTCGCCAAGTTCCCCGAGCAAATGATTGTTCGCCGAGGAGTGGCGCGAGTGATAGTGCTTGATGAAATGACAGTGCTGGTAGACAGAGACTTGCCAACGCGCGACAAACTCCTGCCGCCCAGGTTGAGAAAAAACTGGTGATGACTGCAGCAAGTGCCAGGCCACGGCCCAATTGACGAGCCGGATGCCGTGCTCGAGGCTGCTGGTCCAGTTAACACCGAGCGGATAGGGGCATTGATCGAACCAGGACTGCAAGAGTTCGCAACAGGCATGCGCGTAGCGCGGTTGCCGGCTGACATGCCAGGCCTGAGCTAACGTCACCAACTCCAGGTGACGATTTAGCTCCCACAAGTACTTGATTTCGCCTACACAGAGCGCTGTCGCGATAGTTGAGCGTCTTGCCGAAGCGCAACGGAGCATCATCCCAGTTCGGGGATCGCGATTCCAGCAAGGGGGGAAACCCAGTTCCGCGGAGTGCATTGCAAACAGGTCGAACTTTCCGGACAGGATTCGGTCGGCGGCGGCCAGGTACTCGGTGGCATTGAACTGGCGCGGTATCTGGGCAACCCACGGGCGCCCCAAAGCGGCAGAGGGCCGCGGTGCATTGGCAAGCCCCACTCCCAGGCGCTGCAGTTGCGCCTGTGCTGCGCGCCCCACACGAAACAGAATCTCCCCGCCGCCCATGGCAGCAAGCCGTCGAAGTCTCCAAGCCATACTCACGTAGTTACGCGAGGCGCCATGCAGATGCACGGCAGCGCAAAGCACAAAAGCCTACAAGGTCTCGTAAAGCCTCCGGAACTCGTCCACCATGCGTCCAACAGTAAAGCGCTCCCTGATTCGCGCCTGGCAGGCACGGGCCATGCGTTGCAGCATAACCCTATCACCATGCAATCGTTCAATGGCCGCGGCCAGGGCTTGCGAATCTCCTGGCGGCACCATAATTCCGTGAACGCCGTCCACCATGACTTCCGGAATGGCGCCAACCGCTGTAGTCACTGGCACAACGCCGGCAGCCATGCTTTCGAGCAAGGCGTAGGGCAGACGCTCCCGATAGGTGGGAAACGCGAAAATGTCAGCGCTCGCCCAGAGCCGCGACTTTTCTTCGCCAAACACAGATCCGACCAATCGAACGAATTGGCTAATCCCGAGCTGCGACGCCACATTTCCTATCGCTGCCGCGTCGGGGCCCTCGCCTGCAACGGTCAGGTTGACTGCAATTCCGCGCTTCTTAAGTAGATCTACCGCCACCAGGATTTCGAATAGCCCCTTCTCCTTGGTCAGACGTCCCAGGTACGCCAGACGTAGGGGCGTCTCGCTATTCGTTAGTGGTAATGGGCCCTGTGACTCCACGATTGCAATCGCATTTTGAATGACTTCCAGCCGCACACCGGGAACGAACTCCGGTTACACGGGGCAGTTCCGATTGCACCAGCAACACAATAGCCCTGGGCAGTTTCAGGGCCCAGCGCATCAACGCCAGAGGCAGCAGCCCGTTGCCGGCAAACTCCCGAAGTCGTTTCCACCGTGCACCTGATAAACCGTCCTTCGACACATGGCACGGGCTACCAGGAGGTATGCCAGATCACGCCAGAAGGCGCGGGGGTTGATGGAGGTATTCAAGTGAACGATATTGGGGCGAGTCCTGAACAAATACGGCGCAAGGGCAACCGGGCTGAAGACGAATCGACAGACCCTGGCAACCCTGACTCCTCACGACCTTCACGACCGACCTGATAGTGTTGCAACTCGAATTTGTCCGTCAGAGCAGAGGACAACAGCTGACTAAGATGCGTCGAGACGCCACTCACGGCGGCCAAGGATGGGCCAAGTAGACCCACGGACGTCTTCGTCATACCTTGTGCTCCGCATACCATCAAGTGTGGCGGGCAACGCTCCGCGAGTCTTGGAAGAGTCGGTCGTAGGCGCGCAGCAGGCGCGGCACCTCGTGCTCCCACGACAGTTCCCGCTCGACCCGCTCCATGCCGAAGCGCCCCATGCGCTCGCGCTGCTGTGGATCGTCCAGCAGCTCGACGATCTTCGTCGGCCATATCGATCGGATCATTGCGGCTGGCATACAGCGAGGCCTGCTGCGCCGAGACACCGGCCCTCGGTCAGGTCGAACTGCACGATCGGCTTGCCGAGCGCCATGTACTCCATGATCTTGTTCATCGTCGACTTGTCGTTCATCTCGTTGGCGACGTCCGGATTCACGCAGACGTCGGCCGTATTGAGCATCTCGAGCAGTTCCTGGTCCGGCACGCGGCCGGTGAAGGTCACGTAGTCCGCGATGCCGAGCTGCTCGGCCAGTGCGCGCATGGCCGCCAGCTCCGTGCCGCCGCCGACCAGGCCGAAGTGGATGTCGTGGCGACTCAGCACGTGACGATGTGACGGACCGCGGCCGAGCAGCAGGTCGATGCCTTCCTGTCGCCCCATGACGCCGACGTAGCCGACCAGGAACCGGCGGCCCTTGCGCAGCTCGGGCTTGGGCGGCAAGTCGCTGCAAGCCGCGCGCAGGTCCGGCCCGCTGCGCACCACGAAGACGCGGTCCGGCGCCATGCCGCCGCGCGTGATGGCGATGTTGCGGTAGGACTCGTTGGTGGCAATGGAGACGTCGGCCGCGGCGAAGGTCCAGCGCTCGAAGGCCAGCATCACGCGGTAGAAGAAGTCGCGCCGGCCGAACTTCGCCTCGTACAGCTCCGGATTGATGTCGTGATGATCGAACAGGAACTTCTTGCCGAACAGCTTGAAGAAGCGGCCGAGGATGAAAATCGTGTCCGGTGGATTGCAGGCGTGGATGACGTCGAAGCCGCGCGTCGAACAGCACGCGCAACGACAGCCAGAACTCCGCCAGCAGCGCCCACGAATACTCGAGCGCATAGCCGAGCGCGCCCGCGGCCTCGAACGGCAATGGAGTGGCGGTAGATGGCGATGCCTTCGAGCTCCTCGCGGCTGCTCTCGTAGCCCTTGCCCTTCGGGCAGATGATCGAAACCGTGTAGCCGGCGGCCGGCAGCGTGCGCGCTTCCTGCCACACGCGGCGGTCGAACGGGCAGGGCAGGTTCTCGACGATGATCAGAACGCGCCGCGCGCGCGAGTCTGCCGCTCACCAGCAAATGCCTTCGAACTGCTCGTGGGTCTCGGTGCCGGCGCCCAGGCGCACCAGGTCGAGCACGTGCTGATCCGGCCGCAGCTGGGCCGCGATCTGCGTGAATTCCGCGCGCCGATTGCCGATCACGATGATCTCGGCGTGCTCGAGCACCTGCTCGATGCTGTCGCGCATCAGGCTGGCGATGTGCGGGATGTGGTTGAGGATGTAGTCGCGGTTGGCGCCGGTCAGCTTGGCGAGATTGACGTTCTGGTCGTAGAGTTCGCAGGTCATAGCCCTTGCCGATCAGCCGTTCGATCAATTCGACGATCGGGCTTTCGCGCAGGTCGTCGGTGCCGGCCTTGAAGCTGAAGCCGAGCACGCCGATCGCGGCGCTTGCCGTGCGCCAGCACCATGTCGATGCCGCGCTGCACCTGCGCGTTGTTGCTGGGCAGGATCGAATTCAGGATCGGCACTTCGACGTCGAGCGTCTTCGCCTTATAGCGCAGCGCGCGCACGTCCTTCGGCAGGCACGAGCCGCCGAACGCGAAGCCGGGCTTCAGGTAATACGGCGAAATATTGAGCTTCGTGTCCTGGCAGAAGATCTGCATCACCTCGAGGCTGTCGATGCCGAGCGGCTTGCAGATGGTGCCGATCTCGTTGGCGAAGCCGACCTTGAGCGCATGCCAGGTGTTGTCGACGTACTTCACCATCTCGGCGATCTCGAGACTGGTGCGAATCACCGGGCCGTGCAGGCCTGCGTACAGACTCGAGAAGCTGGTCGCCCGCGCGCGCGTCCGACTCGCCGACCACCGTCTTGGGCGGATGGTAGTAGTCGTTGACCGCGGTGCCTTCGCGCAGGAACTCCGGATTGAAGCAGACGCCGAAATCCTTGCCGGCCTGCTTGCCCGAGGCCGCCTCGAGCGCGGGAATCACCACGTCGCGCATGGTGCCCGGCAATACGGTGCTGCGAATGACCACGACGTGATAGCGGTCGAGGCTGGCCAGGGACGAGCCGATGTCAGCGCAGACATTGCGGACGTGCTGCAGATTGAGACTGCCGTTGCTCTCGCTGGGCGTGCCGACGCAAACCAGCGACAGTTCGCTGCTCTCGACGGCGTCGCGCTTTCAGTCGTGGCTCGCAGGCGGCCGCTGGCGGCGCCCTGGCGGACGAGATCATCGATCCCCAGTCTCGATGATCGGCGATCGCCCGCTGTTGATCAGATCGACCTTGGTCTCTGCTCTTGTCGACACCGATGACCTGATGGCCGTCCGAGTAAAGGCAGCTGGCCGAAACCGCGCCCACGTAACCCAGGCCGAAAACGCTTATACGCATCTAAGAACTCCAAATTGCGCCTGCAAGTATTACAAATAGCTCATGCCGGCACCGTGCCTTGTCCCATGCACTTGCGGGGCACCGACTCATGGTGAGGTCATTAGGCACTGCCAAGTCTGAGAATCGTGGCATATTTTCCGGAACCGGGCGATCGGTCACATCCGAGTCAGTCACACAAAGCGGCACACGTCGGGAACAAGGGCCCTGCTCAAGCTGCCCGGTGGGTTGAGACAGTGACTTATGGGCTGCTATTAGCGTCCATGGCGGACGTTATCGCCTTGACGGGCACGAAAGGAATGGAGCTTGGTCGACCAGTGTGCAGCTGTACTTATCGGGCCAGGGATGCCCGGCGCGAACGGCTGATGTTGCAGCGGGCCGACTGGCGACACACGGCATGAGGCCTTGTAATGCATTGAACGTAACCAAGGCTTTATGGCCAGCTGGAGTAAGGGCTTCGCGGAGCAGCGGATTGCGGGTGTCTACAGCCGGAATATTGGTGGGTATCGACAGTGCTCACCGCTCATCTGGACGTCAGTCACTTGACAGTGGCGCGCGCGTGGCGCGAACGCGGTCTCAAGCCGCGTCGGATCGAGCGGAAACACGGCCTTGAGCGATCCAGCCTTCGCGAAGCGGCCTGCGCATGTCATTGGGCTATATCCGAGCCCGCCGGCAAATGCGGCAGTGCTCCATGTCGATGGACAGGCGCATATCTCATTCCCTGGCTCGCATCCGACGTTTCACTTGCACTTCACTCCGACTTGCCCCTCGTGGCTCAAGCTGGTCGAGCTGTGCTTCGGGCCAATTGAGCGCAATCTTATCGCGTGCGGCGTGTTGACTCTTGCCTCCGACCCAAAGGGAAGGCTGAAAATGTGCACTCGCAGTCGCAACAAGGCAGCCGGGCGGCGTTGAAATGGCCATGCGCTGAATTATCTCGCCAAATCGGTGCCCATTCATCAGGCACAGAGCACTAGCTTTATGGCAGCAGAGTCGCCCTACTGCGGCCCCGTGTTCCTGATCGGCATGCCTCGATCTGGCACAAAACTGCTTCGTGAGCTGCTGAATCGGCATCCAAGAATCTCGATTCCAGGCAGCGAGACTGAATTCTTGCCATACCTCGCGCATAACTGGGACAAGTTTGGAGTACTAAGTAGTCCAGAAGTGTTTTGCCAGTTCTATCGCCAGATCACACGCAAGCCATTCTTCACGTATCAGCGTGCTGATAACCGCATGGTCTCTGCAACTGATTGGTACGAAAACTGTAAAGACTTTACTCCAGCAGGTGTATTCGAAGCGCTCATCCGCCTGGATGTAGCGCGCCCGCCACCGGAGATATCATTTGGGGTGACAAAGTCACCCTCCTATATTGATGACCTGACATTGATCAAGAGTTTATATCCATCTGCGCGGTTCATACATATCATTCGTGATGTGCGTGACTATTGTCTATCGATTCGCAGGGCTTGGGGCAAGGATATGCTGCGGGCCGCTCAACGCTGGGCGCAGAGCATAGATGTTGCGCGTAGTGCAGGTGCGCAAATGGGATGTGACTATATGGAATTGCACGTACGAGAATCTGGTTGCGGATACCGAGAACGCGATGCGTCGTGTGTCGGACTTCTTACAGGTGTCGTTTGATCCGGCTATGCTTACATTGACGCGGCCAGCCGAGAATGTGGGTTACACGCGGGGCGAAACGCGTATCGTGGCCAATAACGTTGGACGATTTCTGGATGGCATGAACCGGAAGACGCTTGTGCGCATAGAAGCACTGGCTGGTGAAACTTTGGTTGGATGCGGTTATTCGCTTTCCATGCCTGCGCAGCCGCGTGTCCGCCTGTCACTACCTGGCACTTTGTTGGCGCAAATGCGGGATGCTGCCAATCTTATTCGGTCGGGCCGCCGAGAGCGGGGGCTGGTCGGTTCGCTGATTTTCCATATCCGTTATTTTCTGACAACGCGCGGTTGACTCGTTGAATTGTTCGAGTTGCGCAGCGAGCAGACGAGATACGCCAGAATCTGCCCATGCGGTAGTATTACTACGCATATCCTTTGCTGCCTTGGTGCCTGAACTGGCTGTGGCGCCAACTACGTATCACTCTGATTTTATTACTAATAGTTTGCGCGACGGCGGAGATTTTCCAGCCCGCGAACGCCGTTTGGGCGACCGGCGCTTGATCGCTGCTTGGTACGGTATTCTGGATATCTGTGATCACGTCGATAGCATCCGGGAGCGCTCCGGTTGCAGGCTCGCAAAGTTTTACGGCCCGTTTGGGTGCTACGGTTCTATTGGAGTTTCTTGGTGATTTTGGAAGCTATCTATATGCGATCCAGGCACTGCCGTATTTCGAATGCCTTCCGCTCCCGCGTGGCGCGCGCATATGCCGATTAACAGCCCTTCGCCGCCCTGGCAGACAGAAGCAGCATCTATTTATCGCGACTCGGTGCGCCGATTCCTGCGCGACGAATTTCTCCCGCAGCAGGCGCGCTGGCGCGACCAGCATCACCCGGACACGGAGGCGTGGCTGAGCGCCGGGCGCGTCGGCCTGCTGCTGCCGGACGTTCCTGTCGCCTATGGAGGCGGCGGCGGGACCTTCGCACACGAATGCGTCGTCATCGAAGAGCTGGCGCGCGCGGGGATCAGCTTCGGCGCCGGGGTGCAGAGCATCGTGGCGCATTACATTCTCGCCTACGCATCCGAGGAGCAGAAGCACAACTGGTTGCCGCGTATGGCCCGCGGCGAGCTCGTGGCCTCGATCGCGATGACCGAGCCGGCGCCGGCTCCGACCTGGCGGGAATCAAGACCACCGCGCAGACGAGACGGCGATCACTACGTGATCAGCGGTTCCAAGACCTTCATCACGAACGGCTGGCACGCCGGCCTGGTGTGCATCGCTGCGCGGACCAGCATCCGACCGCTCCCGGGCATGCGGGCGATCTCGATGATAGTCGCCGAGACCAAGGACCTGCCCGGGCTACAGCGCCGGGCCGGCCGCTCGAGAAGGTCGGCATGCACGGACAGGACACCTGCGAGCTGTTCTTCCAGAACATGCGCGTTCCGGCAGCCAACCTGCTCGGCTCGGTCGAGGGCCGCGGCTTCACGCAGATGATGCAGCAGCTGCCCTACGAGCGGCTGTCGATCGCCCTGTTGGCAGTCGCCATGGCTGAAGAGGCGGTCGCGATCACGACCCGCTACGCCAAGGAGCGACTGGTTTCCGGCAAGCCGCTGTTCGATCTGCAGAACACCCGCTTCAAGCTGGCGGAATGCGCCGCCGATGTCCGCGTCGGCCGTGTGTTCGTCGACGACTGCATCGGGCCGATTCCTTGCCGGCCAGCTTCGACGACGCCAGCGCGGCCATCGCCAAGTACTGGGCTCACGGAGCGAGTCTGCCGCATCGTCGATGACTGCGTGCAGATGCACGGCGGCTACGGGTACATGACCGAATACCCGATTGCGCGCATGTGGATGGACAGCCGTGTCCAGCGCATCTACGCCGGCTCGAACGAGGTCATGAAGGAAGTCATCGCCTGGTCGCTTTGATCTCCCGCGCTGACCTGCAGTTACAGCGCCAGCGCCAGCATCGTTAATTAACCGAGTAAAGCAATGTGTGTGGCATAGTCGCCGTTTTCAATCTTACTCCCGCTGACGCAGACTCAGGCGAGCTCCGACAGGCGGCCATCGCCATGGCCGGCAAGATCCGCCATCGCGGCCCGGACTGGAGCGGCATCTACAGCGATGACCACGCCATCCTTGCCCATGAGCGGCTGGCCATCGTTGATGTCGAGCACGGCGCCCAGCCGCTGGTGGACACCCTGACGGGCTGCGTGCTGGCGGTGAATGGCGAGATCTACAACCACAAGCAGCTGCGGCAGGATCTGAAGCAAGCCTCACGACTTTCAGACCGCGTCGGACTGCGAGGTGCTGCTGTATCTCTACGACGAGCTGGCGCCGCGCGACTTCCTCAACCGCCTCAACGGCATCTTCGCCTTTGTCCTCTACGATCCCCGGCGGCGCACCTCCTCATCGCCCGCGATCCGATCGGCGTCGTCCCGCTCTACCTGGGCTGGGATCGCTTTGACCACCTGTACGTCGCCTCGGAAATGAAGGCCCTGGTGCGGCGCTGCGAGCGCATCCTCGAATTCCCGCCGGGCCACTTCTACCCCGGCGATCAACTGGACCAGGGCTTCCAGCGCTACTACGAGCCGCGTGGGCAGCGCCGGATTTCATTCCCTACGATCCATTCGATGCCACCAGCTGCGCGAGGCCCTTGAAGCACGCGGTACGCCGCCAGATCATGTGCGACGTGCCCTACGGCGTGCTGATCTCCGGTGGCGTCGATTCCTCGCTTATCGCCGCCATCGCCGCCAAATACCGCGAAGGCCGCGTCGAAGAGGGCGGCGCTACGCCCTCCTGGTGGCCGCGCATCCATACCTTCGCCATTGGCCTCAAGGGCGCGCCGGATCTGGCCCCGGCCCGGAAGGTGGCCGACTATATCGGCGCCATCCATCACGAGATTCACTTCACCGTGCAGGAAGGACTCGACGCCCTGTCGGACGTGATCTACCACATAGAGACCTTCGACGTCACCACCATCCGCGCTTCGACGCCCATGTACCTGCTGATGCGCAAGATTCGCACGATGGGAATCAAGATGGTGCTTTCGGGCGAAGGTGCGGACGAGATCTTTGGCGGCTATCTCTACTTCCACAAGGCCCCCAGTGGAATCGCGCTGCACGAAGAGTCCGTGCGTAAGCTGGCAAGATTGCACCTCTACGACTGTGCGCGCGCCAACAAGTCCAGCGCGGCCTGGGGCGTCGAGACCCGGGTTCCGTTTCTCGACCGCGACTTCCTGGACGTGGCGATGAGTCTCGACCCGCAGGTCAAGCTCCCCTATCGGGCGCCGCGACCGCGACCGATCGAGAAATGGCCGCTCCGGGAGGCCTTCGCGGGATATCTCCCGAAGAGGTGCTGTGGCGCCAGAAGGAGCAGTTTTCAGACGGGGTCGGCTACGGCTGGATTGCGGCCTCAAGGCCGCTGCGGAGCAGCAGGTCAGCGACAAGCAGATGGCCGGAGCCGCCGAGCGATTCCCGGTAAAGACGCCTGAGACCAAGGAGGCCTACCTTTACCGGCGAATCTTTGAACAGCACTTTCCATGGGCCACGTGCGTCACCTGCGTACCCTTTGAACGCAGCGTCGCCTGCAGCACGGCCGTTGCCCTCGAATGGGATGCCGCCTTCAAGAACAGCGTCGACCCTTCGGGTCGAGCCGTCGCTGATGTGCATTTAGCCGGTATGGAGTTAGAGCGTGAAAATGGCTGACGTTTCTCAATTGTCCATGACCAGCTCAGGCGATGCGCTGAACCTACCGCTGCCTGAGTGGAATCAGACGCAGGCGCATTTCCCTGAGGAATGCGTGCACAATTGTTTGAGCGGCAAGCTGCCAGCACTCCAACTGCGACGGCCTTGGTCTTCGAGGGCCAACAGCTGAGCTACCAGGAGCTTAACGAGCGTGCCAACCAGGTTGCGCACTATCTGCGTCGACGCGGCGTTGGGCCCGATGTACTGGTAGGTGTATCACTTCATCGCACACCCCTGATGGTGATCGGTCTGCTCGGCGTTCTGAAGGCGGGTGGAGCTTATGTTCCCCTTGACCCCACCTACCCGGCAGATAGGCTCGCGTTCATGGTGGAGGATGCCGCACTAAAGGTGCTGCTAACTGACGAAAAGGCGATGGGTCTGTTTCCGGAAGTCTTGGCCGAGTTGATCTGTCTTGATGCCGACTGGGACCTGATTGAGCGGGAAGACCGCGCCAATCCGGCTGCCGGTGCCAGTCCCACCGATCTGGCCTACGTCATCTACACCTCCGGGTCTACCGGCAAGCCAAAGGGTGCCCTTATCGTACACGGCGGCCTGGTCAACTACCTGTGGTGGGCGATTCAGGCGTACGGCGTCAAGGCGGGTGGCTCCGTGCCTGTGCATTCATCAATTTCGTTTGACTTGACGGTGACCAGCCTTTACCCGGCGCTGCTAGCCGGTGCGTCGGTAGATCTTTTGCCAGAGGGTGTCGGTGCGCAGAATCTGATCGCGAACCTTCGCCTGGCCAAACGGCACAATCTTGTCAAGATTACGCCCGCTCACCTCGATTTGTTAACTCAGCTGGCAACTCCTGATGAAGCGCGTCACATGACGGATGCTTACATCATAGGGGGTGAGAACCTGACTGCCGAAAGCCTGCGATTCTGGAGAAAAGCGGCGCCAGCGACCCGCCTCATCAATGAATACGGCCCGACCGAGACGGTCGTTGGTTGTTGCGTCCATGAAGTTTGTCCCGAAGATCCCCAGAATGGATCGGTGCCGATCGGCCGGCCGATTGCCAACACTGAGCTGTACGTGCTCGACGAGGCGCTGCGACCAGTGCCAGTCGGAGCAATGGGCGAGCTGTACATCGGCGGCGCAGGCGTCGCTCGCGGCTACCTGAACAGACCGGAACTTACGCGAGAGCGATTTCTCCCCGATCAGTTCTCCGGGCGGCCCAATGGCCGTCTCTACAAGACCGGGGATCTTGCGCGTTACCGCAGCAACGGCGTACTCGAGTATCTCGGCCGCGTGGACAATCAGGTCAAGTTGCGTGGCTATCGCATTGAGCTTGGCGAGATAGAGGAGACACTCGCCGGACAACCGCAGGTTCAGTCAAGCGCCGTCGTAATCCGCGAAGATGCGCCCGGCGACAAGCAACTGGTTGCCTACGTAGTGGCGCGCCCGGGGCAGGCGCCCGATGCCGATGACCTACGCAGTTCATTGAAGGACAAGTTACCCGAGTACATGCTGCCAGCCCGCGTTGTCCTCCTGGAGTGCATGCCGCTGACGCAGATGGAAAGGTGGACCGTAAGGCGCTGTCTGGTCCTGCCCATGCCCCCAGTGCTGTTGCGATCCCGGGGCGCGCCATCGAAGTGCCACGCACCGAGACAGAGAAGGCGCTGGCTGCTATCTGGACGGAACTGCTGAGAATCGAGACGATCGGCATTCACGAGGATTTTTTCGATATTGGCGGGCACTCGCTGATGGCGGTCAAGGCCGAATCGCGGATCCGGGATGTGTTCGCCGTCAACCTGCCTACGGGCGTAATCTTTGACAATCCAACAATTGCCGGCCTGTCAGCGATAATCGCCGGCGCAAAAGGCGCCGGTAGCCCCGTGCTACGCATTGCAAAGCGCTCCGCAGCCGGACCCTGCGAACTTTCCTCCGGGCAGGAGCAACTCTGGTTTCTGCAGCAACTATTGCCTGCCAGCCCAGCCTACAATGTTGTCGACGTCGTCCATATAGACGGGCGATACGATGCCAGCGCCATGGAGCGTGCACTGCAGGAACTTGCGCGGCGCCATGACGTGTTGCGCACGGTGTTTCAGGTAGATCAAGGCCGGCCATTGCAGGTAGTCCTTCCGGAAATCTCCGTGGGGATGATCGAACACGATCTCAGCAATCTGCCAGAATCCGATCGCGAGCCGGCTTGGGTGCGCCTGGCACAGGATCAGGGCAGGCGCCCATTCGATCTCGCCATAGCGCCGCTATTTCGCGCGATGATGGTTCACATGTCGCCCGGAGCGCACCGGCTCCTGGTAACCATTCACCACATTATCGCTGATGAGTGGTCGATGGAGGTTCTTCAGCATGACGTCAAGTCACTATATCAGGCCCTTTTGAATGGCCGCAGCAGCTCTCTCCGGGCATTGCCAATACAGTATGCCGACTTCGCGAACTGGCAAAGGCAGCACATGAACGCAGATCTTCCGGGCGAGCAGCTCGCCTATTGGCAGAAGGAACTGGCCGGCGCCAACACCGTTCTGGATTTGCCAACTGACAAGCCGCGCCCGGAGACGCAGAACCTGCACGGTGACACAGAGACCTTTGCAATATCGCCGCAACTCGTGGCACAGCTGGGCACTCTGGCGCGCGAGGAGCAAGCCACGCTGTTTATGATGCTCGAGGCGAGCTTTGCAACGTTGCTGCACCTTTACTCCCGCCAGGATGACATCTTGGTAGGAACACCGATAACGCTCCGGACCCAGACTGAAACGGAAAGCCTGATCGGCTATTTTCTCAACACATTGGTCTTGCGTGCGCGGATCGATGACAAGATGACCTTCCGCGCGCTGCTGCAGCAGGTGCGCGAGACGGCCCTGGGCGCCTTTGCGCACAGGGACCTCTCTTTTAGCAAGCTGGTGGCAGAATTCAGGATCGGACCGACCTCATGGGCGTTCGCCGCTGTTCCAGGCGATGTTCATAATGCACAACCCGGACAGTGTCTCACTGGTTTCCAGAGTAGGCGATCGGCGGGAACTGGAGACCGGTACCTCAAAGTTCGATTTGTCGCTGATTGTGTCGGAGACGGCCGGAAGCCTTGAAGGCCTGTTTGAATACAGCTCAGATCTGTTCGTGCCCGCAACCATTCGACGCATGTGCAGGCAATACGTGACGCTGTTGCGGGCAGTCGCCAATGGCCTCGATCAGCCAATATCACGTTTGGCCGTGGTACCCGATGAAGACTTGAGCGATCTTAGGCTTTGGAACAGCACCGGCGCTACATACCCGGTCGATCGCGCTGTCAGTCAGTTCCTGCAGGAGCGCATGTTGCAGGCACCGGATCGAGTCGCCATCCGGAGTAACGGCGTCTCCTGCAGAGCTGGCGATCTCGATTCGCGCTCCAATCAGCTCGCAAGGTTGTTGCGCTCGCGCGGTATTGCGCGTGGCAGCCTGGTGGGCATTGCGGTCGAACGCGGCATCGACATGATGGTGGCGCTGCTCGCAGTATTGAAATCCGGGGCGGCCTACGTACCACTTGATCCGGCATATCCTGCAGAGCGGCTTTTGCTGATGGCCGAAGACGCCCACATCGCATTGCTCATCACGGACACAAGGAATGCCGGTGCGTTCGCCTGGCCTGAACAATTCTTCCTTGTCATGGGTAATGATGCGCAGGAAAACCAATGTCTGCCTGCAGAGCCGCTGCCAGCCGATGGCGAACGCGATGCCCGTCCTGAGGATCCCGCCTATGTCATCTACACCTCAGGATCGACCGGCAAACCAAAGGGTGTCAGCGTCCCGCACCGAGCGGTGGTCAATTTTCTGGTGAGTGTGGCTCGTGTACCCGGCCTCACGGCTGGTGATCGACTCGTGGCGGTAACAACTTTGTCGTTCGACATCGCGGTCCTGGAATTGTTGCTGCCATTGTCTGTGGGAGCTGAAGTCATTGTGGCCAGCCGCGAGCAGGTTCAGGACGGCCAGGCTCTGCGCGCGCTCATTGAATCCAGCGGCGCCAATGCAATGCAGGCCACGCCGTCCGGTTGGCGCATGCTTGTCGGCGCGGGCTGGCAGGGCAACGACAGATTCAAGGCCCTGATCGGAGGGGAAGCGCTCCCAGTAGACCTGGCCAACCAACTCCTGGCGCGCACGGGTGAGCTCTGGAACGCCTACGGGCCGACTGAGACCACGATCTGGTCGGCCTTCTGGCGAGTTAAGCATCCGGATCTGGGGGTCTCAATTGGGCGCCCGATTGCCAATACGTCAGTCTGGATTCTGGACGAATTTCTTCAGCTCTGCCCGGTTGGCGTGCCCGGCGAGATCTGCATCGGTGGCAGCGGAGTTACTTTGGGCTACCTGGGGCGCCCAGAGCTCACCGCTGAGCGGTTTATTGCCGATCCGTTTTCTGGCGAGGTGGGCGGCAAGCTGTACCGCACGGGCGATCGAGGTCGCTGGCGACATGACGGCCTGCTCGAACATATGGGCAGGCTTGATTTCCAGATCAAGGTGCGCGGCTTCAGGATCGAACCGGGAGAGATCGAAGCGCGACTGGCCGCAATACCCGGCGTCCTGTCGGCCGTCGTAGTCGCGCGCGAAGTTCACGCCGGTGACCTGCGCCTCATGGCCTACTACCTGAGTGACGGAACGAGCCCCCACGAGTCCGAGTTGCGCAATCAACTGCGACTCACCCTTCCGGAATACATGGTGCCACAGCACTTTGTAAAACTTGATGCGTTCCCGCTCCAACCCAATGGCAAGCTGAATCGCGGGGCATTTCCTTTGCCGACGCAGGCGCGACAGCCAGAAAACTTCGTCGCGGTCTCGGCCGCACTAACTCTGCAGGAGGAGGCGATTGCTAGTGTCTGGCGCGAGGTGCTCGGCGTTAAGCACATACTTCCAAGTGACAATTTCTTTGATTTAGGCGGACACTCAATGTTGTCGATGCAGGCGATCGCATTGCTTGAACAGCACACTGGTCATCGATTTACGCCGCGACAGTTCGTTTTGGAATCGCTGCGCCAGATGGCTGACGCGGTTAATTGGGCACCTGCGGGACTTGCCACGAGCGCGGCAACAAAACGCCACGAGACTGGGTTATTGGGGCGCATATTCGGCAAGCGACGAACTCGCTGATGGAACACCTGATCGTCAGATTCGGAGCGCCCAATCGTGAGATGTTGGGCATATTGAGCCTGCCTGACGCACCACCTGGACGCGGGGCCTGGTTGTTATGCAGTCCGTTCGGTCAGGAAGCAATGCGAAGCAAGCAGCTGTACCGCGTCCTATCGGAACGTCTGGCCCGTGAAGGCTGCACCGTATTGCGCTTCGATTTTCATGGAACGGGCGATTCACCAGGGGAACTCGTGAGTCAGTCATTAGCCGGCTGGATCACTGACCTGCTTGCGGCCGACGCTTGGCTTCGCAACCGCCTGCAGGACACCTCCGTGCCGGTGCATTGGTTCGGCCTGCGCCTCGGTGCCAGCCTTGCTGCACTCGCAGCTGACCACGCAGCCCCACGCCCCCGCGAACTGTTGCTTTGGGATCCCGTTATGGACGGTGTGCAATACGGACAGTACTTGCTGAGGCGTCATCGTGAGGAGATGTGCAAGGGACTCGGAATGAGCTGGGTGCGATTGCGCAACGAGACCGGTGAACCCGAACCGATGCTGCCGGGCAGCGTGCTTGGCTTCGACATTGGGCCGGCCTTGGCAGCCGACCTGACTGGACTGGGCGAGCCACCGCTGGCGCTATTGCTGGACGAAGGCATGCGGATCGGCGTTGGCCTGGAACCGGATCAAATGGCCCACCAACAGTTGCCGCACAGCGCAAACCTGGAACGTATCGCAATCGATTCGCACATTGACTGGAACTCGAGCGACGGTTTAGGCACCGCTATTGCACCCCAGGACATGCAACGGGCGGTCTTCGCCTCGGTGACTCGTCAATGAAGGAAGTTACGGATTTCTTTGGCCGCGAGCGTGTGCTTGTGGGCACCCACACCTACGGGGAAGAGTCCGTGAACCGATCCAGTGGCCTGGCAGTTGTCCTGACCAACGCCGGCTTGATTGACCGCACCGGACCACACCGGATTAACGTCAGGATTGCAAGAGTGCTGTCGCAAATTGGCGTGCCGAGCCTACGATTCGACATGAGCGGACTGGGTGACAGCCGGCGGCCAGCCAAACCCGCCCCAGCCGACGAGCAGTACGTCGCCGACGCACGTGAGGCGTTGGACGAGGCGCAGACACGTCACGGCGCACAGCGTTTTGCCATGATTGGCTTTTGTTCAGGCGCTGACGTCGCCCACGTACTTGCGCTGCAAGACGAGCGCATCTGCGGTCTATTGCTGTGGGATCCGTACATCTATCCAACGCTAAAGAGCAAAGTCGTGCGTTTCCGGAATATGTTTCAGGAATTCGGTCCGTGGGAGGCGATGCGTCGCTCGCTGCACACCGCCGTACGGACAGCGATCGGGCGGGTAAAGCGCGGACGGTCGCGTGTGCCAGGAGAAGGTGGATCCACGATGCCCCTATTTGGGCGCACATCCATCCCTCCGGCGGGCGAGTACGCCGAGCGACTGAAGCGGCTGCTCGACCGGGGTGTAAGTATCACAATAATCTACACAGGCGGTTACCCCAGATACTACAACTACGCGAATCAGTACCGCGACAGTTTCAGGGGCTACGGAATTTCAGATCGGATTTCCTGCATCTACCTGCGTAAGTCTGATCATCTGTTAACCTCGCGCGCGGCGCAGCAGGAACTGGCAGATATAGTCATAAAATGGGCGGAATCCCTGCGTACGCATCCGAAACTGATTTCGGCGGCAGCGACCCGGCTACGAGGCCTCGAAGGTCTGGTTAGCATTGATTCAAATGACGGGCCGACATCAAGTAACGCCTAGTCCGGCGGTTTCATTCCAGGCTAATGGAACCGGTGCCAGCGACATGAAAGCGGCTGCTAATAACGTTAGCGAGCAACTGCAGGGCAGCGATGTCCACGTCTGGCTCGGTTTCCTGCCGAACATTCATGATTTCGCATTACTGAACGCCTATCGCCTGCTGCTCAATGCCGAAGAGAGTCACCGCCAGGCACGCTTCGTCTTTTCGTCCGATCGACATTCCTATCTCGTAACGCACGCAATGCTGCGCATAGTCTTGTCGAAGTACGCGCCAATCCAACCGCAGGCCTGGCACTTTTTGAGCAATGAGTACGGTCGTCCGGAAATCGGGAATGCTGATCCATCAGCAAGACAGTTCAACTTCAGCATCTCCCACTCACACGGCCTGGTAGTTGTCGCGGTGACACGCGCGCCAGCCATGGGCGTCGACGTGGAAGAAGTGCGTACCCGTCCAGCCCCAGTGGAAGTGGCAGACCGCTACTTCGCGTCACAGGAGATACTGGCCCTGCGGGCATTGCCGGAGAATCGACAGAGCGACAGATTTTACGAGTACTGGACGCTCAAGGAAGCGTACCTCAAGGCCCGTGCCCTCGGCTTGTCGATCCCGCTTGATCAGTTCAGCTTTCAAT
The DNA here is from genome assembly GCA_963823235.1 of uncultured Gammaproteobacteria bacterium. GTDB lineage: Bacteria > Pseudomonadota > Gammaproteobacteria > Steroidobacterales > Steroidobacteraceae > FEN-1191. The sequence goes on along the minus strand of CAWGKS010000003.1, from coordinate 35,676 downwards.
TTGAAGGCGACCGAGCAGTGCATTTCTCAACCGAGCCGTCCCTGCAAGACGCTCCGGAGTTCTGGAAGTTTTGGCAGTTTTGTCCTTCTGCAGATCATGTATTGGCGCTTTGCGTTCGCCGAGGGTCGCCGGCGGAGCCACGCCTGCTTTGCCGAAGCTGCATACCGCTCGATCGCGATGAGATATTCAAACTGTCGGCGGTGCGCGAATCGGCATGATTGACCGGTGACAGGTGCCATGCCTGAAACCGCCCCGCTCACCCGCCCTCTATAGCCGGCCGTCAACCTCGGCGGCCGGGAACAGATACTTGATGTCATATAGCGCGTGCCGCTTGCGGCACAGCCGGCGAATACCGGCGACGCCCAGGCTTTTGAACTCGCGATGTCCGACCGCCACCACCGCGGCATCGTAATGGGCGCGCTTCAGGGTGCGCACCGGCCGCAGGCCGTATTCGTGGCGCGCGGCGGCAGCGTCCACCCACGGATCGTAGACGTCGACCACCGCGCCATATTTCTGCAGCTCGCGGATCACATCGACCACCTTCGAGTTGCGCAGGTCCGGGCAGTTTTCCTTGAAGGCCAGCCCCATAACCAACACGCGTGAACCCTTGATGTGGATGCGCTGCCCGGCCATGAGCCGCAGCACTTCGGTGGCCACGTACTGAGCCATGCTGTCATTGAGTCGACGGCCGGCCAGAATCATCTCCGGGTGATAGCCAATTTCCTGCGCCTTGTGCGTGAGGTAATAGGGGTCGACGCCAATGCAATGACCGCCCACCAGGCCCGGACGAAACGGTAGAAAATTCCACTTGGTGCCGGCCGCCAGCAGGACTTCTTCCGTATCTATGCCGAGGCGGTTGAAAATCAGCGCCAGCTCATTGATCAGCGCGATGTTGACGTCGCGCTGCGTGTTCTCGATGACCTTGGCGGCCTCGGCCACGCGCACGCTGCTGGCCCGGTAGGTGCCGGCCGTAATGATGGTGCCGTACAGTTTATCGACGAACTCAGCCGTCTCGGGCGTCGAGCCCGAGGTGACCTTGCGGATGCTGGGCAGGCGATGCTCCTTGTCGCCCGGATTGATGCGCTCGGGGCTATAGCCCACGAAGAAATCGCGATTGAATTTCAGACCGGACACGCGCTCGAGAATCGGCACGCAGATCTCTTCGGTGCAGCCTGGGTACACCGTCGACTCATAAACCACGACATCGCCCTTCTTGAGCACCTCGCCAATGGTGTTGCTGGCGCTCATCAGCGGCGAGAGATCCGGGCGTTTGAATTCATCAATGGGCGTGGGCACCGTGACGATGAATATGCGGCAGCGACGCAGGTCCTTGAGCTGCGTGGTGAACTTCAGGCGACTGGCGGCGCGCAATTCCTTTGACGTGGTCTCGAGCGTGCTATCCCGACCACGCTGCAATTCGCGGATACGATCGACCTTGACGTCGAAACCCGTGGTATCAAAGTGCTTGCCGAATTCCACCGCGAGCGGCAGCCCGACGTAGCCCAAACCCACTATGCCGATGCGGCAATTGCGCAGACTGAACATGCCCGATCACCCTAAATGGTTAAATTGAACGGCCAGATCGAATGGACGAGCAGGCAAACAGCCCTACTTCGTTGCTGTGACCAGCGCCGCAACCACCACATCAATATGCGTCTCGCTCAGATCTGCGCTCATCGGCAGGCTGATCACCTGCCGGGCCAGCAGTTCGCTCACCGGCATGGGCTTGCGATCGCACAGCGCCGCGTAGGCCGGCTGCTGGTGCAGGGGTTTGGGATAGTGCACGGCCGTGGGCACGCCGGCCTTCTTCATGCGTTCCTGCACACCATCGCGATCATCGACCAGCACCGTGTATTGCGCGTAGACGCTGGTGCGGCCCGGACGTATGGCCATCAGGCCGACCCTGGCGCCACTGGCCGCGATGCGCTCGCCATAGATTCGGCCGAGCTCCGCACGGCGCGCCACTTCCCAGTCGAAGCGGGCCAGCTTGGCGAGCAGAATCGCGCATTGCAGGGTATCCATGCGTCCGGCCACGCCGATGCGGGTGTGGTGGTAGCGGGCGCTCTGCCCGTGGACGCGAATCTCGGTGCAGGCCTGGGCAATGGCCGCGTCGTCGGTAAAGATCGCGCCGCCGTCGCCGTAACAGCCCAGTGGCTTGCTGGGGAAAAAGCTGGTGCAGCCGATGGCGGAGAGCGCACCACTGCGTCGCCCATGATAGGTAGCACCGAAACTCTGCGCCGCGTCTTCGATGACCACAATATTGTCGTACCTTGACGCGATGGCGCTGATTTCGTCCATATCGCAGACCTGACCGTACAGGCTCACGGGCATGATGGCGCGGGTGTGAGCTGTAATGGCCTGCTCAAGCAGCGCTGCGTCCAGATTGCCGGTGTCAGGCTCGACATCGACAAACACCGGTTTGGCGCCCACCAGGGCGATGACTTCGGCGGTGGCCACGAAGGTAAAGGGGCTGGTGATCACTTCATCGCCGGGACCAATGCCCTGCGCCATCAACGCGATCAGCAGGGCGTCGGTGCCGCTGGCCACGGTCACGCAGTGCGCGGTATTCACGTAGCGGGCGAGGCGCTGCTCGAACTCAAGGACTTCGGGGCCGAGTATGTATTGACCATGATCGAGCACGGCCTGGATGCGCGCGTTGATGTCGTTGCGCAGTGCGCGGTATTGCGATTTGAGATCGATGAAATCCATAACTACCTCTCAAGGCCCATGCGTCAGTCGGTGAGTGTGCCGCCACGCGTTTCGATGATCCAGGGTGCCAGCAACAGACCCAGCAGCGGGGCGAAACCGACGTAGAAGATAGTCTGCATTGCCGTGCCGCGGGCGGCCGACGCACCCACGATGAATGGGCCTATCGAGGCCAGCACGCGGCCGATGTTGTAACAAAAACCGGCGCCGGTGGCTCGCAGGCGCGTCGGAAACAGCTCCGGCAGATAAAACGGAAAGGCGCCAAACACGCCAAACACCGGCACACCGACCAGGAAAAACATGTACAGCCGCGACTCACCCGGCATGTCGAGGCCAAAGGTCGCCAGTATCGCCGCGCCCGAGGCTGCAAAATAGAGCGCAAACATGGGCCGGCGCCCCAGGTACTTGGCCAGCGGAATCGTCAGCAGGGTGCCCAGCAGGCCACCAACGTTGAAGGCGACGGTCGCGGTGAGCTTCCAGTTCTCAATCAAGGCCTGGGTAGCGCCGCGATCCAGCCCGCCCGCTTCGGCACTGGCGCGCGCCAGACCGCTGGCGACTACGGGAATGAAGGCGTTGCAGCTCCACCAGCCGATGAGCGCCACCACCACGGTGAAGGTGCCCATGAGCGTGGCGTGGCGGTGCATGGGTGCAAAAATATCGCGCAGCGAGACCTGGGTGCGCGCCTTCACCGCCTGCCAACGCTCAGGCTCGTGCACAAACAGGCGCACCATGAAGGCGGCGAACGCGGGCAACAGCCCGAACAGGAATACATAGCGCCAGGATTGCTCGGTATTGCCTGCAAACCAGACGCCGGCCACCTGGTAGTTGAGAAATGTGGCCAGAAACAGGCCGAACGGCGCGGCCGTATAGAGCAGCGCACCGGCCTCTACGCGGCGCTTCTCGGGCATCACCTCGGCGACCATGGAGGCGCCAGCGGCCCACTCACCACCGATGCCGAGGCTCGCCACGAGGCGAAATATCACCAGCATCCACAGGTTGGTCGCAGCGGCACAGGCCGCCGTGCCGACGGCATAGAGCAGCATGGTCAGCATCAGGGTGCGCATCCGGCCGATGCGATCGCAGATATAGCCGAAGAGCACGCCGCCAGCGGCCCAGCCCACCAGCAGGAGCGAGGTGAGCAGCCCGGTCCAGTAGAGGGTCGCTGCGCGCGCCTCAGGCGAGCCTACCGGCAGGTGCAACAGTGTCGGGATGCAGTTGGGCGCCACGTAGTTGAACAGCAGCCCATCGAAGACATCGAAGCCCCAGCCCAGCCAGGCCGCGAACAGTACCGTCCACTGGTAACGAGTGATGCCCCACATGATGGTCAGCCTACTGGAGCGCCCTTCAGGCGTCGAGTCGCGGGCGCGCCAGTGCGCCGACACGCAGGCGGATCAGGACACTGATGCCAAGCAATGCTACGCAGGAGCTGCGCAAGCCCAGATACGCCAGGCGTGTGGTCTCGACGCTGATCCTGAACACCGACTCCAGGCGCTGTACTCGCCAGATGAAGACCAATGCCAGCAGGCACAGGGGCAGCCCCACATAGGCCGCCAGCCAGGCGCGACGCTCGGCTCGCGAAAGTCCAGCGGACAAGGCACCACTGGGCGACGGGGCACCGCCGCCAGCCGAGTCCGCAGTGCGGGTCCAGCGCCAGGCAGCCCAGATGACCACGCCCAGACCAATCACGCTGCTGCCATGCTGCAACCAACGATAGAGCGGCAATACACGGCCGGCGATGACCGGCGCCGAATCATCGAGTAACGGCAACAGACGCACGCCACGCCCACCTTCATGCGTGAAGCCATCCCACACCAGATGCGTCAAGGCGCCCGCCAGAATCGCCAGAGCAGCGCCCAGCCACACGCGCCACTCGGAGAGGCGCAACTTGGGATGCTCGGCGAGCAGGCGCAGACGCCAGCTGTCCGGAAACACGGCGCTCCAGGCCGGCTTGACCAGGGTCTGGAACAACGCCCAGGCGATCAACCCGGTCGGCAGACAGAAAGTCAGCAGTGCCAGCGTGCCATGGGTCTGGGCGCGTGAGAGCGGCCAGGGCGACAGCAAGCCGAAATCGGGCACCATGCTGCCTACCATGGCCGCTGACATCAGCCCCATGCGCCGCAGCGGCCGCTGGCCCGGCAGCACGGCCGCAATGTGCGAGATCGTAAACGGCATCGACTTCGGTCAACCTCGCCATTCAGCCACGAATGGCGCGGCCGCGGTGCGCGCCAGGGCCTTGGGCGCCTGCGCACTGATCGTGCCCACATACATGAACCCCAGCAGCTGTTCATCGCTATTGCAGCCCAGGGCTGCGGCGACCCAGCATCATAGGTGCTGGGACCGGTAAGCCAGATGGCCCCGAAGCCCTGCAGATGAAAGGCATTGAGCACGTTCATCGCGGCGGCCGCGGCAGCCAACTGTTGTTCGATGGCCGGCACCTTGGGATCAACGCGCAGTTGCGCACTCAGCACGATTACCAGCGGCGCCTGCAACGGACGACTGCGCAGCTTGTCGAGCAGCGCCGATGGCGCCGCCGGATCACGTCGCAAGGCGCAGCTCACCAGCAATTCGGCGAAGCGTTCGCGCGCCGCGCCGCGTATCAGGCGGTAACGCCAGGGTTGAATGCGGCCGTGATCGGGGGCGCGCAGCGCCAGATCGAGGGCGGCATTGATCTGGGCATCGTTGGGTCCAGGGGCCGTGAGGTATTGTGCCGGGATTGAGCGCCGGGCCGAGAGTGCCTCGAGCGTACTCAAACCGACTCCATGAGGCGCAGCACTTCCGCCGTTTTCTCGCGCATCAGCGCCTCACTGCCGCGCGCCTCGACGTTCAGCCGCACCAGCGGTTCGGTGTTCGAGCTGCGAAGATTGAGACGCCACTGGGCAAATTCCATCGACAGGCCATCGGTAAAATCGACATTCAGCGCCTGCGTAGCATAGTGTTGCTGAACGCGTGTGGCCACGGCAGCGGGCATCGCCGATCTCACGATTGATCTCGCCGCTGACCGGAAACAGGCGCTGGCGCTCGCCCACCAGTTCTCCCAGAGTCTTGCCCGTCTCGCCCATGACTGCCAGCACCAGCAGCCAGGGAATCATGCCGCTGTCGCAGTAGGCGAAATCGCGAAAATAATGGTGCGCGCTCATTTCTCCGCCGTACACCGCGTCGACCTCACGCATGCGCTGCTTGATGAAGGCGTGACCCGAGCGACACATCACGGCTTCGCCGCCACAGCGGCGCACGATATCGATGGTGTTCCAGGTCAGGCGCGGATCATGAACGATGCGTCCGCCCGGAAAGCGCTTCAGGAAGGCCTCGGCCAGCAGACCCACCAGGTAATAGCCTTCGACAAAGCCACCGTGTTCATCGAAAAAGAAGCAGCGGTCGAAATCACCATCCCAGGCGAGACCGATATCAGCGCCGCTGCGCCGGATGGCATCCACGGTGCTGGCGCGATTTTCCTCCAGCATCGGGTTGGGCACGCCATTGGGGAAGGAGCTGTCCGCCTCGTGGTGCACCTTGACGAACTCGAACGGCAGGTGCGGCTCGAGCTGATCGACGACCATGCCGGCGCCGCCGTTGCCGGCATTGACCACCACTTTCAAGGGCCGCAGGGTCGCGCCCTTCACGTAGCTGAGCAGATGTGCCAGGTACTTGGCGCTGATATCGAGCGCGCTGGTGCTGCCAGGCTGCGCTGCGCGCGGCGGCAGGCGCGACTCTTCAATCAGCGCCTGCATATCCTTGAGTCCGGTGTCGGCGCTGATGGGGCGAGAGCCCTCGCGCACGAACTTCATGCCGTTGTAGTCGGGCGGATTGTGGCTCGCGGTGACCATGATGCCGCCGTCGAGCGCCTCGGCGAAGGTGGCGAAATAAACGCCCTCGGTGCCGCACAGGCCGATATCGACGACATTGACACCGGAGTCGTTCAGGCCACGCATCAGGGCGGCCGACAGCGTGGCGCTGGTGGCGCGGATGTCGCGGCCCACGGCAACTTTTTTGGGTCGCACGAAGGCCGCATAGGACTGGCCAATGCGGTAGGCCAGCTCTTCGTTGAGTTCGGAAGGAATGCGGCCACGAATGTCATAGGCCTTGAAACAGGTCAATTTAGTCACGCGCGCTCCTACTTGCTCGATCCCTGGCGACCGTACTGATCTTCAAAGCGGACGATATCGTCCTCACCCAGATAGCCGCCGGACTGCACTTCGATGATATGCACGGGGATCTTGCCCGGATTCTCGATGCGATGGCGCACGCCAATGGGAATATAGGTCGACTGGTCTTCTTCGAGGAGGAAGACTTCCTCGCCACGGGTGATGCGCGCCGTGCCCGACACCACCACCCAGTGCTCGGCGCGATGATGGTGCAGCTGGAGCGATAGCACGCCGCCCGGCCGCACCACCAGCCGTTTGACCTGAAAGCGCTCGCCGTGATCGAGGCTGTCGTAACTGCCCCACGGCCGGAATACCTCGCGGTGCAGCAGGTGTTCACTGCGCCCGCTGCTCTTGATCCGGGCGACCAGTTCCTTGACCTCCTGGACGCGGCTGCGCGGCGCCACCAGCACCGCATCCTTGGTCTCTATGACCACATGATCGCGCAGACCCACGGTGGCCAGCAGCCGGCTGCCGGCGTACAGGTAACAACCCTGCGTGTCGACGCTCAGCACATCACCCTTGCGCACATTGCCTTCGGCATCCTTATCACAGGCGTCATGCAGCGAAGACCACGAACCCACGTCGCTCCAGCCGGCATCGAGGGGCACGACCACGGCAGCGGAAGTCTTCTCCATGACGGCGTAGTCGATCGATTCGCTGCGACAGGTAGCAAAGGCCGTGGCATCGATACGCGTGAAATCAAGATCGCGCTGCGCCGCACGATAGGCGCTGCTCGCAGGCCACGGCGATATCGGGTGCCAGGCGTTGCAGTTCATCGAGGTAGCGACGCGCGCCGAATACGAACATGCCGCTGTTCCAGTAGTACTCGCCGCTCGCGACAAACTCCTCGGCACGCGCGCGCTCGGGTTTTTCCACAAAGCGCTCGATGCGCCAGGCCGCGCCCTCGGCGGCACCGCGGCGAATATAGCCATAGCCGGTCTCCGGCGCGTGCGGCACCACTCCGAAAGTCGCCAGGTGCCCGGCCCTGGCGGCGCTCGTGGCGACCTGCACGGCGTCGCGAAAGGCCTTCGCATTGCGAATCACGTGATCTGCTGGAAGCACCAGCAGCTGCAGGTCCTCGCCAGCCGTGCCCGCCGCGCTGGCCGCACCCAGGGCCGCGTGCGCCGCCAGCGCGATTGCCGGCGCGGTATTGCGCCCTGCCGGCTCCAGGACGATGGCTTGCGCGGGGGCATTGATCAGGCGCAGCTGCTCGGCCACCAGGAAGCGATGGGCCTCGTTGCACACCACCACCGGTGGTGCAGCATCGAGGCCAGCGAGCCGCAACACCGTGTCCTGCAGCATGGTGTGCTCGCCCACCAGGGGCAGCAGCTGCTTGGGGTACAACTCACGCGACAGCGGCCAGAGCCGCGTGCCGGCGCCGCCCGACAGGATGACTGGAACGAGCATGAGCGAGCGGTACTCCGATTATCTAATTCGCAAACATGGGTCGGCCACGCCCGATGGCGTAGTACTCAAAACCCTGGCGCGCGAGCAGGCCCGGATCGTAGAGATTGCGACCGTCGAAAATGCGTGGCGCACGCATCAGTTCCTTGAGGCGCTCGAAATCCGGACTGCGAAACTCCTGCCATTCGGTGGCGATCAGCAGCGCTGCGGCGCCATCCACCGCCTCGTAGGCGTCGCGGCACAGTGTCAATTGCGCCTGGCCGGCGTACAGGCGCCGCGCCTCATCCATGGCGATGGGATCGTAGGCGCGCACGCTGGCACCTGCCGCCAGCAGCGAATCGATGATGACGCGGCTGGGCGCCTCGCGCATGTCATCGGTGTTGGGCTTGAAGGCCAGGCCCCAGAGCGCCACCTTGAGACCATTCAATTGCCCGCCGACCACAGCCTTGAGCTTGCGCACCAGAATGGACTTCTGCAGTTCATTGACCTGCTCCACCGCACTGAGTATCGGCGTGGCGTGCTTGACGTCGCGTGCCGAGCGTATCAGCGCCTTGACGTCCTTGGGAAAACAAGAGCCGCCGTAGCCGGTGCCGGGATACATGAAACCATAGCCGATGCGCGGATCGGAACCGATGCCGATGCGCACCCGCTCGATGTCGGCGCCGACGCGCTCGGCCAGGCCGGCGAGTTCGTTCATGAAACTGATCTTGGTGGCCAGCATGGCATTGGCGGCGTACTTGGTCAGCTCGGCCGAGCGGATGTCCATGACGATGAGGCGATCGTGATTGCGCGTAAAGGGCTCATACAGCGCCCGCATCAGTTCCGTGGTGCGCGGCCCATCGGTGCCGACCACGACGCGATCAGGCTTCATGAAGTCCTGGATGGCCGCGCCTTCCTTGAGAAACTCCGGATTGGAAACGACATCGAACTCAACAGTCGAATTGCGCCGCGCCAGCGCCGCCGTCACTTCAGCGCGTACCTTGTCGGCCGTGCCCACGGGCACGGTCGATTTGGTGACCACGATGGCATAGCGCTGCAGGCCATCACCGATGGCGCGCGCCACCTCGACCACATGCCGTAGATCGGCCGAACCATCCTCATCGGGCGGCGTGCCCACGGCGATGAGCTGAAACAAGCCATGATCGACGCCACGCGCCGCATCGGTGGTGAACTCCAGGCGGCCGCTTTCGCGATTGCGTAGGATCAGCGCATCGAGGCCCGGCTCATGTATAGGCACTTCGCCGGCATTGAGGCGCGCCACCTTGCCAGCGTCAATGTCGACGCACAGCACATGATTGCCGGCCTCGGCGAGGCAAGCGCCGGTCACCAGACCGACATAGCCAGAACCGAAAATAGTGACTTTCATGCGCCAGATTGCCTTGAGTACCCGAGAATATGGACGAGCCTAAAGGATTCGGCTCACGAAGACAAAACGCTGAAAGAGATTTCCAATCTGCGATTCAGATCACGCCCCTCGGGGGTGTTTTCCGCCTTCATCGGTGCGCTCTCGCCCCCGCTACGCACGCTGAGCCGCCGCGCCGCGACGCCCCGCTCCCGCAACCGGGCGGATATCGCCTCGCCACGCTGCTGCGATTGCGCGGCATTGAACTGCTCGCTGCCGATGGCGTCGGTGTACACGACAACCTGCGCAACAACCCGATCAGAGTTACGGAGCGTGTGCGCCAGCTGATCGAGCAACGCCGCAAAGGCGGGCAGCAAGGTATTCTGGTCGGGCACGAAGGCTAGCCGGACGGGGTAGCGCAGCTGCAGCGTCGAATCGCTGCTGTCGATGACGGCCGCCGTGGCCGCCAATTCAGTGCGCAGCGACGCCTCAAGCATGGTCAATGGATCTGCCGTCGATGCTACGGGGGCCGACGGCCTGGCTGGCGGCTGGGCTGACGGCTTCGGGCTCGCTACCCGATTCGTGCTACAGGCCGCCAGTGCCACGATGCACAGCGAGGCGCCACCAACACTGAAATATTTGGTAAATATGCTCATCGCACCGCCACTGCAAATAATCCGCCGCCCGACCGCGCTACTTTACAGAGCCAGGCCGCGATTGGCGTGTAAAATCGGTGGTTTATCCTCCGGAGTGTCGCTTGAGCAAGACCGCACTGATTACCGGCATTACCGGCCAGGATGGCGCCTATCTGGCCGAGTTGCTGCTGGCCAAGGGCTACCAGGTACACGGCATCAAGCGGCGCGCCTCGAGCTTCAACACTGATCGCATCGATCACCTGTACCAGGATCCACACGAACGAAACGTGCACCTGCGCCTGCACTACGGCGATCTGACCGATGCCACCAATCTGATCCGCATTGTCCAGCAGGTGCAGCCCGACGAGATCTACAACCTGGCGGCGCAAAGCCACGTGGCGGTCTCGTTCGAGACGCCCGAATACACCGCCAACTCCGATGCACTGGGCACCCTGCGCCTGCTCGAGGCGATCCGTATCCTGGGCCTGGAGAAGAAGACGCGCTTCTACCAGGCCTCGACCTCCGAGATGTACGGCAAGGTGCAGGAGACTCCGCAGCGCGAGACCACGCCCTTTTATCCGCGCTCACCCTATGGCGCCGCCAAGCTCTATGCCTACTGGATCACCGTGAACTACCGCGAGGCCTACGGCCTGTATGCCTGCAACGGCATTCTTTTCAATCATGAGTCACCGGTGCGCGGCGAAACCTTCGTGACCCGCAAGATCACGCGCGCGCTGGCGCGCATCAGCGAAGGGATGCAGGACTGCCTGTACCTGGGCAACCTCGACTCGCTGCGCGACTGGGGTCATGCGCGTGATTTCGTGCTCGCACAGTGGTTGATGCTGCAGCAGGCGGAACCAGAAGACTTTGTCATCGCCACCGGCGAGCAGCACTCGGTTCGCGAATTCGTCGAGCGCGCGGGCGCGCAATTGGGCATGCGCCTCGATTGGCGCGGCGCTGGCGAGGCGGAGCAAGGCATCGACACAGTCAGCGGCAAGACCGTCGTCAGGGTGGACGCGCGCTATTTCCGCCCTACTGAAGTCGACACTTTGCTCGGCGACCCGGGCAAGGCGCTCAGCAAACTCGGCTGGCGGGCAGAGATCAGTTTCGACACCCTGGTGCAGGAAATGGTTGCGGCCGATCTCGCGCACGCGCGCCGCGATGCGCTCATTGCACGCGAAGGCTTCAAGACCTACACGCACCATGAGTAGCGCGCCGCGTTTCACGGGTGCCAGGTAACCTCGCATGGACAGGCAGGCGCGCATCTATGTGGCCGGGCACCACGGCCTGGTGGGCAGCGCCGTGGTGCGCTGCCTGCAGGCGCAGGGCTACACCCAGCTGCTGCTGGCCGATCATGCCGAGCTCGATCTCACGCGCCAGAGCGCGGTCGAAGCCTGGTTTGCCGCGCAGCGCCCTGAAGTTGTCATTCTCGCGGCGGCGCGGGTCGGCGGCATCCAGGCCAACGACAGCTACGCCGCAGAGTTTCTGCGTGACAATCTGGCCATCCAGACCAATGTCATTGACGCCGCCTACCGTAACGGCACGCGCAAACTCACCTTCCTGGGCTCGAGCTGCATTTACCCTAAGCTCGCGCCGCAGCCCATGAACGAGGATTGCCTGCTGACCGGTCCGCTCGAGCCCACCAATGAGTGGTACGCCATCGCCAAGATCGCCGGCATCAAGATGTGCCAGGCCTATCGCCGGCAGTATGGGTTCAACGCCATCGCGCTGATGCCGACTAACCTATACGGACCGGGCGATAACTTCAGCCTGGAAAATTCCCACGTGCTACCGGCGCTCATCAGGAAATTCCATGAGGCCAAGCGGGCTGGCCAGCCGCAGGTTACCGTCTGGGGCACGGGCACGCCGCGGCGGGAATTTCTCCATGTCGATGATCTGGCCGACGCGGTCGTGTTCCTGACCGAACGCTATGCCGACGCACAGTGGCTCAATGTAGGCGTTGGTGCCGACATCACCGTCGCCGAGCTCGCGGCGCTGATCAGCCGGATCGTGGGCTACACGGGCACGCTGCAGTTCGACACTTCAAGACCCGACGGCACGCCGCGCAAGTTACTCGACGTGAGCCGCCTGCATGCTCTGGGCTGGCGCGCCCGCACCGAACTGGAAACCGGCATTCTCGCCACCTATGCCTGGTTTTGCAGCCATGAGCGCGAATTGCGCCGCTGAGTTTGCGGCCGGGAGCCTACTCGAAGCCGCGTACGCGCTTGTTGCGCAGACTTGCCCTGGCGCGCCGCAGGCGCACCAGCAGTTCAGGCCCCTGGCGCAGCGCCACGCCAACTGCCAGCACGTCGACGACGGCGAGTTGCGCCAGGCGCGTGGTCATCGGCGTGTAGATGTCGGTGTCTTCGTCCACCAGCATTTCGAGCGCCACGGTGCAGCGGGCGCTGAGCGGCGATCCGAGGGCCGTCACACCGATAACCGCGGCGCCCGATTCACGCGCCAGGTCAACACTCGAAAGCAGGTCGACGGTGCGGCCACTGGCCGAAAAGGCCACGACCACATCGCCGGGATGCAACATGGTGGCTGCCATGCCGTGCACGTGCGCATCCGAGTAAGCGGCCGAGGGCAAGCCTAAGCGGAAGAACTTGTGCTGCGCATCGGCAGCGACGATGCCGGAACTGCCCAGGCCATAGCATTCGACGCGCCGCGCTTTGCCCAGCAGCTCAATGGCGGCTTCGAGCCGGGCCGGATCGAGCTGACTGCGCACCTGCAACAGCGTGCTGGCGGCCCTGCCAAAGACCTTGGCGGCCATGTCGGCCACGGAATCATCGGCGCGCACATCGGCATGCACAAAATGCGGAGTGCTGGCCAGGCTCTGCGCCATGCGCATCTTGAAATCGGCAAAGCCACTGCAACCGAGCGATCGGCAGCAGCGGATGACGGTGGGCTCGCTGACCTGCGCCTGCTGCGCCACTGCCGCCAGCGACAATGTCAATATTTCATGCGGACGCTCGAGCACCAGATCTGCGACGCGCCGCTCGGCGGCTGGCAAGGTCGCGCGCGCGCCGGCCAGAAACTTCAGCCAGCCGGACACCAGTACACCTCTACCGGCACCTGGCTTTGCCGAAGTATGGCGCGTATCGGCATCTCGCTCACAGGGCCGCTTTCGCAGGCCTTCTCATACACCTGCCATTTCGGCGCGCCAACGATTTGCAGACAGATGCGGCGCGAGTTCAGCAGCGCGGCGAGATTGAGGCTCAGGCGCGTAAACGGCGCGGCCAGCGGCCGCACGCCGATACAGGCAGGCGCGGCGCTGGCATCGAGCCCAGCCGCCAGTTCCGCGCTGCCGGGGAATAGCGAGGCAGTGTGGCCGTCATCGCCCATGCCCAGCAGCACGACGTCAAAGGGCATGGGCATGGCGGCAATCAGCTGCCAGGCATTGTGGGCGCCGATATACGGGGTCTCGGCTTCATTCTTCATGCCGATCAGGCGCGCGGCGGCGGCCGCGTCGCGCAGCAGTTCGACCCGCACCAGCCGCTCGTTGCTGGCCGGGTGATCAAAGCCTACCCAGCGCTCATCGGCGAGCGTGATCTGCACGCGCGACCAGTCCAGCGGCTGCGTCGCCAGGCGCGCGAACATGGCGGCCGGCGTGCGCCCGCCGGAGACCACCAGGCTCGCGGCCCCACGGCTGTGCAGCGCGAGCCTGAGATCCTCTGCCACGCTTTGGGCCAGTGACTCGGCTTGTGCGGCGACGCTCGCGTCGCGGTGCTCAGAGCTCATCGCGCCACGCATAGCCATCGCGACCGATCAGCGCCGTTGAAGCCGCCGGCCCCCAGCTGCCGGCCGCATAGGTCTTGGGCGGGTTGCCCGCCTGCGCCCAGCCGGCGCGGATCGGATCGATCCAGCTCCAGGCACAGTCGAGTTCGTCGCGGCGCATGAACAGGGTGAGATTGCCCTTGACGACATCCATCAACAGGCGCTCGTACGCCGAGAGCGGACGCTCCTTGAAACTTTCAGCGAGATCAAGCGCCAGGCTCACGGGCCGCAGGCGCATGGCATCGCCGGGTGCCTTGGCCAGGATGGTCAGCGTGACACTCTCATCGGGCTGCAGGCGAATCACCAGCTGATTGGGAGAATCGAGGGCACGATTCGGAAAGATGGACAGCGGCACGTCATCAAAAGTGATGGCAATCTCGGCCATCTGCTGCTGCAGGCGCTTGCCGGTGCGCAGATAGAAGGGCACGCCCGCCCAGCGCCAGTTGTCGATTTCGGCCTTGATGGCCACGAAGGTTTCGGTGCTGCTGCCTTCCGGGACGCCGGGCTCGTCGGCGTAGCCCACCACGCTCTTGCCGTCGATGGTGCCGGCACGGTACTGACCACGCACGGTTTTCAGCTCGACGTTATCGGCGTTGATGGGACGCAGGGCGCGCAACACCTTGAGCTTCTCGTCGCGGACTGTATCCGCATCGCTGCTTGCCGGGGGCTCCATCGCCATGATGCACAGCAACTGCAGCATGTGGTTCTGCACCATGTCACGCAGCGCGCCGGTGGCATCGTAGAATTTTGCGCGCCCTTCCACGCCGAGCTGCTCGCCGACCGTAATCTGTACGTGGCGAATGCGTCCACGCCGCCACAGCGGCTCGAACAATGCGTTGCCAAAGCGCAGGGCCAGGAGATTCTGCACCGGCTCTTTACCCAGGTAATGATCGATGCGATAGATCTGCGCCTCGGTGAAACTCTTGCCGATCTCTTCGTTGATGCGCTCCGCCGACAAGCGGTCGGTGCCGAGGGGCTTTTCGAGCACGACGCGCGCCTGCGGTGTGACGACGCCAGCGGCTGCCATGTGGGCGCCCATGGTGGTGTAGAAAGTCGGCGACATCGACAGAAACCACACCCGTACCTGTGCGTCGCGGTCGGCGATGCGGGTCTTGAGGGCCCGATAGTCTTCAAGGCGCGTCGCGTCCAGCTGCTGATAATCAAGGCAGGCTGCGAATTCCAGCCAGCGTGCTTCGTTGAACTCCACGCCATCCAGGTGGGCGCGACACTGCTCCGCAGCGCGCGCAATGTAGTCCTCGCGCGAGATTGCGCTGCTGGCGGCGCTGAGAATATGTGCGCGGGCATCAAACTGACCGGCCATGAAACGGTGAAAGAGCGCCGGGATGAGCTTGCGCATGGCCAGATCACCGGTGCCACCAAACAGGACAATCTCAAATGGGTCGAGCACCTGCACGGTCTACCTCCGCCTGATTAAGTGAAGCCCGTAATGTAGTTAAACTACTATACGCTCAGTAATGTGATATTTGGAATGAGGTTTACCATTGTTTTGTATGAACTTGAGCGCGAAATTGCATTATGGTAAATGAAGCTTGCCAAAAACTAATCCTGGAGTTTTACTACGTCCAAGTGAACAAGCCTCCTCCTCTGAACCCCGCCCTGCAGAGCGTCACCGAGCGCATCCGCGAACGCAGCACGGCCACACGTGCAGCCTACCTCGAACGCACCAGAGCTTCCGGGCGCGACGGTACGACGCGCACTCAGTTGAGCTGTACCAATCTGGCCCACGGCTTTGCCGCATCAGGCCCCGCCGACAAAGCGGCCCTGCGGGCCCTGCGCTGGCCCAACATTGCCATCGTCAGCGCCTACAACGACATGCTCTCGGCGCATCAACCCTTCGAGCGCTATCCGGCGCTGATTCGCGCTGCGGCGCGTGAGGCGGGCGCCACGGCACAGGTCGCAGGCGGCGTGCCGGCCATGTGCGATGGCGTGACGCAGGGTCAGGCGGGCATGGAACTCTCCCTCTTCAGCCGCGATGTGATTGCGCTCTCGACGGCGATCGCTCTCTCGCACGCCATGTTCGATGCCACCCTGTGCCTGGGCGTATGCGACAAGATCGTGCCGGGCCTGCTGATCGGCGCCCTGTCCTTCGGACAGTTGCCGACGATCTTCGTACCCGCCGGGCCCATGACTTCCGGGCTGCCGAACCAGGAAAAGGCAAAGGTGCGCCAGGCCTATGCCGAAGGCCTCGTTGATCGCGCCGCGCTGCTTGCGACCGAGGCGCAGAGCTATCACAGCGCCGGCACCTGCACCTTTTACGGCACCGCCAACAGCAACCAGATGCTCATGGAGATCATGGGCCTGCATTTGCCAGGCAGTGCCTTTGTAAACCCCAATACGCCGTTGCGTGAAGCCCTGACGCGCGCCGCCGCCCAGCGCGCGGCGCGCATCTGGGCACGCGGCGATGACTACCGGCCGCTGGGCGAGATCGTCGATGAGCGCGCGATCGTCAATGCCATCGTCGGTCTGCTCGCGACTGGCGGTTCAACCAATCACACCATTCATCTGGTGGCGATGGCGCGTGCGGCAGGCCTGCTCATCGACTGGGATGATTTCAGTGCACTCTCGGCAGCCGTACCGCTGATTGCACGCGTGTATCCCAATGGCGGCGCCGACGTGAACCACTTTCACGCCGCCGGCGGCATGGCTTTTGTCATCCGCGAATTACTGCACGCTGGCCTGCTGCATGGCGATGTGCGCACCGTGGTCGGCGAGAATCTGCACGCCTATACGCAGGAGCCCTGGCTGCATGACGGCCAGCTCGCCTGGCGCGAGGGAACCACGCAGAGCGGCGATAGTGAAGTGTTGCGGCCCGTCAGCGCTCCCTTCAGTGCCGACGGCGGACTGAAACTGTTGCGCGGAAACCTGGGACGCTCAGTCATCAAGGTGTCGGCCGTAAAGCCTGACCGGCGCTGCGTCGAAGCACCGGCGCGAATCTTCGACACCCAGGAGGCCGTGAGCGCAGCGTTCAAGGCTGGCGAACTGCATCGCGATGTCATCGTCGTGGTACGCGGGCAGGGACCGCGCGCCAATGGCATGCCCGAGCTGCATAAGCTCTCGCCCGCATTGTCGGCGCTGCAATCCAAAGGACATCGCGTCGCCCTGGTCACGGACGGGCGCATGTCCGGCGCCTCGGGCAACGTGCCGGCAGCCATTCACGTCTCGCCCGAAGTGTTCAGCGGCGGCCCGCTGGGGAAGCTGCGTGATGGCGATGTCGTGCGCCTCGACAGCAACCATGGCACGCTCGAGGCGCTGGTAGGCGCTGAGATCTGGGCGCAGCGCACGGTGGAACAGCCGGCGCCCCATGCACAGCACGGAATGGGACGTGAGTTGTTCGCCTCTATGCGGGCCAACGCTGCCGGCGCCGAACAAGGCGGCGGAATCGCCTGATCTCATTGCCTGACCTGAAGGACTCTCAAGCATGCAGATACGCGACATCATGGCCAGGGCACCGGTCATACCGGTGCTCACCATCGAGCGAGAGTCAGACGCCGTGCCGCTGGCGCGCGCGCTGTGCGCCGGCGGACTCATGGTGCTTGAAGTCACGCTGCGCACCAGCGCGGCGCTCGCCGCGATCAGCGCCATGCGCAAGGCCGTGCCCGAAGCCATCGTCGGCGCCGGTACGCTCACCACGCCCGAAGATTTTCTGCGCGTCGCCGATGCCGGTGGGCAATTCGCCGTCACTCCGGGACTGACCGACGAACTGGCCGCCGCCGGCCAGCGGGCGCCCTTCCCGCTGCTGCCGGGCGTAGCGACCGCCTCGGAGCTGCTGGCGGCGCGCGCCGCGGGCTACACGGCCCTCAAGTTTTTCCCGGCCGAGCCCGCCGGCGGCACGGCCATGCTCGCCGCCTTCGCGCCGGTATTCCAGGATGTCATTTTCTGCCCGACCGGCGGCATCACCCGCGAAAGCGCACCGCGCTTCCTGGCGCTGGCAAACGTCGCCTGCGTCGGCGGCTCATGGATCACGCCTGCGGCGGCGCTCAAGGGCGGCGACTGGGCACAGATCGAAACCCTGGCACGTGACGCGGCGAGCCTGGTGCGCCGGCCGCGCTAGCACCTGCCACAGGAGTGCAGCGCCGCATCCGCTGCTGTAGGCTGCACAAAACTGCGGGGGAAGACGCATGGGTGTCTGGTCACGAAAGTCCATCGATACGCTCAAGCGCGAGGCGGACGGCGGCGAGCGCCCGGCACTGGTGCGCTCACTCGGGGTGCTCAATCTCACGGCCTTCGGCGTCGGCAATACCATCGGCGCCGGCATCTTCGTGCTCACGGGCACGGTGGCCGCGCTGCACTCCGGGCCCGCTGTCACGCTCTCCTTCGTATTCGCGAGCCTCGCCTGCTTCTTTGCGGGCCTCTGCTACGCGGAATTCGCGGCCATGGTGCCGGTGGCAGGCAGCGCCTATTCCTATGCCTACGCCACCTTCGGCGAGCTGATCGCCTGGATCATCGGCTGGAGCATCATGCTCGAGTATCTGTTCTCGGCCTCGGTGGTGGCCATTGGCTGGTCGGGCTATGTCACGGCCTCATTGGACGATCTCGGCCTGCACCTGCCCGCAGTGCTCACCGGCGCGCCGTTCAAGGCGGGCGGTGGCCTGCACATAGTGGCCACCGGTCACTGGCTCGACCTGCCAGCCGTGCTGATCACCCTGGCCTGCACGGCGCTGCTGATCATCGGCACGCGCCAGTCCGCCATCGTCAACTCGATCATCGTCGGCGCCAAGGTGCTGGCCATCCTGGTACTCATCGCGGCCTGCGTAAAATATGTCGATCCGCACAACTGGCAGCCCTTCGTGCCACCCAACACCGGCAAGTTCGGCGATTTTGGCTGGACCGGCGTGCTGCGCGGCGCGGGCATCGTGTTCTTCGCCTACATCGGCTTTGACGGCGTCTCGACGCTCGCCGAAGAGGCGCGCAATCCACAGCGCACCATGCCGCTGAGCCTGGGCTTCTCGCTGTTGATCTGCACCGTGCTCTATGTGGCGGTGAGCCTGATCATCACCGGCATCGCCGACTATCACCAGCTCAACGTCGCCGACCCGCTCTACAAGGCGCTCAGCCTGGCACACGCGGACCTGAGCTGGCTGAAGGTGCTGGTGGGCATCGTCGCCATCTTCGGCCTGATCTCGGTGATACTGCTGAGCCTGCTCGGGCAGATCCGCATTTTCTACGCCATGGGCCGTGATGGCCTGTTGCCGGCGGCGCTGTCACGCACCAGCGTACGCTTTCACACTCCGCATATCGGCACTATCGTGACCGGCGTGCTATCCGCCCTGACCGCGGGGCTGGTGCCACTGGATCTGCTGGGTGAACTGATTTCGATCGGCACGCTCATGGCCTTCGCCATGGTGTGCGGCGGCATCATCATCCTGCGGCGCAAGTCGCCCGAACTGCACCGACCGTTTCGCGCGCCCTGGGTGCCGCTGATCCCGGGCCTCGGCATCTTCAGCTGTGTGGCGCTGATGATCTACCTGCCCAGCGATACCTGGATTCGACTGGTCGTATGGCTGGGCCTGGGATTCGCCGTGTATTTTGGCTACGGGCGCTACCACTCGAAGATGCGCGAGCTCAGCACTCCGGCACGTTGACGGCCAGCCCACCCTGCGAGGTTTCCTTGTAGATCGAGGACATGTCCTTGCCGGTCTGGCGCATGGTGGCGATCACCTGATCGAGCGATACCTTGTGCGTGCCATCGCCACACATGGCAAGACGCGCCGCGTTGATGGCCTTGATCGCCCCCATGGCGTTGCGTTCGATGCAGGGAATCTGCACCAGGCCGCCGACCGGATCGCAGGTGAGCCCCAGGTTGTGTTCCATGCCAATCTCAGCCGCATTTTCGATCTGCTCATTGCTGCCCTTGAGTGCAGCCGCCAGGCCCGCTGCCGCCATGGAGCAGGCCACACCGACCTCTCCCTGGCAGCCGGCTTCGGCGCCGGAGATCGAGGCGTTCTTCTTGTAGAGCATGCCGATGGCGCCGGCGACCAGCAGGAAACGCACTACCCCGGCATCCGCTGCACCCTCTTCAAATCGCCGGTAATACGCCAGCACGGCCGGCACAATTCCCGCCGCACCATTGGTGGGCGCCGTGACCATCTTGCCGCCGGCAGCATTTTCTTCATTGACGGCCATGGCGAAGGCGTTCACCCAATCCATCACATGCATGGGTGCATTGGCATCGCTCTGCAGCAGCTGACGGTGGAGCCCGGGCGCGCGCCGCGGCAGCTTGAGCGCGCCGGGCAATACGCCCCGCGCGGCAAAACCCTGCTCGATGCAGGATTGCATCACCTGCCAGAGGTGCAGCAGCGCGGCATGGGTAGCGGCCGGGTCGCGAAATGCAGTTTCGTTGGCGAGCATCAGCTCATCCAGCCTCAGTCCGTGCTGCCTGGCACGTGCCAGCAGCTCATCGCCTGAGTCAAACGGATAGGCCAGGGTGACGGGCGCTCCGGCAGTCGTCGGGTTCGCGAGTTCCTCTGCGCTGGCGATGAATCCGCCACCCAGTGAGTACACTTCTTCGCGGCACAGCACTGCGCCAAGTGCATCGAGCGCCGTAAAACACATGCCGTTGGGGTGCAGCGGCAGGGTCTGGTCGCGATGCCAGAGCAGATGACGGGTTTCGTCGAAGGCGATGGCGTGCGTGCCGGCCAGCACCAGCTGGCCACTGGAGCGGATACGCGCCAGCGCGGGCTCGAGCGCAGCGGGATCCAGCGTATCGGGCGTGTTGCCTTCCAGACCCAGAAAAATAGCGCGGTCGGTGCAGTGCCCGCGCCCGGTCCAGGCGAGTGATCCGTACAGTTCCACTGTGACCCGGGCAGTGTCTTCCAGTTGCCCGCGCTGTGCCAGGCCGCGCGCGAAGCGGCAAGCCGCATTCATCGGTCCCATGGTGTGGGAGCTGGACGGGCCAATGCCGACCTTGAAGATATCCAGGACGCTGAGACTCATCGCAGGGCACTCCAGTCCATGATGATCTTGCCGCTCTGCCCGGAAGCCATGGTCTCAAAACCAGACTGGTAGTCGGCGATCGGAATGCGATGGGTAATGACGCCGGAGATGTCGAGTCCGCTTTGCAGCATGCTGGCCATCTTGTACCAGGTCTCGAACATCTCGCGCCCATAGACGCCCTTGAGCACCAGGCCCTTGAAGATGACCTCGTCCCAGTGGATGCCGGTGTCCTGCGGCATGATGCCCAGCATCGCAACGTTGGCGCCATGATTCATGGTGCGCAGCATGTCGCGAAACGCGGAGGGCACGCCGGACATCTCGAGACCTACATCGAAGCCCTCTTCCATCTGCAGATCCTTCATGGCCTCATCGAGTTTCTGGCTGCGGGCATCCAGGGCCTTCGAAGCGCCCAGTTTCTCCGCCAGCCGCAGGCGGTAGGGATTCACATCGGTGATCACCACGTGCCGGCTGCCCACGAAGCGGGCAATGGCCACGGCCATGATGCCGATCGGCCCGGCGCCGGTGATCAGCACATCCTCGCCCACCAGATTGAAAGACAACGCCGTGTGCGTTGCATTGCCGAGCGGATCGAGTATCGAGGCGATCTCATCGCTGATGACCGCCGGCAGCTTGAAGATGTTGCTCGCGGGCAGCGACATGTACTCGGCAAAACAGCCGTCGCGATTGACGCCCACACCCACGGTATTGCGACACAGGTGCCGCCGCCCGGCGCGGCAATTGCGGCAATGGCCGCAGGTAATGTGCCCTTCGCCCGAGACGCGATCGCCGATCTCGAGCCCCGCGACCTCGCTGCCCATGGCGACGATCTCGCCGGCATATTCGTGGCCGGCGACGGTCGGCACCTTGATGGTACGCTGCGCCCACTCGTCCCAATGCCAGATATGCATGTCGGTGCCGCAGATCGCAGTCTTGTTCATGCGGATCAGCACGTCGTTGGGCCCGTATGCCGGCATGGGCACATCCTGCATCCAGATGCCCTTTTCCGCTTTCGCCTTGACCAGTGCTTTCATGCTGAGCCCTCGAATAATCAACCGTGTTTCAGCGCAGCAGCCCGAGTTCGCGCCCGGCCGTCGTAAAGGCCTGCACCGCGCGGTCCAGCTGCGCTGGCGTGTGGCCCGCACTCAACTGGGTGCGAATGCGCGCCTGCCCTTTGGGTACCACCGGGAATGAAAACCCGATGACGTAAACACCCAGTTCCAGCAGCCGATCTGCCATGCGCGCGGCCAGTGCCGCATCACCCAGCATCACGGGAATGATCGGGTGCTCGCCTGGAATCAGCGTAAAACCCGCGGCGCTCAGGCCGGCGCGGAACTGCCTGGCATTGCGTGTCAGCTGGGCGCGCAATTCGTCGCCCTCCTGTACGAGCTCCAGCACGCGCAGGGTAGTCGCGGCGATCACCGGCGGAATGGAATTCGAAAACAGATAGGGACGCGAACGCTGGCGCAGCCAGTCAATCGCCGAGCGCCGACCGGAGACATAGCCGCCCGCAGCACCGCCCAGCGCCTTGCCAAGGGTGCCGGTGAGCAGATCGACGCGTGCCATGACGCCGGCGCGCTCGGGCGTGCCGCGGCCGTGCGCGCCGATGAACCCGGTGGCATGGGAGTCGTCCACGACGACCAGCGCGTCATAGCGCTCGGCGAGCGCGCAGATACCTTCCAGTGGCGCAAAAGTGCCATCCATGGAAAATACGCCATCAGTCACGATCAGCCGCGTGCGTGCGCCCGTCGCCGCGCGCAACTGTTCTTCAAGGCTGGCCAGATCGGCGTTGGCATAGCGAAATTTCTGCGCCTTGCACAGGCGGATGCCATCGATGATGGAGGCATGATTGAGGGAATCGGAAATTACCGCATCCTGTTCGCCAAGCAGCGTTTCAAACAGGCCGCCGTTGGCATCAAAGCAGGACGAGTAGAGGATCGTATCGTCGGTCCCCAGAAACGCCGACAGGCGGGTCTCGAGTTCGCGGTGCAACTCGCTCGTGCCACAGATGAAGCGCACTGATGCCATGCCATAGCCGTGCTCGTCGAGGGCGCGGTGCGCGGCCGCGATGACGGCCGGGTGATTGGCCAGGCCGAGATAATTATTGGCGCACAGATTGATGACATCGCGGCGCTCGCCAACACGGATGAGCGCGCCTTGCGGCGAGCCGAGCTGGCGTTCGGATTTTATCAGCCCCTGCTCGCGCAGCTCGCTGAGCGCCTGGGCCGCCGTGCTCTCGAACGCTGCTGCTTTCATTGCTGCCCTCGCAGAGGCTGGCTGCCTCCGCATCGCATGGTGGGGTAGGCGTCTAGGTTACAGCAAAGCCAGAAAGTCGCTCGCAGGAGCGACAAAAATACCGTCGGAACCATGGGCCGTTGCGCCAGACCTGACGATCTGAACGGCATGCGGCACGTCAAACTGGCGTTTCTATACAACTGGAATAAAGTCTCGACTTTATTCAGGTTGTATGTAAGTAAAACAGCCGGTCTGCGACTACCCGCAGCAGGCCGGGAGATGCTGGATGGGGTGGTCCTCCGCGCGCCGCCTAATGCGCTCCCGTCGACCTCGGATTCGGATCGAGACGCGACAGGTAATCAGCGACGCCGTTGACCTGTTCCGGTGTCAGCCTGCGCACCAGTAGTTCGTGCTGCGAACTCATATTTGGGCGCGATTCGATGCCGGCGTTGCGGATCTGGCGTACGAGGTAGCGGTAGTGCTGGCCAGCGAGGCGTGGCGTCAGTCGCGACTCGGCACCCGCGCCGGTAGCACCGTGGCAATGCTCACAGTCGGCAAAATAGACGCGTGTCCCGGCCGTCAGTGCGCTGCCATCGCCCACATCATGTGTGGCGTGGCGCGGCAGACCACTGATATACGCGGCGACGTCGGCATAGTCGGCCGGGCTGGTGATATGCGCCGGATAGAGCACCTTCCCCATGCGGATATTCCAGCGCTGGTCATTGTGAAAGTCAGTCAGCTGCTTGACGATCACGGCAAAATACTGGCCGGCAATGGCCGGCACCGATCCATCCGCGACTCCCGAACCGTCGCTGCCATGACAGGCCGCGCAGGTGGCAAACAGCTCGCGCCCGTGGGTCAGATCGGGCTGCTGTCGAAGCGCTGCCGCGTATTCCTGTCGGGCAGCGTGCTCGCCGGTGTCAGGGGTCGCCACGCCAGCGGTTGCTGCGTCAGCGACCACTGCAACGATCGATGGAATGACGATCATCACGGCGCAACATCGTAGACAGGCGACCAGATCTCTCATGCGACTAACGCTCCGACCGCGGCGGGTCCCAGTCTTTCTTGCCGGCGTCTTCGCCCGCTACTGAGTACAGCACCTGGGCGTTGCGCGTCTTCTGAAAGTCCTCCAGCGACTGGCCGCGCATGGCGGCATAGATATGCAGGTTCGTGGTGCCCACCACCGCACCGAGCTTTTCCAGCAGAAAGAAACTGGCCCCGTAGTGAATCAGGGCGCGCCAGTCACGGCGTCGAACCAGGTCGCGCTCAGCTACGCTGAGGCCCGCCTGCTCGAACAGCTGTTCCGGGTCAGCGAGAAACTGCTGCCGTATGGCGGGCACGATCAGCTGATGCAGAAACTCGTTGAGCCGGTAAGCCTTGACGCTGCGCTCGAGCGTAAAGGGATAGGTGCCGGGCAGCTTCTCGATACCCACCCACTGGCGGCCGATGCGTTCGCGGTACTGCTCGATCGATTCATCGCTGGGGTCATTCGATGCGTCCTCATAGATGACGGTCGCGATCGGCGTCATCGACGGCAGGTAGTAGGCCTGGTGTAGCTTGCGCACCTGTCGCGACAGTGCGCCACGCATGATCAGCCACATGATCACTTCTGCGCCTTCGCAGCCGCCGCGCTCGGCGTACTGCGCAATCGTGAGTTCCGTGAGGCGCTCGGGGTCTTTCTCGAGCAGATCGAGAAACTCCATGTCCCAGGGCGTGTTGTTGAAGCCCGAGCGTTCGCCGTGTACCTGATGCGACAGGCCGCCCGTGCCCACGATGGCAACGCGTAGATCTTCGGGATAGCTTTGGATCGCCTTGCGCAACGCGCGGCCGAGCCTGAAGCAGCGCCGTGCAGAAGGAATCGGAAACTCCAGCACGCCCACCTGCAGCGGCACGATCGCGCCCGGCCACTCCGTTTCGTGGGGCCAGAGCAGCGAGAGCGGCGAAAAGCAGCCGTGATCGAGACCCTTGCCCTGGAAGAAGGACATATCGAACTCATCGGCGACCAGGCCGGTGGCGATATGCCGTGCCAGAGCCGGGGTGCCCCTTGATCTGGGGCAGCTTGCGCGGTCCGCCACCTTCGTCTGCCGGCCAGTAGCGATCGCCGACGCCGAGTGCGAAGTGCGAATAGTGATCGAAGAAGAAAGAGGTAACGTGATCGTTGAAGATATAGAACAGCACGTCCGGACGCTTGTCGGCCAGCCACTGCTGCACGGGCCGGAAACCCTCGAAGATCGGCGCCCAGACCGGGTCGTGCTGCTTGTTGGTATCGAGCGCAAACCCGATCGTTGGCGTGTGCGAGGTCGCGATTCCACCGACTATTGTGGCCAATCAGGTATCTCCGCTGGTTGCTGGGTATAGAAGGACACAGTGGCCTGGGTCGTCACAATTCCAGTACGCGTACAAACCCGGCCTTGCCGTATTCAACGATGTCTACGTCGCGCGTGGCCAGAACCACGCCCTTGGTGCGCGCGGCGGCAATTAGAAATCTGTCGGCCGGGTCGCCGTGAGGCTCCCCAGGCAAAAGAGTACTTTCCACCGCGATGTCCGCATCGAGAGGCATAAGTTGAATTCCCGGCGGACTCAGTGCTTTGCCAATCCAATTCCGCAACGGTGCCGAGAGGTGAATGCTTCCTTTGGCGTGGAGGATGCCGACTTCCCATACTGAAATGGCTGCCACCCACAGCCCGTCTGTCTTGCGAGCCGCCGTCCAGTTTCTTGATGCTGGCCGAGCCCAGGCGCTCGGTGACGCCCTCGGCATACCACAGCCATATGTGGGTATCGAGCAGTAGTGCGCTCATTTCTTACGGGCCGGCCTTGGGCCGGATCGCACGTAAAGACGGTCTTCATCACCGGATAGCGCGCTCCAGGAAATTGCGGCCGGAGCCAGAATATCGCCGGCTATTTTCACGGTGTTCTTCATATAACCGAACAGGGATTGAGGGTCGGCCGATACGGGCGCCAACTGCGCTACAGGCTTGCCGTGCTTGGTAATGACGACGGGCTCGCGGGTCTTTGCCACCTGATCCATCAGTTTCAGACATTCGGCTTTAAACAGGGCGGCGGGGATGCTCATGCGGCTATCTCATTCTGACCATAAATTGTGGTCATATTAGATTCTGCAGCGGGGCAAGTCAATTGCCGGCGTCAGCCCCAGAGCCGGCGCGATACCACGCCTCGCTGCCAGCAATGAGCTCAGTGCACGGGGCACAGGGGCAGGCCTTGTCTCAGCAGGCCACCCCCACAGGCCAGCTCTAGGCCCAGCTGCTGCACGAGTTCGGCATTGTTGTGGAGCGCAGTGGCAAGCAGCGTCGCCTGTTGCTGCGCCAGCGTCCAGTCACCGCTTTCCACGGCCTCGGTCAGCCCTGGCAACTCGAGATGCGCGTAGGTCTGCCGGCAGGCATACAGCAGATGCCGGTACCACGGGCGACCTGGGATGCCGGCGGCATCCAGCCAGTTGCGCTCGACGCTCATCATGCCGCGATTGGCCTGATCGGCCAGCAGAGCATCTGGCGCAGCGGCGGCCAGCGCGCTCGCCACCGCCTCGTTGAGGCTGCGGCCGGCGCGCTCGAATTCGTCAATCGCCGCGCGCAGCGCTTCCAGATGCAGCGCGCCCAGCGGATGCTTCGCCCCCAGGGCATCCAGGTATTCACGCACGTGTGCGCCGTAGCTGCCAAAATCGTAGGGAATGAAATCCGCGTTGGCGACCCGCAGGGCCAGGACGCCCAGCAGCTGCGCCATCAGCGCGTGGTAGCGGTAGCCGGGATCGCCAACGTGATTCATCCAGTAGAAGTCGTCGTAGGCGGAATGGTAAACACCGTAGGGACCGTCGAAGGTCACGTCCATCACCGGCACGCCGGCGTGATCGAGGAGTGCCGCGTAGTCGGAGCCGCTGCCGATGCGGGTCTCCACGAGATTGAAATCTGTCACCGTGTCGTTCTCGCCGAGCGCCCGCAGGTCCTGCGCACGCGAGCTGCGCCAGGCCTCGTACAGGGACCGGCCCGACGGGTCCTGCAGACTGCGGCTCGCCTCCACCATGAGCGGCGCCAGCGAGCCCACGCTGCTGCCCTGAAGATTCGGACCGGCAACGCCGATGTCCACGTTCAGATATGCCACCGCCTTCTGCCACAGTTCGTGACCGAACTGCTCGCTCCACTCGACCGAACCGGCGTAGCTCGTCTCCTCGCCGTCCCAGCTCAGGAACAGCAGCGTGCGCCTGGGGCGAACTCCCTGCTGCGCCAGCTGGCCCAGGCCGCGGGTCGTCTCCATCATCGCCGCGGTACCGCTGCTGGGATCCGCGGCGCCGAACACCCAGGCGTCACGGTGATTGCCGACCAGCACCCACTCGTCCGGATAATCGCTGCCGCGAATGCGGCCTTCCACCACGTAGTTGGCCTTCAGCGTCTCTGCCATCTGAATCTTCAGGTGTGCGCGCACCCGGCCGCCACCGAGGTGGTACTTGAAGTGCAGCCCGCCCTGCCAGCCAGCGGGCGCCACCGGCCCATCCATGTTCGCGAGCAAGGGTCTGGCGTCGTGCCAGGACAACGGCAGCGCCATGATCTTCGGCACGGACGGCGATGACTGTGCGGGAATATGCTGTGCGCCAGGGAGCGAGGGCCAGTCGGGCGTGGTCGGGTCTCCCGCCTGCTGGAAGTCGTACTCAATCGCGCCGCGCTGGAAATGAGTCTCCGGACCCCAGGGCCCGTCCGGAAATACCTTGCCCTGGCCGTAGCCATCTTCGGCCGGGTCGCTGTAAATAAGGATCGCGGCCGCCCCCGCCCGTTCCGCGGTCAAGGCCTTGAACCCGCGATAACTGTAGGGATTCGAATAACGCACCAGCACGATCTTGCCGCGCACATCGATGCCGCTGCGGCGCAGCAGCTCGAAATCTTCCGGGTTACCGCTGTGCGCGTAGATCACTGGAGCCGTGATATCGCCGGATTTGGACATGCCGATCCACGCCGAGCTGATGGCCGGATTGCTGGAGTCCGGATCCTGCGCATACGGCGCCTCGCGCAGTGTTGCCCGGTAGTGGTAAGGCGCCACCATCTCGAGCAGGGTCTCCTGCGGGTCGGAACTGAAGACGTCGTAGCGGCGCACGACTACGTCTT
Organism: uncultured Gammaproteobacteria bacterium; assembly: GCA_963823235.1. Classification (GTDB taxonomy): domain Bacteria; phylum Pseudomonadota; class Gammaproteobacteria; order Steroidobacterales; family Steroidobacteraceae; genus FEN-1191. The sequence goes on along the minus strand of CAWGKS010000003.1, from coordinate 7,376 downwards.
CCAGACCCTGCCTGGTCCACTCAGCAGCGATATAGCGCGCCAGCTCGTTGTTGCGCTCCGACCCGGCCGGATGCGGTTCGGCCGTGAAGATGCGATGCTGGCGCCGCGCTTCATCCGGCGTCGGGATCGCCTTGAAGCGCGCCTCGATCCCGCCCTGCTTCGCGGCTGATGCCGCCGTGAAGCCGAGCATTGTCTGGGCATGGGCGGCGTGCGCCATGCCGGCCACCAACAGGAGCAAACGTGCATACCGCATGGTCACTCGCGTGCCGCGCCGACGCCGGCCGGGAGGCTCGCCACTGCCGTGCGGACCGCGCGGGTAAACAGCCCGCAGATCTCATCGAACTCCGCCACACTTGAGTTGAATGGCGGCGCAAGGATGATGGCGTCACCGCTGACACCGTCGACATTCCCTCCGATCGGGTAACAGAGCAATCCCTCAGCCGCAGCGGCTCTGCCAATGCGGGCAGCGAGACCGAGACTTGCCGGAAATGGCGCCCGTGTCGCGCGATCGGCAACCAGCTCAATGCCGATGAAATGCCCGCGCCCGCGCACATCGCCCACTGCCTCGATCGGCGCCAGGCAGCGCCTGAGTTCCTGCAGCAGCGCGGCGCCGCCGGAAGCGACCCGCTCGAGCAGGTGATCACGCCGGATGATGGTCTGCACCGCGACTCCCGCGGCGCAGGCAGTGGTGTGGCCGGTAAACGTGTGCCCCGTGAGCGGTCCCCCATCCACGGCCTTGAGTACCTCGGCCACGCGTTGATGCATGAGCGTTGCGCCCAGCGGTATGTAGCCACCGCCTAGCCCTTTCGCAACCGCCATCACATCGGGCACGACGCCGTCATGCTCGAGGGCACGCCAGGTTCCGGTGCGACCCGACCCACACATGACCTCATCGGCGATCATCAGCACGCCATGGCGATCGCAGATGTCACGTATCCGCGCCGCGTATCCGTCTGGCGCCGGCACGACGCCGCCGGCGGCCCCGACCACGGGCTCGAAGATGAAGGCCGCGACCTGCGAAGCACCAAGCCGCTCGATCTCCGTCTCGAGCTCAGCGGCACAGGCACTGGCGACCTCTGCGGAACTGACTCCCGGCGGCGACCGATAGGCGTTCACGCTCGAGAGGAACGATGCCGGAATCAGCGCGCCCTCAAACGGCGCGCGCCGGGCGAGGAAATCCGATACCGACAGTGCTCCGAGCGTATTGCCGTGCCACGAACGGCGCCGTGAGATAAAGCGGCGGCGCGACTGCTCGCCGCGTGCGCTGTGGTATTGCAGGGCAATCTTGAGCGCGGACTCGACCGCTTCGGATCCTCCGGACACAAACACCATCGCGCCGAGCTCCGCGCCGCAGGCCGCAACTATCAGCGCCTGCAGTTCCTCGAGCGCATCGCTGGTGAAGGTATAACGATAACCGTGTGCGACGCGCTGCAGCTGCCGCACGATCGCCTCGTTGACCTCCGGATGGGCGTGACCCAGGCAGAACACGGCGGGACCGCCGGAAGCATCGAGATAACGCTTGCCGGTCGCGTCGTACACATACGAGCCGCGCCCCCACGCGATGCGTGGCAGACCGAGCGGCGCATCGGCCGCCGGATCCCAGGCCGGGTCACGCATGCTCATTCCAGTTCGCTGCAAACCAGGCGTACTCGCATCTGCTCCATACTCCTGACAGACAAATAGCCTGTCAACCCCCGGGGCCTGAATGTCCCGTTGCTCCCTGGCACTGGCCGCTGCACACTTGCCGCGTAGCGAAACCTCAAGGTAGCGAGGCAGCCATGCCATTGACTCCGAGCCAGAGCGTCTTCATTACCTGTGCGGTCACAGGCAGTGCCGACACAGTCGCCAGGAATCCCCATGTGCCCGTCAGTCCAAAGCAGATCGCAGCTGCGGCGATCGAGGCGGCGCGCGCGGGCGCGGCGGTGGTTCATATTCATGTCCGCGACCCGAAGACCGGAGCCCCCTCGCGCGACACCGCGCTGTTCAGGGAGGTCGTCGGGACGATCCGTGCATCCGGCGTAGATGTCGTGATCAACCTCACCGTGGGGTTTGGCGGCGACTTCACGCTCGGCTCGGTCGCGCAACCTCTGCCCTATGACGCCGCGGGGACGGATCTGTGCGGAGTGCGTGAACGCCTGGCGCATGCAGAGGAGCTGCGTCCCGAGATCTGTACGCTGGATTGCGGCTCGATGACCTTTGGCGAAGGCAACTACACGATGATCAATACGCCCGACCAGCTGCGCGCCATGGCCGGACAGCTGCGCAAGCTGCGCGTCAAGCCCGAGCTCGAAGTGTTCGATACCGGCCATCTCCGCTTTGCGAACCGGCTCAGGGATGAAGGCCTGCTAGACGAGCCGATGTTGCTGCAATTCTGCATGGGCATTCCCTACGGCGCTCCCGATGACATCCAGACCCTGCTGGCGATGATCAGCAATCTCCCGCCGGGTGCGGTGTTCTCGACCTTCGGCATCGGCAGTCATCAACTGCCCTATGTGGCGCTGGCCGCATTGACCGGTGGCAATGTCAGGGTCGGACTCGAGGACAACCTGTACCTCGATCGGGGCGTCAAGGCCACCAACGCGGCGCTGGTGGGCAGGGCCGTCGACATCCTGCGCGGCATGAACGTGGGCGTGCTGACCCCGGCAGAGGTACGCCAGCGACTTGGGCTGACGGCCTTTGCGCGAAGCTAGTGAGTCACGCGCCGGCAATCAGGTCCACTGGGCCAGCGCGAACTGTTGGATCGGTGGGCACGGGAGCATTGGGCTCCCATTAAGGCCGCTGTCCCGTCCGTTCGCTGGTCAGGTATCAAGGAACTGAGTGCTGCTCCCCCGGTTCCCACAGCAACTTCGGGTCAAAGCCCACCGTAGCCCTTCCATGCACCGCGACGGTCAGTTCCTGATCCGGAAAGAGGTGGCTCTTCACAGTTCGGATCTCGGCCGTCCCATGGAGCACATCGCGAAACGCCTCAATGAGATCGTCGAGCACAACAGGATCCTGCGACATCGGTTCGATCAGGTTGGCGTAGGCAGTATGGCCAGTAAACGTCCGGTCATATTTCCTACGCATCGCACGCAGCCGCAACAATCCGCGAAGCGCACTGCTTACGGGAACATTGGCGCGGACGTTCGGGTTTGCGACGTCTCCGGTGAACAGGATTCGACTGCGATCGTCCAGGAAAACGGTAGAACCGGACGTGTGAATTCCGATGTGATACGCGGTCACCTTTCGCCCGCCCAGATCAAACACCTGTCCGTCATGCAATGCCCGCATCTCAGGTTGCTCATTCAGACGACGAACGCTGCTATCCGAGTACGCCCAGACATCTTTGAACCCAATCGGAAATCCGACGCGCTCCGCGGTCATCGAGCGCATGATCTGCCCGTACTCCACACGCTGTTCGTAGGTAATTGCCCGAGCCATCGCCATGTCCTGCGGGTCAATGTATACCGACGGGAAGAAGCCGGCGCCTCCCGCGTGGTCGGGGTGTCCATGCGTTATGACGACCGCGTATGGTTTGTCGGTAATGCGTGAAATTGCGGCAGGCAGATCGAAGAATCCGGAACCCGTATCAATTACCAGCGCACGGCGGGTACCCACGATCAGGTAGATTGAATCAGCACCGAACTCATTGATCACATAGGCAGACAGTCCGATTTCAGCCACCAGCGGCCGGCCGATCGGACCTGATGTGTCGGGCCCATGTTCACCCGGGGGCGAACCTGAATACTCTGGAGACGCAGCCGCAGTTCCCGACGCCATGCCAACAAGGCAAGCGATCGCTGCAATTCGAATCAGGTTTCTCGTTGCCATTTCGACCGCTCGCTCCGGGTACATCTGGTTCGCTCCATCACTGAGTAGTTGAGACCGAGGGGCCAAGCTCGATGCTTACCGGTCCGACCAATCCACTGGTCACCAGGGCCTCTGTGCCTTTGTAAAGCTGGGGTGCGGTGAATGTGTACGCGCCCGCCGCATCCGCCCGCGCGTCGTGTATGAGCCGATTTGCCCAGAGGTTGGTCACGGCAATCTCAAGCTCGTTCGTGCCAGCATGCAGCGCGGAGGAAATCTCGACCCTGTAAGGCGAATGCCAGGCAACGCCCATGGACTTCCCGTTGACCTTGACTTCCGCCAGCTCGTGGACCTCTCCCAGGTTGAGCCACACACCGCCGCCGTGCGCCAGCCATCTGGCCGGCACTTGCAGAGCGCGGTGGTACGTGCCCGTACCCGCAAAATACCGGATGCCCGCGTCGGCGCATTCGCTCCATGAGCCCAGCGGCAGATCCGCACTGGCGGGGCCCTTCCGGCCCTCCTGGAAAGTCACATGCCAGGTGCCGTTGAGTGTGGCGACAGGTTCGAGCCTCGAATCACGAACGGTGGCTGCCTTGGCATTCGTCGGGTGACGCATTACCACAAACGCGGTCTCCCACGGGCCGAGCGTTAGTGGCACCACTGTCCGTTCACCCTCGCGCCGCCAGGTCGTCGCTTCCACCCTACCGGTTTCCGCATGCCAGATTTCCGGCGAGCTGCCCGCAGCCCGCAGGCTCACTGCCACCGAGTCCGTCCGTTCATTCCGGTGGTCAATGAAAAAGAGATCGCCATCCGCGAGCTTTCTATGGACAGCCAGGAGTTGCGTATCCGCGTGCGGCCGTGTGTGCTGGAAATCCGGCGCCACTTTTTCCGCGGTCAACACAGCGCCGACTTCGACATCCCGATACACGCGGCCCCTGCCGAAGGCCTGGACTCTTGCCCTTGCCCCACAAGCTGGCGACGATGGCTTCGTATTCGCGATCGTCGTCCGCGAGGCTCGGCGACCCCGTTGGTTTCGGTCCCGCGACGATCGCGCCGGCTGCCACCAGGTCGCGAATGGCGCGCAGGACCGGGAGCGACATCTGTGCCGCACGCGCGTCCATTGCCAGTACGCGATAGCTCATGCCTGAATCAGTCACCAGCCGGCCGTTTGCCACCTTCAACTTGTGCCGTATCACGTCGGCATTCACGTAGTCGAAGGGATACCCTTCGGGGATTGGCGGAGCAGACTGCCCGTACAAGGCGGTGATGTTTGAATCTTCGCCGTAGTACCAGGCGACGTCGGCCACGAAACGCCCTTGCTGCAGCAGGTAGGAGCTGCGCGCGAGGTAGTCGATCCACGCCTTTGCGCCAGCTCCCGACCAGGTTTCATTGCGCGTGAACCACTGACCGAAGGGCCCCAGCGCGAGGCCGGGGCCCCTGTCCATGAGTGGCTGATGCACCGACGTGTGGATGACGAACCGGTTCAGGCCCATGGCCAGCTCCTTGTCCGCCGTAGGCTTCAACGAGGCCGGGCTCCACTGCCAGGCGCCCGCCGCGGCGGTCAGCGATTCGGCGGCCACAAGGTTTTGCCCGTAAATGTGTGCGACCGACGCCGACTCGCGCACATCCGCGTTGGAGCCCGGGTTGTCGACGTTCAAGCCAGGCTTGAGCACCCACATGGCCGACATCGGCACGTCGTTGCTGCGCTTGGCTTCCATGCCATCACCGATGAAGGCGCGACCAGCCTCATGCGACTCACCGTAGTGTCCCATGCCCCGCTCGTGCAACAGACGTGTGATCAGGTCGTAGTGGTTCTCGGCCAGCAGATCGGCCAGCGTCTGGCGATAGTCCCAGAGGAAGCGGTCGCTCTCGCTCGCCGAGCCAACAATGCGCCCCGTCAGAACCGGGAGCCACGGTGTCGCGTCATAGCCGCGGCGTGCCTTGAATTGAATCAGCAGGTCTTCAGTCCAGTTCGCGGTGCCGGCCTCCCAGCTGTCGTTGATGACATACTGAAGCCCGCGACTGCCCATCAGGCCGCCCGAGGCCTCGCGGTACATATCCAGATAGCGCGTCATGTCGTCGGTCACGTGGCGCGCACTGAGCTTGTCAACTTCGAGCCCCGTGCCCTCCGGAGAAGCCGGATGATTTGGTGATGCCCGTGGGTGAATACCCCATCCGCAGGACGAGCCAGCGCCCTTCAGGTGGTGTCCAATCGAATTGCCCGCCCTCGCGCATGTGACTGGTGACGTCCTGTAGACAGCGTCAGGCCTGATGGCAAATTCGACAGGAACCGCCGGCGTCGCAAACCCGCGCAAGTCGGCCACGATCCCGAAACCGGCCTTTTCCTCGGCACGGTGTACGCGGCCGCCGGACTCTAGCCGCAGCTCCGAGATCAGGTGTTCCCCGGGTGGATCGAATCGCAAGCCCATGGATCCCAGGACCGCCAGCCAGTCGATCCCGGGCGGTGGCGGTGGTGGCGCCCTTTGTTGTCCACGTGAAGCGGAAATAGCTGGCCGTCACGGGAGCGAAGGAAACGGTGGTGCGCTCTGAACCACCGACTGGCAGCACGGTCACTTCCCGCCATGCCGAACCGTCATCGCTGGCCAGCAAGGCTGGGCCCCCGCAGTCGCCACGAATTGCTCGAACGGAACATGGTCGGCCCGCGCGTAGGTGACGCCGCGCACGCTCTCGGGCCGGTCGAACGCAATTTGCAGCCACGTAGACTCGCCTACCGCTGCCCTGGGCGAGTGGCACCCGACCTGGTAAGCGATCCATCCGCAAGCAACGCTGCATCGACGGGCTCGTCGTTACTCGCACTGATGTGCGCCCGCGCCATTGAGCGCGCGCTCCTCCGACCGCGGGAGGCGGAATGCAATCACGCGCGTGTCGCGGTAGAAGGCTGGCGAGGTGCCCACAGTGGGCACAGAGGCATCGCGGAACGGAGCGTCCTGGAACTGGCCGGAGTTCGAAGGCGGTTGCGGCAACAAGCCTGAGTACGCGTGGCCTCCCTCGAGTATGGTTTCACTCCAGACCAACTTTTTCATGGCGGCATCGGGCGTGACCCATGGCCCACCCGATTCACTCCAGCCGGGCGACCCGGCAACGGTCGCCTCGAGCCCCAGACGATCCGCAGTAGTCATCGCGAAATGAAATGCATCCTTCCATTCGGGTGTCATGAACGCCAGGCGCTTTTCCACGACCTTGGGCGTCTGCAGGTCGGCGTCGAAATTCTGGAGGCCGCCGATGCCTGTACGGTGCATCCACTCAAGATCCGCCAGGATGCCTTCCCTGCTGATGTTGCCGCTCATCCAGTGCCACCAGACACGCGGCCTGGCACTATTCGGGGGATCCTGGAATCCTGCAAGAAGCGGATCTGCAGCGGCACGCAGGCACGCTGGGCCGGTAAGCACAGTACCCGAGCAGGGTCGCCGCCACTGTCCTGAGGAAATTCCGACTGTTCATTGCTGTCCCCCGAACACGAAAGCGGGGTCAAGGCCATTGCCTTGACCCCGCTGGCTTTCGCGCTACGAACATGGTCGACGCAGACGGGCTCAATCGACTCTGTAGGTCACCGTGATGTACCCAGCCCT
>CAWGKS010000002.1:0-43199 GCA_963823235.1 uncultured Gammaproteobacteria bacterium | reverse complement strand
TAACAACGCGCCAGGCGCGTTCAAAAACGGAGGATATAATGAAGAAAATGTTGATGTTACTCGCGGTACTTTTAACGGCCAGCGAACTGGCTGTGCAACAGCCTTCCTTTACGTCTCCCGCAACAGCAGAACAGGATAACCGTCGTGGACGCCGGGAGCAACAAGGTGGTCAGGGAAATAATGCTTCCCTCGAACGCAAAAGAGATGAGGCTCTCGCCCGACAAGCAGTTCCTTTATTACGCCAGCTCGGACAACAATAAAATATACAGGATAAAGACGGCCGCTTTCACCGTGGACCCGAACCCCGTCGACGTGGGCTACGCGCCTTTCGCGATAGGTCTGACGAAAGACGGCAAAAAGATAATAGCCAGCAACAGCGACTCTAACAACCTGTCGGTCATAGACCTCCGGCGTTCAGCGCGGCAAGCGACCCTATACCCGTGCTTGGCTCGCCCCGCAGCATAGCCATAACCGACGACAGCAGGGTAGCTTACATCGCCATGTGGGACAAGCAGGCGGTTGCCGTATTCTTCATACCGCAGAACAAAGTGCTCGGTTACATTCCGGTCGGCGAAAATCCGTGGGACCTGATTATCGACGGCACAAACCTTTATGTGACAAACTCGAATTCGAACAGCATTTCAGTTATAGACATGAAAGCCGGAAAGTAAAAGCTACCATTCCCACATCCGAGAACCCGAGGGGGCTGGCGATATACAACGGATTGATTTACGTGAACGTCGCAGGCGCCGTGGAGATATATGAAACAGCCGCATACGAAAAAATCGCGTCCATCAAGGTCAATGACGTGCTATACGACATGGCTTACGGCAAAGTGCCTTCCGGCGACAAGCTCTACACCGCCGGATATATCAGCGAGGAAGACAAGGGAAAGATAGTCGTTATAGACCCGGTATCGCAGCAGATGGTGTATGACATAGATATGCAGGGCTGGCCCTATTACCTGGAAGTTGAGCCGAAAGACGTGCCCAAGGCCACCGTTACTGTAACGGCCATAAGCACTTCCACAAAGACCGCGACACCCACATTTACGGCAACAGTGACGCTTACGGTTACGCCGACATCCACAATGACGTCCACTGCGACGCCCAGGCCGAAGAAGAACCACTCCGGTACCCACGCCCACAAGGACGCTTGAGAATGCGGACCTCGACGGAAAAGTGCTTCTCTGCGGCCGCGTGCTCCCCAACACCGGAGTTAAGGCTATGAATAAGATAAGCAGCGAAATATACAAGTCAACAACAAATAGCCAGGGAGAATTCGTCTTTAAAGCGCTGCCCATCGGACCGTATGTGATATCGGTCGACGCGCTGGATCTCAAAGATAACGCAACGGGAGCAACAGTGGTTAAGGGAAAGAACGCACCGCTGAAGATCAAGGTGGAAAAACGATAAAGACAGTACATGTGATAATTGTTAATTAATGTAATGGGGCGTATGCGATATGCCTCTACGAAAATCAGGCGAAGTGCCTGGCCCGGTTTACGTTGGGCATATCGCATATGCCCCGCAAAATGTTTATGTTGTAAGAGAATTCGAGCGTGATATTGAACTTAAGTTAAACTGGAGAATCAGATGATAACGAACCGGGAAACAGAATCAACCAGCGCAGAAAAAGGCCGCGTCATAGTCATATCCGTCATCTCCAACGCATCGCTCGTTATAGCGAAAATAATAATCGGCCTGTCCACGGGCCTTGTCAGCGTACTGGCCGAAGCCCTGCATTCCGCCAACGACCTCATGGCGTCGGTCATCGCGTATTTCGGCGTCAAGGGTTCCTTAAAACCGCCCGACAAAGAACACCCGTACGGCCACGGCAAGATAGAAATGATAACCAGCTGAATAGAGAACCTGCTTATTCTCGCCATCAGAGTGGGGATAATTTACGAAGGCGTAAAAAAAATTATGCACAGGACAGAGCCTAAAGACATCTGGATAGGTATAGTTATAATGCTGGCATCGGGCGTCGTGAACTGGGTAGTCTCTATGTACCTCATAAAAAAAGGCAAAGAACTCCGCTCCGTTGGAATAGAGATAGACGGGGAACACCTTCGCGCCGACGTAGTCACTTCTTTCGGCATAGCCGCGGCTCTTATTGTAATGCAGCTCTCAGGCCTATGGTGGATTGACCCCGCAGGCGCCATCTTTGTAGGCATCTGGGTCATAGGCATCTTTTTCCGACTCTCAGACAAACTTATGCACCACGCCATAGACGGCGGACTGAACGACGAAGAGATGGTCAACGAAAATATGCAAACTGTTAGAAGAGTTCCCCGAGATAGAAAAGCCCACCACAAAATAAGGACCAGGCACAGCGGTTCGACGATATTTATCGATATGCATATAAAGATGGACAAAGAATTGACGGTTGAGGCTTCGCATAACATCACAAAAGAAATAGAGTCAAGGCTTCATGAAATGTATAAGGACATTAAAGAACGTTCTTATCACTGTGGAGCCGTATATGGGGACAAAGTAATTTCTTAGCAATAAAGTTAGCTTGATTGTTAAAAATGTTTATAAACTGTGCTAAATAAATGATGCGATAATTTTATTTGTAATATATTGTTTTTGTAATAAAGGGAGGGTTTAATATGGATTTTAGGCCAGATTTTATTGAAGTTCATGGCAGCATAAAAAAATTATTTGATTTAGCAATAATATTCAATACCAATGACGTGATTTAGGACAAATATGGCATAGATATAGTGACTGGACTCACAGCTTTATGGGAAATGTGAAAATAACTTGGAATTTATTGAAGCATGCTACAAAACTTTATGCTGATACAAGAGATTATGCCGTTCATATGACATGCGAATTGGGAGCGATTGACGACTATCATGCGACAAAAGATCTTAAAGATTATACTAGACGAATGGAAGCTTGGTATCGCGAAATAAAACCAAGAAAAATTGAACTGAAGAGAATCGAGGATATAATTAAGCGCGATAGACAATATAAGATTTCGTATTCTACCTTCAGAAGAAATATCAACTATGTATAATCAAATGATGAAATTGGTTGAATCAACAAAAAACGAATACCGCATTTTCAAAGCAAATATATTCTCGAAAAATTCTGTGGCGAAAATCCTTGCAAAGATTGTTAGTGGCATCCTGCATGATCTCGACATGGACCGGCCCCGCAGGCACATCGATGGTGGTCGCGCCACGGGCGTGAAAATAATGCGCTTCGAAATGTCGCTGGCTGCGATCAACGCCATCGTCGGCGTGTATCCACGCAGCGGCAGGCGCATGGAATTTACCGACGGCATCGGTAACGCTGATGCGCGCGGCGTCAGAACCACCACTGGAATTGGCCAATACCAGGTGCAGCTGCGCCATCGGATGCAGATAGTGCCGCTTGGGCGCGCCGAGGCAGGACACACTGCCACCCGGCATGGGCATGAGGCACAACTCGGTGTTGCCGCTGCGATTGCCGATGAACGCGATCGCCCTGCCATCCGGTGACCAGCGCGGACTGGTCTGATCCCACTCGCCGAAAGCGATCGGCAGGGGATCGCCGCCACCCGCCGGCATCACCCAGAGATTATTCCACGAGCGGCCGGTGTAGGAGCTGAACACCAGGCGTGAACCATCGGGGGAAATATCGGGCCGCGCTTTCCAGTTGGTTTCTTCGTAGTGAATTTCCCGGGCCTCGCCGCCAGCACTCGCCGGCGTACGCCAGATTCCGCCGGTGCCGTAGATGTGATCGCGATTGGACACGTAGATAATCTCGTGGCCATCGCGCGTCCACAGCGGATTGATTTCGTGATCGTAGGGACTGTAGTAGTAGCGCGGCAGCGGGCTCCTGTTCTCACCGGTCAGGCGCGCGACATTCACCAGCCTGCCACCCTGCAGATCGCCGCGTGAAAATGTGGAAGCGCTGGTGGTATGAAGTCGAAACAAACAACAAGCGCTTGCCATCGGGCGAGAATCTGGGCTCGACATTCACAGCGCCGTCGCTGCTGAGAGCGTGAGATTCGCCGCTGACCAGGTCCAGCAGCCGCAGCTCGACCGCTTCGCCGTCGTAGGAGCTATAGACGACTGAGCGCCCATCCGGCGACCAATCGGGTTGATAGTCGTAGCCTGCATCAGCGGTCAATTGCTGAGCAGTGTCGGTCCCCAGGCGCTGGCGCCACAGGGACCCCGCCATCGAATAGATCACCTCCTGTGAATCCGGCGACCACGTGACGCTGGACGGGCCGCTGGTCAGCTGCGGCAGATACATTTCCCGGAAATAATAGGGATGCGGCAGATCAATCTGCTTGAGAACGGGCAGGCGCGCGGCGAATGCCAGCGTGCTGCCGACGCAGCTGAGCAACACCAGCACGCGAAACGTCTTGGTTGGTATGGGCACTGTTGATCGGCCGGCGTGGGCGAGACACCAGCAGGATAGCACTTGCCTCAGATTTTCACCTCCCACCTGCCTTGAAGTGCTCCTGCAGCAGCAACCGCCAGACATTGCAGTGCTGCGGGCAGGCAATCACGCCGACCCCGAACCGAACTAGTGCACGAATTCGCTGGTGACAAACAAAGGTGCCATGGTCAACCCCTGGAACCTGCCTGTGGCACGCGCGCTGAAGGTCGGATCAAGAACGTCAGAGTGCTTGCGGCGAGGCATGGGTGCCGCGACGGCAGGGCGGGCATCGACCCGGAAAAACCGTCCGCGACAGGATGTCGCGGCCGGAGCTTCCATGGACGGATTCACAGCGTTTTTTCCGGGTCGATGCCCGCCCTGCCGTCGCGGCACGTACGCGCCAACACAAGCGCGCTTACGCCCTAGTCTTCATCATCCGCGCGCCCGCCCCGCCCCCGACTCGAAATACTGATGCACTTCACCACTACTGCTGCGCTCACGATAATTGCTGCCCGTGTAAGCGTTGACCACCCGACGCCAGAAGGCCACCGCCGGCGCATTGCGCAGATATTCCATGATGTGCCAGCGACCGGCAAAGCGATCCCAGATCAGGCGCACCGCCTCCTGGCCGAGGCCGACGACGACGCCACTCGCGGGCGATGAAAAACTCGGCCATGGAATAATCGAAGCGCTCGTTACCCACGGGCGTTGCGCCGCTGCGCACCATGGCAAAACCCACCGGGCTGTCTTCCTTGAGAATGGTGAGCAGATGTGCGCTGGAATCGGCAAACCAGCTCGCGAGCTGGTCAGGTTCGCGGTGACCGAATTCACTGAGCGCGGGAAACACACCGGTGCCAAGCGGTGCCAGGTCATTGAGGTAGTCGCGGTATACCGATTCGATCCAGGTGCGATCGCTTTTGGTTTGCCGGGTATCGCGAATGCTGATGGTCATGGCACAGAAACACGAAAGCCCGGGCAGACCGGTTCGCGGCCTGCACGGGCTTTCATGCCAGACCCGATCGGATCAGTTTGACGGCGGAGTGGCCGGAGCAGGCCGGAGCAGCAGCGTCTGCAGCCGGAGCAGCAGCGTCTGCAGCCGGAGCAGCCGGAGCGGCTTCAGCAGCCGGAGCTGCAGCCGGAGCGGCCGGAGCGGCGGCTTCCTGGGAGCTGCAAGCGATCAGCGAAAGCGCTGCGACAACAGCGCCAAGAGCAAGCTTAGTATTCATCGATGAATCCCCAGATGATCAGAAGTTAAAATGCAGACAAACTAGTTTGAAAAGCGACATCCCATCGCCGCCGTAGATTCTATAGAAGCCACGGCGCAATTCAATCATTCACCATAAAAAAGCCCCGAAAAGTTGCCCGGGAGGCCGGCTTTCAGCGCTTTGCCAGCAAATCCCGAATCTCGGTGAGCAGCACTTCCTGTGCGGGCGGTGCAGCCGGGGCGGCGGCGGGAGCCGGCTTCTTGAGCCGGTTGATGCCCCGCAGAGCCATGAAAATGATGAAGGCGACGATGACAAAATCGATGACAGTCTGCAGGAACGCGCCGTATTTGAGCATGATCGCTTTGCCATCGGCGGCCACGCCAATCTGCGTGGCCCAATCGGCAACATTCACCCCCGCCAGGGCCATGCCGATCGGCGGCATGATGACGTTCTCGACCAGCGACGCCACGATCTTGCCAAAAGCCGCGCCGATCACGACGCCCACGGCCAGATCGACGACGTTGCCGCGCATGGCAAATTCTTTGAATTCCGCACCGAGTCCCATACATCAGCTCCTTCTAGTGAGGTTTACCGGGGTATTGCAGCGGGTCGGCTCTACTTACCCGCCTTCTTCCTGGCAGTCCGCTTCGCTCCGGCCTTGCCCTTCGCATTGCCGTCGGCGGCCTTGGCAGAGGACTTGGCAGCCTTCTTGCCGGCCTTGGCGCTCGCCTTGGCGGTCTTCGCCGCTACCTTGGCGCCCTTGTGCGCAGCCTTGTCCTTCGCTTTGGCGGCCTTGGCGGCCGCCTTTGCGCTCGCCTGTTCGGCCTCGGCCGCGGCGGAGGCCCGGGTCTTTTTGGGCTTGGTGTCGGCTGGTGCCTCGGTGGGCACTGCCACCGGCGCCGGACGATCCACCAGCTGCATCAACGCCATTTTCGCGGCATCGCCAGCACGCGGCACCATGCGCAAAATGCGCGTGTAGCCACCCGGGCGGGTGCGAAAGCGCGGACCCAGATCCGTGAACAGTTTGTCGACCAGCGGCATATCCCGCAGGCGCGAGAAAGCCAGGCGACGATTGGCCTCGGAATCGTTCCTGCCCAGCGTGATCAGCGGCTCGACCACGCGCCGCAGTTCCTTGGCCTTTGGCACCGTGGTGCGGATGGTTTCATGGCGCAGGAGCGATACCGACATGTTGCGCAGCAGCGCGTGCCGATGCGAACTGTTGCGCGAGAGTTGCCGACCAGAGAGCTTGTGACGCATGAGTTAACTCTTGAATGAAAATCAGATCAGGCCGCTCTCTTCTTCGCGGCGCAGGCCCGCCGGCGGCCAGCCATCGAGGCGCATGCCGAGCATCAGGCCGTGGCTTTGCAGCACTTCCTTGATTTCGGTGAGCGACTTCTTGCCCAGATTTGGCGTACGCAGCAGCTCGACTTCAGTGCGCTGCACGAGATCGCCGATGTAGTGGATGTTCTCGGCCTTGAGGCAGTTGGCACTGCGCACCGTGAGCTCCAGCTCATCGACCGGCCGCAGCAGGATCGGATCGAACTGCATCTCGGTGATCTTGGCGACCGCTTCGTCTTCGCCCTGCAGATCGACGAACACCGAGAGCTGGTCCTTGAGAATGCCGCCGGCGCGCCGGATGGCCTCCTCGGGCTCAATGGTGCCGTTGGTCTCGATATCGATGACCAGCTTGTCGAGGTCAGTGCGCTGCTCGACGCGCGCGGCTTCGACTGAATAGGTCACGCGCCGCACCGGGCTGAAGGAGGCATCGAGCAGCAGGCGGCCGATCGGCCGGGTCTGCTCTTCGAAGGCCACGCGCTGCACGGCCGGGCGATAGCCGCGGCCGCGCTCGATCTTCATCAGCATGTTGAGTTCGCCGGCCTTGGTCAGGTTGGCGATCACCAGATCCGGGTTGACGACTTCGATGTCGTGATCGGTCTGGATGTCGCCCGCCGTCACCGGCCCCGGGCCTTTCTTGTGCAGGCGCAGCTCGGCGGAATTGCGCGTATGCATGCGCAGCGCCACCAGCTTGAGATTGAGCAGCACGTCGACGACGTCTTCCTGCACGCCCTCGATGCTGGTGTACTCGTGCAGCACGCCGTCGATCTCCACTTCGGTGATCGCCGCACCGGGCATGGACGAGAGCAGCACGCGCCGCAGCGCATTGCCGAGCGTATGGCCAAAGCCACGCTCAAAGGGTTCGATGACGACCCGCGCCTGACGCGGGGCCACGGGCTGCACCTTGACCACACGGGGCTTGAGAAATTCGGTTACCAGGGACTGCATAGGTGCTCCAGCGTTACTTCGAATACAACTCGACCACCAGATTCTCGTTGATGTCCGGCAGGACATCTTCGCGAGCTGGCACGGTCTTGAATATGCCGCGCATTTCCTTGTCGCTGACCTCAACCCAGTCGGGCAGGCCGGCCTGGGTGGCCGAGGCCAGCGCACCCTGGATGCGCAGCTGCTTGCGGGCGCGCTCACGCACCTGCACCACATCGCCGGCACTGCACTGGTACGAGGCGATGGAAACGATGTGGCCGTTGACTTCAATGGCCTTGTGGCTTACCAGCTGGCGCGCCTCGGCCCGCGTGGCGGCAAAGCCCATGCGATAGACCACGTTGTCGAGCCGCGATTCCAGCAGCTTGAGCAGCGTCTCACCCGTGGCGCCGGTACGGCGCGCGGCCATCTTGTAATAGCCGCGGAACTGCCGCTCCAGCACGCCATACATGCGTCGCAGCTTCTGCTTTTCACGCAGCTGCGTGCCGTAGTCGGACAGGCGCTGGCGGCGCTCGCTCTTGATGCCGCCGGGCGGCACCTGGAATTTGCACTTGCTCTCGATCGGCTTGGCGCCGCTCTTGAGAAACAGATCAGTGCCCTCGCGCCTGGCGAGTTTGCATGTCGGGCCGGTATATCGCGCCATAGTCTTCTCGTTTCCTTAACTGATTTCCGGGACTGATTTCCGGGGCCGCTCTAGACGCGACGCTTCTTCGGGGGACGGCAGCCGTTATGCGGAATCGGCGTGACGTCTTCAATGCTGGTGATCTTCAGGCCGCAGCCGTTGAGCGCCCGCACTGCTGACTCGCGGCCGGGGCCGGGGCCACCGACACGCACTTCGACATTCTTGACGCCGTGTTCCTGCGCCGCGATGCCGGCCTTTTCGGCGGCGACCTGGGCTGCGAACGGCGTGCTCTTGCGTGAGCCGCGAAAGCCGCAGCCACCCGAGGTGGCCCATGAGAGCGTGTTGCCCTGCCGGTCGGTGATGGTGATGATCGTGTTGTTGAACGAAGCATGCACGTGCGCGATCGCATCGAGCACGTTCTTGCGCGCCTTCTTGGGCTTCTTGGGGCCGCCGGCCTGGGCTGCTGCGCCCGCGCCGCTCTGCTGTGCTTTCTGTTCAGCCATAATAAATTCCTGCTATCAAACCTTGCCCGGCGGGGCATTGAGCTTCACGGCCTGCTTGCGCGGACCCTTGCGGGTGCGTGCATTGGTGCGCGTGCGTTGGCCACGAACCGGCAGGCCCTTGCGATGACGGATGCCGCGCCAGGTGCCCAGATCCATCAGCCGCTTGATGTTCATCGAGACTTCACGGCGCAGGTCGCCTTCCAGTGGCCAGCGCGACAGCTGCGCACGGATCGCCGTGACTTCGGCCTCGGTCAGGTCCTTGACCTTGGTGGTCGGATCGACGCCCGCTGCCTTCAGGGCCTCGAGCGAACGGTTCGGGCCGATGCCGAAGATGTGGGTCAGGCCGATGACCACATGCTTGTTCATCGGAATATTGATACCGGCTATACGTGCCATGCTTTAGCTCCTAACCCTGGCGCTGCTTGTGACGCGCATCGGCGCAGATCACGTAGACGACCCTGCGACGGCGCACGATCTTGCAGTTCTTGCAGATCTTCTTCACTGACGGACGTACTTTCATCGCTCACCTTGACCTGGGGCACCACGGCCCGCTCCCAGCAAATTCGCCTTTTTCATCAGGCCCGGGTACTGGTTGGACATCATGTGCGCCTGTAACTGCGCCATGAAATCCATGACCACCACCACCACGATCAGCAGGGAGGTGCCACCAAACTGGAACGGCACACCCTGCGAGGAAATCAGGAACTCGGGCAACAGGCACACCGCCATGATGTAGAACGCGCCCCACAGCGTCAGGCGCGAGAGCACCTTGTCGATGTAATCACCGGTCTGCTGTCCGGGGCGGATACCGGGAATGAAGGCCCCGGATTTCTTGAGGTTGTCGGCCGTGTCGCGCGCGTTGAACACCAGCGCGGTGTAGAAGAAAGTGAAACCCAGGATCAGCGCCGCGTACAGCACCAGGTGCAGCGGCTGGCCATAATTGAGCGCTGCCTGCACACGCTGCATGACCAGGCTCATCTTGCTATCCGACCCGGTTGCGAAAAAACTCGCCATGGTGGCGGGGAACAGCAGCAGGCTCGAGGCGAAGATCGGTGGGATCACGCCCGACATGTTGAGCTTGAAGGGCAGATGGCTGCTCTGGCCCGCGTACAGGCGGCGGCCAACCTGCCGCTTGGCGTAGTGCACGGTGATGCGCCGCTGGGCGCGCTCGACATAGACGCAGAATGCGGTCACACCCACGACAATGATGACCAGCACGATGGCAAAGATCGGCAGCATCTCGCCATTGTTGACCGAAGTGAAGGTGCGGCTGATGGCGCCGGGAATGCCCGAGACGATGCCGGAGAGAATGATCATCGAAATGCCGTTGCCGATGCCGCGCTCGGTAATCTGCTCACCCAGCCACATCAGGAACAGCGTGCCGGTGGTCATCGTGACCGTGGCCACCATCATCCACTGGAAGCCGCCGGCCAGCACCATGCCACCGTTCTGCAATGCCGCGGCCGCGCCGAAGGACTGGAATATCGCCAGCCCGACCGTCGCGTAGCGCGTCAGCTGCGTGGTCTTGCGTCGCCCGGCCTCGCCTTCCTTGCGATATTCCATCAGGGTCGGCACCACCATCGAGAGCATCTGGATGATGATCGAGGCCGAAATGTAGGGCATGACGCCCATGGCGAAGATCGACAGGCGCTGCAGCGCGCCGCCGCTGAAAGTGTTGACGATGCCCAGTATCGAGTTGGCCTGATCGTTGAAGAAACGCGCCACCGCGTCCGGGTTGATGCCCGGCACCGGAATGAACGTGCCGATGCGATACACCACCAGTGCGCCCACCAGGAACAGCAGGCGATTGCGTATCTCACCGAGGCGGCCGGCCTCGGCGAAAGTTGCCGCTGGATTGGTGGACGGGTTAGCCATCAGGTCTCGACCTTGCCGCCGGCTGCTACGATGGCCGCCAGCGCACCCTTGGTGACGCCAATGCCCTTGAGCTGCACGGCCTTCTTGATCTCGCCGGACAGCACAACCTTGGCGCGCTTGGCGAACTCCGGGATCAACTGGGCCTGCTTCAGTGCGGCCAGGTCGATCGGCGTAGTCGTCACCAGCGCGAGCTCGTGCAGGCGCACTTCGGCGCGCTCAGCCTTCATGGCGGAGCGAAAGCCGACCTTCGGCATGCGGCGCTGGATGGGCATCTGGCCGCCTTCAAAGCCGACCTTGTGATAGCCGCCTTTGCGCGCGCGCTGTCCCTTGACGCCGCGGCCGCAGGTCTTGCCCTGGCCGGCGGAGGCACCGCGGCCAACGCGTAGACGGACGCTGCGCGAGCCGGCGCCGGGTCTGATGGTATTCAGTCGCATGTCAGAGTTGCTCCACCTTAAGCATGTGGCAGGCGGCATTGATCATGCCGCGGTTGGCCGCGGTATCGGCCACCGTGACACACTGATGCGGGCGGCGCAGGCCCAGGCCACGCACCGAGGCGCTGATGGCCTTGAGCTGCCCGTACAGGCTGCGCACCAGAGTCACCCTGATCTGTTTGCCGCTCGTCATGTCACTCACCCAAGTATTTCTTCGAGAGTTTTGCCGCGCTTGGCGGCAATGTCATCCGGCGAACGTACCTTCGCCAGCGCCTTGACCGTGGCGCGCACCACGTTGATGGGGTTGCGCGAACCGTAACTCTTGGCCAGCACATTACGCACGCCAGCGCATTCGAGCACCGCGCGCATGCCGCCCCCGGCGATAACACCGGTACCGCTCGAGGCCGGCTGCATGAAGATGCGCGTCGCGCCATGTTCGCCCTTGACCGCGTAGTGCAGCGTGTCGTTCGACAGGCTGACGTTGACCAGGTTCTTGCGGGCCTGCGCCATGGCCTTGGAGATCGCCACCGGCACTTCACGCGCCTTGCCGAAGCCAAAGCCGACGCGGCCAGCACCATCGCCGACCACTGTCAGCGCCGTGAAACCGAACTGGCGGCCACCCTTGACGACCTTGGCCGTGCGGTTGACCGCGACCAGCTTCTCGAGCAGGTCGTCGGCGCTCTGGTTCTTTTCAATTCTTGCCATGCGATGCGTCCCTGGGGGAAATTCTAGAGTTCGAGTCCGGCTTCACGGGCAGCTTCAGCCAGAGCCTTGACGCGACCGTGATACTGAAAACCGGAGCGATCGAAAGGCGACCTTCGATACGCCTGCCGCCTTGGCCCGCTCGGCGATCGCACGGCCTACGGCCTTGGCCGCTTCGACATTGCCGGTGTACTTGAGATCCTTGGCCACGGCCTTCTGCAGCGTGGAGGCGGCGGCCAGCACTTTCGAGCCGTCGCTGGCGAACAGCTGCGCATAGATATGGCGCGGCGTGCGATGCACCGTGAGACGGGCAGCGCCCAACTCGCGGATCTTGGCGCGGGTCTTGATGGCGCGGCGTGCGCGACGTTCCTGCTTGGTGGTAATCATTTCTTCTTACCTTCCTTGAGGGAAATCTTTTCATCCGAATAGCGCACGCCCTTGCCCTTGTAGGGTTCCGGCGGCCTGATGCCACGGATCTCGGCTGCCGTCTGACCCACCCGCTGCCGGTCAGCGCCCTTGATCAGAATTTCGGTCTGGCTCGGGGTCTCGATGCTGATGCCTTCCGGAATGTCGTAACTGACCGGATGCGAAAAACCGAGCGTCAAGTTCAGCACCTTGCCGGCGACGGCGGCGCGAAATCCGACCCCGACCAGCTCGAGCTTGCGGTCATAGCCGCGGGTAACACCCAGCACCATGTTGGCCAGATGCGCACGGGTCGAGCCGGCACGGGTGCGCGCGGCGCCCTCATCCTGGTAGCTGATCATCAGCTGCTTGTTTTCCTGTGCCACGGCGACGCCAGCCGCCATGGGCAGACTCAGGGCACCCTTGGCGCCCTTGACCGTGATGACATCTGCACCGAGCGTGACGGTCACGCCGGCCGGGACATCGATGACTTTTTTTGCAACTCTGGACATGTTCAATATTCCGTAACTGGCCGCGCCCTCAGGCCACGACGCAAATAACTTCGCCGCCCTGGCCAATGGCGCGCGCCGCCTTGTCGGTCATCACACCCTTGGGGGTGGAGACGATCACGGTACCCATGCCGCCCAGCACCTTCGGCAGCTCGTCCTTGCCGCGGTAAATGCGCAGGCCCGGACGACTGACGCGCTCGATGCGGTCGATCACCGGCCGGCCGTCGAAATACTTCAGATCGACAGTGAGTGCGGGCTTGCCGGATTCATCGGCGATATTGAAATCGGCGATGAAGCCTTCGTCCTTCAGCACGCGCACAATGGCGGTCTTCAGCTTTGAAGAGGCCATCGTTACGCTGGTTTTGCGCGCACTCTGCCCGTTACGTATGCGGGTCAGCAGGTCGGCAACCGGATCAGTCATGCTCATCGTTATGGCTCCTACCAGCTCGCTTTTGCGAGACCGGGAATCTCGCCGCGCGCGGCCACTTCGCGGATCTTGGTGCGCCCCAGGCCGAACTTGCGGTACACACCGCGCGAACGGCCGGTAATGGCACAGCGATTGCGCTGGCGCGTCGGGCTGGCATCGCGCGGCAGCGCCTGCAGTTTGGCCTGGGCCGCACTGCGCTCTTCCGGCGAGGACTTGGGGGTACGAATGGTCTCTTTGAGGCGCGTGCGCAACGCCGCGTACTTCTTCGCCACCAGCGTGCGCCGCTTGTCGCGCTCAATCATGTTGGTCTTGGCCATACCGAATCCTTACGTGGCGCCAGGTAGCTATTTGCGGAACGGAAAATTGAAGGCTTCCAGCAGCGCGCGCCCATGCTTGTTGTCGCGCGCCGTGGTGGTGATCGTGATATCCATGCCACGGATCTTGTCGATCTGGTCGTACTGGATCTCCGGAAAAATGATCTGCTCTTTCACGCCCAGCGTGTAGTTGCCGCGGCCATCGAAGGCGCGCGCCGAGACCCCGCGGAAATCGCGGATGCGCGGCATGGCCACGCTGATCAGGCGGTCGAGAAATTCGTACATGCGGGCGCCGCGCAGCGTGACCTTGCAGCCGATCGCCAGGCCCTCGCGCAGCTTGAAGGAGGCGATGGCCTTTTTCGACTTGCAGATGATCGGCTTCTGGCCGGTGATGCGGGTGAGATCGGCCACCGCCGCGTCGATCAGCTTGCGATCAGCCACCGCTTCGCCAACGCCCATATTGACCGTGATCTTGCTGATCTTCGGCACTTGCATGGGATTGGACAACGCCAGCGAGGTGCGCAGCTGCGGCACAATCTTCTCGCGATAAACCTGTATGAGTCTTGCCATGATCGTGTCCTGCTCGTACGCCCTTAAGCGTCGATTACCTCGCCGTTCGACTTGAAGAAGCGCACCTTCTTGCCATCAGCCAGCGTCTTGATGCCGACGCGATCGCCCTTCTTGGCGCCCGGATTCCAGATCGCCACCTTGCCGATCGGCAGCGGCATGTCTTTTTCGATGATGCCGCCAGGCTGGTTGGCCTGCGGGTTCGCCTTGGTGTGCCGCTTGACGCGATTGAGGTTCTCGACCAGCACCGAAGTGCCCTCGAGCACGCGCACCACAGCGCCGCGCCGGCCCTTGTCACGGCCGGACAACACCACCACCTGGTCACCTTTCCTGATCTTTTCCATTACAGAACTTCCGGCGCCAGCGAAATAATCTTCATGAACTGCACCGTGCGCAGTTCGCGCGTCACGGGTCCGAAAATGCGGGTGCCGATCGGCTCGAGCTTGTTGGTCAGCAGCACTGCCGCGTTGCCATCAAACTTGATCAGCGAACCGTCGCTGCGGCGCACGCCCTTGGCGGTGCGCACCACGACCGCGTCATAGACCTCGCCTTTCTTGACCTTGCCGCGCGGAATCGCATCCTTGATGCTGACCTTGATGACATCGCCGACGGTGGCGTAGCGACGGTGCGAACCGCCCAGCACCTTGATGCACATCAGGGTACGGGCGCCGCTGTTGTCGGCGGCCTGGAGCGTGGTTTGCATCTGAATCATGGCAACGGTTCCGTATTAAGTCGTGGAGCGAGGCGCGTTATTGCGCCGCGCGCTCGATGATCGACAGCAGGCGCCACGACTTGCGGCGCGACAGCGGCCGGCACGGCGTGATCGACACGGTGTCGCCCTCGCGCGCTTCCTTGGCTTCATCGTGCGCCAGCAGCTTGGTGCTGCGACGCAGGTATTTGCCGTAGGTCTCGTGCTTCACCAGGCGCTCGATGACCACGGCGATGGTTTTATCCATCTTGGTGCTGACCACTTTACCGGTCAGCAGGCGGGCGCCACGTTCGGTCGCGGCGACGGGTTCGATGTCACTCATCACTTCGCTCCTGTCTTCTTCGCGGACCTGGCGGCCGGCTTCGCTGTCGGCTTCGCCGCTGCCTTAGTCACTGGCTTGGCCGCTGGTTTGGCCGCTGGCGTCGCCGCGGGCTTGAGCTCACTCTGGCCGGCGCGCATCGCGGTCTTCAGACGCGCGATACTGCGGCGCACCTTGCCGAACTGATCAGGCTTGACGGGCTGGCCCGTGGCGCGCTGCAGCCGCAGCGCAAACTGTTCTTTGCGCAGCTTGAGCAGCTCGACCCGCAATTCCGCCGCCGACTTGGCGCGCAATTCACTCGCTTTCATCAGCGCACCTGCCGTTTCACGAAACTGGTGGTGACCGAGAGCTTGGCGCCAGCAAGCCTGAAGGCCTCGCGCGCCACTTCTTCGGTGACCCCTTCCATTTCAAACAAGACCTTGCCGGGCTTCACCTTGGCGATCCAGTACTCGACGTTGCCCTTGCCGCTGCCCATGCGCACCTCGAGCGGCTTCTTGGTGATCGGCACGTCGGGAAACACCCGGATCCAGATCTGTCCGCCGCGCTTCACATAGCGCGCCATGGCGCGGCGCGCAGCCTCGATCTCGCGTGCCGTCATGCGGCAGCGCTCGGTCGCCTTGAGACCGAAGTCGCCAAAGGCAACGGTGCTGCCGCGCGTCGCCAGGCCGTAATTCTTGCCCTTGAACTGCTTGCGGTATTTGGTGCGTTTCGGTTGCAGCATTGCCTTGAGACCCTATGGACAGACCAGCTCTCAGCCCGCGACCGCGGCAACGACTGCCGCAGCGGGGGTTGGCGCAGCCGCAGGAGCGACCGCCGGCGTCGCGGCAGTCTCCACTACGGGAGCTGCGGCACGATCGAGCTCAGCCTGATCGAACACTTCGCCTTTGAAGATCCATACCTTGACGCCAATCACGCCATAGGTGGTGCGCGCCTCGGCCAGACCGTAATCGATGTCGGCGCGGAAGGTGTGCAGCGGAATACGCCCCTCACGCACCCATTCAGTGCGGGCGATTTCCGAACCATTGAGGCGGCCCGACAGGCGTACCTTCACGCCCAGCGCGCCGCTGCGCATGGTGCTCATCACCGCGCGCTTCATGGCGCGGCGGAACATCACGCGCTTTTCAATCTGCTGGGCAATGCCTTCGGCCACCAGCTGCGAGTCGAGCTCAGGCTTGCGGATCTCGGCGATGTTCAGGCGTACGTCGATGACCGGAATGGCGAGCAGCTTGGCGGTTTCGGCGCGCAGCTTCTCGATATCCTCACCCTTCTTGCCGATGACAATGCCGGGGCGCGCGGTCTGGATGGTGATGTTGACCTTCTTGGCGGCGCGCTCGATCAAAATGCGGCTGACCGATGCTTCGGCGAGCTTCTTCTTGAGAAACTGCCGCACCCGGAAATCGGTGTGCACCAGGATCGGAAACTGACGCTTGCCGGCATACCACTTCGACACCCAGTCGCGTGTGATGCCCAGACGTATGCCCAGCGGATTGACCTTCTGGCCCATCGTTTAGTCCTTCTTGCCGTCGCTGACGCGAATCATGATGTGACTGTTGCGCTTGATGATCTGGCTGCCGCGGCCCTTGGCGCGTGCATGCATGCGCTTGAGCACCGGCGCAGTGTCGATCTCGATGCGCTCGATCTTCAGCTGGTCGATGTCGGCGCCGAGATTGTGCTCGGCGTTGGCGATCGCCGATTCGAGCACCTTGCGCACCAGCACCGCGCCTTTCTTCGGCGTGAATTTCAGGACCGCGAGCGCATTGCCCACCGGCTTGCCGCGCACGATGTCGGCGACCAGTCGGCATTTCTGCGGCGAGATGCGTGCGTAACGTAATTTGGCGATGGCGTGCATGGTTTACTCACGCTGGTGACTTTGCGATCGCCGCCGTGCGCCTTGAACAGGCGCGTGGGCGCGAACTCGCCGAGCTTGTGACCGACCATGTTCTCGGTCATCAGCACCGGCATGTGCTGGCGGCCGTTGTGAATGGCGATGGTCAGGCCCACCATTTCCGGAATGACCATGGAGCGGCGCGACCAGGTCTTGATCGGCCGACGATCACTCTTGCCAGCGGCAACCTGCACCTTCTTGGCCAGATGCAGATCAACGAACGGACCTTTCTTCAGGGAACGCGGCACGTTTACTTCCTCCGCTGCACGATCATGTTGCGCGTGCGCTTGTTGCGCCGCGTCTTCTTGCCCTTGGTCTGCAAACCCCATGGCGACACGGGATGCGGGTTGCCCTGGCCGGGCTTGCCCTCACCGCCGCCGTGCGGATGGTCGACCGGATTCATGGCCACGCCGCGCACCGTGGGGCGAATGCCGCGCCAGCGCTTGGCGCCGGCCTTGCCGTAGGTGCGCAGGTTGTGTTCATCGTTGCCGACTTCGCCGAGCGTGGCGCGGCAGTCGATGTGCACCTTGCGGGTCTCGCCGGACTTGAGCCGCACGAAGGCATAGATGCCCTCCCGCGAGGCAAACTGCGCGGAGGCGCCAGCGGTGCGCGCCAGCTGGCCGCCACGTCCCGGCTTGAGTTCGATGTTGTGCACCTGTGAGCCGACCGGAATGTGGCGCAGCGCCATCGCACTGCCAGGCTTGATCGGCGCTTCGCTGCCCGAACGCACTTCGTCGCCATCTTTCAGGCCCTTGGGGGCCAGGATGTAGCGGCGCTCGCCGTCGGTGTAGAGCACCAGCGCGATATGGGCGGTGCGGTTCGGATCGTACTCGAGTCTTTCGACCACGCCCTTGATGCCGTCCTTGTCGCGACGGAAATCGATGATGCGGTATTTCTGGCGCGAGCCACCGCCCACATGACGGGTGGTGATGCGGCCGGAATGATTGCGCGCGCCAGTCTTGTTCTGGTGCGTGGTGAGGGGCTCGAATGGACCACCCTTGTGCAGGTGACCACGGGCAACGCGCACGACAAAGCGCGCGCCGGGAGATGTGGGTTTGAGTTTGATCAGCGCCATGATGCTTGTCCGGTGGCCTCAGGCCTTACCCGCTGCCGTTTCGTAATCGATGCTCTGGCCATCGGCCAGCTTGACGTAGGCCTTCTTCCAGTCCTGGGTGCGCCCCGGAGTCTTGCCGAAGCGCCGCGCCTTGCCAGGCTCGTTGACCACCTGCACGCCGGTGACCTTGACCGCGAACATCAATTCAACGGCGGCACGCACTTCGGTGCGGGTGGCATCGCGGCGCACCTTGAAGGTGTACTGGTTGCGCAGCTGCAGGTTCTGCGAGGTTTTCTCGGTGACATGCGGGGCGAGCAGCAGATTGGTCAGGCGCTCGCGGCCGTATTTCTTTTGCGGACGGGCAGTGGCGCTCATTGCAGGCGCTCCTCGATCAGTTTCAGTGCGCCGACCGTGGCCAGCACCTTGTCATGACGCGCCAGGCTCACCGGGTTGACGGCCGCAGCGGCCACCACCTCGACCCCGGGCAGATTGCGCGCCGCCAGGAACAGTTTTTCATCAAGCGCTTCGACAATGATCAGCACGTTGTCGAGCGCCATTGATTTGAGCTGGTTGAGCAGCAGTCGGGTCTTGGGTGCCTCGAGGGCAATGCCGTCGGTGACCAGCAGGCGATCCTGGCGCACCAGCTCGGAGAACATCGAGCGCAGCGCGCCGCGATACATCTTGCGATTGACCTTCTGGCTGAAGTCACGGGGCTTGGCGGCAAAGGCGCGACCGCCGCCGACCCAGATGGGACTGCGTATGGAGCCGGCACGCGAGGTGCCGCCGCCCTTCTGCGGACGGGGCTTGCGGCCGCCGCCACGCACTTCGGCGCGCGTCTTCTGTGCCTTGGTGCCTGAACGTCCGGCTGCCCGATAGGCATTGACGACCTGGAACACCAGCGCCTGGTTGTACTCGTTTCCGAACGCGGTGTCGGACACCTGCAGCTCAGCGCCGCCATTGGCCATTTTGATCTTCATGGGCTATTTCGCCTGTGCCTTGGCGGGAGCGGCTGCCCTGGCGGGCGCTGCGCCCTTGGCCGGTGCGCCCTTGGCGGCTGGCGGCGCCTTGGAAGGCGTCACGCTCTTGCGCTTGGCGAGTCGTGCGGACTTGACCGAAGGACGCACGACCACCTGACCACCCTTGGCGCCCGGTACCGCGCCGCGGATCAGCAGCAGGTTGCGCGCTACATCGACGCTCACGACCTGCAGCATTTCGGTCGTGCGGCGCATCACACCCATGTGACCTGCCATGCGCTTGCCCGGAAACACCCGGCCCGGCGTCTGGCGCTGGCCGATGGAACCGGGCACGCGATGCGACACCGAGTGACCGTGCGAGGCGTAGCCGCCCGCGAAATTATGACGTTTCACGACACCGGCAAAACCCTTGCCGATGGTGACACCGGTGACATCGACGCTCTGGCCGGCGCTGAAGCGATCAACCTTGAGCTCGCTCCCGGGCTGCAGATCGGCGTCATCCTTGCCGGTCAGGCGGAATTCAATCAGGGCGCGGCCCGGGGCCACGTTGGCCTTGGCATAGTGCCCGGCCAGGGCCTTGCCCAGCAGCTGGGGACGGCGCGTGCCATAGGTGACCTGCACGGCGCGATAGCCATCGCGCTCCGTGGTTTTGAGCTGCGTAACGCGGTTGGGCAGTAGCTCCACCACGGTAACGGGCACCGATTCACCGGCTTCCGTAAAAACGCGAGTCATGCCGCATTTGCGGCCGACCAGACCGATAGCCATCTGTCGTTCCTCTCAACGGGCACACACTTCGATTGGCGTGCGCCGCACAAAATAAAAACGTGACTACATGAGGGCAGGGATGCTCTCAGGTGGTCTTGGCGTGCATCTAATTGGCCGCCAACCTCGCCCGATGCCGCGTTTTAGCGGTTGCCCGAGGATTACCCGGGCCCTGGAAGGCCGCGCAGTATATCAGCCGCGGCCCCCAGTTCAAGCCCCAACGGGGCCAAATCTCAGTTCAGCTTGATCTGGACGTCGACCCCAGCCGGCAGCTCCAGCCGCATCAGCGCATCCACGGTCTTATCCGTCGGATTGACGATGTCCATGAGCCGCTTATGGGTGCGCAGCTCGTACTGATCACGCGCGTCCTTATCACCATGCGGTGCAACAAGCAGCGTAAACCGCTCCATCTTGGTCGGCAAAGGTACGGGCCCACGCACCGTAGCGCCGGTACGCCGGGCCGTCTCGACAATCTCCTTCGCCGAATTGTCGATGAGCCGATGATCAAACGCCTTCAATCGGATTCTTATGTTCTGACTAGCCATTGCGATTCCCTCGTAAATGTCGCGCACTCGATGTCGCTTCAACCAAGCGAGTATCGGGGAGCGACTTGAAGTGACATCGAGTGCGCGACATTCGCGCCAACCTCAATGTCTTATTTCCAATCATTACATTTCCTATTTAAGGATCTTCGACACAACGCCCGCACCAACAGTGCGCCCACCTTCACGAATGGCGAAGCGCAGGCCTTCCTCCATCGCGATCGGTGCGATCAGGTCGACATTCATCTTGATGTTGTCCCCGGGCATCACCATCTCGGTGTTGGCCGGCAACTCGATCAGGCCCGTCACATCGGTGGTGCGAAAGTAAAACTGGGGACGGTACCCCTTGAAAAATGGCGTGTGACGTCCGCCCTCTTCCTTGGTCAGCACATACACTTCGCACTCAAACTGCGTGTGCGGGGTAATGCTGCCGGGCTTGGCCAGCACCTGCCCGCGCTCGACTTCCTCGCGCTTCGTGCCTCTCAGGAGCACCCCGACGTTGTCCCCGGCGCGACCCTCGTCCAGCAGCTTTCTGAACATCTCGACGCCCGTGCAGATCGTCTTCTGCGTGTCCTTGAGACCAATGATCTCGATCTCATCGTTCACCTTGACGATCCCGCGCTCAATGCGCCCGGTCACCACCGTGCCGCGGCCCGAAATCGAAAACACGTCTTCCACCGGCATCAAAAACGGCTTCTCAATCTCGCGCTTCGGGATCGGTATATACCGGTCCATCTCCGCCACCAGCTTGATCACCGAGGGCACCCCGATCTCGCTCGTGTCCCCTTCCAGCGCCTTGAGCGCACTGCCAATGATGATCGGGGTCTGCTCGCCGGGAAACTTGTAGAGCGTGAGCAGCTCGCGCACTTCCATCTCCACCAGCTCGAGCAGCTCCTTGTCATCGACCATGTCGGCCTTGTTCATGTACACCACCATGCTCGGCACGCCCACCTGGCGGGCCAGCAGGATGTGCTCGCGCGTCTGGGGCATCGGGCCGTCGGCGGCCGAGACCACCAGAATCGCCCCATCCATCTGCGCCGCGCCCGTGATCATGTTCTTCACGTAATCGGCGTGCCCGGGGCAATCTACGTGCGCGTAGTGCCGCTCCTTGCTCTGGTACTCCACGTGCGCCGTCGAAATCGTAATGCCGCGCGCCTTCTCTTCCGGCGCCTTGTCAATCTGGTCGTACGCCATGAACGTACCGCCATAGGTCTCGGCCATCACCTTGGTCAGTGCCGCCGTCAGCGTCGTCTTGCCATGGTCAACGTGGCCAATCGTGCCTACGTTTACGTGCGGCTTGTTGCGCTCAAACTTCTCTTTTGACATGTCATGGCCTCCGGCCAACAATTAACGGGCTTCGCCTGCGGCGAAGCCCGACCATTAAAAAAATTATTTCTTGATAATACTATCGGCGATGTGCGCGGGCACTTCGACGTACTTGGAAAATTCCATGGTGAAGGTGGCGCGGCCCTGGCTCATCGAGCGCACCGTGGTCGCGTAACCGAACATTTCCGAGAGTGGCACTTCACCGCTGATAACCTTGCCGCCGGGGGAATCTTCCATGCCGGTGATCTGGCCGCGGCGGCGATTCAGGTCGCCGATCACATCGCCCGAATAATCTTCCGGGGTCACCACTTCAACTTTCATGATCGGCTCGAGCAGCACCGGCCTGGCGCGGCGAAAACCGTCCTTGAAACCCATGCTGCCGGCAATCTTGAAAGCCATTTCGTTCGAATCGACGTCGTGGTACGAACCGTCGATCAGGGTCACCTTGACATCGACCACCGGGTAGCCGGCGATGACACCGGTCTCGATGACTTCCTTGATACCCTTGTCGACGGCCGGGATGAACTCGCGCGGCACCGTGCCGCCGACAATGCCGTTGACGAACTCGTAGCCCTTGCCCTGCTCATGCGGCTCGATCTTCAGCCACACATGACCATACTGGCCGCGACCGCCCGACTGGCGCACGAACTTGCCTTCCGCCTCGACCTTGCCGCGAATGGTTTCGCGATAGGCCACCTGCGGCTTGCCGACGTTGGCTTCGACCTTGAACTCGCGCTTCATCCGATCAACGATGATCTCGAGGTGCAGCTCACCCATGCCGGAAATGATGGTCTGTCCGGACTCCTGGTCGGTATGCACGCGGAACGAGGGATCTTCCTTGGCAAGCCGCTGCAGCGCCAGGCCCATCTTTTCCTGATCAGGCTGGGTCCGGGGCTCAACGGCCACGGAAATCACCGGCACCGGGAACACCATCTTTTCGAGAGTTATTGCCGACTTCAGATCGCACAGCGTGTCACCGGTGATGACATCTTTGAGGCCCACGGCCGCAGCGATATCGCCGGCGCGCACTTCCTTGATCTCGGTGCGATCACTGGCGTGCATCTGCAGCAGGCGCCCGATGCGCTCATTCTTGTCCTTGGTCGGCACATAAACCGTGTCGCCCGAGTTGAGCGTGCCGGAATAGACGCGAAAGAAGGTCAGATTGCCCACAAACGGATCGTTCAGGATCTTGAAGGCCAGGGCCGAAAACGGCTCGTCATCGACAGCGGTGCGGGTGGCCGGCTCGCCATCGGCATTGATGCCCTTGACGGGCGGCATCTCGAGCGGCGAGGGCATGTAGACGATTACCGCATCGAGCAGCGCCTGCACACCCTTGTTCTTGAAGGCCGTGCCGCACATGCACAGCACGATCTCATTGCGAAACGCGCGCTCCTTGAGGCCGCGGCGAATGTCATCGTCCGACAGCGTGTTGTTCTCAAGGTATTTGTTGACCAGCTCTTCGTTGGCCTCGGCAGCCGCCTCGATCATCTTGCGCCGGGCGGTTTCCGCTTCGGCGCGCATGGCCTCCGGAATCTCACGGTACTCGAACTTCATTCCCTGGGTTTCCATGTCCCAGTAGATGGCCTGCATGCGCACCAGATCGATGACGCCCTCAAAAGTTTCCTCGGCGCCGATCGGCAACTGGATCGGCACCGGATTGCCGCGCAGCCGGGTCTGGATCTGCTCGATGCAACGCGCAAAATTCGCGCCGGCGCGATCCATCTTGTTGACAAAGGCGATGCGCGGCACGCCGTAGCGGTTCATCTGCCGCCACACAGTCTCCGATTGCGGCTGCACGCCCGAGACCGCGCAAAACAGCGCCACCGCCGAATCGAGCACCCTGAGGCTCCGCTCTACTTCAATGGTGAAGTCGACGTGCCCGGGCGTATCAATGATATTGATGCGGTGTTCCGCAAAGGCCTTGTCCATGCCCTTCCAGAAACAGGTCGTGGCCGCCGAGGTGATGGTGATACCACGCTCCTGCTCCTGTTCCATGTAGTCCATGACCGCGGCGCCGTCATGAACTTCACCGATCTTGTGCGATACGCCGGTATAGAAAAGGATGCGCTCGGTGGTCGTGGTCTTGCCGGCATCGATATGTGCCGAGATGCCAATATTCCGATAACGCTCAATGGGCGTCGCGCGTGCCACGATGTGTTGCTCGTTATCCCGCGCGAACCACTGTTACCAGCGGTAGTGAGCGAAGGCTTTGTTGGCCTCGGCCATGCGATGCGTGTCTTCGCGCTTGCGCACGGCGTTGCCGCGGTTTTCCGCGGCGTCGAGCAGTTCGTGCGCCAGGCGATGCGCCATCGATTTCTCGCTGCGCGCGCGCGCCGCCTCGATCATCCAGCGCATGGCCAGCGCCTGACGACGGCTGGCGCGCACTTCGACCGGCACCTGGTAGGTGGCGCCGCCGACCCGGCGGCTCTTCACTTCGACCGCAGGCTTCACATTCTCGAGCGCCTGCGAGAGCACTTCGATGGCATCGCCGCCGGCCCGACCGGTCTTCTCGCTGATGCGATCGAGGGCGCCGTAGATGATGCGCTCGGCGGCAAATTTCTTGCCGCTTTCCATGACCACGTTCATGAACTTCGCGAGCATTTCGCTCTTGAATTTTGGATCCGGCAGGATCGTACGACTGGGTGCTGCGGCGCGACGCGACATGGTTCTATACCTCTGCTATTTCTTCGGACGCTTGGCGCCGTACTTGGAACGACTCTGCTTGCGATTGCCCACACCAGCGCAGTCGAGCGTGCCGCGCACCGTGTGATAGCGCACGCCGGGCAGATCCTTGACGCGACCACCGCGGATCAGCACTACCGAGTGCTCCTGCAGGTTGTGGCCTTCACCACCGATGTAGCTGCTGACTTCAAAGCCATTGGTGAGCCGTACGCGGCACACCTTGCGCAGCGCCGAATTCGGCTTCTTTGGCGTCGTGGTGTACACGCGGGTACACACTCCGCGCTTCTGCGGCGAGGCGCCGAGCGCCGGCACCTTGGTCTTTTCCGCCCGTTTACGGCGCGGCTGACGGATCAATTGACCTGTCGTGGCCATGAAAACTCCAGTCAATTCAAACATTTAGGACGGACGAGAAGCGACGGGCCGCCCTTTTCGGGCGGCCCGCCGCTACCAATCTCTAATTTTGAGCCCCAGGTCTTGTGGCTGGGTCTGCAAAGGCCGGCGATTCTAGGTACCGGGCCCTGGCAAGTCAATGAGCCGGGCGGTGGATCGGCCTCCCGGGCCGGCTACTGCACGACGCCGTCAATCACCCTGGGCGCAGCAGTCACCACCGGCATGGTGCCCAGGTACTCGCTGTCCGAGCTGTCGCTGGGATCATGAGTACCGCCGGAGGGCGGCGTTGCAGCGGTCAGTGTCATGGCAGCGCATGGGGATGACGCGCTGGCGCCGAGGTTCTTGAGGCGCAGCTCTGCGCTCAGGGCCTTGAGGATCAGCGGTGCCGCCGGACTGGGCCGGGTGATCGTCGTGCCGTCGGCGATGGAGAACATCGGCACGTAGCGCGAATTGGGGGTGCTGCAATCGACGGTGACATTGTTGACCGGGTTGACGCAATAGCCCGGAATGCCATAGAGATTTCCAAAACCGTTGTACTGCAACAGGATAGGAAGACCGGCGAAACTGCCATAGGCGGCGCCCGTGGGCACTGTAAAGGCAAGGTTTTGCGGCGCATCGAACGCCACCACGCTTGTGCCGTTGGTAAGCCACAGCGATTGCACCCATTGCTGGGGACCGGTCTGCCAGGTGTAATAAGTCGCCGGATTTGCGGGCTCGCAGACCGTACCCATCGGCGTTCCGGCCGGGCAGTTACCGAGGCTCAACGGTGCATCAAAGAGCCGACCGGTGTAGATGCCGTTCTGGGCATACATAGAGCCGGATGGATATTGACTGGCCTGCGCCAGAACTATCGGCAGCGCCGTGCCGCCCGAGGAATCCTCGAGTCCACCGCCATCGAAGCTGTAGCTCACCGTATTGGCACTCAGGGCGCTGAACCACTGGTGGTCGGTATTGTTGCCAAAGGGCGAACTCTGGCTGTTCCCGGCGCTGAAGTCTGCGAGCGAGGTGGCCGTCGGGCATTGACTCAGGCAATACAGGGTTAGCGACGTGGAACCGGGCACGACCATCGCCTGCGAGTAGTAATACACCGCGTCACCGGCAAGATGCGCAGCGCCGGTAGGCGGGATGTTGACGCTGCCACCGTAGGAATCGGCCCAGCCCGCAATGGGTGCGTTGTCGAAGGCGCCAGCGTTGACCGTGGCGACCGGGTTGAGTGCCGTGACCACACAGCCATTGTTGCTGCATTGCTGTGTGCCGGTGACGGTAAATACCTGGCTGGTCGAATTCCACTGCAATTGCCAGTTCTGGAATCCGGTCACTGCGGCGTTGCCGGTCGTCAATCCGGTCAGATCGCCGTTGAAATTGATGGGGATGCCATTCAGCGAATCCAGCGTTGTCGACTGCTGCGTCCATTGGGTCAGCTTGCCGCCGACCTTGGAGAGCGTGTACGTGCTGCTGTTGCTGGGGCGCTGATCCGTGACGCTCACGCCGGGGACCGGCTGTGCATCGGCAATGGTATTGAGATCCAGCCCCTGGAAGTTGATGCCCCAGTAATTGGCAAAACCGTAATATGAAGTGCCGGCGTACGTGGCCGAGATCGGGAATCCGGGATGGGCCATGTCGACACGTGAGCCGTCGTTGGCATCGTAGGTGCCGTACTGCCATACCGACCGGCCGGCATTGGCTTTGGCGCGGTCGAAGCACAGGTCATTGGTGCCATCGCTGCGTCGGAAATAGCTTGCGTCATAGGCAAAGTTGAACGACGTGCCGCCCTGCGAAGTGATGGTTCCGGAGCCGGAGTTCGTCGTCGTGGCGCTCAACGCCATGGCGGTGTTGCTGGAGTTGGCGCCCGTCTCGTAGTTGCTGATGGAAGTCGGCTGCGAGTCGATGAAACCGTTGAAGCCGACGGTTCCATTCTTCTTGCCAATGTAGTCGAGCCTGAAGACACCGTAGGGCGAACTGGCGGAAGGAGATTGCGTCACGCTGAGATAGGCCAGCACGTCGGCGCTGTTACCCTGTTCTGTCATCGACAGCCAGATCCTGCCAATCATCGGGTCGGTATTGCTGGCGCGGGTCACGTCCAGCACCGCGGTTGCATAGTTGGTCGCGCCGCTGGCGCTGCTGCCGCCGCCACGATTGGTATCGCATTTGTTCATATCGACCAGTGCGATATAGGGCCCTGCGTTGACCATATCGCCGGCGCTCATGGAACCGATCACGCACAGCACCATGTTCAGGTTGCCGATGCCCTCGGAGGTATCGTCCTGCACATACTCGTTCTGGACGTCGGTGTAATAGGCGGAATCCGCCGGTATCTGGGCTTGAACGGCACCGGCAGTGCAGGACGCGACGCTCAAGGCCAGGATCAACAGGAGCTTGCTGTTCATGTGATGTGTCCTCAATTCGCAGTCACGACGGACACGGACCTGGGCGTCGACAGCCCGGTGACGGCCGCCGGTGGCGGTGGTACCGCGCCGGTCCCAGGGCTTGCGCCTCCGCAGCCAACCAGATCGGCAGCAATCGCAAATCGCCAGGGTCAGGAGTGCGAGATTCTTCATGTCAGTGGCTCCGGGGATTAAGTCAGATCCAGGTTCTGAGGCGGTGTCATGCACAGCAGGTCCGTCCCTGCGCGGATTGATTGCACACGGTGTAACGGCGGTCCGATGCCTTACTGAAGACGCCATGACCACGACTGCATCGCATTGCGAAGAGCTGGCCAGGTTGACTATTGGCAAGACGGAGATCAGGGTTAAGTCACATGCCACAAGCCAAAAAGGACACGGTGCGACCATGCTCACCCGCACATTGATCGCCTCATTTCTGTCACTGCTCATCGCCAGCGCATCGGCGTCAGCGCCCCACGCGCTGCCCGAGAATATGCAGGCGCTAACGATCGACGGCTATGGGAGCGTTGAGGTATTGAACCCGCGCACGTTGCCGGTGCCGGCTCTCGCACCCGATGAAGTATTGATCGCCGTGCACACGGCCGGCGTAGGGCCCTGGGATGTCGACCTGCGCGCTGGCAAGTATCCCAGCGACACCGATCGCTTCCCGATGATACTGGGCAGCGACGGGTCTGGAACGGTGGCCGCGATCGGCGCTGCGGTTCGCACCTTGCACGTGGGACAGGCGGTGTATTCCTACAGCTGGGCCAATCCGAAGGGCGGCTTTTATGCGCAGTACGCGGCCGTGGTGGCCACACGCGTGGCGCCGATACCCAGGAATGTCACCATCAAGCAGGCCGGCGCATTGGCAGTCAGCGGCCTGACGGCCGTGCAGGGCATCGACGACGCGCTGCATATCCACAAGGGGCAGTTGCTGATCATTCACGGCGCGCAGGGTGGCGTGGGTACCATAGCGCTGCAGCTTGCCAAGCTCCGTGGTGCGCGGGTGCTGGCGACCGCCTCAGGGGCGGACGGACTCGCGCTGGTTCGTCGGCTCGGCGCCGACGTCGTGGTGGATGGCCGCAGCGAAGATGTCGCGGCGGCCGCCAAGCGTTTTGCGCCCCATGGCGCTGACGCGCTGCTCGCGCTCGCCTCGGGCCCGGCACTTGATCAGCTGAGCGCCAGTCTGCGCGACGGCGGATTGCTGGCGTACCCTTCGGGCGTGAAGTCGGTGCCAAAAGCTGATGGGCGCATCAAAGTCATTCTCTATGACGCAGTGCCAGGCGTGGCGGAGTTCACCCGACTCAATCGGGCGCTGGAGTCGATCAAGCTCGACGTGCCGATCGCTGCCGAATTTGCGCTTGCCGACGTGCGCAAGGCCCATGAACGGGTCGCGGCCGGGCACCTGCTGGGCAAAGTAGTCCTGGCCGTGCAGTGAGCGGCGCGCTACCGCGCATTAGTTAGCCACGCTGCCGCGTTGCGCGCTACTGCGCTGCGGCGCCTCACCGGCCTGCAGCCAGTCGGGTTCCGGCAGTTCAGCAAAGGCGTGGCGCAGCGCCTCGCTCCAGGTGCGGCGGATGCCGGAAAAATAGGCGTTGTCGTCACCGATGCTGACATGGCGCGCGACCTTGAGCTGATCGCGCCTGACCAGCACCAGATCAAGCGGCAGGCCGACCGAGAGATTGGAGCGGATGGTGGAATCCATCGAGATCAGCGCGCACTTGGCGGCCTGGTTCAGGCTGCTGGTGCGGCGGATGACCCGATCGATGATCGGCTTGCCGTACTTTGATTCGCCAATCTGGAAATAGGTGTTGTCGGGCGTCGCCTCGATGAAGTTGCCGGCCGAGTAGATCGAAAACAGCCGCGGCGCCTCGCCACGGATCTGGCCGCCCAGCACCAGCGCGGTATTGAAGTCGATCGCGAACCTCTTCAGTGCCTCGGCATCGTGCTCGTGCACCGCGCGCAGCGCCTCGCCCACGCAGCGCGCGGCATCGAATAGCGTCGGTGCGTTGAGCAGGTTGGGCTCATCATCGCCATTCGCGATACCCTCGCGCAGCAGGTTGATCACCGCCTGCGATACCGCGAGATTTCCGGAGGTCTGCATCACCAGCACGCGCTCGCCGGGGCGCTCGAAGACCACGGTCTTGCGAAAGGTGCCGATCTGGTCGACGCCGGCGTTGGTACGTGAATCGGAAAGAAACACCAGCCCGGTGTCGAGCAGCATGGCTACGCAATAGGTCATGATTCCCTTTCGCTGTTATTGCTGGCTGTTCTCACTGGCCACCAGCACGCGCACTTCCAGTGTCTCACGCCCGCCGCCACGGCGCACGCCGCGTACCGGCGCGGCGTCCAGGTAATCGCGACCCACCGCCAGGCGGCAGTGCTGTGCGCCGGCCACCGACTGATGGGTCACGTCGATGCCCAGCCAGGCGCCAGGCTGCTCGAGCCAGACATCGACCCAGGCGTGACTGGCGATATCGCCCTCGCCTCCGGAGAGCAGATAGCCGCTCACATAGCGCGCCGGCACACCCGCCGTCCGGCAGGCCGCCAGGAATACATGCGCCTGGTCCTGGCATACACCCTCACCGCGCTCCAAAGCACTCGCGGCCGTCTCGGTAACCGTAGTCGTGCCGGGCCGGTATTTGACTGCTGAGCACACCGCCGCGGCCAGCCCTTCGAGCTCAGCGCGCGTGCTCGCGGGTCCCACCTGGCAACGCGTGGCCAATGCCGTGAGCTCGGCATTCGCACCCGTCAGCGGCGTCGCCATCAGGTAGGCGAGCGGTGCAATGGGTCCGCGTTCGATGATCAGTGGCCCTTCATCCGGAATGTCGATCAGGCCGCCGACCACGATGCGGATTTCCTGGTGCGGTTCATCGATCGTCAGCAGCTGCGCAATATTGCCATGCGCGTCGAGCTGCTCACTGCGCCGACCGGGCGCCGACAGCTGCCAGGAGAGCGTACGCTGGCGATGCTCGCGGCGCGGCGTGACGCGCAGGCTCTGCACGCTCTGGCGCACCGGTTCGTCGTAGCGATAGAGCGTTTCATGTCGGATGCGCAGCATGGGTGCCCTTCAGCCGCTGAAGCCGGCAACGAGGAAATCGGCGCTGATGCGATCGGCCAGTGTATTGAGGCGGCGCTGGAATCTATCGAGGAACTGCGGCATGCCCACCGCGCTCATCTCCTCGAGCCGGCCGTAACGGAACTGCGCATGCAGCTCGCCGGCCATGCGCTCGGTTTCCGCCGACTGGCTGTTGCGCACTGCCTGCAGGTTGCCCAACAGATCAAACAGGCAACGATGCACCGAGCGTGGCATCTCGGCATTGAGCAGCAGCAGCTCAGTGACACGCAGCGGCGTCACGGATTCACGGTACACCTTGCGATAGACCTCGAAGGCCGAGAGCGCGCGCAGCAACACCGCCCATTCGGAAGCATCCACGCCGAGTCGCTCGCCGGCGCCGCCCGGGTCGCGCCAGCGCGCCTCCAGCAGGCGCGTGGTGGCATCGGCACGCTCGAGAAAGGTTCCGATGGACGCGAAGTGAAAGGCTTCGTCGCGCAGCATGGTATTCACGGTGACACCGCGGGTCAGGTGCGAGCGATACTTGACCCAGTCGAGAAAACTGCCGACTTCGATATCGCCGGCGTCACCACGAAAATCGCGCGCATCCAGGTAAGTGGTGTTGAGCGTCTCCCACACTTCCGAGGG
The DNA here is from genome assembly GCA_963823235.1 of uncultured Gammaproteobacteria bacterium. Classification (GTDB taxonomy): domain Bacteria; phylum Pseudomonadota; class Gammaproteobacteria; order Steroidobacterales; family Steroidobacteraceae; genus FEN-1191. The sequence goes on along the minus strand of CAWGKS010000002.1, from coordinate 12,253 downwards.
CACCGTGCCGCGCACCGCGCGCGCATTCTCGCGCGCCGCGCCCAGGCAGGACATGATGCTGCCAGAATGGGTGCGATCAAAGGCCAGGTAGTGCATGGCCTGCTGCGGGTCGGCCCTGGGATACTGCCCGATGAACGCGGCGATCATGCCCAGCGAGGTCAGCGTCGCGGTCCAGCCCTGCATCAGTGCTTCGGGCGAGCGCGGCAGGAGTGACAGGCGGTAGTGCGCGTCGAGCAGACGTGCGAGATGCTCGGCGCGCTCCACGTAGCGCGACATCCAGTAGAGATGATCGGCGGTGCGGCTGAGCATTCAGGACTCCAGCACCCAGGTGTCCTTGGTGCCGCCGCCCTGTGAAGAATTGACCACCAACGAGCCCGCGCGCAGCGCCACGCGCGTCAGTCCGCCGGGCACGATGGTGATCTCGCGCCCCGAGAGCACGAAGGGGCGCAGGTCGATATGGCGCGGCGCCAGTCCGGCATCGCAGAAAGTGGGCGAGGTCGACAGCGCCAGCGTGGGCTGGGCGATGTAGCGCTCCGGGCAGGCGACGATGCGACGGCGAAATTCCTCGATCTGCGCGGCGCTGGCCGCCGGCCCGATCAACATGCCGTAGCCGCCGGCGCCGTGGACTTCCTTGACCACCAGTTCGGCCAGGTGGGCCAGCACGTAATCGCAATCAGCGGACCGGCGCAGCACCCAGGTGGGCACGTTGGCGATCAGCGGCTCCTCGCCCAGGTAAAAGCGGATCATCTCTGGTACATACGGGTAGACCGACTTGTCATCGGCGATGCCGGTGCCGATGGCATTGGCGATCGTCACGTGCCCGCTGCGATAGACAGTCAGCAGGCCGGGCACGCCCAGCATCGAGTCGGAACGAAACGCCAGCGGATCCAGAAAGTCGTCGTCGATGCGCCGATACAGCACATCTACGCGCTGCGGGCCGCGCGTGGTGCGCGCAAACAGGAAATCGTCGCGCACGAACAGGTCCTGGCCCTCGACCAGCTCGATGCCCATCTGCTGCGCGAGGAAGGCGTGCTCGAAGTAAGCGCTGTTGTGCGCCCCGGGCGTCAGCAGCATCACGACCGGATCGACCACGCCCTGCGGCGCCACGCTCTTGAGATTCTCGAGCAGCCCGTCCGGATAATGCTCGACGCTGGCGATCGCCTGGTGCCGGAACAATTCCGGGAACAGGCGCATCATCATCTTGCGGTTCTCGAGCATGTAGGAAACGCCCGAGGGCACCCGCAGGTTGTCTTCGAGCACGTAGTAGACGCCATCGTCGGCACGCACCACGTCGATGCCCGCGATATGCGCATAGATGCCACCGGGCACGTCGATGCCCTGCATTTCCGGGCGGTACTGGGCATTGCACAGCAGCAGCTCGGGGGGAATGCGTCCGGCGCGCAGGATGTCCTGCCCATGATAGATATCGCCGAGAAAGGCGTTGAGCGCCCGCACCCGCTGCGTCAAGCCCGTGGCGAGCAGCTGCCATTCGTCGGCGGGCACCACCCGAGGCACGATGTCGAAGGGAATCAGGCGCTCGGCGCCGGCCTCCTCACCGTAGACGGCGAAGGTGATGCCGACGCGATGAAACAGCGCATCGGCCTCGGCACGCTTGCGCGCCAGCAGTTCGGCCGGCTGTGCCTGCAACCAGCTGAAATAACGCTGGCAATGCGCTCGTGCGCCGCCCTTGGAATCGAGCATCTCGTCATAGGCAGCAGCGCTCATCAGCTCTGCACTTGCGGGTTTCGTGCCAGCGTCAACATTGGTGCAGCATACCCCCGGCAGCACGCGGCGCGCCAAATCAGGGCCGCCGGCACCTTTCCCTGCGCCCTGCTGGTGCAAGCGGGGTCCGCGGTGAACCCGCTAGCGCGACGCTGCAGCCGCGAACCTCCGCCGCACGCCCTGGAACAGAATCAGCGCCACGCCCAGCAGCACCATGACACTGGCGATGAGCATCGCCAGGGAGACCTTCTCACCCAATATCACGACGCCGAGCGCCATCGCAATGACCGGATTGACCAGCGCGTAGGTTGACACCTTGTGCGCCGAGACATGGGCGATCAGGTACGAATAGCAGTTGTTCGCGACCAGGGTACCCATGATCATCAGGTACGCGATTGCCAGCAGCGACACCGTAGCGACACCATGGGCCGACAGCGCAATCCAATCTCGACCGATAATGGCTACGGTAAGCTGAAATACGCCGCCGGCGAACAACTGCAGGCAGGTGAAATTGAGAATTCGCCTGGCGGGCACGAAGCGTCTCTGCAGCAGCGTCGCCAGCGCCCAGGCCACTTCGGCCACGAGCACGGCCAGCATATGCATCGGATGTATGCGTCCCGACAGCCCCCCGGCGTGAGTGGCGAGTACAGTCATGCCGGCGAGACCGACGAGTACCCCGATCGTGGCCATGCGCGCCGGCCGTTGCCGGGAAAAGAACGCCCAGTCGAACAGCAGGATCAGCATCGGCAGCGAGGCGACGAACAGTGCCGCGACACCCGAGGGTATGCCCAGCTGGGCCCACATGACCAGGCCGTTCCCCACTCCCGACATCAGCACGCCACACAGGATCGTGCCACCGATGTTCAATCCTTCGAATGGTCGCGACTCGCGCGAGCGCAACCAGGCATACATCAGGGCGGCGGCTGAGAGGTAGCGCACGGCGCCGACGGAAAACGGCGGCACCGTACGTATCGCCAGTGCAATCGCCAGGTAGGTCGTGCTCCAGATCAGGTAGATGCCGGCAAAGGCGGCGATCCTGGCAGGCATGCTTGCATGTCGTTCAGTCATTCGCTGGCCCTTAGGTCCGATGGCCTACCCGGCCTCGGCTACCTGGGTCACGCTCTGCTCGTCGTCATCACCGATGAAGCCGCCGCTCTGGTGCGCCCACAGGCGCGCATAAACGCCGCCGCTCGCCAGCAGCGCCGCGTGATCGCCCATCTCGACGATCGCGCCGCGATCGAGCACCACCAGGCGATCCATCGCCGCGATGGTCGAGAGGCGATGGGCAATTGCGATCACGGTCTTGCCGCGCATCAGGCGCGCCAGGCTCCCCTGGATGACGGCTTCGACTTCGGAATCCAGTGCGCTGGTGGCTTCGTCCAGCAGCAGTATGGGCGCGTCCTTGAGCATGACGCGCGCCAGGGCCACACGCTGCCGCTGACCGCCGGACAGCTTCACGCCGCGCTCGCCCACGTGCGCATCGAAGCCGCGCCGGCCGCGCGCGTCGCCCAGTTCGCCGATGAATTCCAGTGCCTGCGCGTCACGTGCCGCCTGCAGCAGGTCGGCCTCGTCGGCATCGGGCCGGCCGTAGAGAATATTGTCGCGCACCGAGCGATGCAGGAGCGACGTGTCCTGCGTCACCATGCCGATCTGGGCGCGCAGGCTGTCCTGCGTTACGGTGGCGATGTCCTGCCCGTCGATCAGGATGCGCCCGCCCTGTACGTCATAGAAGCGCAGCAGCAGATTGACCAGCGTGGACTTGCCGGCGCCCGAACGTCCCACCAGGCCGATCTTTTCACCCGGCCGTATGTCGAGACTCAGCCCCGCGATGACCGGGCGCGAGAGCGGATCACGCTGCCCCGGATCACGTTGTTGATAGGAAAAATTCACGGCTTCGAAACGCACTGCGCCGCAGCTGATCCGCAGCGGCACCGCATCCGGACGATCGAGTACCCGCTGCGGGCGCGTCAGGGTGTTGATGCCATCCTGCACGGTACCCACATTCTCGAACAACCCGGTCATCTCCCACAGCACCCAGTGCGACAGGCCGTTGAGCCGCAGCGCCATGGCGACGGCCGCGGCCAGCGCACCGACGCGCACCGCACCCTGCGACCACAACACCAGTGCCGCACCGGTGATGCCGATGATCAGCATGATGCTCAGGGCCTGGTTGACGATTTCAAAACCCGAGACCAGGCGCATCTGGCCGTGTACGGTCCTGATGAAGTCCTGCATCGCACGCCGCGCGAAGCCGGCCTCGCGCGATGAGTGCGAGAACAGCTTTACCGTCGTGATGTTGGTATAGGCATCGGCAATGCGGCCGGTCATCAGCGAACGCGCGTCGGCCTGCTCCTTGCCCACAGCGCTCAGACGCGGCACGAACCAGATGATCGCCACGATATACAGCGCCAGCCAGCCCAGCAGCGGCACCAGCAGCCAGGGATGGAAACTGCCAACCACCAGGCCGATGGTGATGAAATAGATCACGACGAAGACCATGATGTCGGCCAGCGCAAACCAGAAATCGCGCACCGCGAGCGCGGTCTGCATGACCTTGGCCGCTATGCGCCCGGCGAATTCATCCTGGTAGAACGCCAGGCTCTGGGCCAGCATCAGGCGATGGAAATTCCAGCGCAGCCGCATGGGGAAGTTGCCCGCCAGCGTCTGATGCTTGATCACCGTCTGCAAGGCCACCATGCCGATGCTGGCGACGAGCACGATGACAATGATCGTCATCGGCCAGCGCCCTTCTATCCACAGCCGATCGCGTGGCAGCGTAGCCAGGATATCGACAATGCGACCCAGCATGCCGAACAACGCGGCCTCGAACACACCGATCAATGCGCTCAGCAAGGTCATGCCCAGCAGATACTTGCGTAATCCTGCGGTACCTGCCCAAAGGAAGGCCATGAAGCCGCGCGGCGGCACGACTGGCGCATCAGAGGGGTAGGGATCGATCAGGCCTTCGAAGAACTTCAGCACGGGGCGGCGCTCGCAGGTGGAAAGCTGATCATTCTACCGTGTGCCCCTCGCGAGTTGGGGCCCCGAATCGCCCTGTACGCCACCCGTTCTAGGAACTCGCCTTCTTGCGCTCCGCCCGGCGACCGAGCGAGCGATCGAGCTTATCGAGCAATGCCAAACCCACTTCAGGCCGCCCGCGCCCGGCACGCAACCGATAGCGGTTTTCGGCATCGACCTGCGCCAACGCCACGGTAGCCCACTCTTCCACGAGCTTGTTCAGGCTCACGCCCCGCGTACGCGCGAAGGCCTTTAGCCGCTGGTGCTTGGTGTCCGGCAATCGAATGGTCAGTGTAGACATGAGCTCACTCCTTACAAGACCGGGTGCGACTTCAACCACGCCCCCGGTGTCTGCACCACGAGATCGGGGAAACGCAGTTCGCCAGTGCGAAAATCCCTTCTGTTAAAGGTCACAACGGGCGCATCCCCAGCGGCGACTGCCAGTTCCAGGACGTGATTGTCGCCTTCGTCCCGCAAACTCGGTCGCCAGCGGTAGTACACCTCAACCAACTGCGTGCGGGCCAGAAACGCATCGAACAGCCTCTCCTGTTCCGTCGTGCTCAGGGGACTGCGGCGCCGGGTTTCAGGGCGGGCCATGACCGCTTCGTACTCGACAAACAACGGTACCGACAACAGCGCGTCTATCTGGCCACCGAGCACCTGCCGCAGGACCGCGCGGGCGGCACCCTCCGCGCTCGTAAAGGCCGAAACCAGCACATTCGTGTCGAGAATAGTGCGGGCAGGAGCCATGGACGAGTGATAGCATATATGCTGTCATTGGCAAATCCCCGGCTTGGGCCACTATACCGGCCAATACCACCAAGGCCACGCAGGCGCCTGACGCACGACAGTGCGCGAAGCTGCGCTGCATCCCTGTCCACACCGGTACACTGGGTGCAATTGCGGATATGTGGACGTCACGCAGTCACGAATTGCGCTGCGTGCCCCGGCTCACTGCTATTTCAGAATCTCGCGGTAAAGGCCAGGAACAGCTGGCGGCCCAGCGCATCGTAGGTCGAGTAGGTGTTGGCCGCCCCACCCGACACAATCTCCACCGATGCCAGCGGTGGGTCCTTGTCCAGCAGGTTGTTGATGCCGGCCCGGAGCTCCAGGTGGCTGTTGACCCGCCAGTTCGTCGCCAGATCCAGGTAGCTGAAGGACGAGATTTGCGCGTGGGCAAAATCGTAAGCGCCGTAGGTAGCGAAGTGCAGCGTAGGATCAGAGTCGTTGTTGTCTTCCTTGACGCTGCCGAGGTAGCGCCAGGAGAGCGCGACTGACACATCCCAGGGGGTCAGCCAGGTGGCGCGCAGGACGTGGTGCCACTTCGGGTTGACCGTCTGGCAGCTCACCCCGTAAAGACCCGTGCAGTCATAAGTATGGGCTCCGGGAATAGGCTGTGTCCTGTTGGTCAATTGCAGGGAACCGTTGAGCGCGAAGGCGACTGATCCAATGCTCGCCGCCAGCCTGAGGTTGTACGCAAGCTGTACGTCGATGCCGGAGGTGTCGGCTTTGCCGAGATTGAGGTTCTGCTGGACGATGTAGCCCCCGCCCTCGATCGTCGCGCCGGTGAGGCTCCCGGTATTGTGCTGGCGCACGAGCTGGCTGCAGTAGAGCGGATCACCATTGAAGATACAGCTGTTCAGGGTGACCTGGGCGGGGATGACGCCGATCTCCTTTTCGATCCTGATGCGATAGTAGTCGACGCTGCCCATGAAGTCAGGCATCGCCCGCGGAGTGATGCTCAGCCCGTAGCTGTAGGTGGTCGCCTCTTCCGGCTTGAGAGCCGGATTGCCGCCGGTCTTCTGCGAGAGCTGCCCGAGGATCGAAGGCGGAATGTGGTTGGTGGCGAAGCCATCCCCATACTGTGCCGTGAACTGAGCCACTTCGGCGGCTGGTACGCCATGGAGACACTCTTCGAGCGTGGCCTGAGCTGCGACCGGGTTGCCGTTGGCATCCGTGGTAACGGAGCACGGATCATTGCCCAGCTGGATGAGGCCCACGAGCGGGCCATTGAACAGCTCGATGATGCTCGGGGCGCGCGTAGCTCTCTGGTATGAGCCGCGGATGCGGACGTCATCCGTGGGTGCATACTGCACCTCGAACTTGTAGGTGTTGACCCGGCCCGAGACCGAATAGTCGGATGAACGATAGCCGGTATCGAATAGCAGGTCCTTTACCCAGGACTTGTCCTGGACCAGCGGTGCACGCAACTCGACGAACCCTTCGGACACGGACTCGCCGGCGTCGATGCCGACTGCGGCACTGCCGAACCCCGACAGCTGGCCGCTCGCCAGTCCGGAATCCGGACTGAAGAACACATTCTCGCTGCGATGTTCGAACCCGACATTGACACCGACGCCGTCAGTGGCGCTGGGCAGCTTGAGTCCGTACTCGCCCAGCTGGCCGGTCACGTCGGCGTGGATAGTGCGCAGCGTGGTCGAGCCATAGCCGGTGCCGGCGGTGTAGAGGTAATTGAGCTGATCCTGCGTGACGCCACCATCGGCGAACAGGTTGTAGGGCACGCAGCGACCACCACTGATGCAGACCGGATTGCCATTGGCATCCTTCCTGACCAGCAAGGCCTGGTCGATGTGGCTGAAGTCGAGATACTTCTGGTTATCGACATTGAAGGTAGTGTAGTAGTACTGCGCGTAGGCATCGTAGTTCCAGGCTTTGCCGAGCCCGCCCTGCAATCCCAGCACCGCGCGGTAGTTCGTGTGCTCGTAGTCGCTGAAGCGCTGGCCACCCTCGACGTTGCGGCGGCCGATTTCCACGTTGGCGGTCCTGGAACCAGGAATTGCCAGATCAGCGGCAATATCAGCCGCCGAACACAGGATGCCGGCCTGTTGCGCGCTCAGCAGCGGGTTGCTGCAGTTGATGTTGTAGTTGAGGCTGAGTGGATCGTTCGGGTTCGAGTTGCGGAACAGGGCGGCCGGCGCAATCTGCTGGTGCGTACGATCGTTCATGAAGCCGAACTCCGCATAGGGCCTCACGTAGTCGTTGAGATCCAGGTGCGCCATGAACCCGGCGGTGTAGCGCTGGTCCTGCCGCGTGATGTAGATGTAGCGCTGCGAGTTGTACGAAGCCGGCGGCGTGGTGGTGACCGAACCACGCGGAACAAACAGGTTTCCGGACACGCTGTACGGACCCGAGAAGGCGTTGGGACCGGTATGCGGATTGAAGAAATTCGAATTGGACGATCCTGCGCAGACATTGCCAATGACTTCGCCGTTGTCATTCGTATTGGCATTGAACTGGCACTGGCCGAAATCGCGATCGCCGCTGCTCACCGGGTCCGCCTTCAGAAAGCCGAAGTAGGCCGTGACGTTGCCCTTGCCGTCTGAAAAGTTCGCGCCCATCGTAATATTCATGGCCTTGTTGCGGCCATCGATGGAAGTGCCGGTGAGCACCGGTTCCCCCAGGGCAGCGAAATCCCGGGTGAGGCCCTGCGCATAGTCGTTGTGGTTGCTGTGCCAGTTTTCGCCCACCTGACCATCTATCTGGATGCCCTCGAAGTCCTTCTTCATGATGAAGTTGACGACACCCGCGATGGCGTCCGATCCATAGGTTGCCGACGCGCCGCCGGTGACCACTTCCACGCGTTCCACCAGGGAGACCGGGATCTGGTCGAGGTCGGGGGCGGGCGACTGGATAAATGTATACGGGGAGCCCTGACCGAGGCGCCGGCCGTTCACCAGGACCAGGGTGCGCTGCGGGCCAAGGCCGCGCAGGTCAGCCGTCGCCACACCACCCGCCGAAGTCAGGCCGGAGGTGCGGTTGCCGAGGTCCTGCCCGAGATCGTTGTTAAAATTCTGCGGCAGCTGGTTCAGGATATCGCTGATGTCCGACTTGCCGGACATCTGGATTTCCTTCGAAGACACCACCTGGATCGGGCTCGTGCTCTTCTGATTCGGGGCCGCAATGCGCGAACCGGTGACGATGACTTCTTCCAGGCTGTTGGCGTCATCCCTGCCCACGCTGCCAGGGATCGCCGCCTGCTGCGCAAAAGTACTGGAGCCAAAGCCCATCAGTACGCCGATACCCAATGCAGTTGCCAGACGCCACTGCCACCGCTTGCCGATACTCATGAACGTTCCCCTGGGTTCACATGATCAGGCTCATGTGTTCCAGGGCAGAGTGCCAGCGCCGTTCGCGGGCGGCGTGCCAGTTATTGCTGAATCAGTTCGGGCCCTTGTCGACCACCGCCATGCGCGCGCAGCTGGCGATACAGCGTTGTGCGGCTGCCGAAGCCTACATGCTCGGCAACTTCGGTCAGCGGCCAGCCCGACTCCCGTATCAGGCGAACCGCAGCCTCGGTGCGCTTGCGGTTGAGATACACGGACGGGGTAATGCCGTATACGGCCCTGAAGGTACGCAGAAAGTGAAACGGCGACATATGCGCTGCCGCAGCCATCTGTCGCAGAGCGATGGCCTCGCGATAGTGCGTGTGTATGTAAGTAACGCCGCGACGCAGGCGCCGATGCAGTTCGTGCCGGGTCGTCGCCTTTGCGGAAGGCACCCGCTCCTGCACCCGGGCCCGCTGCTGCTCCTGCGCCAACATGCGTGCCATCAGAAAACGCAACTGCTCCTCCAGCCACAGTGGGTCCGCCGTCCCGGAATCGACCACTCCCTGTATGAAACGCAGCACCGGCGTTACCGAGCCATCATGTTCCCTGAGCTGCTCGTCAAATTCGACCCTGGGCAGGCTGCTGGATTCCGGATTCGACAGCAACGCCTCGGAGGGTCTGAGCATCGAGTCGAGCACCTCTTCGGCCAGTCCGGGTCGGAAGAATATGGAAAAAGAGTGTGCTGGCTTCAGGCCATCGATTCGGCTGGCGTAGCGGCGACCAGCATTGAGTATCAGGAAGGTGTCGTCATCGACTGCGACCCGGCGCCCGTCGATGAAATAATCCTCGCTGCCGTTGTGGATCATCTTGACGGACAGGAGCTGATGATATTCGGGATATTCGGCCCGGCGAGTCTTCGCCGAGATGACCGCATTCTCGTAGCCCCAGCGCGCGTAGAAGCCCGGCCGGAAGCCCGGATCCCAGATGGGCGGCATTTCCCTGAAAATCATGGTTCGTCTCGCAACCCCACAGCCCGGCGCACGCGCAGCCTGGGTAACTCTACGGCGGCACACCTGGGCCGATGTTGCAGATCTTGCTCGCTTCCAGGGGCTCAAGTCCAATGACCTGCTGCTACCCCGACTAAGTCAAATCTGAAAACTGAGCAAGCGTTGCGACGCCGCTGCCACCACTACTGGTCAGGATTGTGGGCATGAAGTCTCCCCACCCTGCCGCGCTGTGGCTGTGCACCGCTACTGCGCTTGGTTCCAGCCTGCCTGGCCCACCAGTGGCCGATGCCGCAGGACCATTCGTTGAGTCCGTAACAATCCTTCATGAATGGCTGGGTGAGGCCGCGGGCGATCAATTCGGCTGGATTGCCAGGGTCATTGGCGATGTGGATGCCGACGGCTGCAACGACTTCGTCACTTCAGCACCCACCAGCAAGAACGCTGGCGACAATGCCGGCCGTGTGTACGTCTACAGTGGGCGCAGCGGCGCCTTATTGTGGAAAGTCGACGGCGCACCTGGCGATCAGCTGGGCTCAGGCATCGAAGCGGCCGGAGACGTCAATGGCGACGGCATTGCCGATGTCATCGCCAGTGCGCCGGAAGTTGACAGCGCCTATCTCTATTCCGGCCGCGATGGCCACACGCTGCGCACCCTGCACGGCGAAGAACACGGTGATCGCTTCGGCGAACATGTCGCCAGCGTCGGGGATATCGATGGCGACGGCTATGCGGATGTCATCATCGGTGCACCCGGCAACAATGTCGCAGGCCCCGCTGCGGGCCGCGCCTATGTCTATTCCGGCAAATCGGGTCGGCGGTTGCTCACATTGACCGGTGAGCGCGGTGGCGATGCGTTCGGCAGCACGGTGGCGGGATTCTCGGACACCAGGAACCATTTCATCGTAGTCGGTGCGCCGGGCGCCGGGCCACGCAAGACCGGTCGCGTCTACGTCTACTCAGGCCTTGCAACCCAGCCACGTTTCACGATCGACGCCGACTCAAGCGGTGTAGCACTAGGCTACATGTTTGTCTCGGTGCTGGGCGACGTCGATGGCGATGGTGTGCCGGATATCTTCGCCTCGGATTGGTCGGATGCTGCGCTCGGACCCAAGACCGGCAAGACCTACGTGTACTCGGGCAGCACCGGCCAGCGCCTCTACACCTTCTCCGGCCAGACGCCCGGCGAGGGATTCGGCACTACTCACTCAGTGGCCGGCGACATCAACGGCGACGGTCGCGCCGATCTGATCATAGGCTCATGGCAATACAGCGCCGTCGCACCAGGAGCTGGCCGCGCCTATCTGTACGACGGCCGCACGGGAAAATTGCTGCGCACCTACACCAGTCGTATTCCCGGTGACACCTTCGGCTTCGACGCCGTCGGCTTCGGCGAACACGATGCGCACGGCCAGGCCGAGCTGCTCATCACTTCAGGCTGGAGCAACATCCACGGCCCACATTCCGGCCGCATCTTCCTGATCAGCGCGGGCCTGCCAATTCCCGCCGTCGCTAACAGTACCGACCGCCACTGAACCCCCGCGCCGCGCCACAAGCGCACGCGTACGAGAGGCGGATTGCACAGCCAGTCCGCCTCTCGTGCGCGTGCGCCTGCGACTAGCTCGCCGCGCTTTCCTCTTCCACCACCGGCCCCGGCTCATCGGCATCCGCGACCGCCGCCCCGACGTCCATGAAGCCCCGCGTCTCCGTGCCGTCGTTCTTGCGACGCCGATGGGCATGGGCCGCAAAGCCCGTACCCGCCGGTATCAGCCGGCCGACGATGACGTTTTCCTTCAGGCCGCGCAGTTCGTCCTTGAGGCCACGCACCGAGGCTTCGGTCAGCACGCGCGTGGTCTCCTGGAACGAGGCCGCCGAGATGAACGACTCGGTGGCCAGCGACGCCTTGGTAATGCCCAGCAGCACCGGTTGCAGGGTTGCGGCTTCCTTGCCGCCCTTGACGGTGCGATCGTTGATCGCCATAGCGCGCGAGCGATCGAGCTGCTCGCCACGCAGCAGCGTGGTGTCGCCGATCGACAGGACTTCGGTCTTGCGCAGCATCTGGCGGATGATCACTTCAATGTGCTTGTCGTTGATCTTCACGCCCTGCAGACGGTAGACGTCCTGGATTTCGCGCACCAGATAGTTGGCCAGCGCCTCGACGCCCTGCAGGCGCAGGATATCGTGCGGGTTGGGCTCGCCGTCGGCGATGACCTCACCACGCTCGACCTGCTCACCCTCGAACACATTGAGCTGACGCCACTTGGGAATCAGTTCTTCGTATTTCTCGGTGTGCTCATCGGTGATGACCAGGCGCCGCTTGCCCTTGGTCTCCTTGCCAAAGCTGACGGTGCCGGTCTTCTCAGCAAGAATCGCCTGGTCTTTGGGCTTGCGGGCCTCGAACAGATCGGCGACGCGCGGCAGACCGCCGGTGATGTCGCGGGT
>CAWGKS010000001.1:0-19536 GCA_963823235.1 uncultured Gammaproteobacteria bacterium | reverse complement strand
CACATTCTTCAACCTGGACGATCCATCTTCCACATAGTTGCTCGTGTAGCGGTCATAGTTGTTATTCAAGCCTTTAGTACCCTGTAATCTTGGAACTGTGCTATTCGGATTAAGCAAATGAACCGTATTGTCATTAGGATCGGTCGTTGACAACTTTGCATAATCAAGCGCTGTCACATACATATTTCTTCCCAAGTTGATGTTGTTGGGGTTGGTTTCCTCATCTCTCATCAAATTATAAATCTGGTTTCCGTAGCTGAAAAGGTAATCAACAGAGTTAAATCAAATCCTTTATAAGAGAAAGTGTTAGTAAAACCTCCATACCATTTTGGCCATGGATTCCCTATGGTCGTTAAGTCGGACGCGTCAATCTTTCCATCACCATTTACGTCTTTGTATTTCATATCACCAACCCATATGTTTGATTGATTCACTGGTAAGATATTACCACTGTTGTCTACTGACCGAGGGGCCCCAGCGCGAGGCCGGGGCCCCTGTCCATGATGGCTGATGCACCGATGTGGATGACGAACCGGTTCGGCCCATGGCCAGCTCCTTGTCCGCCTAGGCTTCAACGAGGCCGGCTCCACTGCCAGGCGCCCGCCGCGGCGGTCAGCGATTCCGCGGCCACAAGGTTTTGCCCGTAATGTGTGCGACCGACGCCGACTCGCGCACATCCGCGTTGGAGCCCGGGTTGTCGACGTTCAAGCCAGGCTTGAGCACCCAGCATGGCCCACATCGGCACGTCGTTGCTGCGCTTGGCTTCCATGCCATCACCGATGAAGGCGCCGACCAGCCTCATGCGATCCACCGTAGTGTCCATACCCCGCTCGTGCAACAGACGTGTGATACGTCGTAGTCGTTCTCGGCCAGCAGATCGGCCAGCGTCTGGCGATAGTCCCAGAGGAAGCGGTCGCTCCGCTCGCCGAGCCAACAATGCGCCCGTCAGAACCGGAGCCACGGTGTCGCGTCATAGCCGCGGCCATGCCTTGAATCGATCAGCAGTTCTTCAGTCCAGTTCGCGTGCCGGCCTCCCAGCTGTCGTTGATGACATATGAAGCCCGCGCGTACTGCCGATCAGGCCGCCGAGGCCTCGCGTACACTATCCAGATAGCGCGTCATGTAGTCGGTCACGTGGCGCGCAGCTGAGCTTGTCAACTTCGAGCCCGTGCCCCTCCAGAGAAGCCGATCATCGGTGATGCCCGTCGTCGATACCCCATCCGCAGAAGCCGCAGCAGCGCCCTTCAGGTGGTGTCCAATCGATTGCCCGCCCTCGCGCATGTGACTCTGGTGACGTCTGTGACAGCGTCAGGCCTGATCGGCAAATTCGACAGGACCGGCCGGCGTCGCAAACCCGCGCAGAGTCGGCCACGATCCCGAAACCGGCCTTTTCCTCGGCACGGTGTACGCGGCCGCCGGACTCTAGCCGCAGCTCCGAGATCAGGTGTTCCCCGGGTGGATCGAATCGCAAGCCCATGGATCCCAGGACCGCCAGCCAGTCGATCCCGGGCGGTGGCGGTGGTGGCGCCTTTGTTGTCCACGTGAAGCGGAAATAGCTGGCCGTCACGGAGCGAAGGAAACGGTGGTGCGCTCTGAACCACCGACTGGCAGCACGGTCACTTCCCGCCATGCCGAACCGTCATCGCTGGCCAGCAAGGCTGGGCCCGCAGTCGCCACGAATTGCTCGAACGGAACATGGTCGGCCCGCGCGTAGGTGACGCCGCGCACGCTCTCGGGCCGGTCGAACGCAATTTGCAGCCACGTTGACTCGCCTACCGCTGCCCTGGGGAGTGGCACCGACCTGGTAAGCGATCCATCCGCAAGCAACGCTGCATCGACGGGCTCGTCGTTACTCGCACTGATGTGCGCCCGCGCCATGAGCGCGCGCTCCTCGACCGCGGGGAGGCGGAATGCAATCACGCGCGTGTCGCGGTAGAAGGCTGGCGAGGTGCCCACAGTGGGCACAGAGGCATCGCGGAACGGAGCGTCCTGGAACTGGCCGGAGTTCGAAGGCGGTTGCGGCAACAAGCCTGAGTACGCGTGGCCTCCCTCGAGTATGGTTTCACTCCAGACCAACTTTTTCATGGCGGCATCGGGCGTGACCCATGGCCCACCCGATTCACTCCAGCCGGGCGACCCGGCAACGGTCGCCTCGAGCCCCAGACGATCCGCAGTAGTCATCGCGAAATGAAATGCATCCTTCCATTCGGGTGTCATGAACGCCAGGCGCTTTTCCACGACCTTGGGCGTCTGCAGGTCGGCGTCGAAATTCTGGAGGCCGCCGATGCCTGTACGGTGCATCCACTCAAGATCCGCCAGGATGCCTTCCCTGCTGATGTTGCCGCTCATCCAGTGCCACCAGACACGCGGCCTGGCACTATTCGGGGGATCCTGGAATCCTGCAAGAAGCGGATCTGCAGCGGCACGCAGGCACGCTGGGCCGGTAAGCACAGTACCGAGCAGGGTCGCCGCCACTGTCCTGAGGAAATTCCGACTGTTCATTGCTGTCCCCCGAACACGAAAGCGGGGTCAAGGCCATTGCCTTGACCCCGCTGGCTTCGCGCTACGAACATGGTCGACGCAGACGGGCTCAATCGACTCTGTAGGTCACCGTGATGTACCCAGCCCTGGGCTGGATAGTCACTATGCTGAAGGTCTGGTTCGGGTCAGCCGCGATATCCGAGGGCCGGAAGCCCTGCCGATCGAGTGCCCCAAGGAAGGAGCCGGCGCGCGCCCAGCTCATGACTCCCTTGCCGTTCACGACATTGTTGACGTTCAGGTTGACGGTCCAGTTCTTGTTCGGCTGCCAGGCGGCACCGAGGTTGAACTGGCTGAAGCCCGGGAGGTAGAACGCCCGCCAGCGATTCGCAGCCCGCGAGCCCATGTACTGCCAGGTCAGGAACGCCGACCACTGGTCGCTGGGATTCACGTTCAACGTCGTGTTACCCATCAGGCGCGGGTTGTTGTCGGCCAGTCCGTCGGGTGTCTTGTCCGTAGTGAAGTCCGTCGGGTCGCTGTTGGAGTAGACCGCGAAGTCCTTCGACTGGGGATTTTGCACGGTCACCACTGATTGGACGTCGAAGTTGCGCGAGAACTTGTAGGTCACATCGAGCTCGACGCCCAGCGTCTCCGTCGCACTGAACAACGTCGGTTTAGCATAGAACGCGCCGGTCGTCGGGTCCTGGTAGACGAAGGCGGTCCCCACGTCGGAGAGTTTGCTGTAGAACGGGCTGGCGCTGAACGCAAGGCGGTCAGTGGCAATGCGGTAGCCGAGCTCCAGCTGCTGGATATGTTGAGGCGTCGCGACCGAATTATCGATAAGGAAGGGCGTGTTCAGGCCCTGGTAGAAGGTCATGTCAGGAGCCTTCTTGCCATCCGAATAGCGGATGTAGGTCATCTGCCGTTCGGAGAGCTTGCGCGACAGCGCTGCGGTGTAGTTACCAAAGTTCAGGCTCTTCGAGTAGTGCAGCATCGGCCCGGGGAGCTGATAACCGTTGTCATAAAGGGTGTTGGGGTCTCCATCCGGTCCCTCCGGCGGCTGGTTAGGAGCCGAGGTCCCGTTGGCATTGTTACCACCGACCTGGATGCTCTCGTACCGGAAACCCCAGTCGAGTGTCCAGTCGGGTGTGAACTTCCAGTTGTGGCCGAAGAATGCGGACGCCTGTGTCTGGACGGCGTTGCTCGGCAGGGCGAACTGCACCTGGCCCAGCGCGCCTACCGACTGTCCGTTGGTCACACTCTGTACGGTGCCGTCCGGAAGCGCCAACGTGATGTCCAGCAGCTGCGGCTTGTTCTCGATGGGCGAGATGCCGAATCCCGTGCCGCCACCCAGGGCGGCCACCGTGGAACGTGCATAGAAGGCGCCCAGCGTGAACGACTGGGTATCAAGCTGCTCGGTGACCGAGAACTGGTCCATGACTTCCTCGGTCGAGTTGTGCTGGTTCAGCTGGGCCTGCGTGAGCACTCCATTGGCCATCACCTGCTGGTTCGGCAGGTTGTTGGTCGTAACGGTGTAATCGAACGGCAGCACGGGACCGTTCGGGTTGAACGTCACATTGACGGAGGCGAGCACGTTGCCGGTGCGGTGGTCTTTGAAGGTGTATACGGCCGGCGTGCCGCCGATCATGGCGGGGATGGAGCCAAAAAGCTGCCCACTGAGGCCGCCCGCCAGGATGTAGACCAGTGGGTCATTGAGCTGCACCGGGAAGATCACCGCACCGGTATTCCAATCCGTGCGGTTGCTCATCGCCTTGGCGTTGTTATTCAGCGACCAGCCATCGCCAAAGTGGTGGCTCCACTGCACACCGATCGAACGGGACTTCGACTCGACAAGCTTCGAGCCGTCCCACGACTCGGAGCTGACGCCGCCATCGAGTGTGCCGGTATGCGGGTTGGCCGGCGGCAGGAAGGACCACGTCGATTCGACACCCGGTGCGAGCTGCGGATCGTTGAAGTTCTTGGCAGGCAGAAACTCGAACCAGCCGTTGTGGTCGTCGAGGAATTTGCCGTAGACGTTCACGAAGCCATTATCGTAGTCATACTGCAGGTTGGCCTTCAGCTGGCCACCCTTATTCATGTGATAGCCGGGGTCGCGGGCGCCAACGGCATCGCGATAGAAGCCGCCCACCGAATACGACAGGCCGCCGCCACCGATGACGCCTCCGCTGTAGAAGTCCGCGCGGTAGAAAGGGTTCTTGAAATCACCCTCCATGCCGTAACGGGCGCGGACTTCAAGGCCACCGTCAGTACGGCCCGAGCGGCTGATATAGTTGAAGATGCCGCCCGGCGCATTCGGACCCGTCAGGTTGGCGGTGCCGCCGCGCAATGCCTCGAGCCGGCCCAGAGTCAAATCGGGGCGGTAGAAATAGTCCGGGCCGTAGTTGGTGTAGGTCACGTTGGTGACCGGTAGACCGTCCTCCTGGAGTGAGACGTAGTAGTAACCGGCGGCACCGTCCAGCGAGTTCGCGGCCACTCCGCGCGAGAACACGACATTGCGGATCTCGCCGAGCGATGAATTGACAAAGACGCCCGGAACGTTCTTAAGAAGGTCAGCAGCGCTGATCGGCACCTGCTTCTGGATCTCCTCGCTGGTAATCGCAGTAATGGCGATTGGAGCTTCTTCCAGCTTGGTCTGCGTGAGCACGCCGGTGATAACCACTTCTTCGAGTGCTAGGTCCTTGCTGGTCTCCTCGGCAGACATCGCAGACGCCGAGAAGATGCCGAGCGCAGCAGCCACACTGGTCGACAGGAATTGGCGATTCATTAGGTCCCCCTGACAGTTTGGTAACGTAGGTGACAGTCTTTGCGCCGGCCACTCCGATACGGCCGTATAACCAAGCGAAGACTCTCGCGACATTTGTAAACCAGTTTACAATAACAGTCAAGTCCACTCATTTTCGCTCATATCCGGAAACGGTCCGGGTGGCGGAGGGGGTTAACCAGAAATCGGTGGGATGGCACCGACACCGTCGGCGGCCTGCAAGGCGAGAGCTATTCGACAATGAAGCGAAGCAACAGGGAGCGAAGCACCAGCCGGTCGCTCCTGCTGAAGCCGGGAAACGCCGCCTGCTCATGCTCGGCCACGATCCCGGCCACTTCCTCGAGCATGCGCTGGGCTTTCGATGTCACTTCAAGCACGTATGCACGGCCGTCGTCGGGCGCGCGCTTGCGCAGCACCCAACCGTGGCGAATACACGCCATCACTTGCTTGCCCGCCGTGGCTCGTGGGCAGCCGAGGTATCGCGCCAGTTCGGACTGGCTGATGCGGGGCCGGACAAGAAGTATTGCGGGAGTGCCGATCAGGTGCGGGCTGATCTTGCGAAATCGAGGACTGCGGCGAACACCATCGAGCATCTTGGCGACGGCGGTATACAGGTAAAGGCCAATGATGGGGATCTCGCCCCTGCCTAGCACCGTTTCGATGATTTTCAGGCCGTCGCCATGCTGGGCACTGCCGCGTTTCGTCCGGCTTACCTTCAGGCATCAATATAAATCCGCAGCAGCAATCCACTCTGGTTCCGCAGTCTACATGCCAACCATCAGGAGTAGAACACGTGACCGGCAAATCGCCATGCGACATTGGCCGGGCTATCCTTTGTCACTTGTTAAGTGGAGCTACGGCGGCTATGCGGCAGCCACGACACTGCTAATGGCACTCTGCGTTTCCTTGCAGGCTGCGGATGCGCGCTACATGCCGGTGACCGCGGAGCGGATTCGGCCAGTCGATCTGCAGCCACGGGACTGGCTGACCTACGGACGAGGTTACAACGAGGCGAGGCCTGCTGGTGGACGGCGCAGCCGCATGGGGCGGCAACATCTACGTTGGCAGTCTGGACGGACGACTCAATGCCCTCAACGCACGCATCTGCATGACTATTCCCTACGGCGCTAGTGGGCAGGGCCGTCGAGATACTGCGCGGCATGAACGTGGGCGTGTTGACCCCGGCAGAGCTTCGCCAGCGACTTGGGCTGACGGCCTGCGCGCGAAGCTAGTGCGTCACGCGCCGGCAATCAGCTCCAATGAACCAGCGCGAACAGTTATTGGGATTATGGTAATGCCAACCTCAGCCTCATCGCTCAGGAAGTTCAGACAATGACCAGAACGAGCGCTACAACAACGGCACGCACGCCTGTTAACTATAATTGACACTATGTAAACTTTAGTCTACAGTTTCGCCGTGCCCGAAGTGCTTAAGTCTGCCACGTTCGAGGCATGGTTTGAGAGTCTGCGCGATCGGCAGGCACGGGCCCGCATCAACGCACGCATTCGCCGCCTGTCACTTGGTAATCCCGGCGACGCCAAACCGGTTGGCTCCGGTGTGAGCGAGTTGCGTATCGACTACGGCTCGGGGTATCGCGTTTATTACATACAACGCGGCGCACTGATTGCCGTACTGCTCTGCGGGGGCGACAAGCGAACTCAGGATGCGGACATCAGGCGCGCGATCGAGATTGCAAAGGTTTGGAAGAGGTGATTTATGGCTACCAAGCGACGAAAGAAAGAACACTTTTCCCGGTGGGATGTTGCCGACTATCTTAGGTCCGACGACGACATGGCGGCGTATCTGCAAGCCTGTCTTGACGAAGCGCCCGACGACCCTGCACTGGTTGTCGCCGCCCTGGGCGACATCGCGCGCTCCCGCGGCATGGCGCAACTTGCGAAGGAGACGGGGCTAACTCGCGAGGGCTTATATAAGGCGCTGTCAAAAGACGGAAATCCGAGCCTCGGCACGGTGCTCAAGGTACTAAAGGCACTTGGCCTGAAGTTCACTCCACAGGTCGCCTAATCGGGATCACCGTTTCTGCGGCAGGAAACGCCGCTCGCTCGGCGCGGCTGGAAGCGGCTGATGGTGGGTCGGGTGGGGCTCGAACCCACGACCAACGCCTTAAAAGGGCGCTGCTCTACCGACTGAGCTACCGACCCGGGTGCCTTGCGGAAGGGCCGGCATGATACCGGAACTGCGGGGTCAGGCGTAGCGCGTTGGATCGGGCACGCCAGCGGCCTCGAAGCCTGCGCGGCGCAGGCGGCAGGAATCGCAGCGCCCGCAGGCCCGGCCCTGCTCGTCCGCCTGGTAGCAGGACACGGTTAGCGCGTAGTTAACACCCAGGCGCATGCCCTCGCGAACGATCTGCGCCTTACTCATGCGCAGTAGCGGCACCTGCACGCTCAGCGTGCGCCCTTCAACACCGGCTTTGGTGGCGAGCTGCGCCAATTGCGTGAACGCAGCGATGAACTCCGGCCGGCAGTCGGGATAACCCGAATAGTCGACGGCGTTGACGCCGATCACGATCGTTCCGGCCTCGACCACCTCTGCCCAGGCCAGGGCCAGCGACAGCAGAATGGTGTTGCGCGCTGGAACATAGGTGATGGGAATGCCCGTGCCCGCCGCTTCAGACGGGGCCCGTTCGGGAATGGCCAGGCCTGGGTCAGTCAGCGCCGAACCACCCAGCGTGCCCAGGTCAACATGCATGACCCGGTGCTGGTGCGCACCCAGTGCCCGGGCAACACGCGCAGCGGCGGCGAGCTCGGCGTGATGTCGCTGGCCATAGGCGACCGAGAGCGCAAAGCACTGGTAGCCGCGCTCCCCCGCCCAGGCCAGTGCCGTTGCTGAATCGAGCCCACCGGAGAGCAATACCACTGCGCGCTCAGCGGCCGTGTGCTCAGCGGCCACGCTCGTCACCCCAGAGTATCTTGTGCAGCTGAATCTGAAAGCGTACCGGCAGGCGATCGGCCAGTATCCACTCCGCCAGATCGCGTGCCGCCAGTTGCCCATGGCTGGGCGAAAACAGCACGCCGCAGCGACTGCTCAAGCTCAGCTCCTGCAGCTTCAGGCGGCTCCACTCGTAATCTGCTCGCGAGGTGATGACGAACTTTATCTGATCCTGCGAATTGAGAGTGAGCAGCTGATCGTAAAGATTCCTGGATTCTTCGCCGGAACCGGGAGTCTTGACGTCGACTACGCGAATGACGCGCGCATCGAGCGACTCGATCGCCATGGCACCGCTGGTCTCGAGCGAAACACGATGCCCCTGATCACACAGTGCCGTCAGCAGGCTGGGACAGGCGCGCTGCGCCAGCGGCTCGCCGCCCGTGACGCACACATCATGGGTGCCAAACTCGGCGACACGGGCGAGTATTGCCGGCAGCAACCACCACTCGCCACCATGGAAGGCGTACGCGGTATCGCAGTAATGACAGCGCAGCGGGCAGCCGGTAAGTCGTACAAAAACACTGGGAATACCCGCAAATTGCGCCTCACCCTGCAGCGAGTGAAAAATCTCCGTGATCTTCAGGCGTTCCTCAGCTCGCGGCACTGCGCTCAATGCCCCTCGGGAATCTTCTGCAGCCGTTCAGTGGCCAGGCGCGCGGCGTCGGTGCCAGGAAAGCGCTGCGTGACGTCGGTGAGTGTGGCACGTGCGTCCTTCAGGTGCTTCTGCTGATACTGCGTATAGCCGAGCTTGAGCAGCGCATCAGGCGCCTTTCTGGAAGCGGGCCAGCGCTCACCCACGGCGCGAAAAGCCTTTGCTGCCAGATCGTAATCGCGCGTCACGTAGTAGGCCTCACCGATCCAGTACTGCGCATTGTCGAGCAGCTGACTTTCCGGGTAGTTCTTCATGAGCCCCTGAAACTGCTCGATGGCGGCGTGATAATCACCTGCCTTGAGCTGTTCGAAGGCACGCGCATAGACCGTCTGGTCGTCCACGGGCGCAGTGGAGCCGGCTCCCGCAACGGCAGCGGCGCCGGCTCCCGCGATGGCCGTCGTACCTGCATTCAATCCCGGCGCAGACTGCACGCCGCTTTCCAACGCCCCGATGCGCTTGTCGAGATCCGCATACAGATCGCGCTGCTGCTTGCGCAGCGCCTCGCTGCCGTTGAGCAGCACCTCGCCGTTGCCGCGCAGCTCACGCAGCTGCGCCTCCAGGGTATCGAGGCGCCTCGACATGTCGACCAGGCTCTGATTGCTGACCACGCGCTCGACGCGGCCCAGGCGCGTGTCGAGGTCGTTGAGCCTGATCTGCAGTGGATCCTCGGCCGGATTGGTCGCGCAGGCGACCAGCAGCAGCAGCCCTGGCGCAGCGAGCAATGCTTTGGTGTTCATGGCATCAATTCAGGTAGACAATTTCAACGCGCCGATTCTTGGCCCAGGCATCCTCGCTCTCGCCGGTAACGGCAGGCCGCTCCTCACCATAGCTGACCGTAGTCAATTGCGACTCGGCCACACCCTGCAGCAACAGTGCGCGGCGCACGGCCTGATCGCGCCGCTCGCCGAGTCCAATGTTGTATTCGGGCGAACCACGCTCATCGCTATGGCCCTCAAGACGCACGCGGATACTGGCATTGGCGCTCAGCGCCTTCGCGTGGGCCGCGACGACGCTGACGAACTCGGGGCGTATTTCGCTGCTGTCGAAATCAAAATACACGAGCCGGGCTACACCGGATGGGGCCGAGGCGCCCGCGACTCCGCCGCCGGCTGTGCCGCCGGTTGCGGCGGCACCGTTGGCGCTGGCATCGCCGTTCGCGCCGGCGCCAGTCTGGCCGCCGGCAGCGTTGCCCGGCACCGCGGCGCCCGCCTCGCCGGCCGGCGCTTTCACAGTGTTCTTGTGCAGGCAGCCGCTCAAGGCCAGCAGTGCTGCCAGCCCGCTGATCGCGATAGTCAGTTTCATCGGTAGATTCCTGCTCATGGTTCAATACTCCTGAATTTCAGCTGCGGGGGAATGGTCCCCAGACCGGTTCGCGCACATCACCCTGTTCCGCCTTCAAGCGCTGCGAAACCTGGCCATCAATTGCCACTGTCGCCAGTGCCCGCTTGCCGCCCTGCCGCCCGGCGTAGATCAAAGTCAGGCCGTTGGGCGCAAAGGCCGGCGATTCGTCCAGCGCACCACGCGTCAGCACGCGCACCGAGCCACTGGCCAGATCCTGCACGGCGATTCGATAGTCGCTGCCCTCACGGGTGACAAAGGCCAGCGAGCGCCCGTCGGGCGCCGGCCGTGCACGGGCATTATATGAAGAACCGAAGGTAATGCGTTGGACCCTTCGGTGCGCCGCTACGTCAGTGCGATAGATCTGCGGGCCACCGGAGCGATCCGAGGTGAAATACAGGTCGTTCCCGTCGACACTCCAGGCCGGTTCGGTATCAATGGCCGGGTCGTCAGTGATGCGTACCAGCGATTGCGTCGCCAGTTCAAGCACGTAGATATCGAGGTTGCCGGCTGAGCCCGAGAGCGTGAGCGCCAGGCGCTTGCCATCGGGTGACCAGGCCGGCGCACCGTTCACGCCGGCACGTGCCGAAACGCGCTGGCGCTGGCTGCTGCGCAGCTGCTGCACGTAGATGGCGGCGAGGCGATCCTCGAAGGATACGTAGGCCAGCCACTGGCCATCCGCCGACCAGGCCGGTGACATGATCGGCTGGCTGGAATCGAGCACCACCTGCGCGTTTTCGCCATCGGCATCGGCGACGAACAGCTGGTAGTGCTGCGTGGGTGGCGCGCCGTTGACCACCACGTAGGCAATGCGCGTAGCGAAGGCGCCACGCGCGCCGACGATCTTCTCAAACACGAAGTCACTGACCTGATGGGCGACCTGGTGCAGCGTGGCCGGCGTGGCATTGAAGTGCGTGGCACCAAGCACCTGGCCGGTGAGCACGTTGAGCAGCTCGCAGGCCACGGTCAACGGCGCAGCGCCCGCTGCGCCGGCGCCTGTGACACGGCCCACCAGCACGTAGTCATTGCCGGCCGCGTGCCAGTCGGCGGCAACGACATCGACGGCGTGCTGCGGCTGTGAGCTCATGGCAGCACGGCTCATCGATTTGAAGCGCCCACTGCCGTCAAGGTCGTGCTGTACCACCGCCGCCAGATCAACGCCGCCGCTGGCCGGCAAGGTGCTGCCGAACGGCACGATCGCCACCGCGATGGGATCGGTCACACCCTGGGTAATGTCGATCTGCAGCTCGGCGCGCGCCATGGGCGCCAGCGCAAAAGCTATCAACAGCAGGATATATTTCATCATGTACTCACTCATCGGGATGAAACCTGATAGTCAGACTACGATCAAACAGGTCCGGATTCGAGGGCGTAGGGAGCGGCGAGGCCCGGTAGACTGCCGCTTCGATCGACTCGCGTGCCGCCTGATCGCCATTGCAGCTGACGATCTGCACACCTGTCACCTCACCGCCCGGCACCTGGGTCACGTGTAGTACACAGCTTAACCCCGCGCGCACACTGGAGGGGCGGATCCAGGCGCGGTTGATCCGCCCGGTAATCAGCGCCAGATAGGAGGCCATCTCGGCGCTGCCGCGTGCGGCGTTGATGCGCTCCTCGCTGGCCAGCTGGACGCGCAATTCCGCCTCCCGCCGCGCCTTGTCTGCTGCAGCCTGCTGCGCCTTGAGCTTTGCGGCGGCTTCAGCCTCAGCTTGCGCCTTCTGTACCGCGGCCTGCTCCGCTGCCGCACGCTCAGCGGCGCGCTCAGCGGCGCGCCTGGCCGCCTCCTGCTGCTCGGCTTCGCGCCGACGTTGCTCGCGAGTGCGCTCCACGTCGTCCTGACGCCTGGCCTCAGCGGCCGCCGCGGCCGCGGCGCGCTCGGCGACAGCAGCGCTTGGCGGCGCTGGTATCGGTGCCGGTGGCGGTTCCGGTGCCGGCGCAGGCGCTGCTGTGGGCGCTGGCGCCGGCTCAGCGGGCGCCGGTTCAGCTGGCGCCGGCACGGCTACCGCGGCCGCCGTATCCATCACCACGGTCGCTTCGATGGCCAGCTGCTGGGGCGCTGACACCGGCTTGCGAAAATGCCACCAACCAAAGCCCAGCAGGCCGACGATGGCACCATGCACCAGTATCGATAGCAGCACCGACAGCCAACGATCGCTACGCGCCTCACTCACCCTGCGCAGGTCCTCATGGGTCGCGCGTCCTCATGGCTGCCGCGGTGCGGTCGGCGGCGCCAGCGGCTCAGTCAGGAAACCAAGCCTGGTAGCGCCAGCCTGCTGCAACATCACCATCGCCGTGACAATGCGTCCGTAGTCAACGGCGCGATCACCCTTGACCAGCACCACGCGCTGCGGCGCCCGGCGCAGTGCCGCCGTGGCGCGTGCCAGTGCCGTCGCGTCATCAATGGCCTGCTGCGGGCTCGCGCCCAGATTCAGATAGAAGCGTCCGCGCGCATCGACCGACAACACCAAAGGCTCGATGTTGTTGACCGCCCGCGCGTCAATCGGTTCCGCACCAGCCTTGGGCAGATCGACCTTGATGCCCTGGGTAAGCAAAGGTGCCGTAATCATGAAAATGATCAGCAGCACCAGCATGACGTCGATATAGGGCACGACGTTGATCTCGCCCATGAGTCGGCGCCGGTTGCGCCCTGGAGCCGCCATCACGAAGCGGCCTGGCTACCCGCACCGCGCGCGGCATGGCGCTGCAGGATGGTCGAGAACTCTTCCATGAAGGCGTCGTAGCGCAGCTCCAGGCGACTGACCTGGTCGGCGTAACGGTTGTAGGCGATCACCGCCGGAATGGCCGCAAACAGCCCGAAAGCCGTGGCCACCAGGGCCTCGGCGATGCCCGGCGCCACCGAAGCCAGCGTGGCCTGCTGGACGTTGCTGAGCGAGGTGAAGGCGCTCATGATGCCCCAGACCGTACCGAACAGGCCCACATAGGGACTGGTCGATCCGACCGTCGCCAGGGTCGCCAGATTGTGCTCGAGGCGTTCGATTTCCTTGAGCTGCGCGACCCGCATGGCGCGCCGTGACCCTTCCAGCAGCAGATCGTCCGCGAGTCCGCCCTGCTGGCGCATGCGCGCAAACTCGCGGAAGCCAAATTCAAAGATGCTTTCCATGCCGGTGGCGCCACCGCGCGATTCAATGGATCGATACAGCGTAGACAGATCGCCACCCGACCAGAAACTGTTCTCGAAGCGATCGGCATCGCTGCGGGCACGGCGCACCATCATGCGTTTGCGAAAAATAATGGACCAGGACATCAGCGAGGCCGCGAGCAGCAGCGCCATGACCAGCTGCACCACCGGACTGGCCTGTACGATAAGACGCAGGATGGACAGATCACCGTGCATCAGCTGATTTCCCTGAGGATGGCGGGCGGCAGGCGGCAGGCCCTGAATGTGGTCGCGCTCACGCAGGCCGCACGCACCTGTGCCTGTGCCAACAGCTCACCGTTTTCGGCGCCGCGGTGAATGCGCTGCGTGAAAGACATGCTGGCCGCTCCTTTGGGCGCCACTGCGCAGCTGATGAACAACAGATCATCGAGGCGCGCAGGCTTGAGATATTTGATATTCACCTCGATCACCGTGAACAGCACGCCCGGGTCGAGTGCCAGTGCGCTCTGCGCAAAGCCATGCGCGCGCAGCCATTCGGTGCGCGCCCGCTCGAGAAAGCGCAGGTAATTGGCGTAGTAAACCACGCCGCCAGCGTCGGTATCTTCCCAATAGACGCGTGTCGGCCACATGTAGACACTCACGCCCCCTCTCCGAACAACGGCAGGTTGGCGGCCGCACGTTCCGGCATTTTCAGGCCAAAATGCTGCCAGGCGCTACGGGTCGCAATGCGGCCACGGGCGGTGCGCGCCAGAAAACCCTGCTGTATCAGATAGGGCTCGATCACGTCTTCGAGCGTGCCGCGCTCCTCACCGATCGCTGCCGCCAGGCTCTCAATGCCTACCGGCCCGCCGTCGAATTTTTCCATGATGGTGAGCAGCAGCTTGCGATCGAGGGCGTCGAATCCCAGCGGATCGACCTCCAGCAGATCGAGCGCCGCGGCAGCGGTCGCCTCATCGACCGTGCCGTTGCCGCGCACCTGGGCGAAATCGCGCACCCGGCGCAGCAGGCGATTGGCGATGCGCGGCGTGCCACGCGAGCGTTGCGCGATGCGGGCTGCGCCGGTCTGGACAATCGGCACCTGCAGTATGCCGGCCGAGCGCTGCACAATGCGTTCGAGCTCGGGCACGCTGTAGAACTCGAGACGCTGCACGATGCCGAAGCGATCGCGCAGCGGCGAAGTCAGCAGCCCGGCGCGCGTGGTGGCGCCCACCAGCGTGAAAGGCGGAATGTTGAGCTTGATCGAGCGCGCCGCCGGACCCTCGCCGATCATGATGTCGAGTTGATAATCTTCCATCGCCGGATACAGCACTTCTTCGACCACCGGACTGAGCCGATGTATCTCGTCGACGAACAGCACATCGCGTGGCTGCAGATTGGTGAGAATCGCGGCCAGGTCGCCCGGCCGCTCAATGACCGGACCCGAGGTCTGGCGCAGGTTGACGCCCAGCTCGGCGGCAATATATGACCGCCAGCGTGGTCTTGCCCAGGCCCGGTGGCCCGAATATCAGCGTGTGATCGAGTGCTTCGCCACGCTGGCGCGCCGCTTCAATGAATATGGAGATCTGGCTCTTGACCTGCTCCTGGCCGACGTAGTCGCGCAGCGCCTTGGGTCGAATCGCGCGATCCACCTGATCGTCCTCGCTGCGATTGGCAGGATCGAGCACGCGCTCTTCGCTCATCGACTCACTCACGCGCCGCACTCTGCAGGGCGCGGCGAATCAGTTCTTCGGTGCTACCGCCAGCGCCAGCACTCTTGAGCAGACGCACGGCCTCTGCAGGCCGATAACCCAGCGCCACCAGTGCGCTGTAGGCTTCGGCCTCAGCGCCAGCCGGGGCCATTGCCTGCGTCATACCTGCCGCCGCGTCGGCACTCGCCACCAGTCGATCGCGCATCTCGATGATCAGGCGCTCGGCGATCTTGCGGCCGACACCCGGAATGCGCGTCAGCGCGGCCGCGTCCTGCGCGTGTACGCACATCGCAAAGGCCTCCACGGTCACGCCCGAGAGTATCGCCAGCGCGATCCGCGGCCCGACGCCGGACACTTTGAGCAGATTGCGGAACAGGCTGCGCTCGGCGCTGCTCCCAAAGCCATAGAGCAACTGCGCATCTTCGCGCACCACCATGTGAACCAGCAGGCGCGTGCTCTGGCCGACGGCTGGCAGCGTGTAAAAAGTGGACATCGGTGCTTCCAGCTCGTAACCGACGCCCGCCACCTCCAGCAGCAGCGAGGGCGGCGAGCGGGCGGCGATCACGCCGGCGAGCGAGCCAATCATGGCCGGGCACCGCCGCGCACTGCACTGCGCGTGGCCGCTCGCCCGGCGAGCGCAGGCGCAGCGATGATTGAAGCCAGGCGGCGGGTCTGCGCATGACACAGCGCTACGGCCAGCGCATCGGCCGCATCAGCCCCGGGTTGCGTGGCCAGCTGCAGCAGTACACACACCATCTGCGCCACCTGGCCTTTCTCGGCGGCGCCGTAGCCGCTGACCGCGAGCTTGATCGCACGCGGCGCATACTCATGAGCCGCAGCGCCATGAGCGAGCGCGGCACACAATGCCGCGCCACGCGCCTGGCCCAGCTTCAGGGCGCTGTCGGGATTGCGATGCACGAAGACCCGTTCGACGGCAATTTCGTCGGGACGATGTTCGGCGACCAGTGCGGCCACCGCCTCGAAAATGCGCCGCAGGCGCACCATCAGATCGGCGCCACCCACCGCGATGCAGCCGCTCGCCACATGACGCTCGCCACCCGCACTGCAGTCGATCAGGCCAAAACCGGTACGCAGCGAGCCCGGATCGAGCCCCAGTATGCGGCACTCCGGCGCCAGCACCACGCACGCCGCCGCCGCAGTCGCTGGCCGGAACCTGCGCCAGGAGCCGCTTGCAGCACGCCTCATGCTACGACTTGCCGTATGCCTTCATTACCAGAATGATAGCCGGAAGCGCCCGCCCCTACACAGCCAATCCGCACCATGCCCCGTGGAAACCACCCCTAAAAATGCCGGCACGGAACACGCCCCGCAGGCGGCTGTGCTCAACGCCGCGCTGGCGGGCGCGCACGCCCATTTTGCAGCGCTGGCGTGGCCGACGACGCCCTCGGACGAAGGTGCACAACTAGCGCAACTCGTCGGACAGATCGCCGAAGACCCGGATATTGCCGTCGCTGCGTGGCTCGCCAGGGCGCGCACTTCGGGCCTGAGTCTGAATGCCGAAGCAGCCACGGCGCGCTTTGGCGCAAACGTGGTGCGCCTCGCCAGTCAGCTGGAACGCCTCGGCGAGATTGGCTTGCCACCCGGCTGGAATGCGAGCCGCGGTCTGACCGCACCCCAGGCTGAAGCGCTGCGCAAGATGCTGCTGGCGGTTGCCGCTGATCCGCGCCTGATCGTGGCGCGACTGGCCCTGGTGCTGCTGCGCCTGCGCCAGGCGCGCGCGCTGCCGAAGTGGAGCGTCAACGCCTGGCGCTCGAAACCAGGGAAATCTATGCGCCGCTTGCCAACCGACTGGGGCTGCGCAGCCTGAAGTGGGAGTTGGAGGACCTGGCCTTTCGCCAGCTCGAACCTGACAACTACCATCATGTTGCCAGCAGCCTTGCCGAACGGCGCGTCGATCGCGAGCGCTATATCGAGCAGGTGTGCGAGCAGCTGACGGCGGAACTGGCGCGCGCCGGTGTCAGCGCGCAGGTGCATGGTCGCCCGAAGCACATCTTCAGCATCTGGCGCAAGATGCAGGTCAAGCATCTGGGCTTCGATGAGCTCTACGATGTGCGCGCGGTGCGCATTGTGGTGGCCAGTGTCGGCGAGTGTTACGCGGCGCTTGGCCTGGTGCACAGCCTGTGGCGCATGCTGCCCGGCGAATTCAATGACTACATCGCCACACCCAAGGAGAACAGCTACCGCTCGCTGCACACCGCCGTGCTTGGCCCGCAGGGCAAGTCGCTGGAAATCCAGATCCGCACCGTGGAAATGCACCAGTACGCCGAGCTGGGTGTCGCCGCACACTGGCGCTACAAGGAAGGCGGCGGACGCGATGCCAGCTATGAGCGCAAGATCGAGTGGGCGCGTCGCGTGCTTGAGCCCACCGCCAGCACGGGCGCAGCAGGCGATCTCATCGATTCAGTGCGCGCCAATCTGTTCAGCGATCGCATCTACGCGCTGACGCCGCGTGGCGAAATCGTCGACCTGCCACGCGGCGCCACGCCACTCGATTTTGCCTATCATCTGCACACCGAGCTTGGCCACGGCTGCCGCGGCGCGAAAGTCGACGGACGCATCGCGCCGCTGACCCAGCCGCTGAGCAACGGCGCACTGGTCGAGATCATTGACGGCCGCAAGGGTGGCCCAAGCCGCGACTGGCTGGCCGCCGATGGAGCATTTCTGGCCTCCAGTCGCAGCCGCGCCAAAGTACGCGCCTGGTTTCACCAGCAGGATGCGCTCACGGCAGCAAAGCGGGCCGACGACACGCGCCTGGCCGCAGCGCCCGCAGCCATTGCGCCGGCTGCGCGCCGCACCGGCCACGCGTGCCGCGCGCCCGGTCCGCGCTGCGCCGCGTTCGCGCTCGGCCATTGAGATTGAAGGCGTCGGCGATCTGCCCACGACCATGGCGCGCTGCTGCGCGCCAGTGCCGCCAGAAGCGATCGCCGGGTACCTTACGCTCGGTCGTGGTGTGACCATTCATGCTGCCCAGTGTCGCGGCCTGGCGCGCATGCGTGCGCTCAAACCCGAGCGGGTACTGAAAGTGGACTGGAACAGCGGCGATGAGCAGCTGATGCCCATTACCATACGCGTCGAGGCCTTCGATCGGCGCGGACTATTGCGCGACGTCTCGGATGTAATGGCCCTCGAACGCCTGAGCATTGCCGGCGTTGCTTCCAACACTGATCCGCCGATCGCATTGCCACGATCGAGATGCGCACGGCGGTGCGTGACCTTGCCCAGCTGCGACTGGTGCTCAAACGGCTGCGCGCCGTGGCCAACGTACTTAAGGCGGAACGTCGCAGCTAGGCGAGTGCCACCCGGTAGAGCTCCAGCAATTTGCCCCAGGCGCGCTCGGCGTCGGGCTTGTTGTAGATCGCGGTGCCGTTCTGCGCCGGCATGTCCGGCACGCACCAGCCATGCTGTGCCCCTGCGTAGACTTCGATTTCCGCGACCACCTGCGCGGCGGCGCAGGCCGTGCGCAGGGTATCCTTGGCTTCAGGCTGGCGTGCATCGTCGTTCGCGGCGATCGCAAAATACATGCTGTGCCTTGAACTTCGGGATCAGCAGATGCGGACTGTCCGGCTTGTCGGTTACCAGGCCGCCGCCGTGGAACGAGGCGCCAGCGCCCACGCGCTCCGGGTTGGCCGCCGCAGTTCGCATCACCAGCGGCCCGCCCATGCAATAGCCCTGGGTGCCGATCTTCCTGGATTTGCTCACCTGTCGCTGCGCATCGAGGAAGGCGATGTAGGCCTGGGCATCGCTCTCCACCGCGCCTGCGGCGTTGAGCGGCCCAACCAGCGGCGGCAGTTTCGCGCGATCCGCCTCATTCTGGAAATTGAACGAGGAGATATCAGCAAAGACCGGCGCCTTCGCCGTGCGGTAAAAGGGATTGGGCACCAGCACCGAGTAACCCGCTGCCGCCAGGCGCTTGCCGAACTCACGAAACGCCGGGCGCAGGCCGAAGATGTCGGTCCAGATCAGTACCCCGGCATGGACACCTTGCCCGGGATGGTAGTAGCACCGCATCGCAACTGCCATCGGCAGTCTTGATCGCGACTTCCTGTTCCATCACTGCCAGCGGTGCGGCGGCACCCGATCGGGTGGCGGCCACGAGCCCGGCGGCCGCAGACCAGCCGACAAATTCGCGCCGTGACTTATCGTGACTGCTCATGCGCCTGCTCCTGCTGGTTCAACGATTGATATTGTCGATCGCCCGCTTGTCAGCGGCCAGCGCCGCCTCATGCAGCGCTTCCGAGAGCGTCGGATGCGCGTGGATAGTGCGTTGCAGGTCTTCAGCGCTGCCACGAAACTCCATCGCCAGCACCGCTTCGGCAATCAATTCGCCTGCCATCGGCCCGATGATGTGCACGCCAAGTATCTCATCGGTGGCCTGCGCGGCGACAATTTTTACGAAGCCGGCGGAAGCTTCCATGGCGCGCGCCCGGCCACTGGCGGCAAAGGGAAAGACACCGGTCTTGATCGCGACCCCGGCAGAGCGCGCCTGCTGTTCGCTTTGCAATACGTGGC